>NZ_CP007044.2:1372045-2744091 GCF_000520015.2 Chania multitudinisentens RB-25
TTAGGGTAAGAAAGGTCGCTTCGGCGGCCTTTTTACTGGCATTTTCTGTGTGACAGAATAAGAGCTTACGCTAATGAGTGGCCAGGTTGGGCACGGCAGGCCGTGCAGGAACCGGAGTGTACACAATAGGTGGGGATGATTTACTACGTTCGCCCTCCAGTTGTTCAAAGGCTAAAGCCACGGCCCAGGGCCAAAATGGTAAATGAAGTAGCCTTAAATGAGATAGCTTCTAAGTGGGCTGATGTAGTTAAGAGATTGGTGTCACCCTTCTGTTCAGTAGTGCGGTGGTGGTGTTTCTTCCGACTGTGGGGCGATCATCGAAGGTTGTGTGGCGCGCAGCTTATCGGTCAGCAGGCGCAGGTGCTCTTGTAATTTTAACATTTCAAGCTGATGTTGGACGACAGTTTGATTGAGCTCTTCAATCGTGAGCTCCTGAAAAGCCTGGCGGCTTTCCAGTTCTTCCAGCCGTTTTAACAGGTTTTCGTTATCGGTATTATGCATGATGTTACCTCTGACACTGTTCAATCTGGGATACTGACGCTATGTTAACAGGAGCTGTTCGCTTTGCGCTGAGCTATTTATGAATGTGGTGTTTGTATCTCCTGCCAGATTTTAGGGCGGCTGATAAACGTGGGGCCTCATGCCTTGGGGATACTCTGAATTATCAGCCTGCTAGGGAGAGTCTGGAAACTTATAGGCGAATATGGGGTCACACTTTGACTCAACGTTACCTGTGTGACTCTTTTGTTTCAGGCAGCTATAGTAGCCTGGTTAACTCACTTAATGATCGTTTGGGGCCTAGCTTCAAACACTGGAGAAATGGATGAAATCTTTGTTTAAAGTCACGCTTCTGGCAACAGCCATGGCTTTCGCCCTGAATACCACGCAGGTCATGGCTGCTGATGCTGCCAAACCTGCCGAAGCCGCTAAACCAGCAGAAACTGCTGCACCAAGCACTGGCAAATTCAAAAATGATGATGAACAGGCTGCGTATGCTCTGGGTGCTTCGCTGGGCCGTTACATGGAAAACTCTCTGAAAGAACAAGAGAAACTGGGTATCGCACTGAATAAAGAGCAATTGATCGCCGGTGTTCAGGATGCGTTCGCTAACAAGAGCAAGCTGGACGATGCAGAGATCGAAAAAACCCTGCAAAGCTTTGAAGCACGCGTGAAGGCTTCTGCTCAGGCGAAGATGGAGCAGGATGCGAAAGATAACGAAGAAAAAGGAACCAAATATCGTGATACTTTCGCTAAAGAGAAGGACGTGAAGAAAACCGAATCTGGTTTGCTGTATCTGGTTGAGAAAGAAGGAACCGGTGAAGCGCCGAAAGATAGTGATACCGTGGTGGTGAACTACAAAGGAACCTTGACCGACGGCACTGTGTTTGACAACTCTTATGATCGTGGTGAGCCACTGTCATTCCGTTTGGACGGTGTGATTCCAGGCTGGACTGAAGGTCTGAAGCAGATCAAAAAAGGTGGTAAAATCAAGTTGGTTATTCCACCTGAGCTGGCTTACGGTAAAACCGGTGTTCCAGGTATCCCGGCTAACTCTACTCTGGTCTTCGAAGTTGAGTTGCTGGATGTGAAACCAGCTGCTAAAGCTGATGACAAGCCTGAAAAAGCAGCTGACGAAGCCGCAGAAACCAAAGCGAAATAAGCGAGTCTTTCTCCAGCCGCTGCAAATGATTTTTGCGGCGGCTGTCATTTTAGATTCATCGAATAATGCAAAATTCCCTGCAAGTTTTATTTCTCCTTTTACGGATTGCTTGACGCCTGCCGGGCATCGGGCTTAACGTCATTACTACGCGCAAACACAAGGACTTTGCTCTGGCTGTTTTGCTAGACTGACTGTCTGGGCTTATGAGTCTTGCGCCTGCCCCTTAGGGCGTGTATCTAAAGTTGTTTCTGGTTGCCCGGTCTACGGATATTCGTCGTGCTTAACCTGTTTATTATGCAGGGGCCGCCGATGTGCTGCTGATGGAACGGAATCTGCATGAGCGGTTTTAGCTGCGCCCCCCTGGCACAGGCGATCTACGAGGGTGGTATTTTCAATGTCTAATTCGCTTTTATCCAGCGAAGCCAGCGAACTTGATTTGCTGAATGAGCGCCCGTTTAGTCAAACGGATCATGAAATCTTAAAGTCATACGAAGCGGTGGTGGACGGCCTGGCGATGTTGATTGGCGGCCATTGTGAAATCGTGCTGCATTCGTTGGAAGATCTGAAATGTTCCGCAGTACGTATTGCGAATGGTGAGCATACTGGGCGCCAAATTGGTTCGCCCATTACCGATCTGGCGTTGCGGATGTTGCATGATATGGCTGGTGATGACAGCAGTGTCTCCAAAGCTTATTTCACCCGTGCTAAAAGCGGCGTGTTGATGAAATCGGTAACCATTGCTATCCGCAATCGCGAACAGCGTGTGATCGGCCTGTTGTGTATCAATATGAACCTGGATGTGCCGTTTTCCCAGGTGATACAGACGTTTATGCCGCCAGAAATGAAGGACGTGGCTTCTTCAGTCAATTTCGCTTCTTCAGTGGACGATTTGGTCGCCCAGACGCTGGAATTTACCATCGAAGAGGTGAATGTGGATCGTAATGTGTCTAATAACGCCAAAAATCGCCAAATAGTGCTTAATCTCTACGAAAAAGGGATTTTTGATATCAAGGATGCAATTAACCAGGTTGCTGAGCGGCTGAATATCTCCAAACATACTGTATATCTGTATATCCGCCAGTTTAAAAGTGGCGATCTGCTGGGAAATGAGCGCTGATGCTCAATTACTGCTTGCTGGTCACTGGCCCGGCGTATGGAACTCAACAAGCCAGCAGTGCCTGGCAATTCGCTCAGGCACTGCTGGCTGCCGGTCATAAAATCTCCAGCATATTTTTCTATCGTGAAGGCGTATTGAACGCCAATCAGTTAATCTCTCCGGCGAACGACGAATTCGATCTGGTGCGAGCTTGGGTAACATTGTCCAGGCAACAGGGTATTGAGCTCAACGTCTGTGTTGCCGCTGCCTTGCGGCGTGGTATTACTGATGCACAGGAAGCGGCGCAACTTGGGTTGGCTTCGGCTAATTTGCAGGAAGGGTTTACCCTCAGCGGCTTGGGGTCGTTGGCGGAAGCGGCACTGAGTTGTGATCGCCTGGTGCAGTTTTAAGAGAACCCGATGAAACGAGTTGCGTTTGTTTTTACTCATGGCCCCCATGGTGACGCGGGAGGGAGAGAAGGGTTGGATGCATTGCTGGCGACTTCGGCACTGAGCGAAGATATTGGTGTGTTTTTCATCGGCGATGGCGTATTACAACTTCTACCGGGTCAGCAACCTGAAAAAATCTTGGCACGTAATTACATTGCCACCTTTGGTGTATTACCGTTGTATGACGTTGAAAACTGTTATCTCTGCGAAGCGTCTTTGCAGGAGCGTGGTTTGCAGCAGGTATCTGATTGGGTTTTAGCTGCAGATATTTTGCCGCCAGAAGTGCTGCGCCAAACGCTGGATGGTTATGATGTGGTGATGACTTTCTAGTAGGATATTCTGATGCTATATACTTTGAGCCACTCCCCCTACCAATGTGATTTGCCTGCGTTGCTACGGCTTGTCACGAAAGATGATGCGTTGTTGCTGTTACAGGATGGTGTGTTGGCTGGTTTGGTTGGCAGCCTGCATCTTGATTCGCTGCTTAAGAGTTCTATCTCCCTCTATGCTCTGCAAGATGACCTGGATGCCAGAGGGGTTTCTGGTTATATTTCGCACAGCATTACCGTCATCGACTATACTCACTTCGTCACACTAACCGAAAAACATCGCAGCCAAATGGCTTGGTAATGGGCATGATGTTGTATATTTCTTGACACCTCTACTCGTCAGCCATAAAATTCTGCGTCCTCGTACTTTGCCAGTCGTGCATACGAGGCGATTTATCACGTGTTTACGAAGCAAAAACCAGGAGCTTTTTTAATGGCAACAATTAATCAGCTGGTTCGCAAACCACGCTCTGTGAAAGCTGCTAAAAGCAACGTTCCAGCGCTGGAAGCTTGCCCGCAAAAACGTGGTGTATGTACCCGCGTATATACTACCACTCCGAAAAAACCAAACTCTGCACTGCGTAAAGTCTGCCGTGTGCGTTTGACTAACGGTTTCGAAGTGTCTTCCTACATCGGTGGTGAAGGCCATAACCTGCAGGAACACTCCGTGATCCTGATTCGTGGCGGTCGTGTTAAAGACTTGCCAGGTGTGCGTTACCACACCGTTCGCGGTGCGCTTGACTGCTCCGGTGTTAAAGACCGTAAGCAAGCTCGTTCTAAGTACGGCGTGAAGAAACCAAAGGCTTAATGGTTCTCCGTTAAGTAAGGCCAAACATTTTCACTTTAATGTCAAAATAAACTCGTAGAGTTTTGGACAATCCTGAATTAACAACGGAGTATTTCTATGCCACGTCGTCGCGTTATTGGTCAACGTAAAATTCTGCCAGATCCTAAGTTCGGATCTGAGCTGTTGGCTAAATTTGTAAACATTCTGATGGTAGATGGCAAAAAATCTACTGCAGAAGCAATCGTCTATACCGCGCTGGAAACCCTGGCTCAGCGTTCTGGTAAAGACCACCTGGAAGCTTTTGAAGTAGCTCTCGACAACGTTCGCCCGACTGTAGAAGTTAAGTCTCGCCGCGTTGGTGGTTCTACTTATCAGGTACCAGTTGAAGTTCGTCCGGTTCGTCGTAATGCTTTGGCAATGCGTTGGATCGTTGATGCTGCTCGTAAACGCGGTGATAAATCCATGGCTCTGCGCCTGGCGAACGAGCTGTCTGATGCAGCAGAGAACAAAGGTTCTGCTGTTAAGAAGCGTGAAGACGTTCACCGTATGGCAGAAGCCAACAAGGCGTTCGCCCACTACCGCTGGTAATTCCATGCTGTAGTCATGCTAGCCATGCGAGGGCGCTTAACAAAGCGGTCTGCATGGCTTAATCGAATGAACGACCTAGTAGATAGAGGAATCAAATGGCTCGTACAACGCCCATTGCGCGCTACCGTAATATCGGTATCAGTGCTCACATCGACGCCGGTAAGACCACCACTACCGAACGTATTCTGTTCTATACCGGTGTAAACCATAAAATTGGTGAAACGCACGAAGGCACCGCGACCATGGACTGGATGGAGCAGGAGCAGGAACGTGGTATTACTATCACTTCTGCTGCGACTACTGCCTTCTGGTCAGGTATGGCTAAGCAGTTTGAACCACACCGTATTAACATCATCGATACCCCAGGGCACGTTGACTTCACCATCGAAGTAGAACGTTCCATGCGTGTGCTTGATGGTGCGGTGATGGTTTACTGTGCGGTTGGTGGCGTTCAGCCGCAGTCTGAAACCGTATGGCGTCAGGCAAACAAATATAAAGTTCCACGCATCGCGTTCGTTAACAAAATGGACCGTATGGGTGCTAACTTCCTGAAAGTTGTTGGGCAGCTTAAATCTCGTCTGGCGGCGAACCCAGTTCCACTGCAGTTGGCGATCGGCGCAGAAGAGAAATTCACCGGTGTTGTTGACTTGGTGAAAATGAAAGCCATCAACTGGAGTGATGCAGATCAGGGTGTGACCTTCGAATACGAAGATATCCCTGCGGATATGCAGGAATTGGCCGAAGAGTGGCGCCAGAACCTGGTTGAATCTGCTGCGGAAGCGTCAGAAGAACTGATGGACAAATACCTGGGCGGCGAAGAGCTGACCGAGGAAGAAATCAAAAAAGCGCTGCGTCAGCGTGTGCTGAACAACGAAATTATCCTGGTTACCTGTGGTTCTGCTTTTAAAAACAAAGGCGTACAGGCAATGCTGGATGCGGTGGTTGAATACTTGCCTGCGCCTACTGACGTTGAATCGATCAACGGCATGTTAGACGACGGTAAAGACACCCCTGCGGTTCGTCATTCAGACGACAAAGAGCCGTTCTCGGCTCTGGCGTTTAAAATCGCGACCGACCCATTTGTGGGTAACCTGACGTTCTTCCGTGTTTACTCCGGTGTGGTTAACTCTGGTGATACCGTACTGAACTCAGTAAAAGCGCAGCGCGAGCGTCTGGGGCGTATTGTTCAGATGCACGCCAACAAGCGTGAAGAAATTAAAGAAGTTCGTGCTGGCGACATCGCTGCGGCTATCGGTCTGAAAGATGTGACGACTGGTGATACGCTGTGCGATCCTGCCAACCCGATCATTCTTGAGCGTATGGAATTCCCAGATCCGGTAATTTCGGTTGCCGTTGAACCAAAAACCAAAGCTGACCAGGAAAAAATGGGTCTGGCTCTGGGCCGTCTGGCGAAGGAAGACCCATCATTCCGTGTATGGACTGACGAGGAATCAGGTCAGACTATCATCGCGGGTATGGGTGAGCTGCACCTGGATGTCTTGGTTGACCGTATGCGCCGCGAATTTAACGTGGAAGCGAACGTCGGTAAACCACAGGTTGCTTATCGTGAAACGATTCGTGACACGGTCAAAGACATTGAAGGTAAGCATGCCAAGCAGTCTGGTGGTCGCGGTCAGTACGGTCACGTTGTGATCGATATGATGCCTCTGCCTCCAGGTGGTGTAGGTTATGAATTTGTCAACGATATCGTGGGTGGTACTATTCCTAAGGAATTCATCCCGGCCGTTGATAAAGGTATTCAGGAGCAGCTGAAAGCTGGTCCTCTGGCAGGTTATCCAGTTGTTGACATCAAAGTGCGTCTGCACTTCGGTTCTTACCACGATGTTGACTCCTCTGAACTGGCGTTTAAATTGGCCGCTTCTCTCGCATTTAAAGATGCGTTCAAGAAAGCCAAACCAGTTCTGCTTGAGCCTGTAATGAAGGTTGAGGTCGAAACCCCTGAAGATTACATGGGTGACGTCATTGGTGACCTGAACCGTCGTCGCGGTATGATCGAAGGCATGGATGATACTGCCACCGGTAAAACCGTTCGCGCTCAGGTTCCGTTGTCTGAAATGTTTGGTTATGCTACTGACCTGCGTTCTCAGACCCAGGGCCGTGCTTCATACTCTATGGAGTTCCTGAAGTATGCTGAAGCGCCGAACAACGTCGCTCTGGCCGTTATCGAAGCCCGTGGTAAATAAGCTCCGGGTTTAAAACATTGATCCAATGCTCTCTCCATGAGGGGGGAGCATAAGAGTAAGGAATATAGCCGTGTCTAAAGAAAAATTTGAACGTTCCAAACCGCACGTTAACGTTGGTACTATCGGCCACGTTGACCACGGTAAAACTACCCTGACTGCTGCAATCACTACCGTTCTGGCTAAAACCTACGGCGGTAGCGCTCGTGCTTTCGACCAGATCGATAACGCGCCAGAAGAAAAAGCACGTGGTATCACCATCAACACTTCTCACGTTGAATATGACACCCCAAGCCGCCACTACGCGCACGTTGACTGCCCAGGGCACGCCGACTACGTGAAAAACATGATCACCGGTGCTGCTCAGATGGATGGCGCTATTCTGGTGGTTGCTGCTACTGATGGCCCAATGCCACAGACGCGTGAGCACATCCTGCTGGGCCGCCAGGTAGGCGTTCCTTTCATCATCGTATTCATGAACAAATGTGACATGGTTGATGATGAAGAGCTGCTGGAACTGGTTGAAATGGAAGTGCGTGAACTTCTGTCTGCCTATGATTTCCCTGGTGATGATCTGCCAGTGGTTCGTGGTTCAGCACTGCAAGCGTTGAACGGCGTACCAGAGTGGGAAGAGAAAATCATTGAGCTGGCTGGTCATCTGGACTCTTATATCCCAGAACCACAGCGTGCGATTGATATGCCGTTCCTGCTGCCAATCGAAGACGTTTTCTCCATTTCTGGTCGTGGTACCGTGGTGACCGGTCGTGTAGAGCGCGGCATCATCAAGGTAGGCGAAGAAGTTGAAATCGTCGGTATCAAAGACACCGTGAAATCGACCTGTACCGGCGTAGAAATGTTCCGCAAACTGCTGGACGAAGGCCGTGCGGGTGAGAACGTGGGTGTTCTGCTGCGTGGTATCAAGCGTGAAGATATCGAACGTGGTCAGGTTCTGGCTAAACCAGGTTCTATCAAGCCACACACCAAATTTGACTCAGAAGTGTATATCCTGAGCAAAGAAGAAGGTGGCCGTCATACGCCATTCTTCAAAGGCTACCGTCCACAGTTCTACTTCCGTACCACTGACGTGACCGGGACTATCGAACTGCCAGAAGGCGTAGAGATGGTAATGCCGGGTGATAACGTGAATATGGTTGTTACCCTGATCCACCCAATCGCGATGGATGACGGTCTGCGTTTCGCTATCCGTGAAGGCGGCCGTACCGTTGGTGCGGGCGTTGTTGCTAAAGTTATCGCTTAATCGCGAATACTTTATAAACACAAAAAAGGGTACTTCGGTACCCTTTTTTTATGCGTCTTATTTAAATCTTAATTGAAATAAAAACGATTCTTATTTAGACTTACTGCATTGGTTAAGAAGTGAGTCTCTCTATGTACGTATGTCTGTGTAATGCCGTGACTGACAAAGCGATCCGTAAAGCGGTTCGTCAGCATAATCCTCATACCATGAAGCAACTGCGTGATTTAGTGCCGATTGGTAGCGATTGTGGGAAGTGCATTCGTCAGGCAAGGCAAATTATGGTGGAGGAACGAGCGACTATTATTCTTATGCATGAAGTTGCCTAACAAAAGGTAAGGCTATTTTTTGACTCTTGGTCTACAAGTTCTACACTATTAGGACTGACCAGGAGGATTTGTCTATGAAAGGCGATAAAAAACTCATTGCTCACCTCAACAAACTGCTCGGCAACGAGCTGGTTGCTATTAATCAATACTTCCTGCATGCGCGAATGTTCAAAAACTGGGGCTTAATGCGCCTTAATGACAAGGAATATCGCGAGTCGATCGACGAGATGAAGCATGCCGATCGTTATATCGAGCGTATTTTGTTCCTTGAGGGAATACCGAACCTGCAAGATCTCGGCAAGCTAAATATTGGTGAAGATATCGAAGAGATGTTGAGGTCCGATTTGGCTCTGGAATTGGAAGGGGCTAAGAATCTGCGGGAAGGTATCGCGTATGCAGATTCTATTCATGATTATGTCAGCCGTGATTTGATGAAGGATGTCCTGGCTGATGAAGAAGGGCACATTGATTGGCTGGAAACTGAATTAAGTCTGATTGAACGGCTTGGTATTCAAAACTATGCCCAAGCTCAGTTGCTGGAACGTAAAGACTGATTGCCCATTTTTTGCCCTTGCCTGCATGGTTGAGAATTGGCAGGCAAGGGGGTAACCACATGTTGCCATCATAGTTTTTCTGTATGTCTGATTCCCTTCGTTAGTTTTGTACCCCTCAATAGAATTCCGAGCCCTGCACATATTTCCATCCGCTTCTTGCTTCCTGCCTCATTTTGCGTATAATGCGCGGGCTCACCTAATCTTGGTGGCCTGATTTTAGCGAATCAGTCGATAAGCAGCAGATGTTTTCTGTCTATCGAACAATACTCCCGATATGGGGGTTATATGTTGACGATTACACTCCCCCATCAATCGAAATGGGTGTGAGGAGTAATTATTTACGTTTATAAATAATTGGAGCTCTGGTCTCATGCAGAACCAAAGAATCCGTATCCGCCTGAAAGCGTTTGATCATCGTCTGATCGATCAATCAACTGCGGAAATCGTCGAGACTGCCAAGCGCACTGGTGCGCAAGTTCGTGGTCCGATCCCGCTGCCAACTCGCAAAGAGCGCTTTACCGTTCTGATCTCTCCGCACGTCAACAAAGATGCGCGTGATCAGTACGAGATCCGCACTCACAAGCGTCTGGTTGACATCGTTGAGCCAACCGAGAAAACCGTTGATGCTCTGATGCGTCTGGATCTGGCTGCCGGTGTAGACGTGCAGATCAGCCTGGGTTAATCAGGTCATTGAGCGATTGAGAGGTTGAAACAATGATTGGTTTAGTCGGTAAAAAAGTGGGTATGACGCGTATCTTCACTGAAGATGGCGTTTCTATCCCAGTAACCGTAATTGAAATTGAAGCGAACCGCGTGACTCAGGTTAAAAGCCTGGATAATGACGGATACCGTGCCATTCAGGTCACTACCGGTAGCAAAAAAGCTAACCGTGTGACCAAACCGGAAGCGGGTCATTTCGCTAAAGCTGGCGTCGAAGCTGGCCGTGGTCTGTGGGAATTCCGCCTTGAAGAAGGCCAAGAGTTCACTGCTGGTCAGGAAATTAGCGTTGAAATTTTCGCTGATGTTAAAAAAGTCGATGTTACCGGTACTTCTAAAGGTAAAGGTTTTGCAGGTACTGTAAAACGTTGGAACTTCCGTACCCAAGATGCTACCCACGGTAACTCCTTGTCTCACCGCGTTCCGGGTTCTATCGGTCAGAACCAGACTCCGGGCAAAGTGTTTAAAGGCAAGAAAATGGCTGGCCACCTGGGTGACGAGCGTGTAACCGTTCAAAGCCTGGACGTAGTACGTGTTGACGCTGAGCGCAACCTGCTGCTGGTTAAGGGTGCTGTACCGGGCGCAACTGGTGGCAACCTGATCGTTAAACCAGCTGTGAAGGCGTAAGGGGATAGCAATGGAATTAGTATTGAAAGACGCGCAAAGCGCGCTGACTGTTTCCGAAACTACCTTCGGTCGTGATTTCAACGAAGCGCTGGTACACCAGGTTGTTGTTGCGTATGCAGCAGGTGCCCGTCAAGGTACTCGTGCTCAGAAGACCCGTGCTGAAGTAACTGGTTCCGGTAAGAAACCGTGGCGTCAGAAAGGTACTGGCCGTGCGCGTTCAGGTTCTGTAAAGAGCCCGATCTGGCGTTCCGGTGGTGTGACCTTCGCTGCCAAGCCACAGGACCACAGTCAGAAAGTAAACAAAAAGATGTACCGCGGCGCGCTGAAAAGCATTCTGTCCGAACTGGTACGTCAGGACCGTCTGATCGTTGTCGAAAAGTTCTCTGTAGAAGCGCCTAAAACTAAGCTGCTGGCACAGAAACTGAAAGATATGGCTCTGGAAGATGTGCTGATCGTGACCGGTGAACTGGATGAGAATCTGTTCCTGGCTGCGCGTAACCTGTACAAGGTTGACGTGCGCGATGTAGCAGGTATCGACCCAGTTAGCCTGATCGCCTTCGACAAAGTGGTTATGACTGCTGATGCTGTGAAGCAAGTTGAGGAGATGCTGGCATGATCCGTGAAGAACGTTTGCTGAAAGTGCTGCGTGCACCGCACGTATCTGAAAAAGCATCTACTGCGATGGAAAAAAGCAACACCATCGTTCTTAAAGTTGCCAAAGACGCGACCAAAGCAGAAATCAAAGCCGCAGTGCAGAAACTGTTTGAAGTCGAAGTCGAAGACGTGAACACCCTGGTAGTAAAAGGGAAAGTGAAGCGTCACGGTCAGCGTGTTGGTCGTCGTAGCGACTGGAAAAAAGCTTACGTCACCCTGAAAGAAGGCCAGAATCTGGACTTCATCGGCGGCGCAGAGTAAGTCGGAGGAGTAAGAACAATGGCAATTGTTAAATGTAAACCTACATCTCCGGGTCGTCGCCATGTTGTTAAAGTGGTTAACCCTGAGCTGCACAAGGGTAAACCTTACGCCCCATTGCTTGAAAAACTGAGCAAAAGTGGTGGCCGTAACAACAATGGTCGTATCACCACTCGTCATATCGGTGGTGGCCATAAGCAACATTATCGTCTGGTTGATTTCAAACGCAACAAAGATGGTATCCCTGCTGTGGTTGAGCGTCTGGAGTACGATCCGAACCGTTCCGCGAACATCGCGCTGGTTCTGTACAAAGACGGCGAACGCCGTTATATCCTGGCGCCGAAAGGCCTGAAAGCTGGTGACCAGATCCAATCTGGCGTCGATGCTGCTATCAAAGCAGGTAATACCCTGCCGATGCGCAACATCCCAGTAGGTTCAACGGTTCATAACGTAGAAATGAAACCAGGTAAAGGCGGCCAACTGGCTCGTTCTGCTGGTGCTTACGTCCAGATCGTTGCACGTGATGGTTCCTACGTAACTCTGCGTCTGCGCTCCGGCGAAATGCGTAAAGTTCCAGTTGATTGCCGCGCCACCTTGGGTGAAGTCGGTAACGCTGAACATATGCTTCGCGTTTTGGGCAAAGCAGGTGCTGCACGTTGGCGTGGTGTTCGTCCTACCGTTCGCGGTACGGCGATGAACCCAGTCGATCACCCGCACGGTGGTGGTGAAGGTCGTAACTTTGGTAAGCACCCGGTCACTCCGTGGGGCGTTCAGACCAAAGGTAAGAAGACCCGTAGCAACAAGCGTACTGACAAGTTCATCGTACGTCGCCGTAGTAAAAAATAATTAGAGGATAAGCCATGCCACGTTCTCTCAAGAAAGGTCCTTTTATTGACCTGCACTTGCTGAAGAAGGTAGAGAAAGCGGTGGAAAGCGGTGACAAGAAGCCTTTGCGCACTTGGTCCCGTCGTTCAACGATCTTTCCTAACATGATCGGTTTGACCATCGCTGTCCATAATGGTCGTCAGCACGTACCAGTGTTCGTTTCCGATGAAATGGTCGGTCACAAACTGGGTGAATTCGCGCCGACTCGTACTTATCGCGGCCATGCGGCTGATAAAAAAGCTAAAAAGCGCTAAGGTAGGAGGAAGAGATGGAAACTATCGCTAAACATCGCCACGCTCGTTCTTCTGCTCAGAAGGTTCGCCTTGTTGCTGACCTGATCCGCGGTAAGAAAGTGTCGCAAGCTCTGGAAACTCTGACCTACACCAACAAGAAAGCTGCTGGTCTGGTTAAGAAAGTGCTGGAGTCTGCCATTGCTAACGCAGAACACAACGATGGCGCTGACATCGATGATCTGAAAGTCGCGAAAATCTTCGTCGACGAAGGCCCAAGCATGAAGCGCATTATGCCGCGTGCGAAAGGTCGTGCAGATCGCATCCTGAAGCGCACCAGCCACATTACTGTGGTTGTGTCCGATCGCTGAGACTCTGGAGACTAGCAATGGGTCAGAAAGTACATCCTAATGGTATTCGCCTGGGTATTGTCAAACCTTGGAACTCTACTTGGTACGCGAATACCAAAGAATTCGCTGACAACCTGGACAGCGACTTTAAAGTTCGCCAATTCTTGACTAAAGAACTGGCGAAAGCTTCCGTTTCTCGCATCGTTATCGAGCGCCCAGCGAAGAGCATCCGTGTGACTATTCACACTGCTCGTCCAGGCATCGTTATCGGCAAGAAAGGTGAAGATGTCGAAAAATTGCGTAAGGTCGTAGCGGATATCGCTGGCGTTCCTGCGCAGATTAACATCGCTGAAGTCCGTAAACCGGAACTTGACGCTAAATTGGTTGCTGACAGCATCACTTCACAGTTGGAACGTCGTGTTATGTTCCGCCGTGCTATGAAGCGTGCTGTACAGAACGCAATGCGTCTTGGCGCTAAAGGTATCAAAGTTGAAGTAAGTGGCCGTCTTGGCGGTGCTGAAATCGCGCGTACCGAATGGTATCGCGAAGGTCGTGTTCCGTTGCACACACTGCGTGCGGATATCGATTACAACACATCTGAAGCGCACACCACTTATGGTGTAATTGGCGTTAAGGTATGGATCTTCAAAGGTGAGATCCTGGGTGGTATGGCTGCAGTTGAACAACCGGAACCGGCTGCTCAACCTAAAAAGCAGCAGCGTAAAGGCCGCAAGTAAGGAGAGTCGCTGATGTTACAACCAAAGCGTACAAAATTCCGTAAGATGCACAAAGGCCGCAACCGTGGTCTGGCGCAGGGTACGGATGTTAGCTTCGGCACTTTCGGTCTGAAAGCTGTTGGCCGTGGCCGTCTGACTGCTCGTCAAATCGAAGCAGCTCGTCGTGCAATGACTCGTGCAGTTAAGCGTCAAGGTAAGATCTGGATCCGTGTATTCCCGGACAAACCGATCACCGAGAAGCCGCTTGAAGTGCGTATGGGTAAAGGTAAGGGGAACGTGGAGTATTGGGTTGCCCTGATCCAACCTGGTAAAGTCCTGTACGAAATGGACGGTGTACCGGAAGAGATTGCCCGTGAAGCATTCAAGCTGGCAGCAGCGAAACTGCCGATCAAAACCACCTTTGTAACTAAGACGGTGATGTAATGAAAGCACAAGAGCTGCGTCAAAAAAGTGTTGAAGAGCTGAACACTGAGCTGCTCAACCTGCTGCGTGAGCAATTTAACTTACGCATGCAGGCGGCGAGTGGCCAACTGCAACAAACTCACCTGTTGAAACAAGTGCGCCGTAATGTCGCACGCGTTAAGACTTTACTGACTGAAAAGGCGGGTGCGTAAATGACTGATATTATCCGTACTCTGCAAGGTCGTGTTGTTAGTGACAAAATGGAGAAATCCATGGTTGTTGCTATCGAGCGTACGGTGAAGCACCCAATCTACGGGAAATTCATCAAACGTACGACTAAGCTGCACGTACATGACGAGAACAACGAATGTGGTATCGGCGACGTGGTGGAAATCCGCGAATGCCGCCCACTGTCTAAGACTAAGTCTTGGACGTTGGTTCGCGTTGTAGAGAAAGCGATTCTGTAATAGAGTAGCGGCCTCTAATTTAATAAACGGCTCAGAAATCGAGCCGTTTATTTTTTCTACCCATACTTTGGAAGCGGTGTTATAATGCTGCGCCCTCAGGTTTGGGGCTTTTCAACGACCTAATAATAGGTCCTAAAGTTGTAGTTGACATTAGCGGAGCACTAACATGATCCAAGAACAGACTATGCTGAACGTGGCCGACAACTCCGGTGCGCGTCGCGTAATGTGTATCAAGGTTCTAGGTGGCTCGCACCGTCGCTACGCAGGCGTCGGCGACATCATCAAAATTACTATCAAGGAAGCAATTCCTCGCGGTAAGGTGAAGAAAGGCGATGTGCTGAAGGCGGTAGTGGTGCGCACCAAGAAGGGTGTACGTCGCCCGGACGGTTCTGTCATTCGCTTCGATGGTAATGCATGCGTTATTTTAAATAATAACAGCGAGCAACCTATCGGTACGCGTATTTTTGGGCCGGTAACTCGTGAACTGCGTAATGAGAAGTTCATGAAAATTATCTCTCTGGCACCAGAAGTACTCTAAGGAGCGAACCATGGCAGCGAAAATCCGTCGTGATGACGAAGTTATCGTGCTTACCGGGAAAGATAAAGGTAAACGCGGTAAAGTAAAAAATGTCCTATCTACTGGTAAGGTCATTGTTGAAGGTATCAACCTGGTTAAGAAACATCAGAAGCCGGTTCCGGCTCTGAACCAACCAGGTGGCATTGTTGAAAAAGAAGCTGCTATTCAGGTTTCTAACATTGCACTGTTCAACGCGGCTACTGGTAAGGCTGACCGTGTAGGCTTTAGATTCGAAGATGGCAAAAAAGTCCGTTTCTTCAAATCTAACAGCGAAACTATCAAGTAATTTGGAGTATGACGATGGCGAAACTGCATGATTACTACAAAGACGAGGTAGTCAAACAGCTGATGTCTCAGTTTGATTACAACTCTGTCATGCAAGTCCCTCGGGTCGAGAAGATCACCCTGAATATGGGTGTTGGTGAAGCAATCGCTGACAAGAAACTGCTGGATAATGCAGCAGCAGACTTGGCAGCAATCTCCGGTCAAAAACCGTTGATCACCAAAGCACGCAAATCTGTTGCAGGCTTCAAAATCCGCCAGGGCTATCCGATCGGCTGTAAAGTAACTCTGCGTGGCGAACGCATGTGGGAGTTCTTTGAGCGTCTGATTTCCATTGCTGTTCCACGTATCCGTGACTTCCGTGGCCTGTCCGCCAAGTCATTCGATGGCCGTGGTAACTACAGCATGGGTGTGCGTGAGCAAATCATCTTCCCAGAAATCGACTATGACAAAGTTGATCGCGTTCGTGGTTTGGATATTACCATTACCACCACTGCGAAATCTGACGATGAAGGCCGCGCGCTGTTGGCTGCTTTTAACTTCCCGTTCCGCAAGTAAGGCAGGGTTACTAATGGCTAAACAATCAATGAAAGCACGCGAAGTCGTTCGTGTGAAATTGGCTAACAAATACCGCGCTAAACGCGAGGAATTGAAAGCTATCATTTCTGGTGTGAACTCGTCCGACGAAGATCGTTGGGATGCTGTTCTCAAGCTGCAGACTCTGCCGCGTGATTCCAGCCCGTCTCGTCAGCGTAAACGCTGCCGCCAAACTGGCCGTCCACATGGTTATGTGGGCAAATTCGGGTTGAGCCGTATTAAGCTTCGTGAAGCCGCCATGCGCGGTGAAGTACCAGGCTTGAAAAAGGCTAGCTGGTAATTACCAATTGAATCACGGGAGTAAAGACAGATGAGCATGCAAGATCCGATCGCGGATATGCTGACCCGTATCCGTAACGGTCAAGCCGCGAACAAAGTTGCGGTCACCATGCCTTCCTCCAAGCTGAAAGTGGCAATTGCCAACGTGCTGAAGGAAGAAGGTTTTATTGAAGATTTTAAAATTGAAGGCGATGCCAAGCCTGTTCTGGAACTGGTATTGAAGTACTTCCAGGGCAAGGCAGTGGTAGAAAGCATTCAGCGTATCAGCCGTCCAGGTCTGCGTATCTATAAGAAAAAAGATGCGCTGCCAAAAGTTATGGCCGGTTTGGGTATCGCTGTTATTTCTACCTCTAAAGGTGTTATGACCGATCGTGCAGCTCGCCAAGCTGGTCTTGGTGGCGAGATTATCTGCTACGTAGCTTAATTCGGGAGGAAAGAATGTCTCGTGTTGCAAAAGCACCCGTCGTCATTCCTGCCGGCGTAGAGGTAAAACTCAACGGTCAGGTTATTTCGATTAAGGGTAAGAACGGCGAGCTGACTCGTACAGTCCACGACGCCGTTATCGTTACGCAAGAAGCTAATGCACTGACTTTCGCTCCGCGCGAAGGTTTTGCCAATGCGTGGGCCCAAGCAGGTACTACGCGCGCTTTGCTGAACGCAATGGTTGTCGGTGTTACCGAAGGCTTCACCAAGAAGCTGCAACTGGTAGGTGTTGGTTATCGTGCTGCTGTTAAAGGCAATGTGGTGAATTTAGCCTTGGGCTTCTCTCACCCAATCGATCATCAGCTGCCAGCAGGTATTACTGCTGAATGCCCAAGCCAAACTGAAATCGTGCTGAAAGGCGCCGATAAACAAGTTATTGGCCAGGTTGCTGCAGATCTGCGTGCCTACCGCCGTCCTGAGCCTTATAAAGGCAAAGGTGTCCGTTACGCCGACGAAGTCGTGCGTACCAAAGAGGCTAAGAAGAAGTAAGGTAACACTATGGATAAGAAATCTGCTCGTATCCGTCGTGCGACCCGCGCACGCCGTAAGCTCAAAGAACTGGGGGCAACCCGCCTGGTGGTACATCGTACCCCGCGTCACATTTACGCACAGGTTATTGCTCCAAATGGTTCTGAAGTACTGGTAGCCGCTTCTACTGTAGAAAAAGCTATCACTGAGCAACTGAAGTATTCCGGTAACAAAGACGCAGCTGCAGCTGTAGGTAAAGCTCTGGCTGAGCGCGCGTTGGAAAAAGGGATTGCGAAAGTCTCCTTTGACCGTTCCGGTTTCCAATATCATGGTCGAGTCCAGGCACTGGCAGATGCTGCCCGTGAAGCTGGCCTTCAGTTCTAAGGAAGAGGTTTAAGATGGCTCACATCGAAAAACAAGCTGGCGAACTGCAGGAAAAGCTGATCGCGGTAAATCGCGTATCTAAAACCGTAAAAGGTGGCCGTATTTTCAGCTTTACCGCACTGACAGTCGTTGGTGATGGTAACGGTCGCGTTGGTTTTGGCTACGGCAAAGCACGCGAAGTTCCAGCAGCGATCCAGAAAGCGATGGAAAAAGCCCGTCGCAACATGATGAATGTCGCGCTGAACAGCGGCACCCTGCAGCACCCTGTTAAAGGTGCTCATACGGGTTCCCGTGTGTTCATGCAGCCAGCTCATGAAGGTACCGGTATCATCGCGGGTGGTGCAATGCGCGCCGTTCTCGAAGTTGCTGGGGTGCACAACGTATTGGCCAAAGCTTATGGTTCCACCAACCCGATTAACGTGGTTCGTGCAACTATCGATGCTCTGGCAAATATGAAGTCTCCTGAAATGGTCGCTGCCAAGCGTGGTAAATCCGTTGCAGACATTCTGGGGTAATTGACCATGGCTAAGACTATCAAAGTTACACAAGTTCGCAGCTCCATTGGCCGTCTGCCGAAGCATAAAGCTACACTGCTCGGTCTGGGTCTGCGTCGTATTGGTCACACCGTAGAGCGCGAGGATACTCCTGCTGTACGCGGTATGATCAACCTGGTTTCCTACATGGTTAAGGTTGAGGAGTAACAGATGCGTTTAAATACTCTGTCTCCGGCTGAAGGTGCCAAGCATGCGCCGAAGCGTGTAGGTCGTGGTATTGGTTCTGGCCTGGGTAAAACCGGCGGCCGTGGTCACAAAGGTCAGAAGTCTCGTTCTGGCGGTGGCGTACGTCGTGGTTTTGAAGGTGGTCAGATGCCTTTATATCGTCGTTTGCCGAAATTCGGCTTCACCTCTCGCAAAGCTATGATTACGGCAGAAGTTCGTCTGTCTGAACTGGCTCTGATCGAAGGCGACGTAATCGACCTGAACACGCTGAAAGCCGCTAACGTTGTTGGTACCCAGATCGAGTTCGCGAAAGTTATGCTTTCTGGCGAAATCGCTCGTCCGGTTACCCTGCGTGGTCTGCGTGTCACCAAAGGCGCTCGTGCTGCTATCGAAGCTGCTGGCGGTAAAATTGAGGAATAAGTGAGCGAATGGCTAAGCAACCAGGATTAGATTTTCAAAGTGCTAAAGGCGGACTCGGCGAGCTGAAGCGCAGACTTTTGTTTGTTATCGGCGCGCTGATTGTTTTCCGCATCGGCTCTTTTATTCCGATTCCTGGTATCGATGCCACTGTGCTTGCCAAATTGCTTGAGCAGCAAAGAGGCACCATCATTGAAATGTTTAACATGTTCTCTGGTGGTGCTCTCAGCCGTGCTTCTATCTTTGCGCTGGGGATCATGCCGTATATTTCGGCGTCGATCATTATCCAGCTGTTAACGGTGGTTCACCCAACGTTAGCGGAGATCAAGAAAGAAGGGGAGGCTGGCCGTCGCAAGATTAGTCAGTACACCCGTTACGGTACGCTGGTATTGGCCATATTCCAATCGATCGGTATTGCTACCGGTCTACCGAATATGCCTGGTATGCAGGGCCTGGTGTTAAACCCAGGTTTTGCATTCTACTTTACTGCGGTTGTGAGTCTGGTTACTGGGACAATGTTCCTGATGTGGCTAGGTGAGCAGATTACTGAACGTGGTATCGGTAACGGTATCTCGATCATTATCTTTGCGGGTATTGTGGCGGGTTTACCGCCGGCAATCGGTCATACTATTGAGCAAGCTCGGCAAGGCGACCTGCACTTCCTCCTGTTGCTGTTGGTTGCAGTCTTAGTGTTTGCAGTAACCTTCTTCGTTGTTTTCATTGAGCGTGGTCAACGTCGTATCGTTGTTAACTATGCGAAACGTCAACAAGGTCGTCGTGTTTACGCAGCACAGAGCACACACTTACCGCTGAAAGTGAATATGGCAGGGGTGATCCCGGCAATCTTTGCTTCCAGTATTATTCTGTTCCCTGCCACGATTGCATCCTGGTTTGGGGGCGGTACCGGTTGGAACTGGCTGACAACGATTTCGCTATATTTGCAGCCTGGGCAACCGCTTTATGTGTTACTCTATGCATCTGCAATCATCTTCTTCTGTTTCTTCTACACGGCGTTGGTTTTCAATCCGCGTGAAACAGCAGATAACCTGAAGAAGTCCGGTGCCTTCGTACCAGGAATTCGTCCGGGAGAGCAAACGGCGAAGTATATCGATAAGGTAATGACGCGTTTAACCCTGGTGGGCGCGATGTACATTACTTTCATCTGCCTGATCCCGGAGTTCATGCGTGATGCAATGAAAGTACCGTTTTATTTTGGTGGTACTTCTCTACTGATCGTGGTTGTTGTCATCATGGACTTTATGGCTCAAGTGCAAACTCTGATGATGTCAAGTCAGTATGAGTCTGCATTGAAGAAAGCAAACCTGAAAGGCTATAACCGCTAGTCAGGCGCGTTTGAGAAGTTACGGAGAGTAAAAATGAAAGTTCGTGCTTCCGTCAAGAAATTATGTCGTAACTGCAAAATCGTTAAGCGTAACGGTGTTATTCGTGTGATTTGCAGTGCCGAGCCGAAGCATAAACAGCGTCAAGGCTGATTATCTCGCATATTTTTCTTGCAAAGTTGGGTTGAGCTGGCTAGATTAGCCAGCCAATCTTTTATATGTAGCTGCAACATTATTTGAGTATCCTGAAAACGGGCTTTTCAGAATGGTGTTGCTGTAAAAATAAGTAGGAGTGCATAGTGGCCCGTATAGCAGGCATTAACATTCCTGATCATAAACATACCGTTATCGCCTTAACGTCGATTTTCGGAATCGGTAAAACCCGTTCACAGTCTATCTGTGCTGCTACGGGTATTGCCGAAAGTGTTAAGATCAGTGAGCTGTCTGAAGAGCAAATTGAACAGCTGCGTGAAGCAGTTGCCAAATTCACTGTCGAAGGTGATTTGCGTCGTGAAGTTACCCTGAGCATCAAGCGTCTGATGGATCTTGGTACATATCGTGGTTTACGCCATCGTCGTGGTCTGCCAGTGCGCGGTCAGCGTACTAAGACCAACGCACGTACCCGTAAGGGTCCGCGTAAACCGATCAAGAAATAATCGGGGTGATTGAATAATGGCAAAGGCACCTGTTCGTACACGTAAGCGTGTAAGAAAGCAAGTCTCTGACGGCGTGGCTCATATCCATGCTTCTTTCAACAACACCATTGTAACTATTACCGATCGTCAGGGTAATGCTTTGGGTTGGGCAACTGCCGGTGGTTCCGGTTTCCGTGGTTCTCGTAAGTCAACTCCGTTTGCAGCTCAGGTTGCAGCTGAACGTTGTGCTGACGCAGTAAAAGAATACGGTATCAAGAACCTGGAAGTTATGGTTAAAGGACCTGGTCCTGGTCGTGAGTCTACTATCCGCGCTCTGAACGCGGCTGGTTTCCGCATCACTAATATCACTGATGTGACTCCGATCCCTCATAACGGTTGTCGTCCGCCGAAAAAGCGTCGCGTGTAACGCCCCTGCTTTTCGGATTGTTGGAGAAAGAAAATGGCAAGATATTTGGGTCCTAAGCTCAAGCTTAGCCGCCGTGAGGGCACAGACCTGTTCCTGAAGTCTGGCGTTCGCGCGATAGATTCAAAATGCAAATTAGAACAACCACCAGGTCAACACGGTGCGCGTAAACCGCGTTTGTCTGACTATGGTGTTCAGTTACGTGAGAAGCAAAAAGTTCGCCGTATGTACGGTGTTCTGGAACGCCAGTTCCGTAACTATTACAAAGAAGCAACTCGCCTGAAAGGCAACACAGGTGAAAACCTGTTGGCTCTTCTGGAAGGTCGTTTGGACAACGTTGTTTACCGTATGGGCTTTGGTGCCACTCGTGCTGAAGCACGTCAGTTGGTCAGCCATAAAGCAATTATGGTGAATGGCCGCGTTGTCAACATCGCTTCTTATCAGGTATCTCCGAATGACGTAGTCAGCATCCGCGAGAAAGCTAAAAAGCAGTCTCGTGTTAAGGCTTCTCTGGAGCTGGCTGAACAGCGTGAAAAGCCAACCTGGCTGGAAGTTGATGCTGCGAAGATGGAAGGTGTGTTCAAGCGTATTCCTGAACGTACTGATCTGTCGGCAGACATTAACGAACACCTGATCGTCGAGCTTTACTCCAAGTAAAGCTTGAGTTTCAAAGAGAGGACACAATGCAGGGTTCTGTGACAGAGTTTCTAAAACCGCGCCTGGTAGATATCGAGCAAGTCAGTTCGACGCACGCCAAGGTGACCCTTGAGCCTTTAGAGCGTGGCTTTGGCCATACTCTTGGCAACGCACTGCGCCGTATTCTGCTTTCATCTATGCCGGGTTGCGCGGTGACCGAGGTTGAGATTGATGGTGTACTGCATGAGTACAGCACCAAAGAAGGCGTACAGGAAGATATCCTGGAGATCCTGCTCAACCTGAAAGGGCTGGCGGTGAGAGTTCAAGGCAAAGACGAAGTTATCCTTACCTTGAATAAATCTGGCATTGGCCCTGTGACCGCTGCCGACATTACCCATGATGGTGATGTCGAAATCGTCAAACCACAGCACGTGATCTGCCACCTGACTGATGAGAATGCTGCTATCGGCATGCGTATCAAAGTTCAGCGTGGTCGTGGTTATGTGCCGGCTTCTGCCCGAATTCATTCGGAAGAAGATGAGCGCCCGATTGGCCGTCTGTTGGTTGATGCCTGCTATAGCCCTGTAGAGCGTATTGCCTACAATGTTGAAGCAGCGCGTGTAGAACAGCGTACTGATCTGGACAAGTTGGTAATCGAGATGGAAACCAATGGTACGATCGATCCTGAAGAGGCGATCCGCCGTGCGGCAACCATTCTGGCAGAACAACTGGAAGCTTTCGTTGACTTACGTGATGTTCGTCAGCCGGAAGTGAAAGAAGAGAAACCAGAATTTGATCCGATCCTACTGCGCCCTGTTGACGATCTGGAATTGACTGTCCGCTCTGCTAACTGCCTCAAGGCAGAAGCTATCCACTACATCGGTGATCTGGTACAGCGTACCGAGGTTGAGTTGCTGAAAACGCCTAACCTGGGTAAAAAATCTCTTACTGAGATTAAAGACGTGCTGGCTTCGCGTGGTTTGTCTCTGGGCATGCGCCTGGAAAACTGGCCACCAGCAAGCATTGCTGACGAGTAACCGGATCACAGGTTAAGGTTTTACTGAGAAGGATAAGGTCATGCGCCATCGTAAGAGTGGTCGTCAACTGAACCGTAACAGCAGCCATCGCCAGGCTATGTTCCGTAACATGGCCGGCTCTTTGGTTCGTCATGAAATCATCAAGACGACCCTGCCAAAAGCGAAAGAGCTGCGTCGCGTTGTTGAGCCGCTGATTACTCTTGCCAAGACCGACAGCGTAGCTAATCGTCGTCTGGCATTCGCCCGTACTCGTGATAACGAGATCGTGGCAAAACTGTTTAACGAGCTAGGCCCGCGTTTTGCGAGCCGTGCCGGTGGTTACACTCGCATTCTGAAGTGTGGCTTCCGCGCAGGCGACAACGCGCCGATGGCATACATCGAGCTGGTTGATCGTGCTGAGTCTCAAGCAGAAGTGGCAACTGCAGAGTAATCTGTAGACGCGTAAAAAAACCGGGCTTGCCCGGTTTTTTTACGTCTATTAATCAGAACGAAAACATCTCCCGGCATCGACACATCTTAAGATCCTTCTTTTTATCCGTTATGCTTGCTAATACTGTAAATCAAATTGACTACGCGTTTCTGCAATCAATGCTTGGGTGGAGCTCGTCAGTGGTTTGGTGGCGATAAGCGTGAATTTCCAGCATGGAGGCGTCAGCAACTTTTGATAAAAAATTCAATTCCGGGGAGCAAAGATGTTTAAAATTGGCCAATTAGCAAAGTTCGCGGATGTTACGCCAGATACTGTCCGTTATTATGAAAAGCAAGGCATGATGGGGCACAATACTCGTACGGAGGGTGGCTATCGTTTGTATAGTGAACAGGATTTGCAGCGTTTACGTTTTATCCGTTACGCAAAGCAACTTGGCTTCACGTTGGAAACCATTGCAGAACTTCTGTCGATTCGTGTAGATCCTGAACATCATACTTGCAAAGAATCCAAATCTATTGTCGATGCCAGGCTGCGTGAGGTAGAAAACAAGCTTATGGAGCTTACGAGAATGCATGAATCTCTTAAAAGGCTTAGTGATGCCTGTTGTGGCAGTGCTCATACCAGTAACTACTGTTCTATTCTGGAGGCTTTGGAGCAAGGCGCGAGCGAAGACAAGAGTAAAAAATCAGTCTGAACGTTCCCGACACTTTAATTTTTATCTGCACAGCAGTATTATCAGCCTGTTTTATGTCCACGCGATTCACAAGGAATATGACTATGACTAAATATCGGCATACTAAAGGCCAAATCCAGGAAAATGCCATTGAGGCGTTGTTACATGACCCGCTTTTCCGTCAGCGCGTAGAAAAGAATATCAAAGGGAAAGGCAGTTACCGGCGTAAGGATAAACACACAAAGGGCGGTAACTGGGAGGCCAGTGGTAAGTTAATCAATAACAACTTACCACTGGCCTTCTGGTTTTAAGGGATAAAAAGCCATTTTGATAAGATGGCTTTTTAGCATCCTGCCAAGCATATTACAGCTTCGATTGTTGCTGCTGGCTCAATAAATCGCGGATTTCTGTTAACAACTTCTCTTCGGCCGTTGGCGTGGGAGGGGCTGCTGGTTCTTCAGCGCTTTTGTTGCGCATCTTGTTCATTAATTTGATAGCCATAAAGATCGCGAAGGCGACGATGATAAAGTCGAAAATATTTTGAAGGAAGGCACCATAGTTCATAACTACGGCAGGGATAGTTCCTTCAGCCTCACGCAGTACTAGATGGAACTGCTTAAAGTCGACACCACCGATGAGCAAGCCTAACGGTGGCATAATGATATCGGCAACTAAAGAAGAAACGATTCTACCGAATGCAGCACCGATGATCACACCAACGGCCAAATCAACGACATTGCCGCGCATGGCAAATTCGCGGAATTCTTTCAAAATACCCATAGCAACCCCTTAAAAAATTAATGATGCAAGTTTAGCAAAGCGATTTCCTTTCACCATGATGAGTATAGAAAAGTTTATGGTTTCTCTGGTTAGAGTACTGAGAAAAAACCATCCACATAACCAATGTTTTATAAGAAGAACGGGCTTGGCTGGAACAGACGTTCCACGTCTGGCACGAATTTCTTATCGGTAATAAACATGATTACGTGATCACCCTGCTGAATTTTGCTATTGCCGTTGGCAATAATGACATCATCCCCGCGTACAATGGCACCAATGGTGGTTCCTGGCGGCAATTTAATCTCTTCTACCATGCGGCCAACCACTTTAGAGGTACTTTCATCTCCGTGAGCAATAGCCTCGATGGCTTCTGCAACACCGCGACGTAATGAGGAAACACTAACGATATCGGCTTTACGCACATGCCCCAGCAATGCTGAGATCGTCGCCTGTTGGGGAGAGATGGCAATATCAATCACGCTGCCTTGCACCAGGTCAACATAGGCACGGCGTTGGATTAACACCATGACCTTTTTGGCCCCCATACGTTTGGCCAGCATGGCAGACATAATATTGGCTTCATCGTCATTGGTAATGGCGATAAATACGTCTACCTGTTCAACATGTTCTTCGGCAAGAAGTTCCTGATCGGAAGCATCGCCATAAAATACAATTGTATCGTGCAGGTGTTCTGCTAGTTCGGCAGCACGCTGTTGATTACGTTCGATCAGTTTTACGTTGTACGATTTTTCCAACCGGTGTGCTAACCCGGCCCCCACATTGCCCCCACCAACAATCATGATACGTTTGTAAGGTTTTTCTAATCGCTGTAGCTCACTCATGACCGCGCGGATATGTTGAGAAGCAGCGACGAAGAACACTTCATCACCCGCTTCGATGATGGTCGAACCTTGCGGGCGTATCGGGCGGTCCTGACGAAAAATGGCGGCAACTCGAGTATCAATGTGCGGCATATGATCCCGCATGGAAGATAAGGCATTACCGACCAGTGGCCCGCCATAGTAAGCTTTCACCGCTACGATGCTGACTTTACCCTCTGCGAAATTTACGACCTGTAATGCGCCAGGGTATTCAATCAATTTATAGATGTAGTCGATAACTAGCTGTTCCGGCGAGATCAGGTGGTCAATTGGTACCGCTTCTGGGGTGAACAGTTTTTCGGTTTCGCGGATGTAATCCGACGCACGGATGCGCGCGATACGGTTTGGGGTATTAAATAAGGAATAGGCTATCTGGCAGGCCACCATATTGGTTTCATCAGAGTTAGTGACGGCAACCAGCATATCGGCATCTTCTGCCCCGGCTTCACGTAATACGCGTGGGTGGGAACCATGCCCTTGGACGACGCGTAAATCAAACTTGTCTTGTAACTGGCGCAAACGCCCAGAATCGGTGTCTACTACGGTGATATCGTTGTTTTCGCCAACTAGGTTTTCTGCCAGTGTCCCACCGACTTGACCTGCGCCAAGAATAATTATTTTCATCGGGTTCCCTGCTTCAACTGCAACGGCTATAGCCGTTATTTTAGGCGGCACAAAGGTGTGCCCTGATAGTTATATTTTAATCAGCTTAGCGTAAAAGAAACCATCTCCGCCCTCAGGATGAGGAAGATTTTGCCTACCTGGTGATTGGTTGTTACCGGTTTCAACTAATTTGGCGTCATTGTGGTGTTTCAGGAAAGCGGTTATCTGTTCGCTGTTTTCTTGCGGCAAGATAGAGCAAGTCGCATAGACCATCACACCGCCTGATTTCAAATGTGGCCAGATGGCTGACAGAATCTCACCTTGCAGGCTGGCTAATTCGGCGATATCGCTATCCCGGCGTAGCCATTTGATATCCGGGTGGCGGCGAATGACGCCGGTGGCGGAACAGGGTGCATCCAACAGAATGCGATCAAATTGTTTATCACCGCACCATTCTGTTGGTGTACGGCCATCACCCAACTTTATTTCAGCGTGCAGACGCAAGCGCTGTAGGTTTTCTTTTACCCGTTTTAAGCGCTGTTCATCAATATCGACAGCCATCACATGGGCTTTTGGTGCGGCCTCCAGAATATGGGTGGTTTTCCCGCCAGGTGCGGCGCATAGATCGAGGATCTGTTCACCATCTTGCGGATCTAGCAGATCGACACAGCCTTGAGCGGAAGCATCCTGTACGCTAACCCAGCCGTCAACAAAACCCGGCAGTTCCGTCACGGCACAAGGTGTCAGCAAACGTACAGCGTCACGATATTCATCATGAGGTTCAGCGGCGATGCCTGCCTGTTGCATTAGTTGCAGATACGCTTCACGGCTATGGTGCAGGCGATTAACGCGTAACCACATCGGGGGTTTCTGATTGTTGGCATCAACGATCTGTTCCCAGTAAGCAGGATAGGCCTGTTTGATGCGTTTGAGCAGCCAGCTTGGGTGCAGGTAACGGCTCTCGTTATTGGCAGCGCGGGTTAATAACTCTTCTTGCTGCCGCTGGAATTGGCGTAGGACGCCATTTATCAAGCCCTTCAACTGCGGGCGTTTCAAGGCAACTGCACCTTCTACGGTTTCAGCCAGCACTGCGTGCGGGGGAATGCGGGTATACAGTAACTGGTACAAGCCGACCATCAGCAGATAATGCAGCGTGCGCTGCTTGCCGGTCATGGGTTTGGCCATCAATTGCTGAATGCACCATTCGAGCTGCGGCAGCACTCGCAGGGTGCCAAAACAAAGCTCCTGTAACAGAGCACGGTCTTTGTCGGAAATGTTCTTTTGTAATGTAGGCAGAATAGTGCTGAGTGACTGCCCCTGATCCAATACCTGACCGATGGCTTTGGCTGCGTAGCTGCGGAGATTGTAATTATTTTTCATAGAATAAAGCTGATGACGAGCGGCGTTAAGAAAGAAATAGCCCGGTAGTGGTGACCGGGCCAATGGGGAACACTTATAACTGGTTACCCGGTATGAACCATTCTCGGCGTGAATTCAATAAATCCTGTGCCGACATCGGTTTTTTACCTGCTGGCTGCAATTGTGCCAGGTTCAGAATACCATCAGCGGTGGCAACCTGTATGCCATGTTTGTCGGCATGAACGATAGTACCTGGTTGCGCGCCAGATGTTTCGGCCAAAACTGTTGCCTGCCAGGCTTTTACTGGTTGATCTTCGATAGTGAAATAGCTGACTGGCCATGGATTGAAAGCACGAATACACCGTTCAAGCTGAACCGCTGACAGGTTCCAATCCAGACGAGCTTCTTCCTTGCTCAGCTTTTCAGCGTAGGTAACCCGTGTTTCATCTTGTACCTCGCGCTTAACCATACCGTTAGCCAATTGTTGCAATGTTGCCAGCAACCCTTGTGGCCCCAGCTCCGCTAATTTGTCGTACAGGCTAGCACTGGTATCGGTGGATTCAATTGGGCAACTGATCTTGTGCATCATGTCACCAGTATCAAGCCCAACATCCATCTGCATGATTGTCACGCCCGTTTCGCTGTCACCCGCCCACAAAGCGCGTTGGATAGGTGCAGCGCCACGCCAGCGTGGCAGAAGGGAACCATGGACATTGATGCAGCCCAGACGTGGCATCTCCAACACGGCTTTCGGCAAGATTAAGCCATAAGCAACCACAACCATCACGTCGGCATTGAGCTCGGCAACCAGACGCTGATTATCTTCTGGGCGCAGAGATTTAGGCTGAAACACCGGGATCTGACGTTGTTCCGCCAACACTTTGACCGGGCTTGGCGTCAGTTTATTGCCGCGGCCAGCGGGGCGGTCAGGCTGAGTGAATACGCCGACAATCTGGTGCCTAGATGACAACAGCGCGTCAAGGTGACGCGCTGCAAAGTCTGGAGTTCCTGCAAAAATAATCCGTAAAGAGTCAGACACGTTGATTTCCTGATTGGTTAGGCTCGGGCACTAAGCTTGGCCATTTTTTCCAGTTTCTGACGGATACGCTGGCGCTTAAGCGGAGAAAGGTAATCGACAAACAGCTTACCAATCAGATGATCCATTTCATGCTGGATACAAATAGCCAACAATTCATCGGCTTCGAGCTCAAAAGGTTGCCCTTCGCGATTAAGTGCGCGGACTTTCACTTTTTCTGCTCGTGGCACCAGAGCGCGATGCTCAGGAACGGACAGACAGCCTTCTTCGATACCGGTTTCACCGTGCTTTTCCAGTAATTCTGGATTGATCAGCACCAGCGGTTCGTCGCGGTTCTCAGAAACGTCAATGACGATAATGCGCTGATGAATATCCACCTGTGTCGCTGCCAAGCCAATACCGTCCTCTGCGTACATGGTTTCAAACATATCATCCACGATGCGCTGGATATCTGCATTGACTTCTTTTACCGGGGCTGCAACTTTGCGTAGCCGCTCGTCTGGGAAATGTAATACCTGCAAGACTGACATATATCTTTAGATCTGTATCCGAGTGATAAAGAAAGGTTAGCTTCTATTCTAGACATTTCCTGGCCTGATTGACAGCATCGTTGACCAATTGCACTAATGGGCAACAGCAAATTTTCAGCGAGGGAATGCGTGATGCAGCCAGAGGAAATCGCTCTACGGATGCAAACGGTAACAGGGATAAGTGCGCCGCAAGCTAGCCAAATCATCCATCAACTGGCCGCAGAGCGGGGCAATCCTTATTCGTTGTTAAGGCCACTAGGTCTGAACGATAAACAGCAGGAGCAATTCCGCCATATACCCGCTCGTTACTTACAGGCAACGCTCAAGTGGTTGGAGGAAGAGGGGAATCAGATGGTGATCTACGGTGAAGCGAGTTTTCCTGAACTGTTGACACATATCGATAATGCACCGCTACTACTGATGATGAAAGGAAGCCCTGCTGCTCTGCAATTGCCACAGATCGCCATGGTGGGCAGCCGCCAGTTCAGCCATTATGGTGAACATTGGGGAAATGATTTTGCTACCGGATTGGTATATTGCGGTTTTGCAGTTACCAGTGGAATGGCAATTGGCATTGATGGGATCTGTCATCGTGCGGCTTTGGCTGCTCAAGGGGTGACGATTGCCGTATTGGGGAGCGGTTTAGCAAATATCTATCCGCGTCGCCATCGGCGTCTGGCTGAACAAATCGTTGAGCAAGGTGGGGCCGTGGTTTCTGAACATCTGGTTACCGATTTACCGTTGGCCGATCATTTCCCACGCCGTAACCGCATTATCAGTGGGTTGAGTATGGGGGTGGTGGTTATAGAAGCTTCACTACGCAGCGGTTCATTGATTACTGCTCGTTATGCATTGGAGCAGGGGCGTGAAGTATTTGCCCTGCCAGGAGCACTGGGCAGCCCAATGAGTGAAGGGACACATTGGTTAATTCAGCAGGGAGCCAGCTTAGTTACCAGCCCGAAAGATATCGCAGAACAACTAGGAAGTGGTCTGCACTGGTTGCCTATGAACGAAAATACAATTATTTCTGCATCAGAAGCTCAAGTTGAATTGCCATTTGGCGATGTGTTGGCTAACGTAGGATATGAGGTGACACCTGTTGATGTCGTCGCTGCACGTGCCGGCCAACCTGTGCCAGAGGTGGTAATTAAATTACTCGATCTGGAGTTAGCAGGGTGGATCGCAGTTGTACCCGGCGGCTATGTCCGATTAAGGAGGGCAGGCCATGTTCGACGTACTCATGTACTTGTTTGAAACTTATATCCACAATGAGCCAGAGATGTCTGTTGATCAGGATACCTTGACCGCTGATCTTGCCGAAGCAGGATTTGATCGGGATGATATCTACAACGCGTTGAATTGGCTTGAGAAGCTTGCAGACCTCCAGGAAGGTGAAAATGCACCTTACTTTATGGATGCCGATCCGCTGGCAATGCGGATTTACACCGAAGAAGAAAGTGTGCGTTTAGACGCCAGTTGTCGTGGTTTTCTCCTGTTCCTAGAACAGATTCAGGTATTGAACCTCGAAACCCGTGAAATGGTTATCGATCGTGTTATGGCTTTGGATAACACGGAATTCGATCTCGAAGATCTGAAATGGGTAGTGCTGATGGTGCTGTTTAATATCCCCGGATATGAAAGCGCTTATCAGCAAATGGAAGAACTGTTATTTGAAGTAAACGAAGGCTATCTGCACTGAGCCGGTAACAAACATAGAAAGAAGTTATGACAAAAACAGCGATTTTTGCTGCTAGGCAAAATGAACCCTGTCCAGAATGCGGGGCCGAATTGGTGATCCGTAGTGGTCGCCACGGCCCCTTTCTTGGCTGTTCCCAATATCCTGAATGCCAATATATCCGGCCATTGAAAGCGCAGGCAGATGGTCATATTGTCAAAGTTCTGGAGGGACAGGAGTGTCCGAAATGCCAGGCTGCGTTGGTGCTGCGTCAGGGGCGTTATGGGATGTTCATCGGCTGTGGGCGTTATCCTGAGTGCGATCATACCGAAGTGATCGATAAACCGGATGAAACCAGTATTGCTTGTCCGCAATGCGGGCAAGGTAAGTTATTACAGCGCAAGTCACGTTATGGCAAGGTGTTTCATTCCTGCGATCGTTATCCAGAATGCCAATTTGCCCTTAATTTTAAACCCGTCGCTGGTGAATGTGCTTATTGCCACTATCCATTATTGATGGAAAAGCGTGCGGCCAAAGGTCCAACGCTTTGTTGTGCCAGTAAACTGTGCGGAAAACCCGTCATAATCGCAGAATAATCACGCCATGAGCTCAGAACAAATTTCCGCATTCACACCTATTATTACCGCGCTGAAAAATCAACAGGTCGTTGCCTACCCGACAGAGGCCGTATTCGGTTTAGGCTGTGATCCTGATAGCGAACAGGCTGTCATGGCCTTACTGGATCTGAAACAGCGTCCATGGGATAAGGGCCTGATCCTGATCGCTGCCGATTATTCGCAGCTCACGCCTTATATTGATGACAGCGTTTTGGGTGAGCAGCAGCGTACCGTAATGTTTGCTAGTTGGCCTGGGCCGGTGACCTGGGTAGTCCCGGCAAAACCGCAAACGCCACGTTTCCTGACCGGCCGTTTCTACTCGCTGGCGGTTCGCGTCAGCGATCATCCACTGGTGCAACAGCTCTGCCGTCAGTTTGGTAAACCGCTGGTTTCAACCAGTGCCAATTTAAGCGGCCAAGAGCCCTGCCGTACTGTTGCAGAAGTGAAGCTGCAGTTTGGCGAATCTTTCCCGGTGCTGGCTGGTAACGTTGGCGGGCGCCTGAATCCTTCTGAAATCAGAGATGCTTTGACGGGTGAGCAAATCCGTCAGGGATAGAGGTCATGTTAATGGAGAAGTTCGCGGTATTCGGTAATCCCATTGCTCACAGCAAATCTCCCCGTATTCATGCATTGTTTGCTGAACAAACCGAAATAGATCATCCCTACGGTTCCGTGCTGGCACCATTGGATGGATTTGAGGTAGCGCTCCGGCAATTTATTACAGCAGGGGGGAAGGGGGCCAATGTTACCGTTCCTTTTAAAGAGAGTGCGTATGCAGTATCAAACGAATTGAGTGATAGGGCGGCAATCGCGGGTGCGGTGAATACGCTCAAAGTATTACCGGATGGTCGTTTATTGGGTGATAACACGGATGGGATCGGCCTGTTAACCGATCTTAAATGCCAACAACTGCTCCAGCCTGGCGATCGTATTCTGCTGGTGGGGGCGGGTGGTGCTGCACGTGGAGTGATACTGCCATTACTCTCTTTTGGCTGTGAAGTGGTAATGACTAATCGTACTTTCAGCCGGGCACAAGAGCTGGTGAGGCTCTTTCAACATTTGGGAGAAATCGCGTCATTGCCGATAGAGCAACTCAACCAACAACGTTTTGATTTAGTGATCAACGCAACGGCTTCAGGGATCAATGGCGAAATACCTGCATTGCCAGCAAATATTGTGGATGAAACGACTCGTTGTTACGACATGTTTTATCAGCAAGGAGGCACACCATTCTTGAGCTGGGTGAAAAAACAAGGAGGGAAACATTATGCTGATGGTTTGGGGATGCTGGTAGGGCAGGCTGCGCACGCCTTCTTGTTATGGCACGGTGTTATGCCGGAAATAGAGCCTGTGTTGTTAAAATTGCGTAAAGAAATGGCGGTTTGATAACGCCCCGCTTATAGAAAGCGGTGGCGGAGCGTTTCATATTGAATTAGATATCTTTGGCAAGGTATTCGTCTTTCCAACGTACATAATTACTGGACGAATAGACGAGTCCTTCCCGTTCAGCCAACGTTAATGGTCTCACCTGACGTGCTGGGCTGCCGACATACAGGTAACCACTTTCCAGGCGCTTGCCAGGAGGCACTAAACTGCCAGCGCCGATCATCACATCATCTTCTATTACCGCCCCGTCCAGCAGAATCGACCCCATTCCCACTAAAACCCGGTTACCGATAACACAACCGTGCAGCATGGCTTTATGTCCGATAGTGACATCTTCGCCAATTAATAAAGGATAACCTGCTGGATTGTCGTCAGATCGATGTGTTACATGCAAGACACTGCCATCCTGGATGTTGCTGCGTGCGCCGATCCTTACGGCATTCACATCTCCACGGATGGAAACCAGCGGCCAAATACTGACATCATCAGCCAGTTCAACATTACCGATCACGACGCTGGAAGGATCGATCATGGCACGGAGGCCAATCATAGGGGAGTAATGAAGATAAGAACGCACTGCATCGGACATACTATAGCCTCACATCAGGATCATATTTATCGGCAATACTAGACGTTGGTGATGGAATTACAATCAGTTAACACGTTGGTTCTTGTAGAAAACAATCCCGAACGGGCAAGAACCACGCGAAAGGGCTGAAAAATATGCGGTCAGAAAGAAAAGATCTAAAAAGGGGTTGTGGAAAAAATGAAGATCCCTATAATGCGCCTCCATCGACACGGAGCCTGTGAACACCATCACAGAGTCTCTGAAGGTCACAGAGAAAAAACCTGCAAATTAAGGTTGACTCTGAAAGAGGAAAGCGTAATATACGCCACCTCGAGTTAGCAAGCGAAAGCGCGTAACTCACTGCTCTTTAACAATTTATCAGACAATCTGTGTGGGCACTCACAAGACGATATCCAGCCACTACGGTGGCGAAAAATATCTAAGTCTTGAAGAGTGACCAAGCAGTAATTCATTTAAGTGAATTATTACAAACGTTAGTTTTCGAGCATCGCTGCACACGTTGCAGCACATCAAGCTTTTAATTGAAGAGTTTGATCATGGCTCAGATTGAACGCTGGCGGCAGGCCTAACACATGCAAGTCGAGCGGCAGCGGGAAGTAGCTTGCTACTTTGCCGGCGAGCGGCGGACGGGTGAGTAATGTCTGGGAAACTGCCCGATGGAGGGGGATAACTACTGGAAACGGTAGCTAATACCGCATGACGTCTACGGACCAAAGTGGGGGACCTTCGGGCCTCACGCCATCGGATGTGCCCAGATGGGATTAGCTAGTAGGTGGGGTAATGGCTCACCTAGGCGACGATCTCTAGCTGGTCTGAGAGGATGACCAGCCACACTGGGACTGAGACACGGCCCAGACTCCTACGGGAGGCAGCAGTGGGGAATATTGCACAATGGGCGCAAGCCTGATGCAGCCATGCCGCGTGTGTGAAGAAGGCCTTAGGGTTGTAAAGCACTTTCAGTGGGGAGGAAGGGTACAGTGTGAATAGCACTGTGCATTGACGTTACCCACAGAAGAAGCACCGGCTAACTCCGTGCCAGCAGCCGCGGTAATACGGAGGGTGCAAGCGTTAATCGGAATTACTGGGCGTAAAGCGCACGCAGGCGGTCTGTGAAGTCGGATGTGAAATCCCCGGGCTTAACCTGGGAACTGCATCCGAAACTGGCAGGCTAGAGTCTTGTAGAGGGGGGTAGAATTCCAGGTGTAGCGGTGAAATGCGTAGAGATCTGGAGGAATACCGGTGGCGAAGGCGGCCCCCTGGACAGAGACTGACGCTCAGGTGCGAAAGCGTGGGGAGCAAACAGGATTAGATACCCTGGTAGTCCACGCTGTAAACGATGTCGACTTGGAGGTTGTGCCCTTGAGGCGTGGCTTCCGGAGCTAACGCGTTAAGTCGACCGCCTGGGGAGTACGGCCGCAAGGTTAAAACTCAAATGAATTGACGGGGGCCCGCACAAGCGGTGGAGCATGTGGTTTAATTCGATGCAACGCGAAGAACCTTACCTACTCTTGACATCCACGGAACTTGCCAGAGATGGCTTGGTGCCTTCGGGAACCGTGAGACAGGTGCTGCATGGCTGTCGTCAGCTCGTGTTGTGAAATGTTGGGTTAAGTCCCGCAACGAGCGCAACCCTTATCCTTTGTTGCCAGCGGTTAGGCCGGGAACTCAAAGGAGACTGCCAGTGATAAACTGGAGGAAGGTGGGGATGACGTCAAGTCATCATGGCCCTTACGAGTAGGGCTACACACGTGCTACAATGGCGTATACAAAGAGAAGCTACCCTGCGAAGGCATGCGGACCTCATAAAGTACGTCGTAGTCCGGATTGGAGTCTGCAACTCGACTCCATGAAGTCGGAATCGCTAGTAATCGTAGATCAGAATGCTACGGTGAATACGTTCCCGGGCCTTGTACACACCGCCCGTCACACCATGGGAGTGGGTTGCAAAAGAAGTAGGTAGCTTAACCTTCGGGAGGGCGCTTACCACTTTGTGATTCATGACTGGGGTGAAGTCGTAACAAGGTAACCGTAGGGGAACCTGCGGTTGGATCACCTCCTTACCGAATGATATTGATTGCGTGAGTGTTCACAACAGATTGTCTGATGAAAAGTAACGAGCAGAAAACCCTTTATAGGCTTGTAGCTCAGGTGGTTAGAGCGCACCCCTGATAAGGGTGAGGTCGGTGGTTCAAGTCCACTCAGGCCTACCAAATTTGTACTTATGCTGCGTTATGCGCGTGGTCGTTTACCGAAAGTGAACGTCCCTTTCGCATGCCTTGCCTGAGTAACGATTGACTCTTGGTTGAGTTGGTACCCATAAAGGTTTTTGCACGTGACGTATGGGGCTATAGCTCAGCTGGGAGAGCGCCTGCCTTGCACGCAGGAGGTCAGCGGTTCGATCCCGCTTAGCTCCACCATAACGTCCTTGATGATACTTCAGAGTGTACTGGCAACAGTATACTGCGACGTATTTTGCTCTTTAACAATCTGGAACAAGCTGAAAATTGAAACCTGACAGCTGAAACTTATCCCACCGTAGAGTTATGGGGATAAGGAGTACCCTGTCAGAGAGTCTCTCAAATGTTTACAGCACGATGTGTTCTCTGTTTACAGAAGACACCTTCGGGTTGTGAGGTTAAGTGACTAAGCGTACACGGTGGATGCCTAGGCAGTCAGAGGCGATGAAGGGCGTGCTAATCTGCGAAAAGTGCCGGTAAGGTGATATGAACCGCAATAACCGGCAATACCCGAATGGGGAAACCCAGTGTGTTTCGACACACTATCATGACATGAATCCATAGTGTCATGAGGCGAACCGGGGGAACTGAAACATCTCAGTACCCCGAGGAAAAGAAATCAACCGAGATTCCCCCAGTAGCGGCGAGCGAACGGGGAAAAGCCCAGAACCTGAATCAGCCTGTGTGTTAGTGGAAGCGTCTGGAAAGTCGCGCAGTAAAGGGTGATAGCCCCGTACACCAAAATGCACAGGTTGTGAGTTCGATGAGTAGGGCGGGACACGTGACATCCTGTCTGAATATGGGGGGACCATCCTCCAAGGCTAAATACTCCTGACTGACCGATAGTGAACCAGTACCGTGAGGGAAAGGCGAAAAGAACCCCGGCGAGGGGAGTGAAACAGAACCTGAAACCGTGTACGTACAAGCAGTGGGAGCCTCTTAATGGGGTGACTGCGTACCTTTTGTATAATGGGTCAGCGACTTATATTTTGTAGCAAGGTTAACCGAATAGGGGAGCCGTAGGGAAACCGAGTCTTAACTGGGCGTCTAGTTGCAAGGTATAGACCCGAAACCCGGTGATCTAGCCATGGGCAGGTTGAAGGTTGGGTAACACTAACTGGAGGACCGAACCGACTAATGTTGAAAAATTAGCGGATGACTTGTGGCTGGGGGTGAAAGGCCAATCAAACCGGGAGATAGCTGGTTCTCCCCGAAAGCTATTTAGGTAGCGCCTCGTGAACTCATCTTCGGGGGTAGAGCACTGTTTCGGCTAGGGGGCCATCCCGGCTTACCAACCCGATGCAAACTCCGAATACCGAAGAATGTTATCACGGGAGACACACGGCGGGTGCTAACGTCCGTCGTGAAGAGGGAAACAACCCAGACCGCCAGCTAAGGTCCCAAAGTCATGGTTAAGTGGGAAACGATGTGGGAAGGCACAGACAGCCAGGATGTTGGCTTAGAAGCAGCCATCATTTAAAGAAAGCGTAATAGCTCACTGGTCGAGTCGGCCTGCGCGGAAGATGTAACGGGGCTAAACCATGCACCGAAGCTGCGGCAGCGACGCTTAGGCGTTGTTGGGTAGGGGAGCGTTCTGTAAGCCGTTGAAGGTGGTCTGTGAGGGCTGCTGGAGGTATCAGAAGTGCGAATGCTGACATAAGTAACGATAAAGCGGGTGAAAAACCCGCTCGCCGGAAGACCAAGGGTTCCTGTCCAACGTTAATCGGGGCAGGGTGAGTCGACCCCTAAGGCGAGGCTGAAAAGCGTAGTCGATGGGAAACGGGTTAATATTCCCGTACTCGGTGTTACTGCGAAGGGGGGACGGAGAAGGCTAGGCTGGCCGGGCGACGGTTGTCCCGGTTTAAGCGTGTAGGGGGAGAGAATTGGTAAATCCGTTCTCTTATTCAACCCTGAGGCGTGATGACGAGTCACTACGGTGGCGAAGTGGTTGATGCCAAGCTTCCAGGAAAAGCCTCTAAGCTCCAGGTAACACAGAATCGTACCCCAAACCGACACAGGTGGTCAGGTAGAGAATACCCAGGCGCTTGAGAGAACTCGGGTGAAGGAACTAGGCAAAATGGTGCCGTAACTTCGGGAGAAGGCACGCTGGCACGTAGGTGAAGGGACTTGCTCCTGGAGCTGAAGCCAGTCGCAGATACCAGCTGGCTGCAACTGTTTATTAAAAACACAGCACTGTGCAAACACGAAAGTGGACGTATACGGTGTGACGCCTGCCCGGTGCTGGAAGGTTAATTGATGGGGTTAGCCGCAAGGCGAAGCTCTTGATCGAAGCCCCAGTAAACGGCGGCCGTAACTATAACGGTCCTAAGGTAGCGAAATTCCTTGTCGGGTAAGTTCCGACCTGCACGAATGGCGTAATGATGGCCAGGCTGTCTCCACCCGAGACTCAGTGAAATTGAACTCGCTGTGAAGATGCAGTGTACCCGCGGCAAGACGGAAAGACCCCGTGAACCTTTACTATAGCTTGACACTGAACATTGAGCCTTGATGTGTAGGATAGGTGGGAGGCAGTGAAGTGTGGACGCCAGTCTGCATGGAGCCAACCTTGAAATACCACCCTTTAATGTTTGATGTTCTAACTTTGCCCCGTAATCCGGGGTGAGGACAGTGTCTGGTGGGTAGTTTGACTGGGGCGGTCTCCTCCCAAAGCGTAACGGAGGAGCACGAAGGTTAGCTAATCACGGTCGGACATCGTGAGGTTAGTGCAAAGGCATAAGCTAGCTTGACTGCGAGAGTGACGGCTCGAGCAGGTACGAAAGTAGGTCTTAGTGATCCGGTGGTTCTGAATGGAAGGGCCATCGCTCAACGGATAAAAGGTACTCCGGGGATAACAGGCTGATACCGCCCAAGAGTTCATATCGACGGCGGTGTTTGGCACCTCGATGTCGGCTCATCACATCCTGGGGCTGAAGTAGGTCCCAAGGGTATGGCTGTTCGCCATTTAAAGTGGTACGCGAGCTGGGTTTAGAACGTCGTGAGACAGTTCGGTCCCTATCTGCCGTGGGCGTTGGAAGATTGAGAGGGGTTGCTCCTAGTACGAGAGGACCGGAGTGAACGCACCGCTGGTGTTCGGGTTGTCATGCCAATGGCACTGCCCGGTAGCTAAGTGCGGAAGAGATAAGTGCTGAAAGCATCTAAGCACGAAACTCGCCTCGAGATGAGTCTTCCCTGGGCCTTTAAGGTCCCTAAAGGAACGTTTGAGACGAAGACGTGGATAGGCTGGGTGTGTAAGTGCAGCGATGCATTGAGCTAACCAGTACTAATGAACCGTGAGGCTTAACCTTACAACACCGAAGGTGTTTTGTTGAGAGACAAGAGAGTAGTGAGTTTTGATATTCAGCGATGTTCCCGGATTGGATTGACTGGCTTCACGCAAGTGAAGCGGGTTGATTAAATGGAATTTGCCTGGCGGCAATAGCGCGGTGGTCCCACCTGACCCCATGCCGAACTCAGAAGTGAAACGCCGTAGCGCCGATGGTAGTGTGGGGTCTCCCCATGCGAGAGTAGGACACTGCCAGGCATCAAACAAGTGGAAAGCCCCATGCGAAAGCATGGGGCTTTTTGCTGTGTGCTAAAAACAACGTTGGGCACATTAGTAGTGTACAAGGTGATAAATGCTGTAAGCGAGTACCGTCTTCCTCGCCGTTCCCTCTGGCGATGAAACATTTTCACCTTCCTATTGAAAACTCGACATTGTGCTAAAAAAAAGCTATCTTCAGGCATCTAGAAGTCTAAACGTATAAATGGATATGTGAGGGTTAGGCAATGCCGATTCGTGTTCCTGATGAGTTACCTGCGGTGAATTTTTTGCGTAATGAGAATGTCTTTGTGATGACATCCTCACGAGCAAAAACACAGGAAATCAGGCCATTAAAAGTGCTTATCCTCAATCTGATGCCAAAAAAGATCGAGACTGAAAACCAGTTTCTACGTTTGCTTTCCAATTCTCCGTTGCAGATCGATATTCAGCTGTTACGTATCGACAGCCGTGAGTCGAAGAATACACCGGCTGAGCATCTGAACAATTTCTACTGCAATTTTGAAGATATTCAGCATGAGAATTTTGACGGACTGATCGTGACCGGTGCTCCACTGGGTCTGGTTGATTTCTGCGATGTAGCCTATTGGCCACAGATTGAGTGTGTTATTGATTGGGCTCAACGGCACGTAACTTCTACGTTGTTTGTCTGTTGGGCGGTACAGGCTGCGTTGAACATCCTGTATGGCATCCCGAAGATGACGCGAGAGATAAAGTTATCAGGTGTTTATCAACACCAGACGTTGCAGCAGCATGCTTTGCTAACCCGCGGTTTTGATGAAACCTTTCTGGCCCCACATTCGCGCTATGCCGATTTCCCTACCGATATTATTCGCCAGTACACCGATCTGGATATTCTGGCTGAATCGGAACTGGCGGGCGCTTATCTGTTTGCCAGTAAAGATAAGCGCTTGGCATTTGTTACTGGGCATCCTGAATATGATGCGCTGACGTTAGCGGGTGAGTATTGTCGTGATAGTGATGCTGGCCTTAACCCAACCGTTCCGATGAACTACTTCCCTAACGATAATCCTGAACTCACTCCTAAGGCTTCATGGCGCAGTCATGGCCATTTACTGTTCGCCAACTGGTTAAACTACTACGTCTACCAGATTACCCCGTTCGATCTACGTCATATGAATCCGACCCTCGAGTAACCTCTTTTCCTTCACACGGCGGCTGAATCGAGGCCGCTATAACCTGCTCTACACTTTTCCTCCCTATTTCACATCCCCCATTATTAATAACTCATTTAAAAACAACGAATTATGTAAATATCTCGGTTAATGGAACGGAGTTCCTTGTTTGTTGTTAATGATAATTTATGTAATTAATTGATAATAAAAGGTTAATAAAATATTTAATAAAAAAATGGAAATCGTTTTTGATTTTTGTTTTTTGTTGGTTATTCTAAGATTCAAAAGGGCTGATATCTAACCAATTAGCGGTTGTATTTCACCCTGAATCGCTGTGATTTCCAACAATAATACTTCGTTCAGCCAGCAATGGCGGTGCGGGATGATGGGGAAGGAGTAAAGACAATGATGCAACAGATGGCAGGCACGGAGTTAACGTTTACGCGGGGTTTCAGCGCGGCTGAACGACAGGTGTTAACGGATGATGCAGTCGAATTCCTGGCGGAACTGGTAGCGAAATTTACTCCGCAACGTAACAAGCTGTTGGCTGCACGCGCCTGCTGGCAGGAAACTATTGACCGTGGTGGTCTTCCGAATTTTATTTCGGAAACTAATTCCATTCGTAATGGTGACTGGAAAATCCGGGGTATTCCTGATGATTTACGCGATCGTCGGGTTGAGATTACCGGCCCGGTTGAACGTAAGATGGTGATTAATGCTCTGAATGCTAACGTTAAAGTGTTTATGGCTGACTTCGAAGATTCTCTGGCTCCAAGCTGGGACAAAGTGATCGATGGGCAAATCAACCTACATGATGCGGTGAATGGCACCATTTCTTATACCAACGAAGCCGGTAAGATTTACCAGCTCAAACCGAACCCGGCGGTATTGATTGCCCGCGTGCGTGGCCTGCACCTGCCAGAGAAACATGTGCAGTGGCAAGGTGAAGCCATTCCTGGTGGGTTGTTTGATTTTGCCCTGTACTTTTTCCACAACTATCGCCAATTGCTGGCAAAAGGCAGTGGCCCTTATTTCTATCTGCCGAAAACCCAATCCTGGCAGGAAGCGGCTTGGTGGAGTGAAGTATTCAGCTTTACCGAAGATCGGTTCGAGCTGCCGCGTGGGACGATCAAAGCGACCGTACTGATCGAGACTTTGCCCGCAGTATTCCAGATGGACGAAATCCTGTATCACCTGCGCGATCATATTGTTGGGCTGAACTGCGGCCGTTGGGATTACATCTTCAGCTATATTAAGACGTTGAAAAATCACGGCGAGCGTGTACTGCCGGATCGTCAGTCCGTCACTATGACCCAACCTTTTCTCAGCGCTTATTCACGCTTACTGATCAAGACCTGTCACAAACGTGGCGCTTTTGCGATGGGGGGAATGGCGGCGTTTATCCCAAGCAAAGATGCGGAACAAAATGCGGCAGTGTTGGATAAGGTGCGTGCAGACAAAGAGCTGGAGGCCACCAACGGGCATGACGGCACGTGGGTAGCGCACCCGGGATTAGCCGATACGGTGATGGAAGTCTTCAACCGTATTCTTGGCGAGCGCCAGAACCAATTGGAAGTACTGCGCGAGCAGGACGCGCCGATTACTGCAGCCCAGTTGCTAGAACCTTGTGACGGTGAACGTACCGAAGCAGGGATGCGGGCCAATATTCGTGTTGCAGTGCAATACATCGAAGCCTGGATCTCCGGTAATGGCTGTGTGCCGATTTATGGGCTGATGGAGGATGCTGCCACTGCGGAAATTTCCCGTACTTCCATCTGGCAGTGGATACATCATGAAAAGAGCCTCAGCAACGGCCAACTGGTGACGAAGGCACTGTTTCGCCAAATGCTGAAAGAAGAAATGTTGGTGGTACGTGAAGAACTGGGTGAGGTGCGTTACAGCGCCGGTCGCTTCGAAGAAGCGACGCACCTGATGGAACGTATTACCACGCAAGATGAACTGATCGATTTCCTGACCTTACCCGGCTACGAATTACTGGCCTGATAAACCGTTCCAGACTATTAACCCTACATTAATTACAAAGGATAAAAATATGACAACCTCTCGTACCCAACAGATCCAACAACTGGAACAGGAATGGAAATCAGCACGTTGGGAAGGAATTACGCGCCCTTACAGCGCCGAAGACGTGATTAATCTGCGTGGTTCAGTTAACCCGGTATGCACGCTGGCGCAAAACGGCGCAGCCAAGCTATGGGAACTGCTGCACGGTAAATCCCGCAAAGGGTACGTCAACAGCCTGGGGGCACTAACCGGTGGTCAGGCGCTGCAACAGGCGAAGGCGGGTGTGGAAGCCATTTATCTGTCAGGCTGGCAGGTGGCTGCGGATGCCAATACCGCCTCTGCCATGTACCCGGATCAATCGCTGTATCCGGTAGACTCTGTGCCAGCGGTGGTCGAACGCATCAATAATACCTTCCGTCGCGCCGATCAGATCCAGTGGGCGAACCAGATTGAACCGGGTGACAAAGGTTACACCGACTATTTCCTGCCAATTGTTGCCGATGCGGAAGCCGGTTTTGGTGGCGTGTTGAACGCGTTTGAACTGATGAAGGCGATGATCGAAGCCGGTGCTGCCGGGGTACACTTTGAAGATCAACTGGCGGCGGTGAAAAAATGCGGCCATATGGGGGGCAAAGTATTGGTGCCAACCCAGGAAGCGATCCAGAAACTGGTGGCTGCGCGCCTGGCGGCCGACGTGCTCGGTGTGCCAACCCTGCTGATTGCGCGTACCGATGCCGATGCGGCAGACTTGCTGACCTCCGATTGCGATCCGTACGACAGCGCCTTTGTGTCGGGTGAACGTACTGCCGAAGGTTTCTTCCGTACTCATGCGGGCATTGAACAGGCGATCAGCCGCGGTTTGGCGTATGCCCCTTATGCCGATCTGGTGTGGTGTGAAACATCGACCCCGGATCTGGCAGCAGCGAAGCGCTTTGCCGAGGCGATTCATGCCAAATTCCCTGGCAAACTGCTGGCTTACAACTGCTCGCCATCTTTCAACTGGCAGAAGAACCTGGACGACCAAACTATCGCCAGCTTCCAGGATGAGTTGTCTGCCATGGGTTACAAATACCAGTTCATTACCCTGGCCGGTATTCACAGCATGTGGTTCAACATGTTCGATCTGGCTCACGCCTACGCTCGTGGCGAAGGCATGAAACACTATGTCGAAAAAGTGCAGCAGCCAGAGTTTGCCGCTGTTGAACGTGGCTATACCTTTGCTTCGCACCAGCAAGAAGTGGGAACCGGTTATTTCGATAAAGTGACCACCATCATTCAGGGTGGGGCATCTTCCGTTACCGCCCTGACCGGTTCGACCGAAGAACAGCAGTTCTGATCTCTGTAATCCAGAGCCTGCATTTGCAGGCTCTGCTACCTGGGTGGGGGGAAAGATGGCGGCAAAGCGGGAATTGTTGATCGCACAGACGATCTTACAGGGATTTGATGCACAGTATGGCCGCTTTCTGGAGGTCACCGCTGGGGCGCAACAGCGTTTTGAGCAGGCCGATTGGCCCGCCGTGCAGCAGGCGATGAAACAGCGTATTCACCTCTACGATCATCACGTAGGTTTGGTGGTGGAACAGTTGAAATGCATCACCGGGCAACGCTATTACGATGCGGATTTTCCCAGCCGGGTAAAAGCGGTGTATACCGAATTGCTGCCGGATTACCCGCGTTTTGAAATTGCCGAGAGTTTTTTTAATTCGGTTTACTGCCGCCTGTTTAAACACCGTGATTTAACGCCGGATAAACTGTTTGTTTTCACTTCACAGCCCGAACGGCGTTTTCGTGATATTCCACGGCCACTGGCGCGCAATTTCATGCCTCATGGCGATATGGCGATGATGCTGCGCAGTTTGCTGACCGATCTCCCGCTGCGGCTGCCGTGGGAAGATCTGCCGCGTGATATCCGTTATATCACCGAAGCATTACAGCAGGCATTCAGCGCGCAGCAATTGGCCGAGGCGACGTTCCAGGTTGCCAATGAGCTGTTCTACCGTAATAAAGCTGCCTGGTTGGTGGGCAAACTGCGGCTGGCAGAGGGGGTTTATCCGTTCCTGCTGCCGATCCATCGCAGCGATTCCGGTGCTCTGTTTATTGATACCTGCCTGACCAGCAAAGCCGAAGCCAGCATCGTGTTTGGTTTTGCTCGCTCGTACTTTATGGTTTATGCGCCGTTGCCCGCGGCGATGGTGGAATGGTTGCGGGAGATCTTACCGGGCAAAACCACCGCCGAATTGTATATGGCGATTGGCTGCCAAAAGCACGGCAAAACTGAATGCTACCGCGAATATCTGACCTTCATGGCGCAGTCTCAGGAACAATTTATCATTGCGCCTGGCGTGAAAGGCATGGTGATGCTGGTGTTCACCTTGCCGTCTTTTGATCGGGTGTTCAAAGTAATCAAAGACGAATTTGCCCCACAGAAAGAAGTGACGCAAGCCCAGGTGATGGCCTGCTATCAGCTGGTTAAGGAACACGACCGCGTTGGGCGTATGGCAGATACACAGGAATACGAAAACTTCGTGGTGGATAAAGCCCGCCTCAGCCCGGAATTGTGGGCCGAGTTACAGCGTGAAGTGCCGGAAAAGCTGGAAGATCTTGGCGAGCAGGTGGTGATTAAGCATCTTTATATGGAACGGCGCATGACGCCGCTGAACCTGTATCTGGAACAGGCCAATGAGCAGCAACTGCATGATGCAATAGAAGAATACGGTAATGCGATTAAACAGCTGGCAGCGGCCAATATTTTCCCCGGTGATATGTTGTTCAAAAACTTCGGTGTGACTCGTCATGGGCGGGTGGTGTTCTACGACTACGATGAAATCTGCTACATGACCGAAGTGAATTTTCGCGATATCCCACCACCTCGCTATCCCGAAGACGAAATGGCCAGCGAACCCTGGTACAGCATCTCACCGAACGATGTCTTTCCAGAAGAGTTCCGCCATTTCCTGTGTGGCGATAAACGCATCCGGCAAGTCTTTGAGGAGATGCACAGTGACCTGTTTGCGGCGGATTACTGGCGGGGTTTGCAACAGCGCATCAAAGATGGGCACGTAGAGGACGTGTTTGCCTACCGCAAAAAACGCCGTTTCAGCCAGCGCCTGCCTGCTGGGGCGCCGCAGGTTGAAGCCATTGAACGGGCTGGCTGATTGCCAAATTTAAAAAGGGATACAGCAAGCTCCTTGCTCCGCGCCGGAAAGCTGGCTGCGTAACGCGCTGAACAATTCACGGCCACAGCCAATGTGATCGGCGTTCAGCTCCGGCTGATAAGCAGCGCGCTGGGCCAGTTCGGCAGTATCAACCCGCAGTTGCAGCTCACCGGTGTGGTTGTTAATACGGATCACATCACCGTTTTGCACTTTTGCCAGCACTCCACCGGCGCAGGCTTCCGGCGTGACATGGATCGCCGCAGGCACTTTGCCGGAAGCTCCCGACAGGCGGCCGTCGGTCACCAGCGCCACCTTAAAGCCGCGATCCATCAGCACGCCAAGCGGTGGCATCAGTTTATGCAGCTCAGGCATACCGTTGGCCTGTGGTCCTTGAAAGCGTACCACCACCACGCAATCCTGATTCAGCTTACCGGCTTCAAAGGCGGGTACGATATCGTGCTGGCTTTCGAATACGATTGCCGGTGCTTCAATAATCTGATTATCGGCAGGTATCGCCGAGGTTTTCATTACCGCACGCCCCAGGTTACCGGTAAGCACTTTGGTGCCGCCGTGGTGCTCGAACGGAGCAGCAATGCTGGCGATCACATTATTATCCAGTGAGCTTCGCGCCCCGTCGCGCCAGGCCAATTGACCGTTATCCAGCCAGGGTTCCTGAGTGTAACGCTCCAGGCCGAAACCGGCGACGGTATGCACATCCTGATGCAGCAGGCCGTTTTTCAGCAGTTCGTGTATCACCAACTGTACGCCTCCGGCGGCCTGAAACTGATTGATATCTGCCGGGCCATTAGGATAGATGCGGCATAATAATGGCACCGCATCGGAAAGCTCAGAAAAATCATCCCAGTTGATCATGATGCCCGCGGCCCGCGCCATCGCGACCATATGCATGGTCAAGTTGGTGGAACCGCCGGTGGCCAATAGCGCGACAATCCCGTTCACCACCACTTTCTCATCAACCAACTGACCGACGGGTAAATAATGGCCGCTGGTTTCGGTCAACCGGGTCACCTGGCGCGCTGCGGCATCGTTCAAGGCATCGCGCAGTGGCGTTTCGGGGTGGATAAAAGATGCTCCCGGCAGATGCAAACCCATCACTTCCAGCACCATCTGGTTGGTGTTGGCGGTGCCGTAGAAGGTACAGGTGCCGATGCCATGATAAGACGCCGCTTCTGCTGCCAACAATGCGTGACGGTCGGCCTTACCTTCCGCATAAAGCTGGCGCACCCGGACTTTCTCTTTGTTTGGCAGGCCGCTGCTCATCGGCCCAGCGGGCACAAATACGGCGGGCAGATGGCCAAAGGACAGGGCAGACATCACCAAGCCCGGCACGATCTTGTCGCAAATACCGAGGAACAGCGCGCCGTCGAACATATTATGGGCAAGGCCAATGGCGGCAGACATCGCGATCACATCGCGGCTCATCAACGAAAGCTCCATGCCATCTTGCCCTTGGGTCACCCCATCACACATGGCGGGCACGCCTCCAGCCACTTGGCCGACAGCGCCGACGCTGTGCAAGGCCTGTTTCAACCGTTGCGGATAATTTTCATAGGGTTGATGGGCAGAAAGCATATCGTTATAGGCGGTAATGATGGCGATATCGCTATGCACCATATTTTTCAGCGCAGCTTTATCGCTGGGCTGGCAGGCAGCAAAGCCGTGTGCCAGATTGCCACAGGCCAGTTGTGAACGATGGACGGTCTGTGAGCGAGCCGCAGCGATGCGCGCCAGGTAAGCTGTGCGGCTCTGTTTTGAACGTTCGATGATGCGTTGTGTTACGCGTGATAGGGTAGGGTTAATCATTCCGTCCTCGCATGGCAGCCCTGATGCACGATGGCTGCGGGCCGATTGTTTCGTTATTTCCAGTTAAAGTTACCGGTAACATGTTATCGGTAACAATATCGAGGGAAATGTTCTTGGTTGCAATTGGCTTCAGCAGGCAGGATCGCTAACTGTGATCGGCTTCATGGTTTTGGTTGGTAGTGAAACAAGATCCCTACAGGGAGTCACAGAAATACAACAGAAACGGCTTGCCTCCCACCTCGGCCGCTTGGCCAAGATGGGGGCTGGTGAGAGGGTTAACGCACCCCACCATATTCAAGGCTGATCTCTTTTGCCGCGTGTATCACCAGGGCTCCAAGTTCTGTTACACGATCGTCAGTAATACGTGAAACCGGGCCGGAGATAGAGATAGCCGCAAAAGCCTCGCGGTGTTCGTCAAAAATACAGGCCGCCACGCAGCGCAGGCCGAGCGCATGTTCTTCATCATCAAACGAAAACCCCTGCTTGCGGATCAGCGCCAACCCCTCTTTCAGGTTATGCGGTGTCAGGGTATGTGCGGTATAGGTGTGCATGCCTTTTTTATGCAGCAGCTTGGTAACCTGAGCGTCTGACAGCGTGGCCAGGAAGGCTTTGCCTGCGCCAGAGGCATGCATCGGTAATTTACCGCCGATCGGGGCTGACATACGCATCAGTGCGGTGCATTGCACCTGATCGATAATCACGGCCTGATATTCGCTGGTATCCAGTACCGCCAGATTAACCGTTTCGCCCGATTCCTCCATCAGGCGGCGCAGCGTTGGGTGCACCATCGCCAGCAGGTTGCGGCTTTGCAGGAAACTGCTGCCGACCACAAAAGCATGTGCGCCGATGGTCCATAGGCCCAGATCGCCCACTTGGCGCACGAACCCTTGTTGTTGCATGGTGGTGAGCAGGCGATGGGTAGTGGAATTAGGTAATCCAGCCTGTTGGGCCAGATCGGTGAGCGCCACATTCCCCTGTGCTTCGGCAATATATTCCAGTAGCTTCAGGCCGCGAGTCAGTGACTGAACCTGGCCAGTGGCGGCACTGGTGGCGGGTGCTGCGGCGCGCGGTTTCTTGCCGCGTTTGGCGGGTACGGGTGTGGCCATGGCTCACCTCTATTTTCCGTATGGTGGAATTCATTTTCGTTTTTTGAGTATGAATTGCAAGGGGCATCTTTACTCATCGGATCTGTTGGCTAAGCAACCGGTGCTCGAATTATTTAGAGTATGAAAAACTCTCAATACCTGTTCACCCCCCTGCGGGCCTAACCTGTGCTAGGATGGCTCGTTTATTTGGGCGATGGCGATTATCTATATCTGGCCGCTGGCAAGTCGGCGGAGATAAGGGGTGACAGTGACGAATCGAGTGGAACAACTGCGCCAGCAGTTAGCGCAGCGTATTTTAGTGTTGGACGGCGGTATGGGCACTATGATCCAGAGTTATCGGCTGGAGGAGCAGGATTACCGTGGGGAACGTTTTGCTGATTGGCAAAGCGATCTGAAAGGCAACAACGATTTGCTGGTGCTGACCAAGCCAGAGGTGATCACGGCGATTCATCATGGCTATTTGGAGGCCGGCGCCGATATTCTGGAAACCAACACCTTCAATGCCACCTCGATTGCCATGGCCGACTACCAGATGGCGTCGCTGTCTGCCGAGATTAACCATCAGGCCGCGTTGCTGGCTCGCGCCTGTGCCGATGAATGGACTGCACGTACCCCGCAAAAACCGCGCTACGTCGCTGGGGTGCTGGGCCCAACCAATCGCACCGCGTCGATTTCACCCAATGTTAACGATCCGGCATTTCGTAATGTTTCTTTCGATCAGCTGGTGGAAGCCTACCGCGAATCGACCCGCGCGCTGGTGGCAGGCGGTGTCGATCTGATTATGATCGAAACCATTTTCGATACCCTGAATGCCAAAGCCGCAGCCTTTGCGGTAGAAACCGAATTTGAAGCCTTGGGTGTGACGTTGCCGATCATGATTTCCGGCACCATTACCGATGCTTCTGGCCGCACCCTGTCCGGCCAAACCACCGAAGCCTTCTACAATTCGCTGCGCCACGTTAAGCCACTGACCTTCGGCCTGAACTGTGCGCTTGGCCCGGATGAACTGCGCCAATATGTGGCGGAACTGGCGCGCATTTCTGAAAGTTATGTCACTGCGCACCCTAATGCCGGTTTACCGAACGCTTTTGGTGAATACGATCTGGATGCTGAAGCAATGGCAGAACAGGTCGGCGAATGGGCGCATGCGGGTTTCCTGAATATCATCGGCGGTTGCTGCGGCACCACGCCAGCCCATATCGCCGCGATGGCGCAGGCGGTAGAGGGCGTGCCGCCCCGCAAGCTGCCAGAGCTGCCGGTGGCTTGCCGTTTATCCGGCCTGGAACCGCTGAATATTGATGTTACATCGCTGTTCGTCAACGTGGGCGAACGCACCAACGTTACCGGCTCGGCTCGTTTCAAACGCTTGATCAAAGAAGAAAAATACAGCGAAGCGCTGGCTGTGGCGCGCCAGCAGGTGGAAAGCGGTGCACAAATCATCGACATCAACATGGATGAGGGGATGCTCGACGCCGAAGCGGCGATGGTGCGCTTCCTTAACCTGATCGCCGGTGAGCCGGATATTGCCCGTGTGCCGATTATGATCGACTCCTCCAAATGGAGCGTGATCGAAAAAGGGCTGAAATGCATTCAGGGCAAGGGCATCGTTAACTCGATCTCAATGAAAGAAGGTGAAGAAGCCTTTATTCACCATGCCAAACTGGTGCGCCGCTACGGTGCCGCAGTGGTGGTGATGGCGTTTGATGAAGTGGGTCAGGCCGATACCCGCGAGCGCAAGTTCGAGATTTGCCGCCGTGCTTATCAGATTCTCACTGAACGCGTCGGCTTCCCGCCGGAAGACATCATTTTTGACCCGAATATTTTCGCTGTTGCTACCGGGATCGAGGAGCATAACAACTACGCCGTTGACTTTATCGAAGCCTGCGGTGATATCAAAACCCATCTGCCGCACGCGATGATCTCCGGTGGTGTCTCCAACGTCTCGTTCTCGTTCCGTGGTAACGAACCGGTGCGTGAAGCGATTCACGCGGTATTCCTGTATCACGCCATCCGTAACGGTATGGATATGGGGATCGTCAACGCTGGGCAACTGGCGATTTACGACGATCTGAGCACCGAGCTGCGCGATGCGGTGGAGGATGTGGTGCTCAACCGCCGCCCGGACGGCACCGAACGCTTGCTGGAACTGGCAGAAAAATACCGTGGCAACAAAGAAGGTGAAGTGGCGGTACAGCAGGCTGAATGGCGCGGCTGGCCGGTGGCAAAACGCCTGGAATACTCACTGGTTAAAGGCATCACTGAGTTTATTGAACTCGACACCGAAGAGGCGCGCCAGCAAGCCGAGCGCCCGATCGAAGTGATCGAGGGGCCGTTGATGGCTGGAATGAACGTGGTGGGCGATTTGTTCGGCGAAGGGAAAATGTTCCTGCCGCAGGTGGTGAAATCTGCCCGCGTGATGAAGCAGGCGGTGGCTTATCTCGAACCCTATATTGAAGCCAGCAAACAGAAAGGCAGCACGGCGGGCAAGATCCTGCTGGCGACGGTGAAGGGCGATGTGCATGACATTGGCAAGAATATCGTTGGCGTAGTGCTGCAATGTAATAACTACGAAATTATCGATCTGGGCGTGATGGTGCCGACGGACAAAATCCTCAAGACCGCACGCGAACAGAAGGTGGATATTATCGGCCTGTCGGGCCTGATCACCCCGTCGCTGGACGAGATGGTGAACGTAGCGAAAGAGATGGAGCGTCAGGGCTTTACCCTGCCGTTGCTGATCGGCGGTGCGACTACCTCTAAGGCGCACACCGCAGTGAAAATCGAACAGAACTACAGCGGGCCGACCACTTACGTGCAAAACGCCTCGCGTACCGTTGGTGTGGTATCGGCGCTGCTGTCGGATAGCCAACGTGACGAGTTTGTTGTCCGCACACGCAAAGAATACGAAACCGTGCGTATCCAGCACGGGCGCAAAAAACCGCGCACGCCGCCGGTCAGTTTGCAACAGGCGCGGGATAACGCCATGGTGCTGGATTGGGCAAACTACCAGCCACCGGTGCCGAACCAACTGGGGGTATTCCCGGTCACTGCGAGCATCAACCAACTGCGCCACTATATCGACTGGACGCCGTTCTTTATGACCTGGTCGCTGGCGGGCAAATATCCGCGCATTCTGGAAGATGAGGTGGTGGGGGAAGAAGCCAAACGCCTGTTCCACGATGCCAATCAGATGCTGGATCAACTGGCAGCCAGCGGCAGCCTCAACCCACGCGGCGTCTACGGCCTGTTCCCGGCTAACCGAGTCGGTGACGATGTTGAAGTTTACCGCGATGAAAACCGTGACGAATTGCTGGTGGTCAGCCGCCACCTGCGCCAGCAGACCGAAAAAACCGACTTCCCGAACTACTGTCTGGCGGATTTTGTGGCGCCGAAAAGCAGCGGTAAAGCGGATTATTTTGGCGCGTTTGCCGTCACTGGCGGTTTGGAAGAGGATGCGCTGGCGGAGGCCTATGATGCCAAGCACGATGATTACAACAAAATCATGGTGAAGGCGTTGTCGGATCGCTTAGCGGAAGCCTTTGCCGAATATCTGCATGAGCAGGTGCGTAAGCTGCACTGGGGCTATGCAGCGGATGAAAATCTGAGTAACGAAGAACTGATCCGGGAAAACTATCAGGGTATCCGCCCGGCACCCGGCTATCCAGCCTGCCCGGAGCATACCGAAAAAGCCGAGATCTGGCAGTTGCTGGAGGTTCACCGCCATACCGGCATGGAATTGACCGAATCTTTTGCCATGTGGCCAGGGGCAGCGGTTTCCGGTTGGTATTTCAGCCACCCAGAGAGCAAATATTTTGCCGTGGCGCAAATTCAGCGCGATCAGGTGGAGGATTACGCGGTGCGCAAAGGGATGAGTGTTAGCGAGGTTGAACGCTGGTTGGCCCCGAATCTGGGGTACGACGCGGATAATTGATCTCCCTGTGGTCTTGTGCCGTACAGGGATAGACAAACGTTGCGAGCGCATGGATGCGCAAGAGCGGCCAACTTGAAATCCATAGGGTAGATGAACTGCAAAAGCTGAAAACTTTGGTGCTGGAGTAAGTCTGATTTAAGGGAATACCTACCGTGTCTATTGTTGAACTATTAAGGCTGCATCCGGTGATTGCAGCGGTAAAAGATCATGAAAGCCTACAGATTGCGGTGAAGTCGGATTGCCAGATTATCTCTGTGCTGTACGGCAATATCTGCAATATTGGCCGCATCGTGCAGCAGATTAAAGAGGCTGGTAAGTATGCTTTCGTGCATGTTGACTTGCTGGAGGGCAGTTCCAACAAAGAAATCGTGATCAATTTCCTGAAAATTGTTACGGCTGCTGATGGCATTATCAGCACCAAAGCGGCGATGGTGAAAGCCGCGCGGCAGCACGGTTTTTACGCTATTCATCGGTTGTTTATCATGGACTCCATTTCCTTTCACAATATTGATAAACAAGTTGCGCAATCAACGCCGGACTGCATCGAAATCCTGCCGGGGTGTATGCCTAAAGTGCTGGGCTGGGTGGCAGAGAAAATCGATTTGCCGATTATCGCCGGTGGGCTGGTGTGCGACGAAGACGATGCGCAAACTGCGCTGCGCGCTGGAGCGATTGCGGTTGCGACGACTAATCATGATGTGTGGAAATTGAAGCTGTAATGGAAGATAAGGCTTAAAACTAATCTATCCTTTCTCTTTTTGGGGCTGTCCCGGCAAGGTGGACACAGATGTTAACGCCACTGAAGGCGCCGAACGCAGACGCAGCGCATAGGCGAAACCGCCATGGACGCCTGTCGTAGCCGGCCGTGATGCGCTGTGGCGCAGTGAGGGTAACCGCATAGCGGTCGCCTGATATGGCAAGGGCCGGGGTGCAGGGGGCTGGCTCTTGAGCCCCCTGCTCGGGCGCATTATATGTGCTTGCAGATGAAGGCAGTATCTTTAGCGCACGAAATGAATACTCATCCCAATCGGTGAACAAAAAACAGCTCGTAAAGAGAGACGCAATACAGGGCCTCTAATCCACCAATGGGCTGAGTGCCTGTAACAACGGATCAAGGTGCTTGTTCACCTGCTGGTAAACCTGCTGATTCAGTTGATTGTAGAACCGGTGGTTGTTGATATCCGGTACAAAACTGTCGCCCATCCGCACCAGTTTCTGCGCCGCCTGCTCGTAATCGTTGAACACCCCCACTGCCATTCCGGCGTTGATGGCGCAGCCGACCGCAGCGGAACCTTTCATGATGTTGCGGCAGGTTGGGATGCCAAACACATCAGCGAAAATCTGCATAAACAGATCGCTATTGGCCCCGCCGCCGGAAATAATCAGGCTCTTGAACGGCGTGGCCAGCTCTTGCGCCATCTTATCCATATGATTTTTCATGGTGAAAGCGATGCCTTCCAGCACTGAGCGGTACATGTGTGCCCGCGTATGGCGGCCATCAAAACCGATCATGGCACCTTTGCGGAATTCGGCTTCGGAAGGCGGCGCCCAGTCGTGTACGGTGATGAGCCCTTCACAACCGGCTGGTACACATTCAGCTTCCTGATTGAGTAATTCTTCGATACTGACCCCGGCATCATGGGCTTCTGAAAGAGCTGCTGCGCCAAACTGATCGCGGAACCAACTGATGGTCCACATGCCGCGCCGCACGCCCATGCATTCATACAGATAACGACCAGGGATCGACGCCTGGAACGGCCAGAAGTTTTGCGCATCCTTAACGTTGGCATGGCCGTGTACCATGGCACCGATGTAAGTACCGAGGGAAATGAGCGCCACGCCTTCATCAAGGGAACCAGCACCCAAAGCTTCCACCGCTTTATCATGTGCCGTGGCGACCACGGGAATACCGGCTGGTACGCCAAGCTGTTGCGCCACCTGCTGGGTGATGTGGCCAAGAATCTCACCCGGTTTCACCACTTCCAGCACCATCTCGCGCGTCAGATTACAGCTTTGCCAGGCGGCGGGATCGGTGCTCCAATCCAGAGTGTCATTGTCCATCGGCCACCAGCCGATATAGTTGGCGCAGGTATCTTTAAATTCGCCGGTCAGGCGATGGGTAATATAACCGGAAGTCGTGGTGACGTACTTCACCCCTGCATAGGCATCAATATATTCATAGGGCTTATTCAAACGCTTATCCATCCAGTTAATCACCGGATAAGCCAACTCGCCGTTGGCCTTCAGCAAGACGCGGCAGCAACGCACGATGCACAGCCCCATGGCCAGAATATCCTGTGGCCTGCCGCCGCGCTCCCCCAAACGCTGCATGGCTCGGCGGAATGCCACCTTGAGCGAATCCCATAAATCATCATCCGGGTGCTCCGCCAGCAGCGGTGCGGGGATATCCATCTTGCGGAGTTGCTGTTTTCCCTCACAAATCGCATTACCGTCCAGATCAAAGATAACCACTTTCGCGCTTTGGGTGCCGACATCGACACCCATCAGGTATTTGCTTTTCATGTCGCCCTTCCTCAAGGAGATTAGTTATTCGGTCACTGGCTGCCCGGTGGTGTTTTTAGCACTGGCGCGTTTGATATTGCTAAACAGCAGGAAGGTGAATACCACCACCAGGCAGGTGGCTCCCAGCCCCATTAACCACATGTTGCGATAGGCATCGGCAGCGGGCAGTGTATCCTGCCAGTGACCGACCACCGGATAGACAAACACATCGGGCAGAAAACCGATCACTGAACAGATACCGACGGTGGTGCCCATGATGTATTTTGGCGTTCTGGCTTCACCGATACAGGCAAAGTACAACCCGCGTGAGGCGTAACAGGCAAAGGCCAGCAGCAGGATCAGGCCAATACCGACAGCGACAGAGGTTGGATTCTGGTTGGTTATCAGCAGCAAGGCCAGGGTGGCAATGCTCACCAGGGCCAATAATTGAATTACCCGAGTTGGAGATTTCAGGCGGGTATAAGTGGTGATCAATCCCCCCAGCGGGCCACACATGGCGCGGAAGATTTTGTTGATCACAATCCCCATGTAACTGGCGGCGACCAACGTCATGCCATACATTTCGGTCAGGTAATTGGTGGAGTAACTGAGGATGGCGTAAATGGTATACACGCCGAAAATAATCATGCTGCAATACCAGGTGGTGCTGATTTTGAGCACCGAGATAATGTCGTTCAGGCTGAATGCCCGTGGTTTTTCTGCGGCGTCGGTTGTGGTCGTGAAGCCATCACTGACAAAAAACCAACACAGAACACCCAGCAGAATATAGACGCCGCTGTAAATCAGGATCACGCTTTTCAGGCTATTGGGGTTTTCTGGCGCGAACAGCGAGAAAATCCACATGGTGAACACCGCCAGTGCCATCACGCCAACGCCGCGCAATCCTTCCATCCAACCCATGATTTTGCCTTGTTCCTCATGGTTGCCCAGCAGGGAAGCGGCCTTGATCGACACTGACCAGAGCATCAGAATCGTGGTGATGGCAAAGGCGACCTGAATCAGGATCATCACCCAGAATGGAGGGTAAACCGCCATCAGCAACCCCAGCAGGCCGGTGGCGATCATCGCAAAGGTCATCATCTTTTTATGGGAAAATTTATCGGCGATAATTCCGCTAGGCGCATATAAAATAATCGCGGTAATCCCGAAGGTACTCATAATCAGCCCAATTTCGGTATTGGAGAAACCCATAAACTTTGCCATGGGAATTTGATAAATATAGCGAAGATAAGCCAAATCGAAACTTACTCCGCCGCTGATGCTTATTATGGCTAGCGTTAACCAACGGTGGGAATTAGGTTTTTCCATATGCTCCGGTTCCGCATAAATAGGCTGAGTTAAATAAAAAAAGAGAAAAGCAGGCTTCCCGCAAGGCAGGAAGTTACTTTTCTCTTCGTCTCTTTCAGTAACTGTATTAATAAATAACATGATGTTGATGAATTCATCTGTGAGAGTTATCACAAAATCGAAGTGGCTCTAATTTATTAAATATTACCGTTCAATAAATTATCATGATATTCATCGGTAAATGAAAATAAAGATTAATGAGAGTTGCCGCTTGCGATAGCGGAATAAAATTGTGATTATTGTCACGGAATAACGTAGGGTATATGTGCTATTTTTTTAGTAGTTACTAGAGACGATGAGAAAAGTAACTTCTCTGCTGATGGCGGGGGAGCTTATTTTTCTCTTTTTTTTGCGTTTTTTCTGGGCCAAGGGGCAATATCATGTCATTAAACGCGTTAAATGAGTTCTCATTGGATTTCTTTTCTCTGAAAGGTAAAACGGCCATTGTTACCGGAGGGAACAGCGGGCTGGGGCAGGCATTTGCCGTAGCGCTGGCCAAAGCGGGCGCCAATCTGTTTATTCCCAGCTTTATCATGGATCAGGGCCAAACCCGTGAACTCATTGAGCAACAAGGGGTTAAGGTTGAGTTTATGCAGGTGGACATCACCGAGAAAGGCGCTCCGGCCAGAGTGATTGCACAATGCCTGGAAACCTTTGGTACGGTGGATATTCTGGTGAATAACGCCGGTATTTGTAAGCTGAACAAGGTATTGGATTTTGGCCGTGCAGATTGGGACCCGATGATTGACATCAACCTGACGGCGGCGTTTGAACTGAGCTATGAAGCGGCAAAAATTATGATCCCGAGAAAACAAGGGAAAATAATCAATATTTGCTCTTTATTTTCTTATCTCGGTGGGCAATGGTCACCGGCTTATTCGGCAACTAAACATGCGCTTGCCGGTTTTACCAAAGCTTATTGTGATGAATTAGGGCAATATAATATTCAAGTTAATGGTATTGCACCGGGTTATTATGCAACGGATATCACAGTAGAAACCCGTAAAAACCCGGAAACTAACAAACGCGTCCTCGATCATATTCCAGCAAACCGTTGGGGTGAAACACAGGATTTGATGGGAGCCATGGTGTTTTTAGCCAGCCGGGCATCAAATTATGTTAATGGGCATTTGCTGGTAGTCGATGGCGGTTATTTGGTGCGTTAGAAACAAGGTGGTTTCTATTTTTATACCCTTTGCCTGGCAATCTGTTGTGTGATTGGTCGCATATATTTATTCCGGTTGCTTATTATTAATAAGCCTACCGGTATGTGCTTTCCATAAATCAATAGCCATTGGGTAAATGTGGTTTTTATATTTTAAGTGAAATTTAACATCAGAAAGAGGTAATTATGTCTCTGTCTCGTGAAGATATTGTCATTCATCTGAAAGAAATTGTTGGCTCTGAACGTGTCATTACCGATGAGCAAGTGCTGCAAAAAAACAGCGTTGATCGTTTTAGAAAATATGCCGATATTCATGGCGTATTTACCCAGCCGCTACCGGCTGCGGTGGTGAAACTGGCGAATACCCAGCAGGTGTCCGATGTGCTGGCGTTTATGAATAAGCACGGAATCAACGGCGTGCCGCGTACCGGCGCTTCGGCTACCGAGGGTGGCCTGGAAACGGTGGTGAAGAATTCGGTGGTGCTGGACGGTTCCGCGATGAACAGCATCATCAGCATTGATATCCGTAATATGCAAGCCACAGCACAGTGTGGCGTACCGCTGGAAGTGCTGGAAAATCAACTGCGTGCCCAAGGGTATACCACCGGGCACTCTCCGCAGTCCAAACCGCTGGCGCAGATGGGCGGCCTGGTTGCAACGCGCAGTATCGGCCAGTTTTCCACGTTGTATGGAGCGATTGAAGATATGGTGGTCGGGCTGGAAGCCGTATTCCCGAACGGCAACATCACCCGCATCAAAAACGTGCCGCGCCGTGCGGCCGGGCCGGATATCCGCCATGTGATTATCGGTAACGAAGGGGCACTGTGTTTTATCACCGAAGTGACGGTGAAGATTTTCAAATACATGCCAGAAAACAACCTGTTCTACGGTTACGTTCTCGATAATATGCAAACCGGTTTCAACATCCTGCGTGAAGTGATGGTCGAAGGCTATCGCCCCTCCATTGCCCGCCTGTATGACGCAGAAGATGGCATGCAGCACTTTACCCATTTTGCCGACGGGCGCTGCGTGTTGATTTTTATGGCCGAAGGAGCGAAAAACATCGCGCAGGCCACCGGGGCAGGTATCGAGGAAATCGTAGAACGTTATCCAGAATGCCAGCAGGTCGACAGCAAGCTGATTGAAACCTGGTTCAACAACCTGAACTGGGGCCCGGATAAAGTAGCGGCAGAACGGGTACAGATCATGAAGACCAACAATATGGGTTTCACCACCGAAGTCTCTGGAGATTGGGCCAGCATCAATACCATTTACCAGAACGTGATCCGCCGTATCCGTGATGAATTCCCGCATGCGGGGGATATCACCATGTTGGGGGGGCATTCATCCCACAGCTATATCAACGGCACCAATATGTACTTTGTGTATGACTACAACGTGGTGGATTGCAAACCGGAAGATGAGATCGACAAGTATCATAATCCGCTGAACAAAATCATCGTGGAGGAAACCATCAAACAGGGCGGCTCAATGGTGCATCACCACGGTATCGGCAAACACCGGGTGCATTGGACCAAGGATGAACACGGTAGCGCCTACTACATCCTCAAAGCGTTGAAAGAGGTGTATGACCCGAACGGCATTATGAATACGGGCACTATCTATCCAATTGAGAAATAAAAACGACGATGGCCCGGTAAACCGGGCCTTTTGCGCTGAAACATGGGGGCTACGATGGCACCACGATCACCTCAGCAAGTGCGTATGGATGATGTTCCGCTCAACGCTTTTCATCTGAAAATCGCTGGGCTGACTTTTGGTGCACATCTTACTGACGGCTATGTGTTGGGGGTCATTGGCTTTGCGCTGGCACAACTGAAACCACAGATGGCCCTGACGCCGTTTTGGGAAGGAATGATCGGCAGTTCGGCGCTGATCGGCCTGTTTTTGGGCAGCCTGGTATTGGGCTGGCTTTCCGATCGTATCGGGCGGCAGAAGATCTTCAGCTTTAGCTTTGTGATTATTACGTTGGCCTCAGTGATGCAGTTTTTTGCCGCTACACCGGAACAGTTATTCTGGCTGCGGGTGCTGGTGGGGGTAGGGTTGGGGGGCGATTATGCGGTTGGCCATACCATGCTGGCAGAGTTTTCTCCGCGCAAGCATCGCGGTATTTTGCTGGGTTCATTCAGCGTGATCTGGACGTTGGGCTACGTTGCCGCCGGTTTTGCTGGCCATTTTCTGGCCGAGTTGGGGCCGGATTCCTGGCGCTGGCTGTTGGCTTCCAGTGCGGTTCCGGCGTTGTTGATCATGCTGTTGCGCATTGGTACGCCGGAATCTCCACGTTGGCTGATGCGTAAAGGGCGGATTGCCGAAGCACATCAGGTGGTACGGCGTTGTTTTGGCCCGCAGGTGATCCTCAATGATGAAATTCCGGTGGAAAGTGCGCGCCATCTCCGCACCCTGTTTTCGGCACGTTACTGGCGGCGTACCGCATTTAACAGCCTGTTTTTTGTCTGCCTGGTGATCCCGTATTTCGCTATCTATACCTTTCTGCCCTCAATCCTCACCACCTTGGGGCAAAGCCAGAACTTTGCTACCGATCTGTTGCTCAATGCGTTACTGATGGTCGGGGCATTGCTGGGTATTATGTTGACCCAATGGCTGCCGCGCCGCCGTTTCCTGATTGGTTCGTTCTGGATCCTGGCTGCGAGCTTGGGCGCGTTGGCGCTGGTGCCGCCGGGCCAAGGTGCGATACCGTTGTTTGCCCTGTTTACGCTGACGATTTCTGCGGTGAGTAATTTGGTTGGGGTGTTCCCGGCAGAAAGTTTTCCGACGGATATCCGTTCATTAGGGGTGGGTTTTGCTACCTCAATGAGCCGGCTGGGTTCGGCGATCAGTACCGGCTTGCTGCCACTGTCAATGATTTATTTAGGCTTGCAGACCACCATGTTGATCCTGACCGGTGTATTGGTGCTGGGGGCATGGGTTTCAATATTGTGGGCACCAGAAACCAAGGATTTGACGCTGGTTGGTGCTTCCTCGGTAAAACCGTTAAATGCCCACTGACAGGAGAAGTGAATGAATCTGCTGTTGGCCGTCAAGGTGGCGCCGGATCTGAGTATGTTAGCGCAACAGGACTGGCAGCCTGATGCGCAGTGGCGGATTGACGTCAGTTTCACCCGGCGCTTGCTGAATGGTTTTGACGAAAGTGCGGCAGAAATGGCGCTGATGCTGCGTGATGCGATGGATCTCAACCTGAGCGTATTCACCGTGGCGGATGCGGCAGCCGAACCGGCCCTGAAACAATTGCTGGCCCTGGAGTACCAGCAGGCGATGCGTGTTGAACCACCGGCAGATTGGGATTTGCGGTTTAACCCAGCCATGGTCGCGACCTTAATCGCTGCCTATCACCAGCAGATTGCCGAACAGACGGTGATTATATTGGGGGAACAAAGCAGTGAGGGGCAGAACGGTCAAACGCCGTTGCTGTTGGCGGAACGCTTGAACTGGCCCTGTATCACCGGGGTTTGCCAACTGGAACCGGCGGCGGAGGCAGGGGCTTTGCGGGTGACCCGGCAATCTGCTTACGGTCTGGAAGTGATGACGGTGAAACCGCCGCTGGTGCTGGCGGTGGGGAATTCGCCACAGGCGAGTGTGCTCCGTGTTCCTACGTTGAAACAGAAGTTGGCAGCGAGTAAACGGCAAATCCAGCGCCTGACGCTGGCCGAGCTGGCTTTGCCTGCATGGCCGCCTGTTGAGGTTCGGCTGTGTGGTTTAACGCACTTGGCGCACCAGCGCGCCGGGGTGCTGATTGAGGGGGATTCTGTGGTGCAGAAAGTGCAACGGTTGTATCACGAGTATCTCCGTGAACGGTGGCAGCCATGAATATTGCGTTGATCATGGATGCTGATGCGCCCGATTTTTATTCGCATGCCTACTCTATCAACCAATTCCTGAAAAAAAGTGAACTCACTTCGCTACGTATGGAGCTGTGGCTATTCAGCCAGCAGGCACCGCAGCACCAGCCGCAGTTGGCGGGGGAAATCGCACATATCCGCTGGGCTGATGTTCCCCGGCTGACGGAAACCCGGCTGGCCGTGTTGGAGCAGATGCATCAGGTTTTTATGCCGCAGATGCTGTTGTTTGCCGGTAACGAAGGGGGAGAATTGGCAACGCGCCTGGCCTGCCGGATAGCGGGGGCTGCCTGCTGCCATGTTGAGCAGATACGCATTGATGGTGAGGAATGCTGGGTGCATAAGGGGGTTTATGGCAATCATTTGTCTGCCGAATTGGCATTGGGTAAGGCTCCCTGGTGCCTGGGGGTGGCGCGCTGCGGCGCTCGCAGGCTGGAACCTGGTTCAGCTCCACTGTTTGCCGAACGCTTTATACCTGCCAGGATACCTGACGCTGAGTGGTTATTGGCAACAGAATGTATTCCGCAGGCGGTGGAGCCCTTACTGAATCAGGCTCGCTATGTGTTGGCGGTGGGGGAAGGGGCCGGTAGTGCGCGGCAGGTGGCGCATTTGCAGCAATGGGCAGCAAGCCAAGGGGCTGAACTGGCCGCCAGCAGGCCGGTGGTGATGAATGCCTGGTGTGGCATGGAACGCCTGTTGGGGATGTCGGGGGCGATGATTGCGCCTGAGGTTTGTATCGCCGCCGGGGTTTCTGGTGCCCCGGCGTTTGCCATCGGGATTCGTCACAGCCGCTTTATCGTGGCGATCAACAGCGACCCGCAGGCGGCGATTTTCGCCCAGGCCGATGTTGGCATTGTGGGCGATATGCATGATGTACTGAATGAACTAGCTAACGTTCTTCAACCAAAACGGAACTCAACGCCATAACCCGCCTCTGGGTAACTCCAGCGGGCAAGGGTTGTTTCCCCACACAGTAGACGGCAAACACCACATTCCAGGCAACCATGGACATCGAAACGCAGGCTACCGTCCGCTTGCAACTGATATAGCCCGGCAGGGCAAGCGATAACCAGGCGCATCAGCATGCTGCGATCTGGTTCATCGGCCAGAATGATATGTGGATGGGTATTATCCACTTGGTAATGATTGTGGCTCAGATCCGGCGGGTTCATAGGCTGCGTATTCCATTGACAGTGTCTTTGAGTAATTGCCTTAAACCGATGCGGCGCGCATGTCGCCACAGTAATTTGCGTAACGGTGAGGGGGCATCGCCGTTGACTGTAAACATCTCTTGCAGCACATCAGCCGCTAATTGTGGGTAGCGGGTGAACCAGTGTGGCGACTGTAGCATCACTTCCGGCAGGCGGCGATATTGCTGGATCAGCGTCCAGAGAGTACTTTGCCGCAGCCGCAGCGGATAGTGCTCCAGATCCTGCCCGGCAATCAGGGTTTCAGCCGCTGCCTGTGCCGACAACATAGCCAAATCCATCCCACGTACCGTATGACCGGTGTTGATACACAGCCGTGCGGCGTCGCTGATCAGCAGATAACCGGGGCCGTACAGGGGGGGAATACTCTTGGCTCCGCCTTCAGGGATCAGATGTGCGCTGTATTCGCGCAATTCACTGTGTTTCAGCAATGGCCGCACGGCCGGGTGCTGTTTGAACTGCTGCAACATCTGCGGCAGAGCGATTTCGCTGTCGGCCAGGCTGGAGAGATTGCAGACGACGCCAAGCGACAGGCTGTCGCGATTGGTATACAGGAAGCCACCCCCGACTTTCCCCTGTGTGGGCTGACCAGCGAACAGCCAGGCGCAGCCGCCGCTATCATCCAGCGCGAAGCGGTCTTCCAGGCGCTCGCGGGGCAATGCCAGCACCTCTTTGACGCCAACGGCCATGGTAGCGACGGGCGGTTTAGCCTGAAGGTGGAACCGTTCACTCAGTAGCGTATTAGCCCCTTCTGCCAGGATCACCGTTTTGGCAGAGAGCGCTTCACCCGCCGCCATAACGCCGGTCACCCGCCCCTGTTGCACGATCAGTTCATCAACGTTGACGCCGGTCAGGCACTGCGCGCCAGCGGCCTCGGCCTGTGCCAGCAGCCAGGGATCAAAACGCGCCCGCAGCAGGCTGTAAGAGCAGGGCAAAGGGTGGCGGTAATCAAGGGTGATCGCACTGTCGCCACTCAGTAGCGACAGCTTTTCCTGCGTAATGGGGCGTTCCAACGGCGCGGTTTTAGCAAAATCCGGGATCAACTGGCTGAGGGGATAAGTATATAGACGCCCACCGCTGACATTTTTGCTGCCTGCCTGTTGGCCGCGCTCCAGCAGCAACGTGTTGATACCGGCACGTGCCAGCAACAAAGCAGCAGTGCAACCGGCAATGCCGCCGCCAACGATAATGGTGGCAAAATCTTCCTGTCCCATTGGCGTTATCCCCGTGTGGTGAGTGGTTCAGAATAGCATTTGTCGCCATGCGTTTATTGATTCTGCACAGTTTCTATACTGACTCTTTCCACTACTAGGTGGGCAGGATTTAGGAGGGCGTTAACGGTAAAAAAGGGCCAGTGAATGGCCCTTCGGAACAGCAGAATAGGGGTTATTCTTTGTTGATCGGCCGACCAGACCAGTAACCGGCTAGCAAAGAACCGGAAAGGTTATGCCACACCGAGAACAGGGCGCCAGGCAATGCTGCCAGCGGCGAGAAATAAATCTTGCCCAACGTGGCCGCCAGTCCAGAGTTCTGCATACCCACTTCAATTGCCAATGTGCGGCAGGTGGATTCGTCAAACCCTAAGAGCTTGCCGCCCCAGTAACCACCCACTAACCCGATGCTGTTATGCAGGATCACCGCAATAATCACCACCAGCCCGACAGAAGCGATATGGCTCTGGCTGCCTGCTACCACGGCGCTGATGATGGTGACGATACAAACCATCGACAGCGCTGGCAGGAACGGCTCAATACGCTTTACCGTTTTGGTGAACGTATGGTGAACGATCAGCCCAAGGCCGATGGGGATCACCACGATTTGCAGGATACTCAATAACATCCCCATGATATCGACGCTGATTTCGGCGTCGACATACAGGCGCGTCAGCAGCGGGGTGGCAAACACGCCGACCAAGGTGGAGACAGCAGAAATGGTCACGGATAACGCCACATCGCCTTTAGCAAGATAAATCATCACGTTAGACGCCGTACCGCTGGCGACGCTGCCCACCAGCACCATACCGGCAGAGAGATCCGGCGGCATGCGAAACAGCATCGCCAGCAGCCACGCTGCCAGCGGCATAATCAGGTAATGCAGGAAAATCCCCGCCGCTACCGGGCCAGGGCGTGACAGTACGCGCTTAAAATCATCCAAGCGCAGCGTTACGCCCATGGCAAACATAATCAGCATCAGCAACGGGCTGACGTAAGCGCTGAGGCCGGTGAAGGTTGTGGGCGTGTAGTAAGCCACTACGGAGAGCAGCAGGGCCCACAGTGGGAATAAACGGGTTATTTTTGCCAGCATTGATGATGTTTTCCTTAACATAAGGCGATTGGCGAACGTTCGTTATTCAAACAGGTTGCGATGCAGCGTTTGGACCACTTGCTCTGCATCAGCGCCGGGTACCAGGAAGCACAGATTATAGCTGCTGGCACCATAGCAGATCATGCGGATATTGAATGGGTCCAGTACGCCAAAAACTTCTTTACCCACGCCGCAGGCTTGAGAAAGCTTATTACCGATCAGCGCGACCAGCGCCAGATTCTCTTCTACCTCAACCCGGCACAACGAAGAAAGTTCGGTGAGCAGGGAGGTGGTCAGCAGGCTGCCGCCGGTAGAGGTCGAACCGGTAGTATCCATGGTCAAGGCGATACTGACTTCGGAGGTGGTGATCAGGTCAACGGAAATATTGTGACGAGCCAGAATGCTGAACACTTCGGCCAGAAAACCGCGTGCATGTAGCATGTTCAGGCTGTGCAGCGTCAGCAAAGTTTGCCTGCGGCGTAGCGCCAGCGCACGGAATAACGGAGGGTTCTCTGTGGTGTTACATACCAGCGTACCGCCCGCTGCGGGCTCTTTGCTTGAGCCGACAAAGACCGGGATATCGCTGCGCACGGCAGGTAACAGCGTGGCCGGATGCAGCACTTTTGCACCAAAGGTGGCCATTTCTGCCGCTTCTTCGAAGGCGATTTTATCAATGCGTTTCGCCGCAGGCACCACGCGGGGATCGGTGGTGTAGATGCCCGGTACGTCGGTCCAGATATCCACACGGCTGACGTTCAGCGCCTCTCCCAGCAGGGCGGCGGTGTAGTCGCTGCCACCGCGGCCCAGCGTGGTGGTACGGCCTTTGGGTTCGCTGCCGATAAAACCCTGGGTAATGACCAATGCTTCCTGCAAACGGGGTTGTAACAGCGTTTGGGCCAGTTCGGTCAAGGCGGCGTTGTCTGGTATCGCCCGGCCAAAATGATCGTTAGTACGCATCACTTTACGGACATCAAACCATTCCGCACGCACGTTACGGCTGTGCAAAAGCTCTACAAAAAGCAGGGTAGACATCAGTTCACCATGGCTGACCAACTCATCGGTCAGTGCGCTGGAGGTAGCCAGCGCAGCGGCTTCTGAGAGCGTGGTGATATTCTCCAGCATGCGATCAATTTCATCACGGACCACCGTAGGATTACCAAGGCGCTCAAGGATGGCGTACTGAATGTGACGGATTTCGTCAAGTTGAGAGGCGCGCTTTTCGCTGTCACAACCATCAGCCAAGGCAACCAGCAGGTTGGTGATACCGGCAGAGGCGGAAAGCACCACCAGACGGACGTTAGGGTTGGACAATACCACATCGGCACTGCGGTTCATGGCATCGAAATCGGCCACGCTGGTGCCGCCGAATTTTGCCACTACGATAGTATTTGGGGATGCTGCTTGATTCATGTAAAACCTCGTGTCAGGGATGCCATTCAAAGGGCACTTGATTTCCATAACCTTGGCACAAGGGAAGAGCGGTAAACAGGGAGCAGGCGTAGAGGTTGAGACTACGATACACCCAGAAGCGCCCCACCTTGCTGACCGCCTTTACAGGCGACCCATGGTGACAACTCAGGGGATTCAGCCCCTGTAGCCGACGTTAATGATTGCCGCTTTCATCACGCCTCGGCGTCGCTCCCCCTCCAGTGCCGTCATCGGATAACGGCTCCTCTGACACTCTACCTGGGCGACGCGCCTCTTCTGGCTTGCACACGGATGCGCAAGTTAGGGTGTTAGAATTAACGAGTTTATGTGCTGCTGTCAATGGGCAAACGGTGAGGGATTTTGTGCGGAGCATTAAGGGGGCTTTTCATGCGTTGAATAGTGGTAAACAGGGGGTTTTTGCCCTGTTTTTATCACGGTGATAACAGCATGTTGCTTGAAAGATAGAGAGTTTGTTGTGGAAAGGTAACAAGGAGAGCATTTCTGTTTGACAGTTAACGCCTATCGCAAGAAAAGAGATCATAATCGCGGGCGAACAGGCTACAATCGGCCCATCTTGTCATCTTCATTCTCAAGCATAAGAGCGTTGCTATGAAAAATATCAATCCTAGTCAAACCGCTGCTTGGCAAGCCCTGCAGCAACATTTTGAACAAATGAAAGACGTACAGATCCGCGATCTGTTTGCTCAGGATAGCGAGCGTTTCTCCAGGTTTTCCGCCACGTTCAACGATCAGATGCTGGTAGATTATTCCAAAAACCGCATTACCGCAGCAACCCTGGAAAAATTGCAGGCGTTGGCAGCAGAAACGGACTTGCAGAGTGCGATTAACGCGATGTTTGCCGGTGAGAAAATCAACCGTACCGAAGATCGTGCCGTACTGCACGTAGCCCTGCGTAACCGCAGCAACACCCCGATCATAGTTGATGGCAAAGACGTGATGCCGGAAGTGAACGCGGTGCTGGCGAAGATGAAACAGTTTTGTGGGCGCGTGATTGGCGGTGACTGGAAAGGTTATACCGGTAAGCCAATTACCGATGTGGTGAACATTGGCATCGGTGGCTCCGATCTGGGGCCTTATATGGCGACTGAAGCGCTGCGCCCATATAAAAACCATCTGAATATGCACTTCGTTTCCAACGTGGACGGCACTCATATTGCTGAAACGCTGAAGCCACTGGACCCAGCCACTACGTTGTTCCTGGTGGCTTCCAAAACCTTCACTACCCAAGAAACCATGACCAACGCCCACAGCGCGCGCGACTGGTTCCTGAAAACCGCCGGTGACCAGCAACACGTGGCGAAGCATTTTGCGGCGCTGTCTACTAACGGTAAAGCAGTGGCTGAGTTTGGTATTGATACCGACAATATGTTCGAGTTTTGGGACTGGGTAGGAGGCCGTTATTCGCTGTGGTCGGCTATCGGTCTGTCTATTGCGCTATCGTTGGGCTTTGACAATTTCGAGCAACTGTTGAGCGGTGCGCATGCGATGGATAAGCATTTTGCGCAGACCCCGGCGGAGAAAAACCTGCCGGTGTTATTAGCTCTGATCGGTATCTGGTATAACAATTTCTTCGGTGCGGAAACTGAAGCAATTCTGCCATACGATCAATACATGCACCGTTTTGCCGCCTATTTCCAGCAAGGCAACATGGAGTCCAACGGTAAATATGTCGATCGCAACGGTAACCCGGTGGATTATCAGACTGGCCCCATCATCTGGGGTGAACCGGGTACCAACGGCCAGCATGCGTTTTATCAGCTGATTCATCAGGGCACCAAGCTGGTTCCTTGCGATTTTATTGCCCCGGCCATCAGCCACAACCCGTTGAGCGATCATCATGCCAAGTTACTCTCGAACTTCTTCGCACAAACGGAAGCGCTGGCGTTCGGTAAGTCTCTGGATGTCGTAGAACAAGAGTTCGCAGAGCAAGGCAAAAAGCCGGCAGAGGTTAAGCATGTTGCACCATTCAAAGTGTTTGAAGGCAACCGCCCAACCAACTCCATCCTGCTGCGTGAAATTACCCCATTCAGCCTGGGCAGCCTGATTGCGCTGTATGAACACAAAATCTTTACCCAAGGTGCCATCCTTAACATTTTCACCTTCGATCAATGGGGGGTGGAATTGGGTAAACAACTGGCGAATCGTATTCTGCCGGAACTGGCAGGGGAAGAGACCGTGACAAGCCACGATGGCTCAACCAATGGCCTGATTAATCGCTTTAAAATATGGCGTTGATCGTGCAGTACTAATCCGCTGTTTTATATGATACCGGCCTGATAAGCCGGTATTTTTTTACTTGGCGTAGCAGTTTTTATTGATCTATATCAGTTAAATTGTACGGTGGATGGGGTTGATCAAATACGAAAAAATAATAAAACTCGGTGAAATATTAGTGAGGAAAAATTCAGGGTTTGATATTTAATATATTTCATTTTCAATATATTATGACATATTCTTCCTGAGCGATGGTCGTGTGCGGTTTGATAGCCATCTGCTGGGCATGTTTACCTCATCGGTAGAGCTGGCCTGGCAAAGATTGTCTACACGATGTAAATAAATTTGTCAGGTAGATCACTGTTTAGTTCGAATTCAGGATAATTCGTTTCGGAGAAATCTATCTACGATATAAAAAACCATATCTATACTAAGTTTATATATTTACCCCTTATGACTCTAGGCTATTGAAAATATAATATTTATCATAGCAATGGGGTTTTTCCTAAATTCTTAACGCAATTTTTTTTTAATTATCTCTTATGATATAAGAATTAAGTTTATCCACTATGCCCTTCTCATTTTAAGTTGTAGGGTGTTGGCTGCCTGCGTTGTTCCACCATTGTTGCTCTATTTATGTGGGCTACTGTGGTTTTGTAGTGTGAAGGGTATACTATAGTTTCTCAGAGACTTAATTTTTACTGAAAGAGGGTATATGTATGAAAAAGATATTGTATCCAGCAATTGTCGCGCTTGCGTTGCTTGGTTCCTCTAGTGCCTGGGCTGCGTTCCCTGTTCTTGGGGCAAAAGGGGTTGCTGTCGCTAAAGGGGCTGGAGCGGTTGCAGTAGTCGTCGCTTGTGCGTTAGTTGCAGACCACTATGGTGATGATGAGCACAGTGCTTCTACCACCACCACGACTCGGACTAAATAACCTGTAAAAGAATAACCGCGTAATAGCCACAGTGCTTGGTGTTGCAGCCAGTGAGTAGAACCTGATGGGTTTATTTGAGTCAATGATTCGCGTGGTCGTGCTTGTTGGAAGCAGATTTTAACGCGATGAACAATGGCGCTACAGAAGTAAACCATAAAAGGTGACCTACATTTTTGTCTGCTGCAACTTTAGGGGCTAAAGGTATAAAAGCGGTTGTTCTTTTTCTCATCTACGTTTCGGGATTGCTCAATTGCGCTATTTATTTTTGTTAATTATATGCTTATCCCTTCAGGCTTGTACGTCAGCTCAAAAGAACGTCAATGATACGATTTATCATCTGCTGTTTGAGTCGTCAGACGTTGAATTGACCGATCAAGAAATTCAGAGTCTCTCTAACCCCAGTGCCTATGTCCGTATTGATGGGCAGCAACAGATTGTGATGGTATTGGGGGCATTTGAAAACGGCGAAGAGAAATGGGTGAGTCAGGATCGTACCTTGATGGTGTTGAGACAGGGGCGGCTGATCAAGACTCTGGGATGGCACGATAATTTACTCAGTGTGTCTAATCTTGAGCAAGACCCTTTGGCAGACCCTCTGCGCTTAGTGGATGGTGCGCGTTGGTCGCACATGCTTTCCTGGACTGAAAATAACCAGGTTCGTTCCGGTTATGCAGAGTCCACCTTTCACCGATTAGAAGATCAACCCTTCACTATTGGCGGGAAACGCCAGATTTATCATGTCATTGAAGAACGCGTCACCGTTGATGACTTGGGTAAAAACTGGGTGAATCGCTTCTGGTTGGAACCGCAAACGGGCACTGTGATTAAATCAGTGCAGTCTATCGGTGCGAATTACTTCCCGATTGAAACTACTTTATTGAAGCAGAGGAATTAATGAGAAAAATTAATCTGCTCCTAAGCACATTACTGGGCTTTTTGTTTAGCCCCGTTCATGCAGAGAGTCTGGTAACGGTTTTTTATTCGGATAAACCATCAGTGACTCTCGAAAATGTGCCTACGTTAGAAAGCTTGGTGGTGAATAACCCAGCCTTGCAAGGTAAAATCTGGTGGCAGGGTGCGGCGATAGCGAAACCGGATGCAAACCGCCTGCAACAGCAGAAGCAACAGCAATTGTTGGCACGTTTGACCTCGCTCAGTACCCTATTGCGGCAAGAGGGGGAGAGCTCTTTGGCGGCAACCGTTGAGAATGTGCATGCACAGCTTGCTGAGCTGAAAGTCGTTGGTCGTCTGTTTGTTCCGCTTGATCCTGACATGATCCAGTTAGATCCAGTCCTTGATCGCCGGTTGTTGGGAGAATATCAGGTCTATGTCACACCAGAACCGAGCAATGTCAGGTTATTGGGGGCATTGGCTCCGCACGGCAAGCGCAATTTTTTACCCGGCAAGGACGTCAGCTATTATCTTTCTGAGGTCCAGCCTCTTGATGGTGCTGAGCACGATATTGCCTGGATCATCACTCCTCAAGGGGAGTCACAACGCGTACCTATTGCTTACTGGAATCGGCTGCATAATGAAATGACGCCAGGGAGTCTTTTGTTTCTGGGGTTTGCTGCTTCCGCATTGCCTGAAGATTTCAAAGACATCAACGAGCAAATTATCTCGTTATTGACGCACCGGATCCCAGACTGATGAAAACACGTTACTTACTTAGCTTGGTTGCGCTGTCTGTTGCGAGCGCGTGTCAGGCGGCTTCATATCCTGCTCCTCTGGGGCCATCCCAGACGGATTTTGGTGGTGCGGGTTTGCTGCAAACTCCTACTGCGCGCATGGCGAAAGAGGGCGAGTTTAGCTTTAACTACCGTGACAATGACCAATACCGGTTTTATTCGGTTTCCGTGCAACCGATGCCGTGGTTGGAAACTACGATCCGCTATACCGATGTGCGAACGCGTAAATACAGTAGTGACCCATCGTTCAGCGGTAGCCAAACCTACAAAGATAAATCTTTCGACGTGAAATTACGTCTTTGGCAGGAGGGTTATTGGCTGCCTGAAGTGTCAGCGGGGGTACGCGACATCGGTGGTACCGGGCTGTTTGATGGGGAATATCTGGTCGCCAGTAAAGCATGGGGGCCTCTCGACTTTACCTTGGGTATGGGCTGGGGCTATCTGGGCAACCGAGGCGATATCAGAAACCCGTTCTGCGACGTCAGCGATCGCTTCTGTGAGCGAAAGAGTGTACACACGTCAACGGGGGGAACTGTTGATCTTAACGAGGCTTTCCGTGGGCCTGCCGCAATCTTCGGCGGTGTTGAATATCAGACGCCCTGGCAGCCATTGCGCCTGAAGCTGGAATATGAGGGTAATGATTATCAGGATGATTTTGCCGGTCGGCTTAAGCAGGACAGTAAGTTTAATTTTGGCGCTGTCTATCGTGTAACAGATTGGGCCGACATTAATATGAGCTATCAGCGTGGTAATACCTTCATGGCTGGGTTTACCTTACGCACTAACTTTAATGAATTAACGCCTGCTCATATTGATCAACCAAAGCCTGATTATCAGCCTGAGCCTCAGGGCAAACAGTTGCAGCAGGACGTGGTGGCCAATCAATTGTCGGCGCTTGAAGAAAATGCGGGTTTCTCTGCACCGAAGATTCAGGTGAAAGATAATACGCTGTACATGACGGGAACCCAATCCAAGTATCGCTATAGCGAAGATGGGATCGAGCGGGCTAACATAATTCTGATGAATCACCTTCCAGAAGGTATTGATACACTGGATGTGACAGAGACACGTTATGGTTTGCCACAGGTGACAACCAGAACGGATGTCAGCAGTTTACGTTCACAGTTGGAAGGATATCCACTGGGGTATGAACAAGTACTGCAACAGAAACGCCTTGACCCACAGTTGCCAGAAAATACCGATCAGGGTTATTACATTGACGATGATCGGCTAAGTTTCACCCTTTCACCGACGTTAACTCAGTCTGTCGGGGGAGCAGAAACGTTTTATATGTATCAGATTGGTTTGTTGGGCAGCGTCAACTGGTGGGTAACAGACCATTTATTAACCAGCGGCAGCGTTTTTGTTAACCTGACGAACAACTACGATAGATTCAACTATACAGAGCCGCCTCCAGATTCTCGCCTGCCGCGTGTGCGCACACATATTCGTGAGTATGTTGAAAACGATGTGTACATTAACGATCTCCAGGCTAACTACTTCCAATCTTTCGGCCATGGTCTGTATGGGCAGGTTTATGGCGGTTATCTGGAAAGCATGTTCGGAGGGGTGGGAGCAGAGATGTTATACCGTCCTTTAGACAGTGATTGGGCGGTCGGTGTTAATGCCAACTGGGTGAAACAACGTGATTGGGACGATATGATGCGTTTCACCGATTACGATACCGTCACCGGGCATGTCACTGGATACTGGAAACTGCCTTTTGCTGATGACGTGCTGGCTGCGTTGAGCGTGGGTGAGTATCTGGCAAAAGACAAAGGTGCGACGATCGATCTGTCTAAACGTTTTGACAGCGGAGTGGTGGCAGGGGTTTATGCTTCGTTTACCGACGCTTCACGGGAAGAATACGGTGAAGGCTCATTCACGAAAGGCTTCTACATTTCTATCCCGCTGGAGTTGATGACCAATTCCCCTTCACGCAGCCGCACGCAGATTGGCTGGACGCCGCTGACTCGCGATGGTGGGCAGATGCTGGGGCGTAAGTATCAACTCTATGGTATGACGTCTGATAGAGATGTCCGCTTCCGTTAAGTGCTAATCGTTAATGTGGGGGATGAATTCAATCCCCCTTATTTATTCTATTTGGGCTCATTTACGGGCCTCATGTCTGAAGATGGATGCGCTTGCCATTTGCAATCCATTAAGCATAAAAATGGCGGCCCAGCGCAGGCCGCCCAAGACACAGGTATTGTTAGAAAAAAACAAAGTACATCAAAGGTCATGCAGTAGACAAAACATCGTAATTCAACATTCACCGCGCCCAACATCATCGAACCCGGTAAAAATTACCCTTTTACACCGCCAGAGGTCAGGCCGCCTACCAACCAGCGTTGTGCCAGCAGGAATACGGCGGTAATCGGAATTGCTGACAATACCGCCGCGGCGGCAAAGTCACCCCACAGGTAGTTTTGTGGATTCAGGTATTGCTGCATCCCCACGGCCAGTGTGTAACTGTTAACGTCGCGCAGCAGCAACGAAGCTACCGGGACTTCGGTGATCGCTGCAATAAATGACAGGATAAACACCACGGCCAGAATCGGCACTGAAAGCGGTAACAGCACCAGGCGGAATGCCTGCCATGGCGTTGCTCCATCCAGCGCGGCGGCTTCTTCCAATGAGTTATCGATGGTTTCGAAATAACCTTTAATCGTCCAGACGTGCAGCGCAATACCGCCCATATAGGCAAAAATCACGCCACCGTGGGTGTTCAGGCCGATGAAAGGAATATATTGGCCTAAGCGGTCAAACAGGGCATACAGCGCTACCAGCGACAGCACGGCCGGGAACATCTGGAAAATCAGCATGCTTTTTAGCAGAGTGCTCTTGCCGCGAAAGCGCATGCGGGCAAAGGCATAGGCACAGGTCGTTGACAGCGTCACGATACCTACGGCGGTAATCGCCGCCACTTTGACCGAGTTCCACAGCCATAGCAGCACCGGGAAAGGCGGTGGTGTGATACTGCCATCAGCATGGGTTACGCTCATACCCAGTGCCAACCGCCAATGATCCCAGGAAATTTGATCGGGGATCAGGCTGCCAGTGGCAAAGTTACCGGAGCGTAGCGAGATCGCCACCACCATCAGCAACGGGAACATGATCAGGGTGATAAAGCTTAACATCAGAATATGGGTGATCCACAGGCGTATGCGCTGGGATTTGGGTTGCACCATGGCCATTGTCGTTCTCCCTTAGAGCCTCTTGGAGTCGGTTCTTAATCAAAATTCATCTTGCTGGCTTTCAGGTTCAAGATCGCCAGTGCGCCTACCAACAGGAAGATCAAGGTAGCAATGGCCGCCGCCAAGCCAAAGTCCTGCCCACCCCCGCCTTCAAAAGCGATGCGATAGGTGTAGCTCACCAGCAGGTCGGTATAGCCGGCTGGTGTCGTGGTGCCGATCATATCTGGGCCGCCACGGGTTAGCAGTTGAATCAGCACAAAGTTGTTAAAGTTGAAGGCAAAACTGGCGATCATCAGCGGTGTCAGCGGTTTGATCAACAATGGGAAAGTGATGCGGAAGAAGTTCTGCATCGGACTGGCTCCGTCCATCGCTGAGGCTTCATACAGATCGTCAGGAATGGCTTTCAGCAGGCCCATACACAGGATCATCATGTATGGATAACCCAGCCAGGTGTTAACGATCAGAATCATGCTTTTCGCGGTGAATGGATCGGTGAACCAGGCGGGTTTAATACCAAAGAGCGCGCTGAGCATCAGGTTAATCTCCCCGAAGCTCTGGTTGAATAGTCCTTTGAAAATCAAGATAGAAATAAACGACGGCACGGCATAGGGCAGGATCAGCAGCACCCGGTAGACCGCTTTGCCTTTCAGTGCCTCCCATTGCACGATGCAGGCCAGCACCATGCCGACAGCAACGGTGAAGATCACGGTCAGCACTGAAAAAATAATGGTCCAGGTGAAGATGGAGACAAACGGTTTCTGAATACCTTCATCGTTCAATACGCGCAGGAAGTTTTTCCAACCAGTGGTCACGGTAAAACCTGGGCTGAGGGTATCTTGCGCCCAACTGCCATCGGCATTGATGGCCTGATAAAAACCGGTTTCTGGATTGGGGCGATATTGGATTTGGGTTTGGTTGTCGATCAGCGTACTACCGTCTTTATCTAACGTATATAAGGGGCTGGTACCGGAGAATTGGCGCAGGGAACTCATGCGCAGTTCACCCCCTTCCGGTAATTTTGCCACGATCAGATTCAGCGCCTGGCGGTTTTGGGTCACAACCCGCAGCGTCGCACGTTCACCGACGGGGGGCGAGTTTTCAACGCCCAGTTTCAGCGTTTGCGTTTCGCTAGTCTTCAGACTGAATGGCTCAGAAATCAGCAACTGGCCGCTGTCAGGGTGAGTGAGCTGCAATTGCCAGTGCTGGTTGTCCGTTGGATAGAGATTGAAGGTAAAGGTTTTGCCAGTCTGGAACTGGCGCTGCATCAGCACTGATTGGGCGCGTTCAAAAGTTAACTGGTTGGTACTGCTGTAGTTGGTAAAGGCGATGGCGATGGTACAAATCAGCGGGAACAGGATAAACAGCCCCATACCGGCGATCCCTGGGTACACGTAGCGCCAGGCATAAGCACGGCGGTTGGCAAACACATAAAGCCCGGCACTGACCAGCACCAGTGTCAGAATAGCGAATAAGTATTCTCCCTGTGCATACATCAACACAATCAGATAGCCAGTCACCAAACTGCACAGGCCAACGAGCAGCCATTTCAGAATGTCACTTTGCCACCACTTCGATTTTTTTCGCGCGGGTGAACCGGCGTGAGCTAATTGCATAGGACATTCCTTTCTGGGGTATTACAGCGGGATGTTGTCAGCATCCCGCACAACTTAAGGGCTCCATGGGGGCCGGATGTTACTTGATGATACGGGCGTGCGCATCTTCCAGCGCGGCTTTCACCGTCTGGCGCCCGGTGATGGCATTGATCACGGCACTGCGCATCGCATACCAGAAGGTGCTCATCTGTGGGATATTTGGCATGATTTCACCGTTTTGCGCGTTCTGCATGGTGGCGGCAATGCGTGGGTCTTTCGCCAGATGCTCTTGGAACGATTTCAGCGCCACGGCACCCAACGGTTTGTCTTTGTTGACGTCGGCCAGGCCCTGATCGGTCAGCAGGTAATTTTCCAGAAATTCTGTTGCCAGCTCTTTGTTCGGGCTAGCGGCGTTGATACCTGCGGTCAGTACACCCACAAACGGTTTGGACGGTTTGCCCTGGAAGCTAGGCAGCAACGTTACACCATAATTGATTTTACTCTGCTCAATGTTCGACCAAGCCCACGGGCCGTTGATGGTCATGGCGGTTTGGCCTTTATTGAATGCGGCTTCAGCAATCGAGTAATCGGTGTCGGCGTTGATGTGTTTGTTTTTCACCAGATCGACAATAAATTGCAAACCTGACTGTGAACCGGCATTGGCTACGCCGATGTCTTTAACGTCGTATTTGCCATCGGCAAATTTAAAGGCATAACCACCGTTGGCAGCAATAATCGGCCAAGTGAAGTAGGGTTCCTGTAGGTTCCACATGATGGCGCTTTTGCCTTTAGCACGCAGCTCCTTATCTAAAGCAGGGATCTCTTCCCAGGTTTTCGGCGCTTCTTTAACCAGGTCTTTGTTATAAATCAGCGACAGTGCTTCAACTGCGATCGGATAACCAATCAGCTTGCCGTCAAAGCGAACGGCATCCCAAGTGAATGGAAAGATTTTTTCCTTAAAGGCATCAGAAGGATGAATCTCTGCCAGCAGGCCTGATTGCGCGTAACCCCCAAAACGGTCATGCGCCCAGAAGATGATATCCGGGCCGTCACCGGTGGCAGCAACCTGTGGGAATTTCTCTTCCAGCTTGTCTGGGTGCTCAATGGTGACTTTGATGCCGGTATCTTTCTCGAACTTTTTGCCAACTTCGGCTAAGCCGTTATAGCCTTTATCGCCGTTGATCCAAATAACCAGTTTACCTTCTTCGATCTTGGCAAAAGCAGAAGAGGAGAGCACCAGCGTGGTTAAGGCCGAAAGCGCCAGAATACGTGCGCTTCTTGTCATTCTGAGATTCATGATTCTATCCTTCTGTGGGCACTGCGATAAGGAAGCAATTTCCCGCTCATAGTGGGCCACAATCGGAAACTTTCTCATCCTCCCCCCTTCTACGCCCCATACCTGAGTAATGTGATCCAGTTAACATTACACTCTGTTCTGTGGTATCAGGCACAAAAATAGAGGGCTATTTTTGTAAGGCTGATCACAAATTTGTCTTATGTAGGGAACTTTGGCCAAGAACTGTAGTTCTCTCATCCTCCCATCTCCTCCCCCATGAAAAATCCTGTTACGGATGATTACCCCTTCTTGCCATTACCGCACTATCAGCAGCATTGACTTTGCCGCCGTGTCCAACAGGGGCTGGATTACCGATGACTGTTGATGAAATCCGTTGGTATCAGCAGGGAGCTATCGAACAGCGTACGTTGGCGAATCGCCGCCAGCAACGTGACAACTATTCAACGTTACTGCCAGTTTCTGCGCCACGGCTTGGTCGATGGCGCAAAGCCAAAAGCATCATCAATGGGGTTTGGCGGGTTTGGTCTTTGCCATTTTTACACGAAATGTTAGCTGCGAAAGCAGGGGAGTAACGGATGGCTAGCGTCACACTGCGCAGCGTTTATAAGGCTTTCGGTGAGGTCGTGATTTCCAAGGATGTCAATCTGACTATTGATGATGGTGAATTTGTGGTGTTTGTCGGGCCATCGGGCTGCGGTAAATCGACGCTGTTGCGGATGATTGCCGGGCTGGAGGATATCACCTCCGGTGATCTGCTCATCGGTGAAAAACGAATGAATGAAGTGCCACCTGCCGAGCGCGGCATTGGCATGGTGTTCCAGTCTTATGCGTTATATCCGCATCTGTCGGTTGCCGACAATATGTCATTTGGTTTGAAGCTGGCCGGGGCGAAAAAAGCGGAGATCAACCAGCGGGTCAATCAGGTTGCTGAAGTGCTGCAACTGGCGCACCTGCTGGATCGGCGCCCGAAAGCGTTGTCCGGTGGTCAGCGTCAGCGGGTAGCGATCGGCCGTACGTTGGTTGCTGAACCGGATGTGTTTCTTCTTGATGAACCCCTTTCCAATCTGGATGCCGCCCTGCGGGTACAGATGCGTATCGAGATCTCCCGCCTGCACAAACGCCTGCAACGCACCATGATTTATGTCACCCACGATCAGGTCGAAGCCATGACGCTGGCAGATAAAATCGTGGTGCTGGATGCCGGGCGCGTAGCCCAGATTGGTAAACCGCTGGAGTTGTATCACTACCCGGCCAATCGTTTTGTCGCCGGTTTTATCGGATCACCAAAAATGAATTTCCTGCCTGTGAAGGTAACCGCGGTAGAGCACCAGCGCGTGCAGGTTGAACTGCCGATGCCCAACCGCCAATTGGTGTGGTTACCCGTTGAGGAACAGGGCATTGAAGTGGGTGCCAACCTGTCGTTGGGCATTCGCCCTGAACATCTGTTACCGAGCTCCGAGTCCGCAGTGGCGCTGACGGGGGAGGTACAGGTGGTGGAACAACTGGGCAACGAAACCCAGATTCATATTCAAATCCCAGAAATCCGTCAGAACCTGGTGTACCGCCAGAATGACGTAGTGCTGGTAGAAGAAGGTGCCACATTCGCTATCGGGCTGCCGCCACACCGCTGCCATCTGTTCCGTGAAGATGGTACGGCGTGTAAACGGCTGCATCAGGAAGCGGGCGTTTGACTCCAAAGTATTTGGCGTTGCAGGCAGTTAGCTCCTCTGCAACGCATGCATGCCGACAGGCAACTATAACAGGAGAATAATGATGACGACTCTGCGCAAACTTCCTTTGGCACTGGCTGTCGCCGCGGGAGTTTTATCTTCGCAAGCAATGGCAGTGGATTTCCACGGTTACGCACGTTCCGGCATCGGCTGGACGGGCAGTGGTGGTGATCAACAGTGTTTTCAGGCTACAGGTGCCCAAAGTAAGTATCGTCTTGGCAACGAATGTGAAACCTATGCCGAATTGAAGCTGGGCCAAGAGCTATGGAAAGAGGGTGATAAAAGCTTTTATCTGGATACCAACGTTGCTTATAGCATCGATCAGGCCAACGACTGGGAAGCAACCAGCCCGGCCTTTCGTGAGGTAAACGTACAGGGTAAAAACCTGATTGCTGCGTTGCCGGGTGCCAATATGTGGGCGGGTAAGCGTTTTTACCAACGTCATGACGTCCATATGATTGACTTCTACTACTGGGATATCTCCGGCCCAGGTGCAGGTCTGGAAAACATCGATCTGGGCTTTGGTAAGCTGTCGTTTGCCGTGACTCGTAATACTGAAGCAGGGGGGTCTTATCGCTGGATTAACAGTCAGAATCTAGACGAGTCTGAGACTTCTAATGATGTATACGATGTGCGTTTGGCGGGGTTGGAAACCAACCCAGGGGGGACTCTGGAACTTGGGTTTGATTATGGTCGAGCGAACACCAAAGACGATTTCGCGCTTGCGGAAGGAGCTTCTAAAGATGGTGTTATGGCAACGGCAGAGCATACTCAGAGTATGTTCGGCGGTTTTAACAAGTTTGTCATACAGTATGCGACAGACTCCATGACCTCTTGGAACAGCGGCCACAGTCAGGGGTCAAGGGTAGATAATGACGGACATATGCTGCGTGTGCTGGATCATGGCGCGGTGAAGATGGGCAGTGACTGGGAGATGATGTACGTTGCCATGTACCAGAACATCAATCTGGACAATGACAACGGCACCACCTGGTACACCGTCGGTGTGCGCCCGATGTACAAGTGGACACCGATCATGAGCACTCTGTTTGAAGCAGGCTATGACAGCGTCAAATCACAAAGAACAGACGACCGTAATAGCCAGTACAAACTGACCTTGGCCCAGCAGTGGCAGGCGGGTGACAGCATCTGGTCACGCCCAGCGTTACGTGTTTTCGCCACCTATGCCAACTGGAATGAAAAGTGGGGCTATGGTAATGATGGCATTGCAGTTAATGACGGTGGACGCGGTAATAATGATGAAGTGACCTTCGGCGCGCAGTTCGAAGCCTGGTGGTAACCAGTGACCTAGCTGATTGTGAGATTCAGCTACGGTAATCCTTCATCTCTCTGTTTGGCTGACGTGCATTCTTCTTGCCAGTTGCACGTCAGCTATCTCGCCTCTTTTCGGAAGGGCTATCATAATGAAAAAAAACCTGATTGCTTTCTACCTGTCTCTGTTGGCTGCTTCAGCACTCCCGCTGGGCGCACAGGCCGCAGCGTTTAACACCCCAACAGATGTCTCAATTGCTCCTACCCTCTCTCATGACACCTTGCAACAGCTTCCTTGGCGGCCAATAGTGCCACCGGCCAGTGAGCGCATTGAGATTACGGCGTCCAGCCCGCAGGTTAACCAGGGGGATATTCAAGGGTCGGTAGCTGCCTTTACTTTGCCTGCTGACCGCGGTTCCCTGGAAATTACTCTCGACAGCCTGGTTAACGATCGCAGTGTCTACTCTCCCAGCGTGGTGGTGCTGGATGAACAACTGCGCCCCGCTGCTTTCTATCCGAGCAGCTATTTTGCCTACAAACAGGCGGGTGTGATGTCGGGTGACCGTCTGGAAGGCACCATGAAACTGACGCCTGCGCTGGGGCAAAAGCAAATCTATCTGTTGGTATATACCACCCGTCAGGATCTGGCAGCCACGACGCAATTGCTCGATCCTGCCAAGGCTTACGCATTGGGGGTGGGCAATGCGGCACCCAATATCCCAGACCCTATTGCTCACCACAGCTCCACGGGGGCTCTGAATCTGAAAGTTAAATCAGAACAGAATATGGGCAGCGTGATGATTGGCTTGCCAATGACCACCTCTACGGCACCGGCACCGGTTGTGGTGGGTTCAGCCACTCCGGCGGTGGCAGCAGCCCCTGTTGCGGCCCCGGCTCCAGCGGCCCCGGCAGAGCCGATGCTGAATGACACCGAAGCCTACTTCAATAATGGTATCAAACAGGCGGTTAAAGCGGGTGATATCGATAAGGCGCTGAAGTTAATGAATGAAGCTGAAAAATTAGGTTCTACGACTGCACGAGAAACATTTATTGGCAGTGTGAAAGGCAAGGGGTAATACCCCATACTGCCGATGCTGGCTTGATGATTGGTGCGCCTCCAGCGCACCTTTTTTCATATGTGGCAACGGTTGTTCTTTGGTTTTATCCACCCCTCCTCCTGTTAATAACCCTCACTGATTTCACTGCGAATCCATCTGTCGCTTTCGAATTTCTGCGTTACAATGACTCTCTGTTAACGATTTGTATGGTCAATGGCTATTTGCCTGGTATGGCTATTGATATGGAGTAGAACAATGTCTGGCAATAGGGATTCCATCCTGCCGCCCATTGCGTGGTTGCCTGAAAATTCCCCGATACCTGCCGCCATTAGCGATTGGCTGATGGAATTGGGTTCGATGACTCGCCGTTTTGAACGCCATTGTGGGCATGTGCATATTGAACCTCAGCGCGAATGCTTCGTGACCCGCGATCAACTAGGCGAAGAGGCAGAACACTTACCTGACAGCGAGCGTTATTGGCTACGTGAAATTGTGTTGTTGGGTGATGATCACCCTTGGTTACTAGGGCGCACGGTGATCCCACAAGAAACGCTAACCGGCCCGGATCAGGCGTTGGTTGATTTGGGAACGCTGCCGCTGGGCCGCTATCTGTTCAGCAGCAATACGTTAACACGCGATTATATTCATGTTGGCCAGCAGGGTGAATTGTGGGCCCGGCGCTCCCGTTTACGCCTGGCGGATAAACCGCTGCTGCTGACCGAGTTGTTTTTACCGCCTTCGCCGTTATATGCGGTGAAGAAGGGGATTCCGGCAGAATAAGGGGAGAAAAGGATCTTGGAGGGAAGTGTGACTCAAAGCAAATGGCAGGCCTATTGCCATTTGATGCGTATCGATAAACCGATAGGCACGCTGTTGCTGCTGTGGCCAACGCTGTGGGCATTGTGGCTGGCTGGGCAAAGGGTTCCGTCGTTGCCTGTATTGCTGGTGTTCGTTCTTGGCGTATTCCTGATGCGCGCCGCAGGCTGTGTAGTGAATGATTATGCGGATCGTGCCTTCGACGGGCATGTGAAGCGCACCGCAGGCCGCCCGTTGCCGAGCGGCCGCATCAGTGAAAAAGAAGCCAAAATCCTGTTTGTCTCGCTGGTACTGGTTTCTTTTACCCTGGTGCTGACGCTGAATGCCATGACCATCTGGTTATCACTGGCCGCACTGGCACTGGCTTGGATTTATCCGTTTATGAAGCGGTTCACCCATTTGCCGCAGGTGGTATTGGGTGCCGCATTCGGCTGGTCAATCCCAATGGCTTATGCGGCGGTCAGCGAATCATTGCCGCTGAGTTGCTGGCTGCTGTTTTTGGCGAATATCTGCTGGACGGTGGCCTACGATACCCTGTATGCCATGGTGGATCGTGACGATGATGTGAAAATCGGTATTAAGTCCACCGCGGTGTTGTTTGGTCGCCATGACAAGCTGATAGTGGGATTATTGCAATTTGCCACACTGGTATTGATGCTCTGGGTGGGTTACCTGGCGCAGCTTGGCGGGGTGTATTATGGGGCATTACTGCTGGCTGGCGTGTTGTTTATCCACCAACAGAAACAGATCGTCAACCGCGATCGTGATGCCTGTTTCAGTGCTTTCCTGAACAATAATTATGTGGGATTAGTGCTGTTTATCGGTATTGCACTCAGCTATCTCTGATGGTTTTTTGGCGAGTGTGACGAAGGCACCCATTGGGCACCTTCGTCAGTTAACACTTGCCGTTATTCGTCTTCTTTTGCCGCTTCCGCTGTTTCCGGCAAATCACTGGTTTCTTCCGGCAAACTGACGCTTTCGATGGTCAACTTGATTTCTGGCGTGATCAGATCGCTCAACATGGTGTAAACCTCCATGGTGTGCTCTCGGATCGCATCGCCAATATCATTGATATAACCTTCTTCGCGCAACGTCGCCACCAGGGTGGAAAACACGGCTTTGTCAAAGAACTCCGGCGCGTTGATGCCGTGCAGCACAGACAGACGCTGCGCCATGATACGGCTTTCTTTCTCCAGCGCACCCCGATTGATGCTAGGGTTGGCACTGAGAAGCGACATGGTAATGGCGTAACGCTGCAAGGTTTCACGTACCCCCGCCGCCAACAGTTGCAGTGGGCGGATGCGTGCCGGGTTCAGCACCAGTTCATTACCTTTATTACAAATCAACTGCTGGCGTGCCAGTTCATCGATCAGCGGTTGCAGAACGGTGGGCAACTGCTCTTTCTCGTAACGCAGGAACAACTCCGCTTTCAACATGGGGTAAATCAGGCTGACCTGGCGCAACAGCTCATCGCGTGATACACGGCGATGATGCATCACGATGGTGGTAATCAGTGAAGGCAATACCAGCATATGATGAATATTGTTGCGGTAATACGTCATCAGAACCGCCTGCTCACGTGGCAGGATGATAATGTCGCCGATGCTGTCTTTTTCCACCTCGAACTTGTTCATATTCAACGCGTGGTCCAGCAACTGTTCCGGCGTTTGCGTTGGCGCGGTGGCATCCGGTGCGTAGGGCACATTACGCATCAATTGCAGGTAGCAGTCCAACTGTTCAATCAGCTGTTCGCGGGTCAGCGAACGCTGGCGCGAGGCCAATAAGGCGGTAACACACAGGTTCATGGCATTGGCTGCTGCGGCGTTGTTGATCCGCACCATGATCTGGGCCGCAAGATCGTTGACTGCGGGCGTCAACCAGCTCGGGCGCTGTGCCTCGATTGGATCGATAGACTCACGCCAATGGGGTACATGATGGTTGAGGTAAGAGGTCAATGGCAGCGGTTCGCCAAAATTGACATAGCCTTGGCCAAGGTTGCGCAGCTTGCGCAGGCCACGCAGCATCTGCAACAGGCCCTCTTTTTCTTTGGTCGCACCACGCAACTCTTTAGCGTAGGTGCCTACTTCCATCACATGTTCATAACCGATGTAAACCGGCACCAGCGTAATGGGGCGAGTGCCCCCGCGCAGCATGGCCTGGATAGTCATCGACAGCGTGCCGGTTTTGGGTTCCAGCAGGCGCCCGGTGCGTGAACGGCCACCTTCCACAAAATATTCCACTGAATAGCCACGAGTGAATAATTCACCAAGGTATTCACGGAACACGGTGGAATAGAGTTTGTTGCCTTTGAAAGTACGGCGAATAAAAAAGGCACCCAAACGGCGGAAGATCGGCCCGGCGGGCCAGAAGTTCAGGTTGATGCCCGCTGCGATATGCGGGGGCACCAAACCTTGATGATAAAGTACGTAAGACAGCAGCAGGTAATCCATGTGGCTGCGGTGGCAGGGTACGTAGACGATTTCGTGGCCGTCTTGTGCCAGTTGGCGCACGCGTTCGGCTTTGGTGACGTTGATACCTTGATATAACCGGTTCCAGGTCCAGCTCAATACGCGATCGGAGAGACGTACCGCTTCATAGGAAAAATCGGCGGCGATCTCTTCCATTAAGGCAATGGCATTTTGCTGGGCTTTTTCGCGGGTGAGCTTTTTGTTACGAGCTTCATCCTCAACCGCTTTCTCAATCGCTTTAGAAGCCAGCAACTTGTTGAACAGATCCTGGCGGTCTGGCAGGCATGGCCCAACGGCGGCCAGACGTTGACGCGAGAAATGCATCCTTGCGACGCGCGCCAGTTTTTGTGCAATGGTTTGATCGGTGCCGTGCTCGGTTGCCATACGTCGCAGGGAAACGGTATTGGAAAAACGCACAAAACTGTCACGCCCCAACCACAGTATGGCAAAGAATTTCTGTACGCCGTTCAACAGGCGCAGATGCGGCGTACCTTGGCCTTCGCGCCCAGGCGAGCGGCCAAACATCACCGATACGGGGAGCATCTGAATATCCAGCTCCGGGTTGCTGCGGTGCAGATCCAGATAATCATGGAAGAGTTTTACTGATTCTTCTTTTGGCTTGTAATAGCGGAATACGCGCGGGCCTTCGTGGATAAACACATAGCTTGGCAGCACCACGCCATCAATCTCCTGCGAGTTAAGGGGATCGGGGAGATCTTGGGCCAAACATTGGGTGCGCAATGTGAGCAAATCTGTCTTGGAATGGTAAGGTAAAACGTACAAAATCGGCCGCGAGGGATCTAACCCCAATTCCGTGACCGGATCTGAAGGGATAACCTTACTTTTTACCAACATTTTCAGTGGTAAATTCAATAGTTTATAATAAATTTTACGCCAACCTGACATAACGACCTGAAGCCTCTTGTTAGCAATGCGTCGCAAGCATACCAGAAACCGGGGAGCAGATCTGTGGTGTTGGGAAGTCCGAAGCCTGTAACGGCTGATGGAAATACCTATTTAAATTATACCCTATGGATTTCAAGTTGCCGTTAGAGAGTACAATCGTTAGCTTCCCAGCTAACAATGTGACGGCTTGCAAGACAACGGATATATGACTCATTTTGAAAAGGTGCTTTTAATATGGCAAATCAAGCAACTGGCCTGACACGTATCATTAAAGCCGTAGGCTATTCATACAAAGGTTTAACCGCAGCATGGCGGAATGAAGCCGCATTTCGCCAGGAACTGGTGGCGCTCATTGTGGCTATCATACTGGCGATTTGGCTGGATGTGGGGGCGATAGCGCGCATTTTATTGATCGGTTCGGTGTTGTTGGTGATGATCGTAGAAATTCTCAACAGCGCCATTGAGGCCATTGTTGATCGGGTGGGAACGGATTACCACGAACTATCAGGCCGGGCAAAGGATATGGGATCGGCTGCGGTATCACTGACCATTATTCTGGCACTGTTTGTCTGGGGTTCGGTGCTGTGGCAACAATTTGGTTGAAAAAAGGGCTATGTTGCGAGCAGGTTCGCTAATCCCTGATTTTTATTCATTCTTCGGTTCCCAATCCAGGCTTGCCTGTATATACTCACAGCAAGACTGTATAAACAAACAGGGGGTGGAATGAAAGCACTAACGACCAGACAGCAAGAGGTCTACGACCTGATACGCGATCATATTGCACAAACGGGCATGCCGCCAACACGTGCCGAGATCGCAATGCGCTTGGGGTTCCGCTCGCCTAATGCTGCCGAAGAACATCTGAAGGCTCTGGCCCGCAAAGGGGTGATCGAAATTGTTTCTGGTGCTTCGCGCGGTATTCGTCTGCTGATGGAAGATGAAGAGGGTCTGCCTTTGATTGGCCGTGTGGCCGCGGGTGAACCGTTACTGGCTCAGCAACATATTGAAGGCCATTACAAAGTCGATCCTTCATTGTTTAAACCTAACGCCGATTTCCTGCTGCGCGTGAGTGGGATGTCGATGCGTGACATCGGTATCCTTGATGGAGATCTGCTGGCGGTGCATAAAACTCAGGATGTGCGTAACGGCCAGGTGGTAGTGGCGCGTATCGAAGATGAAGTAACGGTTAAACGCCTGAAAAAACATGGCAATGTGGTTGAGTTGTTGCCAGAAAACAGCGAGTTTCAGCCGATAGTGGTTGATCTGCGTGAGCAGAACTTCACGATTGAAGGCTTAGCCGTTGGTGTGATCCGCAACGGTGACTGGATCTAAGCGTGATACTTCCTGATGGGTATCTCAGTGAATGGACGTGGTAGGAACAAGATAGTCGCACAGTTCGGTGTGGCGTGATTGAGTTGTGGGGAATCATACACACCGTTGCAATTTCAAGTAAGTAAGAGTTATATCGCTCCAAGTCTGGGGCGATATCTTTCCCGAATCCCTATCAGTACGCTGCCACGGGAACATTTTACCATGCGCCTGATTTCTGCTTTTACCAGCAACACCGATAAAGCGTTGTGGCGCCTGGCGTTACCGATGATTTTTTCCAATATTACCGTTCCCTTGCTTGGCCTGGTGGATACCGCAGTTATCGGCCATCTTGATAGCCCGGTTTATCTTGGTGGGGTTGCCGTGGGTTCAATGGTGACCAGCTTTCTGTTCATGCTGTTGTTATTTCTGCGCATGAGTACGACCGGGTTGGCGGCGCAGGCGTTGGGTGCTCAGGAGCCGCAACGGCTGGCTAAGGCTTTTATACAACCGTTGCTGTTGGCGTTGGTAGCCGGGGTGGCGATTGTGCTACTGCGGGCCCCGTTGATCACACTGGCATTGCAGATAGTGGGGGGGGACCAACAGGTATTGGCGCAGGCGCGGTTGTTTCTGGAGATCCGCTGGCTGAGCGCACCCGCGGCATTGGCCAACATGGTACTGCTCGGTTGGTTGCTAGGCGTGCAGTATGTGCGAGCCCCCGTGATTTTGCTGCTTGTTGGTAATCTGCTGAATATTGTACTGGATATCTGGCTGGTGATGGGGTTGGGGTGGAATGTGCAAGGCGCAGCGGCAGCGACGGTGATAGCTGAATACAGCACGCTGCTGCTGGGTCTGTGGTTGGCGTGGCGGGTGTTGCACATACGCGGGATTTCGCTGGGAATGTTACGCGGTGCCTGGCGGGGCAATTTGCGCCGTTTACTGGCGCTCAACCGTGACATCATGCTGCGTTCGTTATTACTTCAACTGTGTTTTGCCTCGTTGACCATTCTGGGTGCTCGGATGGGTAGCGAAGTGGTAGCCGTTAATGCAGTACTGATGAATCTGCTGACGTTTACGGCTTATGCTCTGGATGGCTTTGCCTATGCGGTTGAGGCGCATTCCGGCCAGGCCTATGGTGCACGGGATGATCGTCTGTTGCGCCAGGTATGGTGGGCGGCTTGTCGACAGGCCTGCCTGGTTGCGCTCGGTTTTGCCGCTATTTATATGTTTGCCGGGCAACAAATTGTAGCGGTGTTAACCTCGCTACCGGAGTTGCGTGTTCTGGCAAACCATTATTTGCCTTGGCAAGTGGTGCTGCCGTTGGTGGGAGTTTGGTGTTATTTGCTGGATGGGATGTTTATCGGAGCGACTCGTGGAGCGGAAATGCGTAACAGCATGGCGGTGGCCGCAGCGGGTTATGGGCTGATGTTATTCACGCTGCCAGTGTTGGGGAACCATGGTTTATGGTTGGCTCTGGTGGTATTTCTGGCTCTGCGGGGGGCGGCACTGGGGTGGATTTGGCACCGCCACCGCGTGCGGGGAACCTGGTTTCTGCCTGGCAGCAACGGCTGATAATGATGAACCATTGTCTTGTAATAATTCGCTGGAGCAGGGTTATCCCTGTTCTTCTGTTTATTTCTTCTTGATCACAATACTGTGGTCATGGTCGCAGTCATGCTTGTTTTCACAGGCTTCGACTTCAACACAGGCAGAGCACAGGCCATGAGCTTCAACCACGCTGTGGCGCAACACGAATCCTGATTCTTTGGCCAATTTTTGCAGAGTTTCTTCCACGCCTTCCGTCGTGCGTTCAGTAACCAATCCGCAGCGATCGCAGATAAACAGGGCCGAGGTGTGCATCGGTTGTTCGAAATGATGGCACAGCACATAGCTGTTGGCGGACTCAACACGGTGGATAAAGCCCTGCTCCAACAGAAAATCCAGTGCACGGTATACCGTGGGGGGTTTGGCCTGAGGTTCGGCGACGCGCAGCAGATCGAGCAGATCGTAAGCGCTGATGGCACCGGGCTGTTCAGCCATCAGGCGTAACACTTCCAGCCGTTGTGGGGTGAGTCGCACGTTGCGTTGCTGACAGAGTTGTTCAGCCTGCGCGAGCAGCTTTTCCAGGTTGGTTGGGTTCATCGTTAATATCCCGGTACGCCAAAAAGCCGATTTTAACATGTTTCAGCGGAATCACCGAGGGCTGCGCCATTTTCCCTGAATCACGCCGTACTAACCCATACCCTGCTTAGGGTAATTGCTGATAGCCGCTTATTCATTATCTTTAGATCACTGAATGCCGTTATAATAGCCGTTTGCGACACTGGCATCGATTGCCGGTTGTTGAATCCCAGATATCTCAGGTAGCCAGTAATTCAGCATGACGACAGACAGTAACTCCGCCACATACGCCGCCAACCGTTTCTCCATTGCGCCGATGCTCGATTGGACAGATCGCCATTGCCGCTATTTTCACCGCCTGCTGACCAAGGAAACCTTGCTGTACACCGAGATGGTGACCACTGGCGCGATCATCCACGGCAAAGGCGATTATCTGGCCTATAGCGAAGAAGAACACCCGGTGGCGCTGCAATTGGGCGGTAGCGATCCGGCGGCATTGGCGCATTGTGCCAAGCTGGCGGAACAGCGTGGGTATGATGAGATCAACCTTAACGTCGGTTGCCCGTCTGATCGGGTGCAGAATGGGATGTTTGGCGCCTGCCTGATGGGGCAGGCGGCACTGGTTGCCGACTGCATCAAAGCAATGCGTGATGTGGTGGCGATCCCGGTAACGGTGAAAACCCGCATCGGCATTGACGATCAGGATAGCTATGCTTTTCTGTGTGATTTTATTGGTACGGTTGCTGGGCGCGGTGAGTGCGATATGTTTACCATTCATGCACGCAAAGCCTGGCTTTCCGGGCTGAGCCCGAAAGAGAACCGTGAAGTGCCGCCGTTGGATTATCCGCGCGTCTATCAGTTAAAACGTGATTTTCCGCAGTTGACTATCGCGATTAACGGTGGGGTTAAAACGCTGGAAGAAGCTCAACAGCACTTACAGCATCTGGATGGCGTGATGATGGGGCGTGAGGCGTATCAGAATCCGGGCATTCTGGCGCGTGTCGATAGCGAGATTTTCGCTACTCAGGCTGATGTAAGCAGCAGTGTGGAAATTATCGAATCCTTGTACCCCTACATCGAACGCGAATTGGCCAACGGGACGTATCTTGGCCATATCACCCGCCATATCCTTGGTTTGTTTCAAGGGGTTCCAGGTGCGCGCCAGTGGCGCCGTCATTTGAGCGAAAATGCCCATAAACCGGGCGCAGACGCTCGAGTGGTTGAGCAAGCGTTGGATTTGGTGCGTTTGCCACGTACCGAATTGGCATAATCGGTAAAATATCTGACTAAAGTTTGGTTTTTTTGACCAAATGCATCGTGAGTTTTGGCACTGTTTTCATTGTATTTCAATAAGTTAAATATTCCAGCAAGTTGGCACATTTCTTGTTAAGAACAACGTAGACCCTAAATACCTTGAGTAGCAAGAAGGCGTAGCCAATCCACTAGCCACTCGAAGTATGACGGTGATAGACACCTTGTTTTGCCGAGGAACAATCTATGTTGGAACTTTTCTTTATTATCGGTTTTGTGGTGATGTTACTGGTAACCGGTATTTCCTTGCTAGGGGTGATCGCTGCGCTGTTGGTGGCAGCCGCTTTTATGCTGTTGGGCGGATTGTTTGCCATGGTGATTAAACTGCTGCCCTGGCTGATTTTGGCGGTGATCGGCGTGTGGCTATACCGTTCAATGCAAAAACCGCAGATACGCCGCTATTAATAGATACGGCACAGAAAGGGGCTCTCACGAAGCCCCTTTCCTGTTGGTTTACAGCCCGGGAATCAGCAGGCTGGAACCACTGGTTTTGCGGCTTTCCAGTACCTGATGGGCCTTTTGCGCATCAGCTAGAGCAAATTTCTGCTCCTCTTTTACTTCGATCTTGATCGCACCACTGCCGAGTAATGAGAACAATTCGTTACTGGCGGATTGCAATTCTTGGCGATTGGTGATGTAGCCGTAGAGCGAAGGACGAGTGACATACAGAGAACCTTTCTGGTTCAGCAGTGCCAGATCGACCCCGATAACCGGGCCGGAAGCATTGCCGAAACTGACCATTAAACCACGGCGTTTCAGGCTGTTCAGGGAGTCCTGCCAGGTGCTTTTACCCACTGAATCATATACCACGCTGACTTTTTCGCCGTTGGTCAGTTCCGCTACGCGTTGGGCGATGTCCTCCTTGTGGTAGTTGATGGTTGCCCAGGCTCCGGCGCGCTTGGCCAGCTCCGCTTTTTCGTCAGAACCAACGCTGCCGATCAGTTTGGCACCCAAGGCTTTCGCCCACTGGCAGGCGATCAGCCCAACGCCACCGGCGGCGGCATGGAACAGGAAGATTTCACCGGGTTTGATCTCATAGGTCTGGCGCAGCAGATAATGTACGGTCAGGCCTTTGAGGAAAGAGGCGGCTCCCTGTTCAAAGCTCAGGTTATCCGGCAGGATCGCCAGCTTTTCCAACGGGACATTGTGGATCTCACTGTAGGCTCCCAACGCTGATTGGGCGTAAACCACGCGATCGCCCGGTTTCACCGCACTGACGCCTGCTCCCACTTTGCGTACTATGCCAGCCGCTTCGGTGCCCAGGCCGCTCGGAAATGTTGCAGGTGCATACAAACCGCTGCGCACGTAAGTATCGATAAAATTGATACCTATAGCCTTGTTTTCAACCTGAACCTCGTCCACTGCCGGCTCGACAGGGGTAAAATCAACATACTGCAATACTTCCGGGCCGCCGGTAGCGGAAAATTGAATACGTTTTGCCATGTGATGACCTCGTTTATATCAGGGTGAGAAGATCTGGTTCCACCCTACGCTTTCCGGTATTGGCTATCCAGCCTATACCACAGTGATTAATCCTTTTTTGCCATGGTGATGGCACAGGAATCACGGATAAAAATCACGTATACTCTCGCGTCAGGAACTTCCATTCGCCACCGGATAAAGAATACGCTTCATGGCAGGAAAAAAACCAACCAACAAAACAAACGCGAACGAGCCCAGAGACCGCCAAATGGAAGGGCTGAAGATGCCACCGCATTCGTTGGAGGCGGAACAGTCCGTGTTGGGCGGTTTGATGCTGGATAACGAACGTTGGGATAACGTGTCGGAACGTGTGGTTGCCAACGACTTCTTCAGCCGCCCGCACCGGATGATATTTACCGAAATGCAGCGTTTGCTGGAAATGAATCGGCCTATCGACCTGATTACCCTGTCCGAATCTCTGGAACAGAAAGGTGAACTGGAGTCGGTCGGTGGTTTTGCTTATCTGGCTGAGCTGTCAAAAAATACCCCCAGTGCGGCCAATATCGCGGCGTATGCCGATATCGTGCGTGAACGTGCGGTAGTGCGTGAGATGATCTCCGTTGCTAATGAAATCGCCGACGCGGGTTACGATCCACAAGGGCGCAGCAGTGAAGATCTGCTTGATCTGGCTGAGTCTCGCGTCTTCCAGATTGCGGAAAACCGGGCCAGCAAAGATGAAGGCCCAAAAGGCATTGAACGTATTCTGGAAGATACCGTTGCCCGCATTGAGCAACTCTATCAGCGCCCGCATGATGGTGTGACCGGGGTTTCTACCGGTTATGGTGATTTAGACAAGAAAACGGCTGGCCTGCAAAAATCGGATCTGATCATTGTCGCCGCTCGTCCATCAATGGGGAAAACCACCTTTGCGATGAACCTGTGTGAAAACGCCGCGATGATGCAGGATAAACCGGTGCTGATTTTCAGCCTCGAAATGCCCGGCAACCAGATCATGATGCGTATGCTGGCTTCGCTGTCGCGCGTGGATCAAACCCGCATTCGTACCGGCCAGCTTGACGACGAAGATTGGGCACGCATTTCCAGCACCATGGGGATTCTGCTGGAGAAGCGCAATATGTATATTGACGACTCCTCGGGCCTGACGCCTACCGAAGTGCGCTCCCGCGCGCGCCGTGTCTTTCGCGAGCATGATGGGCTGAGCCTGATCATGATCGACTACCTGCAACTGATGCGTGTACCAGCATTGTCCGACAACCGCACGTTGGAAATTGCCGAAATCTCCCGCTCGCTGAAAGCGTTGGCGAAAGAGTTGCAGGTGCCGGTGGTGGCGCTGTCGCAGTTGAACCGCAGCCTGGAACAGCGTGCTGATAAACGCCCGGTTAACTCTGATTTGCGTGAATCCGGCTCTATCGAACAGGATGCGGATCTGATCATGTTTATCTACCGTGATGAGGTTTATCACGAAAACAGCGATCTGAAAGGAGTAGCTGAAATTATTCTGGGCAAGCAGCGTAATGGCCCGATCGGTACAGTGCGCCTGACCTTTAACGGCCAATGGTCGCGTTTTGATAACTACGCCGGGCCGCAATATGATGACGAATAATCAGCTAAGGAATGGAAATGAAAGCGGCAACCGCTGTTATTGATCGCCGGGCTCTGCGACATAATCTGCAACAGGTGCGCCGTTTGGCCCCGCAAAGCCGCCTGATTGCCGTGGTGAAAGCGAACGCTTATGGACATGGCCTGTTGGAAACGGCTCATGCCCTGCAAGATGCTGATTGCTACGGCGTAGCCCGTATCGGTGAGGCCGTGAAATTGCGTTCAGGTGGGATCGTCAAACCGATTCTGCTGTTGGAAGGCTTCTTCTGTGCGGAAGATTTACCGACGCTGGTGGTAAATAACATTGAAACTGCCGTACATAGCCTTGAACAGCTTGAAGCGTTGGAGCAGGTTGAACTGGCGCACCCGGTGCGGGTGTGGATGAAGCTGGATACCGGAATGCATCGCCTGGGGGTGCGCCCTGAGCAGGCAGAGGCGTTTTATCAACGCCTGAGTGCCTGCCGCAATGTGGTGCAGCCAGTCAATATCATGAGTCACTTCAGCCGTGCGGATGAACCGCAGGTGGATGTGACATCAAAGCAAATCCGTTGTTTCGAACGCTTTGCCGATGATAAACCGGGCCAGAAATCGATCGCGGCATCTGGTGGGATCTTGCTGTGGCCGCAAGCGCATCGTGATTGGGTACGACCAGGAATTATTCTGTACGGCGTTTCGCCAATGGATAATCCGCGTGCCGGCTACTTTGGTCTGCAACCGGCGATGACGCTGAAATCCAGCCTGATTGCGGTACGCGAGCATAAGGCTGGTGAACCGGTGGGTTACGGTGGAATCTGGGTGAGCGAGCGCGATACCCGCTTGGGCGTGGTAGCCATGGGTTATGGTGATGGCTATCCGCGCAGTGCGCCCTCTGGCACGCCGATATGGGTGAATGGCCGCGAAGTGCCAATTGTTGGCCGTGTTTCCATGGATATGATTTCAGTCGATCTAGGGCCAAATGCGACTGATAAAGTGGGCGATGAAGTGGTGCTGTGGGGCAACGAACTGCCGGTTGAGCGGGTTGCGGCCTGTAGTGGCATCAGCGCTTATGAGTTGATTACCAAGCTCACTCAGCGGGTAGAGATGGAATATATCGGCGAGTAATCGGTGTTTCTCCCCTGCTGATAAATTGAGGGGAGAAAACACTCATCCTCAATTACTTCTTCACCGCCAGCCACTGAGCGATAATCTTCTGGTATTCCCCGGTAGCTTTACTCAAATGCAGCCACTGATCCACATACAGTTTCCAACTCATATCATCACGCGGCAGCATATAAGCCTTTTCGCCATATTGCATGGGTTTATCCGGGTTTATCGCACAGAGTTTCGGGTAGCGTTTCTGCTGATACAACGCTTCTGAGGCATCGGTAATCATCACGTCTGCCTTGCGATCCACCAACTGTTGGAAAATCCCCATATTATCGTGCGATAACGTCAGATTAACCTTTGGCAAATAGGCACGAACAAAGGCTTCGTTGGTGCCGCCAGCGGGCTCAATCACCCGTACCGAAGCCTTGTTGATCTGCTCAATCGTGCGATATTTCTTGATGTCGCTACAGCGTACCAGTGGGATCTTGCCATCGGTATCCAGCCGTTCAGCGAAAAATACTTGCCTTTGGCGCGGCAACGTTACCGAGATGCCACCCATAGCGATGTCACATTTCCCAGAAACAAAATCCGGTAGCAGGGTTTTCCAACTGGTTTTCACCCATTTCACTTTGGCATCCAGGCTTTTGGCCAGCGATTCCGCCATATCGATATCAATGCCTTCGTAACTACCGTCCTCTTTTTGGAAGGTGTAAGGCTTGTAGTCGCCGGTGGTACAGACTTCGAGCGTTTTTTGCTGTAGCACTTTATCCAGATGTGATTGAGCACTGGCGCTTCCAGCCACCAGCAAAGCGAGAGGCAATATTTTTTTCATGAAAACATCCTTTTATATATTAATGGTTTTCTGCGCTACTTAGCCGTTTATTGTGGTTTGTTTGCGTGTTTTTCCCATTTTTTATGCCATTGATGAGGGAAGATTGCAGCTTTGCTACTGCATATCCCGCAACCTGAGAGCGGTAGTGGTTTCAAGGCTAAAAAAACTGATAGGCTGTAGCGTCAACATTTCTTAACACAGTTTACAGGTGGTTATGTACAACATTGACGATTTTGATATGAAAATTCTGACATTGTTACAGGCTAATGGTCGCCTGACGAATCAGGAATTGAGCGAACTGGTCGGGCTTTCAGCCTCTCAATGTTCGCGCCGCCGTATCAGCTTGGAACAGGCCCAACTGATTAAAGGGTATCATGCACGGTTGGCACCGGAGGCGATCGGGCTTGGCTTGGTGAGCCTGATTGAAGTCAGCCTGGTCACCCATACGCAAGAGCAGATCGACAGCTTTCATCAGATGCTGGAAAAGGTGGACGCTATTCTTGACGCTTACAAAACCACCGGCGATGCTGACTACCTGCTGAAAGTCGCGGTGGCCGATTTGCCTGCGCTCAGTGACTTCATCAGCCAAACGCTTTCACGGCATAGCAGTGTCGCGCATATCAAAACGGCGGTAGTGCTTAACCGTATCAAAGAGAACGGCTTATTACCGTTGGTAAAATAAAGCGAATGTCGCCGTTCTTAAAGCACAATACTGCTGTTTGCCAGACGAAGAGTATATATTAGGAGCAGAGCCTAGATTGTGCCTCAAACTACTAAAACCAGGAGAACCAACTCGTGTTCCAGAATGTTGATGCTTATGCCGGTGACCCGATTCTGTCGCTGATGGAAAAATTCAAAAAAGATCCTCGGCCGCACAAAGTAAACCTGAGTATCGGTCTTTACTATAACGAGCAAGGCATCATCCCACAGATGCAGGCAGTGGCCGCCGCAGAGGCACAGCTTAACAGTGTTGCACAAGGCGCTTCGGTTTATCTGCCGATGGAAGGCCTGCAACCCTATCGCAGCGCGATCCAGCAATTGCTGTTTGGTGCCGATCATCCGATGTTGCAGCAGGGGCGGATTGCCACTATTCAAACCGTGGGTGGCTCTGGCGCGCTGAAAGTAGGTGCTGATTTCTTGAAACGCTATTTTCCGGATTCTGAGGTATGGGTGAGCGATCCGACCTGGGAAAACCACGTTGCCATTTTTGGCGGTGCCGGTTTCAAGGTGCATACCTACCCGTACTTTGACGGTGAGAATCTGGGGGTGAAATTTAACGCGATGCTGAGTGCCTTGAAAGCGCTGCCAGCCAAGAGCATCGCGCTGCTACACCCTTGCTGCCACAACCCGACCGGTTCCGATCTCACCGCAGAACAGTGGGATCAGGTGGTGGCCGCGATCGCCGAACGTGAATTGATCCCGTTTCTGGATATTGCCTATCAGGGTTTTGGTGGCGGCATGGAACAGGATGCTTACGCCATTCGCGCCATTGCGGCGGCGGGCTTGCCGTGTTTGGTGAGCAACTCGTTTTCAAAAATTTTCTCGCTGTACGGTGAGCGCGTTGGTGGGCTTTCCGTGGTGTGCGAAAGCAGTGAAGCTGCCGAACGTGTATTGGGCCAATTGAAAGCCACCGTGCGGCGTAACTACTCCAGCCCGCCAAACTTTGGTGCGCAGGTGGTAGCCAAAGTATTGAATGATGCGCAACTGAAAGCGCAGTGGCTGGCAGAAGTGGAAACCATGCGCACCCGTATCCTTGAGATGCGCCAAGTGTTGGTGGAGACGCTGAAAAACGCCGTGCCGCAGCGTAACTTTAGCTACCTGCTGGAGCAGCGCGGCATGTTCAGCTATACCGGTTTCAGTGCGGAACAGGTTGATCGCCTGCGTGATGAATTCGGCGTTTATCTGATCCACAGTGGCCGCATGTGTGTGGCGGGGCTGAACCACCATAACGTTCGTCAGGTAGCTGAGGCGTTTGCTGCCGTGCAGTGAGTGAGGTTTGGCGCTGTAGGCGTTGCATTGACTGAGAGGAGATAACCGTGGATAAACAGCAACTGCTTGATTACTGCCTGATGAAACCGGGCAGTGAACAGGATTATCAGAGTGACTGGCAGGCTGATCGGGTCAGAGTTGCCGAAAAAATGTTTGCACTCATTGGTGAAGCCTATGGTCGGCCTGTGATCTCGCTAAAATGTGGGATAGAACTCGCGGAACAGCTGCGCGATCGGCATGCAGAAATTATCCCCGGTTATTATTTAAATAAAGCGCATTGGAACAGTGTTTACCTGGATGGTGCTTTGCCGGATTCACAGTTTTATCAGTTGATTGATATTTCATATCAATTAGTGGTGGCTGGGTTATCGAAGAAAAAGCGCCAGGAATTGGGTATCTGAAAGTGAAAAACCGCTCCTGCTTGATACAGGAGCGGTAACACATTACTTTTTATTCAGTATGGGCTTCAAGAAGCGCGCGGTATGCGATTCTTTGCAGTTGGCTACGGTGTCTGGTGTACCTGCCACCAGGATTTCGCCACCGCCACTGCCCCCTTCCGGCCCCAGATCGACGATCCAATCCGCCGTTTTGATCACGTCCAGGTTGTGTTCAATCACCACGATGGTGTTGCCCTGATCGCGCAACTGGTGCAACACGGCCAGCAACTGTTGGATATCGGCAAAGTGCAGCCCAGTGGTTGGCTCATCAAGGATGTACAACGTCTGGCCGGTGCCGCGTTTCGATAATTCACGCGCCAGCTTCACGCGTTGCGCTTCGCCACCGGAAAGGGTGGTGGCCGACTGGCCTAAACGAATATAGGAAAGCCCGACTTCCATCAGCGTTTGCAGCTTGCGCGCTAAGGCTGGCACTGCATCAAAGAAATCGCGGGCTTCTTCAATCGTCATCTCCAGCACTTCGTGGATGTTCTTGCCTTTGTATTTTACTTCCAGCGTTTCGCGGTTATAACGCTTGCCTTTGCATTGGTCGCAAGGCACATAGATATCCGGCAGAAAGTGCATTTCCACTTTGATCACGCCATCACCCTGGCAGGCTTCGCAGCGGCCACCTTTGACGTTAAAGCTGAAACGGCCGGGCGTGTAACCACGGCTGCGTGATTCTGGCACCCCGGCAAACAGCTCACGCACTGGCGTAAAGATGCCGGTATAGGTGGCAGGGTTAGAGCGCGGCGTCCGGCCAATCGGGCTCTGATCGATATCGATCACCTTGTCGAAATGCTCCAGTCCCGCCACTTCGCGGTAAGGTGCAGGTTCAGCGATAGTTGCACCATTTAACTGACGTTGGGCGATCGGGAACAAAGTATCGTTGATTAGCGTGGATTTACCGGAGCCGGAAACCCCGGTAATGCAGGTAAACAACCCAACGGGCAGCGTCAGCGTCACGTCTTTCAGGTTGTTACCGCGGGCGCCACTCAGTTTCAGAACCTTGGTCGGGTCTGCGGGCACGCGTTCAGCCGGGATCGCAATTTCACGCTTGCCGCTGAGGAACTGGCCGGTCAGGGATTCCGGCTGGGCCATGATATCGTCAACGGTGCCTTCCGCCACGATCTGCCCACCATGTACACCGGCACCGGGGCCGATATCGATCACATGATCAGCTGCGCGGATCGCATCTTCGTCATGTTCGACCACGATCACCGTGTTGCCCAGGTTACGCAGGTGGATCAGCGTTTCCAGCAGACGTTCGTTATCGCGCTGATGCAAGCCGATCGAGGGCTCATCCAGCACATACATTACCCCGACCAAACCAGCACCGATCTGGCTGGCCAGGCGGATACGCTGCGCTTCACCACCGGACAATGTTTCTGCCGATCGTGATAACGAAAGATAGTTCAGCCCGACATTAACCAGGAATTTCAGGCGATCGCCAATCTCTTTTAAGACTTTTTCAGCAATCTTGGCGCGTTGGCCGCTCAATTTCATATTCTGGAAGAACGTCATGGCATGACCGATGCTGAGATCGGAAATCTCTGGCAACGTGGTGTCTTCTACAAACACGTTGCGGGCTTCTTCGCGTAAACGGGTGCCGTGGCATGAGGCGCAAGGGCGATTGCTGATAAATTTCGCCAGTTCTTCGCGCACTGCGCTGGATTCGGTTTCTTTGTAACGGCGTTCCATATTGTGCAGAACGCCTTCGAACGGATGGCGGCGCACGGTGGTGTCACCGCGATCGTTGGTGTATTTGAATTCGATGGACTCTTTGCCTGAGCCACTGAGTACCGCTTTCTGCACGTTAGCACTCAGGCTGTTAAACGGCACTTCCACATCGAATTGATAATGTTCTGCCAGCGAGCGCAGCATCTGGAAGTAATAGAAATTACGGCGATCCCAGCCACGGATAGCGCCGCCCGCCAGCGAAAGTTCGGGATTTTGCACCACACGTTCTGGATCGAAGAACTGCTGTACGCCCAGCCCGTCGCAGGTTGGGCAGGCACCCGCCGGATTGTTGAATGAGAACAGGCGCGGTTCCAATTCACTCATGCTATAGCCGCAGACCGGGCAGGCAAAATTGGCAGAAAACAGCAACTCTTCTGCTTTCGTATCGTCCATATCGGCAACTACCGCCGTGCCACCGGAAAGCTCCAGCGCGGTTTCAAACGACTCGGCCAAGCGCTGTGCCAGATCGTCACGCACCTTGAAGCGATCCACTACCACTTCAATGGTGTGCTTCTTTTGCAGTTCCAGTTTCGGAGGATCGGAAAGATCGCACACTTCGCCGTCGATACGCGCCCGGATATATCCCTGGGTTGCCAGGTTCTCCAGCGTCTTGGTGTGCTCGCCCTTACGATCTTTCACCACCGGAGCCAGCAGCATCAGACGTTTGCCTTCTGGCTGATTGAGCACGTTATCCACCATCTGGCTGACCGTCTGGGCCGCCAATGGAACATGATGATCAGGGCAACGCGGTTCGCCGACGCGGGCAAACAGCAGGCGCAGATAATCGTGGATCTCGGTAATGGTGCCGACGGTAGAACGCGGGTTATGTGAGGTGGATTTCTGCTCAATGGAAATGGCCGGTGACAAACCTTCAATATGGTCAACGTCTGGTTTTTCCATCAGTGAAAGGAACTGGCGTGCGTAGGCAGAAAGCGATTCAACATAGCGCCGCTGCCCTTCAGCATACAGCGTATCAAAGGCCAGTGAAGATTTGCCGGAGCCCGACAAACCAGTGACGACAATCAGCTTGTCACGCGGGATAATCAGGTTGATATTTTTGAGATTATGGGTTCGAGCACCACGAACTTCAATATTGTCCATTTACACTTCCCGTCATGATGATACACCGTGCTGTCTGCGTTTCTTTGGTGGTCTTTTTGTGATTTATCTCACAAAAAACTGGCGTAGCCAGTACGAAACGCATAATTATGACACAAAATAACCTGAATGAATATCCAGTATATGTATGTAACAGAGTTGAGTGCGGAGACAATTTTGGAAGGTGCTTCGCAGGTATAATCTAAGCAGGTAGCATGCTACAATTTGTGGTTTAAACTGCGAAATGTGGTTCTTATTAACCCGATGTACTTGGAGTTACAGCCAACAAACGCTAGGGCTGCAAGTAATCAGGGGATATCCACTTAATGATTCATCAGGAGATCTAACATGGCCAGCAGAGGCGTAAACAAAGTAATTCTGGTCGGGAATCTGGGCCAAGACCCTGAGGTCCGTTATATGCCTAATGGTGGCGCAGTTGCCAACATTACCCTGGCGACCTCTGAAAGCTGGCGTGACAAAGTGACTGGCGAGCAGAAAGAAAAAACGGAATGGCATCGCGTGGTGTTGTTCGGCAAGCTGGCAGAGGTGGCGGGTGAATACCTGCGTAAAGGTTCTCAGGTTTACATCGAAGGCTCTTTGCAGACCCGTAAGTGGACCGATCAGGCTGGCGTAGAAAAATATACCACCGAAATCGTGGTTAACGTGGGTGGCACCATGCAGATGTTGGGTGGCCGCCAAGGCGGTGGTGCTCCTGCCAGTGGGGGGCAACCAGCCGGCGGCCAGCAGGGGGGTTGGGGGCAACCTCAGCAGCCACAGGGCGGCAACCAGTTCAGCGGTGGCCAACAGGCTTCGACCAGGCCTGCACAAAACAGTGCGCCAGCGCCCAGCAATGAACCCCCGATGGATTTTGACGACGATATTCCTTTTTGACGTTTACCTGTGATTATTTAGTCAAGAATAAATCATAAGCCCCCGTTATTACGGGGGTTTTTGTTTTTACTGACAGATAAATAGGCAAAAATTATTTGGTTGCTTTATGCATGTCTGCATTTTGCTGTTGAGATATCTAATAAGGTATCTGAACAGCGTGTTGGCTGTTCGCATTTTATTATCCTAGACGTGACTTCCAGTTTTTTGCTGCAATTTACCGCAAGGCAGATTTGCCGCTGATTTCTGCTGAGATGCTATCGTGTCACTTCGTTGTGTGGGATGTTTTCAGCGCATCAGATTGTAGGTTAGTGGCACATCCAGAGTGGGTGCTGGGCGAGCCATTCAACATGCTTAGCTGAGAGTATGAGCTATTTCTGCTGCCTTCCTTGCTCTGGATGACAGGCGGAATTTTATACAATTATTAATGTGACATACTTCGCATTTTCGACAATGCTTGATCCTGATGCCCTTTCATATAAATTGTCGCGATCTTTAGTTGATCGGACCGTATGGAAGGCTAGATAATCGTTTGCCTTAATATACCCGTCATATTTCAAGCCATGGTGTTGTGGGTTTTGCTTGAAATCTGTTGGGTAAAACCACCATACATCACCCGCTTCATGCAATGAGAGTTAAACGTTTGCCTTTTTATATGGCGTTTTCTTGTGGCGTTTAGGAAGGATATGGAAGCAAACGTGGTGGAAACGGTTTCGTAATGACCATGCATGAGTGGAATAACAAGCCTCTTTATTGGGGTTGGTAATGAGACACAGGGGATAGCAACATGTCGAATTCTCAAGCGAACAACGCCGTGAAACCTAAAGGCGGGCTTGATGCGTATTTTAAACTTTCTGCACGCGGCACCAATGTGCGCCAGGAAGTGGTTGCCGGGTTTACCACGTTTCTGGCGATGGTGTATTCGGTGATTGTGGTGCCCAGCATGCTGGGCAAAGCAGGTTTCCCGCCAACGGCGGTGTTTGTTGCGACTTGCCTGGTCGCGGGCCTGGGTTCTTTGCTGATGGGATTATGGGCTAACCTGCCGATGGCGATAGGTTGTGCGATCTCCCTGACGGCTTTTACCGCTTTTAGTTTGGTGCTGGGCCAACAAATCAGCATTCCTGTTGCATTGGGCGCGGTATTCCTGATGGGGATACTGTTCACGATTATTTCGGTGACCGGCATTCGCACCTGGATCTTGCGTAACTTACCGATGGGTGTTGCACATGGTACAGGGATTGGCATCGGTTTATTCCTGTTGCTGATTGCAGCCAACGGTGTTGGCCTGGTCGTGAAGAATCCGCTGGATGGCCTGCCGGTCGCGTTAGGGGCGTTTACTTCTTTCCCGGTGGTGATGACGTTGCTGGGGCTGGCGGTGATCTTCGGCTTGGAAAAATTGCGCGTGCCGGGTGGGATTTTGCTGGTGATTATCATCATTTCCATTATCGGCCTGATTTTTGATCCAGCGGTGAAATATCAGGGGCTGTTCGCCATGCCTAGCCTGGCGGGTGATGATGGTAAGTCACTGATCTTTAGCCTGGATATTATGGGAGCTTTGCAACCTGTTGTATTACCGAGCGTGCTGGCATTGGTGATGACCGCAGTGTTTGACGCCACCGGCACTATCCGAGCCGTGGCTGGGCAGGCAAACCTGCTGGATAAAGACGGCCAGATCATCAATGGTGGCAAGGCTCTGACGTCAGACTCCCTGAGCAGCATCTTCTCCGGGTTGGTTGGGGCAGCGCCTGCGGCGGTATATATCGAATCTGCGGCGGGTACGGCGGCAGGGGGCAAAACGGGTCTGACAGCATCTGTGGTAGGGATTTTGTTCCTGCTGCTGCTGTTCCTGTCTCCGTTATCTTATCTGGTGCCGGTTTATGCCACGGCACCTGCGCTGATGTATGTTGGGTTACTGATGCTCAGCAATGTTACCAAGCTGGATTTTAACGATTTCGTGGATGCCATGGCCGGTTTGCTGTGCGCGGTGTTTATCGTGCTGACCTGTAACATCGTGACCGGTATCATGCTGGGTTTCAGCTCGTTGGTGATTGGCCGTATCTGCTCCGGTGAGTGGCGCAAACTGAACCTGGGAACGGTATTGATCGCGGTCGCTTTGGTGGTGTTCTATGCCGGTGGCTGGGCTATCTGACGTGTCGCAGACGCTCTCTCTTTAGGGAGAGCGTTTCTCCTTCAGGTAAATATTTTTCTTTCTGCACATAATCCGCTTTAATCGTACAAAAAAAGTGATCCGCTATTTGGCATACTTTGGCCAATGAGCCTGGTTTTTCTGAACCATAAAGTCTAAGGAAAGCATGGAAATCTTTTTTACAATCCTCATTTTGATCCTGGTGGTTTCCCTTTCTGGTGTAGTGACACGCATGCTGCCTTTTCAGGTGCCGCTACCGCTAATGCAAATAGCCATTGGAGCCTTATTGGCCTGGCCGCATTTTGGGTTGCATGTTGATTTTGATCCTGAACTGTTTTTAGTGCTGTTTATTCCGCCATTGCTGTTTGCTGATGGCTGGAAAACCCCGATGAGTGAGTTTTTGCACCACGGGCGTGAGATCCTGGGGTTGGCGCTGGTTCTGGTACTGCTTACCGTGGTTGGGGTGGGCTATCTTATTTACCTGATGGTGCCGGATATTCCTCTGGTGGCCGCATTTGCCTTGGCGGCAGTGCTGTCGCCGACCGATGCTGTGGCGTTGGGAGGGATTGTCGGTAAGGGGCGGATACCTAAGTCGATCATGGGGGTGCTGGAAGGTGAAGCGTTGATGAACGACGCTTCTGGTCTGGTTTCCTTGAAGTTTGCCATTGCTGTCGCGATGGGTACCATGGTGTTTACCGTTGGCGGTGCCACGATGGAGTTTTTGAAGGTGGCGATCGGCGGCTTGCTGGCGGGTGTGGCAGTGACCTGGGTTTACAGTAAATCTCTGCGGGTGATGAGCAACTGGAGTGGCGATGATCCTGCAACGCAGATCGTCCTTTTGCTGTTATTGCCCTTTGCCTCTTATCTGGTCGCTGAACATCTCGGTGTTTCAGGCATTCTGGCGGCGGTAGCCGCCGGGATGACCATCAGCCAATCAGGCGTGATCCGCAATGCGCCGCTGGCGATGCGCCTGCGCGCCAACAGCGTTTGGGCGATGCTGGAATTTGTGTTTAACGGCATGGTGTTCATCATGTTGGGGCTGCAACTGCCGGGTATTTTGGAAACCTCTATTCTACAGGCTGAATTAGACCCGACGATTGAAACCTGGTATCTGTTCACCGACGTGGCAATTATCTACGCTGCCTTGCTGGTGCTGCGTTTTACCTGGCTGTGGTTGATGAAAAACGCCAGCAAACGCTTTATGAAAAAACGTCCGTTGCAATTTGGTGATTACAGCACACGTGAACTCTGGGTGGCGTCATTTGCCGGGGTGCGTGGAGCGATCACGCTGGCGGGTGTGCTTTCGATCCCGCTGTTGCTCAGCGACGGCAGTGCTTTCCCGGCGCGTTATCAACTGGTATTTATTGCGACCGGGGTTATTTTGTTGTCGTTGATTGTCGGTGTGCTGGCCTTGCCATGGTTGCTGCGTGGTGTCCAGGTAGTTGATAAGAACGTCAGTAAAAGCGAAGAGCGCATGGCGGTGGCGATAGTGGCGGAAGTGGCGATCGAAAGTATTAACAAGATGGAGGAGCGCCTGGCTGCGGACAGCGAGGAAAATCTCGATCCGCAAATCCTGAAAGAGATCAGTTCACGCGTGATTGGCACGCTGCGGCAGCGTATTACCAACAAAGATGATATTGAGAATGCGCTGGCGCTGGAAAACCTGGAACGGCGTTTCCGCCTGACCGCATTGCGCGCCGAGCGGGGGGAACTTTACCACCTGCGAGCCACGCAGAAAATCAGTAATGAGACGCTGCAAAAGTTGTTGCACGATCTCGACTTGCTAGAGGCTTTGCTGGTGGAGCGAGAGGGTTAAGGAATACGGCATCAAGGGCCACTATGCGGCCCTTGATGTATTTCTCTCTTAGCTACCTTTCAGCAGGGCTTCTGCGTCTCGCATCCCCTCAGCCTTGAGCTCCTTACTTTGAATCAGCTTTAATGCCAGATACAGGTCGGGAACCAGAATCAGCTCGTGTTCATTACTGTTGGAGCGATGCAGGCGGAACCAGCGCGTCAACTCGGTACGCCGGCCAGCGAGCACCAGACTGATGCCGCGCAGTTTAAGCTCCCGCTGCAATTCGTTGATCGCGGCGAGCACGCTGATATCCGCATGGGTAAAGCTGGCCACTGCGTCAATCACCACCCAGCGCGGTGGGGAAGGCCTGCTATCCACCAGATTGGTGACCCGCCGTTTAAAATAGGCCACGTTAAAATAGGTCAATGGCGAATTGAAGCGGTACATAATAACCCCGTCAACTGGCTTGATTTTGTCATCGTTACCGATCGAATGGATCATTCCGCCATCATTCACCCCGAGTAACTGTTCGGTAGGCCGGAACACCGTTTGTAGAAACTGCAACAGACCCAGCAGAACCGCGAGCCCTATACCGGGAATGATCCCTACCAGCAGCACGCTCAGAAAAGTAAACAATGCCAGATTGAACGCGGAACGATTGCGCTTACGCAGCCGGAAAATGCTGCGCATGTCCAGTAACGACCAGGAGGCATAGATCAGCACTACGCCCAGCACAGGGATAGGAATAAATTGCAGAGGTTCGCTAAAAAACAGCACCACCAGAGCAATCGCCAATGCGGCAATCACTGAAACCAGCTGGCTCTTACCCCCGTTGGCATCGTTAACGGCGGTACGGGAATTGGCACCGCTGATAGCAAACCCCTGCGAAAGCCCTGAGACGATATTCACCAACCCCAGTGCACGAAACTCACTGTCGGCATCAACCTCATAGCCGTTTTTTGCCGCAAAGCTGCGCGTGGTGAGCATCATACTGACAAAGCTGACAACCGCCAGGTTTAACGCTGGGATCACCAGATCGCGCAGCAATCCAGGTTTAAAATCGGGCCATGACACCATGGGTAAGCCGCCGCCGGTATAGCCTGACACCGTTTCGATGCCAAAACGCGGCAAATTCGCCGCCCAGGTCAAAGCCGTCGTCAGCACCACGGCAAACAACGGGGCTGGCCAATTCGGCCGGGCATAGCGTACGCCAAACAGGATCAACAGCGTCAGCAGCGAGATACCTACGGTGGGCCAGTGACTGTTGAGTAAGTTTTCTGGTAGGGCGACGATGCGCTCAATCAGTTCACTGGAGGGCGATGGAAAGCCAAACACCTTGCTGATCTGATTGACGATAATCGTCAGTGCAACGCCGTTCAGTAGCCCGTTCAAGATCGGGCGAGACAACAGGTCGGCAATCGCTCCCAGCCTGAAACGGCTGGCAATCAGGCACCAGGTTCCCATCATCAGGGTCATCACAATGGTGAGTTGCCAGTGGAGTTCGGTTTTGCCCGCGGCCAGCGGCGTGACTACTGCGGCAATAACCGCACAGGTTGCCGCATCTGGGCCGACAATCAGTTGGCGCGATGAGCCAAAGATTGCGTAGGCGATCATCGGCAAAATGCAGGAATAAAGTCCAACGATTGCGCTCACACCGGCCAATTCGGCGTAGGCAATCGCCACCGGCAACGCAACCGCCGCGACGGAGAGGCCAGCACGTATATCAGGTTTCAGCCAACTACGTTCGTAAGCCAGCAGATTCATCAAACCGGGAGTCATATTCTGGAGGGATTTCCACTGCATATATTTTCCATCAGACATAATAGTGGGAAGGCTTATATCACGCTGTTTCTCCCGTTGATATGTAACAGCCTAAGGAAGAGTCATCCAGCGTATTTTTAGGTGTATTAGCCAAATTATAGCAGGCGATTTAGAGATGAATTCCCTGAATGGAGTCGTAGGGGGCCGTTTAACCCCCTGAAAACTCAGCGGGCGGCCTGAATCAGGGCTACCACCAGCGGTGAAAGTTCACCACGTAGCGCAGCACGTTCCGATTGAAACAGCGTAGCGGCATAGAAACGGTGCCCTGGCAGCTCGATCGAACGCACATCTCCAGCGATGTCGTGGCCGCTGATCATCAGCGGATGCTGTGCCAAATCCGCAACACATTCAGGGTTCACGCCAAAGTTGCAGCGGTAGCCTTCGTGCGTTTCCAGATTGCCATAGGCCCGGGCGATCAGCGTTTCTGGTTGGAACAGAATGGTGCCGGTTTTCTCAACCAATGAACAACTCAACGGTGTGATCACCAGGCGGCCAGCGTGGCCGGTTTCCGCATGCCCGGCATCGTGCCAACCCATCACGTTACGTGCATATTCCACGATCGCATATTGAAAACCCGCGCAAGAGCCTAGAAACGGGACATCCTGCTCCCGCGCATAGCGGATGGCCATAAAAGCGCCATCATCATAGTGATAGGGGCCACCAGGAACGACCCAGATCGCATCATAACCCTGTAATACCGAGGTTGCGGTAAGGGTTGCTGTGGGAAGCCACTGGAACTGAATATCGATATCGAGATGTGAAGCCGTGAGTTGCAGAGCGATGGGGATAGCCTGGTGAGCAATGGCGTTAGGGTTGTAATCACCGACCAGAGCAAGACGAACCTGTGTTTTTAGCATTTCCTTTTCCTGTGCGGGTAAAAAAAGGAGGTTACAGCAAAGTTAACGTCCGTTCAGCGGATTTTTTGTGAAGAGCACAAAAGAGCGGGCGCTACACGCATATAACGCCCCAGAATGAGATATTCAATACAGTGAGGGTGAACCCGCCGGGCGAGTTTTGAAACGGCGGTGCAGCCACAGATATTGTTCTGGCGCACGCATGATTTCTTGTTCCACTACTTTGTTCATATAGGCTGCGGCGGCGATCTCATCATTGATGGGATAGTCTTCCAACGCGGGTTGGATCAGCAGATCGTAACCACAGCCGTTAGGGCGGCGAATCAATACTACTGGCAGCAGGGCTGGCTTGGCCAGGCGGGCCAGCATAAAGGTACCGCTGGTAGTGGCAGCCTGATCGACAGCAAACAGCGGGGCAAATACGCTGCCACGCGGGCCGTAATCCTGATCTGGTGCAAACCAGACTGCTTCGCCGCGCTTCAGCGCTTGCACCATGCCACGCAGATCTTTGCGGTCCAGCATTGCCTTGTTGGATCGCATACGGCCTTTGGTCTGCGCCCATTCCATCGCTTTATTGTTGTGCGGGCGATACATCGCCATCATCGGTTGGCACAGGCCCATGGCCCGCCCACCGAGCTCCAGCGACATAAAATGCACGCCAATCACCAATACGCCGCGCCCATTCTGCTGAGCTGTTTTCAGATGCTCGAGACCGGAAACGTTAAACCAGCGCTTTACGCGTTGGTCGGGCCAGAACCAGGCCATGCCGGTTTCCAGCAGGCCCATGCCGAGAGATTCGAAATTGCCCACCACCTGGCGCTCGCGCTGTGCTGGGTCCATATCCGGGAAGCACAGTTCAAGATTACGGCGGGTGATGGAGACGCGGCGTTTCAGGAAACGCATTGAAGTTCTTCCCAGCCAGACACCGAACTTGTGCAGCAAGGGGTAGGGGAGTTGAACCAATAGAAACAGCATACCCAAGCCAAACCAGGTTAACCAGTAGCGTGGATGCAGAAAAGCACGTTGGAAGTTTTGCGGGCGCTTCATCATTAACTCATTATGCGATTAGGGACGGAAACCTGTAGCGCATAGAGAAGCGACTCGATAGCGATACAATGCTTAGACACCCAGAGATGGCGGTGGTTTAGCCAGTTTGTAGAATTTACGACGTTTTTACATACGAAAGACGGTTACTTGCCAGCGAAGGGGTTCTCAAGGCAATGGATTGTATCACACGGCATTGAGATAGAAAGGGGAGATGGCTGGGCTTTCGGCCGTAGAAAACGCGGGCAACCTGCTGTAGTGCGCGGAAATATAAAGAAAAAGGCACTTAACCAAATGAGGAAAAGTGCCTTTTATCAATACGTTAACTGATTAGTATCAGTTCATGCCGTATTTTTTCAATTTTTTACGCAGCGTACCACGGTTAATACCCATCATCAGGGCTGCACGGGTCTGGTTGCCACGGGTGTATTGCATCACCATGTCCAACAGTGGCTGTTCAACTTCAGCCAATACCAGCTCATACAGGTCGTTAACATCCTGACCATTCAGTTGAGCAAAATAGTTCTTCAGTGCTTGCTTAACCGAGTCACGCAGAGGCTTTTGGGTCACTTGATCCTGTGAGTTTACGGTTGAAACGGTCAGTACGTCAGAATTTACGCGTTGTTCGAACATAGTTCTGTCAGCTCTTTTTTACGCTAAGATTTTCGAAATATGCCTCCAACGCCTCCAGCTGTTCGCTGGCATCCTCTATGGCGTTGAATGTGCGCCGAAACTGGTCATTTGGGGCGTGCTCCTGGAGATACCAAGAGACGTGCTTACGAGCAATCCGAAATCCCTTGCCTTGGCCATAAAAGCCGTGCAATTCCCGAATATGCTCTATCAACAAGCGCTTCACTTCGCCAAGTGGCATCGGTGGCAGCAGCTCCCCAGTGTCCAGATAATGCTGGATTTCCCGGAAGATCCAGGGTCTCCCCTGAGCAGCACGGCCTATCATCAGGGCATCAGCCCCAGTGTAGTCAAGCACTGCTCTGGCTTTATGCGGGTCAGTAATATCACCATTCGCGATAATCGGAATGGCGACACTCTGCTTAACTGCCCGAATGCTGTTGTACTCCGCGTCGCCGTTAAACAGGCAAGCACGGGTTCGGCCATGAATCGTCAGGGCCTGTATACCACAGTCTTCGGCCAGTTGGGCAATCTCTACACAGTTACGGTGTTCTGGTGCCCAGCCGGTACGAATCTTAAGTGTTACCGGCACATCCACCGCATTAACCACTGCGTGGAGGATCTGCTTAACCAGATCCGGGTACTGCAACAACGCAGACCCTGCAAGCTTCCGGTTCACTTTCTTGGCCGGGCATCCCATATTGATGTCGATGATCTGCGCACCGCTGGCCACATTAATGCGCGCCGCAGCAGCCATATCATCAGGATCACATCCGGCGATCTGCACGGAACGGATCCCTGGTTCATCACTATGTACCATACGCAGACGTGACTTATCCGTTCGCCATACCTCTGGATTTGAGGAGAGCATTTCGGATACAGCCATCCCAGCACCCATTGCATGACATAAGGCTCTGAATGGACGATCTGTGATACCGGCCATCGGGGCCGCAATCAGGCAATTTGTTAACTGGTGGTTTCCAATGCGCATAGACAAAGAATGACCATACTGTGTCCGCAAGGGCGCGTATATTACGCATTTTTTCGCCGAGATGAAAGGCCAAACTTTGACCAATTTACTGCTATTTATCAATGAAAATGTCATTCACCGTGTTTTATGGAAATATAATAGTTATTTAACAATGGCTTGACTTTTTGTGCTTAATTTATGGGCGGCGAAATATTCGCAGCGTAACAGAATTTTATCTTTAAACGGCGCGAATTTGAGCCAGCAACATCGGGCGTAGGGTAGCATTATCAGGGTAATGCTTTGACAAAAGGTTAAAAACTGCCACCGGAAAGGCAGAGCGACCCACCGCTACCAGGGTGGTACAGCGGTGAGTTCGCGACGGGCATCAATCAACGATAATGCGGCCATTCAGCGGCTGTATCGGACGATTGTTGGCATGGTGGATGACCGAACGGAACTGGCTGATTTGTTCGGCAGAAGCGCTGACAGGCTGCTCCAGCACCATCCAGATCACGCCTTCAGAGCAAGGTGGCGTTGTCAGTGAACCACTGAAGCGGTAGAAGTTGAATTGCTCAGGCAGCAGCGCTTTGATATCCACCGGTTTGGTTAATACCGAGGTCTGATCAACCTGTGTGGGCATCTGCTGCCAGGCTTGCGCCAGTTGCGGGTTAGCTTGGCCTGCTTTAAACATCAGCGCCAGCACGGCCAGAGCACCTTCTTTGTCTTTGTAGACGAAATGTGCCTCCAGTGGGAACTGCTTGCCGTCGATCTCATTCTCGCTCGGCGCATGGAAGTGGAACTGCTGCAGCGTGAAGGTATCACCATCCAGGCGCAGGGTATTCCCTTCACTGGCGTTGACTTGAATAGTATGGCCGTTATTGATGATTTGCTGTTTACCCGGCTGGAAGGCCAGCTTGAGTTCGTCATGTTGAGTCTTCAACACCCCATGAATATTCACGGGTGACTGGTTTTTGCCGGTTTCACACAGTGAGAAGTCGGGCGAAAGTTTGCCCCAGTGTGCTGGATCTTCCTGGCCTTCATAACTCCAGTGCTGATGTTGTTCTGCTGCATTAACCGCGAAGCTGGCGGCCAACAGGGTGGCCAGCAATAACTTTCCTTTCATTTCTGATCCCTTTCAAAAAAGACGTCAATGGCCCTGGGGTGAGCAGCACAGCGGTTACTGGCTGCCATCACTCCGAGCAGGAGAATACGCCCGGTATTTTCAGGGATAAACGGGCAATTTATTGAGGAAATAAAAAAAACCACCGTAACTGATTAAGTTTCATGTGGTTTTTTCAAAAAGGAAAATGTGTAACTATTTGCGTTGGCCGGTGATGCGGCACCACTCTTCACGCTCGGCCACGGGATCGAGAGCGAATTTATCGGCGTAAGCTTCTGCTACGCCAGAAGCCTGAGTGGCCAGCACGCCGGAGAGGCCAAGATAGCCGCCGGGTTTTGGCAGGCAGCTGATTAACGGTGCCAGTTCACGCAGCGGCCCGGCGAGAATATTAGCGACCACCACGTCGGCCTGCAGATCGGCAGGCTGGTCTTTCGGCAGATACAGTTCCAGGCGCTCAGAAACCCCGTTACGCTGCGCGTTATCGCGGCTGGCCTGAATGGCTTGGGGATCGATATCAATGCCAATAGCGCGTGCTGCACCGAGTTTTAAGGCCGCAATCGCCAGGATGCCGGAACCACAGCCGAAGTCGATAACGGTTTTGCCCGCCAGATCCAGGCTATCGAGCCATTGCAGGCACAACGCAGTAGTGGGATGAGTGCCAGTGCCGAACGCCAGGCCCGGATCGAGCATCACATTGACCGCTGTGGGATCGGGCACATCGCGCCAGCTTGGGCAGATCCACAGCCGCTCACCAAAACGCATTGGGTGGAAGTTATCCATCCACTCACGTTCCCAATCTTTATCTTCCAACTGTTCGATCTTATGTCGGAAACCGGCACCCAACAGTGGGTGCTGCTCCAGCATGGCGACCACATCGGCCATATCGGTTTCGGCGTCGTACAGGCCGATCACATCGGTATCACCCCACAGCAGGGTTTCGCCCGGCAAGGGTTCAAATACCGGGTTGTCGTGGGTGTCCTGAAAGGTTACCGACACTGCGCCGCTCTCAACCAACGCATCGCTCAGGTCTTCTGCCTGCTTGCCGGTGGTGTTCAGTTTTAGTTGGATCCAAGGCATAACAATTCTCTTCAAGAGGGTAAGGAGGGCACCAGCCGACGCTTTTCGCCGCACAGGTTACCGATATAAAACGCCGACAGGCTGAGCAGCAGCGCAGGCACAATCGGGTGCAACCCCGCCAGTTGCAGCTCGAAGCTGGCCAAGAGCGTATAGCATAATGCACCCGTGACCATTGAGCTAAGCGCTCCTTGGGCGTTGGCGCGCTCCCAGTACAGGCCCAGCACCAGCGGCCACAAGAACACGGCTTCCAGCCCGCCAAAGGCCAACAAATTCAGCCAGATAATCATTTCCGGCGGACGCCAGGCGGCCAACAGCACCAGCAACCCAAGGATCAGCGTGGTCAGGCTGGAAAAACGTTTGATCATCTTCTCGTTGTGCATCTGCTGTGGGCGCACACCAAGATAAAGATCTTTAATGATGGTGGCGGAGGATTGCAGCAACTGGGCGTTGATGGTTGACATGATCGCCGCCATCGGCGCGGCCAGGAAGATCCCGGCGGCGTAAGGCGGCAGCACGGTGATCATCAAGGTGGGGATCACTTGATCGGGGATCTGCAAATCCGGGAGCACCGCGCGGCCCAGGGCTCCGGCCAGATGCATGCCGAACATCAGCACAGCCACCACGATCGTGCCGAGGATAATCCCACGATGCACCGCCTTGCTGTCTTTGTAGGAAATACAACGCACGGCGGTGTGCGGCAGGCCAATCACACCAAAACACACCAGGATCCAGAACGAAGCCATAAACGGCAGGCTGAGGATCTGTTCGCTGCCCTGCGGTGTTACCAGGGCGGGATCGATCTGTTGCAGTTTATCTACCGCACTGTGCAAACCGCCTGCCGCGTGGATCACTGCAACCAGCAGGAGTACGGTGCCCAACAGCATCACCAATCCCTGCATGGCATCGTTAAGCACGCTGGCGCGGAACCCGCCGAACGCGGTATACAGCGCAATGCTGAGACCAAAAATCAGCAGACCGGTATCGTAAGGAATACCTGCTGCGGTTTCCAGCAGGCGCGCACCGCCGATAAACTGCACCGCCATGGCCCCCAGAAAAGCCACCAACAGGCTGAGACTGGCCAACCATACCAGCAGGCGGCTTTGATAACGGGCGAACAGCATATCGTTCAGGGTGATGGCATTGTAGCGCCGTGCCAGAATCGCGAACTTCTTGCCCAGCACGCCGAGTGAAAGCCATACCGCTGGCAGTTGAATCATCGCCAGCAGCACCCAACCGAGGCCATATTTATAGGCAGCACCGGGCCCACCAATGAATGAGCTGGCGCTGATATAGGTGGTGGTCAGCGTCATCGCCAGCACAAAACCACCCATCGATCGGTTGCCGAGAAAATATTCACTGAGGAAGTTGCCGTGCTGGCGGCGGCGGTAGGCGTAGACCGACAAACCGAAAACCAGCAGCAGATAGGCGATCAGCGGCAGAATGACTTCAATTTGCATCGCTGTCCTCCAAAGGAATATCGCGGAAGACACCACGCACCATCAGCCAGCACAGGCCGATAAAGATCAGGGGCACCAACAGGCAGGCCATTTCAAACCAGTGCGGCAAGCCGGTAATGCCGGAAGCACTGCTCGGCAGGTAGGCCGCCAGTGACCAGGCCAGCAGGTAAAACAGCGTCAGGCCGAGCGCCCAGCGCGCTTCGCGATGAGCTTGAATAAAGCGTTTTTCCATCCGTGCCTCCAAGGGTTTACGGTGATGGATTAGCAAAGGAGAGGATTTTACGACAAGGGACAGTTTTGCCAAGCCGTTATGTTACCCAAGCCGACAAAAAGCTTATACCGGCCAGTTAAGACTCACCCGTCCCCTTTGCAGCGGAGCTGTTTCTTGTTCACCTGTTGGGATGAGTATTCTTAAGGTATTGTCTTCACCTGCAAGCGCAGATAACGCGTTCGAGCTGGGGGCTCAAGAGCCAGCCCCTGCACCCTTGTGATGGGGAGAGGGGCTGTGCTGCCAGCATGGTGCCGAATGATTCGGCACTTTTTTGTTTAGCTGACCAGCATTAGGCCACTGGCTGACAGAGCTACGCCGATTGCTGAATAAAGTGCTCGATTTGTGCCAGGCTGGATAACCCTTCCATCGGCCCTTTATGGGAGACGGCTAACGCGCCGCTGGCATTGGCATACCGCAGTGCTTTTTCGGCGCTGAAACCAGACAGGAACAGGCTGACGAACGTAGCCCCAAAACAGTCACCAGCGCCGGTTGGGTCTACCATCTTGGTGTTGTAACCAGGGATGTGCAGTTCCTGCGTTTGCCCTTGATGCTGCTGATAATGGCTGGCCCCTTTCTGACCTCGCTTGATCACGATATGCTGCACGCCATTTGCCAGCAGTTCCTGCACGATATCCGTTTCTTTCTGATGTTTGCTGCTGGCAAAATGGTGCACTTCTCCCTCGCTTGGCAAAAAGATATCGGTATATTCAAGAATGTAATCGAAGGCTTGGCTCATCTCTGGAATATTAAGCATTTCTTTGCGGATGTTGGGATCGAACGACACCGTGCCCTGATTGGCTTTAACTATCTGGATCGCCCGACGCATGGCGTCGATGATACGGAATGAGAACAGCGAAGATCCCATGATATGGAAATGCTGGCACTGGTTCAGCAAGGCCAGATCGATATGGTCGGCGGTAAAAAAGCCGCAGGCGCTGTTGGGGATATTGAAAATAAAATCGCGCTCAACGGAATTGTGATAGCTGACAAACGCGGTGCCGGTCGGGGCTTTGTCGATCACGCTGATGCCGTCGGTGATCACTCCTTCCAGCCGTAAGCGTTCGATGTTCAGGCGGCCAAAATCGTCGTTGCCCACGCAGCCAAACAGCGTGGAATCAAAACCAAGCCGCGCCACCTGAGCGGCATAGATAGCCGGTGCCCCACTCGGGTACGGCCCAAGAAACTCGCCAGGTTGAGTGAAGCCCTGATTATAATTTTTTGAAAGGAATTCAACCAGTAACTCACCCATTGTGCAGATGCTAACTGACATAAGTACCCCTTTATTCCCCGATTGTTTCCCGATTGGCCCAGGTAAAACATTCGTTATTGGTGTAGCGGATGCTGAAATCGGATTCGAATAACTGCTGCTGATAATGTTCATTCACGCTGCGGTTGGTCACCAGATTATCTACTTGGCTGAGATGGCCGAGGGTGCCGATAGCGCTGGCCTGAATGGGAACGTGGGTGAGGATGGCCGTCTTGTTCTGTGCCTTATCCATGCAACGCTGGTAGTGCGAGGCCAGCAGTGGTGGATCGATATTCAGGATGCCGGAACCGTCCGTGATGCTGGCTTGCAGAATGCAGTGGTTGATGGTGAATTGCTGAATAACGGTATCCAGCGCTTTACCGCTTAGCACCAGCTGCGAGCGGATCAACTCCCCGCCAGCCACGATAATCTCGCCGTCAACAAACTGATCGGCCAGCATCGCATGCTGCAAATCATTGACGATCAGCCGTAACTTTTTCAAACCGCTGAGAAAGGGGATTACTTTGCGGCAAATATCACCGTGGCCAAGAAATACCGTGTCGCGATCGGTAATCATCCTGGCGCAGTGGCGGGCAATTTCCAGTTGGTTGGCAAGCCGGAGTGACGGCAAGGTGAGAACGGGCTCGCTCGTCATCTGCTGCGGTTGTGAAGGCGTTGCAATCGCTCCCCCAAAAGAGCGTTTGAGATAGCCTTGCTGTTCCAGATAACTGAGATCGCCACGGATCGTCACGCCGGAAACCCCCAACTGGGCAGAAAGATCCTCGACCTTGATTTCCCCTTGCTGGCCGACAATTTCAGCAATTTTCAATCTGCGTTTCAGCAGGTTAGATGACTTTCTGGGCACATATGCCCCCATGGTTAAGCGGTAATGATGGCTACTATATCCTTCATACTTTCTAATTGAAAGTAATACCAACGCAGGCTTTCTTGCTTTTGAAAGTGAGGGGGATTATTGCCTGCATAATCGGGGTTTAATTAAATTATTATTTATATTCATAGTGTTAAATAAAATCTGATAGCGCATTTTATTGTGAGGTAGTTGTCATACGAGTGAACCTTAGGCGAGTCGCTATTGCGATAACAGCTTATTTTTCGTAATCAATAATGTGTTTAATTACGTTTTGAAAGTTATTTAATAATCTTCGATCCTTATCACGCTTTTATGCTGGCGTTATCTCTATATTGGGTTTCACTTAGAAAGTTTTAATTAATTAATTTTCATTTTGTAATCATCCGTTGCGATACCAGGTGCTGATGAAACCGGAGCCAAGGAGGATCGATGTATATCATTTCGAGCCACAACATGTTGAAGAAAGCGCAACGGCAAGGGTACGCAGTGCCAGCGTTCAATATCCACAATCTGGAAACCTTGCAGGTGGTAGCCGCAACCGCTGCGCAGTACCGTTCACCGGTGATTTTGGCGGGTACCACCGGCACTTACCACTATGGTGGGCTGGAAAACCTTATCGTGATCGTCAAGGCGCTGGCGCATGAGCATCAGATCCCGCTGGCCCTGCATCTGGACCACCATGAAGATCCGGCCGATATCTTCCATAAGATCAACGCCGGTATCCGTTCGGTAATGATCGACGGCTCACACTTCCCTTTTGAAGAAAACGTAGCGCTGGTGAAACAGATTGTTGAGTACAGCCACCGTTATGATGCCAGCGTTGAGGCCGAGTTAGGCCGCCTGGGTGGGCAGGAGGACGATCTCATCGTGGCAGGCAAAGACGCTATCTATACCTCGCCGGAAGCGGCGGTGGAATTTGTTGCCCGTACCGGTATTGATTCCTTAGCGGTGGCGATTGGCACTGCACATGGTTTGTATCAAGCAGAACCACAACTGGATTTTGCCCGTTTGGAACAGATCCGCGATCGGGTCGCAGTGCCGCTGGTATTGCACGGTGCTTCTGGCCTGAGCGACAGCGATATTCGCCGCTGCATCAGTCTGGGGATCTGCAAGGTTAACGTCGCCACCGAGTTAAAGATCGCCTTCTCGGATGCCCTGAAAGACTATTTTAATCAGCATCCCGACGCCAATGACCCACGCCATTATATGCAACCAGCGAAAAGTGCCATGCAGCGAGTGGTGGAAAAAGTGATTGGCGTCTGCGGCTGTGAAGGAAAACTATAAATATTAATGAATAACACCCCTACAAAAACGGCAAGTTATCATAAGCAGAAATAATAAAAACTGAGGATAGAACATGAAAAATATAAAGGTATTAGGCTCGGTGCTGGCGATAAGTTTGGCTATATTCTCTCAGGCAACGTTAGCGAAGGAATATAAGATTGGTGCATCACTGCTAACGCAGCAGCATCCTTTCTATATTGAATTGGCTGATGCCATGAAAGCAGAAGCCAAGAAAGATGATGTGGTATTGAATATCTCTATTGCTAATCAGGACCTGAATAAACAGCTCTCAGACGTAGAAGATTTTATTACCAAGAAAGTTGATGCCATTATTATTTCCCCGGTGGATTCCAAAGGCGTACAGGCTGCGATCATCAAGGCGGAAAAAGCCGGTATTCCGGTGATTACCGTTGACGTGGCGGCGGAGGGCGTGCCAGTGGTTTCCCATGTAGCAACCGACAACTATGCCGGTGGTGTCGAAGCGGGCAAGCTGATGGGCAAACAGCTGAATGGCAAAGGTAAGGTGGCGATCATCGATTACCCAGCGCTGCAATCGGTAGTGGCTCGTGTGGAAGGCTTCAAAAAAGGGTTGGCAGACACCCCAGAGGTGAAGATTGTCGCGATTCAGACCGGTATCACCCGTGCGGAGGCGCTGACCGTGGCACAGAACATCATGCAGGCACACCCAGATCTGAACGGCCTGTTTGGTTTCGGTGATGATGCCGCTTTGGCCGCAGTGATCGCCGCCAAATCTGCCCGTAACGACAATATCAAGATTATCGGCTTCGATGGGATGAAAGAGGCGCGTGATGCCGTGGACAGTGGCAAAACCTTTGTGGCAGTTATCCGCCAATATCCAGATCAAATGGGTGCTAAAGCCATTGATGCTGCCGTCGATCATCTCAACGGTAAACCGGTGGCGAAACTGATCCCGGTCGCACCCGGCATCTATACCGGCAAATAACAGGGTTCAATAAGATCCGTGGCAAACATCCCTCACACTGTAGGAGAGGGTGAGGGGCGTTGTTTGGGCCGTGAGCGGAGGATGCCATGACGGATACGGTGCTGGTGGTAACGGAAATAGCCAAAAGTTTTGGCCATGTTGATGCACTCAAAAATGTCAGCCTGAAAATACGCAAAGGGAAAGTTCATACCCTGCTGGGAGAGAATGGTGCCGGTAAATCGACGCTGATGAAAATTCTGGCCGGTATTTATCCTCCCAGCAAAGGGGAAATTATTCTCAAAGGGCAAACCGTCACTATTGCCAATCCGCAGCATGCCAGAAAGTTGGGGATCGCCATTATTTTTCAGGAACTCAGCCTGAGTAATAATATGAGCGTGGCGGAAAATATTTACGCTAATAATGAGCCTACCCGCTTTGGGTTTATCAATGACGGCCAAATGGTTACGGATTGCCAACGCCTGCTGACCGATTTGGCTATCCCACTCAACCCGCAGCAACTTGTCGGTACGATGTCGATGGCGCAGCGCCAACTGGTGGAGATTGCCAAAGCGTTGAGCTACCCGGCAGATGTGGTGATCATGGATGAGCCGACTTCTTCACTGAGTGACAACGAAGCCAACATTCTGTTTGGCATTATCGACAAACTGAAACAGCGCGGCTGCGCTGTGATTTATATCTCGCATCGCATGGATGAAATCATGCGGGTTTCAGACGATATCTCGGTGCTGCGTGATGGGGAATACATTGCCACTCATGATAAACGCCGGACCGATATTCACCGGCTGATTGCTCAGATGGTTGGCCGTGAAATGACCAATATCTACCCGCCGCGTATTGGTGAGCCTCCAGGCATGGAGCAACCTCCGGTACTGGAAGTCCACGATTTTTCACAGGAAAAATTGTTCCACGATATCCATTTCTCGGTACGAGCCGGGGAGGTGTTGGGCTTTTTTGGCCTGGTGGGTTCGGGCCGTTCCGACGTCATGAAGGCCATTTTCGGCCTGACGGGCTACCAGGGTGAAATTCGCATCAATGGCGCTGCCGTCGCCATCCGCAACCCGAAACAGGCGATAGAACAAGGCATAGCCTTTGTAACGGAAAACCGTAAGGAGGAAGGGCTGGTGCTGATGCATGATGTGAATATGAATATCCATCATGTGGCGTTTCAGTATGCGGGATCCAGCCTGATCAAGCACCAGCGTGAAGAGGCAAAAACCCTGCTGGCGATCCGCCGTATGAATATTAAGGTCAGTTCGCCGCACCAACTGGTCAGCACCTTGAGCGGCGGCAATCAGCAAAAGATCGTGCTGTCGAAATGGCTGGAGAAAGTACCAAGGATATTAATCCTTGATGAGCCTACACGCGGTGTGGATGTCGGCGCGAAGTTCGAGATCTATAACGTGATACGCCAGCTCGCGGCGCAGGGCACCGCCATTATTTTGATCTCTTCCGAGCTGCCGGAAGTGATGGCACTCAGCGATCGGCTGGTGGTAATGCGTGCCAAGCAGATCGCCGAGGTTTTTGCCACCGATGGGTTAACGCAAACACAAGTTATGGCCGCAGCAACGGGAGTCAAATAATGAGCGAAAAAGTGCTGGTTGCTAAAAATAATTCGGCGTTCAACGGGCCCGGGAAACTGGCAAAGGCCATTAAGCAATACGGTGGCATTCTGGCTGGCCTGATTGCCTTAATCGTACTGTTCGGTTTTATCAACGACAGCTTCCTGAGCGTGAATAATATTACCAATATCATTCTACAGGTTTCGATTATTGCCATTACCGCCTATGGCATGACCTACGTGCTGTTGCTGGGGGATATCGATCTCTCGGTGGGGTCAACCATTGCTTTGATAGGCACCTTTGCTGCCCTTGGGCTATCGTTTGGCATTCCGTTTATTCTGGTGATCCCGCTTTCGATGATGGCAGCCCTGGTATTGGGATTGGTTAACGGTAGTTTGACGGCGCTGGCCGGTATTCCTTCGTTTATTGTTACCGTTGCCACGATGGGAATCTTCCGTGGCATCGCTTATATCGTTACCGACGGCACGCCGATCATGATTAAAGACGAAGCCTTTCTGGCATTGGGTAACGGCGAGTTCCTTTATATTCCCATTCCGATCTGGGTCCTGCTGGTGCTGTTATTCGTCAACCACTTTGTTTTGGCGAAAACCCGCTTTGGCCGAAAAATCTATATTACTGGTGGCAATAAAGAGGCGGCGGTTTATTCAGGCATTAACGTTTCGGCATTGAAAATTAAAGTCTTTATGATCACCGCCGTGATGGCGGGCATCAGCGGCATGATTCTGGCGTCACGTCTTTATTCCGGCCAACCCAACGCAGCGTTGAGCTATGAGCTGGATGCTATTGCCGCCGCAGTATTAGGGGGAACTAGCCTCAATGGGGGTTATGGTACGGTGATTGGCACCATGATTGGGGCGTTGACCATCGGGGTGATCAACAATGGTATGAACTTAATGAACGTGCCTTATTTCTATCAGATGGTGGTTAAAGGATTGGTGATCCTGATTGCGGTGTATGTCGACGTCAGAAACAAGAAGAAACGTGGCTGAGGAACAGGACAATGAGAAAGATTTATACCATCGGCGAGATCCTGGTTGAAATCATGGCCGATAAGGTTGGCCAGGCCTTTACCCATCCTGGCGTCTGGAATGGCCCTTTCCCCAGCGGCGCTCCGGCAATTTTTATCGATCAGGTCACCAAGCTGGGCGGGCAGTGCGGCATTATCAGCTGCGTGGGCAATGATGGTTTCGGCACGTTAAATATTGAACGCCTGAAGGCCGATGGCGTGGATACGCGCGGTATCCGCGTGCTGCCTCATGAGACGACCGGCAGCGCCTTTGTCACTTATCATGCCAACGGCGAACGTGATTTTATTTTCAATATCAAAAATGCGGCCTGCGGGAAATTATCGGCCGAACATGTTAATGCCGAATTACTTCAGGACTGTCAGCATTTTCACATTATGGGCTCTTCGCTGTTTTCATTCCCGATGGTGGATGCGGTGAAAAAGGCGGCGGGTATTGTGAAAGCAAATGGCGGCACATTATCTTTCGATCCAAACATTCGCAAAGAAATGCTCGATATTCCAGAAATGCGCGACGCGCTGCATTATGTGCTGGAATTGACCGATATTTATATGCCGAGCGAAGGTGAAGTCATGCTGCTTTCTTCACAAGCCACGCTGGATGAGGCGATTGCCCGCTATCTTAAAGACGGTATTAAAGAAGTGGTGGTGAAACGCGGCAATAAAGGGGCGAGTTATTACTCCGCTGAGGAGACCATACACATTGATAGCTACCGTGTTGATGAGGTTGATCCCACCGGTGCAGGTGATTGTTTTGGCGGTGCCTATATTGCCTGCCGTTTGCAAGGCCATAGCATCCCGCAGGCCCTGCGCTATGCCAACGCCTGCGGAGCACTGGCCGTGACCCGGCGTGGGCCGATGGAAGGGACATCAACCTTTTCCGAGCTTGAAGCCTTCCTGCAACAACAGCATGTTGCTTCTGTTGGGGTGTTGTAAACGTCAGTTTGCCGTTATTACTGGTTGGCAGTAGGTTAAAGGAACAGAGAGATCTCAACGCGTATGATCCTGACAACCATAAAAAAACACCGCAGAGAAGATCTCATGCGGTGCTTTTTATTAAGCTAAAACCGTTAAGCGGCGATCAGGTTTCTTGCAGGCCCAGCTTCTTCTCCAGATAGTGGATGTTGGTGCCACCGTGCTGGAAGTTTTCATCGCTCATGATCTTTTGCTGTAGCTCAACGTTGGTTTTGATGCCATCGATGATCAACTCAGCCAGGGCGTTTTTCATGCGCGCAATCGCCACATCACGGTTTTCACCGTAAGTGATCAGCTTACCGATCATGGAATCATAGTACGGCGGTACGGTATAACCGGCGTAAATATGGGATTCCCAGCGCACGCCAAAACCACCCGGAGCGTGGAAACGGGTGATCTTGCCAGGGCTCGGCAGGAAGGTGTTGGGATCTTCGGCGTTGATACGGCATTCCACCGCATGGCCGTGGATCTTCACTTCATCCTGTTTGATCGACAGCGGCTGACCGGCAGCGATACGCAACTGCTCTTTGATCAGATCCACGCCGGTGATCATCTCCGTTACCGGGTGTTCCACCTGAATACGGGTGTTCATCTCAATGAAATAAAACTCGCCGTTTTCGTACAGGAACTCAAACGTGCCCGCACCGCGGTAACCGATCTCCACACAGGCTTTCGAGCAACGCTCACCGATATAACGGCGCAGTTCCGGGGTGATCCCCGGTGCTGGGGCTTCTTCAACCACTTTCTGGTGGCGGCGCTGCATGGAGCAGTCACGCTCCGCCAGATAGATGGCATTACCCTGCCCATCGGCCAACACCTGAATTTCGATATGGCGTGGGTTTTCCAGATACTTTTCCATATAAACCATGTCGTTATTGAAAGCCGCTTTGGCTTCTGCTTTCGTCATGGTAATGGATTGCTCAAGATCTTTGTCGTTGCGCACAACGCGCATGCCACGGCCGCCGCCGCCGCCAGAGGCCTTGATGATCACCGGGTAACCGATACGCTTGGCAAAGGCACGGTTTTTATCCATGTCATCGGTGAGCGGGCCGTCGGAACCGGGTACGCAAGGCACCCCGGCTTTTTTCATCGCGTTGATAGCAGAAACTTTGTCACCCATCAGGCGGATAGTCTCAGCACGCGGGCCGATGAAAATAAAACCGGAACGCTCAATCTGCTCAGCAAAATCAGCGTTTTCAGACAGGAAACCATAGCCAGGGTGGATCGCCACCGCGCCGGTGATTTCCGCCGCTGAAATGATGGCCGGAATGTTCAGATAGCTTTTGACCGAAGGCGCAGGGCCGATACAGACGGTTTCGTCGGCCAACAGTACGTGTTTCAGATCGCGATCGGCTGCCGAGTGAACGGCAACGGTCTTGATGCCCAGCTCTTTACAGGCACGCAGAATACGGAGCGCAATCTCGCCACGGTTGGCGATAACAATTTTATCAAGCATGATGCGCCTCGTTATTCGATGACGACCAGTGGCTCGTCATATTCAACCGGTTGGCCGTTTTCGACCAGGATGGCTTTAACCACGCCCGATTTGTCTGCTTCGATCTGGTTCATCATTTTCATTGCTTCAACGATGCACAGGGTGTCGCCAGCGTTCACTTTCTGGCCCACTTCCACGAAGGATTTCGCGTCTGGGCTTGGTGTACGGTAGAACGTCCCAACCATTGGGGAACGAACCACATGGCCACTCATGGCCGCCGGGGTTGCAGAGGTGTCTGCGGCCGCAGGAGCAACGGCAGTAGCCAGAGCAGGTTGCTGCTGGGCTGGCATTGCGTACTGTTGCATCATAGGGTAAGCCTGCGCGGGTGCGGCACGGCTGATGCGAACTGACTCTTCGCCTTCAGAGATTTCCAGTTCAGAAATACCTGATTCTTCAACCAGTTCGATCAGTTTCTTGATTTTACGAATATCCATGAGTGTGATTCCGTACTCTTTTGTGTATACCCGTCATACTTCAAGTTGCTTGGGTGTTGGCTGCCTTCACTCATCCCAGTCACTTACTTGAGTAAGCTCCTGGGGCTTCGTTCCGTTGCCGCCTACAAGCAACTCGAATTATTTTGGGTATGGCCATTAGTGGGTTGTTGACAAACGGCGAACCGCTGCCTGTAAAGCAAATGTGTAGCCATCCGCGCCGAGGCCGCAAATCACGCCTACCGCAATATCCGACAGGTAAGAGTGATGGCGGAAAGGCTCACGGGCATGCACGTTGGACAGATGGATCTCGATAAATGGGATCTGCACTGCCAGTAGCGCATCGCGCAGCGCCACGCTGGTATGCGTGAACGCCGCGGGATTAATCAGAATGAAATCCGTATTACCGCGTGCCTGATGAATGCGATCGATTAGCGCATATTCGGCGTTGGATTGCAGATGGCTCAGGGTGATGTCTAACGCGAGCGCCTGGTTTTCTAATCCATTAACAATCTCTGTCAGCGTCGTGCTGCCGTATTTCTCCGGCTCACGCGTCCCCAGCAGATTCAGATTGGGGCCGTTCAAAAGCAAAATGTGAAACTTATCCGCCATTGTGCTGGTATCTCCGGCAATAAAACCATCATCGTAGAACATAGCCCGATGTCACTGATTTGTCACCTGCGGCACCGCGATTTTACGTGGATGGCAGGAACAAGGTCGGGCATTATAACGATATCGTAGCAATTCGCAGCTAAATACTGGTCTTATCAGCGAAGATATTCAACCCTGAATTGACAAACAGATAACCTCATTATCGGATTATGAGGGATAGAACACAGAAAAGTTCCGTACCAGAAGTGGTGATTTTTCCCGTCAATCGAAGGCGTTTAACTAGGTTTACCGCCACCAACTGCGGAATTTCTTGTAGCGCAGGGCCAGTAACAGCAATGCCAACACAGCGTAAATAAAGGGTTGTGGTGAAAAGGTTTTAACCGACCACAGATAGTGAATCGGGGTCAGGATAGCGACCAGATAGACGAAATTATGCAGTTTTTGCCACTTAGCCCCCAGCTTGCGTTGTGCCCAGAGCGTTGAGGTGGTAGCCAGCGCCAGCAGAAGCAGCCAACTGACGATCCCGAGCGTCAGATACGGGCGGGTGACCAGTTCGCGCCCCAGTAGGTTAATATTGCTCAAACCCAGTTCCAGCGTTGAATAACTGATCAGATGCAGTGTAGCCCAGGCAAAACACCACAAGCCCAGCAGGCGGCGGCAGCGGATCAGCATGGGTTGGCGCGTGTAACGGGCGAGAGGCGTGACTAATAAAGTGGCCAGCAGCAATTTCAACGCCATTCTGCCGGTAAAATGCTGGATATCTTTGGCCGGATCGGCGCTGAACCAGCCTTGATCGACCGCCAGAATCAGCCACAAAAACGGCAGAAAAGCCGCCAGAGTGATCACCACCTTCAGCCAGCGGATATGGGTTGGGGTTAAGCGCACTCAGAAGTTCTCCCTTAAATCCAGGCCACGATACAGCGAGGCAACCTGATCGGCATAGCCATTGAACAGCAGCGTTGGCTGGCGTTGAACATCCAGAATCCCGCCAGCACCGATGAAACGCTCGGTGGCTTGCGACCAGCGCGGATGATCGACATGCGGGTTCACGTTAGCGTAAAAGCCGTATTCATCGGGGGCAGACAGGTTCCAGGTGGTCGGCGGCTGTTCCCGGGTCAGGTTGATCTGCACGATGGATTTGATCCCTTTAAAGCCATATTTCCACGGTGTGATCAGGCGCAGTGGCGCGCCGTTTTGCGGCGGCAGTGTTTTGCCATATACACCGACGGTCAGCAGGGCCAGCGGATGCATGGCTTCATCAAGCCGCAACCCTTCCACATAAGGGTATTGCAGACCACCCCCGATAAAGCGGTCTTTCTGGCCGGGCATCTGCTCAGGGTCATACAGGGTTTGGAACGCGACATAGCGTGCATGGCTGTTGGGTTCTGCCAGTTTGAGCAGTTTACCCAATTCAAACCCGATCCAGGGCACCACCATCGACCAGGCCTCAACGCAACGCATACGGTAAATACGTTGTTCAAGTGGGAAACGTTTCAGTAAGTCGTCGATATCCAACGTCATCGGTTTGGCGACTTCACCGTCGATCTTCACCTTCCAGCCGGTGGTTTTCAGCCCACCGGCGTTAGCGGCCGGATCGGCCTTATCCAGACCGAATTCGTAGAAATTATTGTAGCCAGAGACTTTTTCCTCCGGCGTCAAAGGCAGATTAGCCTGCCAGATCTCCGGTTTGCTGAACTCCAGCGGGTTACCCGGTGGTGCTTTAGGCCGATCGTTACCTTTGAACCACGATAATAAATCGGCTTGGGCGCGGGTGGATAGCGCCAGCGAAGCCGTAGTGAGGCCTAATGCCTGAAGTACTTTACGCCGTTGGTAGAACACGCTTTCAGGCGTGACGTCGGCTTCGGTCAGCTTTGGTTGTTTTTTCATTATTTCTATCTATTTTTGGCAGGTGATGGGTTAAGCATGGCGTGAAAGCCAAAGTTATGCGAGAGGGAGGAGTGTAAAAATGGGTGACACAAGGCTTAAAGCGTAAAGAAGCGGGCTCTTGGCTTCGGCGCGTTTACCGTTCGCAATAAACGCTCGCTTTCCCTGCCTCAAGATGTGGATAAGAGGTAATCCAAAGGGAAAGCGAGCCGTTAACCCGAACTATAATTTTCCGCGATTTCAACGGATTTTCACCAGCGTGCGGCCAGTGACGTTATTGTTCATCAGCGCAGCAGCTGCGGCAGGTACTTCTTCAAGCAGAATCTCCTGTGTTGCTTGCTGATAGAAACTCTCCGGCAGAATATTGGCCAAACGCTCCCAGGCGGCTTGGCGGCGCTGAAAGGGGGTATGCACCGAATCTATGCCTTGCAAGCGCACGTTACGCAGGATAAATGGCATCACGGTAGTGGGTAACTGATAGCCACCGGCCAGGCCGCAAGCGGCAACGGTCGCGTTATAATTCATCTGTGCTAGAACCCGCGCCAGCAATTTATCGCCAACGGTATCAATGGCGCCAGCCCACAGTTGTTTTTCCAACGGACGTGGTGTTTCAATATAATCGCTGCGTGGCAGAACCTCTTTGGCTCCCAGCGATTTCAAATAGTCAGTATTACTGTCGCGGCCACTGATAGCCGTCACGTTGTAGCCCAACGCGGCGAGCAGGGCAACCGCCGTGCTGCCTACGCCGCCACTGGCACCGGTCACCAGAATATCACCATCTGCGGGTTTCACCCCACCTTCCTCCAGCGCCATCACACACAGCATGGCAGTAAAACCCGCAGTACCCAGGATCATCGCTTTGCGCTCATCTAACCCTGCCGGCAAGGGCACCAGCCATTCGCCGGAGACGCGGGCCTGTTCGGCCAACCCTCCCCAATGGTTTTCACCAACTCCCCAGCCAGTGAGCACCACGCTTTGGCCCTTTTTGAAGCGTTGATCTTGGCTGCTGTAAACTTGGCCAGCAAAATCGATGCCGGGCACCATGGGGAAGTGGCGGATTATCTTGCCCTTCCCCGTGATTGCTAACGCATCTTTATAGTTCAGGCTGGACCAGTTGACTTCAACCGTGACATCGCCAACTGGCAGCAGGTTACTGTCGATATTTTTGACCTGCGCCAGAACTTGTTCGCCTTGTTGTTCCAATAGCAGTGCTCGCATGTCACTCTTCTCCATGGTTTCATATTTGATATGAATGTTTGGGTCGGTTTTATTTGACTATATTCATAGTAAAAATGTGCGTTCTGATAAAGAACAAAAAAATAGTGCTTAATGGTTTTCTTCATCGTTTATGCTTGGTAGGGTGACAATTAAACCTGATATTGAGTAAGGATAAAGAGATCGCTTGCTTAATTTTTTTAAATCAGGATGTTGTTTTTACTCCAGCTGAAACGGGGCCTTTAGATATCAAAGGGTGAATGTTTATTTAACCATCGCAGACAAGGCACGGAGATGAGATTTACGACTAAACTCTCTGCACTGATCACCCTGCTCGTTGCACTGGCTATGCTTTTAATGCTGATAGGGTGTTCATACAGTTTCTTTCAGGTCACTGAGGAGCGTATTGAACGCCGTTTCGAAACATTGGCAGTTTCTCTCGATCAGATGATGCTGCATGAACCCCCTCAAGAATATGCTCGCTGGCTGCCGCTGGTGATGCAGCCGCTTGGCATTGTTGCCATCAGTATTGATACAGAGAAAAGCAATCTTTTTACCTATCGGTTACCGGTGCAGAAAGAACCTTGGGAATCACTCAATGGCCATCGGCAGGTTTCGCTGAGCATGATGCACCACCCTGGGACGGTGCTGAATATCACCTATTTTGATCCTTTCATCACCGATATGCGTTCACTGCAATCTACGGCGGCGGTGATCCTGTCAGTTATCATTATGATAGCTATCCTGTTATTCAGCCTGCGTTGGTTACGTGAGCAAGCTGAGGGGGAAGATCGTCTTGAACGCCGTGCCCGGCGTATTCTCAATGGCGAACGGGAGGAAGTGCTCAAGGGGGATGTACGTGAGTGGCCAGCCACCGTCAGTGGTGCGCTTGACCGCCTGTTGGCGGATCTGGCCGAGGCGCGCGAGGAGCGCAATCGTGTCGATACCCTGATTCGTGCTTTTGCCGCACAGGATGCGAAAACCGGCCTTAATAACCGTCTGTTTTTCGATAATCAGCTGACGACGCAGTTGGAAGAAGGGGGAGCACACGGCATTGTCATGATGGTGCGTCTGCCTGATTTCGATACGCTGCGTGAAATTCACGGTAATGCAACGGTGCAGGAATTGATGTACTCGCTGGTGAACCTGTTATCGACTTTTGTCATGCGTTACCCCGATGCATTGCTGGCCCGTTATTTTCACAGCGATTTTACCGTATTGCTGCCGCACCGTACCTTGAAAGAAGCCGATGGCATTGCCACGCAGCTGATTAACGCTATAGATTCATTACCTTCAACGACGCTGATCGATCGTGAGGCATTCTTGCATATTGGCGTGGTTGCCTATCGTAGTGGGCAAACCACCGAACAAATTATTGATAACGCCGAACAAGCCACGCGTCATGCTGCGCTTCAGGGAGAAAATAGTTGGTATGTCTACGACAGCGATGTGCCAGAAAAGGGGCGCGGCAATGTCAAATGGCGTACCTTGCTTGAACAAGTATTGGCTCGCGGCGGGCCGCGTCTTTACTTGCAACCTGTGATCACGGTGGAAGGTGAAGTGCACCACCGTAAGGTGATGAGCCGGATCCATGATGGTACGCAGGAACTGTTGCCAGCGGAGTATTTACCACTAATAAAGCAGTTCGGGCTGGCAGAAAGTTACGATCGCCAGCATATGAGTCGGATAATTCCGTTATTATCCCTTTGGCCTGAAGAGACGCTGGCATTTCCACTGTGTGTCGATTCATTATTGCAGCGCAGTTTTCAGCGTTGGGTGCGTGACACCCTGCTACAGTGTGAAAAAAGTTCCCGTCGGCGAATTCTAATTGAACTTGCTGAGGCAGAAGTGTGTCAACATATCGACCGTTTGCGTCCGGTGCTGCGATTGTTCTCGGGGCTGGGTTGCCGTTTGGTGGTTTCTCAGGCGGGGTTGACCGTGGTAAGTACTTCTTATATCAAATATTTACCGGTGGAAATTGTCAAACTTCACCCGGGTTTGGTGAGGAGTATTGACCGGCGTGATGAGAACCAACTGTTTGCTCAGAGTTTGACCGGCGCGTGTGAAGGCACCCAGACGCAGGTTTTTGCGATTGGCGTGCGTACTCGCAATGAATGGCAAACGCTGAAAGAGTGTGGAATTCTTGGCGGACAGGGCGACTTTTTTGCCGCACCGGAGCCGATCGATGTCAGTCGTAAAAAATATTCGCGTCGTTATCGTGTTTAATCTGATGACCGGGTAAAAATTGACGTAGAATAGTCTGTCTTTTCCTGTGGGCGTCAATAGGTGCTTACCACCGTTGGCAATCAGGAGAAATGTTAAATTTTGTGCGCTGTGTTACGCCGTTTGATACGTTGACTTGGTGGCAAACTGAATCTTAAACGCGGGATTTCAGGCCCCATATTCGCTTTCCGTGCAGACGGCCGGAAACAACACAGACTATTTTTCACCGAAGTAGAACATTTCTGCGCCTTGTCGCTGCTTCGTGTGGTTGGTAAAGTAGGCGGATTTTATTCTCCGCCCCCAGCTTGCAGGATTATCCTTTCGTTATGTTTAAGAAATTTCGTGGCATGTTTTCCAATGACTTGTCCATCGATTTGGGTACCGCCAATACCCTGATTTATGTTAAAGGACAAGGCATTGTACTGAACGAACCGTCGGTGGTGGCGATCCGCCAGGATCGTGCTGGTTCCCCCAAGAGCGTTGCGGCCGTGGGCCATGACGCCAAACAGATGTTGGGGCGTACACCGGGTAATATCGCGGCCATTCGTCCGATGAAGGATGGCGTTATCGCCGACTTCTTTGTGACTGAAAAAATGTTGCAGCATTTTATCAAACAGGTTCACAGCAACAGTTTTATGCGCCCAAGCCCGCGCGTGCTGGTTTGTGTTCCTGTCGGAGCGACCCAGGTTGAACGCCGTGCGATCCGTGAGTCCGCTCAGGGCGCTGGCGCGCGCGAAGTCTTTCTGATTGAAGAACCGATGGCTGCGGCGATCGGCGCTGGCTTGCCGGTATCAGAAGCCACCGGTTCGATGGTGGTTGATATTGGTGGCGGCACCACCGAAGTTGCCGTTATCTCACTGAACGGCGTGGTGTATTCCTCTTCTGTGCGCATCGGCGGCGATCGTTTCGATGAAGCCATCATTAATTATGTGCGCCGTAACTACGGCTCACTGATCGGTGAAGCTACCGCAGAACGTATCAAACATGGTATCGGCTCAGCCTACCCCGATGATGAAGTGCGCGAAATTGAAGTTCGTGGCCGCAATCTGGCAGAAGGTGTGCCGCGTGGCTTTACCATGAACTCCAATGAAATCCTTGAGGCCTTGCAGGAGCCGTTGACCGGCATTGTCAGCGCGGTCATGGTGGCGCTGGAACAGTGCCCGCCGGAGCTGGCTTCTGATATCTCCGAGCGCGGTATGGTGCTGACCGGTGGTGGCGCGTTGCTGCGCAACCTGGATCGTTTGCTGATGGAAGAAACCGGGATTCCGGTGGTTGTCGCAGAAGATCCACTTACCTGTGTGGCCCGTGGTGGTGGTAAAGCGTTGGAAATGATCGACATGCATGGCGGCGATTTGTTCAGCGAAGAATAGTCAGCCCCAGATTGGTGGGATCGTATCGGATAACGGTAGTCGCATGAAAGCCGGTGCGTTCCCCCTTTCTGTTGTCGAGGAACTCGCATAATTTATGAAGCCGATTTTTAGCAGGGGGCCATCCCTGCAACTACGACTTTTTCTGGCAGTGGTTGCGGCTATCGCCCTGATCGTTGCGGACAGCCGGCTTGGTACGTTCGTTAAAATACGAACCTATATGGATACCACCGTCAGTCCTTTTTATTTTTTGGCCAATGGGCCGCGTAAAGTTTTGGACAGCGTTTCAGAAACGCTGGCTACCCGCCAACAGCTTGAGCTGGAAAACCGTGCCTTGCGGCAGGAACTGCTGCTGAAAAATAGCGATATTCTTCTTCTTGGTCAATTCAAGCAGGAAAATGCCCGTTTGCGGGAACTATTAGGTTCTCCACTGCGCCAGGACGAACACAAAATGGTTACGCAGGTGATGTCAACGGGTTCCGATCCTTACAGCGATCAGGTGGTGATCGATAAAGGCTCGGATAACGGCGTTTATGAAGGCCAACCGGTGATCAGTGATAAAGGCGTGGTTGGGCAAGTGGTAGCAGTGGCGAAAATGACCAGCCGCGTTTTGCTGATTTGTGATGCTTCGCATGCGTTACCTATTCAGGTGCTGCGTAATGATATCCGCGTGATTGCAGCGGGCAGTGGTTGCACTGATGATTTGCAACTGGAACATTTGCCGGGGAATACCGATATCCGCGTGGGAGATGTGTTGGTCACTTCCGGTTTGGGGGGGCGTTTCCCAGAAGGCTATCCTGTCGCGGTGGTTTCTTCGGTGAAAGTGGATAACCAACGCGCTTATACCGTAATTCAGGCGCGGCCAACGGCGGGCTTGCAGCGTTTGCGTTATCTGCTGCTGCTGTGGGGGGCGGATCGCAACGGCGAAATGCCGCTGCCACCGGATGAAGTGCACCGCGTTGCCAATGAACGCCTGATGCAGATGATGCCACAGGTTCTGCCAGCGGCGGATGCCATGGGGCCACCTGCTCCCGTGACGGGAACCACGGTGCCACCGGCTGGCACGGAACCTGGAGCAACACGATGAATCGCTATCGCAGCAATGGGCGCTGGATAATCTGGTTATCATTTCTGGTGGCATTGGTGCTGCAAATTATGCCGTGGCCAGAGCAAATCTACATGTTCCGGCCATCCTGGCTGCTGCTGATCCTGACATATTGGGTAATGGCGTTGCCGCATCGGGTCAATGTGGGTACGGGGTTTGTACTGGGATTGGTCATGGATCTGGTCTTCGGTTCCACTCTCGGGGTGCGTGCGTTGGCGATGGGGATTATCGCCTACCTGGTTGCCTTCAAATTCCAACTGTTCCGCAATATGGCTCTGTGGCAGCAAGCGCTGATCGTGGTGCTGCTGTCGTTGGCAATGGATGTGGTGGTCTTCTGGGCTGAGTTTTTAGTGATCAACGTCTCTTTCCGCCCGGAGGTATTCTGGAGTAGTGTGGTCAATGGCGTGCTCTGGCCGTGGTTATTCCTGTTGATGCGGAAAATCCGCCGCCAGTTTGCCGTACAATGAGGTTATATCAATGACTTCGCTTTACCTTGCATCCGCTTCCCCACGCCGGCGTGAATTGCTGACCCTGTTGGGCATCCCGTTTGACATTATTCTGACGCATACCGAAGAACAGCGTCAGAACGGTGAAACGGCGGAAAACTACGTTCGCCGCCTGGCGCAGGAGAAAGCCCTGGCGGGTGTGGCGTTAGTGCCACAGCCTCGGCCAGTGCTGGGTGCAGATACCATTGTGGTGCTGAATGGGCAAGTGTTGGAAAAGCCGCACGATGAAGCGCATGCGGCCCAGATGCTGGCCGCCTTATCTGGCAAACGGCATCAGGTGCTGACCGCAGTAGCGGTTGCCGATCGGCATGACATCCTGTGTCAGTTGGTGGTCACTGAGGTGACATTCCGCAATCTGTCACAACAGGATATTCGCGATTATATCGCAACGGGCGAACCGATGGATAAAGCGGGTGCCTATGGAATTCAAGGAAAGGGTGGTTGTTTCGTCAGAACGATAACGGGGAGTTATCATGCGGTAATGGGGTTACCGTTGGTCGAAACACATGAGCTGCTCAGTCATTTTGCCACATTACGGGATGTAAACACCGGTTGATGGCACCATAAATTTCGCGTTGCAGCCCGTATCGCAGCAACCTGAAAAATGCAGGGCAGGCATAATCGACCGGCTCTGAGGAGAAAGCATGACAGCTGAGCTATTGGTTAATATTACACCGTCCGAAACACGGGTTGCCTATATCGACGGTGGCATTCTGCAAGAAATTCATATTGAGCGCGAAGCGAAACGCGGCATCGTCGGCAATATCTACAAGGGGCGTGTCAGCCGGGTGTTGCCGGGGATGCAGGCAGCTTTTGTTGATATCGGCCTGGATAAGGCGGCCTTCCTGCATGCTTCCGATATCATGCCGCACACCGAATGTGTGGCGGGTGATGAACAAAAAAACTTCCACGTGCGTGATATTGCTGAACTGGTTCGCCAGGGGCAGGATTTAATGGTGCAGGTGGTGAAAGATCCGCTGGGCACCAAAGGCGCGCGCCTTACCACCGATATCACCCTGCCTTCACGTTATCTGGTGTTTATGCCAGGAGCTGCGCACGTGGGTGTTTCGCAGCGGATTGAAAGCGAAGCCGAACGCGAGCGGTTGAAATGTGCCGTGGCAGGTTATTGCGACGATTTGGGTGGTTTTATCATCCGTACCGCAGCAGAAGGGATTGGTGAAGAAGAACTGGCGCAGGATGCTGCCTTTCTTAAACGCTTGTGGACCAAGGTGATGGAGCGCAAAAAGCGCAATCAGACCAAATACAAGCTGTATGGTGAATTGGCGTTGGCGCAGCGTATTCTGCGTGATTTCGCGGGGGCTTCTCTGGATCGTATCCGGGTTGATTCCCGCCTGACGTATGACCAACTGGTGGAATTCACCAGCGAATATATTCCAGATATCACCAACAAGCTGGAGTTGTACGCTGGTAGCCAGCCGATTTTCGACCTTTTCGATGTGGAGAACGAAATCCAGCGCGCGTTGGAACGCAAGGTTGAGCTGAAATCCGGCGGTTACCTGATTATCGATCAAACCGAAGCCATGACGACCGTTGATATCAATACCGGGGCGTTTGTTGGCCACCGTAATCTTGATGAAACCATCTTCAATACCAATATTGAAGCGACGCAAGCCATTGCCCGTCAACTGCGATTACGCAATCTGGGGGGGATTATCATCATTGATTTCATTGATATGAACAATGAAGATCACCGCCGCCGGGTATTGCACTCGCTGGAGCAAGCGCTGAGTAAAGATCGCGTTAAAACCACAATTAACGGTTTCTCTCAGCTAGGCTTAGTGGAAATGACACGTAAGCGCACACGTGAAAGCATTGAACACGTGCTGTGTCACGATTGCCCTACCTGTCATGGCCGTGGAACGCTGAAAACGGTGGAAACCGTTTGTTATGAGATCATGCGTGAGATTGTGCGCGTACATCATGCCTACGATTCCGATCGTTTCCTGGTTTACGCTTCAGCGGCGGTGGGTGAGGCGCTGAAAGGCGAAGAATCCCATGCGATGGCCGAAGTGGAAATCTTCGTCGGTAAACAGGTCAAGGTGCAGATTGAACCCTTGTACAGCCAAGAACAGTTTGACGTTGTGATGATGTGAGGCGTTTTCTCTCATCTCCACTCTTTCCCCAAAGGGCAAGAGAAAAACGGCTGGTGAGTTCAATGGGAAACAATAAGTGATATTGAACTCCGCCAGTGCCTCTTTCTTTGGGAAAGAGACGGGCAAAAGTGAAGCAATTCCCGTTGCCAAGGCAACGGATGCAAGGAGAAAGGCGTGAAGCGACTGCCCAGGCTTCTGTTCGCAACAGGCGCCATTTTAATCGTTGTTGTGGCGTTGCTGATCAGCGGGTTGCGTCTGTTGTTACCTGAGCTGAACAACTATCGCTCTCAATTGCTGGAGAAAGTGCAGGCGATCTCTGAGGTTCCCGTTGAAGCTGATTTTGTGCAGGGCAGTTGGGAAACCTTCGGGCCAACGTTGGAAGCCCGTAATATTCGCGTGGTATTGCCCAATAGCACGATGCAGATCGAACGGCTTACTCTGGCGCTGGACGTGTGGCAATCTTTGCTGCATTGGCGTTGGCAGTTCCGCGATTTGACCTTCCACCGATTACAGTTCGATCTCAATGCCGCATTTGGCGGTGAGGGCAGTGGCGGGCTTGCACCCAACAGAATCAGCGATCTGTTTCTTTACCAGCTGGATCACTTCGATCTGCGTGATAGCCGGATCTCTTTCCTCACCCCATCAGGGGAACGCGCCGAATTCCACATCCCGCAATTAACCTGGCTGAACAGCGATAACCGCCACCGTGCTGAGGGGCAGATTAGCCTTTCTACTCTTAATGGGCAGCATGGCGTGGTGCAACTGCGCCTGGATATGCGCGATGAGCATGGCCTGCTGAATACCGGTACGATCTATATGCAGGCCGATGATATCGACATGAAGCCGTGGTTTAGCCGCTGGTTGCGGGCCAACACCGGTCTGGAAAGTGCTGATTTCAGCCTCGCGGCCTGGCTCAATATCAAGAATGGCGAAATTTATAGCGGCAATGCCTTGCTCAAACAAGGGGTTGCTCGTTGGGTAGCTGGCGATGCAACGCATCGTTTGGATGTGGATAATCTGGCCCTGGCGTTAAACCGCGAAGGTCACGGCTGGCAGGTTAATGTGCCGCAGTTGAATAACCTGCAAACCGACGGGCAAGCCTGGTCAGCAGGCACTTTAACGGCGCTGTGGTTGCCGGAAAATAACCAGTTTATGGGGCCCAATCAGAATGAGGAACTGCGTATCCGTGCGGCGGGTATTCAGCTTGAGCGGCTAGAGGCCTTGTTACCGACTTTCTCTTTCCTCAGCCCAAACGTGTTGGAACGCTGGAGAGATCTACAGCCGCAGGGCAAGCTCCAGGCACTGGCACTGGATATCCCGCTGCGGCAGCCGGAGAAAACCCGTTTTCAGGCACAGTGGCAGGATCTGAGCTGGCAACCGTGGAAATTGCTGCCGGGAGTGGATCATTTTTCTGGGGCACTCTCCGGCAGTGTGGAAAAGGGGCGTTTGACGGTGGGGTTGCATAACAGCACGCTGCCTTATGGCGACATGTTTCGCGCACCGCTGGAAATCAGCCGGGCGAGTGGGGTCTTAACCTGGCAGAACAACAGTCAAGGTTGGGAACTGGCCAGCAAAGATTTGGATGTGCAAGCCAAATCGCTGTGGATTAATGGCGATTTCCGTTATCAGCAACCGGCCAACGATGCTCCTCGGCTGGATATTCTCGCTGGCATTCGGCTCAAAGATGCTGCCGATGCCTGGCGTTACTTCCCTGAACCACTGATGGGTAAGAAGCTGGTGGATTATCTGAGTGGCGCTCTTCAAGGAGGCCAGGTGGATACCGCCTCACTGATTTACGCCGGTAATCCACATCATTTCCCGTTCCGGCAGCAAGACGGGCAGTTCCAGGTTTATGCCCCGTTGCGCCATGCTACTTTCCAATTCCAACCGGAGTGGCCTGCCTTGGCGGATTTGGCGATCGATCTCGATTTCGTCAACGATGGCCTGTGGATGAATGCGCCACAGACCCGGTTGGGTAATGTGGCGGGAAGGAATGTCACCGCCGTGATCCCGGATTATCTGAAGCAAAAGCTGTTTGTTGACGCGGATATCGCTGGAACCGGGCAGGAAGTGCATGAGTATTTTAAACAGACGCCGCTGGATGAATCGGTAGGGGCAGCGTTGGATGAACTGCGGGTGGGCGGCCCTGTCAGTGGGCGCTTACATCTTGATATCCCGTTACAGGGTGGGCAGGTCTTGGCAACCGGTGAGGTGGCACTGCGTAATAATTCGTTGTTGGTGCAACCGCTGGCAAGCCAGTTGGAGAATGTGACCGGCAAATTCCGCTTCAACAACGGGGATCTGGAGAGTGACACGCTGACGGCTAACTGGTTTGATCAACCGCTGGCTATCAACTTCACGACGCAGGAAGGGCAGCCGGATTATCGGGTTAACGTGGCACTGAAAGGTGATTGGCACCCGGCCAAATTGGCTGGGATACCGCCTGAAGTGGCTAAGTCTCTTGATGGTAGCGCGTCATGGCAGAGCCAGATCGCTATCCAGCTGCCGCATCAGGGCGAGCCCAGCTATGAAGTGGGGGTTAACGCCGAACTCAAAAAAGTAAGCAGTTACTTACCCGCACCACTCAGTAAATCGGCTGGGGACGTTTTGCCCGTTAACCTGAAGGTGCAAGGCGGCCTGAATGGATTCACGCTTAACGGCAGCGCAGGTAAGCAAAATCATTTCAACAGCGAATGGCTGCTGGCCGACCAGCAGGTAACGCTGGCGCGTGCTGCGTGGCAAACCGGTGGCAGCGCGGTGCCTGAATTACCCAAAGACCAAGCATTGATCCTGAATTTGCCCGCGTTGGATGGCGAACAATGGCTGGCGCTGTTGGCACCCGCGTTCAAACAAGGGGGAGAAGCTGGCAAGGTGGGCAATTTCAGTTTCCCAACCGCGATAACGCTTCAAACGCCGCAGCTTTTGCTGGGTGGGCAAGCGTGGCACAACCTCCAGTTGGCGGTGGGGAAACAGCTTGGGGGCATGAGGAGCATCACCGCCAAGGGGAATGAAATCGACGGCAGTCTGCACATGCCTGCTCAGGGTACGTGGCGGGCGGATCTCAACTATCTTTATTATAACCCGCAGTTTTCCGACGATAAAAATACTGCAGGCGCTGCCAACCCGCTGGTTGCTGACGCCATTGAATTCCATGATTGGCCGCCGTTCATGTTGCGCTGTGAATCATGTTGGATGCTCGGGCAGAAATTGGGCAGAGTGGAAGCCGATCTGAAAAATAACGGCGACTCTCTGGTTCTGACGCATGGCCTGGTGGATACCGGCCAGGGCCGTATGACGGTGACTGGCTTATGGAAACAGAACAGCCGCGAAGAACGCAGCGCACTGCAAGGTAAACTGCTGGGCAGCAGGCTCGATCAAACCATGAGTTTCTTCGGCGTCACTACTCCGCTGACAGGCGCACCCTACACGATTGATTTTGATCTGTACTGGCATGGGCGGCCATGGAAACCGCAAATCAATACGCTGAATGGCACCATGAAGATTAATCTGGGCAAAGGTGAGATTGAAAACATTGGTGGTGGTCGGGCTGGTCAGTTGTTGCGGTTGGTGAGTTTTGACGCCTTGCTGCGCAAGCTGCAATTCGATTTCAGGGATACGTTTGGCAATGGTTTCTACTTTGACTCCATACGCGGCAACATCCGCACGAAAGATGGCATAATGCATACAGATAATTTATTTATCGATGGGTTGTCGGCCGATATTGCCATGAGCGGCCAGGTTGATCTGGTTCGCCGCCAGATTGATATGCAGGCGGTGGTAGCCCCTGAGCTTTCGGCCACGGTGGGCGTCGCTACGGCATTTGTGATTAACCCGATTGTCGGTGCGGCGGTGTTTGCTGCTTCGAGGGTATTGGGGCCGCTGTGGAGCAAGATCTCCTTCATTCGCTATGACATCAGCGGCAGCCTGGATCAGCCCAGTATCAATGAAGTGTTGCGTAAGCCAAAAGAGGAGAAGGCGCCATGAAAAATGCTAATGTGGCATTGTTACAACTGTGCAGTGGCGATCAGGTGCGCGATAACCTGGCCCAGATTGAACAGCAGATCAAGCAGCTCAATGCAGGGGTAAAACTGGTCATGACGCCGGAAAACGCGTTGTTATTTGCCAACGCGGCGGCCTATCGGGAACATGCAGAACGTCAAGGTGATGGGCCGTTACAACAGGCGGTGCGTGAAATGGCCCGCCGTTATGGCGTATGGCTGTTAGTGGGCTCTATGCCGCTGATTAGCCGTGAAGATCCACAGCGCATCACAACCAGCAGCCTGTTATTTGACGATCAGGGTGAAATTCGGGCGCGTTACGACAAAATGCATATGTTTGACGTGGATATCAACGATATGCATGCGCATTATCGTGAGTCGGATACCTACCAGCATGGCCAGCAATTGACGGTGGTTGATACCCCCGTTGGGCGTTTGGGGATGACGATTTGCTACGATTTACGTTTCCCTGGCTTGTATCAGGCGCTGCGCGCACAAGGGGCAGAGCTGATCTCGATCCCTGCGGCATTTACCCGCCTCACTGGTGAAGCGCACTGGGAGATCCTGCTGCGCGCACGGGCTATTGAGAACCAGTGTGTGATTCTGGCCCCGGCACAGGTTGGCCGCCATGGAGCCACTCGCCGCACCTGGGGCCATTCTATGGCGGTTGATGGCTGGGGTAACGTGCTGGTAGAGAACGCCGATAGAGTCTCCGCATTGAAGGTGCGTGTGGATATTGGCGCGTTGAAAACCATCCGGGCCCAGATGCCGGTGATGCAACACAACAGATTCCAGCCGTCGCTGATTGCGCCGGTTGAACCCTCCTCCTCACATAAAGAGTGAAAAATTATGAGCCTGACGTTTGTCAGTGAGCAATTACTCGCTGTAAATAAGCTGAGTCACCAAGACCTGTTCTCCGTATTGGGTCAACTGGCTGAACGGCGCCTCGATTATGCCGATCTCTATTTTCAATCCAGCTACCATGAAGCCTGGGTGATTGAGGACAGCATTATCAAAGATGGCTCTTACAATATCGATCAGGGGGTTGGCGTGCGTGCTGTCAGCGGTGAAAAAACCGGCTTTGCCTACGCAGACCAAATCACCCTGAATGCTTTGCACCAGAGTGCTCAGGCGGCACGCAGTATTGTGCGCGAAAGTGGCAACGGCAAAGTCCAGACGTTGGGTGAAATCAGCCACCAAGCGCTGTATCCGCTGCTTGATCCATTACAGAGCCTGTCGCGGGAGGAGAAAATTGCCCTGCTGCACCGGGTGGATAAAGTTGCGCGCGCTGCCGATAAACGTGTGCAGGAAGTCACGGCCAGCATCACCGGTGTCTATGAACAGGTGCTGGTCGCGGCCACCGATGGCACGCTGGCGGCGGATGTTCGCCCATTGGTGCGGTTTTCTGTCAGCGTGCTGGTAGAAGAAGACGGCAAGCGCGAGCGTGGGGCCAGCGGCGGCGGCGGCCGTTTTGGTTATGACTATTTTCTGGAAAGCGTCGATGGCAAAGTGCGTGCTGATGCGTTTGCCGAAGAAGCGGTGCGTATGGCGTTGATCAATCTTTCGGCTGTTGCAGCCCCTGCGGGCACCATGCCGGTGGTGCTGGGTGCGGGTTGGCCAGGTGTGCTGTTGCATGAAGCGGTCGGCCATGGATTGGAAGGTGATTTCAATCGCCGTGGTACATCCGTATTCAGCGGCCAGATAGGCCAATTGGTGGCTTCCGAACTTTGTACCGTGGTGGATGATGGTACTCTTCAGGGCCGCCGTGGTTCACTGGCGATTGATGATGAAGGGGTGCCGGGTCAATATAATGTACTGATCGAGAACGGTATTCTGAAAGGTTATATGCAGGATAAACTTAATGCGCGCTTGATGGGCGTTGCACCCACCGGTAATGGCCGCCGTGAATCTTATGCTCATTTGCCAATGCCGCGTATGACTAATACTTATATGCTGGCAGGGAAGTCGACACCAGAAGATATTATTGCCAGCGTGGAATACGGCCTGTATGCCCCCAATTTTGGCGGTGGACAAGTGGATATCACTTCCGGCAAATTCGTGTTTTCAACCTCAGAAGCTTATTTAATCGAAAAGGGCCGTATCACTAAGCCCGTTAAAGGCGCAACGCTGATCGGTTCCGGTATTGAGGCGATGCAGCAGATTTCGATGGTTGGTAACGATCTGGCACTGGATAAAGGTGTTGGGGTGTGCGGCAAGGAAGGGCAGAGCCTGCCGGTTGGTGTCGGCCAGCCAACGCTGAAACTGGATTCTTTAACCGTCGGTGGCACCGCGTAATTTAGGTTAAAGATCCACAGAGAGGGCGAAAGCCCTCTTTTTATATTTTAGGCAGCCAAAGAAAAGATTATTTTATAGCATAATTGGCTGGTGATATTATTTACGGTAAATAAAAGAAACTACATAAAAATGTTTTCAGTTATTTGCAACTGTCCAACTTGGGAATGTTCCTGATTACTCGTTGATTGAGTAATTAAAGCGTAAAATGGCTGCTTGTATGGTGCAGAGATATTTCGCTAGAATGCACCAAAATTATTAAAGTGGTTTATTTTAATGGGCTCAGGAATTCAACAGAGCACAGCAATAATATTGCTGTGCTTATCTTTTTGTTCTGGCGTGAGCGCTAATATGCTTAGCCCGGCAGATCGCGACACCATTCAGCAGCAACAGCGTGATCTGTTGCAGCAAAACCAGCAGCAGCGCCAGCAACTGCAACGCAGCATAACGCCTACGCGCCCAACGGCTCCGCCAGCAGCGGCTACCGGTGGGCCTTGCTTTACCATTAACACGATCCACCTTGATGGCGCCACCCACTTGCCCGCCCGTGCGCGGCAAACGCTCACCCAGCCTTATTTACAACGCTGCCTGGATCTGGCTCAGATTCAGACGTTGGTACAGCAAATCTCCGACTGGTATATCGCGCGGGGCTATATCACCAGCCGCGCGTTTCTCACTGAGCAGGATCTGTCCCACGGGGAGCTGAAACTGCTGGTGTTAGAGGGCCAACTGGAGAAAATCCAGTTGGATAAACGCGACGACCGGATGCTGAAAATGGCCTTCCCCGGCCTGATAGGCAATATCCTTAACCTACGTGATATCGAACAGGGTATGGAACAAATCAACCGCCTGCGCCAGCAGCCGGTACAGATTGAAATCCTGCCCGGCAGCCAGCCGGGTTATTCGGTGGTTAACCTGACTGCTACCCCGGAGTTCCCGCTGATGCTGGGGCTGGGGTTTGACAACAGCGGGCAGAAAAGTACCGGCACCGGGCAGATCAACGGTTCGCTGACCGGTAATAACCTGCTGGGGCTGGCGGATCAGTGGTTTGTCTCCGGTGCGCGCAGCAGCGATTTCGCCAACGATCACAACGCACGCAGCGTACAAGCGGGTTTCAGCCTGCCTTACGGTTACTGGCTGATGGACTACAACTATTCCTACAGTGATTACCTTTCCACCATTGATAATCAGGGCTTCGATTGGCAATCCAGCGGCGACAGCCAAACCCACCGCTTCAACCTGTCACGCGTATTGTTTCGTAACAGCGAGATAAAAACTGGCCTGGCGTTGGGGCTGACGCACCGCATCAATCGCAATTACCTGAACGATACCCGGCTGGAAAGCAGCAGCCGCAAGCTCACCAGCCTGTCGTTGGGGGCCACGCACAGCCACAAACTGTGGCACGGTTTTGCGACGTTTAACCCGACCTACAGCCATGGCGTGCCGTGGTTGGGCGCGGAAGACGACAGTGGCAAAAGCCACGATGCGCCAAGAGCGGAATTCAACAAGTATTCACTTTCCAGCAGCTATTACCTGCCGCTGGCACAGGACTGGACTTACCTCACCAGCGTTTACGGTCAATGGTCGCCGGATCGCCTATACGGCAGCGAACGCCTGACCATTGGCGGAGAAAGCTCGGTACGGGGCTTCAAGGAGCAGTATCTGTCCGGGGATAACGGCGGTTACTGGCGTAACGAGGTGAACTGGTCGCCGTTCAGCCTGCCATACCTGGGCAACATCACCCTGCTGGCTGCCGTGGATGGCGGTTACCTGCGCCACGACTCACAAGACAGTTACGCCTCCGGCACGCTGTGGGGCGGTGCGGTCGGGCTGGGTAGCCGCAACCGTTATTTTGGCAGCCAGTTGACCGTTGGCTGGCCGCTGTCGCATCCGAGTTGGCTGGAGCCGGACCGGGTTTCTGTTTATTACCGCATCAATATTGTTCTTTAATTTTAATTTCCAGGGAAAGGTTTTAACACATGAGTCAGTCAACGGATCGTCCTCTGCATGCCACCCAACGTTGGCTGAGCTATACCCTGTGTGCGGTACTGGTGTGGCAGCCAGTGTTGCCCGCTGTTGCCAGCGGCGTTAATGTCGCCACCGGTAATACCAAACTCGATCAGGCCGCCAACGGCGTGCCGGTGGTCAACATCGCTACCCCCAACCAGGCTGGTATTTCCCACAATAAATACAACGATTTCAACGTGGGGAAAGAGGGGCTGATCCTCAACAACGCCACCGGGCAACTGAATCAGACCCAGCTTGGCGGTCTGATCCAGAACAATCCCAATTTACAGGCTGGGAAAGAAGCCCAGGGCATCATCAACGAAGTGGTGACACCGAACCGTTCACAGTTACAGGGCTACCTGGAAGTGGCGGGTAAACAGGCCAGCGTAATGGTCGCCAACCCGTATGGCATCACCTGCGACGGCTGCGGCTTTATCAACACGCCGAATGCCACCTTGACCACCGGCAAACCGGTGCTGGGTGCCGATGGCAAACTGCAAGCGCTGGAAGTGACCCAAGGGGCGATCAGCATTCAGGGCAACGGGCTGGATGCCAGCCAAAGCGACAAGTTTGCGCTGATTGCCCGTGCCACCGACATCAACGCGCAACTGCATGCCAAAGACGCGGCCATCACGCTGGGTGCCAACCGAGTGGATGCGCAAGGCAATACAACGCCGATCATCGGCCAGGGCGAAGTGCCGAAAGTGGCGATCGACACCGGCGCGCTGGGTGGCATGTATGCCAACCGTATTCATCTGGTGTCCAGCGAAACCGGCGTTGGCGTTAACCTCGGCAACCTTAATGCCCGTGAAGGGGATATTACCCTGGATGCCAACGGCAAGCTGAGCCTGAATAACAGCCTGGTGCAGGGTAGCCTGAACGTTAAGGCTACCGAGGTAGCGCTGAGTGGCAACCATAAAGCCGCTCAGGACGTGATCTTGAACAGCCAGGGGCAGATGGTGCTGGATAATGCTTCGGTGAAGGCCGGTAGGCAAATGGCTTTCACGGGGGATGAATTGGCGTTGCATCAGGCGACGCTCAGTGCAACTCAGGATATCCGCTTGAATGCAGCGGGTTTGTTGCGTTCAGCCAACAGCACTGTGCAGGCGGGAACCGATGCACAAGGCAACCTGACCGCTACGCAAATGCTGGCGGTGAAAGCTGGTGAACAGCGATGGCTGAACAGTCAGCTCGGGGCAGGAACCGTCACTCTCGAAGCCCAGCAGGGTTTGATTCTGGACGGCGGTTCTCAGCTTACCGGGTTGAACGGCGTTAGCCTGCAGGGTGGTACGCTGAATCTGGCGGGGAAAGCCAGCTCCGGTGGCGATTTCACCGTGCAGGGTAACAGCTTGCAAAGTGCTACCGGCAGTTTGCTCAGCGCCCAGCGGGATATCCACTTTAGCTTCAGCGGTAGCGCGGACTGGCAGGGGCAATTGACCGCCGGGCGCGATCTGGTATTACAGAGCGAAAACCTGAATAACGCAGGCCAACTGGCAGCTAACCGTCACGGCCAAATAACGGCAAAAAGCGTGAGCAACAGCGGGCTGATACAGGCGCAGGGGAGCCAGAAGGTTAACGTTGGGCAGCTCAATAATAACGGCCAACTGCAAGCGGCTGGCGCGTTGACGTTGCATGCTGATGCGGTCAATAACCGTGGTCTGATTGGCTCACAGCAGGCGTTGGCACTGACGGTGCGGGATACGCTGGACGTGAGTGGTTCACTGTATGCCGCAGGGCCACTGGAGGTCGATGCCGGTGAGTTTCTGCTGGCCGGCCGGGTTACCGGGGTGGAGCGCATTGCCCTCACCGGTAACCTGAGCGCCAAAGCAGGTTCGGCGTTATTGAGTGCGGGTGATATCCGCCTGCAAGGTGACCAATTCCTGCTGAGTGGCTTGTTGTCTGGCGATGGTGCCCTGACGGTGACCGGTAAACAGCTCACCACGGGTGACGGCGCACAAATCCAGGCCAAAGACGGCATTGTATTAACGGTGGCGCAGGATGCACAGCTTGCTGGGGTGTTCACCACGCTGGGGGATTTACGTTTCAGTGGTGCACAGGTGGAAAGCCGTGCGGATATGGTCGCCAATAACCTGGATTGGCACAGCGATAGCCTGATTCAGCAAGGGCGTATGCAGGCTGACCAGCATTTCACGCTGGCGGTCAAGCAGCTCCATCAGTCAGGGGCATTACAAGCCGGGCAAACACTGAACCTGCACGGTGAACAATTCACTAACAGCGGGCTGATTGGTGCACCGCAGCTTGAGTTGGCGTTTACCCGCAGCCTGGATAACAGTGGTTCACTGGTAGCAAGCCAGGGGCTGACGTTGGATGTGCCTGTGTTAAACAACAGCGGCACTCTGGCGGCGAAGACGTTGGCAGTGAACACCCAGAATCTGGATAACCGTGGCTTGATACAGGCCGCAGCCAACGCCGATATTGAGACACAAACGCTGATTAACCGTCTTGAAGGGCGTTTGCTGGCAGGGGGGATTTTGTCCTTGTATGGCGCTCAATTGAGCAACGGGGGCAAAATTCAGGCTGCCGACTTGAACGTGGAGATGCAAAACTGGATCAACACGGGCAGCGCGTTGGGCATTGATAGCGTCACGGCGCAGGTGGCACAGCAGCTCGACAACAGCGGGCAACTGTTGAGCCAGGGAACCATTGCCTTAAATGCGCCAACGTTGACCAATAGTGGGAAAGTGCTCAGTGAAAGCCAACTTACCCTCAATGCGCAACAGTTGACCAATAATGGGGAAGTGCAAGGTAACACCACACGCTTGAACGCCAATCAACTGACGAACAGCGGTAATCTGATCGGTGTGAAGCAGTTGCTGCTGCAACTGCAACAGGACCTGAATAACGCGGCTACCGGCAAGCTTTTAAGCGGCGGTGAGTTGCAGGTGAACGCGGCGGCAGTCAGCCATGCCGGGCTGTGGCAAGGTGAGCGGATTATCCTGGCGGCGCATCAGTTGGACAGTACCGGCACGTTACAGGCGAATCAGCGTATTCAACTGGATCTGAGCGGCAATCTTTACAGCGGAGTGGGTAGCCAGATTATCACCAACGGTGAAGCGGCGATTAACGCGCTGGCGTTAGTGAATCAGGGTAACTGGCAGGCAAGCCATTTATCCCTGCAAGGCAATTCACTGCACAACAACGGCATGATAGCCGGGGTCAATCAGCTTCAGGCCGAGATTAACGGTGATATCACCCAACAGGCGAGCGGGCAGATACTGAGCAATGGCGTGGCGAACCTGAATGCCAACCTGGTGGATAACCAAGGGCGCATACAGGCCGGAACGCTGTCCTTGCAGGCGGTAGAGCTCACCAACGGCGGCATCTTGTTGGGGCAGGAGGCATTCAGTGCGCAATTGAGCGGCGTGTTCCGTAACCTGGCGGCGGGCGATCTGCGCAGCCAGAACGGGCTGCAACTGAACGCGGCAGGGCTGGATAACGCAGGCACTGTTCAGAGCGCGGGGGCCACTCAACTGGTGCTGACCAGCCCGGTGCTTAATGCAGGCAAGCTGGTGATTGGGGGCGCGTTGGATCTTAGTGCACCGATTCTCAATAACAGCGGCTGGCTGCAAGCGGGCAGTATCTCTTTTAACGGTAGCCAACTGGATAACACCGGTACTCTGATTGCCGCAGGTGATAGCCGGCTGACGCTGGATATTTTCAACAACCAGGGAACGGTGCAGGGCGAGTATCTGCAACTGAACGTTGGCAGTCTGAATAATGCAGGTACGGTGCTGGCAACGCAGCATATGGCTTTGCAGGCTCGGCAGATAGAAAACCAACAGTACGCCAAACTGTTCAGCGCCGGTGATTTGGCGCTGGTAAGCGGTTCGCTCAGCCAGTTTGGGCAATTGGTGGCGTTGGGTAATATTGCGTTGACGTTGAACGGCTCTTTTATACAACAAGGCACCTTGGCGGCAGGAAATGCGCTAAGCCTTGATGCCAACGGTGATATCACCCTGGCCGGTGCAACACAGGGCCAGAGCCTGGCTATTCACAGCACCGGGCAATTCACCAACGCCGGCCAACTGCGCGGCGGTAACGGCGAAGTGCGGATTAACGCAGCGAGCATCACGCAAAATGCCGGTTCCAGCCTGCAAGCGGGCGGTCACGTACAGCTACTGAGTGGCAGCATAATCAGCAACTCAGGTTTTATCGGCACCGCTGGCAATCTGTTGCTGAGCGCGGTGAGCCAACTGTTCAATAACGGCATGCTGTACAGCGGTGGCAATATGCACCTGCTGGCGGACCGTATCACCAACCAGTACGGCGATATTCTGGCAGGTGACAGCCTGTGGATGCAGCGGGATGCCGCAGGCAATGCCAACAGCGAAATCGTCAACGCTTCCGGCACCATTGAAACCGAGAACGGTGATATCACCCTTAACACCGCGCATTTGCTGAATCAGCGTGATGGGTTAGTGGTTGATAGTCAAACGGTTAATCTGGGAGTGGGTAATAATATCGGAGAGGCTTTTGTTAGCGTCCCGATTGGCGAACTGGACCCAGAGAGTTATGGGTTCTATTTGCGTGAATGGACACAGCAGGTTGGTTCATGTAATGGCCATGGTGCTTGCGATCATATTAAGCATAAGGACTACTACTATGCGCCATTCCTTGATTCTGCGATTCAGAAGTTTGCGCAAACACAAACGCGGATCGATGTCATCAGCCAGGGCGGGGCTTCACGCATTGCATCGGGCAGGGATTTGAGCATTTTTGCTGGGAGCCTTGAAAATAATGCCAGTGATATTCTTGCTAATCGCAACATCATGCTGACTGGCGGGCAGCTCAGCAACCAAAGCTATCAGGCTGGCACCTCCACAGATTATTTTGTTTATCAGTATTTTGAACAGATTGGTTCGTTGGGTGGAGGGCAGAGAAATCCCTCATTTGCCGATGAAACATTGCAACTCCCAGTAGGGAAACGGCCGATCAATAACAGCATTAAATTTACGCTGACCGGACGTGAGACGGTGAATGAAGATGGCGAACTCTATCGCTCCGTTATTCAAGCCGGCGGCGCAGTTAACGCTAATTTCACCAGTGATATCAGTAACACCACGCTCACGCCAAACGCAGGCAGTATCAGCCATACGCTGGCTAAACCCACGCTGGATGGCTTGCAGCAGCCGGGTAACGTAGCAGGTACGCAAGCGCAGGAATTATCAGGTGATCAAAGCATTTCTGTGGGAACACCGGCCTGGAAAGATAACCTGCAAAACGCGCTGGGTTCTTTGGGCAACAATACTGCAAATCTGGCGGATTACCCGTTGCCTAACGGCAGCGATGGCCGTTTTGTGCCAAATCCTGATCCGAACAGCCCATATCTTATCACCACCAACCCTAAGTTGGATGGCCTGGGGCAGCTCGACAACAGCCTGTTTGATTCACTGAACGCGATGCTGGGCTTACAGCCGGGCAGCGCACCGCAGGAAACAGACAGCCGTTACACCAACCAATCGCAGTTTATCGGTTCGGCTTATTTTCTTTCTCGGCTGAATTTGAACCCGGATTACGACTACCGTTTCCTCGGGGATGCGGCTTTTGATACCCGTTATATCAGCAATGCTGTCTTGCACCAGACCGGAAGCCGCTATATCAACGGCGTCGGTTCCGATCTGGCACAGATGCAATATCTGATCGACAACGCGGCACAGGCGCAGACCGACCTTGGCCTGCAATTTGGCGTCAGCTTAACGTTGGCGCAGATTGCTCAACTGGACAAAAGCATTGTCTGGTGGGAGAAGGTGACCGTTAACGGCCAGACGGTGCTGGCACCTAAGCTGTATTTGTCGAACAGCGATACCGTTTCCCTGAACGGCAGTGTGATCAGCGGCAATCAGGTGAACCTGAACGCAGGCAGTTTGACCAACGATGGCAGCACCATTCAGGGCGCTGAACGGCTGAATATTATCAGCCAAGGGAGTATCAGCAACCTGAACGGCGGTCTGCTGAATGCGGCAGAGTCTCTGCAACTGAGCGCCATCGGGGATATCAGCAATATCGGTTCTACCATCAGCGGCAATCAGGTTGCGTTGGAAAGCCTGGATGGCAGCATCATCAACCAGACGCTGACGCGTCAGTGGGAAGTGCAAGGTTCACTGGGCGGCTGGCTGCCACAAAACCTGTCGCTGTCGCGTACTGAGGTCGGTGATGTCGGCACTATTCGGGCCGGTGATTCGCTGAGCCTGAGCGCTGGGAACAACATCGATCTTCTGGGGGCGAAAGTGACCTCTGGTGGGGCAATGGCGCTGTCGGCGGGGAACGATATCAACATTCAGGCAAACACGACCTACGATGCTGATAAGCACCAGGGTTGGAGAAGCGTAAAAGAGAGTGAGACACGCAGCAGTCAGGGCAGTGAAATCAGTGCTGGTGGGCCGCTAGAGGTGAGCGCAGGCCGTGATGTGAATGTGCAGGCCAGTCAGGTGGGTAGCCAGAGTGATGCTACCCTGGTTGCTGGGCGTGATATCAACCTGCTCACGCACGAAGAGAATACCAGGCAGAAAAACAACGGTACTGAGCAGCGCAGTAACGATGCCACGCGCAGTACGGTGACCAGCGGCGGTGATCTGGCGCTGGAAGCTGGTCGCGATATCAATTCACAGGCGGCAGCGATAGCGGCGGACAATAACGTCAGCCTGAGTGCCGGGCGTGACGTGAATCTCAACACTCAGCAAACCAGCCAGTACAGTGAAAGCAAAAGTGGCAAGCGCCAGCAGGTGAATGAAGCTATTCGCCAGCAAGGTACTGAAATTGCCAGCGGTGGCAATACCACCATCAGTGCCGATCGTGATGCCACCCTGAATGCGGCACAGGTGCAGGCCAGCGGTGATGTGGCGGTGAGTGCCGGGCGGGATATTACGCTCAACAGCGCCACCGAGAGCGACTATAGCTTCTTTGAGGAAACTAAAACCAAGAAAGGTTTCTTGTCGAAAACCACCACCCATACGGTGCGGGAAGACTACGCGACACAGGAACAAGGGTCGATGCTCAGCGGCAACAATGTGTCGCTGTCTGCGGGCAATGACCTGACGGTGAAAGGCTCGGCGGTGGTGGGCGATGGTCAAATCAACCTACAAGCGGGGAATAACGTTGAGATTGTGGCCGCAACGGAAGAACAATCAAGTTACCAACTGAACGAGAAGAAAAAGAGCGGCGTGTTCAGCGGTGGCGGGTTGGGGTTCACCATCGGCAGCAGCTCGTCACGCCATCAGGTTAACGAGGACGGCACCACCCAGAGCCAGAGTGTGAGCACCATTGGCAGTACCGGCGGCGATGTGAACATCGTGGCGGGGGGTAAAGCGCATATTGGCGGCGCGGATGTGATTGCCAACCAGAACCTGTCGGTGACCGGTGACAGCGTACAGATTGACCCGGGGCACGACAGTTATCGGCGTGATGAAAAGTTCGAGCAGAAGCAAAGTGGTCTTACAGTTGCGTTATCTGGCCCGGTTGGCAGCGCGGTCAACAGTGCCGTCACCACGGCGCAACAGGCCCAGAAAGAGACCGATGGTCGCTTGGCCGCGTTGCAGGGGACTAAAGCGGCATTGTCTGGTGCTCAGGCCGTGCAAGCGGGGCAGTTGGTGCAGGCACAAGGTGGCGATGCGAAGAGTATGGTGGGTATTAGTGCTTCACTAGGCTCACAAAAATCGTCCTCACAGCAACATCAGGAACAAAAAACCGTCAGCGGTTCGACGCTGACAGCGGGTAATAACCTGACGGTCAATGCGACTGGCAAGGGAAATTCCGCTGACAGTGGGGATATCCTGATCGCAGGTAGTCAGTTGAAAGCGGGTGGGGATACCACGCTGGATGCGGCCCGTGATGTGCAATTACTCGGTGCGGCGAACACGCAAAAAACCGACGGCAGTAACAGCAGCAGCGGCGGCAATATTGGCGTCAGTTTGGGGGTGAGCGGGCCGAGCAGTGGCCTGAGTGTATTTGCCAATGGCAACAAGAGCCAGGGTAACGAGCACGGCGATGGCACATTCTGGAGTGAAACCACCGTCGACAGCGGCGGCACACTTTCGATACACAGTGGCCGGGATACCACGCTGGCGGGTGCACAGGCGAGTGGTGAAACGGTAAAGGTTGATGCCGGACGCAATCTGACGCTGCAAAGCCAGCAGGACAGCGATAACTACGACGCGAAGCAGACCAGCATTAGCGGTGGCGTCAGCGTCGCGGTTGTGGGCAGCGGCAATTCAGCCAATCTGAGCATGAGTCGTGACAAACTGCACAGTAATTACGACAGTGTGCAGGAACAAACGGGTCTTTATGCTGGCAAGGGTGGCTTCGATGTTACGGTGGGTGAGCATACCCTGCTTGATGGCGCTGTGATTGCCAGTACGGCAGAGGCTGATAAAAATCGGCTGGATACCGGTACGCTGGGCTTTAGCGATATCCATAATCAGGCCGATTACAAGGCCGAGCATCAAGGCGGCAGCCTGAGCAGCGGTGGCCCGGTAGGTTCAGACCTGCTGACCAATATGGGTGGCATTGCGCTGTCTGGTCTGGGCAATAAAGGACATGCAGAAGGCACCACTCAGGCGGCGGTGTCGGGCGGTAGCGTGGTTATTCGTGACCAAGCGAACCAGCAGCAGGATATCGCCGATCTGAGCCGGGATACGGATAATGCCAACGATAGCATCGGGCCGATCTTCGATAAGGAGAAAGAGCAGAATCGGCTTAAAGAAGCACAACTGATAGGGGAGATTGGCGGGCAGGTAGCGGATATCGCCCGTACGCAGGGGCAGATTGTTGCCACCAAAGCGGCGAACGAGAAGATGAAGGACATTAAGCCTGAAGATCTCGCCGCCGCAGAAGCTCAATGGAAGAAAGCCAACCCTGGCAAGGAGCCAACCTCGGAGGATATCAGCAAGCAGATTTATCAGACGGCTTATGATAAAGCGTTCAATGAATCGGGCTTTGGAACTGGCGGCCAGGTACAACGAGCGATACAGGCGGCTACGGCGGCGGTTCAAGGATTGGCCGGAGGGGATATGGCGGCTGCACTGGCTAACGGTGCCGCGCCGTATATCACTAAGCTGATCGCAGATTCGTTGCCGAATGATCCAGCAGCCCGTACTCTGGCTCATGCCGCAGTTAATGCGGCTCTGTCGGCAGCACAAGGGAACAACGCGTTGGTGAGCGCGGGTGGTGCGGTGACCGGGGAACTCCTCGGAATGATCGCGGTGAACGCCTACGGCAAGTCAGTTAGTGAACTGAGTGAGTCGGAAAAGCAGACAGTTTCAGCGTTGGCCACGTTGGCAGCAGGGTTGGCAGGTGGTCTGATAGGCGACAGCATGGCTGATGTTGTGGCAGGGGCCCAGACCGGCAAGACGGTGGTGGAGAATAACTATCTGAGCACGGCGGAGAAGAGTCGTCAGACGGAGTTGAACCATAAACAGAACCTGACACCACAAGAACAGCAAGAGCGTGATGCTTTGAATCGTAAGGATTTAGAAAGCGATCTTGCAGTGATGCAGGCTTGCCAAGGTAGCGGTGATGCTTGTCAGGCTGAAAGGGAAAAAGCTCGGGACGCGTTAGATACCTACATCAACCAGACTTACCAGAACCCTAAAGAGGCTCAAGCAGGTTATCAGCAGATAATGAACTTGCTGAACTCTACAGACCCGAATGCGAAGGAAGTGTTCAACATTCTGGAAGGGTATACGCAGGCGTTCATGTCGTTTGGGTATACGGAAGAGGAAGCCAAAGCGCGAGCGGGAGCCTATGTTGGTTCAATGTACATCGTGGGTGGTGTGAGTGCTGTAGTCGCATCGGGTGCACTGGCGAAGCAGTTTGGGAAGGATGTAGCGTCGGGTGGTAAAAACTCAACGTCGGGGGCGACAAATTCACTTGTTGATAATAGTTCTGGAAAGGGGACTACAGGGTCTTTAACTGGCTCACAAACTAAACTTCCTCCAAATGCAACACCTGAGAATATACGCTCTTTAGTTAGAGAAAATGAAAGTGCTGAGATTCTTTCAAAGAATGGTTATCATGTGGAGCAGAATCCAGTTACATCTGGAGTTAAAAACCCTGATTACAAGATCAATGGTGAAATATTCGATAATTATGCTCCGAGTTCTAGCAACATCAGAAATATATGGAGAGAAGTAGATAAAAAAGTACAAAAAGGTCAAACAAATAGTGTTGTGATTAATTTAGCTGACTCAAAAGTGACAGTGGCTGATTTACAAAAGCAATTCAACGATTGGCCCGTTAAAGGGTTAGATAAAGTTATTGTCATAGATCAATCTGGAAAGGCAGCAAGAATTAAATAAGGTAAATAAATGGCAATTGATATTACATGCTATACAATATTAGATGTTGGATTATTACAGGAAAAGTTAGATGTGATTAAATCGCGCTATGATTCTGTATTTAATAATTCATATGTAATGTATGATGCTAATGAAATTTTGACTCGCCAACAACTCGAACTAATAGTTGATGTTGTTGAGAAATACCAAAAAGAAACGGATCTGTTAATATCTGAAGAGTTTGGTCTAAAAGATGCAAAGTCATGCTTTATGATCTCGGTTAATGATAAATATTTTTCTGCAATGAACACTTCGGAAATGGCTGAATTGTTACGTAAGGAACTTGGAAAAGAAAATATCATTGTATTGCTTGATAATGAAACTTTAATTTAAAATGTTAGACTTTATCCTCATATAACCTGTGAACGATGTTGGAAGAGCCTGTACATAAATTTATGTACAGGCTGGTTGTCTATACTAAATGAGACTGTAATTTAAATTGTGTAATTGCCTGTTTTTGATATGTTCTTCCTGACAACGGAGACAGGCAAATTATGGACGAAAAGAAACTTAAGGCACTTGCGGCCGAACTGGCTAAAGGCCTTAAAACTGAAGCTGACCTCAATGCATTTTCTCGCATGCTGACCAAGCTCACCGTCGAAACAGCGTTGAATGCTGAACTGACCGAGCACCTCGGCCATGAGAAAAATGCCCCCAAAGCAGGCTCGAATACCCGTAATGGTTACTCGTCCAAAACGCTACTCACTGATGATGGCGAGGTCGAGCTGAATACACCCCGTGACCGCGAAAACACCTTTGAGCCTCAATTAATCAAGAAAAACCAGACGCGTATCACGCAGATGTGTAGTCCCCCCTGAATTTAGTCTTACAGTTTAATGGAGTTCTCTGGTTAAAATGCAACCAATGGAGGCTCATCATGAAGAAAGCGCGTTTCACTGAAACCCAGATCCTGCGGGTACTGAAAGAAGTTGAAGGTGGCCGGCATGTGAAGGATGTTTGCCGCGAAAACGGTGTATCGGAAGCCAGCTACTACAACTGGAAATCCAAATATGGCGGTATGGGATCCTCTGATATCAAACGTATGAAAGAGCTGGAAGAAGAAAATCGGCGGCTAAAACAAATGTATGCATCCCTGAGCTTAGACCATGAAATTCTTAAGGATGTTGTAGCAAAAAAACTTTAACGGTGCCTGAAAAGCGTGAGCTGGTGCGTTACGTCATGAGGGAACATCAGACCAGCGAACGACGCGGGTGCCGAATTATAGGGATGAGTCGAAGCCTGTTGCATTACTGCCCGAACACGGCACGGGATATGCCTGTGATCGAGGCATTACAAAAATTGGCACATCAATATCCGGCCTATGGCTTCGGCCTGATGTTCAATAAGTTACGCCAGGCAGGACGGTCATGGAATGCAAAACGGGTTTACCGACTCTATCGCCTGTTAAAACTCAACCTCAGGCGCAAAGGGAAAAAACGCTTACCTAACCGGCATCCCCAGCCTTTGGCTACTCCACTTAAAATAAACCACTGCTGGTCGGTTGATTTTATGAGTGATGCGTTGCTGGACGGGCGTCGGTTTAGATTATTTAACGTCGTCGATGATTTTAATCGAGAAGCGCTGGCCATAGAAGCTGACTTGAATATACCGGCTCATCGTGTTGTTCGTATACTGGAACGACTCAGTGCAGAAAGAGGTATACGAAGTGATAACGGGCCTGAACTCACAGCAGCAGCGTTAGCCGAATGGGCAGAATGCCACGGAGTGATACTTGATTTTATTCAGCCAGGCAAACCGATGCAGAACGGATTTATCGAGCGATTTAACAAAACGTTGCGAATAGAGATACTTGATATGTATCTGTTCCGAACGCTTTCGGAAGTGCGAGAATTAACAGAAAACTGGCGTACAGAATATAACGAGGAACGCCCGCATAGCTCACTTGGCAATGTGCCCCCCGTTATCTATGCGAGGCAAAAACTGAATGGAGATCCTCATTGGCGGTGGTACTAAAAACTGGAGGGACTACAGCTGAATTAGCCAGAGAACCATCCTTAAAATTGGAGAATAATCTCCTGAAGGTGGTTGTAGAAGGTTGTGCTATTTTGGTTCAGAGCAATATGGTAACAATTGGTCTGCCAGTATGTTGCCGGACGGTTCTCAGGCATGGGTTCAAACCCGAGGTGATAAGGTGATTAATGCAGGGGTTAATAATCCACCAAAAACTTACAGTGCAGAAACGGGATTATCATCCTTAAACCGTGAGGTAGTAAAGATGGAGAATAAAATGCTTACGGTAGAACAAGCGTACAAAGCGATGTTTTATTTTTTAGAGCATCAATATGAACTAACGAAATCAGATGAAATAGGTGGGTTATTAGGCTTTATGGATTGGACGCTCTGGAGTGACTCATCAACTCCTGCTGACCCCGCTATGTGGGAAGATTGGCTTGTGGCTGTCAAGCGAGCACTGTAGCTATCTAACCCCGGAAAGCCGGGGTTATCTTTTAAGCGCTGAAAACGCCTGTTTCCCACCATTGCAACCGAAATACACCGGGCGCAGCGATGACCTCCAGTAGTTCAGCGTTGGTAATGTCGGACTCAATGAGCCAGTCACCGCCGGTAATTACCATGCTAAGGTTTTATTGGCTGTTTATCCAAAAAATATACTTAGCGGTAATATCTCAATCTTGCCCAGAAGCATGATATTGGATCTGTACTCTTTCTTTAATGAAACTCTAATATGTATTATTGGGAACTCTAATCATACCCTATTGAATACATCGGTAATGATTTTTCCCATCAAAAATATCTTGAAATAGATAGGAGTGTAACTTACACTAACATAGTCAATTTAAAATGAATTTTAATTCTACTCTTGGTTAAGAAAAGGTATTAATGTAATGGGTTTTTCTAAAAAAATCTGGTTGTTGTTAGTGAGTATTCCTTTATTGATGATTTCAGGATGCTCAATGCTTGGCATAACAAATTATACACCTCCCTCTGTTAATGCTTCTAATACGGCTAAGTTACGATTAATCGGTGAGGATTATAAAAGAGCTTTTCCAGGTCCTCATTTTACTATTCATCAAGGGGAGGAAAATAAAGGCACTATTGAAGCGAAAGTTATAAAAAACATGCCTGATTTTCCTAAGGCCGCGGGTGAAAGCAAACGTTATGAAGATGCTTATTATGAAATTCCTATTTACTCTGATGTAATGACGAGGGTGGTTTACACATCAACAGGTTGTACAGTATCTGTTAATTTTATTCCAAAGGCTGGTAAATATTATGAGGTTATGGCAAGTTTAAAAGATAAGCTAGGTTACTGTGTATTGTATAAAGCACAATTACAGTATGATGATGAAAATAATCTATACGTACTAGAATCTATAAAATAGTGAGTATTTCCCATGAGAAAAAGCATCAAATTTATTTTATTTTTTATCGTTCTATTAACTACTGGTTGTGTTGGTAATATAGATAGAACAAAGGAAGGAACTATTTCTAAATATAGCGAAAAGCAATTAGTAGAAAGTCTTGTTGTTGGAAAGTCAACTAAGCGTGATGTATTGTTGTATTTAGGGCGGCCAAGTATACCTGAGGATTATAATGGTTCGAATAGCTGGTATTATTTTTCAGAAAAGACCGATCGTCGTCTATACGGGGTTGTTTTCTTAAATCTTGATGAGAAAATATCCTTATCTCTAGATTTTGATGACAATAAAATTCTCAAAAAAATTAGTTATAAAAAACAATAATTAGATATTTATTTATCATGCTGGAAATACCTCTTGATTATTGGCGATCTCCTGGGAGGCAATGCCATTGATTAAGGGGTTTTATATCGTTTGGAATATTTATCCGATGTGTATAGCACTGTTCTCTTATAGCATCAGAACCTATAGATAAGTTTGTGTATAGGTTCTAGAAGCAAAGTATGAGTTCCCTTAATTCCTGGGCTTAAAGCAATATGTAGAGGTTGTGCATAGTTTTTTCAACAATTCTCTACCGGGAATATTGGTCAAGCTTAGCCCTGATGGGGATATTGTATATTACAATTCTGCTATGAACATATTTGTAGCAAAAGAGCCGATAACGTTTCTTGGATTATGTTCAAACCTAATTCGGTGGCTCATGGTTATGAAAAAATTTGAGTTATTTAAATGCATAGTAAAAATGAGCTTTATGTCTGTCGAGTTTGTGGAGCTGATCAGTCAGATCCACCTTGGGGTGATGATGGAAAGAATGCGACTTTTAATATATGCGGTTGTTGTGGTGTTGAGTTTGGATATGAGGATGCAACGTTAGCAGGGATAAAACGATATAGAGAGAAGTGGCTTACTAACGGGGCTAAATGGAACAGTATAAAATCTAAACCAGAGAATTGGTTATTAGATGAACAGTTAAAAATGTTCCCAAAGAGTATTTTTAAGTGTTAGATAAAATGCCACGGCCAACTGGCCGGGATTCCTGCATCTAAGCCCTAAATCCTTCCACTTCCCACCGTTGCAACCGAAGTACACCGGGCGCAGCGATGACCTCCAGTTGTTCAGCCCTGGCAGTGCCGGATTCGGTAAGCCAGTCGCCACCGATAATCACCTCGCTCCCGTGTTCAATCGACTCCAAATCTTGCCGCTATTGGCTGGCTATGCACAGTGCGTTGATAGCCTTGCTCGCCATCACATTTTTTCGCTGCCACTGTGTGATCCTCATCACGCACAAATTGTGCGTTCCGTGAAGCTTCGCACAATTCTCTTGAATAAGCCGGCTTCCCACTCTGCCTGCCTCCCACGCCCAGGTTTATCACCCAAAGGAAAGGCTTATTCTCAATCACAGGTTTAGGGAGCGGTGTTATCCAGCTCCAGGCTGTTGGCCAGGTGCAAAATCCTGTGTGGATCAAGCAGCAGGTTAAAGGTGTAAGGGTGCTGTGAGCCACGGGTGGCAAACCACTGTTCAAGGTCGGCAACAAATTGGCGCAGAGTCTGTAAAGCGAGCCGGAGCTGTTCGCGTTGCTCTGGCTGTTCACCATATTTGCGTATCCATAGGCGGAGAGCAAAGGCGTGAGTGGCATGGCTGAAAGCGCGGGTATACCAGACCGCTCTTTCCCAGGCGTCAATCAGGTTCTGTTTAAAGGCATCGGTCAGCGCCATAGCGGGTAACTGTTTGCTGACTTGGGTCCATAGATATTCGGCCAGAAAACGGGATTTTTGCTTTTCAAGCGTAATGAGTTGCATCTGCTGTGCCCCTAACGCTTCGTCATCTGCGGGCATCAGCGGCTGGAAAGATTGGGCCCAGTTCGCGCTACGGGTATCCATATGCAGCAATTGCAGCGCTTGTTCGAAATCAGTGGGGAGCTGGCTGTGCCGCTGCAATAGCCGCCCAAGCAAGCTTGAGGTTTTGCACATCCAGTCGTGGCTTGAAAGAAAAATGGCAAACAAGCTGTCGATTTGCTGCTGCGGCAGCGGGCGCAGGCAATGTGCCTCCAGCCACTTGGCAAAGATGTCGCGCGGCTGGGCGAGCGGAGTGCGAATAAGTTGGGAAAGACCGTACAGATTGAGTTCATTCACCGAATCGGTGAGCAGGTTGTTGGGTATCCATTCCCAATTCATGCGGATGGTCACGGCATCGAGTTCATCTCCCACGGCTTGGGTTGCCCAATGTAAGCGTTTTTGCAATTCGTCCAACAGGCAGCAGGGCAGCAAGGTCCAGCCGTATTCAATGCCCCACAGATCGAATTCCAGCCATTTGCGGTAACCGCTTAGGCTGGTCAGGTTAGGGTTGTTGGCGAAACCGGGACGGTAGTCCAACTCTGTGGCTTTCATGGATGCTCGAACATCGTTCGGTAAGCCATCCAGAGCCATTTTTAACTGCTGGCGCGGCCATTCTTTATCCTGATAGTCGCGGAGTGTGAGTTGGCACCCTTGGCGACGCAGGCCCTGGTAGAGGCGCTGTAGCGCCTGCTGCCATTCAGTGGGGTGAACATGGGGCGTAGAGAGCGAGAGCCGCAATCCGCGCACCGCAGGTAGATGGCTCAGAATCTCCGGCAGGGCTTCACCAAAAAAATGGTTCAGGAACGCAGCATCAGGGTGAGGGGTATCGGAGAGAAAGTATTCAGGGAATTTGCGCCGTAAGTCATGGCTATTGGGGGCAGCTTCGCCCTGGAGCCAGAGCTGAATGTGGTTTTCCTCACAGTAGCGGCCAACCCTTTGCAGGTAGTGCAGGGCGTTATTGCGCGCCAGAAGCAGGTGTTCCACCTCTGAGCGGCGGCATAACGGCGAGGGTTTAGCCAGCAATGCCATCAACGTCTGCTGGTGCAGGATCAGCCCATTGAATTGGTATTTTTTAATCAGGCGCACCACCTCAAGAAAACTGCCCCACTGCCAGAAGGTGGGCGAGTTTTCTTCAAGAAACAGCAGCGGTACTTGGCTACTCATTGTGGTCCTTTTACATGCTGGGCAAATAGTGAGCGAGCAAAGTCAGTGGATAGTAGAACGAGGGGGGTGATGAGTCAATCGCCTGCCAGAGAATGAAAAAGAAGGAGAAATACAGATGAAAACCTATGCACTGGTTGGCACCGGTGGGCGTTCGGGAATGTATTTGGAGGCGATTGCGACAAGCTACTCCCAGTCGGCACGTTTGGTGGCGTTATGTGACACCAACCAGACGCGCATGGATTATGCGAACCGCAATCTTGAAAGCTGGGGGCATGGGGCAGTCGCTACCTGGAAAGCCGCTGATTTTGAGCAGATGATTGCCGAGCATCGGCCAGATATCGTCATCGTAACCAGCGTTGATCGCACTCACGATCGCTACATTATTCGTGCAATGGAGTTGGGATGCGACGTCATCACAGAAAAGCCAATGACCGTTGATGCTGAGCGTTGCCTGGCGATTGTTAATGCCGTGGAGCGAACAGGCCGTGATTTACGCGTAACGTTTAACTACCGCTATGCCCCTCATCACAGCAAGCTGCGTGAGCTGATTCTCAATAACACCTTGGGTGAAGTGTTTTCTGTGCACTTTGAATGGTTACTGAATACCCAACATGGCGCGGATTATTTTCGGCGCTGGCACCGCGACAAACGCAACAGCGGCGGGTTACTGGTGCATAAATCCACGCATCATTTCGATTTAGTCAATTTCTGGCTCGGCTCTGTACCTGAATCGGTTTATGCCCAAGGAGATTTGCGCTTTTACGGCAGAGAAAACGCAGAAAACCGTGGCGTCACCGAATTTTATCCGCGCTGCCATCAGCAGGAATATGCCCGTCATGATCCGTTTGCCTTACATATGGAAGATCGGGCGATGCTGAAAAGCCTGTATCTGGAAGCGGAGCATGAAGACGGTTATCTGCGGGATCAGAGCGTATTCAGTGATGGTATCAGCATTGAAGATACCTTGGCGGTGCTGGTGAAATACCGCAATAAAACGTTGTTGACCTATTCCCTGAATGCTTACCAACCCTGGGAAGGATTAAACATCGCTTTTAATGGCAGTAAAGGGCGTTTGGAAATGAAGCTGGTAGAGAACGCCTACGTCAATGGTGGGGGCGAACGCAAGGAAGAGGGTAGCCTGATGGACTGCCAGATTACCTGGTATCCGATGTTTGGCGCGCCGGAGCAGATTGCGGTGGAGTACGGCAAAGGGGGGCACGGCGGCGGTGATGCCTTGATTTTGCAAGAGCTGTTTGGTCAACCAGCCCCTGATCCGCTCAAACGGCGGGCTGATTATCACGATGGGGCAATGTCTATTCTGACCGGGATCTGCGGCAATTTATCCATGCAGCGTAACCGGCCCGTTTTTATTGATGAATTACCGGTCGCCAGAATGTTATTGGCGCGGAAAAATAAGGAGCAGTAATTATGGCAAAGGGCGATATTTATCCACTGGAGTATCATGAATATATTGATGAAAGTACCGGTTCACGGGTCACTCGCCTGACGCCGCCCGATATTATTTGTCATCGTAACTATTTCTATCAGAAGTGTTTTCTCGATAATGGGCAATCACTTATTTTCGCGGCGGAGTTTGATGGGTTCCGCAATTATTACCGGCTTGAACTTGCCACTGGCAAAGCCACTCAATTGACGCAGGGGCCGGGTGATAACACCTTTGGCGGTTTCCTCTCGCCAGACGAATTGTATCTCTATTACGTCAAAGGTGAACGCAATCTGATGCGTGTTGCGTTACAAGATCCTCATTTGACTGAAACCTCGGTTTATCAGGTGGCAGATGAGTGGGTTGGATACGGCACCTGGGTAGCCAATACTGCCTGTACTCAATTGGTGGGGGTGGAAATTCATCGCGACAGTTGGCGGCCAGTCAGTGACTGGACCGTATTCCAGACGTTTTACGAGGAAAACCCGCTGTGCCGGGTAATCCGCATTGATTTGCAGACCGGCCAGAGCACCACGTTATTACAGGAAAATCAGTGGTTGGGTCACCCGATTTATCGCCCTTACGATGATAACACGGTGGCATTTTGCCACGAGGGGCCGCTGGATCGGGTTGATACCCGTATGTGGTTGATGAATGAAGATGGCAGCAATATTCGTAAAGTGAAAGAGCCAGCGCCGGGTGAGAGCTATACCCATGAGTTTTGGGTGCCAGACGGCTCCGCCATGATGTATGTCACCTATGTGAAAGACAGCCCGGTGCGTTATCTATGCCGTGTCGATCCTATCAGCGGCCAAGATGAAAAAATCGTCGAAATGCCGCCCTGTTCCCATGTGATGAGCAATGACAATGGGCGGCTGGCTGTCGGTGATGGCTCAGGGAAACCGATTGATATCGTTGATAATGAAGGCTATGGCGATGTGACAGATCCTTACCTGTATCTCTTTGACCTGAAAAATAAACAAACGCATAAAATTGCCAAACACAGCAGTTCATGGGCGGTATTGGATGGCGATCGCCAGGTGACTCATCCTCATCCATCATTTACTCCCGATGAGAAAAAAGTGCTGTTTTCATCCGATAAAGATGGCAAGCCGGCGTTGTATTTGGCCAGTATTCCTGACGCGGTTCTACGTAGTATTCAATTATAATAAAAGGATTTCGTTATGCTGATAAAATCGGTTACCTTTGCGGCAAAATGCTTATTTGCCACAACATTGTTTACCACTACTCTGTTTTCTACATCAGGTATGGCTTTAGCGAAAGACGTTGAATTACGTTTTTCCTGGTGGGGCGGTAATGCTCGTCATCAGGCAACGTTGGAGGCAATAAAAGCTTTCGAACAGAAATACCCGCATATTAAAGTTAAAGCAGAATATGCGGGCTGGGAAGGGTATTTATCCCGTTTAACCACCCAGATTGCCGGAGGAAAAGAGCCGGATGTAATTCAAACAAATTGGAACTGGCTGCCGATTTTCTCTAAATATGGCACCGGATTCTATGACTTACATCAGGTGGCAAAGACGCTGGATTTAACGCAGTACGATCCGCAGTCGCTAGAGAGCGTTACGGTGAATGGTAAACTGAATGGTATTCCAGTCGCAGCGACCGCGCGCAGTTTTTATTACAATAAAGAAAAATGGCAGGAGATGGGAGTCGCTTACCCGCAAAGTTGGGATGAATTAAAAGCGGCAGGCTTGGCATTTAAGGCTAAGGATGAAAACAGCTACCCATTGGTGCTGGACTATATGGAGTCACTGACGCTGTTACAATCCTATATGGTACAGAAATACAATATTCCTGCGATTGATGAAAAAAATGCGAAATTTAACTATACCCCTCAGCAGTGGGAGGAGTTTTTCCAACTATATAAAGACTTGGTGGATAGTCATGTATTCCCTTCCAAACGCGTACTGACATCATACGGTAATGCCAATACATGGGAAATGAGCCCGTGGATTAACGGTACGTGGGGAGGGGTTTATATGTGGAATACCAATGCCTTGATGTATCAGAATAACCTGGCCGCACCGAAGAATAAATTAGAACTGGGGCCGTTCTTCATGCTGCCAGGGGCGAAAGATGCGGGACTATTCTTTAAACCCACGATGATGTTTAGCATCAGCCGTAACACCAAACACCCGGAAGAATCGGCTTTGCTGATTAACTTCCTGATGAATGAACCTGAAGGGGTAAAAGCCTTGGGGCTGGAGCGTGGTGTGCCATTAAGCCAAACTGCTTATCAACAGCTGCTGCAAAATGGCGTAATTAAAGAGGACAGTATTGTTGTCACAGGTCTGAAATCTTTTATGGCATTACCTCATAATATTCCGACCTCTGCTTATTTTGATTATCCGCAGTTTGTGGCGCTGTATCATGAAACTATCCAGAAAATCGATCAGGGTGATTTATCGGTAAAAGATGCGGCATCCTCTTTTGCGAAAAGTGCCGATCGAATTATGAAAAAAACAATGAAATAAATTAGCATAATTGAGCCACATTAGGGAATTGAACCTCCCCGAGTTATATATTTTTTCGGGGAGGATCTGCTGTGGTTATAGCTATATATTTATCTTATGGAATGACATGATGATAACATTCAGTGCCACACTTACTTGCCAGTATGACGCAATATTTTCCCCGTTCAGTGCCAAACAATTTTATCAGGGCTTGGCATGGCTGAAAAATAGCACTTTTGATGCTGCGGAGTTATGTATTGCCGATTACAACAATGTTGATGTTATCGCTATAGCGCATGCGTTAGCTGAACACGGTTTGGGCTGCACCACCATTGCATCCGGGCAGGCACGTAAACGGGAAGGGCTGTCATTACTGGCAGCAGATGACGCTTTATTACAGCGCACGCGGCAGCGGATATATCAGCATATTGATGCGGCGGCGATATTGGGTTCCTATGTCACTATTGGCTCATTGCGAGCCACAGAAACTGCATTGAGTATCGAGCAATATAAGCATTCACTGGCACAGGGGCTGGCACCTTGTATCGACTATGCGCAAAAATGTGGTGTTACGCTGATTATTGAAGCGTTAAATCGTTATGAGATCAGTCACCTTAATAGTGCCGAAGATATGATGTTATTCCTTGAGTTTATAGGCATGCCGCCCAACGTGGGTATTCTGTGGGATGTATTTCATGCCAATATTGAAGACCAGAGTTTTGCCGCTGCTATTCAACGGATGGGGCCGAGCCTGCATCATGTGCATTTCGCTGATTCCAACCGTGCTTTTCCTGGTTATGGACATCTGGCCTTTGAGGATATTTATCGGCACTTGCAGCAATCCGGTTACCAGGGCGCTATTTCGCTTGAGTGTTTATGCCGCCCTTCTGCCCAAACGGTTATTAAACAGGCGAAACCTTTTATTGAACGGCTGCGCCAGTTGGCGTGCGCTAGCGCTTCCCGTCAGTAAGCGCTAGATAACACCGCCCCCCATCACCAACATCAAGGGCTATACTCAGAAGATGGTCTGATGTTTGTCACGCGTGACCATGAGAAAAACTTCATGCGGATGGAGTGAGCTGATGGGGAAAATAGAATTCGATTTTAATCAGATATCTGATCTACCGGCGTTTTATCAGCAATTTGCCGCTCAGTTTGCGTTAGGGGAAGGGTTTGGCGCCAATCTTGATGCGCTCTGGGATGTGGTGACCGGTGATATCGAGCTGCCGGTTGAGATTGAATTTGCCAATCTCAACGCCCGCCGCAAACGCCGCTTTGGTGCCATTATTCTGCTGTTTGAAGAAGCGGAAGAAGAACTGGAAGGTAACCTGCGGTTCAATATCCGTGAAACAGGTAATTCGGCGCAGCATCACCGGGGATGAACAGCGTCCATCCCCTCTAAATGCCGTTGGCGATCACTGCTGTGCCTCTGCCAGATCGCGCAGGTACTGGAAGATTTGGCGGAACGATTTTGGCGGCTTGTTAGCGGCCTTCTCTTTTTGTGCGTTGCGCACCAGTGCGCGTAACTGTTGGCGATCGGCCTCTGGGTACAGTTCCAGCACGGTGGGGATCGCATCATCACCTTCTGTCACCAGGCGGTCACGCAGAGATTCCAGCTTGTGGAACAGTGAAACCTGCTGATTATGGCGGTTTTTCAACTTATCGAGCGCGGTCTGAATCGGTTCCACGTCACGGGCGCGCAGCATTTTGCCAATCAGCTGGATTTGGCGACGGCGGCCTTCTTTTTTGATCTTTTGCGCCAGCTCAATGGCGATACGCAGGTCTTCATCCAGCGGAATGCGTTCCAGTGCGTTTTTGCCTAGTTCGACCAACTCAGTACCCAAGTCTTTCAGTGCTTCAGCATCACGCTTAATTTCACTTTTACTGACCCAGATAATCTCGTCATCGTCCTCGTTTTCATTCTCAGGGACATCGTCGAGCCAGTCTTCAGGTTGTTTGTTCATCGTCGGCTCCGTTAAAAAAAAGAGGCTAATCCTAACAGGTTGCTGGCATTATGCGAAATTCAACGTATACCCGCCATACTTCAAATTACAGCTGTGTTGACTGCAACTCGAATTATTTAGGGTATAAACTCAAAAATAGATTAGGCTATGTTCTGCTCTGCTGCGGGTGTTCTTTTTGCAGCAATATAGCCTGAAATAAAACCACGCCGCCACGGCACTTTTCTCAACGATTTTCTGATTAATTATGGCCGATTGATGAAAGTAGTCACTCAAGTTGCAGAACAGCGCAAGGCGCTGGAACAAGCCGTTTCACAGGCTTTAGAACTGGCACGAGCTGGTTCAGATGCGGCAGAAGTTGCCGTAACCAAAACTACCGGTATCAGTGTCAGCACCCGTTTTGGCGAGGTGGAAAACGTCGAGTTCAATAGCGATGGGGCATTGGGGATCACCGTTTATTATCAACAGCGTAAAGGCAGTGCCTCTTCAACCGATCTCAGCCCGGATGCCATTTCCCGCACGGTGCAAGCGGCGCTGGATATTGCCCGTTACACTTCACCAGACCCCTATGCTGGCCCGGCGGAAAAAGATCTGCTGGCATTTTCAGCCCCGGATCTCGATCTGTTCCACCCGAGCGAACTGGATGCCGAGCGGGGGATCGAGCTGGCGGCACGGGCCGAACAGGCTGCATTGGCAGCGGATAAACGCATCACCAATACCGAAGGTGGCAGTTTCAACAGTCACTACGGCATCAAGGTGTTTGGCAACAGCCACGGTATGCTGCAAAGCTACTGCTCCAGCCGCCATTCGTTATCCAGCTGCGTGATCGCAGAGCACGAAGGTGATATGGAGCGTGATTACGCCTATACCGTTGGCCGGGCCATGGGCGATATGGCTAACCCCGAATGGGTGGGCCAGGAATGTGCTCGCCGCACGCTGGCACGCCTTTCACCGCGTAAGTTGGCCACCATGAAAGCCCCGGTATTATTTTCAGCCGAAGTGGCGACCGGGCTGTTTGGCCATCTGGTGGGGGCCATCAGCGGCAGCAGCGTTTACCGTAAATCCACTTTCCTGCTGGATTCGCTGGGGAAACAGATCCTACCGGAATGGATGACCATTGAAGAACATCCCCATTTGCTGAAAGGGCTGGCTTCGACACCGTTCGACAGCGAAGGTGTACGTACCGAGCGCCGCGATATCGTTAAGGATGGTGTACTGCAAACCTGGTTGCTGACCAGCTACGCTGCGCGCAAGCTGGGCCTGCACAGCACCGGGCATGCCGGGGGGATTCATAACTGGCGTATCGCCGGGCAGGGTAACGATTTTGCCGCGATGCTCAAGCAGTTGGGTACCGGCCTGGTTGTGACCGAACTGATGGGGCAAGGCGTCAGCGGCATTACCGGTGACTATTCACGCGGTGCCGCCGGTTTCTGGGTGGAAAACGGCGAGATTCAGTATCCGGTCAGTGAGATCACCATTGCCGGTAACCTGAAAGAGATGCTGCGCAGCATTGTCAGCATCGGCAGTGATATCGAAACCCGCAGTAATATTCAATGTGGTTCCATTCTATTGCCGGAAATGAAGATCGCCGGTCAGTAATTCTATCCTTTGGCCGGTGTTCTGCCGGCCATCTTCACCTGTTACTCTGCAACTTTCAGGCTAAGGCTGAAAATATCGACAAATTTTCGGTTTGCACTGCTGTTGTTGTGGTTAATTGACTATTGTTAATGAGCGATTAAGCAAAACCTATGATAGGGATTTCCGGTGGCGGCTGATAACGCCGTAACGTGAAAGACAAAAGTTAAAAACAACAATAGGAAGGTGAGCATGAAAAAGACATGGCGGGTATTGGCAGCTTTGACGCTGCTGAGTGCCAGTTCGATGTTGATGGCGGCCGATCTGGCCGATGATATGGATATCCTGGCAGACAATTACAAGATTGTATTGAAAACCGATTCTGCCGACACCTTTAAACAGAGCCTGCAAAATATGCGTGCTGCGGTGTTGAATGCGCAGCAAGCCACGCCGCCCAAGTTGGAAAATAAAGCGCCCGATAGCGCTGAGATGCAAGATTTCCGGCACGGTATGACTACGCTGATCGGGCAGATCGATCAGTCACTGGCGCTGGCAAACGAGGGCAAGCTGGAAGAGGCGCGCAAAGTAGCGCAGGATTTCAAGCAAACCCGTGATACCAACCACAAGAAGTTCCGCTAACCCGTCATGGCGGGCGGTGCTTTTGCCGCCCGTTTATCCCCGCCGCGTTTCAAGTTAGCTGCATAACTCACCCGAATCACTGACTTGAATATGTGCAGCGGGGTTTATTGAGGCTCGCCCTTGCGGGCCAACGCCCCGCCACTCAACATTCTTCGGGCATTCATTCAGCGGTGATATTCACCCGCTGCTTCAGGCTGGTAAAGCAATTCCAGCACTTCAATCCGTGCTTCTTCGCCGTTCGGCAAGTGCCAATTGATCTGTTTACCCACGTGCATTCCCAGCAGGGCTGCGCCCAGCGGTGCCATTACAGACAGTTGTTCGTTGCTGTCTTTCAGCGAAGCCGGGTACACCAGCGTACGGATATGCTCTTCTGAGGTATGCAAATCACGGAAACGCACACGGCTGTTCATCGTAACGACGTAGGCAGGGATCTGCGATGGTGGCACAATATCGGCGCGATCCAGTTCGGCATTCAGCGCAGTCGCGACGTCGGTGTTGACAAAAGCAGGCTGTGCCAGCAGTGCATCCAGGCGTTCCGCATCCAGCTCATTAATGGTAATGGTTGGTCTGGTCATTCCACTCTCCAGTCAAATCAAAGAGCGCCCTTTCTGCGCTCATAAATTCGGAAAAACAACACAAAGCAACACCCCCGCGCCTTTGGGTACGGGGGTGTAAGAAATATCGACTTGTCCTACTGATAGTAGGCGGTTAAGCGCGGAAAAGAAAGAGATCCCGCTCACGAAGTTTTTTGTCGCGCCAATGGCCGTGGAAAACAGCAGTTCTTCTGCCGGTGGAGCTCATCGAAGCAAAGCCACGTTTTGCGAAATAGATCCCTAACTGCCACTCAATTTCCAGTTTGAACTGGAAAAAAACACGCTACACAGGTAATGCCCTTAAGGTTAGGGTAAAAGCATCCGATAAAGTGAATGTACCCGTCATACTTCAAGCCGCATGTGCGTTGACCGCCTTCCGGCAACTCGAATTATTGAGGGTATAACTCGATGGTGAGTTTGACGATTGACAGATGACTATCCGAATTCAGGGGTGACTGAAAAGTGAATGAAGGAACTGCTGCGGTAAATGAGTTGGAACAGGCGGATATCAGCAAAGCGGCGACGATCACCACGCAAGTGCTGGCAGATATCACGGCAATGTTGAATGCAGAGAATATTTATACCAATGCGGTGCAGCAGCAAATGCTGGAATCACATATTCGCGCCATGGTGTTGCGTTCAATAACCGGCGAGCCTTTGCCGGAAGTGGATAAATCGCTGTTTGATGAGATTTCTGCGGAATCCATGCAAATGGCAGAACGGGTAGTGGAGAAATTCGCCACGCTGCCGATTGAGGAAGCATATTTACTTTCTGTGCATTTTGAAGTGGCGAAAGATAACAACGCATAAATTCAATCAGGAGAAATACCATGAGTCAAATTACCGTCGTGATTGGCGATCGTTTGGGTAAAGGCCAGAAAGTGGGCCAAGGCGTTGAAAATGCTGGTGGAAAAGCGATTGTGATCCCCGGTGTGGCAGCAGATATGAAGTTGGGCGACGTGATGAAAGCGGAAAACGCGCAACTGGGTATCTCTTTTTGCGGCAGCGGCGGCGCAGGCGCCATTACTGCACAAACCAAGCATGGTTATAAAGCCAAATACGGTATGCGCTCGGTTGATGAAGGGATCACGGCCATTAATGAAGGTTACAACGTATTAGGCTTCGGTTTTATGGATAAAGAGGAGTTGGGTCAGCGGCTGGTGGAAGCCTATATCAAAAAATACGGCAACGCGTAATGAAAGAACAATATACCACGTCGGTAAAGGTGGAGGGTAAAGGCGACAGCAAAGCCAAAGCCTTTGCTTCCGCTTTGGCGAATGTGCAGGGCACGATATTAAGATCCACCAATAATGTTCTGCTGCGTATTGAACCGCAGGATGTCAGCGTATTAAAGGCGGAAGAGAAAACCACTAAAGAGAAATTTCTTTTTTTCTTTCTGCCACGTGAAAGAAAAAGTTATGCCGTTTCTCTGGAAATAACCGTGAACGTGACAATCATCAATACCGAAAAGGTGGTTTTTACCACCCAATAAAAACGTTATATCCGCCATCTTTCACGCTGTTGCGTTATTGGTTGTGAGCAGTCATTGCCGGGCAACAGGGTGGAAGCCATGGGGTATAGCATAAAAAGGGGATGTTAATGTTTTTAATCATCTTATTTAAGTCGATTATTATCGGCGGGCTGGTAGGTGTTGGCGTTGGAGCTGGCGCTGCACGTATGTTCCACGCCCCGACAACACAGGGTATGGGGGCTTTTCGCACCTTAGGCGAGCTGAATTCCTGCGAAGGCGATCCGGCTTCTCACTTCTCATTTGGTCTGGGCTTTTTCTTCAACGCCTGGGCGTCTTCCGTGGCGGCCGGTGCCTTCACGCAGGACGTTGATCACCGCATTATCCCCAACTGGGGCGCAGCGGCCTTGATGATCAAGAACCGCAATGTGGCCGAAACGCTGCACGATCCGAAAAAAATGGCGATTGCCTGCGGCATCATCGGCATCTTGGTCGTGACCTTCCTGAACACCACCGCTTCTGCCGTACCTGCGGCGTTGCAGGTAACCGCGATTAAGGTACTGGTGCCAGCGGCCAACCTATTGGTGAACACGGTGATGCCGGTGATCTTCTGGCTGGCGGCTATCGAGGCCGGTAAACGTTCCGGTTTCTGGGGCACCATCTTTGGTGGCCTGGCGCAGCTGATTATGGGCAACGCCGTACCAGGGCTGGTGCTGGGGATCCTGATCGGTAAAGGCGTAGAAGAAAGCGGCTGGAACAAAGTGACCAAGATCATGATGGCGGTGATTGTACTGCTGTTCGTGCTGAGTGGTTTCTTCCGTGGTTTCGATCTGAAATTACTTGAATCCTTTAGCCTTGGTGTTCCTGGCTGGCTGGATGCGATCCATAACACCCTGAGCGGTAAATAAGGAGCTGAATGATGGAAACACAATCTCAAAAAGGCTTCTGGTATGCCGATTGGTCGTTCCCGATTTTTGTTGGTTTGCTCTCGTCCGGCGTGTTCGCCGGGACACACATGTATTACCTGTACGGCATCGGTGCATTCAACGAAGTGGCCTTCGTTTCCATGCTGCGCGCCGGGATGGATACCGGGGTGTATGGTGCAGTGGCTGCGTTTGGGGCCAGCTTTCTGTTTGCCCGTATCATCGAAGGTTCACTGGTGGGGATCCTGGATATTGGCGGGGCGATCCAAACCGGTGTTGGCCTCGGCGTCCCGGCACTGTTACTGGGGGCTGGGATCATCTTCCCGGTGGCCAACTTTGCCGCGTCGCTAGTGACTGGCCTAGTCATTGGCTTGGCGATTGGTTATGTGATTATTCTGGCGCGTAAATTTACCATCAACCAGAGCAATTCCACGTATGGGGCCGATGTGATGATGGGCGCAGGCAACTCCTCCGGGCGTTTCCTGGGGCCGCTCATCATCCTGTCTGCCATGGCCGCGTCGATTCCTATTGGCGTGGGTTCTCTGCTGGGGGCACTGTTGTTCTATATCTGGGGCAAACCGATCACCGGTGGTGCGATCCTGGGGGCAATGATCTTAGGGGCGATTTTCCCGGTGGCGATTGCTTAACGTTGCGATGGGCACGCCTGATGGTGTGCCTGTCCAAAGGAGTAGCGAAGTATGTATGACCTAATCATCCGGCGCGCCAGACTGGTGGATGGCACCCTGACCGATGTGGCGATTCAAGGAGGAAAGATTGCCGCCGTGGGGCAGTTGGCGGTGGATGCCGGTGCGCACAGGCAGCAGGATCTGGCGGGGAATTATTACCTGAGCGCGGGCTGGATCGACTCGCACGTTCACTGCTATCCCTCTTCGCCGATTTATAACGACGAGCCGGATCGGGTTGGCGTTGCCAGCGGCGTAACCTCAGTGGTAGATGCGGGCAGTACCGGCACCGACGACATCGATGAATTCTATGCCCTGACGCGCAGTGCGAAAACCAACGTTTTTGCTTTCCTGAATATCTCCCGCATTGGTCTGCTGCGGCAGAATGAGCTGGCTGATATGGCGGATATCAATAAACAGGCAGTTAAAACCGCCATCGACGGCAAACCGGGTTTTGTCATCGGTATCAAAGCGCGTATGAGCAGCAGCGTGGTGGGCCAGAACGGTACCAAACCGCTGGTGCTGGCAAAAGAAATCCAGCAGGAAAACCATCAACTGCCTTTGATGGTGCATATCGGCAATAACCCGCCAGACCTGGATGAGATTGCCGATCTGCTGACTCAGGGCGATATCATTACCCATTGCTATAACGGTAAACCCAATCGCATTCTGACCCCTGCCGGCACGCTGCGTGAGTCGATCCAACGTGCGCTGAAGCGTGGGGTACTGCTTGATGTGGGCCACGGCACGGCCAGTTTCAGCTTTGAGGTTGCCAGGCAGGCGATTGCGCTGGGCATTTTCCCTCATACCATCAGTTCCGATATCTACTGCCGTAACCGCATGGCCGGCCCGGTCTACAGCCTGGCGACGGTGATGTCCAAATTCTTTACCGTCGGGCTTTCTTTGGCACAGGTTATTGACTGCGTAACAAAAAATGCCGCTGCGGCGCTGCGCCTGACCAGCAAGGGGCGTTTGGAGCCGGGGCTAGATGCCGATCTGACCCTGTTTGATATCCGCCAAGGGCCACAGGTGTTTGCCGATTCCGAAGGGGAGTCGGTTAACGGTGAACAGTTACTGATGCCGTTGGCCGCTGTAGTAGCCGGGGAAGTCCTATTAACCGATGAAGGGAAAGCCGCTCATGTCTTCAATCTATGAAAAATATAACTTAAAACAGGTTATCAATACTTCTGGCCGCATGACCATTCTTGGCGTTTCCACACCACGCCAGGACGTGGTTGATGCCGTGGATTACGGCCTGAATCATTACTTTGAAATCAAGGATCTGGTCAATAAAACCGGGGCCTATATTGCTGGCCTGCTGCAAGTGGAAGATGCAGTGATCGTCTCCTGTGCTTCCGCCGGTATTGCTCAGTCGGTAGCGGCGGTGATCGTCAAGGATAATGCCAATCTGCTGGTCAATCTGCATTCGGCACCCGTGAATGAACCGCGTGAGATCGTATTACCGCGCGGCCATAACGTTAACTTTGGGGCGCCCGTTGACACCATGATTGCTCTCGGCGGCGGCAAGGTGGTGGAAGCCGGTTATGCCAATGAATGTTCCCCTGAACAGATCGAAGCCTGCATCACGCCGCAGACGGCGGCCATTCTGTACGTCAAATCCCATCACTGCGTACAGAAAAGCATTCTTTCCGTTGAGCAGGCGGCCAAGGTGGCGCGCAAGCATCAACTGCCGCTGATCGTCGATGCCGCAGCCGAAGAAGACCTGATGTGCTACTACCAGATGGGAGCCGATCTGGTGATTTATAGCGGTGCTAAAGCGATCGAAGGGCCAACCAGCGGGTTGGTGATCGGTAAACAGCAATATGTTGCCTGGGTGAAGCAACAATCCAACGGCATTGGCCGCGCGATGAAGGTGGGTAAAGAAGGCATTCTGGGCCTGACGCAGGCGATTGAAAGCTATCTGCGGCTGGAGAAAACCAGTGGTGCACAGATGGTGGAACGCATGACGCCATTTATCACTCAGCTTAATACCTTGAACGGCGTCAGCGCCAAAACCGTTTGGGACAGCGCAGGGCGCGATATCGCCAGGGCCGAAATTACTTTTGATGAAGCGGTGCTGGGGATGTCGACCGTTGACATCGTACAGCGGCTGAAAACTGGTGACATCGCGATCTATTTCCGTGGCTACAAGGCCAACGAGGGCAAGGTTGAAGTGGATGTCCGCAGCGTCAACGAGCAACAGCTGATGATCGTGTTCACCTGTATTAAAAACCTGTTTACGGAGCAATAAGCATGAGGCTGAAGCCGAATTACTATAAAGACCGCGTATGCCTGAATGTGTTGGCGGGTTCGATAAGCAACGCGCAGGAAATCTATGAGGCGGCACAGGGGCACGTGTTAGTAGGGGTGCTATCCAAGAATTACCCGGACGTGGACAGCGCGGTAACGGATATGGAGCGCTATGCCCGGCTGATTGAAAACGCGCTTTCCGTTGGGTTGGGGGCGGGCGATCCTAAGCAGTCGGCCATGGTCAGCCAGATCGCCAAGCATGTGCAACCACAGCATGTGAACCAGGTATTTACCGGCGTAGGTGCCAGCCGTGCGTTGCTGGGGCAAGATGAAACCGTGGTGAATGGTCTGGTATCCCCGACTGGCCGTGTGGGTTGGGTGAAGATCTCAACCGGGCCACTGAGTGCGCTGGCACCGGAGGGGATTGTGCCGGTGGAAACGGCGATTGCCTTGCTGAAAGACATGGGCGGTAGTTCGATCAAGTATTTCCCGATGGGGGGCTTGAAGCACAAAGAAGAATATCAGTATGTGGCACAAGCCTGTGCTGAACATGACTTCCTGCTGGAGCCGACCGGGGGGATCGACTTGGAGAACTATGAGTCGATTCTTGAGATCGCACTGGCCGCGGGTGTAAAGCAGGTCATTCCGCATATTTACAGTTCCATCATTGATTCCGCCAGCGGTAATACTCGTCCACAGGATGTAAAAACCCTACTGGCGATGACTCAAAAGCTGGTGGGCTAAGCCTAGCACACCGGGGAGTGAGTGGGTTGTCAGGGTTAACGTCTCATCGCGGGCACCGTCTATGGTGCCCCTCTATCTGCTAATGAAGGATGACTATGAGAAATAATTTACGAATCAATACGCTATCTCTTTTTATGCTGGCGATGGTCAGCCCGGTGTTGCATGCTGAGGATACAATCAAATCCTCATCGTCTCATTTTGCCTATATTGGTACTTATAACCCGAACGGCGAAGGTGTTTACCGGGTGAAGGTTGATCCCAAAAGCGGTGCGCTGAGTGATAAAACCGTGGTCAGCCACCTGCCGAATCCGGCGCAGCTGGTGGTGGATGCCAAAGGGCAGACGCTGTACATAGCCAGCGAAGTTGCAGACTTTAACGGTACTAAGCACGGTGGCATTGTGGCTTACCGTATCAACCCGCAAGACGGTAGCCTGGCACCGCTTAACGAGGTTGATTCGCAGGGGGCCGGGCCGGTTTACCTTGCGCTGACGCCGGATGGGCGCCATTTGTTGGTGGCTAACTACGTCAGCGGTAGCGTGGCGGCATTCCCGGTAGAGAGTGATGGTAAGCTGGGGGATGCCAGTTCTGTACAACAGAGTGAAGGGCCAGCGGGGGCGGGTAAACCTGCGGGTGCGGTAGAAGGCAGTTTCGCCATCAGCGATCACAATGGCCCACATGCGCATATGATCGCCAGCGATCCGAGTGGTAAATTTGTTTTTTCCACCGATCTGGGGTTGGATCGTATCTATCAATGGCGTTTTGACAGCCACAGCGGCAAGCTGACACCCAACGATCCACCATGGATTGCTGCTGCTTCCGCCGGAGCTGGGCCGCGCCACTTTGTGTTCCATCCCGACGGTAAAACCCTATTGCTGGTGAATGAAGAGGCTTCCACCTTAACCAGCTACCGTTTCGACAGCCAGAAAGGCACTTTGACACAGCTTCATGATGTTTCAACGTTGCCGGCAGAGTATAAAGGCACGAACTTTGTGGCGGGTTTGGCGCTGAGTGGTGATGGTAAAAACCTGTATGTCGCCAACCGGTTGCATAACAGCATCGCTCAGTTCCGCGTAGGCAGCGAGGGCAGGCTGCAACCGGTAGCAGAGGTTTGGACGCGCGGCGATTATCCACGCACTATCACGCTGGACCCCAGTGGCCGTTACCTGTACGCATTGAACCAGCGTAGCGATAACATCACCCGCTTTAGCGTAGATAAACAAAGCGGTAAGCTCAGCTTTGTTGAGGGCTATACGCCGGTGGGCAGCCCTTCACAAATGGTGTTTATGCCAGCGGCGAAGTAACTTGTTGCCCGCCTGGTGCGGCCAGGCGGGCGCGTTAATAACGGAAAGAGAATGGTACGATTCCCCTACCCACGTTTGGCTTACCTGTTTGATGCTTTGCAGTCTGAGACATTACCTCAGGAAGAACTGGCGAAGCGTTTTGCTGTGTCTACGCGAACCGTGCGTACGGATATCACCGCACTGAACGATATTCTGGAAAAGTACGGTGCGCGTTTTGTGCATAACCGTGGGGCAGGTTATCGGCTGCAAGTGGACGATGCGGCGTTGTTCAGTGCGTTGCAGCAGCAGAAAGAGAGAAAGCAGGCCACCCCGCGCAGTGGGCAAGAGCGGGTGCATTATCTGCTGGTGCGTTTTTTGACCTCAGCTTTTTCCCTGAAGCTGGAAGATTTGGCTGATGAATGGTTTGTCAGCCGCGGTACGCTGCAAAACGATATGCCTGAAGTGCGGGAGCACCTGGCGCGTTACCAGCTAACTATCGAAACCAAACCGCGTTATGGCATGAAGCTGTTTGGTTCGGAAATGGCGATCCGGGCTTGCCTGACCGATCTGCTGTTTCAGTTGCACCTGGCTGACCCGGAAAATCCGCTGCTGAGCAACGAAATCCTGCATCCACCGCAGGTGGTGGTGTTTGGCGGGTTACTGCATCCGTTGCTTTCGCAGTATGCCATCCGGCTGACGGACGAAGGTGAACAATACCTGATTTTTTACTGTGCGGTGGCGCTGCGGCGCATCATTGATGGCTATCCGCTGTCGGATTTTGACGTTGAAGATGGCGACGAAGCGGTACGCAAAGTTTCCAGTTGGTTGGCGGGGGAACTGCGTAAGGCGGCAGGTAAAGAGATCTCGGCGGCGGAGGAAGCCTATTTACGGGTGAATATCGCCGCACGGCGAGTACAGGCCGTGCAACCGACAGAGATTAATGCGGATGATGAAGACGCGCTGGTGGATTACATCCTGTCCTACATCAATACGCACTATAACTACAATTTACAGGGCGACAAGCAGCTGCGCGCCGATTTGCTCACCCATATCAAGACCATGATTACCCGGGTGAAGTACCAGATCACTATCTCAAATCCACTGTTGACCAATATCAAGCAGCACTACCCGATGGCCTATGATGTCACGTTGGCGGCGGTATCAAGCTGGGGCAAATATACCCCCTATACCCTGAGTGAAAATGAAATCGGCTATCTGGTACTGCATATCGGCGTTGGCCTGGAGCGGCATTACAATATCGGTTATGAACGCCATCCGCAGGTGATGCTGGTGTGTGATACCGGCAACTCCACGGTGCGGATGATCCAGGCACAGATTGCACGCAAATATCCACAGCTGGTGATGACGCGCATTGTTTCGCTGCGAGATTATGAAGTTCTCGGCCAGATCGAAGAAGATTTCGTTATTTCCAACGCACGCATCAGTGAGAAAAATAAACCGGTAGTGGTGATGTCACCGTTCCCGACCGAATACCAGCTTGAACAGTTGGGCAAGCTGGTATTGGTGGATCGCACTAAGCCATACATGCTGGAAAAATTCTTCGACGCGAGCCATTTCATGATCGTTAATGAGCCGCTGACGCAGGAGCAACTGTTTAAAAAAGTCTGTACTCAGTTAGAGCAAGAAGGTTATGTGGGCAGTGATTTTTACTCTTCGGTGGTAGAGCGGGAAGCGATAGTGTCCACCTTGCTGGGCGAGGGTATTGCTTTGCCACACTCGCTGGGGTTGCTGGCGAAAAAGACCGTGGTGGTCACCTTGCTGGCCTCACAGGGCATTGCCTGGGGCGAGGGTGAGATCGCCCATGTGATATTCCTGCTGGCAATCAGTAAAAGTGACTACGAAGAAGCAATGGCGATTTACGATCTGTTCGTCACCTTTGTGCGTGAACGTTCGATGAGCCGTTTGCTGGGCAGTAATGACTTTGACAGTTTCAAAGCAGTAGCGCTGGATTGCCTGAGCCGGATCTGAGTTGTCCCTTTTCTGTTTGAAAAGGGGATTGATGATCTATTGCTCTTTTTTCTTACCGAAGATCTTGATCAATGCGCCAACTATCAGGCCGATGGCGATGCCGGTCAAAATCCAGTCGATGATACTCATCTCATACTCCTCCCGCATCTTGCAGGGTAATGGGGGTATTCTATTAGATTGATTATATTATCAATCTATCAAAAATACCTCTGCGATCGTCAGAACCCTCTCTTGGATAGCATAAAAGTTGCAGCATAACGGTTCACCCAGGTTTTCGTTGTACCTGATGCTATTATTAATATGTTAATTAAACGGTGGGAAGAGGATTTAACAATTCATCAAACTTGTGATTTGTTTAACAGGTAAACGCTTGCAGCCTTGCATTCCTGTCGGTTGAATGCTTTTTATAGAGCACTGGCCCGGTATGACTGGGCATAATCCGGAATCAGTTGATTGTTAATTTATTAATAATTGCGAGGGCGGGGATGAATATTCAGATCGAAAGGTTTTCAACGGTGATCGACGCCGTGGCAACTCGCCAATTCTATCCTTGTCTGCTGGCCTATCTGGAGGATTTTTTGGCTTTTGATAATGCCATCGTTTATGCCTTCGAGCAGGGGCAGCAACCGCATTGCCTGATGAAAGCCGAAAAAGAAAACAGCGACGCGGTAAACCAGCTCTACCAGCAAGGTGCTTATCTTGAAGATCCTTTTTACCGGGCTTTGCCCTGCGCTGGGCATGGCAAGGTGTTTACCCTGCGTGAACTGGTGCCATGTGGTTTTTATCAGACCAACTACTACCGCCATTTCTATCGTAAAACCGGCTGGCACGATGAAGCGGGTATGCTGCTGCAATTGACACCGGAGCGTGGTTTGGGGGTGTTTTTCGGTTCCTGTCGGCAAACGGCGGGGAGGCGTTATCCGCGTCTGGCGGATTTACGCGAGGCGTTAACGTTGGTGAAAAGTGTGGTTCGGCTACATAACGAAGTGGTATCGGTTAACCGGCCCCTTTCTACAGCCCCATTGCCAGATAGCGCGACTCAGGCACGTTATGCCCTGACACCGCGTGAGCGTGAAATTGTTGATTTAATCCTCAGTGGTAATGGTTCGCAGCAGATCGCCGAGCGGCTGTTTATCAGCCTGGGCACGGTGAAAAATCACCGTAAAAATATCTACGGTAAGCTGAACATTGGCTCTCAGGCCGAGTTGTTTAGCCTGTTTCTTAGCGCACCGTTGCAGCGCATGGCGTGATGTTAAATATATGTTGCGAATATCCCTAAAGGGACATAGCCGATAACCCCCACACTCCTGATAATCCGGGGGTATGGTAAAGGGAAAACGGGGTGCAGCAATGAATAACAATATCGAATCGTTAACCTACTACGCAGCGACCAAGAAATACGATCTGCGCTTCCCGACGTTGGAAGAGGATCTGGACGTTGATGTGGTGATCATCGGTGGTGGTTTTTCCGGTATCAACACCGCGTTGGAACTGGCGGAAAAAGGTATCACCAATATCGCCATTCTGGAGGGGCGTTATCTGGGCTACGGCGGCACCGGGCGCAACGGCGGCCAGGTGATGGCTGGGATTGGCCACGATCTGGAAAAAATCAAACGCCACGTTGGCCCGGCCGGGCTGGAGACTATCTTTAAAATCAGTAACCTCGGTGCTGGGATCATCCGTGAACGCATCAAAAAATACGCTATCAATGCCGATTTCTGCTTCGGTTATGGCTATCTGGGCAGTAACGCACGGCAAGAGAAAACCCTGCGTAGCTGGCTGAAGGAGTTCAAAGCGGTTTCACCGGATGAAGAGATTGAGCTTTATACCGGTTCTGAGGTGAAACAGGTGGTGGGGTCTGATGCTTATACCTGTGCGTTGAAGCATATGGGGGGTGGTCATGTTCATTCACTCAACCTATTGCTGGGAGAAGCGCAAGCCTTAACGGGTTATGGCGTGAAAATCTTTGAGAACAGCAGCGTGCTGAATGTGGAATACGGTTCGCGTATTACCGTGCGCACGGCGATGGGGTCGGTACGGGCCAAGAAAATGCTCTGGGCTTGTAACGGTTTCCTTAACGGTATGGAACCCTACATTTACCAAAAAACCATCAACACCTATGCCTTCCAACTGGCTACCGAACCGTTGTCTGATGAGCTGATCCGCCAGATCAGCCCGATCCGGGGGGCTTACAGCGACATCCGGCCAGTGATCGACTATTACCGTGTGACCAATGAGAACCGGCTGTTGTTTGGCAGCGCGACCCGCTTGATCGAATACATTCCGTCGGACTTGAAAGCCTGGAACCGTAACCTGATGTTGAAAGTGTTCCCCTATCTGAAAGACGTGAAGATCGATTTGGCCTGGGGCGGGCCGCTGTGTTGCAGCGCTAATTTGTTCCCGCAAATCGGCACATTGCCGCAGCACGACAATGTGTTTTACGTACAGGGTTATTCCGGTTTTGGTGTGACCCCGAGTCACATCGTTTGCAAAGTGTTGGCGGAAGGCATGAGTGAGGGTTCTGCGCGCTACGATCTGATGAGCTCGATCCCGCACGTTAATATTTTCGGTAAAGACAAACTGCGCCGGGTGATGACCACCGCTGGCAAAGTCTGGCACCAGACTTCGGGCTATTGGAAAGGTCGCCGTTAATCTTGGCCAAAATCCCACCATTGATTTTAAAAGGAAAAACCATGAAACCATTACTGCTTAAGCAAGCGTTACCGGAACTGCTGCACATTGGCAGCGTCAGTAATTTGGGGGCCACGGTGGTTGCAGGTGAACCTGAAGTGGGGGTAGCCATGATTTTTGGCGAACCCTCAGATAACCTGAATTGCGGGGTTTTCAGCTGTACCCGTGGTGCCTTCGTGATGGAGTACCCGTTTGCTGAACATGCCACCGTATGGGAAGGCACGGCAACGTTGACCAACGAAAACACCGGCGAGTCGGTGCACTACCAGGCCGGTGATTCCTGGTTTGTTGAAAAAGGCACCCCGGTACGCTGGGAAATTACCTCGGATCGCTTTGTTAAGCATTATCTGGCGATTGTCGAAGGCTAACGCTGAAAGGGGATAAAGCGATGACTGATATTACGCTGTTACCGCAGGTTACGGCATTTCTGGGCCGTGAGCATGGCCACTATATTAGCGGCCGGTTACTGGCAGGGGCAGGAACGGAAAAGTTTGCGGTGGTGAATCCGGCCACCGGGCAGGCCATTGCGCAGGTTGTTGAAGGTGGGCAGGAGGAAGTGGATGCCGCCATGCAGGCCGCGTTCGCCGCTTTCCACGGGGCCTGGGCACGGGTTTCGCCAATGGAGCGCGGTAATTGCCTGATGCGTTTGGCCGATCTGTTGCAGGCGCACCGTGAAGAACTGGCGCAGTTGGAAAGCCTGTGTTCCGGTAAAACCATCCAGTTGGCGCGTGGTCTGGAAATCGACATGGCTGCGCAATTTCTGCGCTACTTTGCCGGTTGGTCAAGCAAAATCAGCGGGGAAACGCTCAACGTTTCGTTACCTTCTTTCAGAGGTGAACAATACACGGCCTTCACCCGCCGCGAACCGCTGGGCGTGGTGGTAGGCATTATTCCGTGGAACTTCTCGATCATGATCGCCATCTGGAAGCTGGCAGCAGCGCTGACCTGCGGTTGTACGGTGGTGTTGAAGCCCAGTGAGTATACGCCGCTGACCATGTTGCGGGTGGCGGAGTTGGCGCAAGAAGCAGGGATCCCGGACGGCACGCTTAACGTCGTTAACGGTTCCGGCGCACGTCTGGGCCCGGCGTTAATCGCTCATCCCCATTGTGCGAAGGTGAGCTTTACCGGCTCAGTGCCAACCGGCATTGCCGTGGGGAAAGCGGCAATGGAACAGGGGATTGTACGCACCACGCTGGAATTGGGCGGCAAAAATGGCGCGGCATTCCTGGCGGATGTTTCAGTCGACAAGATGGTTGACGGCATTATTGAAGCGGGTTACCTGAATCAGGGGCAAATCTGCGCGGCGGCGGAGCGTTTTTATCTGCCAGACAGCCATATTGACGCGGTATTGGAAAAGCTGACGCAGCGTTTGGGGGCGATGAAAGTGGGATCGTCGCTGGATGAAACCACCGAGGTTGGGCCGTTGGCTAATGAAGCGCATTATCGCAAGGTGCTGGGCTTGTTCGATAAAGCGCGTGCCGAAGGCAGCCAGATTGTCTGCGGTGGTCATGCGCTGGCTGGCCCTGGTTTCTTTGTGGCACCCACGGCGATCCGCGCCACTGGGCCAGACGATTTGCTGATGCGGGAAGAAACCTTTGGCCCGGTGGGTACTTTCCTGGCCTATGACGATGAAGAACAGATGATCGCCATGATGAACGATTCGCCTTACGGCTTGGCGGCGAGCCTGTGGACTAACGATCTCAGCAAGGCGATGCGGATGATCCCGCGTATTGAGGCCGGTACGGTGTGGATCAATATGCACACTTTCCTCGATCCGGCATTGCCGTTTGGCGGGATGAAATCATCAGGGATTGGGCGTGAGTTTGGCAGCGCGTTTATTGAACATTATACCGAGCTGAAATCGGTGATGGTGCGGTATTGATTGATATCCTTGGTTTTTCAAGGCGTAGCGCTGTTGGCCGCAACTTGAAATCCATTGGGTATCAGGTGTTAATCCTCATCAAAGCCGGAATTAAACAGTTCAATCACTGCCGCCAGGGCTTGCTGTTCTTCCGGCCCGCTGGCTTCAATTTCGATCTGGCGACCCTGAGCGGAATCAAGCATCAGCAGGGCGATCACACTGCTGGCTTCCGCCTCGGTGCCGCTGTCATTACGCAACAGCACCTCAGCATTAAAACTCTGTACCAACTCAAACAGCTTCATCGCTGGCCGAGCATGCATGCCCAGCCGATTTTTGATTTCCACCGTTTGCTTGACCGTCATTGTTTACGTTTTTCCAGGGTGCGGTGACGGGATTGGACGTTCTTGCCGCGTGAACGGAAATAATCCGCCAGTTGTTCCGCCACGTACACCGAACGGTGTTTACCGCCGGTACAACCGATAGCGACGGTCAGATAGCTGCGGTTATTGGTTTCCAGCATTGGCAACCACAATTCCAGATAACTACGCGTCTGGTAGATGAAGTTATGCACTTCTGTGTGGCGATCGAGGAACGAGGCCACCGGTTTGTCCAGGCCAGTCATCGGACGCAGTTTCGGATCCCAGTGCGGGTTTGGCAGGAAGCGCACGTCAAACACATAGTCGGCATCAATAGGAATGCCGTGTTTGAAGCCGAAGGACTCGAACACCATGGTCAGTTCACGCTCGCGTTTACCCAACAGACGGGTGCGCAGCATTTCGGCCAGTTCGTGTACTGACATTTCTGAGGTATCGATGATCAGATCGGCTCGGGAACGCAGGGGTTCCAGCAAATCGCTTTCTTCATCAATCGCGCTTTCCAGCGACAAATTCTTGGCAGAAAGAGGATGCAGGCGACGGGTGTCACTGTAGCGGCGGATCAGGGTATTGCGATCGGCATCAAGAAACAGCAGTTGCGGTGAAAAGCTTTCCGGCAACTGAGTCATGGCATATTCGAACACTTCCGGTGATTCAGGCATGTTACGCACGTCGATGCTGACCGCCGCAGAGGTGTTGCGTTCCGCTAACGTTTGAGCAAGCTGCGGCAACAGCACCACGGGTAGGTTATCCACGCAGTAAAAACCCATATCTTCCAGCGCCCGCAAGGCGACGGATTTTCCTGAACCGGAACGGCCGCTGACAATCATCAGCACCATGTGGCAACTCCCCCTAGTAGATCAATGGCGTTCTCCGCCACCGTTAGGATCTTTATTATCCAGGCCGCAGCCCAGACGCATTATAGGCAAAACACCTTACTGGCAGTGACGCTGGCCAATGGTTATTCGGTAATGATTTGGTACAATTCTTCGTCACTTTGTGCAGCCCGCAGGCGGCGGCAGACGGTTTTATCCGCCAACCGTTTGGCAACCAGTGACAGAGTGTGTAAATGAGTTTTACATTGATCGGCCGGAACCAGCAATGCAAAAAGCAGATCAACCGGCTGATTATCAATAGCATCAAAGGCGATGGGTTGTTCAAGACGGATAAACACGCCGACGGCACGCAGTGTGTCTTCTTCCAGCTTGCCGTGGGGGATCGCGATACCGTTACCAATACCGGTACTGCCCATACGTTCCCGGGTCAGCACCGCATCGAATACCACCTGCGAAGGCAGGCTGAGCTGCTTGGCGGCCAATTCGCTGATAATTTCCAGTGCCCGTTTCTTACTGGTGCAGTGTACCGAGCTTCTGGTGCACTCGATGTTTAACACCGAGCTTAATTGCATTATTTCGTCGTTCATCTCATCTTCACTTAAAACCCCTCATTAAGCTCTCTTGCGGGCCATTTTGAATCCAGCCAGTGGTATGGCTGGTGAACTTCAAACTGCCTGTGCCGATGATGCTTGATGAATCGGTTTTTTGCCGGTTTAACCCTGGTGGCTTAACGGCACGTACCCATTCCGATAACGTGCCGCTGGTCGCCTGGTAGCCAATGGCTACGATTTAAGCTTAAGCTGTTACCGTACAGGGTAACGGCTTTTAATGTCAGTGGTGTTTGAGTTTGTCTTTATGTTTATTCAATTGGCGAGCCAGTTTATCAATCAGGCAGTCAATTGCAGCATACATATCTTCTTTTTCTGACGTGGCGTGCAACTCGCCTCCATTCACGTGCACCGTTGCTTCTGCAATCTGCTGCACTTTTTCCACACTGAGAACTACATACACCTGGTTGATGCGATCAAAATACTGTTCGAGTTTGGCAAACTTACTGTTCACGAACTCACGCATAGGGGCGGTGATCTCGATGTGGTGTCCGGTAATGTTGAGCTGCATAATGTCTTCCTTCTCTATTGAGGTCAAATCAACTGTTTGCGCTGATTTGACGGCGGGATGGACAAAGACTCTCGGTACTTAGCAACGGTACGCCGTGCCACCATGATCCCCTGATCGGAAAGCAATGTGGTGAGCTTGCTGTCGCTAAGCGGTTTAGCGGGGTTTTCCGCCGCAATTAATTTCTTCACCAACGCCCGGATCGCCGTGGAGGAGGCTTCGCCACCGCTATCGGTATTCACATGGCTGGAGAAGAAATATTTCAATTCAAAAATACCACGCGGGCTGTGCAGGAATTTCTGCGTAGTCACGCGTGAGATGGTCGATTCATGCATGTCCACGGCCTGGGCGATATCGGCCAGCACCATGGGTTTCATAAACTCTTCCCCCTGTTCAAAGAACGCTTCCTGCTGATCGACGATGCAGCGGGTCACTCTGAGCAGAGTATCGTTGCGGCTTTCCAGGCTTTTAATCAGCCATTTCGCTTCTTGCAGGTTGCTGCGGATAAACTGGCCGTCAGCATCGCTGCGCACGCGATTCCCAAGCGCAGCGTATTGTTGGTTGATCTTCAAACGCGGGATGCTGTCAGCATTGAGTTCAACCATCCATTTATCCTGTACTTTGTGCACCAGCACGTCGGGAATGACATACTCTGATTCACCGGTATTGATCGATTGCCCAGGGCGCGGATCGAGTGACTGAATCAGCAGCATCGCTTCTTTCAGTGTATCTTCTTTTGAGCGGGTTGTTCGCATCAGAGTGCGAAAGTCATGATTGGCTAGCAAATCCAGATGATCGCTAATGATCAATTTTGCTTCGGCCAGATAAGGGGTGTCTTTGGCGTATTGAGAAAGCTGGATCAGCAAACAGTCGCGCAGATCGCGCGCGGCGACGCCAATCGGGTCGAAACGCTGCACGCGCTTCAAAACTGCTTCGACTTCGTCAAGGGTTACGTTGTCATCACCGAGGCTTTCCAGAATATCTTCCAGTGTTACGGTGAGATAGCCGGTATCATCAACGGCGTCGACAATCGAGGTCGCAATGGCGGCATCGGTATCGGAAAACGGCGTCAGATCGACCTGCCACATCAGGTAATCTTGCAGCGTTTGGGTGGTTTCCCCCTGATAGACCGGTAATTCGTCATCGCTGTAATCAGTGCCGGTGCCGGACGGCGTGCCCGCCGTGTAGATTTCGTCCCAGGTGGCGTCCAGAGGCAGTTCTTCGGGCATCTCTTTTTGTTCCAATGCCTCGCGGGTATCCAACTCTTCGGTATCAGGGCTCTCTTTGGCGTCAATCTCGTCGTGCGGGTCGGTTTGTTCAAGCAATGGGTTGCTCTCTAACGCTAATTGGATCTCCTGCTGGAGTTCAAGCGTGGACAATTGCAGCAGGCGTATTGCTTGCTGCAATTGTGGAGTCATGGCCAGTTGTTGGCTGAGTCTGAGTTGCAAACCTTGCTTCATAGTTTTCAGTTTACTTCCGTTAGCGGTTGCCGTGAGGCATGTATACCCTTCTTAATCTCTTGCAGCTACAGCCAACAGCGCCGCAACGCCAAATATTTCGGGTATCGCTGGGATCTAGAGGCGGAACTCTTCGCCCAGATAAACGCGTTTCACTTGCTCATCAGCCAGAATAGCATCTGGTGTGCCATGGGCAATCAATTTGCCTTGGCTGACGATGTAAGCACGTTCACAGACATCCAGCGTTTCACGCACGTTATGGTCGGTGATTAGCACGCCCAGGCCGCTATCACGCAAATGCTCAATGATCTTCTTGATATCGATGACGGAAATGGGGTCAACCCCGGCAAAAGGCTCATCCAGCAGGATGAATTTCGGGTTAGCGGCCAACGCGCGGGCAATTTCCACGCGGCGGCGTTCACCACCGGAAAGTGACTGGCCCAGATTGTTACGCAGGTGGGAGATATGAAATTCCTCCATCAATTCTACGGCACGATCATCACGCTGTTCGCGAGTGAGATCGTCACGGATTTCCAGCACCGCCATCAGGTTGTCGTACACGCTCAGGCGGCGGAAAATGGAGGCTTCCTGCGGTAAATAACCGATGCCACGGCGCGCACGGGCATGCAGTGGCAGAATGCTGATATCTTCTTCATCGATCACGATGCGCCCAGCATCGCGCTGGACGATACCAACCACCATGTAGAACGTGGTGGTTTTACCCGCACCGTTTGGCCCCAACAGGCCAACGATTTCGCCGGATTTCACTTTCAGACTGACGTCTTCAACGACTTTGCGGCCTTTATAGGCTTTTGCCAAGTTTTCTGCGATGAGTGTTGCCATAAGTGATTAGTTACTCTTCTTTTGACCGTTTTTGTCTTGCAACTGTGATGGCACCAGAACCGTCGTCACGCGTTTGCCTTTATCGCTGGACGCTTGCATCTGCTGCTGCTGCACCAGATAGGTGATGTTGTCACCCTGCACATTGCTGTCCAACTGTTCTAGATAGGCGTTACCGGTGAGTGTGACCAGTTGGGTTGCAACGTCGTAACGCACTTTCTGGGCATGGCCTTTCACCGGCTTGCCATTATCCTGCATCTGGTAGAAGGTTACCGGTTTCCCGAAAGCTTCAATATAGGTTTTGTTCTGATCGCCGTCGGGACGGGTAACCACCACTTTATCGGCTTTGATCTCAATAGTGCCTTGTTTGATCACCACTTCGTCGGTGAATGTGCTGACGTTGCTCTGCATATCCAGAGCCTGTTTCAGCGAATTGATACTCACGGGTTGCTCTGAGTCGGATTTCAACGCCAAGGCCGGGGTGCTGGTGGCCAGAATGCAGCTGACGAGCAACAGATTACGGAGTTGTTTTTTGGTTCTGAATTTCATAGTTGGTCTTGACCTTATCAATCAGCTCGGCGGTTTTCTCCCGCAGATTCCCACGCATTTTCATGCCTTTAGAGGTAAAATTCGTCCCAAAAAGAGTCACTTCATCGTCGGAAGAAACATCTTGTGTGATTAGATTAATCTGGGCGTTATCTGTTTTAATTTTTTCCAGCTGTGAGGTGGTCGTCAGGCTGTTCACCTCAACGTTGCCGTACAGATACAGCATACGCTCTTTGGTCAGTTTGGCGCGATCGGCGCGTATCGACCAGGTTGGTAAGGCATACTCATCAAACAACGTCATCACCGGCTGGGTGAACCAGCTTAATTCATCTTCGGTGTAATATTTCACCTCCTCGGCCACCAGTTTATAACTCAGTTTACCGGTTGGGTTGTAGACAACCGTGACCGTATGTTGGCTTTGGTAAGTGGGATCTTGGAGATTAACCGGTGCAGAGGGGCTGTCATAGTTGATATCAGCCATGTTCCAACCGATCAGCGCCAAAGCGATCACAAGCAGTACGATGGAGATCCAGAGTTTGGTTTTACTCATATCGACAACCCTTTGGCCCCTTCCAGCTTGTTTTGAGCCAAAAGAATCAGATCGCACAGTTCCCGTACTGCACCGCGCCCACCAGCAATCTGGGTGACGTAATGAGCGCGCGGCGTTAACAGCGGATGTGCATCCGCCACAGCTACCGCCAGACCCACTTCGGCCATCACCGGCCAGTCGATCAGATCGTCACCGATGTAGGCAACTTCATCGGGGGCCAGCGACAGTTTATCTAACAGTTCGCGAAAGGCTAACAGCTTATCGGATTGCCCCTGATATAAATGGGATATATCCAGGGTTTTGGCCCGATCTTCCAGCAACTTGGCAGAACGGCCTGTGATAATGGCGACTTCGATGCCTGAGGTTTTCAGGCAGCAGATCCCGTAGCCGTCGCGCACATTGAAGGCTTTCAGTTCTTCGCCATGGTTGCCCATGTAGATCAGGCCGTCTGACAGCACTCCATCAACATCACAAATCAGCAGACGGATCTTCCCGGCTCGTGCCATGACATCTTCTGTGACTGGCCCATAGCAGGTTTCAACCATACTCATTCACTTGGTTCCTTTCATTAAACGACACCGGCGCGCAGCATGTCATGCATATGTATCACACCCAACAACTGGTCACCATCAGCCACCAGCACGGCGGTGATATGGCGTTGCTGCATCAGATTAAGTGCATCAACGGCCAGCATGTTCGGGCGCACCCGAATCCCCCCCAGCGTCATTACATCGGCGATTTTAGCATTGTTGAGGTCGATACCCATATCGAATACCCGGCGTAAGTCACCGTCGGTAAAGATACCGGCGATCTTCATGAGATCGTCACAAATCACGGTCATACCCAGATTTTTACGGGTGATTTCCAATAAAGCATCACGTAGCGAGGCATCGGCACTGACGCGTGGGAGCTCATCGCCACTGTGCATAATATCACTGGCACGCAGCAGCAGGCGGCGGCCAAGCGCCCCGCCAGGGTGCGAGAGCGCGAAATCTTCTGGCGTAAAGCCGCGTGCTTTCAGCAACGCCACCGCCAAGGCATCTCCCATGACCAAGGTAGCGGTGGTGCTGGTGGTGGGAGCCAGGCCGAGCGGGCAGGCTTCTTGCGGCACCTTGATGCACAGGTGGACTTCTGCTGCTTTACCCATGGTGCTTTCCGGGTTGCTGGTCATGCAAATCAGCGGGATTTGCTGGCGTTTCAACACCGGGATCAGGGCCAGGATCTCATTGGATTCACCGGAATTGGAAATGGCCAACACGATGTCCTGTGGTGAAACCATGCCAAGATCACCGTGACTGGCTTCCGCAGGGTGGACGAAGAATGCCGGGGTGCCGGTGCTGGCGAGGGTAGCGGCAATCTTGCAACCGACATGGCCGGATTTCCCCATTCCCATCACAATGACTTTGCCATAGCAGGCGGCGATCATTTTACAGGCGTGGGTGAAGTCGGCATTGATGTATTGAGCAAGCTGGGCCAGGCCCTCACGCTCAATCTGGAGCACCTCTTTGCCTGCCTGCTGAAAATCAAAGCCCGGTTGCAATTGTATCGTCGACATACTCATTCTCGTTAGTTAACCGAACGTGCTGAAAGGGTTAAAGAACAGCACCGCAAGATACGCAATAAAACCACATAATAACAGAGCACCAGCCAGATGGTTGATACGATGTTTACGCCCAAGGCACAAGGCGCTGAGCAGGATACTGGCTACCAGCATGACCCAATAATCGCGCCGGAAGGCAGCAGGATCGATGCTGCCCGGCGACAGCAGGGCAGGGACGCCCAGAACAATCACCGTGTTAAAAATATTAGAGCCAATGATATTACCAATCGCCATATCATCCTCACCCTTTAGTGCTCCGGCGATGGATGTAGCCAATTCAGGCAGACTGGTACCGATGGCAATCAGCGTCAGGCCAACGACCAGCTCGCTTAGACCAAAGTGGTGTGCGATCGCGGTAGCGTTGTCGATGATCATCTTTGAAGATAGTGGCAGGATGGTGAATGCCAACACCAGCCACAACACCGCCACCGTGTTGCTGCTGTCTTGCGGTAATTCAGCGATCTGTTCCATGGTCAGGCTGTCATTGCCTTGGTGTTGTGCCAGCCGGGCAATACGTAGCATCAGCAGAATAAACCCGGCGGCAGTGGCCAGCAATAAGAATCCGTCCAGTCGGCTGAGGGTGTTATCCATCAGCACAAAACCGCATAACAGGGTAACGATCAGCAGCAACGGCAGTTCGCGCCGCAGGATTTCCGAACGCACCGCCAACGGGTGGATCAGGGCGGCAACTCCCAGAATCAGTAAAATATTAGCGATGTTGGAACCCAACACGTTGCCCACGGCCATGTCCGTCTGCCCGTTCAGCGCAGCCGTGATCGAAACAATCAATTCTGGCAATGAGGTGCCGATGCCGACAACGGTCATACCGATGATCAACGGGGGAACGCCCAGAGAGCGGCTGATCACTGCTGCGCCGTAAACTAATCGATCGGCACCATACACTAATAGAAATAAACCAACGATTAACAATACTATCGCGAGAAACATGCAGGGTCCTTTAATGGGAGCATACCCGTCATACTTCACGTTGCATGTGCCTCGGCTACACTCGCTTGCCGCCTTACTGCAACTCGAATTATTTAGGGTATCATCCCCCGTTTTTTTCGTGTTGCAGAGTGGTTGGTTGGGCACTTTCACCCCAGTCACTAAATGATGCAAGAACCAGGGGAACATGCTTGCCTGCCTGGCTACAACGTGAAATCCATCAGGTGCTATCCCAGTTCGTTGGTAAAGCCGCAATTCGGCCATCTTGCTTGCCCATCGTTGTGCAACGTACCGCCGCAGCAACGGATTTTCCCGGCTAAACCCGCCATACCTCAAATTGCACGCGTGTTGGCTTTGTTACTCAGCCCCTTCGGGGCCAGCCGCACACGCTGTTCAAAAACGCCTTGGCGTTCTTGCCCTGCAACGCGAATTATTTAGGGTATAAAAATCGAACAGTTTTATTTTTTGCGTTATTTCTTAATTTTGACTGTCTGAAGCCTAAAAGTAAAACCCATGGCATCATTGGTAGCGAAATAGCGGTAATCTTTTGTAAAAATAAGACGCATCTTGTCAGTTGCTTTAACATCAGGGATAAATCTAATGTCAGGCCTCACTGTTCAATGTGGGGCTGGCCTTTAGCAAGAATGAGTTGTAGAGGATCAATCAACATGCACCAGAAGGCAGATAATCTGGTCGAAGTGCGCGGCATGAGTTTCTCTCGTGGCGATCGGCTGATATTTGAAGACATTAACCTGACGGTTCCCCGTGGTAAGGTAACGGCGATCATGGGGCCATCAGGGATTGGTAAAACGACGTTGTTACGGCTGATTGGCGGTCAATTGGCCCCAGATTGCGGTGAAATCTGGTTTGATGGTGATAATATTCCTGCACTGTCACGTCCTCAATTGTATGAAGCGCGTAAGAAAATGAGCATGCTGTTTCAATCGGGGGCATTGTTCACCGATCTGACGGTATTTGAGAACGTGGCTTTTCCGCTGCGTGAGCACAGCCGCTTGCCGGAACCGATATTGCGCAGCACGGTAATGATGAAGCTTGAGGCGGTGGGGCTGCGTGGTGCCGCCGAACTGATGCCAAATGAGCTTTCCGGCGGGATGGCGCGGCGTGCTGCGTTGGCGCGGGCGATTGCGTTGGACCCGGAATTGATCATGTTTGACGAACCCTTCGTTGGCCAGGACCCCATCACAATGGGGGTGTTGGTAAAATTGATCGATGAGCTGAACCATGCGCTGGGCATCACTTGTATCGTGGTCTCACATGATGTGCCAGAAGTGTTGAGTATTGCGGATTACGCCTATATCGTGGCGGATCAACATGTGATTGCCGAAGGAACTGCGCCGCAGCTACAGAATAACCCTGATGCGCGTGTGCGCCAGTTTTTGGATGGTATTGCCGATGGGCCAGTACCGTTCCGCTATCCAGCCAAGGATTACCAGACCGAGCTTTTAGAGGAAGGGAGTAAATAACTTCATGTTTTTACAGGCGTTAGCGTCTTTAGGGCGCCGAGGGATTGATACCAGCGCGGCTTTTGGGCGCGCCGGGTTGATGCTATTCCATGCGTTAGTCGGGCGCCCGGAGCCGCATAAACAGTGGCCGCTGCTGATTAAACAACTGTACAGCGTGGGCGTACAGTCTCTGTTGATTATCATAGTGTCCGGTGTGTTTATCGGGATGGTGTTGGGGCTCCAGGGATATATTGTTCTCACCACCTACAGCGCAGAAGCCAGCCTGGGCATGATAGTCGCGTTATCGCTGCTGCGTGAATTGGGCCCGGTCGTTACGGCGTTGCTGTTTGCTGGCCGTGCGGGTTCGGCATTAACCGCCGAGATCGGGTTGATGAAGGCCACTGAGCAAGTCTCCAGCCTGGAAATGATGGCGGTTGACCCACTGCGGCGCATCGTTGCCCCGCGTTTTTGGGCTGGGTTGATCAGCATGCCACTGCTGACCATCATTTTTGTTGCCGTGGGGATCTGGGGCGGTTCGATGGTGGGGGTGGATTGGAAGGGAATCGACAGCGGTTTCTTCTGGTCGGCTATGCAAGGCGCCGTTGAATGGCACAAGGATTTACTCAACTGTTTGATCAAAAGTGTGGTATTTGGCATTACCGTGACCTGGATTGCGATCTTCAACGGCTATGATGCAATACCGACTTCTGAAGGGATTAGCCGTGCAACGACGCGTACCGTGGTACATTCGTCACTGGCGGTGTTGGGATTGGATTTCGTGCTGACAGCACTGATGTTTGGGAATTGATTCGATGCAAACGAAGAAGAATGAAATCTGGGTAGGTGCGTTTATGCTGATTGCGCTGTGTGCTGTCATCTTCCTCTGTCTCCAGGTAGCCAATATTAGATCGATCGGCAATGAGCCGACTTACCGTATTTATGCCACATTCGATAATATCGGCGGTTTGAAAGTACGCTCTCCAGTAAGGATCGGTGGGGTGACGATTGGCCGGGTAGCAGAAGTTTCACTGGATCTGAAAACCTACACTCCGCGTGTGGCGCTGGATATTCAGGAGAAATATAATCAACTGCCAGATACCAGTTCCCTGGCGATCCGCACCTCGGGTCTGTTGGGGGAGCAGTATCTGGCGTTGAATGTCGGCTTTGAAGATCCCGACATGGGAACGAGCATCCTGAAGGATGGCGGAACCATTCAGGACACCAAATCAGCGATGGTTCTGGAAGATCTTATCGGTCAGTTCTTGTACAAGAGTGGTGGCCAGGATGATGCGGCTAAACCGGCAGATGCCGCTGCGCAAACTGCACCAAGTCACTAAAAGAGGGAAGCTCGCATGTTTAAACGTTTACTGATGGTTGCGCTGTTGGTGCTGGCACCGCAGGTCTTTGCGGTCGATCAGACCAATCCTTACAGCCTGATGCAGGATGCCGCAGAGAAAACCTTCACACACCTGACAAATGAGCAGTCCAAAATCAGGCAAGACCCCAACTATCTGCGCACTATTGTGCATCAGGAACTGATGCCGTTTGTGCAGGTGAAATATGCCGGTGCTCTGGTGCTGGGCCGTTATTACAAAGAGGCTACTCCGGCGCAGCGTGAGGCTTATTTCACCGCTTTCCAAGCTTATCTGGAGCAGGCTTATGGCCAGGCACTGGCGATGTATCATGGGCAAACTTACCAGATTGAGCCTGCTCAACCGATAGGTGATGCAGATATTGTCGCTATCCGTGTGACAATCCTCGATAACGGTGGCCGCCCGCCAGTGCGCCTGGATTTCCAATGGCGCAAAAACAGCAAGACGGGTTATTGGCAGGCATATGACATGATCGCCGAAGGCGTCAGCATGATTACCACTAAACAGAATGAGTGGGCGTCGATCCTGCGTACCAAAGGCATTGACGGTTTGACTCAACTGTTGCAGTCGGCAGCGCAGCAGCCGATTACTTTGGATAAAAAAAGCTGATGGCTGAGGGGCTGAATTGGGAGTCACAACAGCAACGGTTGATCCTGCGTGGCGAACTTACGCGGGAAACATTGCTGCCCCTGTGGCAACAACGTGAGGCGCTGATGGTGGATAAAACCAGCATTGACGTGGCGCAGTTGCAGCGTGTTGACTCTTCTGGCCTGGCATTGCTGTTGCATTTACGTGAGCAGCAGCGCCAGCAGGGTGTAGCGTTAACCATTTCCGGTGCGACAGAGCGGCTGAAAACGTTGATTACGCTTTATAATCTGCAAGCGATAATGCCTGCGGATACCGTCAGTTAGCCAAATTTAGGTTGGCTGTGGGGGAAGTACGCTGAAGCTCCTGTTATTCAGGGGCTTCTTCTTTAAGTTTAAGAAAGTGCTGGATTCCACTAAAATACGAAGCCGTGTCCTGTAATTGCTCCAGCCCTGAAAGCCCGCGTTGTGCTATGTTTTCCCTCCGCTTTGATGTTGTGATGGCATCGTGGTTAATCGTGGGGCACCACTGGGCTAATGATGATCCTTTTGATACAGAACTGGATACTATGGAAAATAGTGAAATTAAAGATGTACTGATGCGAGCATTGGTACTGGATGAAGTGCATGTGACCGGCGATGGCAGCCACTTCCAGGTTATTGTGGTTGGTGAACTGTTTGCCACCTTGAGCCGTGTCAAAAAACAGCAAACGGTCTATGCGCCGCTGATGGAATACATCGCGGACAACCGCATTCATGCTTTGTCGATCAAAACATACACGCCGGAAGAGTGGCGGCGGGATCGCAAACTTAACGGATTTTAAGGCTGTTTGCCCTACAAGGCAGGCCGCTTAGAACCAATAACAGAGAAGAGTTAAATGGATAAATTTCGTGTGCAGGGCCGGACCCGTTTAAGCGGGGAAGTGACCATTTCTGGGGCGAAGAATGCAGCCCTGCCGATCCTGTTCGCCGCGTTGCTGGCGGAAGAGCCTGTAGAGTTACAGAATGTCCCGAAGTTAAAGGACATTGACACGACCATCAAATTACTCAACCAGTTAGGCACTAAAATCGAGCGTAATGGCTCGGTGTTTGTTGATGCCAGTGAAGTGAATGAGTTTTGTGCGCCTTACGATCTGGTGAAAACCATGCGGGCATCCATCTGGGCCTTGGGGCCATTGGTGGCACGTTTTGGCCGTGGTCAGGTTTCGCTGCCTGGTGGTTGTGCCATTGGCGCACGCCCGGTTGATTTACACATTACCGGCCTGGAGCAACTGGGCGCTGAAATCAGGCTGGAAGAGGGCTACGTCAAGGCTTCCGTAGATGGGCGTTTGAAAGGCGCACACATCGTGATGGATAAGGTCAGCGTAGGCGCGACCGTAACCATCATGAGTGCGGCAACTCTGGCAACGGGCACCACGATCATTGAAAACGCGGCGCGTGAACCCGAAATTGTTGATACTGCCGGCTTCCTCAACATGCTGGGAGCCAAAATCAGCGGTGCAGGCACCGATCGGATCACCATTGAAGGCGTTGAACGCTTGGGCGGCGGGGTTTATCGCGTATTGCCGGATCGTATCGAAACCGGTACGTTCCTGGTCGCTGCGGCGGTTTCCGGTGGCAAGGTGCTGTGCCGCAATACTCGCCCAGATACATTGGATGCGGTGTTGGCCAAGCTACGTGAAGCCGGGGCTGATATCGAAGTCGGGGCTGACTGGATCCGTCTGGATATGCACGGCAAACGCCCGAAGGCGGTGACCGTGCGTACTGCCCCACATCCTGGTTTCCCAACCGATATGCAGGCGCAGTTCAGCTTGCTGAACCTGGTGGCGGAAGGAACCGGCGTGATCACCGAAACCATCTTCGAAAACCGTTTTATGCATGTCCCTGAGCTGATTCGTATGGGCGCGCAGGCGGAGATTGAAAGCAATACTGTGATTTGCCACGGCGTTGAACAACTTTCCGGTGCACAGGTGATGGCGACGGATCTGCGTGCTTCTGCCAGCCTGGTTTTGGCGGGTTGCATTGCCGAAGGTGTGACTATTATTGACCGTATCTATCACATCGACCGTGGCTATGAGCGTATCGAGGATAAGCTGCGTGCGCTGGGGGCGAATATTGAACGCGTGAAAGGTGATTAACGGCGGGTGACTGGCTGTTTGCTGCTAGCAGAGAAAAAATCCCGCTTTGTCGGGATTTTTCATTTCAGTTGTTATCTTCCGGGAATTCTCCCACGGTCATCTTTAGCGTCAGGCGTTGGCCATCACGCAAGACCACGACAGGGATCTCGGTGCCTGGGCGGATTTCTGCCACCTGATCCATAGTTTCCAGCACGGCAACCGCCGGTTTGTTATTGACATTGATAATGATGTCATTGATTTCGAAACCCGCGCTAGCGGCAGGCCCGGTGGGAGTGATCTCGGTGATGACAATGCCTTGCAGGCGATCAATCCCGGTATTGGATGTGCGTACCGGAATGATTTCTTTCCCCTGAATGCCAAAGTAACCACGGATCACGCGGCCATCGCGGATCAGCTTATCCATGATCTTGGTTGCCAGTTCCGTAGGAATGGCAAAACCCAAACCTTCGGGGGTTTCCCCATCGGTGATTTTGTCGTAAGTGAGAGTATTGATCCCCATCAATTCACCCAGTGAATTGACCAGTGCTCCGCCGGAGTTGCCACGGTTGATGGAGGCGTCGGTTTGCAGGAAAGTTTGCCGCCCGGTGGTGCTCAAGCTGATGCGGCCGGTGGCACTGATAATCCCTTGAGTGACGGTTTGCCCCAGATTGTAAGGATTGCCGATCGCCAGCACCACATCACCGATGTGGGCCGGGCGTTGCGTATTGATCGGGATTACGGGCAAATTACCGGGATCAATTTTCAATACCGCCAAATCGGTCAGGCTATCAGAACCGACCAGCAGCGCCTCATAACGGCGGCCATCCTGTAGGACGACGGTAATCTGCTGAGCATCTTTGATCACATGGCGATTGGTAATGATGTAACCACGTTCATTCATGATCACACCGGAACCCAGCGAAAGTACGTTGGTTGCACCGCTCATGTTACGGTTATAGATATTCACAACGGCAGGGGCCGCGCGGCGCACGCCAGTATTGTAGCTGGCGGGGATTTCATCGCGGGTACTATCCGGTTTGCTGGCAAAAATATTATTGGAAGAGCGCAATACGGGCAGAATAGCCAACAATAAGCCAGCGACAATCAAACCAATAATAATCGAACGAAAAAGCTTAGCAAACATGGAGTTTTAGTCTGCGAAAGAGAAGATAAAAGGAGGATAGCATGAGTTAACCGGGCGCAGTATGCCACTGAGCCCGGTTTTTAAAGAAATTAACGCAGCAGTAGATAAATGTTTTCGCCGCCACGCACAATATTAAGTGCTGCCACGGTTGGCTTGGCATCAAGCTGTTTACGCAATGCGCTAATGCTTTCTGTCCGTTCGCGGTTAATGCCGATGATTACATCCCCTTTCTGCAAACCGATCTGAGCAGCTGGCGTTCCTTTCTCAACATTTTCAATTTTCACGCCTTTGTCGCCGTTTGGCAGCGCACTGTTACTGAGTGAAGCACCTTGCAGTGAGGGAGAAAGCGTTTCGGCGTTAGTGGTGGCATTTTCGCTGTTATCCAGGGTTACCGAAACATCCATCGGTTTCCCTTCACGCAGCAGCCCTACCTTGATGGTGGTGCCCGGTGGCGTCGTACCGACTTTAGCGCGCAATTCGGCAAAACTGTTGATCGGTTTACCTTCAATGGAAACCAGAATATCGCCTGCTTTGATACCGGCTTTCGCGGCTGCGGATTTCGGCAGAACTTCGCTAACAAAGGCACCGCGCTGTACGTCAGTATTAAAGGCTTTCCCTATATCGGCGGTCATTTCGCTGCCTTTGATCCCTAATAGGCCGCGTTTGACTTCGCCAAACTCAATCAATTGCTGGCTCAAACTTTGCACCATATTGCTTGGGATCGCAAAACCGATACCAATGTTGCCACCGCCTGGTGCCAGGATCGCCGTGTTGATACCGATCAGTTCACCGTTGAGGTTCACCAAGGCACCACCGGAATTACCGCGGTTGATCGAAGCATCGGTCTGAATGAAGTTTTCCAGCCCTTCCAGATTCAGGCCGCTACGGCCCAGCGCAGAGATAATGCCGGAGGTGGCAGTTTGACCAAGGCCGAAGGGGTTACCGACGGCCACGGCGAAGTCACCCACCCGCAGTTTGTCGGAGTCTGCCATTTTAACGGCGGTCAGATTTTTGGCATCGCTTACCTGTAGTAGAGCAATGTCGGATTGTTCGTCACGGCCAATCAGTTTGGCATCGTATTCACGGCCATCATTGAGCTGGATGCTGATCTTATCGGCGTTATTGATAACGTGATTGTTGGTGAGAATATAACCTTTCTCCACATCAATAATAACGCCTGAACCCAATCCCTCAAAAGGGCGTGAATTTGGCTGTTGTGATGGCATATTGGGGCCGAAGAAGAATTTAAACTCCTCCGGTAACTGCTGGCGCTGCTGTATCTGAGTGCCCTCTACACGCACGCTCACTACGGCAGGCAGGACTTTTTCCAGCATCGGTGCCAGGCTTGGCAGCGGCTGCCCTTCAACGGCAACCGGCATCACTGCGTTGGCTGTGGGTACAGAAGTGAGCGTCAGGCTAATGCTCATGGCTAATGCGCTAAGAATTAATGACTTTTTCTTCATTGATAATAACTCTCTCAATACCTGCCGATGAAATTCTGATGATAAAGCAATAACAATATCATGGTGAGTGTATACCCATCATACTCCAAGTTGCGGTGCATTGGCGTAGTGCTTGCCCTGGCTGAGCTTCCTGCAACTCAAGCTATTTAAGGTATAAGACCGTGAATTTGCGCGAAAAGTTCATTTAATCGTCGGTGTTAAGAATAGCTCAGGCGTTGGGGAAGGGGCAGGAGGAAGCAAAAAAAACCCGCGGATGGCCCACGGGTTGATGTAGATAAAGGGATCAATCGCGCGGTGGCGCGCTGCGTAGTAAGCCGGATGCTCCTTCGGAATAGTCACGTGGCATTTCCACCGGAGCCTGATCGTTATCCGCTTCGGTTAGACGATAGCGGAACGGGTTATCTTGTATCGGCAGGTCCGGCAACAGGTTGTTGGAGCTCTTCGCCATGTGCTGATACAACAAGCGATAGTCGCGTGCCATGTTATCCAGCAGTTCAGCACTGCGGGCAAAATGCCCAACCAGCTCTTGGCGGTATTCTTCAAGCTCGGTTTTGCTTTTATCCAACTCGTCTTGCAAGGCTTGTTGTTGACGTAATTTACGGTTCCCAAAACGCATCGCTACCGCACCAATCACGATACCGACGACCAAACCAATCAGCGCATACTCCCAGGTCATGATGACTCCTCTTTTGACTTCGTTGTTCCGCAGGGATTTTTTACTTAATAATATCCACTATAACCGTTAACCTTGTTCGAGTGGAATCCTGATAAACCATTACCTGATGTTTATAGGGGGTTCTCGCTGGCCACAGCGCCGATAAATGTGGTGATCAGGGTGCGAAGCGGCACCAACACGCTGCGAAAATTGGCTAAATAAATTCTCAGAGTTCTTAGGGATCTTCGAATAAATGCAGGCACAGTCACCATTATCTCGCTACCAGTGTGCGCTGGATGCGGGGGAATATCAGGCCGATGCGGTTCAGCGCCAGGCTATTACGCGGTTGGATCATATTTATCAGGCGTTGCTGCAAAGACCTGTTGCAGGTGCTGCTGCCGGTGGTTTACGTAGCGCATTCAGCCGCCTGTGGGGGAAAAACAGCCCAGCAGCGAATTCGCGGCCTGTTCAGGGGTTGTATATGTGGGGAGGGGTTGGCCGGGGCAAAACCTGGCTGATGGATACGTTTTTCCATAGTCTGCCTGGTGAACGTAAACTGCGGCTGCATTTCCATCGTTTTATGCTGCGGGTGCACGAAGAACTGACTGAATTACAAGGGCAAGAAAACCCGTTAGAGATCATTGCAGATAGTTTCAAGACGCAGACCGACGTGCTGTGCTTCGATGAGTTTTTCGTCTCAGATATCACGGACGCGATGTTGCTGGCAACGCTGTTGCAGGCGCTGTTCGCACGTGGGATTACGTTGGTGGCCACCTCTAATATTCCGCCTGATAACCTCTATCATAATGGTTTACAACGGGCACGATTCCTGCCGGCGATAGCGTTGATCAAGGAGTATTGTGACGTGATGAACGTTGATGCTGGTATTGATTACCGCTTGCGTACCCTGACACAAGCGCATCTGTATCTGACGCCGCTCAATGAATCAACGCGGGAAACGATGGATCATATTTTCCTGAAGCTGGCGGGTAAAGTAGGAGATGAGGCTCCGGTGCTGCAAATCAATCATCGGCCCCTGCCAACCCTGCGTGCCGTGGATGGCGTGCTGGCTGTGGATTTCCATACTCTGTGCGAAGAAGCGCGCAGCCAGTTGGATTACATCGCCCTGTCGCGTTTATACCATAGTGTGATGTTGTATAATGTGCGCATTATGGGGCCGCTGAAAGAAAATACGGCTCGCCGTTTTTTGGCATTGGTGGATGAGTTTTACGAACGCCATGTCAAACTGGTCATCGCGGCAGAAACATCAATGTTCGAAATTTATCAGGGTGAGCGGCTGAAATTTGAATTCCAACGCTGCCTGTCACGGTTGCAGGAAATGCAGAGTGAAGAGTATCTGAAATTACCTCACTTGCCATAAATTCGTCGTAATTTGCAGGTGGGGGATTCGCGTTTTGCCTGCCTGCAAGCTGGAGAGGTTTTAGGGGTAAATCCGTTTTTGCCACAAAAACTGTTCGACCTTTGTGGGCGACTTCTCTATAATCCTGCGACCCCACGTTACAACAAAGTTTTTTTCCCAAAAACTTTATAGTGCCGGCAATGGCTATTCGAAGGGGTAGGTTTGCTGGACTTGATGGTCGTGTGAGCCTCAACTGTTTTCCAGCGTTGGGTGAACACCTGCGTGTAACTAAATTATTGGGTAAGCTTTTAATGAAAACTTTTACAGCTAAACCAGAAACCGTAAAACGCGACTGGTATGTTGTTGATGCAGACGGTAAAACTTTAGGCCGTCTCGCTACTGAACTGGCTCGTCGCCTGCGCGGCAAGCATAAAGCGGAATACACCCCGCACGTTGATACCGGTGATTACATCATCGTTCTGAACGCAGAAAAAGTTGCTGTTACCGGCAACAAGCGTAACGACAAGATGTACTACCGCTACACCGGTTACGTCGGTGGTCTGAAAGAAGCGACCTTTGAAGAGATGATTGCTCGCCATCCTGAGCGTGTGATTGAAATCGCGGTTAAAGGCATGCTGCCGAAGGGCCCGCTGGGTCGTGCAATGTACCGTAAACTGAAAGTTTACGCGGGCAATGAGCACAATCACGCGGCACAGCAACCGCAAGTTCTGGACATTTAATCGGGATTATAGGCAATGGCTGAAAATCAATACTACGGCACTGGTCGCCGCAAAAGCTCCGCCGCTCGCGTTTTCATCAAGCCGGGCAACGGTAATATCGTTATCAACCAGCGCAGCCTGGAACAGTACTTCGGTCGCGAAACTGCCCGCATGGTAGTTCGTCAGCCGCTGGAACTGGTCGACATGGTTGGCAAACTGGATCTGTACATCACCGTTAAGGGTGGTGGTATCTCCGGTCAAGCTGGCGCTATCCGTCACGGTATCACCCGTGCACTGATGGAGTATGACGAAACTCTGCGTGGCGAACTGCGTAAAGCAGGCTTCGTTACTCGTGACGCTCGTCAGGTTGAACGTAAGAAAGTCGGTCTGCGTAAAGCACGTCGCCGTCCACAGTTCTCCAAGCGTTAATCTTTGCTGCCTCGGCAGTGCGGTTTACGCAAAAACCCGGTGTTTCACCGGGTTTTTTTATGCCTGAAATTTTCGTCAGTGCTTTGAAAATAGGTGGCATGAAGACAATTCAACAGGAAATCGCCGCTGGGTTCCCACAAAACAATCAGAATCTGGTAGACTACCACCCACTTTTGCGCCTGTTCGCTGTGCAGTTGCTGTCAGCCTATCTCCGAGGCCGGTTTTTATGACCTCGGGTTTGCCTGTGTGCTGCTGGCTTGGGGTCAAGATTATTCAGGATAGCAGCCTGAGAGACCCAATAGATTTCAAATTGCGGTAAAGTTACGGTTTGAAAGACGATGGGAAGTTGGCTATTCGCAGTATTTTCTAGATAAACTTGGAGGTTTTCATGGCTGTCGCTGCCAACAAACGTTCGGTAATGACGCTGTTTTCTGGCCCGACCGACATTTTTAGCCATCAAGTACGTATCGTACTGGCAGAGAAAGGTGTCAGCGTCGAGATCGAGCAGGTTGAACCAGATAACCTGCCGCAGGATCTGATTGACCTCAATCCTTACCAAACGGTACCTACGCTGGTTGATCGCGAACTGACCCTGTATGAATCCCGCATCATCATGGAATATCTTGATGAGCGTTTTCCACACCCGCCGTTGATGCCGGTGTATCCGGTTGCGCGCGGTGAAAGCCGCCTGATGATGCTGCGCATTGAGAAAAACTGGTACTCGCTGATGTACAAAATTGAGCAGAGTAACGGTCAGGATGCGGAATCAGCACGCCGTCAACTGCGTGAAGAACTGTTGGCTATTGCGCCAATCTTCGGTCAGACGCCGTATTTCATGAGTGAAGAATTTAGTTTGGTGGATTGCTACCTGGCACCGTTGCTGTGGCGTTTGCCGCAACTGGGTATTGAATTGAGCGGTGCAGGTTCTAAAGAGTTGAAAGGCTACATGACCCGCGTGTTCGAGCGTGATGCCTTCTTGGCTTCTCTGACCGAAGCTGAGCGCGAAATGCGCCTGCAAACTCGGGGCTAAACGTCATGGACATGTCTCAGATGACCCCGCGCAGGCCTTATTTGTTGCGGGCATTCTATGACTGGTTGCTGGATAATCAACTGACTCCGCATCTGGTGGTGGATGTCACTTATCCTGATGTACAGGTGCCGATGGAGTTTGCCCGCGATGGCCAGATTGTGCTGAACATTGCACCGCGCGCTGTGGGTAACTTGCAATTGGGTGATAACGACGTAAGTTTTAGCGCCCGTTTTGGTGGCGTGCCACGCCAGGTGCTGGTGCCTATGGCCGCCGTGCTGGCAATTTATGCGCGTGAGAATGGGGCTGGCACCCTATTTGAACCCGAAGCTGCGTATGAAGCGGAAGGGGGGAGCGAAGGGTTCGATGAGGCCATTCCTCCTGAGAACCTGATATCCGTGGTCGACAGCGAGCGTTCTGATACTCATGATGATGAACCGCCGCAGCCGCCACGCGGTGGTGGTCGCCCGGCGTTGCGCGTTGTGAAGTAAACCGTGTAACAGTTTAAAAGGCTCAACAGATTGTTGGGCCTTTTTTATTACGGGCAGGTTGTTGTGTTGTACTGGAACGGCTGAAAAAATCAGGGGCCAGCAGTGCTGGCCCCTATGACAAAACGCCGCTGAAACGGTGCCCGGTTATACTTCCAGATAACTCATGATGCCTTCGGCGGCTTTGCGCCCTTCGGCTATCGCAGTCACCACCAGATCAGAACCACGCACTGCATCACCACCGGCGAAGATCTTCGGGTTGCTGGTCTGAAATGCATTATCGATGTTTTCCGGCGCCACAATACGGCCTTGTTGATCGAACTGTACGCCATGTGCTGCCAGCCAGTCCATTTGGTGTGGGCGAAAACCAAAGGCCATCACGACGGCGTCTGCGTCAAGCACATATTCAGAGCCCGCCACCTGCTCGGCAACCTGGCGGCCATTGGCATCCGGGGCTCCCAACTGCGTCCGCACCATCTTCACACCCGCAACGCGGCCTGCGCCGTTTAACTCAATGCTCAGCGGTTGCAGGTTGAATTGGAATTCTACTCCTTCCTCACGCGCATTTTTCACTTCACGTTTGGAACCCGGCATGTTGATTTCGTCACGGCGATAGGCGCAGGTTACCTGGGTGGCGCCTTGGCGAATGGAGGTACGTACACAGTCCATTGCGGTGTCACCACCGCCGAGTACCACGACGCGCTTACCTTCCATGCTGACATAGGGTTCGTGCTGTTCGGCGGCATAACCCATCAATTGTTTGGTATTGGCGATCAGGAATGGCAGGGCATCATAAACGCCTGGCGCTTCTTCATTCGCCAACCCGCCGCGCATGGATTGGTAAGTGCCCACGCCAAGGAACACTGCATCATATTCATTGAGCAGCGTTTCCATGGTGATGTCTTTACCTACTTCGGTATTGAGCTGGAACTCAATGCCCATCTCGCTGAAAATCTCGCGGCGTTTGATCATCACCTCTTTTTCCAGCTTGAAGGCCGGAATGCCGAAGGTCAGCAGGCCGCCGATTTCTGGATGGCGATCATAGACTATCGCTTTGACCCCGTTACGGGCCAGCACATCGGCACAGGCCAGGCCCGCAGGGCCAGCGCCGATCACTGCCACACGTTTGCCGGTTGGATGCACGTGGGACATATCCGGCTTCCAACCCATCTCGATGGCTTTATCATTGATATAGCGTTCGATATTGCCGATGGTAACCGCACCAAACTCGTCATTCAGAGTGCAGGAACCTTCGCATAAACGGTCTTGCGGGCAAACACGGCCACAAACTTCCGGCAGGCTATTGGTCTGGTGTGCCAAGTCTGCCGCTTCCATAATACGGCCTTCATTCGCCAGCTTCAGCCAGTTCGGAATGTAGTTATGCACCGGGCATTTCCATTCACAATATGGGTTACCGCAAGACAGACAACGATCGGCCTGCGCTTTCGCTTGGGTTTCCGAAAACGGCTCGTAAATCTCTACAAACTCAATTTTACGGATCTTCAGCGGTTTCTTTGGCGGATCAACACGCTGTAGGTCGATAAATTGGTAAACATTCTGACTCATTGCATGACCTCTTACTGTGCCTGAACCCGCAGCTCGGCGGCGCTTCGACTACGGTGACCCAATAATGCTTTGACATCACTGGACTTCGGCTTAACCAGAGCAAACTTCGGCGCCCATTCCGGCCAGTGGGCAAGTATCTCTTCGGCGCGCGATGAACCGGTCGCTTGTACGTGCTCGGTAATCAAGCCACGCAGGTGCTCCTCATGGATGGCCAGTTGATCGACGTCCAACACTTCCACCAATTCTGGGTTAACACGTTTACGGAATTCACCATCTTCGTCCAGCACATAAGCGAAACCACCGGTCATGCCAGCGCCAAAGTTGATACCGGTTTTGCCCAGCACACAGACGATACCGCCGGTCATGTATTCACAACCGTTATCACCGATACCTTCCACCACGGTGATAGCCCCGGAGTTACGTACCGCGAAACGTTCACCGGCACGGCCTGCGGCGAACAGCTTGCCGCCGGTAGCGCCATATAGGCAGGTGTTACCCACGATGCTTGCCTCATGGCTGCGGTAGGCTGAGCCCACCGGAGGGCGCACGGCAATGCGGCCACCGGCCATGCCTTTACCGACGTAGTCGTTGGCATCGCCGGTCAGAGTCAGCTCCACCCCGCCGGCATTCCAGACGCCAAAGCTCTGGCCTGCGGTACCGGAGAAGTGCGCTTTGATCGGATCGGCGGCCATGCCTTGATCGCCGTGCAACGTAGCAATCGCACCTGATAACGTAGCGCCCACGGAACGGTCGGTGTTGCGGATATCAAAATAGAAGGTCTTGCTCTGTTTAGCTTCCACATGAGGCATCGCCTGTGCCAGCAGATCCTTGTTCAGCAAGCCTTGATCGAACGGCGGGTTGCTGCTTTCGGTGCAATGCAGGGCTTTGCCCGGATGTGGCGTGGCGGTTTTCAGCAACGGCGACAGATCCAGTTTGTTCTGCTTGGCGGAGATCCCGTCCAGCTCGGTGAGGAACTCGGTACGGCCAATCAGATCGACCAGTTGGCTAACACCCAGCTCGGCCATGATTTCGCGGGTTTCCCTGGCGATAAAATGGAAGTAGTTAGTTACCCGTTCTGGCAGGCCGTGGTAATGATCGCGGCGCAGTTTTTCGTCCTGAGTAGCGACACCGGTAGCACAGTTATTAAGGTGGCAGATACGCAGGTATTTACAACCCAGCGCTACCATTGGGCCAGTACCGAAACCGAAGCTTTCGGCACCCAGGATCGCAGCTTTAACAATGTCGACGCCGGTTTTCAGGCCGCCATCTACCTGCAAGCGGATTTTGTGGCGCAGGCCGTTGGCCACTAATGCCTGCTGGGTTTCTACCAGGCCCAATTCCCACGGGCAACCGGCATATTTCACCGAAGACAGTGGGCTGGCGCCGGTGCCGCCATCGTAACCGGCAATGGTGATCAGATCGGCATAGGCTTTTGCCACGCCGGTAGCAATGGTGCCAACACCCGGCTCGGAAACCAGTTTCACTGAGATCATGGCTTTCGGATTGACCTGTTTCAGGTCAAAGATTAACTGCGCCAAGTCTTCAATCGAATAGATATCATGATGCGGCGGCGGCGAAATCAGGGTAACGCCCGGCACCGAATAACGCAGTTTAGCGATATAGGGTGTGACTTTATCCCCTGGCAACTGGCCACCTTCACCTGGTTTGGCACCCTGAGCGACTTTAATCTGGATCACATCGGCGTTAACCAGATAAGCCGGTGTTACACCAAAGCGGCCAGAAGCCACCTGCTTGATACGGGAAACTTTGTGGGTGCCGTAGCGAGCGGGATCTTCACCACCTTCACCAGAGTTGGAGAAACCGCCGAGGCTGTTCATGGCGATCGCCAACGATTCATGAGCTTCTGGGCTCAGCGCCCCGATGGACATGGCGGCGGTATCAAAGCGAGTGAACAGTGATTCAGCCGGTTCTACCTGATCAACCGGGATCGGCGTACCCTGTGGTTTGATTGCCAATAGATCGCGCAGTGTGGCAACCGGGCGCTCATTCACCAGTTTGGCATAAGCCTGATAATCGTGGTATTCACCGCTATGCACCGCTTTTTGCAGGGAATTCACCACATCCGGGTTATAGGCATGATATTCGCCACCGTGAACGAACTTCAGCAGGCCACCTTGCTCCAGCGGCTTGCGTTTCAGCCACGCACGTTTGTTCAGGTTTTGCAGATCCTGTTGGAAATCACTGAAGCTGGCACCGCCAATACGGCTGACCACACCTTGGAAGCACAAATCGGAGAGTTCACGGTGCAGGCCAACGGCTTCAAACAATTTTGAGCAACGATAAGAGGCGACTGTAGAGATGCCCATTTTGGACATGATTTTGTACAGCCCTTTATTGATGCCGTTACGGTAATTCAGCATCACATCGCGGTATTTTTTGTCGATCGCTTGGCTGTCTACCAGTTTGGCTAGGGTTTCGTAGGCCAGATACGGATAGATGGCGGTAGCACCAAAGCCCAGCAGTACGGCAAAATGGTGCGGATCGCGCGCGCTTGCCGTTTCAACGATGATGTTGGCATCACAGCGCAGGCTTTTTTCCACTAAGCGGGTCTGGATAGCACCCACGGCCATTGGAGCCGGGACCGGCAGGCGTTGGCTGCTAATGGCGCGATCGGATAAAACCAGCAGCACTGCACCATCACGCACTTTGTTTTCTGCTTCGTCGCATAAGGCACGAATCGTTTGCTCCAGTTCCTGCTCGGCGGGATTGAAGGTCAGATCGAGCGTGTCAGCGCGATAATGTTCCCCTTCCAACGTGGTGAGCTGTTTGAAATCCGAATACAGCAGAATTGGCGATTTGAAACTCAGGCGATGGGCCTGACCTTCTGCTTCGCAGAATACGTTCATCTCGCGGCCGATGCTGGTTGCCAGAGACATCACATGTGCTTCACGCAATGGATCGATTGGCGGGTTGGTCACCTGCGCAAACTGTTGGCGGAAGTAGTCATAAATGATGCGTGGGCGGCTGGAAAGCACGGCAAACGGGGTGTCATCCCCCATGGAGCCGGTGGCTTCCTGACCAATCTCACCCAGTACGCGGATCACTTGGTCCAATTCTTCGCTGCTATAGCCAAACTGTTTTTGATAGGTCTCAAGCGTAGCGTCATCCAGTTCGCGGCTACCGACCTGGTCGTCTGGCAAGTCTTCAAACGGCACCAAACGCCTAACGTTTTTCTCCATCCATTCTTTGTAGGGGTGGCGGCTTTTCAAATCGTCATCGGTTTCGGCAGAGTGCAGGATCTTGCCGCTGCGGGTATCGATCACCATCAATTCACCTGGCCCGACGCGGCCTTTTTCGATCACTTCATCCGGCTGGTAATCCCAGATGCCGACTTCAGAAGCGCAGGTAATCAGTTTGTCTTTGGTGATCACGTAGCGCGCCGGGCGCAACCCGTTACGATCCAGGTTACAGGCAGCATAGCGGCCATCGGACATCACGATGCCTGCTGGGCCGTCCCACGGCTCCATGTGCATTGAGTTGAAGTCGAAAAACGCTCGCAGGTCGGTATCCATATCTGGATTATTCTGCCAAGCAGGTGGCACCAGCAGGCGCATGGCGCGGATTAAATCCATACCGCCTGCCAGCAACAATTCCAGCATATTATCCAGCGAGCTGGAGTCGGAACCGGTCTCGTTAACGAAAGGCGCGGCGGCTTGTAAATCCGGGATCAGCGGCGTTTGGAATTTATAAGTACGGGCGCGGGCCCACTGGCGGTTACCGGTGATGGTATTGATCTCGCCGTTGTGCGCCAGATAGCGAAACGGTTGTGCCAGCGGCCAACGCGGCACGGTGTTGGTGGAAAAACGCTGGTGGAACAGGCAGATGGAGGATTCCAGGCGCAGGTCGGCCAGATCCAGATAAAAACGTGGCAGATCCGTCGGCATACACAAGCCTTTATAGATCGTCACCAGGTTGGAGAAACTGCACACATAGAAGCTGCTGTCCTGAACTCGCTTCTCAATGCGACGCCGTGCCACAAACAGGCGGCGTTCCATATCGCGCGGGCGCCAACCTGCCGGGGCGTTGACAAAAATCTGTTCAATACGTGGTAGAGAGGAGAGGGCTATCTCACCCAGCACATCCGGGTTGGTTGGCACTGCACGCCAGCCGACAATCGACAGCGTTTCGTTCTGCAACTCTTCTTCAACGATGCGGCGGCTGGCGCGGGCTTCTTCTTCATCGGTGCTCAAGAACATCATGCCAACGGCGTAGTTTTTCGCCAAGCGCCAACCGCGTTCTTCTGCCACCATGCGGAAAAATCGGTCAGGTTTCTGTAATAACAGGCCACAGCCGTCACCGGTTTTACCGTCGGCAAGAATTGCCCCACGATGCTGCATGCGAGCCAGTGCGTGAATCGCCGTTCGCACCACTTTGTGGCTAGGTTCGCCTTCTATATGGGCGATCAGGCCGAAACCACAGTTGTCCTTCTCTTGGGATTTATCGTACAACATGCTCAGTGAACCTCCCCAGGCTTTGCGTGACTCTCACAACCGCTCACGAGGGGCTTTCTTGATGTTTGGCAGAAACCCGAACGGCGAAGTTATTCGTGCCGATCTGCTTTTCCGCCCTCCATCAATGGCCTCTCGTGATGGTTCTCACAAGTGGTAAATGACTTGTTTTAAGAGGGAGTCTTAAATTGCTGCATAAATATGACGAGACGTTTGCCCGTCCAGAACGCTTCCAGCGGACTTCCAACTTATACGAGAAAGAATACGCAGGTCAAATATAGGCTTAAGCGGGTTCCGAAAGGGATTTTTCTAGGTTATTTTTTTGAAAAATAAGATATTTCAGACTTTTTATCCCTTAGAGAGCGGTTGAGGGAAGAATGAAAAAGTGTGAGCTGACTCACTATGGTGCAAGGTTTGAATCTCTGCACCATGCTGGCAAGAGAGTTAATGTCAGAATTTTATTCTATTAAATATATATATATCGTTTTTTGTAACTGTTTTTCATCATTTAGTCATAAGGGTGCGAATAACAGCCGCAATATTAGAAAGATTAATGGCAGGTAGGGTGATTTTATTTGCATTTATAATGAATAGTTATGCTTTAACCGGCCTTTGGAGAAAAGCGTTGATCTCTGTCATCGCGGGAAAAGCCACCTTTTATTAACATCATGGGCTTTGAACACAGAGAAGTACCAAGATTATGCAGTTGCCGCAATTAGTCAATATGTTTGGCAGCGATCTTCAGCGCCGCTACGGTGAAAAAATCCATAAACTGACGCTGCATGGCGGGTTTAGCTGCCCGAACCGCGATGGAACGCTTGGGCGTGGAGGTTGTACTTTCTGCAATGTGGCGTCGTTTGCCGATGAAAAAATGCGGCAACAGGGGATCTCTGAACAGCTGGCGATACAGGCGCAACAGGTAAAACGGGCGAAACGTTATCTGGCTTATTTCCAAGCCTATACCAGTACTTATGCAGAAGTGGAACTGTTGGCCAACATGTATCGACAAGCGTTACAGCAGACAGAAATCGTTGGCATCTGCGTCGGCACCCGGCCAGATTGCGTACCCGAAGCCGTGCTGGATTTGCTGGCTGGCTACCGTGAACAAGGGTTTGAAGTATGGTTAGAGCTGGGCTTGCAGACCGCGCATGATAAAACGCTAAAACGTATCAACCGTGGCCACAGTTTCTCCTGTTATCAACATACCGCACGGCGGGCACGTGAGCGCGGTTTAAAGGTGTGCAGCCATCTGATCGTTGGCCTGCCTGGGGAAGCCTATGCGGAACATCTCTCAACGTTGCAGGCGGTGGTTGAGAGTGGGGTGGATGGCATCAAACTGCACCCGCTGCATATCGTCACAGGCAGCATCATGGCACGCGCCTGGCAGGCTGGCCGCCTTCCTGAACTGGCGCTGCATGATTACGCTGCCAGTGCCGGTGAAATGATCCGCCATACGCCGAAAGACATTATTTATCACCGCGTTTCTGCCAGCGCACGCCGGCCGACGTTGCTGGCACCATTATGGTGCGAAAACCGCTGGAATGGTATGCAGGCAGTGGGGGAGTATTTGCAACAGCATGGTGGGCAAGGCAGTAGGTTGGGCGGCGATCGGGTTTATCTGGCCTCTTTATAGTTGCAGATTAGCGTGCGCCTTGGCCTGAGTGCGCTGCAAATCCCTTTGTGCCTGCAAATTCAATAGCAGCCGTGCGGCTAGCACGGTGGCTGCCAGCTTACCATCTTCCAAATTTCTATTAGCTCGACGTCACACCCAAACGGAAGAGAAAAGTTTACGGTATGATTTAAAGGATTATCTCTGATGGGAAGAGCTCATGAAGCAAATTCGGGTGTTGGCCCAATACTACGTTGATTTGATGGTCAAGCTGGGGTTGGTGCGTTTTTCGCTGCTGCTGGCTTCGGCGCTGGTGCTGCTGGCCATGGTGGTGCAGATGGCGGTCACCATGCTGTTGCGCGGTGAAGTAGAAAGCATCGATGTAGTACGTTCCATCTTCTTTGGCCTGCTGATCACCCCTTGGGCGGTCTATTTTTTATCGGTGGTGGTGGAGCAACTGGAAGACTCGCGCCAGCACCTGGCCCGGCTGGTGGATAAGCTCGAAGAGATGCGTCATCGCGATCTTGCACTGAATTTGCAGATGAAAGAGAACATTGCCCAGCTTAATCAGGAAATTGCCGATCGTATCCAGGCAGAGGAAGATCGCCAGCAGGTGATGGATAAACTGACCGAAGAGATGGGGCAGCGTGAGCAGGCACAGGTGGAGCTTGGCCAACAATCTGCGTTACTACGCTCTTTTCTCGATGCTTCGCCGGATTTGGTTTATTACCGTAACGAAGACAGAGAGTTTTCCGGCTGTAACCGGGCAATGGAACTATTGACGGGCAAAAGTGAAAAACAGTTGGTTGGCCTGACGCCGTTTGATGTTTACAGCCAGGATGTGGCCGAGAAAGTCATCGAAACCGACGAAAAAGTGTTTCGCCATAATGTTTCTCTGACCTATGAGCAATGGCTGGTCTATCCAGACGGGCGCAAAGCCTGTTTTGAACTGCGCAAGGTGCCATTTTATGATCGCGTAGGCAAACGACACGGGCTGATGGGTTTTGGCCGCGATATAACGGAGCGTAAGCGCTACCAGGACGCGCTGGAGAATGCCAGCAGGGACAAGACCACCTTTATCTCAACGATCAGCCACGAGCTGCGTACGCCGCTTAATGGCATTGTCGGGTTGAGCCGCATCCTGCTCGATACTGAACTGAATGATGAGCAACTGAAATACCTGAAAACTATTCACGTGAGCGCCATTACCCTCGGCAATATTTTCAATGACATTATCGAGATGGACAAACTCGAACGGCGTAAAGTCCAGCTTGATAATCAGCCGGTCGATTTTACCGGCTTCCTGGCCGATGTGGAAAACCTCTCAGGTTTGCTGGCGCAGCCAAAAGGTTTGCAATTCGTGATGGAACCGCAACTGCCCCTGCCACAGAAAATCATTACTGATGGTACGCGCCTGCGTCAGATCCTGTGGAATCTGATTGGCAATGCGGTGAAATTCACCCAGCAGGGGCGGATTGTGGTGCGCGTACGACATGAAGGCCAGGAACGGATGGTGTTTGAGGTGGAAGATTCCGGTATGGGCATTCCGCAGGATGAGCAGGATAAAATCTTCGCCATGTACTATCAGGTGAAAGATCGGAACGGTGGGCGGCCTGCGACCGGCACTGGGATCGGTCTGGCGGTTTCCAAGCGGCTGGCGCAAAGCATGGGGGGGGATATCACCGTAAAAAGTGCGCAGGGGCAGGGTTCTTGTTTTGTTTTAACCATCACGGCTCCGGCGGTGGAGGAAATAGTCAGTGAAGTTCAGGCAGAAGAGGAACTGCCGCTACCCGCATTGCATATCCTGTTGGTGGAAGATATTGAACTGAATGTGATCGTTGCCCGTTCGGTGTTGGAAAAACTGGGTAATAGTGTGGAAGTGGCGATGAATGGCCATGATGCGTTGGCGATGTTTGACCCGGATGAATTCGATCTGGCGTTGTTGGATATTCAGTTACCAGACATGACCGGCCTGGATATTGCCCGTGAGCTGCGTGAGCGTTATGCGGGCCGCACGCTGCCACCATTGATTGCGCTGACGGCTAATGTGCTGAAAGACAAGAAAGAGTATCTTGATGCCGGTATGGACGATGTGTTGAGTAAACCGCTGTCGGTGCCCGCGTTGACCAAGATGATCAAACATTACTGGGATCATCAACCCCTACATACTACAAAGAAAACGGAGCAAAAGGCGATGCAGATTAATGAATCGTTACTGGATACCGCAATGCTGGAACAGTATATGGAACTGGTGGGTTCACAGTTGATTTATCAGAGTCTGGACATGTTTGAACAGGTGATGCCGGGCTATCTGGCGTTACTGGATTCTAATATGACGGCGCGGGACCAGAAAGGGATCACGGAAGAAGGCCACAAGATTAAAGGTGCAGCTGGCTCTGTGGGGCTAAAACACTTGCAGCAATTGGCTCAACAGATTCAGACACCGACTTTACCGGCATGGTGGGATAACGTGCAGGATTGGGTGGATGAACTCAAACTGGAATGGCGTAACGATGTGGCGATGCTGCGTGCCTGGGTAGATAATGCTGAAAAAAAATGACCCCGACCTAGGCCGGGGTGCGCGAATATTGCGCCAACACCAGGGAAATTGTGAACCTGCGTATTGGTTTTCAATGTTCAGGTCAAGCAGGTTGTGGAAAATTCGGATACATCATACCGCGAATAACATAGCAAATGTAAGCGCTCTTGTTAGAAGATTCATTAAAATGTGTGATGTAGTTAGTGTTTGCAAGCTGCAAACCCTTATCTATCGGGGCTTCAGATTGGGAGAAGATTGATGAAACAGGTTGGCGTGGTACTGAGTGGCTGTGGTGTTTATGACGGTACGGAGATTCACGAAGCTGTTCTCACTTTACTGGCGTTGGATCGGGCCGGTGCGCAGGCCGTATGCTTTGCGCCAGACAAGACGCAACTCCATGTTATTAATCATTTATCTGGCGATTTTTTGCCTGAAACACGTAACGTTTTAATCGAATCTGCACGCATTACTCGAGGGAAGATTCAGCCTCTTTCTCAGGCTGATGTCAATAAACTGGATGCTCTGATCGTTCCTGGTGGTTTTGGTGCTGCGAAGAATCTCAGCAATTTTGCCGAGGAAGGTGCTGAATGTTCCATTGATGCAGAATTGGCAAAGATCACTCAAAAAATGCATAAGGCACATAAACCAATTGGTTTTATGTGCATTGCTCCTGCCTTGTTACCGAGAATATTAGGCCAACAAGTTCGTTTGACCATTGGTAACGATCCCGACCTTGGTGAAGTGATCGACGCTATGGGGGGAGAACCAATAGTTTGCCCCGTTGACGATATTGTGGTCGATATTGAAAACAAAGTAGTCACAACACCAGCTTACATGTTGGCACAATCGATCGGTGAGGCTGCCCGCGGTATTGATAAACTGGTTGCACGGGTGCTGGATCTCACTGAATGATCAGAGTGGCTTTTCTCTGGCTGTGGTATTGGCTCAAGCGAGGCGTGCTGGTTGTTGTTGGCCTGTGGCTGGCGGGCATTGTGCTGTTCGCTTTTTTGCCAGTACCATTTTCAGCCGTGATGGTAGAGCGGCAAATCAGTGCCTGGTTAAGTGGTGATTTCAGCTACGTTGCGCATTCGGATTGGGTTCCGATGGAGGAGATTTCGCCGAACATGGTTCTGGCCGTGATCGCGGCAGAGGATCAGAAATTTGCCGGGCACTGGGGTTTCGACGTGGCGGCAATTGAGAAAGCGCTCAGTCACAATGAACGCCGCCCGACACGCATTCGTGGTGCTTCCACGCTCTCCCAACAGACGGCGAAGAATTTGTTTTTATGGGATGGGCGCAGTTGGCTGCGCAAAGGGCTCGAAGCTGGGTTGACGGCGGGAATTGAGCTGGTTTGGACCAAGCGTCGTATTTTGACGGTCTACCTGAATATTGTCGAATTTGGTGAAGGAACCTTCGGAGTAGAGGCGGCAGCCCAGCGTTTTTTCAACAAACCGGCCAAACGGTTGACGGCCGCTGAGGCGGCGTTGCTGGCAGCGGTTCTGCCCAACCCGCATCGTTTTAAGGTCAATGCCCCTTCAGGATACGTGATGCAGCGCCAGCGATGGATTATGCACCAGATGCAGCAATTGGGTGGAAAAGGATTTCTGGCAGAAAATGAGCTGAAATGAGTTGGTTTGACTGAGCGTGCCGCCCTTTTTATGAAGCAGGCCGGGGTGGTGCATCAAAGCAACGACTGATGCTTCCCCGGCACTTTCTGGTTATTTCACATAGGTAAAGGCCGTTGTCACGTGCCTTACCCCACTGATCTGGCTGGCAATCTGTGCTGCTGATTGCCCTTCTTTTTGCGTGACCAGCCCCAGCAGAAACACCTCGCCATTCTCGGTTGTCACCTTCACGTTTGAAGATTTAACGGTATCGCTGGTCAGGAGCTGCGAACGGACTTTAGTGGTAATCCAAGTGTCTGAAGAAGCCGTTCCCAGGCTGATTCGCGGCCCTTGGCGGATTTCGTTATAGACCTCTACAGCACCGTCTACGCCGAGAGCAATCTGCTTCGCACGGCTGGCGAGTTCGGTATTCGGGGCCTGGCCGGTCAACAATACTTTGCCCTGATAAGCCGTTGCGACAACGCGCGCTTCTTTTTTCAATTGCTGATCTTTACTCAGGGCATTTTCAACCCGGGCCTCCAACGTTCCGTCATCAACCTGCGTCCCTATGCTACGTGGGTCGGTGGCCGTCTTGGTGGCAACAGCGGCACTGCCAACCACAACCGCACCGACACAACCTTGTAACAGCAGGGCGCTGAACAGCACTACCAATGTTGTTTTCAGCTTCATCTCAGTTCCTTTAGTCGTCCTGGTGGGGGAACAATGTGTTATCAATCAGGTCGCATAGGCAATTTACGGTAAGCATATGCATTTCCTGAATACGGGCACTGCGGTGAGAGGGAATGCGGATCTCAACGTCTTGCTGGCCGAGTAAACCTGCCAGTTCCCCGCCGTCGTAACCAGTGAGCGCCACAATGGTCATATCCCGTGTTACGGCGGCTTCAACCGCTTTCACGATATCACGGCTATTACCGCGAGTGGAAATGGCCAGCAAAACGTCACCGGTTTGGCCCAGTGCGCGAACCTGCTTGGCATACACTTCATCATGCAGGCGATCATTGCCGATCGCGGTCAGCACCACGTTATCGGCATTCAGTGCGATGGCGGGCAGGCTAGGGCGTTCGTTTTCAAAGCGATTAATCATATTGGCGGCAAAATGCTGGGCATTGGCGGCAGATGTCCCATTGCCGCAGCACAGGATCTTATTGCCGTTCAACAATGATTGAACCAAGGTCAGCGCCGCACGCGATATGGCGTCAGGCAAAGCTTCTGCCGCAGCGATCTGGGTTTGGATACTTTCGGTAAAACAGACTTTGATTCTATCCAGCACGTTGTTTTTAATCCACTCAGTCAAAGGGCCGGTTTGCACCGGTACACTCATTATATTGCATGTTGCCGCGTTACTTGGCTTCATCGGAGCATTAATGCTCAATCCGCATTGAAGGCATTTGGTATCCATTCTAACTGGCTACCGGTGATCGCAAAAACATCAAAACGGCAAGATGATGTATCAAAACTGGCTCCGCGCCCAGCCAACCAGACTGCAGCGGCATGCAACAATCGCTGTTGTTTGCGGTACGTCACGCTGGCAGCAGCATCACCAAAGGTGGCGTTACGCCGATAGCGTACTTCAACGAATACCCAGGTTTGGCCATCGCGCATGATAAGATCGAGCTCACCACCTCGCACCACCACATTGGCCGCCGTGAAGGTAAGCCCTGCGCGCTCCAGATAGCGGCGGGCCTGTATTTCATAACCCGCCCCTTTGGCTCGTTGGCTCAGGAGACTGGAACGACCATGCCCTGGTGGTATTGCAGCCACGTCAGTTTCCTGGTGATCACGCAGTTGGGTGACGAACTCAGCAAACCTGTGGCACCAGAAACCTGGAATCCTGGGAGCTGGCGCATTTCAGCAAAGTGATTGGCTAATGTCCAGGCATCCATTCCCATCGCGTAGAGGCGTACCAAGGAATAATCGTTGCGGAACTGGGCACTGACCTGCTGTTGCAACTGCGGATTAGTTCCTGCCAACAGTGGGATATCACTGAATTGCAAGCCTTCCATTTCCAGCCGGAAATCCGGGCCAGCTCCTGCCTGATAGCTGCGTGAGCTAGCGAACAGCGCTGGCTTGCTGCGTGAACTGGTGGTCATGTCGATCATCGGTTTGATCAGGGTGAGTTGATCCTGTGTGGCAACAATATAAACCGCATCAATGCCACCGCCAGTGGCCGCAGGGATATCACTCGGCGGAGCCGGGATGGTCAAACCAGCGATGGTGACCGACTGTTGTGCTGGGGCGGATGCTGTGACAGGAGTACCGGTCATACGGATACCCCCGCCGTTGACCATGCGGCGCAGATCACTGGTAGAGTCAATACTCTGTTGCAACACGGTTTGCCCCCCCTGGGTTTGCCACTCCTCGGTAAAGGCTCTGGCGATACGGTCACCAAAGGCACCGCGAGGAAGCAACAGCAATGGCTGGCGCTTCTGTTGCTCCCAGATGTGGCGCGCCGCATCGCGGGCTTCATCTTCTGGGGAAAGCGCAAAGTAGCAGATATTGGGGCTGTCTTGCGGTTGTTCAGGCTGGTTGAGAGCCAACACATTCAGCGTGGTTGGCGTGGTAGCGAGCTGGTCGACATTGGCTTTGAGTAACGGGCCAACCACTAACGTTGCTCCTTCCTGCTGGGCCTGAGCAAGTAGTTCCGGCAAGGGCTGGCTGGAGGTATCGTATACCTTTACCTGTGCGTTGACGGGCTGCGTTGGCATGACGGGAGCGGTGGATGGTGTGGCCAGCTCCGTGACAATATTGGCAGAAGTGCTCACTGCACCGTTGGCATCAGGGGCCGCGGCGGTGGTTGCCTGATCGGGATTATTGGTCGGCGGTGGGGGTTGAACCGGTGTGTTGAGTACCAAACCGTTTTGTGCCGCGGTAAAACCCTGCTGGATAGCATCGGCAAACACTTTTGCCTGACCATTCAACGGCAGCAGTAGCGCAATGTGTGAGGTAGAAGCCTGGCTAAAGTTCGACACCTGGTTCAGTTGGCTCGGCAGATTTTTGGCCGCCGGGTTTTGCGGATAACGGTTTTGCCAATCTTTGATGCCTGCTTTCAGCAGGTCAGGGTCTTGTTTGTTATCCTGATAAACACGCAACAGATCCAGCCAGCCTTGCAGCACGTTTTCATCGGCATTGATCACCAGGCTGTTCATCTCTTCCGGCGTAAGGCCAAGTAATGCCTGCCAGGTTTGATCCAGATTATCCTGCTGTACGTTGATCGCCAGCAGGGGTTCCAGAGCGATATAGGCGCGGATCAGCGAGAGAGAAACCTGGCCCTGACTGGCCGCAATCTGCGCCTGATACAGGCGTACCAATTGATTGGATGACAGTGCCTTGCTATCGATACTGTTCAGTGAGTCGCGTGCCGCACCGTAATTTTTTTCGGCAACCTGCAACTCAGCGATCAACAACTGGCGTTCGACCAATTGCTGGCTGTTCATATCTTGCAGCAACGTATTCAGCAGTGCACTGGCCTGCGGCAGTTGGCCTTCGCGGATGAGTGCGCGAATAGCAAGTAATTGCCAGTCAGCCTTGTTATCATCACTGCTTTGCTGCAACTGTTGCAGATAATAATCGGAGTTAGCGCTCGCTTCGCCCTGTATATTCGTGGGGGGAGTTTGCGGAGCCTGGCTCGGACAGCCCGCTAACAACAGGGCGGCCAGTACAACAGGAATCAAACGCCCTGTTTTGATACTCATGAATGTTGAGGAAAGCATACTGTATCCAGTGATGTTTTTTTCAAGATGCTCAATATTAAATCGGCAATCCGGATGAAACAATGAATCAACACCAACAATCAGCCATTTTGGCATCAACGCTGTACGTGGTGCCGACCCCTATCGGTAACCTGGGGGATATCACATATCGGGCACTCGAAGTACTAAAAAGCGTCGATCTGATTGCGGCGGAAGATACACGCCATACCGGGTTGCTGTTGCAACACTTTGCGATTAGCGCGCGGTTGTTTGCGCTGCACGACCATAACGAACAGCAAAAGGCAGACCAATTGCTGGCAAAATTGCAGGAAGGCCAGAGCATAGCATTGGTTTCCGACGCTGGCACGCCATTGATTAACGACCCTGGTTATCACCTGGTGCGCCGTTGCCGTGAAGCGGGTATCCGCGTTGTGCCGCTGCCGGGGGCCTGTGCCGCCACAACGGCGCTGTGTGCGGCAGGAGTGGCATCCGATCGCTTCTGCTATGAAGGTTTCCTGCCAGCGAAAACCAAAGGCCGTAAGGATACTCTGCTGGCGCTGGCAGAGGAACCGCGCACGCTGATTTTCTATGAATCCACTCACCGTTTGTTGGAAAGCCTGCAAGACATGGTGGCTGTATGGGGGCCGCAACGCTATGTGGTTCTAGCCCGTGAACTGACCAAAACCTGGGAATCGATCCATGGAGCCCCCGTGGGGGAACTGCTGGCCTGGGTACAGGAAGATGAAGTTCGCCGCCGTGGCGAAATGGTATTGATTGTGGAAGGGCATAAAGCGCAGGAAGACGATCTCCCATTGGAAGCGCTACGCACGCTGGCATTGCTGCATAAAGAGTTGCCGCTGAAAAAGGCGGCGGCCTTGGCAGCGGAAATTCATGGTGTGAAGAAAAATGCGTTGTATAAGTACGCACTGGAGCATCAGGGCGAGTAAAGCTGTTGACCTGCCGTGGCCGCGACGCTACTATCCGCGCCGGAGTTGACCAGACAGTCGCCGCTTCATTGCCGTCCTCTTCGGGGGAGACAGATGGAGGGGAGGAAAGTCCGGGCTCCATAGGGCAGGGTGCCAGGTAACGCCTGGGGGGCGCAAGCCTACGACTAGTGCAACAGAGAGCAAACCGCCGATGGCCCGCGCAAGCGGGATCAGGTAAGGGTGAAAGGGTGCGGTAAGAGCGCACCGCGCGGCTGGCAACAGTCCGTGGCACGGTAAACTCCACCCGGAGCAAGGCCAAATAGGGGTTCGCAGGGTACGGCCCGTACTGAACCCGGGTAGGCTGCTTGAGCCAGTGAGCGATTGCTGGCCTAGAGGAATGACTGTCCACGACAGAACCCGGCTTATCGGTCAACTCCACTTCTATTAAAAACAATGGGTTGGTGTGTCCTGTCTGCATTTCACTTAAAGTGAGATACAAGATGGGATACACCGACTGTTGTTCTCTTCCTTACACATTTCGTAGGAACGGTACGTTCTACCTCTACTTTCGATTGTCTGGTAACCACTTTTTCAGGTCTTCTTTAGGTTGCCATGATGTCACGAGAGCTAAATTTTTAATCACTAGATTAATGTTTTACGTTTCGTTGTTGAAACTTGGTAGGATGGATAGCAATCAGTTGAAGATGATTGTGAGAAAAATTAGGCAGTTCATTCAAAATGATATCGATATTTTTTGCTAAATAATGATCCGAATATCGCTACACTTTTGCCAGCCCATGTTTACTTCTGGGGAATGGGCTGACAGTTTCCATAAAATGGCGGACTTTTTTCAGTAATTGCCACATGGTGCGGCATTGATGATTACGGGTGATTGTCTCATGTAACGCCTGCCATAGCCGCTCAACATGATTCACCCACGGTGAATAAACCGGCTGATATATCACCCTGAATTTCGGGTTTTCCTTCAGCCAACTCTGTGTTTCCCGGTTTTTGTGGATGATGTAGTTATCCACGATGAGCGTGATTGTTTTTGCCAGCCGATACGTCGCCTTCAGATGTATTAACAGACTGATAAATAAGACTGAGCTTTTGCTGTTGCCGCCCACATAGCTGACTTTCCCTGTTCTGCTGTGTAGTGCGCCTGCCAGATAGTATTTTTCATTCTGCCTGGGCGTCACTACGCGTTTCTGCTGACCGCGTACCTGCCAGTCGGCACCGATTTTTGGATTGAGATGGATATTCACTTCATCTTCGTAAAACACCGGATTTTCTGCGCTGCATTTCTCCAGCGATTTATGGATTACCGCCATTTTTTCTTCTTTGTGCGGGTCACGAATATGTAGTGTAGGTGCGGCGTCCACGTCCGGGGGAAAGTGATTCCAAATCGTCGATGCCATAAAGGATAAACCAGTTAATCCAGCGAATAATGGAAGAGCGTGCACAGCAAAGCGTTCTGGCGGCCGCGCTGACAGGCTCTCTCCGGTGCAACATCAGCATGGCGGTCAGCCTGCATGCATGGTTTTTGTCGCGTGTTCTGTGAATCGTTTTTTGCATCAGGCGTCGTTCACTACGAGGTATTGGTGCTATTATCGGCATCGCTCAGCCCGGTTGGTGATTTGTTTCTTTTTGGCGATTGATCAGATCGCCCAATCTGGGCTGAGTTCCCTTCAAGCGATCTACTATTCGGAACGCTTATCTAGTAAAAGACAGAGGTAAGTATTCTTTAGATGATAATACTTAGCGTTATGATGGTTCGAGTATTAGTCAGCATTGCCCAAATTCACTATTACAAAGTGATGTTCAGCCATATGAGTTAATATCCATAGCATATAAAAGCATCGACTGGACTCACGTAGCTGGCACGTCAGGGTACAGCATATGGGATGAACGCGTATTCTAGTTATAAAAGGCCGCTTACAAAGCGGCTTTTTATGTATATTTATCTGGGGTGTATTTCCAAGATAAATAGAAAACCACAATAATTGATATTATTAATAACCTCCCACTATATTCCGGTATAAATACCACATACAGCATATACAATAAAACAAGGACAACAATTGGAAGGAAATTAAGGAATATAGTAAATGCGAAAATCTTAACGTATTTTAAGATGAAGTTAATCATGCTCTTTATTATTTCTAATATTTCTATAATCATGAGTTGATAATCCCCTCTAATATTTCAATTTTTTCCTCAAGCGTAGCGTTATATTTACTCTTAAATTTCATTATCAGCCCTGTTATAATTGGATCTACATATATATATAACATCTCAATGTTGTTAATATATAGTATATTATAATAACGAGGTTCAAGCATCCTTAGTTTTCTTGCAGCCATAGCTGCTTTTTGAACTTGTCCATAAAATGTAACAGCTGTTAAAGCTAATGTTCCCTTTTTATACGTGTGCTTTCTGATTGAGGCTAAAATCTCAGGTGAACCAGATAAAGATTTACCTATTGTATAAGCGATAGCTTTCTTTGTTAGCATTCCCGCAACTAATCCTGCAAATAACTTGCTTGTCCCTCTTGCTTTTGATTTAACCTCTCTTTGAGTTCTATCCTCATCATCTAAAACAAATTCAACATATAAAGTCAGCATATACAGAAGTATATCTCTTTTTCTAAATAACTCCCAAATACCTAAAACATACCGTTCGTCTTCTATTTTTATTTCTTGGCAAACATCTTCATATTTATCTATGAAGCATGATGTTCGCCAGGAAAGCCTTTCAAAACCATCATATAATACCTCAGTTGTATCAATTGCTTTTTCGTAGACACCCTTAACGCCTTTATCAAGGGATATAGCCATTTTTCTTTCAGCCTGCATGTGTTGCCTAAGAATAGAACTATAGTCCATTAAACATGTTCCTTTATATTTTCGATGGTGAGCACTAAAAACCATTATATCTCTAATGTATACGTCAACGCTATCCTTAATCAAACGAGGCGTTACGACATCAGTGATGTTCCAATTGCGTTTTATGGTGGAAAGACTCAAATCCAATTCAGTAGCAGCTTTAGATGGAGCTTAACCCTTGTTCTTTGGCTTGCTGTACACGTTTATAGGTATCTGTAGCAGCAGGTCGGCCTAACTTATTACAATTTTGCCACGTATTTCGGAGTATTTACGACGTAATTGTTACAGAATGGCGAACCGGGGAGTAACATAATAGTGTGCCCACACCAGGGAACCCCGGTTTCGTCTCCCTTTAGTTGGTGTATAGAGCCTGTAATCAATAACCCCGCGCAGTGTGAGCTGCACGGGGTTTTTTACATTTATCGGGCTAGAGCGGTAAATCAATCAGTAAGGCGCGCAGCGGTGTTTCGGCCTGGATGGTCAAACGGTTTTCTTGATGGATAAACGCACCATCTCCGCAGGTCAATGTTTGGCTATCATGGTGTTCACCGGTTGCTGAAAATGTGCCGTGGATCGATTGCAGATAAGCGCGAGGCCCGTTCAGCGCTAACTCCTGTAATTCACCAGCTTGTAAATCCAGGTGATGAATCCATACTTGTTGCCGTAGTTGCAGGCTACCTTGCACGCCATCGGGTGAAGCCAGCAGCGTATGGGGTTTTGGTAGCAGGCTCAGGCACTGTATGCGTTCATTACTGCGCTCCGTGCAGGCGTCCAGCCACAGTTGCATGCGGGTGAGGGGCGTGGTGCTGCTAAGATTTTGCTCGCTGTAACTGAGCCCATTTTGCGTTGCCAGCAACAAGGCTTCTCCGGCTTCAGCGCGTATGGTATTGCCCTCGCTGTCGCGGTATTCCGCTTCTCCTTGCAGGATCAAGTTCAGGATATCTACGTTGGGGTAGATACGTGGCTGGAATGAAGCTGCTGGTGCCAGCACTTCTTGATTCAATACCCGTAACGAGGCGTAACCCATCAGTTTCGGATCAAAGTAATGCCCAAAGGAAAACGTATAGCGAGCCTGTAGCCAACCAAAATCAGCTTGCCCGCACTGTTGTGCTGTTCTACATGTAATCATGGTGATTGGCTTTCTAAAATATTAGTTACCCAAATGGTAAGCATCTGGACGCTGGATTGTTAGCAAGTTAATCTGGTTAGTATATTCAAATTTCCTGAAAGAGAGTTTTAATGGCCAGAGATCGTGCGTTAACGCTTGAGGCGCTAAGAGTGATGGATGCGATTGATCGCCGTGGCAGCTTTGCCGCTGCCGCTGATGAACTGGGCCGAGTCCCTTCGGCACTCAGCTATACGATGCAAAAATTGGAAGAAGAATTGGATGTGGTGCTGTTTGATCGTTCAGGGCACCGTACCAAATTCACTAATATCGGGCGGATGCTGCTTGAGCGTGGGCGTGTTTTGCTTGAAGCCGCAGATAAGTTGACCACGGATGCTGAAGCGTTAGCCCGTGGCTGGGAAACCCATTTGACCATTGTCAGCGAAGCATTATCACCCGCCTACAAACTGTTTCCGCTGATCGACAAACTGGCGCTGAAGGCCAACACACAGGTTTCTATCTTTACCGAAGTGCTGGCGGGTGCCTGGGAACGTTTGGAGCAAGGGCGTGCTGATATTGTTATTGCACCAGACATGCATTTCCGCGCGTCATCGGAAATCAATACCCGCAAGCTGTATCAAGTGATGAGTGTTTATGTGGCGGCGCCAGATCATCCGATCCATCAGGAACCCGAACCACTGTCGGAAACCACGCGAGTGAAATACCGTGGTATTGCGGTGGCTGATACGGCAAGAGAACGGCCAGTCCTGACCGTGCAGTTGCTGGATAAACAGCAACGCCTGACGGTGAGCACCATTGAAGATAAACGCCGCGCTCTGCTGGCAGGATTAGGCGTAGCCACCTTGCCGTATACGATGGTGGAAAAAGATATTGAAGCAGGGCGTTTGCGGGTGGTTGGGCCGGAATACAGCCAGGAGGCCGATATTATTATGGCTTGGCGGCGTGACAGCATGGGGGAGGCTAAATCCTGGTTCCTGCGGGAGATCCCCCGTCTGTTTGCCCAACAGGGGAATCATTAGCCTCATCTGATAGACATCAGCGGAAATGCCGATCGCGCCCATGTGGCGCATGCAAATCCTGTTCTGGCCCAATAGAAACAATGCCGTGCGGATTAAGAGTGGCATGGCTGCGATAATAGTGATGGCGGATATGGGGCATGTTGACCGTATCAGCAAGGCCCGGCATCTGATAAATATCACGCAGGAAACCGTACAAATTAGGGTAATCGCTGATGCGCTGTTGATCGCATTTGAAATGGGTGACATACACCGGATCGAAGCGAATCAGCGTGGTCCACAGGCGCAGATCGGCTTCGGTCAGGCGTTCACCGGTCAGGTAGCGCTGCTGTCCTAATATCTGCTCCAGTCGTTGCAACGCGGCAAATACGCCGTCTACTGCCTCATCATAGGCAGCTTGGCGGGTAGCGAAACCGGCTCTGTATACTCCGTTATTCAGCGAATCGTAAATCCAGCTATTTAGCGCATCAATCTCTGTACGCAGTGCCAAAGGATAATAATCGCCTGCGCGGGCGCCGATGGCGTCAAATTCACTGTTGAACATACGGATGATGTCAGCAGATTCGTTGCTGACGATGGTCTGCTGCTGTTTATCCCATAGTACTGGCACGGTGACACGGCCGCTGTAATGTGGATCTGCCCTCAGGTAGAGCTGATACAGAAAATCGGAATGGTAAAGCGTATCTCCAGTGGCGGCGGGGAAGTCTTTCCCGAAGGTCCAACCGTTTTCCAGCATCAGTGGATGTACGATGGAAACCGGGATTATCTGCTCCAAACCTTTCAGCTGGCGCATCAGCAAGGTACGGTGTGCCCAAGGGCAGGCAAGGGAAACATACAGGTGGTAGCGATCTTTTTCTGCTTTAAATGTTGTTTGCCCATCCTCACCCAAGTGATTTTCTGCCGTGACCCAGTGACGAAATTGTGAGGTTGAACGCTTGAAATGGCCTCCGGTAGAGGTGGTGTCATACCAGACGTTTTGCCAAACACCATCAACGAGTTGCCCCATAGGAACCTCCTGTATATCTGAGCAAGCAAGGCCAAAAGGCCCGCTGTATCGGGCCTCTGGTGCTGGGATTATCTTACCATTTCTTATTTAGCAGGTGGTCGATGCTGAAACCACCCGGGCCTGCAACCGCCAGAACGATATAACCACCGGCAATAGTCAGGTTTTTCATGAACATCAGTTGGTTGACGCCTTCTGCAAAGTTAATGTGGAACAGCAGTGCAGTCAAAACAGTAAAACCTGCGGTGAACAGTGCCACGGTGCGGGTCAGGAAACCGAACAAAATGGCCAGGCCGCCGCCAAGCTCTAACAGGATAGTTAATGGCAGTAGGAAACCAGGAACGCCCATCGCTTGCATATATTGTTGGGTGCCTGCATAGGCATCACCCATTTTGCCGTAGCCTGCCACGATAAACAGGATTGGCATCAGAATGCGTGCAACCAGCAAACCTGTATCTTCTAATTTTTTCATCATTAACTCCAAAAGTGATTTTGTTCGCCAATCTTGGCATCTGTGCGGCCGGAGGGGGTACTGCACTGCTCGTAGCCTGTTAATGAAATTAATATTAGATGAGAATAGTAATAGTTGTTAGCAAGTAAAATTGTCTTTTTCTTTCAAAAAAAATGAATATTTCTGTGATTGAAAAGATAATTAAATCATGTGGTTGTGTTTTTTCTTGTGGCTAGATAAGAGAAGATGGTATTTTATAACGGGATAGTTGAATAAAGTATGGGGCGTTATTTTGCAGGAAAGGCTCTGCGGATTACACGCAGGGTGCTCCAGGCACCAAAGGCACGTTGTGACCAACGGAGCAATTTGGTGGGATGGCGGATACCGTATAAAACCATAATGCTGAAACCGATAAACACATATTTGCGCTGGCTAAATAACCTCTGCCAGCCATGATCGAAACGTTCAGTCTTTTCCAGCCAGAGGGCTTTATTTTCGGCCAGATCCAGACGTTGTTGTTGGATCTGCCGAATCAGCAACGTTTTTTCCCTGTCACGGTACTGGCGGTGATTCATGCTTTCCCTCCAGTTGAGCACGATCCAGCTCCAATTGTTGACGTGTTGCGTTCAGCAAGGTTGAGCGACGCGCTTTAGCCAGGGTCCAAAACATGCCGATAACCGCCAGAAATAACAAGACTGCGGTGGTAGTACCCAATGCGAACAAACGATCGGCGGGATCGATCGCCCAGAAAATCAGCATCAGCAAACTCATCAGACCGAATGCGGTGAATAGGAGGGTAAGCCCGGCCATCATCAGTAACTGAATGAGGTTGGCTTTCTCCTCTTCCAGTTCAATAACGGCCAGGCGCACCCGCGTTTCCACCATGTTGACCAGAATAGTGAGGATGCGCTGACCAATATCCAAGACCCCTTTAGCAGGGCCTTGGGCGCTGTTTTTAGGATGATCAGCCATAATCAACGGCGCGCAAGCAGAACGCCTAACACCACACCAACCGCTGCGCCGATACCGACCCCGGCCCATGGGTTTTCACGTACATAATCATCAGCCTGGCAAGCCATCTGTTTGGTTTGATGGGCCAATTTGTCACCTGCATCAGTCAGGCGTGCTCGGGTATCTTTCAGAGTGTCTTCTGCTTTGGCGCGCAGTTTTTCCAGCTCAGCTTTAGATTTATCGGTGGAAGAGTTCAGAACTTCTTCTAGCATATCGGCCAGAGACTTCAGTTCAGCGCGTAAGTTTTCTGCATTTGAATCTTGTGCCATTGCGATATCTCCTTAACTTTTGCATCAACAGACTTTCAACATAGCGGATTTATTCGATGGAGAAAAGGGCTTATGCCCGGTTGATATCACTGACTAACCACGATATGGGCTACTAAAATCCCGCTTGATGTGGTTCTCATCGATAAATTCGCTGGTAGTAAAACCGTTCTGCAAAAAAGAATTATCCCAGATTGAGTGGCGAACGGATGAACCAGTGGTTTGGTGTTGAAGACTCGCTCAGGGAAATGGTATAGCCAGGAGAGAGAATAGTTTGTAAGGCTTCACGTGCCTGCCATTGTTGCTCAGGGGAATCCAGACGGATCACCAGATTATTACCTTCGGGTGTAATGCTTTTGATGCGAATACCGTATTCATCCAAACGTTGATAGACATAAAAACCGTCAGGCAGTGACAGGCCCTGGTGAACGGATTGGATACGCAGCTCGCTTTCTGTATGCACCATGTAAGGCACCAACACGATGGTCAATGCCAGCAGTGCCAGTGCGATAATGAGTGCGTATTGCCAGCGCGGGCGTTGAGCGATCACGCGCCTTTCCCTTGATCGTGATGACCTGAGCGCTTCTTGCGCCACAAGACAACCAATGAACCAACCAGGCCGATGACCAGCAATACCAGTGGCAGCATCATCAGGCCGAACATCAGCTGATCTTCATACTTACGGAATACAGGGGTTTTCCCCAAAGCGAAGCCCACGGAAACCAGAATCAATACCCAAAGTAGCCCACTCATCCAGTTAAAAAACTGGAAGCGTGCATTACTCAGGCCAGATAAACCGGCGATGGTGGGCAACAAGGTGCGCACAAAGGCCAAAAAACGGCCAACCAGCAGAGCCGACAGTCCGTGGCGGTGAAACAGTTGATGTGCACGTTGGTGATAGTGAGCGGGTAAATGTGAGAGCCAGCCCTGCACGGTGCGCGTATTCCCTAGCCATCGGCCTTGTATATAGCTGACCCAGCACCCCAGGCTGGCGGCGGTCGTCAGGATAAAGATGGTCACTGGGAAATTCATGGTACCCTTTGCAACCAGCACACCCACCAGGATCAGCAGGCTGTCGCCAGGCAGAAAGGCCGCTGGCAGCAGGCCATTTTCCAGAAATAAAATCATAAACAGCAGGACATACAGCGTCCAAACCAGCGAAGGGTTCGCCAGCGTCTCAAAGTCTTGCTGCCATAAGGCATCCAACAGTTGCTTAATAATATCCATCCAGTGTTCCTAAAACGTCAAACATCATTGTTTATTTTATTCAGCTGTAGGGCGACTGTGAGCGGGAAACTCGCGGAAAACCCAGATTGCTGACAGTAATGAAACGGTGTTGCTTTATTGATTAATGCTCATGGGTGCAACGCCGGATCATGAGTGATAAGTCAGCGAACCACGGTAAAGAATATTACTGTTTTTCCAACCACCAATTCTGCTTTGCTGCTGAGAGGAGTGTAAGGCCCAGTTGATTTGTTGCAGCCGGTGAGAAAGTGGTAAATCTATTTGCCACTGAGGTTTGGCATAGCGAGCTAGGGCCGTTGCTAAAGTATAGGCTGGAACCTGCGGTGCGGGGGAAAGTAACGAACTGGGGCAGGGCTGTACCCGGGGCAACAACAGCAGCAACTTGCCAGGGGCTTTACGACGGATTTCACCTTTGGAAGAGGGAGCCGGTTCGTAAGAGAGAAACTCGGGCAGGCTATTTAATACCTGCGGGCTCAATACGGTGGAAATGATTGCGGTTTGCGTTGCATATAGCTTTTGGCCGGAGACCGAACTGGCCCAGCAAAAAAGAGCAATAAGCATGGCAAACAACCATCGCATGTATTTGTGTTCCGTCTCAAAGCCAATAGGTAAAAAAAGTGCTCTAACTCTACCAAAATAGCATGATTGGCAACAGGGAAATCTGCGTTAGCGCAGGCAAAATATCACCCGGCAAGCGCCAATTTTGGCATCGATTCAGCCGATTTTACATTCCCAGACGTAAACCAATGTTTTTTGACAGTGGGACGCTATTTATTGTTATTACTGGCGGTGACGCTTTCCAGATGTATCACCGGATTTTCTGCAAACAGATAACGGTCAGCGTTATATTCGAAATCATCGGTGGTGGCGTTGAACAGCATCTGTTTGGTGTTTTCCAAGTGTTGCCACATTGCCAGCTTGGCTGCGTGAGGATCTTTTTTCATCAATGCTTTGAGGATCTGATCGTGATCGTCACACCAACTGGCGATCGAACGCTCATCAATATGTTCGTGTAGCTTGAGCCAGTAAGGGTTGCTAATCCGTTGTACCCACATTCTCTCTACGATAGTGGCCATAGCGGTGTTTTGGGTTGCCAGCGCGACCTGAACATGAAATTTGAGATCCCATTGTGAGTCGCGGAAGCGATCCTCCAGGCGAGCCTGTTCCTGGATTTCCATCAGGTGAACGATATCCTGTTTGGTCACCTGAGTGGCGGCGAATTCGGCGATGTTGCTTTCGATTAATTGGCGCGCTTGCAGCAGTTCAAAAGGCCCGGCGGTGGCGAATTCGATGCTGTCACCCGGCACCACCAGGTTTTTTTGCTGGTTGGAGATCACATGAATCCCTGAGCCTTTGCGCACTTCGACATAACCTTCAACTTCTAGCATGATGATCGCTTCGCGCACGACGGTGCGACTGACGTTCATTTCTTCCGCAATATAGCGCTCTGCTGGCAGCTTATCACCCACCAGATAAACCCCAGTTTCAATGCGTTGCTTAAGCTCGGCGGCCAATTGCTGGTAAAGACGTCTGGTTTCAGTGAATCCCATAGTGAATACTCGTGGTAGGAAGGCATAAAATTATAGTACTTGTTATACCACTTATCCGTTAAGGCTGCCAGTGGGCCTAACGCAGAAAGCCTGTGACAAAGGGGCTGATAGAGGCCTGGCTGAACGTGGTTAAGGAATCATCTTGCTTCAGTTGTACGGTAAATTTTACAGGGCCAAAATCTCACCCAATCTTGAAATCTCCGCCACCCGCAAACCCGTATTATTCCGCAGCCTGATTTTCTGCCTGATATTTTGCTTATCAAGGTACTTCCTGCGTCACGCCCCTGCCAATGGTTGAAACAGGGGCGCATAATAAAACGTTAACCTGTCATACAGATTTAAAAGTTGAGTGATATCACAAAAGCTGTGATTTAATTAGGCAATAATGATGCACATAACGCCATGCCATTTTGGTGGTTTTTTGTTCTTAAAATACGCTTTAAGCGGTTTTTAGATGTTGGTAAGTCAAAATATTGTTATACGTCGATCTTAATTGGTGTGATAACTTTTAGGAATAAATAGCAAGGTTAAGCTAGAAAACAAGGTGAGGAACCTGATATGGCCACATTTTTGAGCGATGATTTCTTGTTAGACAGTGAATTTGCCCGCCGTCTCTATCATGATTATGCAGCGGATCAGCCTATTTTCGACTATCACTGCCATTTGCCGCCGCAGCAGATTGCTGAAAATACCCGTTTCCAGAATCTGTATGATATTTGGTTGAAGGGCGATCACTATAAATGGCGCGCAATGCGTACCAATGGGGTCGCTGAGCGTTTGTGCACCGGTGACGCTTCTGACCGGGAAAAATTTGATGCCTGGGCGGCAACGGTGCCGCATACCATTGGTAACCCATTGTATCATTGGACTCACCTGGAACTGCGCCGCCCGTTTGGTATTACTGGCAAGTTGCTGTCACCGGCCACGGCAGATGAAATCTGGCAGCGTGGTAACCAATTGCTGGCACAAGACGCATTCAGCGCGCGCGGCATCATGCAACAAATGAAAGTGAAAATGGTGGGGACTACCGACGATCCCATCGACGATCTGCGCCACCATAAAGCCATTGCCGCTGACGGCAGCTTTGATATCAAGGTATTGCCAAGCTGGCGGCCAGATAAAGCATTCAACATTGAAGCACCCGGCTTCAACGATTATTTACAGCAACTGGAAGCCGCAGCGGATACCTCAATCTCTCGTTTCAGCGATCTGCGTGCTGCACTGAAAAAACGTATGGATCATTTTGCGGCGCACGGTTGCAAAGTTTCGGATCACGCGCTGGACGTGGTGGTTTACGGTGAAGCCGATGAAGCCACGTTGGATACTATTCTGGCGCAGCGGTTGAGCGGCAACATACCCACCCCGCAGCAGAGTGCACAGTTTAAAACCGCTGTGCTGCTTTTCCTGGCGGAGGAATATCAGCGCCGTGAATGGGTGCAGCAATATCACATCGGTGCGTTGCGTAATAACAACAGCCGAATGTTTACCACTATTGGCCCGGATATCGGTTTTGATTCGATTAACGATCAGCCTCTGGCTGAACCGTTATCACGCTTGCTGGATGCGCAGGCGAAACAGGGCGCTTTACCGAAAACTATCCTTTACTGCCTCAATCCGCGTGATAACGAAGTGATTGGCACCATGGTCGGTAATTTCCAGGGTGAAGGCACGCCGGGCAAGATGCAGTTTGGGTCCGGTTGGTGGTTTAACGATCAGAAAGACGGCATGCAGCGCCAGATGACGCAGTTGGCCCAGCTTGGGCTGCTCAGCCGCTTTGTCGGCATGCTGACCGACAGCCGCAGCTTCCTTTCTTACACCCGTCATGAATACTTCCGCCGTATCCTTTGCCAGATGATTGGCCGTTGGGTGGAAGACGGTGAGGCTCCGGCGGATATTGCATTGCTGGGTGACATGGTGAGAAACATTTGTTTCGATAATGCCAAACAGTATTTTGCTATCGAATTGGCATAGGTTGGTTTATGCAAAGCATCATAAAAATTCATTCAAAAGACAATGTGGCAGTAGCATTACGTGATTTAGCCGCCGGTGAAACACAAACGCTGAACGAGCGCGTCATCATACTGGCGCAAGATGTGGCACGTGGGCACAAGTTTGCGCTTGAGCCGATTGCCGTGGGGGAAATGATCGTCAAATACGGTTTACCCATTGGTCATGCGCTGGTGGCGATCGCACCGGGCGAGCATATTCATTCACAAAATGCCAAAACCAACCTGAGCGATCTTGATAGCTACCAGTATCAGCCAGAATTCCAGACCTTACCGGCGCAGGCGGCCGATCGCGAAGTGCAGATCTATCGGCGCGGCAATGGTGAGGTGGGGATTCGCAATGAACTGTGGATCATCCCCACCGTGGGTTGTGTCAATGGCATCGCCCGCCAGATCCAACAGCGTTTCTTGAAGGAAACCGAGGAAGCGAAAGGGATCGACGGCGTTCACCTGTTCAGCCATCCGTTCGGTTGTTCGCAACTGGGCCAGGATCATGAAAACACCCGTACCATGCTGCAAAATATGGTGCGCCACCCCAATGCTGGAGCGGTGTTGGTGATCGGATTGGGCTGCGAAAACAACCAGGTGGATGCATTCCGTACCACGCTTGGGGAATTTGATGAGCAGCGGGTGCGTTTTATGGTCTGCCAGCAGCAGGATGATGAAGTGGAGGCTGGGCTGGAGCATTTACATGCGCTGTATCAACAGATGCGTGACGATCGCCGTCAGCCGGGTAAGCTAAGTGAGCTGAAATTTGGCCTGGAATGCGGTGGATCAGACGGTTTGTCCGGCATTACCGCTAACCCATTGCTGGGGTGTTTCTCGGATTACGTGATCGCTAATGGCGGCACCACCGTGCTGACGGAAGTACCAGAAATGTTTGGTGCTGAACGTATCCTGATGAGCCGTTGTCGCGACGAAAGTACCTTTGAAAAAACCGTCAGCATGGTTAACGACTTTAAGCAGTATTTTATCGCCCACGATCAGCCAATTTACGAAAACCCGTCTCCGGGTAACAAAGCAGGTGGCATTACCACGCTGGAGGAGAAATCGCTTGGTTGTACCCAAAAAGCCGGGCAAAGCCAGGTGGTGGATGTCTTGAAATACGGTGAGCGTTTGCACCAGCCAGGGCTGAACCTGCTGAGTGCGCCGGGTAACGATGCCGTGGCCACCAGTGCTTTGGCCGGTGCCGGTTGCCATATGGTGTTGTTCAGCACTGGGCGAGGTACGCCATACGGTGGGTTTGTGCCAACGGTGAAGCTGGCGACCAACTCGGAGCTGGCGGCCAAAAAACCGCACTGGATCGATTTCGATGCTGGGCAGTTGATCCATGGCGTATCGATGGATCATATGCTGGAGCAGTTTGTTGAGTTGATTGTCGATATTGCCGACGGTAAACCGGCGCGTAACGAAGTCAATGACTTCCGTGAGTTGGCCATTTTTAAAAGCGGGGTAACATTGTAAAGCCCGGCGGGCGGGAGTAGCATAAAACAGCGTTTCAACTCCAGCGCTTGGTTATTTCCGCCCCAGGACTTCTAATGACGTTTTATTGGTTTGCTCAGGCCATTGGCCTACTGGCTTTTTTGTTTGGCATCACCAGTTTCTTCAATCGCAGCGATCAACGCTTCAAATTACAACTATCGGGCTATAGCCTGATTATCGGCATTCATTACTTCCTGATGGGGGCCAGCGCCGCTGGCAGCAGCGCACTATTAAGCGCGTGCCGTAACCTGATCTCCATGCGCACCCGCAGCCTGTGGGTGATGTGGATATTCATCATGTTAACGCTGAGCGTTGGCCTGTCTCATTTCAAATACTGGATCGAATTGTTGCCCATTTTTGGGACTTCCATTAGCACCTGGGCACTGTTTCGTACCCGTGGCCTGACGACCCGTTGTGTGATGTGGTGTTCAACCGCGTGTTGGGTAATACACAATATCTGGCTGGGGTCGATTGGTGGTTCGCTGATTGAAGGCAGCTTCCTGCTGATGAACGGCTTCAACATTATCCGTTTCCGCCGTTTACAGTTACGCGGTATTGATCCTTTCGCGGTCGAAAAAAAGGCGCCCAGTTCAATGGGGCGCCTTGCTGACGATCGTTAAGCCTCAGCGGGTTTTCAGCGGATTTTTATCTGCCAACCGCTGATCTTCTGCCTGACAGACGGCGGCGGTAAATAGCACGTCAGTGGAAGAGTTCAGCGCGGTTTCTGCCGAATCCTGCAAGACGCCGATAATAAAGCCCACCGCTACCACTTGCATTGCAACATCGTTCGGAATACCAAACATATTGCACGCCAGTGGGATGAGCAGTAGTGAACCACCGGCCACGCCAGAAGCGCCACAGGCACAGATAGAGGCCACCACGCTCAACAGCAGAGCGGTGGGGAGATCCACCGGAATCCCCAGGGTATTGACCGCTGCCAGCGTCAGCACGGTGATGGTGATCGCCGCCCCGGCCATATTGATGGTGGCGCCCAACGGGATAGAAACCGAATAGGTATCTTCATTCAGATTCAGCTTTTTGCTGAGTTCCATGTTGACCGGGATGTTGGCTGCGGAGCTGCGGGTAAAGAAGGCAGTTACGCCGCTTTCGCGCAGGCAGGTGAATACCAACGGGTACGGATTACGGCGGATTTTCCAATAGACGATCAGCGGGTTAAGCCCCAACGCCACCAGTAGCATACAGCCGATCAGCACCATCAGCAGTTGAGCATAGCCCCATAATACACCGAAGCCGGTTTCCGCCAGCGTGGAGGCCACCAGGCCAAAAATACCCAACGGCGCACAGCGGATCACCGCGCGTACCACCAGAGTCACGGCATCAGACATGTCATTGATCAGTGATTTGGTGGTATCAGAGGCATGGCGTAGTGCCAGCCCCAGCCCGATCGCCCAGGCCAGGATACCGATATAGTTGGCGTTGATCAGCGCATGGAACGGGTTGGCTACGATGCTCATCAACAGGCTTCTGACAACCTCAACGATACCCCCCGGTGGGTTGATATCGGTATTACCTACCGCCAGAACCAGCGTTGAAGGGAAAGCAAAGCTGGTTATCACGGCGGTTAACGCTGCCGCAAAGGTGCCCAACATGTATAGGAACAGGATAGGGCGAATATTGGTTTTCTGTCCCTGCTTGTGATTGGCGATCGAGGCCATCACTAACACCAGGACTAACAGTGGCGCAACGGCTTTCAGCGCGCCGACAAACAGCGTACCGAGCAGGCCAACGGCAATAGCAGCAGCCGGAGAAACCATTGCTACCGCGATACCAGCCACTAGGCCGACCATAATTTGCTTCACCAGGCTGCCCTGGGTAATCCGTATTAAGAGTTTATTCATGAGACCTTTTTTGCGTTTCCGCTTCCCTGAGATATTGGTGTACAGATAGCGTTGCCCAGCAGGAACGTTGCCAGATAAATTTTATTCATTTCTGTCGCTAAATGTGTTTACTCGGTCAGTATTCAGTAAATGAGGGAAGTTGAAAAGGGGCGGAGGTGAAATTACGTGCACAAAGCAATCAGTGACAACATTCTGTTTACATTTGTGTGATCGCAATAACATTTGGTATTTAAAGCAAATTGCCAAATAATCTATGGGGCAGTGAGCGCCCCAATCGAGTAATGGCTATCAGGTAATGAACGATTACCCAAGCGCCCTCCGTTGTGCCCCAAGGTTGACGACAAAACCTTGCAACAGCATCTGGCTAACAGGGGTATCGCTCACCTGGTGCTGTTTAAGCCGATATATCTCCTGATTTTCCGGCTTCGATGCGCTGAGCCAGTTCAGATAATGCTGCATGGTTGCCCCATCAAATTCCGGGTGGAACTGGGTGGTCAACGCGTTGTCACCGTAGCGCAGGATTTGGCAGGCATCTTGTTGCGAGCGAGCCAGAATTTCTGCCCCAACGGGGGGAGTGAGCACGCTTTGGGCATGGATCAGATTAGCTTTAAAGCGCGGCGGCAATACCGACAGGCGCTTATCGTTGCTGGCCGCGGGCAGCAGCTCGATCTCCAGCGTGCCTACCTCCATGCCCTGTGGGTGATAGCCTACGGTTCCCCCTAGTGCATGGGCCAGAAGCTGATGGCCGTAACACACGCCAAAAATCGGTAGTTTGATCCGCATTGCCTGGCGCAACCACGCCGCCGCCTGTTCGCTCCAGGCGTGTTGTTCTGTCACCATCGCGGGTGAACCGGTAATCACCACGCCGCAATAGCTTTCAGGTGGTAATAGAGTTTCACCGGCAGGAAGATGCACGATCTGCACGCGATCGGCGGCAATATTCCCTTGTTGCAGGAACATCTGATCAAAATTGGCCCGTTCGCGCCGAATGGCTTCCGGCGCATCGCCGGTTTGCATCAACAGCAGTGGTTTCATCTTATGCTCCGTCCGCCGGGAATATCACACCGGTCTGACGACGGATTTCAGTCAGCAAGCGAGCGATAATTAAGGAGTTCTCCAAGCCAACGTGTTCTATCTGCTGTTTTTCCACCAGATCGGCAAAGGCTTCGGCCTCGTACAGCATGGTATTGATGTGCTGCGGTTGGGTCAGATCCTGCCGGCTTGCTCCGCGCGGTGTCAGCACGATTGCCTGATATTCGGAGATCCTCTCGATTATCAGCGTTCCCTCCTCGCCCTGAATTTCGCTTGGAATATCCGAGTTACTGACCTTGGAATGTGAGAGGGTGACGCCGAAATCACCGTAATTCAGGCAGACGGTACCCTGTGCATCTACCCCGGTATCCAGCAGGGTGGCGCTGGCCATTATCAATTTGGGGGCGCCAAACAGCGCCACCGCGTTGGCAACGCAATAGTAGCCAATATCCATGATCGAACCGTTGGAAAACTGTGGATTAAACGTATTGGGATTTTCACCGGCCAGATAGCGCGGGTAGCGAGAAGAGTATTGGCAAAAATTGAGAAACGCTTTACGTAACCTACCGATTTTCGGCAATGCTTGTTGCAGCACCAGGAAGTTCGGCAAATAGGCGCTTTTGAACGCTTCAAACAGTACCACGTGGTTTTCCCGCGCGCAGGCCACCAGCTTTTCCACTTCTCGCAGATTAGATGCCAGCGGTTTCTCGCAAATCACATGCTTTTTATGGCTGAGAAACAGCAGGGATTGTTGGCAGTGCAGGGAGTTTGGGCTGGCGATATACACTGCGTCGATGACATCCGATTGGGCGAGTGCTTCAAGCGAATCGAAAAAATATTCGACAGGGTAATCAGCTCCAAAAGCCTGCGCTTGTTCGAGATTACGCGAGTAGATGGCGGTCAGCTTCATTTTGCCGCTCTCATGTGCCGCATCAATAAAGCTTCCCGTAATCCAGTTGGTGCCGACGACAGCAAAGCGAATCATAAATAGCTCCGGTTCCTGCAAGTAAAGTGGTTTAGTAAAGCAGATTATGGTGCCGTTAAATGTGTTTAAAATCCCTATTTATTCATACAGTTCACCGAATAGCGACAGATGTGTCAGATACAACCGGGTATCAAACTCCAATTGGTGATAGCTGGGTTCCATATGGCAGCATAGGCTGTAGAAGGCTTTGTTGTGATCCTTTTCTTTCAGATGGGCCAGCTCATGCACCACAATCATACGCAGAAAAGGTTCCGGCGCGTTTTTAAATACCGTTGCCACGCGGATCTCCGCTTTGGCCTTCAGCTTGCCGCCCTGCACGCGGGAAATGGTGGTATGCAGGCCCAATGCATGTTTCATCACCTGGATTTTACTGTCGTAGGCCACTTTGCTCAGCGGCTGCGTATTGCGCAGGTATTGGTTTTTCAGCTCGACAGTAAACTGATACAACGATTTGTCGGTGGTGCAGCCATGAACCTGCGGGTAGCGTTGTAATAGCACCTCACCCAGCCGTTGCTGTTGGATAAGCTGCTGCACCTGTGCTTGCAGATGGTCGGGATAGCCTTGCAGGTAACTCAGTTCGGGCATGTTGTACTCGTTAGACTTCACGTTGCAGGTATGTTGGTTGGGTTATTCGGCCCATCAGGGGAATTATTGTATGACGTTTTTTCGCTCAAATCCTGCAAAGGGCAATTAATCCCAAAAAACATTTTACTGATGCGTGTTTTTAGGGGATAAACAGCGCAAATTTTATCAGTCAGGAGGAGCAATGAGCCAACTCGATCTGGGAACACAGCAACTTGAGCTGGAGCGTTATCCCCAACAGGAAGAATCCACTCAACTGCAAGCGTGGGAAGCAGCAGACGAATATCTGCTGCAACAGTTGGAAAATATGGCCGTGGGTGAACGCCCGGTATTGATTTTCAACGATCATTTCGGTGCTTTAGTTTGTGCTCTGCATGCCCATAAGCCTTACAGTATCAGTGATTCATACATGAACCAGTTGGCAACGCGCCATAATCTGGGACTGAATGCGCTGGATATTGAGCAAGTCACGCTATTGGACAGCCTGGCTGAACTGCCCGCCAACCCGGCGGTAGTGCTGATCCGCGTTCCGAAAGCGCTGGCATTGCTGGAACAGCAACTCCGGGCGCTACGCAAAGTGGTAGCTCCCGATACGCTGATTATTGCCGGTGCCAAAGCGCGTGATGTGCATACATCTACGATGCAGGTGTTTGAGCGGGTGCTTGGCCCCACGCGCACCAGTCTGGCTTGGAAAAAGGCGCGCCTGATTTATTGTCAGGTAGCAGATATTGTGCCACCGCCCGCACCAGAAACCACCAACTGGCTGCTGGATGGCACAGATTGGTTGATCCACAATCATGCCAACGTGTTTTCCCGTGGTAGCCTGGATATCGGTGCACGTCTGTTCCTGGAACATTTACCGCAGGATCTGCACGGCCATATGGTCGATCTTGGCTGTGGCAACGGCATTATCGGCATGAAAGCGCTGGTACAAAATCCAGAAGCGCAGATGACTTTTGTCGATGAGTCTTACATGGCGGTGGCATCCAGCGAACTGAACGTGGCGCATAACCTGCCGCAGGAGAGGGCGCGCTGCCGGTTTGAGGTGAATAATTCACTGGCAGGCATTGAGCGCGAAAGCTTGCAGGCGGTGTTGTGCAATCCGCCCTTCCATCAGCAACATGCGATTACCGATCACACCGCTTGGCAGATGTTCTGCGATGCTAAGCGCTGCCTGCAAGCCGGTGGTGAATTGCGTATCGTTGGCAATCGTCATCTGGATTATTACCATAAGCTGAAGCGCTTGTTTGGCAACTGTACTACTTTGGCGTCTAACCAGAAGTTTGTGATCCTGAAAGCGGTCAAATCCGGCGCCCGGCGTTAATCCGTTGGTGGGCGCAGTTTCTTACTGCGCCCACGCTGTTACAGCGCCATTGCCAAGCGCGTACCTTGAGCGATAGCCCGGCGTGCATCCAGTTCGTCGGCAACGTCGGCCCCCCCAATCAGATGCACGGTTTTCCCCATGGCCAGCAGCGGTTGCAGCAGCTCACGGCGTGGCTCCTGGCCAGCACAGATCACAATCGTGTCCACCGGCAGGCACTTTTCCTTATCGAGACGCACGATATGCAATCCGTGCTCGTCAATGCGCTGATAGTGGACGCTGTTCAGCATCTTCACACCGCGCATTGTCAAACTGATGCGATGAATCCAACCGGTGGTTTTGCCCAACCCTTCACCCACTTTGCTGCTTTTACGTTGCAACAGAAATATCTGGCGTGGCACCGGCGGCACACCAGGCCCCTGATCGCTCAAACCGCCGCGCTGGTTAAGCTGTGAATCGATTCCCCATTCAAGGTTAAATGCCTGCTGATCCAGGCTACTGGCGGTGCCATGTTGGCTGAGATATTCGGCAGTATCGAAACCGATCCCCCCTGCGCCAATGATTGCCACCCGCTGCCCGACCGGTTTCTTGTCACGTAAAACATCGAGATAGCTCAACACGTTATCACGCTCAATGCCGGGAATATCTGGCAGACGCGGCACGATGCCGCAGGCGAGGATCACTTCATCGAAATCGACCAAATCCTCCGCATGCACTTTTCGCCCCAGTTGCAGCGTGATTTTCAGTAGCGCTAATTGGCGGCGGAAGTAACGCAGGGTTTCGTGGAACTCTTCCTTACCAGGGATCTGTTTGGCAATGTTGAATTGACCGCCGATCTCATTGGCGGCGTCGAATAGCGTCACCTGATGCCCACGGCTGGCGGCGGTGGTGGCAAATGCCAGCCCGGCAGGGCCAGCACCGACTACGGCCAGCCGTTTGGGGGTGTCTGCCGCCAGCAGCGGCATTTCGGTTTCGCGGCAGGCGCGTGGGTTCACCAAACAGGACGTCAGTTTGCCTTCGAAAACCTGATCCAGACAGGCTTGGTTACAGCCAATGCAGGTGTTGATTTCATCTGCACGGCCTTCGGCGGCTTTTTGTACAAAAGCCGCATCGGCCAGGAATGGGCGTGCCATGGAAATCATATCGGCACAGCCTTCTGCCAATACCTGTTCTGCTACCGCAGGATCGTTAATGCGGTTGGTGGCGATCAACGGAACCCCCACTTTACCCATCAGTTTGCGTGTTACCCAACTGAACCCGGCACGCGGCACCATGGTGGCAATGGTAGGAATTCGCGCTTCATGCCAGCCGATGCCGGTATTAATCAGGGTTGCTCCTGCCTGTTCAACGGCGACGGCGAGCTGCTCAATCTCCTGCCAATTAGAGCCATTCTCCACCAGATCAAGCATCGACAGGCGATAAATCAGAATAAATTCTGGCCCTACCGCTTGGCGCACGGCGCGCACAATCTCTACCGCAAAACGCATACGATTACTGAAGCTGCCACCCCATTCATCGTCGCGTTGGTTAGTGTGCGCTACCAGAAACTGGTTAATCAGATAGCCTTCAGAACCCATCACTTCCACGCCGTCATAGCCCGCTTGCTGCGCCAGTGCGGCGCAGTGGGCGAAATCGGCAATGGTTTGTGCAATTTCTTCTACCGTGAGTGCCTTGGGGGTGAATGGGGTGATAGGGGCTTGCAATGCGGAAGGTGCGACGGGCTGCGGTTGGTAGCTATAACGTCCGGCATGCAGGATCTGTAAGGCGATTTTACCACCCGCCTGATGGACAGCATCGGTGACGGTGCGGTGATTTGCCACCTGCTGTGGCCGGTTCAGGGTGGCAGCGCCGTGATGTACCACTCCCTTTTCATTAGGCGCGATGCCGCCGGTCACGATCAGTGCGACGCCCGCAGCGGCGCGTTCGGCATAAAATGCGGCCAGGCGCTCTGGGCCATTGGGAAGTTCTTCCAGACCTGTGTGCATCGATCCCATCAGCACCCGGTTTTTCAAGGTGGTGAAGCCGAGATCTAGCGGCGCCAGCAGGCGGGGGTATGCGCTCATTGCAGTCTCCATCGGGTATACCCGTCATCTTTCAAGCCGTAGCACTATTGCGCCTTTGCCGCCTGACTGTAACTTGAAATCCATAAGGTATATATCGTTATAGTTATTGGTGGGGATTAGGTGGTCGGATGAGCTAAATTTAGCTGCTGTTCGCCGTCTTGGGAATTAAGGATGTGCTGAATGTGATAGATGTCATGAATCTTTGCGTCATTGTTGCTGGATTAACCCATTCACTATTTAGCCGATTTTGTTATGGATTACTGGGGGGGCTATACGATGTCGGTGATATCAGGATTTCAAGACGGTGTAGCTTTGCCTCTCTTGGCGAAGGATTTCTGTTTTAACCTGACTCAGATCTATACTTAGGATCGTTTTGGTGATTTTGAGATCTTTGATATGACACCAGTGGTTAAAGCCGCCGAGGTAATTTATTACAACGGCACTCTCTTCACGGCAGATGCCGCCAACCAGGTTTGCAGTGCAATGGCGATAGGGCAAGGATACATTCTTGCCATAGGGGATGATGAGCAAGTGCTGGCGCTTGCAACACCCGCGACCGAGCTTATCGATCTGAACGGTAAAATGATGATGCCGGGCCTGATCGACAGCCATATGCATCCATTCTGGGGCGGCAAACAGCTCAAAGGGTGCAGTTTGCAGTATGCAGCGCTGACGGTGGAGCAGACGTTGCAGCATATTCAGGCGCATCTGGACAAGTATCCGGCTCATGACGACGAATGGCTGACGGTGCGGGCCTGGCAGCGCCAGGCGATGATCCCGGTTGGGGCAGACATGAGCCGCAAGCTGCTGGATACCTTGAATACCCGCCGCCCGGTAGCGCTGTTTTCCAACGATTGCCATACCTTGGCTGCCAACAGCCGTGCGCTGGAAATGCTGGGGATTGATGAAAATACTCCGGTGCCAACAGACGGCAAGATTGCCCGCGCTGCTGATGGCCAACTGACGGGGATTCTGGAGGATGCTCCAGCCATGCGCGCTTTCGACAGCATCCCTTCCGGCACGGCGGAACAGAACGTCCAGATAGCGGCTCATGTGCAGCAGGTGCTGCATGCTCAAGGGGTAACCACGGTGATGGATACCCGAGTGTTCGCTGAACAGTTGGCCGCTTTCGCTGCGTTGCGCGATCAAGGCGCACTGACGCTGCGCATCCTCGGTGCCAAAGAAGTGACGCCAGATAGCGTGCAAGGGCCGGAAGATGCCGCGCGTGCGGTGCAGGAAGTGGTCGCTTTCGCCAAACAGTGGGGCGATAAAACCTGGGGGCCGCAGGCCGGGATTGCCGTTGACCATCTGAAGCTGTTCGTTGATGGGGTATTGCAACCCCCAACGATGACCGCTGCGTTGCTGGAGCCTTATCGTGAACACCATGGTGAAGGAAAAAGTGAACGCTATGGCGATCTCTACTTCACTACGCCAGTGCTGAATGCGCTGATGGTTGAATGTGGCCGTGCTGGCCTGCACCCACATACTCATACGGTCGGTGACGGGGCCATTGAGCAGGTGCTGGATGCGGTTGAACTGATGCGTGCAGCCTGCCCCGGCAAGGATATCCGCCCCGGTTTGGCACACAACGAACTGGTGGCGGCTCATCAGTATGCGCGGTTTGCTGCTTTAGGGGCGACGGCGGTGTTGTCATTCCAATGGGCGGGTTTACCGGCTGTCTTGATTGACGAAGAACGGGAAATGCTGGGGGAAGAACGTTTCCCACATCTGGAACCGGCAGCACGTTTTCTGGATGCCGGGGCGCGCGTGGCCTATGGCAGCGACTGGCCGATCGATCGGCTGGACGAATGGTATAACTTGCAGGTGGGGATGACTCGCCGTGCCTGGGACAGCGCAGGTAATCCTGCCGGGCCATGTTTGGAGAATGATCGCTGCTTGACATTGATCGAGACATTGCGCGCCGCAACCATTGATGCCGCTTATATGATTGCGAAAGAGCAATATATCGGTTCGCTTGAAGTGGGTAAATTGGCTGATGCGATAGTCCTGTACCAAAACCTGTTCGAGCAACCCGCAGAGGCGATATACCAAACTCGCGTCGAACGGACGCTGGTGGGCGGGCAGGTGGTTTATCAGGCATAACATTCAATCGGATAAAAGCGGTAAAGATTCACCGCTTTTATGATTGTAATTACAATAAATCAACGGGCTGGAATGCCGTATTACCTTATTCCAGCCCGATGGTAGAAAACAAAAACTGAAAGCCTCTTGTTAACTTCCACGGCCGCCTTTCTTGTGCCAGAATTCGTCCCTTGTTTTTTGCCGTAGCCAATAGATTTCAAGGTAGGCAAAACTGAACAAATCCTTGTGTCCTGCGGTGAAGAGATTCTGCTTTTGCAGGATGAAGGAGAAAACACGGATTAATGGCGCTGGTTTGTGCCAGGAGATGATACGGCAATGCCACAACACATTCAGTTGCAACGAGTTCTTAAAACCCCAGCCCTGGTCGCGTTTGGGCTTGCCTATATGGTGCCGCTGGGCGTATTTACCACCTATGGTCAGGTGACCGTTTTGAGTCAGGGCCATCTGCCTGTCGCTTATCTGGTGACCATTGTCACCATTCTTTTTACTGCTTTGAGCTATTGCCGGATGACCAACGCAATGCCGTTGGCGGGATCGGCGTATTCTTATGTACAGCGTAGCTTCGGTGGTAAAACCGGTTTCCTGGTTGGCTGGGCACAGATTCTTGATTATCTGTTCTTGCCGATGCTGAACTATCTGGTTTTAGGTATCTTCTTGCACGAAGCATTTCCGGCGATCCCGGCTTATGTGTTTATTCTGGCTTCCATCGTCAGCGTCAGCCTGTTGAATATTCTCGGCGTGCGCCTGCTGAACTCTGTCAACTTCACGCTGATTGCGTTACAGATGGTGTTCATCGTGCTGTTTATTGCCCTGGCATTCAGCGACGCCGATCTCAGCCCGGCATCGCTGATGAAACCCTTGCTGGTGGATGCGGGTAATTTTTCTGGCCTGATTGCCGGCGCTGCGGTGTTGTGCCTGGCTTTTCTGGGGTTTGATGCCATTGCCACCATGGCTGAAGAGGCCGCCGATGCCAAGCGCACGCTGCCGCGCGCCATTCTGATCACCGTTATCAGCGCTGGCGCTATTTTTGTTGCGGTGTCTTATGCCGCACACCTGGCTTATCCTGATTGGCAGTCGCTGATCCCTTATCAGGATACCGCCAGCCTGATTATCTCGGAGCATGTGGGCGGGAAGTGGATGTATAACTTCTTTATGGCCACCTACCTGACCGGGGTTTACGCTTCTTCAATGACTGCACAAACCGGCGTCTCGCGCATCTTCTATGCGATGGGGCGTGAAGGCGTGCTACCGCGCAGGGTGTTTTTCCATCTTCATGCCCGTTTCCATACGCCGTGGCGCGCGATTGTGTTTGTGGCGATCATTTCCCTGTTGGCGTTGTGGATGGAGCTAAGCATGGTGGTATCGATGATTAGCTTTGGGGCGCTGGGGGCGTTTACCTTTGTTAACCTCAGCGTAATCAAACACTTTTTGGTGAACGAAAAACGCCGTGGGCTAAGTGCGTTTTTCAATTACGGCCTGCTACCGCTGCTCGGCTTTGCCATGTGTGTCTGGTTATGGTTCAACCTGGATTTAGAAGCGCTGAAAGTCGGTTTTACCTGGTTATTTGCCGGTTTTCTGTATTTACTGTGGTTGACCAAAGGGATGCGCCAGGATCCCCCTTCTGTTAGCCATGATGATATTTCTCATCTGATGGATTAAGTTGTGCATGTTCTTCAAAGGTGGCCCATAGGGCCACTTTTTTATTAACTTTCCTGCGAATAAATGCATTCCAGCAGCACGCTGAACGCCGCCGCCATCTGCTCTTCCGGTACACAGGCAAACCCCATCAACAGACCACGCCGGGCGTTAGGCAGCATGTAATAGCGCGACAGTGCACGAACCAGTACTCCGCGCGTGCTGGCCGCAGCGGCAATGGCGACATCGTCGGCATGGTTGGGCAGATTGAGGATCAGGTGCAACCCGGCATTGCTGTTGAACTCGCTCAAGGCCTGTTTACCCAAATGCTGCTCAATCAGTGTGGTAAGGAAGGTGCGGCGTTTGGCATACAGCAGGCGCATACGGCGGATATGGGCCGTGTAGTGGCCTTCTTGAATAAACTGCGCCAATGCTGCTTGAATCAGCAGATGGCCACCGCGATACAGCTCGGCATGGGCGATTTTGAATTCATTCATCAACGGTTTTGGCAGCACGACATAGCCCAGGCGCAGGGCGGGATATAATGTTTTACTGAATGTGCCGATATAAATTACCGGTGCATCTGCCTCCAACCCCTGCAATGCCGGGATCGGTTGACCAGAAAAGCGGAATTCACTGTCATAGTCATCCTCCACGATCCAGGCGCCCGCATTACGTGCCAACGCCAGCAGCCGCTGCCGCCGTGCCAGGCTCATCACCGATCCGAGTGGATACTGGTGCGAAGGGGTGACGAAAATCAAGCGTGGCGTACCGGCAGCCTGTTCCGCTGGCACCATACCGGCTTCATCCACTTCGCACGGGCAGATATTCACATCATTTATCCGCAGAATATTGCGAATTCCCCAGTAACCCGGTTCCTCGATCCAGGCGTTATCGCCGGGGTTGCACAGCATACGGGTCACCAGGTCAATAGCTTGATGAATACCTTCGGTAATCAGGATCTGCTCCGGCGAGCAACGTACTGAGCGCGCTACGCGCAGATAATCCACCAATGCATGTTGTAATTCGGGGCTGCCACCCTGGTTGCTGTAGGTTAAGCGTTGCGGCGTGGGGCGGCGGCTGATGCGGGCCTGGATCTTGCTAAAGACCTGATGTGGGAAGGCATTGACATCGGGAACACCGGGAATAAAAGCTCCCCATTGTTTCGGGCTGGCACTGGCGTGATGCAGCAGCGTGGCTCCGCGTTTTGATAGTTCAACGCGCCGTTGTTCACCATTATCGCCAACCGGATAGTTGGCGGTGGATAAAAAGCTATCGGGCACGGTTTCTGCGACGAAGGTTCCACTTCCTTGGCGCGAATACACATATCCTTCTGCCAGTAGTTGTTCGTAAACCGTTAACACCGTGTTGCGTGACAAACTGAGTTCCTGTGCCAGATCGCGCGAAGCGGGCAGGCGGCTGGAGGGCGGCAGGCTGCCATCCAGAATGCTGATGCGGATCGCATTATACAGCCGCTTATGCAGCTTATCATCGGGCTGTTCGCCGAGGCGTTGCAGCAACAGGTCACCACTCAATGAACGCAATTGGCCCCCTCAATTAAACGTAACTGGCACTCGATTATAGAGCCACATTCTGTGTAAATAAACATCATTGTTTCGCACTTGTGAACCACTTTGACAACCGGCATGTTTCGGAGAGAACGGTATGAAAAACGCAGAACTGAATCAACGTCGTCTGGCTGCCACCCCGCGTGGCATTGGTGTGATGTGTGGTTTTTACGCAGAGCGGGCAGAAAATGCCACGTTGTGGGATGTGGAAGGGAATGAGGTCATCGATTTTGCTGCGGGTATTGCCGTGCTCAATACCGGCCACCGCCACCCGAAAGTGATTGCTGCGATTGAAAAGCAGCTCAACGCTTTTACTCATACCGCTTATCAAATCGTCCCTTATGAAAGCTATATTGCGCTGGCAGAGCGTATCAACCAGCGCGCGCCTATTGAAGGGGCTTGTAAAACCGCCTTTTTCACCACCGGAGCAGAAGCGGTAGAGAACGCGGTGAAAATTGCCCGTGCTTATACTGGCCGCCCAGGGGTGATCACCTTCGGCGGTGGTTTCCATGGCCGTACCTACATGACGATGGCTTTGACCGGCAAAGTGGCACCTTACAAACTGGGGTTTGGCCCGTTCCCTGGTTCGGTGTTCCATGGCCAGTATCCAAATGCGCTGTATGGCGTGAGTACCGAAGACGCCATGAACAGCCTGGAGCGTATTTTTAAAGCCGATATCGATGCCAAACAGGTGGCGGCGATTGTGCTGGAACCGGTGCAGGGGGAAGGCGGTTTCAATATTGCGCCGCCTGAATTTATGCAGGCGTTGCGTGCGCTGTGCGATCAACAGGGTATTCTGTTGATCGCTGATGAAGTGCAGACCGGTTTTGCGCGTACCGGTACGCTGTTTGCGATGGAACACTACACAGTAAAACCCGATCTGATCACCATGGCGAAAAGCCTGGCAGGGGGGATGCCGCTATCGGCGGTGGCGGGCCGTGCCGAGGTGATGGATGCTCCGGCTCCAGGGGGGCTGGGTGGCACTTATGCTGGTAATCCACTGGCCGTTGCTTCGGCATTAGCCGTGTTGGAGGTGATCGAAGAAGAGCAACTATGCCAGCGCTCGCAGCGCTTGGGCCAGCATTTGGTGGAAGTGCTACAGCAGGCGCGCAAACATTGCCCGGCAATTGCCGATATTCGTGCCAAGGGTTCGATGGTGGCCGTGGAGTTCAACGATCCAGCCACCGGCAAACCGTCGCCGGAATTTACTCGTCAGGTACAACAAAAAGCTCAAGAGGAAGGGTTATTGCTGCTGAGCTGCGGTGTGAATGGCAACGTTATTCGCTTCCTTTACCCGCTGACCATTCCTGATGCCCAGTTCAACCAGGCACTGGCAATCCTTTCCCGTGCGCTGGTTCATTAAGGAGCAAAATTCATGAAATTACAAAACCCAGAGTTGTTGCGTAGCCGATGTTTGATTAACGGGGAATGGTGTGAGGCACAGAGTGGCAAGCGTGAAGCGGTGATCAACCCAGCCACCGGCGAGGAATTGATCACGGTTCCCCTTATCAGCGCTGAAGAAACCCAGCAAGCCATTAGCGCGGCGCAGCAGGCACAGATTGGCTGGAAACAACTGACGGCCAAACAGCGTTCCGCACTGTTGCTGGCTTGGGCCAACAACATCATGGCGGCCCAAGAGGATTTGGCGCAATTGATGACCGCCGAGCAAGGGAAACCGTTGGCAGAGGCGCGTGGTGAAGTGGCGTATGCCGCTTCGTTTATCACCTGGTTTGCCGAAGAAGCCAAGCGTGTTGATGGCGCGGTATTACAGGCGCCGTTGGCTTCGCAGCGGTTGGTGGTGGTTAAGCAGCCGATTGGCGTCTGTGCGGCGATTACCCCGTGGAACTTCCCGGCCGCGATGATCACCCGCAAGGCTGCTCCGGCGCTGGCGGCGGGTTGCACCATGATCGTCAAACCGGCGGAACAGACACCGTTGACCGCCCTGGCGCTGGCGAAGCTGGCGCAGGATGCCGGTATTCCAGCCGGTGTGTTGCAGGTGGTGACCGGCGAAGCTGCACAGGTGGGTAAAGTGCTGTGCGATAGCCCGGTGGTGCGCAAATTGAGCTTTACCGGTTCGACCGAAGTGGGGCGCATTCTGATGGCGCAGTGCGCACCGACAATTAAAAAGCTTTCGCTGGAGCTGGGGGGGAATGCTCCGGTGATCGTGTTTGATGATGCCAATCTGGATGCCGCAGTGGCTGGCATTATGGCGTCAAAATTCCGCAACAGCGGCCAGACCTGTGTGTGTGCTAACCGAATCTACGTGCAGGACAGTATCTATGATCGCCTGGTGGAAAAACTGGTGGCTGCGGTTGAGCAACTGAAGGTGGGTGACGGCACGCAGGAAGGCATCACTCAGGGGCCGCTGATCGACCAAGGCGCGGTGGAAAAAGTGCAGAGCCACATTGATGATGCCTTGATCAAAGGGGCGCATATTGCCACTGGTGGGCAGCCGCATGCGCTGGGCCGTACTTTCTTCCAACCCACGGTGGTCACTGGGGTGACGCAGCAGATGAGTTTTGCCAAAGAAGAAACCTTCGGCCCGGTTGCTCCCCTGTTCCGTTTCCATGATGAAGCGGAAGCTATCGCCATGGCTAACGATACTGAATTCGGTCTGGCGGCCTATCTCTTCACCCAGAATGCCGCTCGTCAGTGGCGCGTACCGGAAGCGTTGGAATACGGCATGGTAGGGATCAACACCGGCTTAATTTCCAACGAAGTGGCACCGTTTGGCGGTGTTAAGCAGTCGGGGCTGGGGCGTGAAGGGTCACGTTACGGGATTGAGGAATATCTGGAACTGAAATACTTGTGCATTGATGTGAGCCATTAACTTCTGGGTTTCAGCCGATCCTGGTGGTGGGGGCTACCGGGGCGCGTTGTTTATCCCTGCCATACGGCAAGAAGTGAGGTTGTTTCTCAACGTTGAGAACGGCGGCGCTGTGGCCGCCGATTTTTAACCCCGCACTTTCTTCGCCAGGGCCAGCCAGGCTTGTACCGAAGGGCGCTGCCATTGCCGTTGTGCGTAACGGCAGAGATGCTCCGGCACGTCATCACCATGTATCACCAGCCGATTGAGCATTAGAGCCAGATCGGTATCAGCGATGCACCACTCTCCAAATAGATGCTCTTGGTCATGGCCCAGTAGTTTTTCCACTGCCGCGATCAGCTTTTGTGCCGCCTGCTGGGCTGCGGCGCTCAGTGGGGCGAATTTCCCATGGTTAAATATCACCGTAGTGGGGCGTTCCATGCGCAATGGCAAGAGATCGCTGCGCAGCCAAGCCTGTACCTCACGCGCCTTTGCGCGTTGTTTGGCATCGCGCGGGTAAACCGGATAGGCGGGATGAATATCTTCCAGATACTCATCAATGGCGGAAGATTCAGAAAGATGGAAATCATCCATCACCAGCGTGGGGACTCGGTGTGTCAGCGATAGAGCACCGTAGGCTTGGCCGTTATTTTCCCCCAATGATAAATCCACCGGTTTGAGGGTAAATGGAATCCCCTTTTCGGTCAGAGTGATAAATGCCGACATCGCGTAGGGGCTGAAAAAATCTGCATCTGTGTAAAGTACGGTGGCCGATGGATTCATAGGTGCTCCTGATAGTTGAGAGAAGCTGAAATCATTGGTGAAAAAGAAAACCGAATCAAGGGACTGCGCTGATGATAAAAAGTAATGGGGCATTAGGCTGGTTAATGGCCTGATGTTGATTACTGATCATTGACTAACACAATGCCTAGCCGATCGATCAGGCCGACAATCTGCTGGCTATCCAGTTGTACCCCTTCCAGATCAACCTGGCGGATATCCAGTTCACCTAATTGTGAACCGGTAAGATTGCAATGATTGAACGTGGCTGCCCGCCAGTCGAAGTGATTGAATTCGCCGCCGGAAAGGTCTGAACCGATAAACGTGGCACCGAGCACGTTGGCATCGTTCCAGCGGTTTTCCCACAGTTCACATTTTTCCAGCACCACTTTGGAGAAGTTGGCATAGCTCAGGTTACTTTTGGTGATGAAGGCGCTGCAAAAATAGGTATGTTGCGAAATCATGTTCATAAAGTTGGCGCCGCGGAAATCGGCCCCTTGCACTTTACATTCGCGGATCTCCAAGCCTAATGCGTTGGTATTCCTGAAATCTGCCAAAGACAGATCGCAGCTTTTGAAGCTGGCATCTTTCAGTACCGCACGATTGAAGGAACAGCCAAGCTGCGTGGTTTCATCATAGAACAGGCAGCCGATAAACTGAGTATCGGTCAGGTCGGCACCCGAGAAATCACAATTAAGAAATTTGCCATTAGTAATCGTTTCACCGCGAAACCGGTCACGCTCGATCCGTGTAGCTTGCAGGATTATCGGTTGCATCGTTTTACCTGTTTTTATGGGGTTTTCCTCATCCCTTCAAAGCTCGCACTCGAATTATTGAGGGGGATAGAGGGGGTTATGATGGTCAGTTCTATTTTATCAACTTAGCCACATAAGGAAGATTGCGGTATTTATTTCCCCAAGGCATGCCATAACCGATCAGCAGATCATCATTTTCCATCTCAAGGGCATAGTACTGCTTGACAGGGATATTGACACGACCTGGCTTTACAAACAGCACGGCAACTGCAACTGATGCAGGAGAGTAATTTTCAGAAATGAATTCAACTAAGCGCTGCATTGTTCCGCCTGATTCAATCGCATCATCGATGATAATGACATTTTTATCACGTATATCGATGTTATTGTGGTAAACAATGTCTGAGCTGTTATTTCTGTCTCCTGGCGTGTGCGGGCAGGAAATATAATCCATGCAGATATCGAAGTTCAGGCGGCGTGTCAGATCCGCGGTAAAGAGGGTGCCGCCCGGTACGACCGTAATAACGACCGCTTCGTTAAAATCCTGGTTTAGCTGTGTTGCAACCTTATCGACCCCTTCAGCAATCGCGGCTGTGGACAGAACCATGTCACCAATATGTTCATCTTTCATCAGCTTTTCCTTCAAGTCGCTAATATCTTGTTTACTGACATATATACGCTATGGTACGCCGATAATCTATTTTCAGCCGCTCAACGAGAGACGCTGATAATCTGCCATCCGTTGCCAAACGGGCATGACCTTCACCAATGATTTTCAATCCTGCGGAATCACCCAACAGATGCGTTATGTCACCTTGAGTAGGCGTTTTAACGCTGACGTTGGCTGGTTTTTCTCATGGTATTGCTAAAGAAAACATCCCCCCTTTGGCATGATGAAATCCCTTGCAGAATAAGTGCATATAAATCATTATTGAAACGGTATTTCACTTCTATTCTGTAGGCCACTCCTTGAACTTACACATGGCACTGCGCCAGAGCGTTGCGAAAACGCATTGGTATGCCAAACGAAAAAGCTATCGGGTGCTCTTTTGGCGCGAGATCACCCCGTTGGCGTTGCCTATCTTTTTAGAAAATACCTGCGTATTGCTGATGGGGGTACTGAGTACTTTCCTGGTGAGCTGGCTCGGTAAAGAGTCGATGGCGGGTGTTGGCTTGGCAGACAGCTTCAACATGGTGATCATGGCCTTTTTTGCCGCCGTCGATCTGGGGACTACGGTGGTGGTAGCCTTTAGCCTCGGCACGCGGGATCGCAAGCGGGCCAGGGCGGCGGCGCGTCAGTCGCTGGTGCTGATGACCGCAGTGGCATTGTTCTTGGCCGTGGGTATCCATCTGGCGGGTGAACAGATTATTAATGTGATTGCGGGGGAAGCAACGCCCGAGGTAAAAGCACTGGCCCTGTCTTATTTGCAGACGACGGTATGGAGTTACCCGGCGGCGGCGATTGCGTTGATCGGCAGTGGCGCTTTACGTGGGGCAGGGAATACCAAGATCCCCCTGCTGATCAACGTTGGCATGAATATCCTCAATATTCTGATCAGCAGCGTGCTGATTTATGGTCTGTTTAGTTGGGATGGGCTGGGTTTTGTCGGCGCGGGTCTGGGGTTGACCATTTCCCGTTATCTTGGCGCTATCGGTATTATTTATGTGCTGATGGTGGGTTTTAACCCAGCGTTGCATATTACGTTGAAGAGTTATTTTACCCCACTGAACGGCAGTATCCTGCGAGAGGTATTGGGTATTGGGCTCCCTGCCAGTATCGAGTCGGTGCTGTTTAGCTGCGGAAAATTGCTGACGCAGGTGTTTGTTGCCGGGATGGGAACCAACGTCATTGCCGGTAACTTTATTGCTTTTTCTATTGCCGCACTGATTAACCTGCCGGGTAGCGCTTTGGGGTCGGCTTCAACCATTATTGTTGGCAGGCGCTTGGGTAAAGGGCAGATTGCGCAGGCGGAAAAACAACTGCGTTATGTATTTTGGTTGTCGACCATCGGGTTGACGATATTGGCCTGGGGAACTGCGCCGTTCGCCGGGTTATTTGCCTCTTTCTATACTCAGGAAGAGGACGTTAAAGACGTTGTGAAAATACTGGTCTGGCTTAATGCGGCATTTATGCCGATTTGGGCGGCTTCCTGGGTATTACCTGCCGGGCTGAAAGGTGCCCGCGATGCCCGCTTTACTATGTGGGTTTCCATGTTGGGTATGTGGGGCTGTCGCGTAGTTGCCGGTTATACCCTGGGGGTGCTGCTCGGCATGGGGGTGATCGGCGTCTGGCTGGGGATGTTCTCAGACTGGGCTGTGCGTGGGGCATTCTTCTATTGGCGCATGGCAAGCGGGCGCTGGTTGTGGAAATATCCGCGTATCAAGAAAAACCTGGCTGAATAAGCAATCACTTTCGATACCGGTGAATTCAACATGTAGCCAGGTTTTTGGGCCGATATTTTCAGCATTAGAATCTAGGCCACCTCTGGGATTTTCTCGTCAATGCTGACAAATAAGCGGGCATACGCCGTTTTCTCCAGCACTTGGAATACATGGAATTTTTGTTCCAGCAGCAAGATACCGAATACCTGTAAATCCCCCAGAACTCTGATTTCCAATGGCGCTAGCTGGGAACCTGCTTGACAGAAAACATCATTAAGATGGTTCATTTCGACCATCAGCACATTGATGCCATTTACGCGGGCAGGGACTTTCTCGGTTTTCCATTCATCGGGTGTTAAGACGTAGTAACGCCATCCCGCATTTTTTAATGCTTCGATGATATAGGTGAGCCGGTGCAAATCCGGCTGTTGGTTGACGGGATCTACCCATGAATAATAGAGATACAGTATTCGTTCATAGAGCCGGCTTTGCCAGCCTAACTGCCGCCCACGGGAAATCAGCCAGGCTATTTCTGGAGCCACCTGTTTGGGGAAGCGTTTTTGTTTCTGTGCTGTGACTAGCCAACGTAGCAGGAACATGTGTTCATCGACAAAAGAAGCAATCTTTCCGTCTTGTTCAGCAAACTTCATTGCGACTTGAGCGCAGAAAGCAAAGTGAGCTAATTCCCTGTTTTTTTTATCGATATCAATCATGGTAAATACCGTAAAAGAAGAATCATCAAAACGCTATTTCGAACCTTTTGGCCCTTCACTGCTGATGAAGGGAAAAGAGATTCGGGAAGCGTGTAAACATCGCTTCCCGAAATCTCCGTTAATCTTCTGAGGTTAACTCAGTCAGTTTTTTTAGAGGTTCTCTTTGTCCTAACGGGTTGTTACCCCAACATTGTTCGTATTTCCACCCGGTCAGTTCTTCGATAATGGCGCGATGAGCCGGAGAAATATCCGCTATGGCACCACCGGCCTTAATCCGCGCAATCTCTTCTAACAGGATCATGTGGCTCTTTCTATCCAACTTCATCTGTGTGGTATAAAAAATCGCCACCAGAGCCAAGGCGGTGACACCAATGGCGAAGACGCCAACAATCGCCTGTACCGCCATTTCTGGCTGAGCTGCTTGCCCTGAAACAAAGCCAAATTTACTGAGTGTCCACCCCATAGCAAAGACGATGGCGGAACGCACCATTTTCCCTGCAAAGGTCATGGCTCCGGCATACAGCCCTTCGCGGCGGCGCCCAGTAAGAACCTCATCCACATCGGCAAGGAAGGTATAGACCGTCCAAGGGATGTAGTAGATCCCCCCGGTGCTCAGACCAAAAACCGCCGTAATGGCGAATAACACGATCACGGTGGAGGTATCTGACCAACCGGTGAAATAAAGTGCGGCGTAAGCAATAACGCTGACAATCACCACTTGCAAGGCAATACGGAAAGGGCGGGCAAACCCCATTTTTACGCAGATGCCAATGAAGAAAGCGGTTGAGATAAGCTGCATGACGGAGCTGAAACTATTGAGTTGTGAAACCAATACCGCGTTTTGGCGTAGCCCGAAGATGATGAAATAGGTAAATGCCGATGCAAACAGCCATTCTGCACCAAAGCCAAACAGGTACATGCCCAAATGCTTGCGGAAAATACGCAGCCGGAACGTCGAGATCATATCAATACAGAGTTTCTTCAGTGCTTGCCCCAGACTGCTGGTGGTTTCTTTTACTACTTCACTGGCCGGGCGTTCCCAAGAGGAGACATACAGGGAGATCATGGCAAGACACATAATGGCACCGTAAGCGATGCCGGTATAAAGAAACGGAGTGGGGGAGTCTTTGCCGTAGATAGCAATGAATTGGCCTGGAATAAAAGCGGCCATAAAGTTGGCGATTTTGCCAAAGATGGCTTTCGAACCGGTCAGTTTAGAACGCTTGGCAAAATCCGTAGTCATTTCTGTTGCCAGCGTTTCGTACGGCACCATGATCGAGGTGTAGATCAGTTCAAACAAGGCATAAGTGAGCAGGTAATACCAGAAGCCAAATCCACTCATCCACAGTAATGGATAAAACAGAACCAATGGGATACCGATAAGGATAAAGAACCGGCGGCGGCCAAACATCCTACCCAGCCGTGTATTATAAAAGTTATCGGTGATGTAACCCATGATCGGGTTGCTGATGGCATCAAGAATACTGGCCAGGGAGAAAATAGCTGCGGCTTCGACGACAGAGAGCCCACAAAACGTCGTATAAAAATACATTAACCAAGCACCGCTGATCGCTAGCGCGCCGCTTCCCAATAAATTCGCACTGCCGTATGCGACCGTATGCCTGACTGTGATCTGCTTTTCCATGTATCCGCCATTATAAAACGATGTTTCAAATAATTCGGTATGCCGTTTCTTTATATGCTTGTTGAGGGGTTGAAAACGAGACGAAGATCACACAACAACGTTTTATCTAAAAGAGGCCTAATCTGCCATAATTTGGTGTTTTTCAAGGCATTTTTATGAATTAAAGCATTTTAAATCAACCGGATGGCTTTGTTTCTGTGTGGTCAAATGAAGAGGGAGTAACAGGGGGGAAGGTCAGTTTTGCTGTATTTTTTGTGATTTATATCACAAAAATATTGAAATGCTGTTTTGAAAGGAGTAGATTAGTTTCTGTGATGTAAGTCACATTAAAAAACACTCCATACAGCAGAGGAACACATTATGAAAAGCATACTTAACATCGCTAAATTCTTCGAAAAATTGGACGCAGCCTACTCTGATTTCTGCAAGCGGGTTGGTTCAATTGTATCACCTTTCTGATATTAGCTATCAAGGGCTTGATCAGATAAAACGGTAGGCGCTTGCTCTATCCTCGCCAAAAGTAGGATACGGTCACGACAATTTGACGTTGATCATCACGTGCTAAGTAGTCACGAATAACGTCGCTTGTCGTAGCGCCTGCTACATTCCTCCTCAACATCCTTCTCTATTAATGATCTGAATTTCAGCATGATAAAAAGCGTTATGCTGATGAACAGCCGTAATTCCCCCATTCCTTATTTATAAATTCATTGATTTGCGCCTGACCAGCCGCAAACCCCTTACCCCTCGCTCTTTATTACTTTTCCCCGGCAATCTGTGATTTCCACATTTGTTTGTTTTTACGCAAATCATTGTGCGCGGTGAACGGTACAATTTTTACTCGCCCGATAAGCTGGCTTAAAACAGCGATTCAGGTGAGAGGCAGATCTGCCGGGAACGGATTTGAATACTGCCTGCTATGGTTCCTTTAAACGAGGCTGGGCCGTGTAATACAGCCAACAGGGATGCAGCCATCTTGTTTAATAAGGGGGGATGAAACTATGGCATCCGTAATGAAACTTTTAATGCCCGTTTCTGCCTTGGTGCTCGTTTTATTTTCTTTTTCGGTAGCAGCCAAGGTAAGCCAGTTATCTGATGAAGCCGTTAAAAAAATGATTATCCAAGAATCTATACAGGCATATCCAGGTAATTGCCCGTGTCCTTTCAATTCCGCCAGAAATGGCAGCCGTTGTGGTAAGCGAAGTGCCTGGAGCCGTGCGGGAGGGTATACGCCAATCTGCTATAAGGAGGAAGTCACAAAAGAGATGATTAATGAATGGCGTGAGTCGCACAATCAATAGGATAGATTTGATGGGCAGGTTCTCTTGAACGGGCCGGGCCATTTGAGCGTGTTTATCAGGCCCACGCAGCGTCACGCTCAAATGGCTGGTTTTAGTTAGCGGTGTTTCGCGTTCTGGTATTGGTGGTAGTTACGCTGTGTCGCAATATGGTCGGCGATGTATTTGGCATCGTGCCATACGCCCCAAATAAATGTTGAACCACGGCGCGATAGCCAGGGTAACCCTAAGAAATAGATGCCAGCCTCACTTGAAACTCCGCGTTGATGTTGCGGTTTGCCTTTTTCATCGAAGGCGTTGACGTCAAGCCAGCTATAGTCAACCGTATACCCTGTTGCCCAGATAATAGAGGTAATTCCGGCCTCGGATAAATTAAGTTCCAGAATTGGGTGAGCCATACATTCCGGGTCGGGTAAGGTACGCCGGGCAGTGGGTTCTTCAGGCAGATCCAGCCCATTGCGAGTGATATAAGCATCTGCTGCATCCAGAAGTTCCAGATAGTTTTCGTCGCCCTTGGCAATATTTTCTTGTAGATCGGGGGCGAAAGTGACGTTGCCATTCTGGAAGGCACGAGTCAGCCCGACAAGCTTCACGCCTTCGTGGGCTAATTCACGGAAATCTACCGTATAGCCACCGTGAGCGCCGCTGACGGCGATCGTCACGTGCTCTTTTCCTGGCTGATTTACCGTTGCATCCCATAAGCCCAGCACCCCTAACCACCAGCAAAAATCCCGGTTGCGATAGGAACGAGGAGGGCGATCGTGTGCGCCCACGGAGAGGTAGACTTGTTTTCCGGCACGTTGTAGTTCATCGGCAATCTGTACCCCCGATGATCCTGCGCCAACGATCAACACGGCCCCGGCGGGTAATTGCTGTGGGTTACGGTAATGTGCGGAATGAATTTGCGTAAGCCGCTCGTCTTTGGGGGCGATTGCCGGGATCACCGGGCGTTGGAATGGGCCGGTTGCGGCCACGACATGCTTGGCTTCAATCAAACCTTCGGAGGTTTCAATGCGAAAACCGGGGCGGCCAAGATTGCGTTGTACATGTTTTACTTCTACGCCGGTGCGAATGGGGGCATTAAATTTATCAGCATATGCGGCAAAATAATCCGCAATTTGCTCTTTGGGAACAAAGCTATCAGCGTCAAAGCCGGTAAATTCCATGCCAGGAAAGCGGTCATGCCAGGCTGGGCCGTTAGCAACCAGAGAGTCCCAGCGTCCGGTACGCCAGGCTTCAGCGATCCGATTTTTTTCCAATACTAAATGGGGAATATCCAGTTTTGTCAGATGTTCACTGATGGCTATTCCTGCCTGACCTGCCCCGACCACCAGCGTATCAATTTCTATTTTGTTCGACGTCATATCTGCATCCTTAGAATGATTATTAGGCCAGGTAAACCGTGATTTGCCCCTTCATACCCGATAAAGAGCAAGATGCAGGCAGTCACCGCCTAAGCACCTGCAACGGGAAAAGTGACAGGTATAGGCTGTCTACCCTATGGAATCGAACTGAATGGGTAAAATATTATTAAACTAGGAACTGAGCATAAATTAATGATGCAAAGCAGAGCCTTCACGCAGGGATGCAGGGGAGGGGGAAAGACTATAGAAAGAGTTTAAGGCTGTATTTCTAACTGTTTTTTGTACCATCAGGTGGTTTTTTCAACAGCAGGAGGTCTTTTAATTTACCCCGTTACGTTTCCCTGGTGATATTTTGGCGTTGAGCCGCCCACTGTTTCTTCTGGCTGAAAAATGATCAAAGGTGGTTTCCCACAGGTGAAATTCATTTGGTTAAGGGATGTTTTTTAGCCGGTGATCTAGATAACTTCCTTCGTAATCGATGTACCTATTTGACGATTGTATGAGATAAAAATATATCTATTTAAATTGATTTTGTAAAAAAATATAAATAAACATACGTTGATTTTCACGATTTTTGTTCATTGATACCATTTAAGAATATGGATTTCACATGCTGAATTTTTCTTAATTTTATTATTACTCTCAGCTTTTATAAGTAATTATTTATGTTTTTATCAAAAACTCGGTTAATTCTAATTTTTTTAAAAATCCAACAATAAAAAAATGCATAACATTGAATTTAAAGGATAAAAAAACAAGTTTCTCTAATTTATTATCCATTTAATTATGTTTTTTTTCAAAGAAAATCGCTATATCCGATCAAATAATTTTTTTTGATAGTTTTTATCTATCGTTAAATGTATTATTAAGTGGTTTAAACATGTTTTAAAAATTAATTTTTGTGCTTAACATGCATAGAAATTTGGAGTTATTGTTTGGGACTAATCCTTAACTATGCTTCCGTATTAATAATGTGTCTGCTAAATAATTTTTAGGCGATGGTCATTAATGGATAATGAATATTAATAGGCCTCTACGTGAATGAGGACTATTGAACATGAGTGTCAAAACTTATCTGTGCAGCCATTTCTTCACCATTGGGTGCGAAGCGGCATTCGGTGATTTAATCAACATGGATTCAGTTAAGGAATGTGATTACCTCTTTGTTGATTTTAGCTTTACTAACATTGCCGCACTGTCAAGTTACGAATGGATAGTTTCTCTCTCTCGCTATAAAGTTATCTTGATTAGTGATGTCAGGTTGCTTCCCTTGGCTGCCTTTTTTCAGGAAAGGTTTACAGAGATTGTGGCTATTTTTACTTGTCATGACTCTATTGAGCATATTGGATTTTTTATAAAAACTTATGATAACGGCCAAGAACGTAAAGAAGTCAATATTGAGCCGTTGTCTGAAGCTGAGTTTTTATGTATGTCAAATATACTCAAAGGGGTCAGTGTCAGTATGGAAGCTAAAATAAAAAAATTACATGTAAAAACAATCTATTCACGCAGGAGAAAAGTAGGGGAAAAACTGGGAGTGAGAAAACTATCTTCTCTATACACTTTCTTTGTTGATGAAAACCCCGACTTTTAAATATTGTTACCGTCTGCAAACGCGATGCCTATGACGCCGGAACAGCTTGAGATACGTGAGCTAAATTAACCGCCGCACAACCGGGCCAAAGTTGCCACACAGTGTGTAAGCCTCTGTTAGGGGGGATCTGGTAAGCACCATCAATGATTTGTACTTTATCCATACAGATACTCTGGGTTAATTCTGTGTTCAGGCGGATAAAAGAAATCAATGAGGGGTATATTTTTTATTCTTTCAGATGACAAAATTAATATTTTATCTCTTGCTCAATCAATGTTCATTATCGCTCCAATAAGAAAATGTGGCCGGGAATAACGGCCACTCCATATACCCATCATACTTCAAGTTGCCTGTGCGTTGGCTTTGTGACTCGGCCCCTTCGTGGGGCCTGCCCTGTGCCGCTGCTTTCCTGTAACTCGAGTTATTGTGGATATATACCAATAATAATTTTCTTAATCAGGAGTTCACCATGTCTGTGACTGAATCATCGCCGCCGCTCATTGAAAAACACACTATTGGTTATATTCCCCCTGAAGAACGCCATGGGAAAGTAAGGGATTTATTTACGCTCTGGTTTGGTGGCAATATTGCCCCTCTTCCTATTGTCACCGGTGCGCTTGGCGTACAGCTGTTTCATTTAAATCTGTTCTGGGGAGTCATCGCTATTCTGGTGGGCCACTTTATCGGTGGTATATTTATGGCATTGCATTCGGCCCAGGGGCCGCAAATGGGCATTCCACAAATGATCCAAAGCCGGGCCCAATTTGGTTCTAGAGGATCTCTGCTGGTTGTGGCGATCGCCGGAATAATGTATGTCGGCTTTTTTACCTCCAATATTGTGCTGGCGGGTAAGTCACTGCATGGTGTTGTTGAAAGCATATCGGTTCCCATGGGGATTGTTGTGGGGGCGCTAGGTTCTTGTGTGATTGGCATTATTGGCTATCGCTTCATTCATGTGCTTAACAGGATCGGAACATGGGTGCTGGGTATCGGGATTGTGCTGGGGTTTGGCTACATTCTTACTCATATACCTACCGCAGACTTTCTGACTCGCGGGGGGTTTAATATCTCCGGCTGGCTGGCAACGGTATCGCTGGGCGCGTTATGGCAAATTGCCTTCGCACCCTATGTTTCTGATTATTCACGTTACTTACCGGCAGATGTTTCTGTGCCAGCCACGTTCTGGACGACTTACTTAGGCTCTGTATTAGGTTCCAGCCTGTCTTTTATTTTCGGGGCGGTCGCCGTATTGGCCACGCCCGTGGGGATGGACACCATGGATGCCGTGAAGCTTGCCACCGGGGTGCTTGGCCCTTTAATGCTGGTCTTATTCCTGTTGAGCGTCATCAGCCACAATGCGCTTAATCTGTATGGTGCGGTGATATCGGTCATCACCCTGGTGCAGACATTTTCCTGGCGTTGGATCCCAACCGCCAAGAGCCGGGCGGTGTTATCCATTATTGTGCTGATCTGCTGCTGCGTTGCCGCTATTTATACCTCGGCAGATTTTATCGGCCACTTCGTTGATCTGGTTCTGGCCCTGTTGGTGGTGCTGGTTCCCTGGACGGCCATTAATTTGATTGATTATTACGCCATTCATAAAGGCCAATATGATATTAATTCGATTTTCCAGGCTAATGGCGGTATCTACGGTTATTACAATCCTCAAGCATTATTAGCCTATGTTATCGGTATTTTGGTACAGATCCCCTTTATGAATACGCCTTTATATGTAGGGCCGATTTCAGCCCATATTAATGGGGCCGATCTCTCCTGGTTGGTTGGCTTGGTAGTCACATCACCGTTGTATTATTGGATGGCCAGCCGTAATAGCGCTTATCGCCGCCAGCAAATGGCTGTCTAACGGTTAAAGGCTGGTTAGTTTTTACCTTACCAGCCCTAACGAAAAATATCGTTTCTTCCATTATGTTTTTTTTGCATGATGAGGAGATTGCACTTATTCCTTGTATATTATTGAGTTAACAGGAGCTGTTCATGAGCCAGATCACTCATACACGCATTCGTATGTTCAATACTAAAGAAACCTATCCTAATCAGTCGTTGGATAATGATCTTTGCCAAGCAGTGCGTGCAGGAAATACCGTATATGTTCGTGGCCAAGTCGGTACCGATTTTGAAGGGAATCTGGTGGGGTTAGGTGATCCACGTGCTCAAGCTGAACAAGCGATGAAAAACGTGAAACAGTTGCTCGAAGAAGCGGGGAGCGATCTGTCGCACATTGTTAAAACTACCACCTATATTATTGATCCGAGGTATCGTGAGCCTGTTTATCAGGAAGTCGGTCAATGGCTTAAAGGCGTATTTCCGATTTCTACCGGGATTGTGGTTTCTGCACTAGCACAGCCACAGTGGTTAATGGAAATCGATATTATTGCTGTTATTCCAGAAGGCTGGGCAACCAAGGAGTCCGTATGACCTTTTCTATTGCGGCGCGCTGTGCCGAAACCGGGCAGTTGGGTATTGCCCTCAGTTCTTCAAGCATAGCGGTGGGTGCCCGTTGCCCTTGGCTACTGCCTGGAGTGGGCGCGGTTTCCAGCCAGAACATCACATTACCCAGGCTTGGCCAGCAGATCCTGGAAAAACTGGAACAGGATTTGCCGCCAGGCAGGGCGTTGGAAAGGGTACTGGCTGATAATGCTTTCAGCGAATATCGCCAGGTTATCGTGATTGATCGTGCGGGTAATACCGCTGTTTTCAGCGGCGTAAAATCATTGGGCACACACCATACGGTGCAGGGTAAAGACTGTGTGGCGGCGGGCAATATGCTGGCGGGTAAGGACGTTATTGATGCCATGGTGAGTGCCTTTGAACATGCAACAGGCCAATTGACCGATCGCTTAATGGCGGCGCTGCAAGCGGCGGTAGAGCATGGCGGCGAGGCTGGCCCGGTACATTCTGCCGCGCTAAAGGTGGTGGGGGAGCACTCTTGGCCAATCGTTGACCTGCGGGTTGATTGGGCTGAGGAAGATCCGATTGGTGAATTAGCTACGCTTTGGCAGGCATATGCACCGCAGATGCAGGCGTACATCACGCGAGCGTTAGATCCCCGCGATGCGCCAAGCTATGGGGTTCCGGGCGATGAGTGATGCAGTGCGTAATATATTGGGGAAGTTGCTGGCTTTTGATACCACCAGCCGTGAATCCAACCTTGAATTGATCGATTTTATTCAAGGTTACCTGACTGAGTTAGGGGTGGAAACGCAGCTTTTTCAGGATGCAAACGCTAAAAAAGCGAATCTCTACGCACGTCTTGGCCCCGCCGGTAATGGCGGGGTGATGCTGTCTGGTCATACCGATGTCGTGCCTGTTGATGGGCAGCCATGGACGATGCCACCTTTTGCGCTGACGCATCACAATGGCCGCTACTATGGCCGTGGTAGCGCCGATATGAAGGGCTTTCTGGCGTGCGTTTTAGCCTCTGTGCCGGGTTTTCTGGCTCAACCGTTGCGCATGCCGCTGCATTTGGCATTTTCCTATGACGAGGAAGTAGGGTGCCTGGGGGTGCGCAGCTTAGTGGCACACCTGAAGGTTTCGCAGGATAAACCCGCGATGTGCATTATCGGTGAGCCCACGGAGATGAAACCGGTGTATGGCCATAAAGGGAAACTGGCGATGCGCTGCCAAGTGCAGGGCCATGCCTGCCATTCGGCTTATACGCCGCGCGGCGTGAATGCCATTGAGTATGCGGCCAAACTGATTAATAAACTCACCTTGCTCGGTGCTCAACTCGCCACCACGCAGAACCCGCGTTTTGATCCGCCCTATAGCACGCTACAGGTTGGCACCATCCATGGGGGAACGGCGCTCAACATTGTGCCGCAGGATTGCCAGTTCGATTTTGAAATTCGCCATTTACCTGGCGTTGAGGTTGATAGCGTTATTAGCGAACTGGAGCAGTATGCTGATGATGAGCTGTTGCCGGCCATGCAAAAGGTGGCGGCCAGCAGTGATATCCACTTTCAGCCATTAAGCCAATACCCAGGATTATTAACCGATCCGCAGTCTGATTTTGCCCGCTGGCTGGCGCAGTGGTGCAGCAATGACGAGTTCACCACGGTGGCTTTCGGTACGGAAGGGGGGTTATTTGATGAGGCCGGGGTGGCTACGCTGGTTTGCGGGCCTGGCAGTATGGAGCAAGGCCACAAACCCGATGAATATGTTAGCGTTGAACAGCTTGAACGCTGTATGGGAATGCTGGCTAACTTACGTACCTGGATGGCGGCCTGATTATAGCGATGCGCTTAGAGCATACTCGGCAGTTCAGCCTTGCAAAAATCAACGAACAGCTGGGCAGGTTTGGTCAGCTGGTTGCGGGTTAACCAGGCCACCACCAGCCCAGAACCTTCGACCTCATCTTGCAGCTCAACCGTTACCAGCGGTTGGCCATCGTAGCTGTACTGGCCATGGGGCCGCGTCACCAAAATAGCAAAACCCAGCCCTTGGCCGACCATGCCACGCACCATTTCTATTGATGGTGAACTAAAAACAATATTGGGGGTAAGGCCAACCTGGGTAAACAAATTAACGAAGTAATTTCGGCTTGGTAAAACGTCCAGCAGGATCATCGGCTCAGCGGCTAAATCCGCCAGCGACACCTGTGTTTGCTGCGCGAATTGATGGTTGGCAGGCAATAATACGTAAGGCTTTCTTGGCTCAACCAGGGCATCCGTTGAAATATGGTTGTTCAGGTCATGGTGATATAAAAGGGAGACATCAAGATTCCCTGCCGTCAGGCTTTGCACTAATTCATGCTGTTCGCCATCACGAATAACGGTCTCTATGCCAGGATACAGTGTTTTAAAACCTCTAATCAGTTTAGGTAAAATTAATGGCGCAACCGTTTCAAAACAGCCAATGTTAATTTGCCCTGACACCAGGTCATTATCCGCTAAAGCATTCTGCTCAAATAAGTGAGCCATTCTTAATAATTTTTGTGCTTTGCTATAAAAACGGGCGCCAGAAGGCGTGAGTGAAACCCCCTGAGCATGGTGGCGAATAAAAAGTTGTACCCCGAAGCTGTCTTCAAGGCCTTTTATTGCGGTGGAGATAGAGGGTTGCGCGATATATAGCTTACGTGAAGCTTCAGCAACGCTCCTACATCTGGCGGTGGTAACGAAATATTTAAGCTGGCGCAAGGTGTAGTTAGCCATTGTTGATTCCTCGATTTCTGATAGAGATAAATTTTACTGACGCTTGAGTCACTCCTCTGTGGTTTTGATGATGTTACAATAAACAAAGATTAATTTTTAATTAAATGTTTATTTATTGTAAAAATTGTGTTTGGCAGCATAAGGCAATCCCTATCATTTAACAGTGAAGTCGCTCAAAGAATCCGGATAGACGCTGCCCGGAGCTTGTTCTGGCTAATTTCCCTTTGCAAAGTATTTTTATTACCACCCGCAATATTTTTACTGCTTTTCCCCCGTCATGAAGCTAGATAGCATCAATTGTTCAATTTAACATTTCATAAACATATGAATTACATGATGGGGGTGAAAGCATGTTGAACCTCAGCTACTGGCAAGAGCGGGCCGCTCGCCAGGGTTTCATTGCTCAGGCAATCATTGATGGTCGCCAGATTGCAGCGAGATCGGGCATGACGCTTGATGTGCTCAATCCTGCAACCAACCAGATATTGGCAAAAGTCGCCGCTTGCGATGAAGCGGAAGCCGATCACGCCGTGCGTGCTGCGCGCCGCAGTTTTGAGCAGGGAGTCTGGGCACACCAATCCCCGCTGGAGCGCAAAAGGGTGTTGCTGCGCCTGGCCGAACTGATCCTTGAACACCGTGAAGAACTGGCTCTGCTTGATTCCATGAGTATGGGCAAACCGGTGATGGACGCTTGGAATGTTGATGTGCCTGGAGCCGCCCATGTGTTCTCCTGGTATGCGGAAAGCCTGGATAAGCTGTATGGGCAGACAGCACCAACGGCGCAGAACGTAGTCGCGACCGTCACCCGGATGCCATTGGGCGTGGTGGCTGCGGTGGTGCCGTGGAACTTCCCGCTGGATATGGCTGCCTGGAAGCTGGCCCCGGCGCTGGCGGCAGGAAACAGCGTGGTGCTTAAACCGGCCGAGCAGTCGCCTTTCTCAGCATTGCGCCTGGCAGAATTGGCGTTAGAAGCGGGGTTGCCTGCTGGAGTATTGAACGTGGTGCCTGGGCTGGGTGATCGGGTTGGCAAGGCTCTAGGGTTGCATAACGATGTCGATTGCCTGGTCTTTACCGGTTCCACCCGGGTTGGCAAGGCTTTCATGCAGTATTCGGCTGAATCGAACCTCAAGCAGGTTTGGCTGGAATGCGGCGGTAAAAGCCCAAGTCTGATCTTTGCTGACTGCCAGGATCTGAATCTGGCCGCAGAAAAAGCCGCTTTCGCCATCTTCTATAACCAAGGGGAAGTCTGTTCGGCGAATTCCCGCTTACTGGTACAGCGCTCAATTCATGATGAGTTTGTTGAACGCCTGATCGCGCAGGCGGCTCACTGGCAGCCAGGTGATCCTCTTGATCCGCAGAGCCGTGCCGGTGCTTTGGTCGATGCACGGCAGACTCAGCGAGTGATGGGGTTTATCGAAGGGGCCAGACAGGACGGTGCGCACCTTGTTCACGGTGGTCAGCGCCTGAACATCAACGGTTCCAGCAATTTTGTACAACCGACGCTGTTTACGCAGGTGGGCAGCGAGATGCGGCTGGCTCAGGAAGAAGTGTTCGGCCCGGTTCTGGCGATCTCCACTTTTGATCACGAAGACGATGCAGTACGTATGGCGAACAACAGCATCTACGGCCTGGCCGCTTCGGTTTGGAGTGACGATCTCAATCGGGCTCACCGGGTAGCACAGCGGCTGAATGTCGGAACGGTTTCAATCAACACCGTCGATGCGCTGGACGTGAGCGTTCCCTTTGGCGGCAGCAAACAATCGGGCTTTGGGCGCGATCTCTCTTTGCACTCTTTCGATAAATATACCCAATTGAAAACGACCTGGATTCAGCTGCGCTAGCACGTCAATACAGCTCCCTGACAATAACAAGGTTTAGAGCATAGAGGGTGAGACGATGACTCAAAAAGCTAATGTATTATTGGACACCATCCCCGTAAGCAGCCTGAACACCGGGGCCCGGCAGAGAACGCTGGGCCTGGGCGCATTGCTGTCGGTTTCTATCGGTTTAGTGGTATCACAAGGTGTTATGGTATTGATGTTGCAAGCCGTTGGGATTGCAGGCTTCGGTTTTATCATCCCCTTGAGCCTGGCTTATCTGCTGGCGCTCAGTTACGCATTTTCGTTTTCTGAACTGTCATTAATGATCCCGCGTGCGGGCAGCCTAAGCAGCTATACCGAAGTCGCCATTGGTCAGTTTCCGGCGATCCTGGCGACGTTTTCCGGCTATATCGTGGTCGCGATGTTTGCGCTTTCGGCAGAACTGCTGCTGCTTGATCTGATTATCGGCAAAGTTTTCCCAACATCAGCATTGCCACCGTTGACGGTCGCCTTCGGCATATTGGGGATATTTACCTTACTTAACCTGTTGAATATTGACATTTTCGCGCGTTTACAGTCGTTGCTGGCGGTGGTGATGCTGGTGGTTCTGCTGTTGCTGGGGTTGAATGCGATCGGCCATGAACAAGCACAGCCTGTCACTCATCTGCTGGCGGGCAGTTCAGGGAACCCACTCGGTTGGGGCGTGTTAACGCTGGTTGCCATGGCCATCTGGGGGTTTGTGGGGGCAGAGTTTGTCTGCCCGCTGGTGGAGGAGGCTCGCCGCCCAGAGCGCGATATTCCCCGTTCCATGATCATCGGTTTGAGCGTGATTTTCTGCACTATTGTGATTTATTGCCTGGGGGCGCTGTTGTTGATCCCGGCAGAGGAATTGGCGAGCAACGGTTTGCCGCACTATCTGTTTGCGACGGTAGTGTTTGGGGAAACCGGGCAATTCTTCCTGGTGACTGCGGCGATCACCGCGACCTGTAGTACGCTGAATTCCTCTCTGGCAACCATTCCGCGCATGTTGAGCGGAATGGCGCAGAATGGCCAGGCTTTCCCTTGTTTCAAGCGGCACAGTGCAAAAACCGGCTCACCTTGGGTATCGGTATTGTTTGTAGCTGGTATTACCGGGTTGCCGCTGTTGCTGATGGAAATTGGTTCGATCAACCTGTTGCTGAGTGCCGCGGCACTCTCCTGGCTGCTGGCTTACATTATCACTCATATTAATGTGCTGGTGCTGCGTAAGCGTTACCCAGACCAAAAGCGGCCTTTCCGCACCCCTTTTTATCCGCTGCCGCAGGTGATTGGTATCGTTGGCATGCTGTATGCCATATGGAATATTTCACCCTCAGCGGAACAGGCGATACAGATTTATGCGGTAGCAGGGGGAGTACTGGGGCTGGTTTCACTGATTGCGGTGTTATGGATCAAATTCGTGATGCGTAAGCCTCTGTTTAAACCAGAACCTCTGGAACATGCCCTGTTTCCAAATCAGCCCCAAACAGCACATGACGGCCATAGAGCCGCTGCCGAGACTAGGTAAAAGGATAATAGCCAATGAATATGCAAAGTAAGCGTGAAACACGTGATTATCAGGAATTGGATGCGAGCCATCATATCCATGCTTTTTTGGACCAAAAGGCCCTGAACGCAGAAGGGGTACGGGTGATAGTGAAAGGTAAGGGGCTCTACTTGTGGGATAACGATGGTAATCGTTACCTCGACGGGATGTCGGGTCTGTGGTGCACCAATCTTGGCTATGGGCGTGAAGATCTGGTGGCCGCAGCGACCCAGCAGATGCAACAACTGCCGTACTACAATATGTTTTTCCACACCACGCACCCGGCGGTGGTGGAATTATCAGAAATGCTGTTCAGCCTGCTGCCGAAGCATTATAGCCATGCCATCTATACCAACTCAGGCTCTGAAGCTAATGAGGTGCTGATCCGCACGGTGCGCCGCTACTGGCAGGTGGTTGGGCAACCGAAAAAGCGGATCATGATTGGCCGCTGGAATGGTTACCACGGTTCCACCTTGGCCAGTGCTGCTATGGGCGGGATGAAGTTTATGCATGAGATGGGTGGCATGTTGCCGGAAATCGCCCATATTGATGAACCTTATTGGTATGCTCACCATGGCAATATGACGCCCGATGAATTTGGCCGCCGTTGTGCCCTGCAATTGGAGGAAAAAATTCTCGAGCTAGGGGCGGAGAATATTGCCGGATTTATTGCCGAGCCTTTCCAAGGGGCCGGAGGCATGATCTTCCCACCGGAAAGCTACTGGCCGGAGATACAGCGGATCTGCCGCCAATATCATGTACTCCTGTGTGCGGACGAAGTCATTGGTGGTTTTGGCCGCACGGGAGAATGGTTTGCCCACCAGCATTTCGGTTTCGAACCCGATACGCTGTCGATCGCCAAAGGGCTGACATCGGGGTATGTCCCCATGGGCGGGTTGGTGCTGTCCAAAACGATGGCCGAAGCCTTGGTAGAAAAAGGCGGGGTGTTTGCGCATGGGCTGACTTACTCGGGCCACCCTGTGGCTGCCGCTGTCGCGTTGGCGAACATCAAGGCGTTGCGTGATGAGGCCATTGTTGGCAGAGTGAAAAAGGATATCGGGCCATACCTGCAAAAGGGGCTGCGCGAGGTGTTTACTGGGCATCCTTTAGTCGGGGAGATTCAGGGCACTGGCATGGTGGCTGCGCTGCAATTTGCTGAGAATAAAGCCAGCCGCCAACGTTTTGCGAACGAAAGTGATATTACCTGGCGCTGCCGGACCTATGGTTTTGAAGAAGGAGTGATCATCCGCTCCACGGCCGGGAGGATGATTATGGCGCCTGCTTTGGTGGCGAGCCACGGTGAAATTGATGAGCTTTTGGAGAAAACCAAACGCGCCGTGGATCACACCGCCCGCGATCTGGGGTTAATGTAGATCTAGGGCTGCCAAGCAGGAATAAGCCGGTGGGTAAAAGATGGGCGTTATTCGCCCATCGATTCAATCAACGCCTTTATTTTCACCGCTTTTTCAAAGTGATCCAACCGCATCTCTTTAATCCACCAACTGGCAGCTTCCATCAGTAATTCCGGGTCATCATTTTTGTTGGCAAAAAATGCATAGAAAGACACCCCGACATTGTTTCCCTTCTTGCTGATTTTATCATCGCAAACCTGCATGATTTTGGTTCTTAACGCTTTTCTCACGGTGAAATCCTGTTGAATGGCGTAAGGCCTGCCGGGCCCGATAATTGAGCCAGAACGGGAGAACCCGTCTGGATGAGTCACCTGTCTGGGGTGTTATCGAAAAATCTGCCTGTAATTACAACACACTATAACTGAGCATAAAAACACCATATGATTTCAAGGCTGTAGACCTGCGTCCCGTGATTACCGTATAATCGTGCCGCTTGGCCCCTTAGCTCAGTGGTTAGAGCAGGCGACTCATAATCGCTTGGTCGCTGGTTCAAGTCCAGCAGGGGCCACCAAACAAAATAAGGACTTACGCTAAAAACGTAAGTCCTTTAGTTTTTATAGGGATATGCCTGGGATATTTTGCGCGGGTAATCATGGTGTTTTTTGGGTGACTTTGTGTTCGTTCATCGCATCCCGTAATTCGGTATTGAGGCTATTCGTTATCTATTTGACGAGTAAGTGCTACCAATTACCTCACGCACCGTTATCTGTATCTGGTAGCCGTTGTGATAACTGGCCAAACTGGTCACTGTTAACCGTTTGCCCGCTGGCGGATCGGCAATTCCAGTGCCAACCGGTTAAAGCCGATTACCTGTAATCACGTAAATCTTATTCGGGGCGGGTCAGTAAGGCAAAAAAGCCTGCATGAAGCAGGCATAAAAAGGAGGGTTTTATATGGAGTCAAGGATAAACCCGTCTTATTAAATCAGTGGTTAACTTCTTTCTTCGAAATTAAAAATATATTGACCTCACTCGCCGAGCACTCATCTTCTGATGCATCATTCTGAGTGATTATCTCGTATTTTTTCCCGTTTTTATCCTGGAAAGTGAAATGAAATACCTGAGTATAAATATCATTTCCTTTCTTTTCTGAGGCCAGAAGCGTTACCTCTGTCTTTTCTTCTTCCAATTGTGAAATATCCACAATATTTTGATTTTTCAGCCAAACTTCCGCCATGCTTTCGGGCCATGACCGACAGTCATTTACCGCTGCATACCCTGACAGCGGAAGCAGCAGCAAGGCCGCATAGAATATTTTCTTCATCGAGTTACCTCGGTTCCAGCCGTATTGAGTATTCACCCGTTGTTGGGTGTCGAAAGGGCGCACCACTGATTGAATAGGTTCCACGCGGTAACGGGCCGACCATCTGGACGTTTTGCATTTCAGGATTATTCTTTCCATTTCCTTTTCCCGCATATCCTGTAACAACCAACCGTCCATTTCTATATAGTCGTCCTGTACCTTGCTGATATATCCATGTCATAACACTCTCCATGTTTCACACCGATGCTAGAGAAAAAGATTATCACTTTAGCCTGCGGTATCAAAAACCTAAGATTACAGCTCTCTATTTTATATTGATAATATCGTCTAACGACGAATTACGACTTTATTGATTAAATGACACAGAACATCTACCAAGTCATCATCAAAATCCCTTAAACACCGTAGCAACAAAACTAGACAGTTACACACCAATACGCTGCAAGCCGCATTTACCTACATCAGCCTTGTTGCATGCTTTTACCGGTTTAAAGCTACAGTGGCCCGCTAGCTATTTTTCCGCCAACCCCGATTGAGTGATTTTAATTTATTGATATTAAAAAATTTTATTAAAGAAAGTATCCATAACCCACGGCATTAAAATGATAAAAAATGATTTTTATGGTGTTTTTTTGATAAATCGAAAAGAATCAAGAGCGGCTTACTTTTGTTGGTTTCGCAATCAACTGAGGTGGGTGTGCAGAGGTTGAAAGATGCGCATTGTTGCCGCTTCACGGAAAAGCCCGTACTTCAAAGTACGGGCAAGCACTCAATTAAAGCCAAGGTTAACAGCTAAACACTAAAATTTCTGTTGACAGACAACAGAATAGGAGACGGCGCTGTGTGCACCAAACTCTCTATCACCACTGCCCAGGTTGGCGATATAGTAGTAGGCACCGCCCGAATTATCAGACGTCCAGTAGTTGTTGCTGCTGAAACCGGAGCTACCATAAGCGACTCCCATATTGCCCCACTCCGACCTGAGCGCGCCGATACCCCGGAGGTTGTTACCCTGGCTTAAAGCAGTCCTTGTTGGCTGAACCAACCCTTGATTCAGGCACCAGGTTGAAGCATTACTCCAGTTCATCGTCGTAGTGCCGTTATTGATAAACCAGGTGTTTACTGAGAAGGTGTAGGCCAGTGGTACGCCCCCAGCCTTTGGGGTTGCCGTAATCGTGACGGGTGCTGAATTACCTGTGGCTGTAAAGGTCACTGTACCATTATTGTCCACACTTACCCACGTACTGCCCCCGTTATCCCAAGTGTAGTGGTCGGGTTCATCTGAGACGGCTAACGTAAATGTTGCTCCGGTAAACCCTGTGCTTGGGAAACCCTCTGTCACACCAAATGTCTTCTCATTGACCAACACGCCCGTCAGTGCATAAGGGGCAACAAAGGTGGTTGTTACGCTCTGGCTACTGCCGTTGACCGTGGCTGTGACGTTGCTGGTCCCGACGCTCATGCTGGTCAGCGTCGCCTTGGCAATACCGTCTGCCCCGGTAGTACCAATCACGGTGGTGATCTCGGCCTCGTTATCCGCCACAAAGCTCACCGTTTGCCCTTCCAGCGGGGTGCCGGTAAAACCGGTCACCTTCGCCTGTACCTCGTTAGTGGCCGCACCATTGGCCATGGCGTAATCCACAGTTACCGTCAGGTTCTCCACGGTGAGTTCTGCTGAATCCGGTACGTTCACCTGATAGCTCGCCGTAAACGGTTGTGGCCCCGCCGTGAGCGGCTGACCCGTTGTACTACTTGCCGTAACATTGGCTCTGACCTCGATTGTCAGAGACTCCGCAGAGAAAAAGTTACCCAGCGGTGCGGCTAATTCTTCAGCAGTCAGCGGTATACCATTGCTGCGCTTCCAGAGCAGGGTAGCCTCAGAGAGGTCAACCCATGCGTTCAGCCCGGTATCGCCATCCTGATCATTCATCTCCAGATTGCTCAGTTGCGATGACACCGTGAATTCGTCTGGACGGTCCTTCAACGGCACCACGTCATTATTTATTACCGGAGCGCCTGATGAGGGGATTAAGACAGACAACTCTCCCGTCACTGTCGGTGCACTGCCGTGTATCTGCCCGGTATTACCACTCAGTACCGCCAGTGCTGAACCTGCTCCGTTCCATAAGAACAGCGCCAGCAATCCTCCCATTATTTTCAGCCAGTAATCCCTTGAGCGGGCCGCTGTGTTTCTCATCAGTTCGTTCCTATAGCTGGAGATCTTCTCAAACGCCAGTCATCAACCTGGTTTGACGGAATGCAGGCTCTGTACCAGTTGATGGCGGCGTCTCTTGAAGGCCACAGGCAACAAAACCTGTACATGGCCTTCAGAGTACGATGCGACTTGGGGATTAGTTGTAATCCACAGCCAGGCTAAAGCCCTGCACGCCATCGGCAGAACCTGTCAGCAATGTTCCGTCGGTATTGGCCGGGATGGTAAAGTTGCCATCTGTGGTCTGGGTATCAAACCCTTCTGCTGGGGCGGTCGTATTTGTGGTGGCACTGGTTCCCACCAGACGCCAATTGTAGCTGACGCTGGAGGTCAGGTCGGTTGCCCCCGCCGCTGCGCTGTCCCACAGTCTGAACACGTAAGTGTCGCCCACGTTCAGATTGGTTGCGCTGCCAATCAGGTTGTTGGCAAATGCCGTGTCAGTGCTGAGGTAGATACCCGGTGTGACGTTTCCTCCCGGCATTATCGGGCCAGGCGGAGTAACGGTGCCGCCACCACCCTCGCTGGTATCGTTAACCGTAATCGTCTGGCCAGCTCTCGGAGCACCTGACGCCGAGTATTCCTGTATCACCACCTTTATCGCCTCAGCACCTAAGGCTATGGCTGGGATGGTCAGCACGCTGGTGCCGGGAGTTGATTCCGTGGCCGGCGTATTGAGGATACTCCCGGTAATTTCTGTCTCAACACCCTCTTTGACATAATACCAATGAACCTGAGAGGTGGAATTATCGGCATCTCCGTCAAGGTCAGCGTAGGCATAACTCAAGGTAATGGTGTCCCCGGTAGACAAATTGTCGCCTGCCGCGTTGCTGCTCAGGTCAACAGTTTGGGGAGCATTGTTTGACGGTGCGCTCAAGACCGGCGCGCGCCCCTGAATGGTACCGGTGGGATTGGTCAGGACCGCATAAGCACTGTTCATGGCGTAACCTGCTATTGCCAGGGCCAGCACCAATTTTTTCAGTGTGAAGGTCTTTGTACTGTACATCATTCTCTGTTTCCTTGGTGGGTCATCAATATAGATGCTGTTATTCGGCATCGGGTACGTCGTGCAGCCTGAAAATCACACTGCTTTAGTTAAAATCCACTTTGAGAGTGAACCCCTGGTCTCCTGGCACGGCTCCTGAACTGGATAGGCTGTTGACCGGGATCTGGTAGGTATCGGTGGTTGCGCCGGTAATGGGGTAATCGCGTAGCGTGGTCGGGCTGCCGCTCGCTGATGTATTGGTGCCATCCAGTTGCCATTGAATACTGTTCAGGGTTGCCGTCAGGTCAGCTTCACCTGCCTCCCATACCCCGTTACCGTTGACATCATCCCAGGCTCGAAAGACATAGGTGGCCCCGACCTGTGGATAGGTGGATGTGCGTGAATAATCGGTTGCACTGCTACCGGCCCCCGGGTTGTCAGACTGTAGAAAGATACCGGCAGCCACATTGCTGCCCGGTGCTACCGGCCCTGGCGGGGTGACGGTACCACCGCCTGCGCTGGTGTCAGACACGGTAATGATGTTACCGCTGATGGGAACACCCGTCGCCGCGTACTCCTGCAATGTGACGCTGATGGCTGCTGCGCCTGTAGCGCCGGCAGGGATGATAATGCTGGAAGTTCCTTGGTCATCCAAAGCAGGGGCAGGAACATTAATAGCGGGGATGGTCACCGTCTGCCCCTGGGCGTCAACATAGCTCCAGACTACGGTTGTCAGGGAGTTGTCCAGATCCCCGTCGCTGTCGCTATAGGTATAGGTCATAACCAGCGTATCGCTGGTGGTCAGTATTCCTGGGGTTGCATAGGTGCCCGTGAAGTCTACTGTTCCCTTCGCCCCGTTGGATGGTGCACTCAATACCGGTGCATGACCTTGTATCGGTGCGGTGGCGGGTGTGCTGGCTGCCTGAAGCAGGCCGATCGAACTGGCCCAGGCGGCCAGCGCAAACGTTAATCGGGTGGTCGTAAAATGCCTCTTCACGTTCTTTATTTTCATCCTTTGCTTTATCAGATAAATGTGCCTGAATGATGACTTCTCACTGGTGCAGGAGCTCGTGCTGTGTATATGCCGGCTCTACCAGCTCACCTTCAGACCAAACCCCTGGTCTCCACAGGCCACACCGCTGTTGCTGCTGCCGTTGGTACGTGGCGTAAACTGGTAGCCCGTCACCCCGGTATCATGGTCGTTCAGCGTGATGGCGCAGCCTGCCGTGTTGGCACCGTCCAGTAACCAGTGCAGCTCCGAGGCCGGAATGGTGGCGGTGATATCGGTGTTGTCGGCATTAAATAGCTTCACCGTGTAGGTCACGCCGACTTGCGGGGAAGCTCCGCTGCTCAGCAGATCTTGTCCCTGCGGATCCTGAATTTCCGCCCTGTCCACCCAACGGGCACCATCGGCATTGAAGGTGATCGTCTGGGGGGTGGTTTCACCGTAGCTCCCCAGGTCAGCCCGAATCAGAAAGGAGCCGGGCAGGGTACTGACCAGTTCGGTCACGTAGTGGGTGATGCCATTGCGCTCTTCGCTTTGCATTCGCACCATCTGGAGGCAGGGCTGCGGTAGACCCTGGGCGTCCACTGGACAACTTTCCCCGGGGGCCGCCCAGGAGACATTCGCCCCGCTTGTCGCTTCGGTTACCCGCCAGTTCACCTGCAACTGCGGGTCATTGACGGGCTGCCCCTGATGATCTTTGAGATGAGAGGCCAGCAAAATGGCATCCTCAGGCTGGCCGGACGCCGGGGCGCTGCCGGTACTCTCCAGCGCTAACTGGCCCTGACGTTGTTGCCCTACCTGAATATCCACCGGGTTTGAGGTGGCCTGGTGCCCTTTTTCATCTACCAGGGTGAGAGATAACTGGTAGCGGTTTGTCGCCGCAGGTGCCGAATCCCAGGTTGGGAGAGTGATTTGCCAGCCTTGAGGATTATCTACCCCTGCGGTAGCCAGCAGAGACAGCGGGGCGATATCACCGTGCCAGGTCACGCCGGTTATCCGGTATTTGCCTTTGACCAAGGGCTGCATAACATGCACATCCCCTTCCAGCAGAGTGTGCGGGACGGCGGCCAGATCAAGCGTTAACAGTCCTTTTTTTTCCCGGTATTCCAGAACGATGTCGTAGTTACGATCAACCCGGTCGTAACGACTGCCTAGCAGAGTGCGCATGGCTGCTACGTTGCTTGGGTCAAGCTGTTTGCTTAGAGGAGTACCTATCTGGTAGTTCATCTGTAGGTCAAGCTTGGTTTCACTCTTCCCCTGTTGCCCTTCCTTGTGACTGGCCTTCAACGTCGCCAACGGGAATGGGGTGTAATCCACTCCTAGCGTGACGGCTCTTGGATCTTTCTGGAGATGCTCCTTGCCAAACAGGGCGACGTCATCCCCGTAATACTGTTCATAGATAGCGGAGGCCCCTAAATGTGGATAGGCAGGCAGGTAACCCTGCAAACGGACATCAAAACCCTTTGCCGGGCGTTCCTCGTAGTCGTCAAAATCCCGTGAGTTTTTCCAACCGGAAAGCGGGTGGTAATAGTTAGCCGCCAGTCTGAGCGCATCAGTCCACAACTCTGCGCCCAACCCCAGACGGCTGTGGCTGCGGCTGAAATCCTGGTCAAGGAAGGCATTGTAGCCGTAGAGCCAACGGCCCTGTTCCCAACGCAGGCCGGTGCCAACGTTACCGATGGTGCGGCTATCCTGGTCATGGATGCCGACCTGGGAAAATGCCACCATGGCATCGTTTTCATACCAAGGGGTAAACAGGGATAAGGTGCTTTTACTGAAGTCCCCCTTGTCGTCTACGGCAATATTGACCTGTGCCTTACCAAACTTTCCTAGCAGGTTCTGCGCCTGTTGCTGTAGCGGATCAATTACCTGCGTTTTAGCCTGACTTTTTGCCCAGTTCTCCGCCTGATTTTTTACCTGGTCACCGCTCAGGCCGTTCCAGTTCTGTCCACCGATAGTCTGTGCGGTTCCGGCCAGTTTCATGGTGGCCGGGTCAGTTTCCAGCACCAGGGTGTTCCCCATCCCCAGTTCGGGCAGATTGCTGGCCAAGGCTTCACCAGTACGGGGAACGGTGGGGAACAGTGGCGATTTGGCGGGCAAGAGCAGACTTTCGCCTGCTTCAAGGACTTCCCGCTGGCCCAGCGCCCCTTTGTTCAGCACCCGCAACTCGGCAACGGTCAGGCCGCTTTGCAGGGCAAGCGAATAAAGACGGGTGCGGTTTTCGACCGTGTAGCGGCGTGTTTCCGCTTCCTCGGTGAGCCCGGAGGCAAACAGGAGCCCGAGAGGGAAAAGACCACTCCCTGCAAGTAGTGATGCAATAACAGAAAGTCGGACGGGTTTTATCATTGACACATTCCTACAAACACAGGCATTTCAGCACCGATTTAAAACAAAGGATGTTTAAATATTTACAAAGCATTTAATGCTTATATTAAAAAGCGAGTAGTGTCTTTTGATGTGCAAGAGACAACACTCAGCATGCTAAAACAGCATGCTGCTTCGTGACGTCCTGTCGATAAATATGATGGCGAATGAGTCATCAAATAGTGATGGGCCATGAATCTTGAATTCGGGGATGTCGCAATGTGAGTAAAGATAACAACTCATCACATGGAGTATTGTGCCATTACAAACAAAGATTATTCCGATTATTACTATTGGTCTTGATTATATTCCACATGAATTCATTTGCAAGTTTTATATGTTGATAAAAGTCAAAAAAACGATCTTAAATGTCGTTAATTTGTTGTTAATTGGATTTATAATCTGTTTTTATAAAATATTTAGTGATATATGCTTTTCATTGTGTTTTTTTGGGGTAATAAAGGTCGATAATTCTAAATTTATATTTTATTTATGAAATGTCTTTTCATATTTTTATTAGTGATGAATACTATCCTCTTACAAGGTTAATCAGGAATGTGATAGTGCGGGAATGTTTTATTATAGTTAATTTATTGTAACCAGGTATCTTTGGTAATTAACCCCAGCTTCCCAAATAATGTCAAACATCTATTCTTTGCAAATAATGACATTCATTAATAATGAATAAGTTAGGCGCACTTTTGAATATATTCGGCAATAAGTTCGACGATCACAGATTACTTTTTTTTCATGGAAGATTCTTATACCCCCCTACTGAATTTATGCGTTCCTTTTGGGCGGCAATAGGTGGTTTTTTCCTGAAAAAATGAGGGCGAATATATTGAATATTTTTCTACAACACTCCTGTGTGGGAACTCGGGCAGGGCTGCGGTTGCTGCTGGGTGAGTGGCAGCATCACAACCAGATTTGCAAAGTGATTGAATCGGGGAACAGGCCTCCTACAGGAGAGGTGTTGCGGTATTTAAAGATTGACCTTTTCATTTTGGAGTTACATGCCAATGCCAGGAATCTCAGTGAGCTTCTGCGTTTTTTTGTTGACGAATTGCATCGCTTCTCTCCTAAATCCAAGGTCATCATTATGGTTCCAAAGTACTTAACGGCACCATTAATCACGTATTTTTCCAGAGTGAAAAATGTCTATGCTGTACTGGATAATGCTGCACCTCTTGATACGGTACGTTCCCACCTGATGGCCTGTTTGCAGTGTTCTGATAATATGGCGTCTTCTTCATCGTTGGCGTCTCCTTTATCTCCACAGGAATTGAACGTGCTGGATTCACTGCTGAAGGGGGTATCGGCTCTGGATATCGCGAAGAAGCGGCGTGTTCATTATAAAACGGTCAGTTCCCAGAAACGCTCTGCGTTGCATAAGCTGGGGCTTCCTTCATTAAACTTTCTGCTGAAGAAGCCAGACAGCAAAATGCGTCCCTTCTCCTGATTACAGAAAATGTTGGGAAGATATTTTTTTGCAGGTTTGGAGGCTGGGCGAAAGAGATATTCTCGTCGCCTGGTTGATTATGAGCCTCATGCTGAGGCTTTCCCTATGGGGCAGCACCAGTGCTGTTCAAATGAGTCTACGACTCATTTGTCACCCGTTTGCCGCTGACAAGCCACTCGAATTATTTGGGATATATTTTATATAGACCAGGCTATATATCAGTGGCATGTATTGAACAGCGTCAGAAAAATTATGGTATTGGTGACTTTATGAATTGTCTACAGCAGATCACTGTATGGTGAGATTCAATAAAAAAGATAAAGAAAGCATAACCCCGCCAATCAGCAGCAGGCATACTGAGCTAAATATATAGATCTTTTTACTCAACAAGAGCACCAGGCATGCTACCAGAATAGCGGTGATCCCTATAGGCAGCAGTAATGCTAAAAACGGCGATTCGGTTAGGCTCCACCAGACCAAGTCATTTCTCATGATAATATCCTACGGCGATAAATTTTGAGTGGAAATCAGCGGGGGGCTTGGAGGGCTGTTGGCCATACTCTATGGAATATTTACAAAACGGCATCATGAGTAAGAATACGGCGACTACCAAGGTAACGTTTCTGCCAGTAATCGTTATTCAGTTCACTGATTTGGACATTTAACCCGGTACGAGGGGCTTCAATAAATTTGCCACTACCTAAATAGACGCCAACGTGATCGGCATAAGCGCCGGGGTGCGCGTTAATATTGAAGAAGATCAGATCGCCGCTTTGTAACTTATTCTGCCGAACAGGTTTCAGGCGTTGGTCCTGGTACATCTCGTTAGTTGTACGTGGTAGTTTACGATTGAGCACGTGGTTATAGGCGTAATACACCAGTCCGCTGCAATCAAAACCTTCACTGGGTGACTGCCCACCCCAGACATAAGGTTTGCCGATCTGCTTTTTCAGCCGAGCAATCACGGCCTCTAATGAAGTTTCAAGCTTGGGAGTTAGCTGCTCCAGCCGTTTTTCTTCTTGTGTTCCTTTCCAAAGCGCCTGAGAGCGGCTCAGGTGCCCTGGTTTCCTGCGTGCATGCATAGCCAGTTTTTCATGATTTCGTAAACGCTCAGCCTGCTTTTTTTCTGCTTCACGCTCTTTCTGTACGGGTGTGATGGGGACCGTCGATAAACGTTTTCGTGCTTTAAGCATCAATTTTTCATGATTTATTCGCCGTTCTGCCGCTGCCTTGTCCTGCTTGGTGAGTGATTTCGTTTTAGCCTCGCTGACAAAGCAGGATGCCAGCATCGCCATGGCTAAAACTACCTGTGCTGGGTATTGGGGGTTTTTACGCCCGATAAACTGGAAGAAACTTTTCACAACGTTGAAATCGTTCCTTAATTGCTACTGGGAATTTTTTCCGCTAGCGGTTCAATGATCTTTTCACCGTGGTGGCCAAAATACTGATAAAGCGATTCGCTGGCGGCGTTGGTCAACACCATGATTTCAATTCGACGGTTGGCGGAACCGAGCGGCTGTTCAGGCGTAAACAGCACCTTATCTGCCATCCCTCCGACTTGTAGAATTTGCTCAGGATCCAGACCGTTGTTGGTTAATACGCGGCGGGCCTGCATTGCGCGCTGGCCTGAAAGATCCCAATTGTCGTAGCGATCCTGATCGCGAAAACGTGTCGCATCGGTATGGCCGGTAATGGTGATTTTGTTGTCAATTTTATTAAGCGCTGGTGCAAACTCACTCAGGAGACGGTTAAAAAAGGGTGTCAGGGTTGAGCTGCTCCGCTGGAACATTTCACGTTCTTTATCATCCGTAATCAGAATGCGCAGGCCTTGAGGCACAATTTCCAGATGAAGATTAGACTGGGCATCATATGCCGATGTAATTTTCATAATGACTCGAGCCAGCTCTTCGATCTCTTTCCTGGAACGAAGATTCACTTCTTCCAGGCTTTCATTTTTTTTGGCCTGCTCTTCAAGTTTTGTCAGTGTATTATTCGCTGCATTCTGCTTCGTAGAGTCAGCATCGGATTTCTTGGCGCGATCGTCGTTTTTTAACACTGCAATTTTCCCGCTCTTATCTGGCTGTGTGATGGGGCGGGGGGTGTGCCCTGTGAAAATGTTCTCTCCCCGAAGCGTCATGACGACCTGCTGACGCTCCGCTTCCGTCACGCTGCCCATAATCCACAACACCATGAATAGCGCCATCAGTGCCAAGGTGAAATCGGCGAAAGCGACTTTCCAGGCACCCCCATGAATAGCATCATGACCCTTACGCGCGGAACGTTTGATGATTGTGGTGTGTTCTTTCGTATGACCCCTGACCATCACTCTTCACCCATCATCTCAGCGACCCAGCCATCCAGTGTTGCAAACGTGGGTTTGGATGCCATAGGTAACATTTTACGACCGGCATCCACCGCCAGCAGCGTAGGTTTTCCCGCTGCATGGTTAACCAGCACGGTACGCACGCACTCTAGAACCGAAAGTAGATTTTTAGTACGTTGTTCCATGGCATTCGACACCGGATCCATTAAGCAGTAGCAGAAGAAAACTCCCAGGAAGGTTCCTACCAGCGCTGCGGCCACTTTCACGCCAATGATGGCAATGGAACCATCAATAGATTGCATGGTGATAATGATCCCAAGTACTGCCGCACAGATCCCAAAACCTGGCATGGCTTCCGCCGTGCGTTGCAGTGAGCGCGAAGGTTGTAAAAGATTTTCCTCCATCGCCACCAGTTCTTGCTCAAGAATACCTTCCAATTCATGAGCATTAATTTTGCCCATAGCCATCAGGCGGAAGTTATCTGAAATAAAGGTGATGAGCGCTTCGTCGCGCAGAATTAATGGGTATCTTTGGAAAAGAGAACTGTTGTGCGGTTCCTCAATATGCTCATCAAGCACTTTGAGACCTCCGCTCTGCACCAGTTCCAGTAGTTCATAAAGCAGAATAAGTAATTGGCGCTGATATTCATCGGTATATTCATCTTTCTGCATGCAGCTTTTAAATTGACGAAACATTTCTTTTAAAACGGGGCGAGGATTAGCAAGAACCATTGCACCAAGGCCCGAACCTAAAATAATAATTATTTCGCCGGGTTGCCAGAAAGAAGCAATATTTCCTCCTGACATCAGAAATCCGCCAACAACACAGACCATAACAATAATGACACCAAAGACTTTTTGCATAATAAGTTCACTTTTCGAAAAAACACTGAATTTTTTGCACGATTTTCTTATTGAGCTGGCAGATCCTCGCCTCGGTAAGATCGAGGGTCAGTGCTATCTCTTTAAGACTCATTTCATGCTGATAATAAAGTGCAAGAATGAGTTGTTCACGCTTGTCAAGAATAGCCAGGGCACTTCCCAGCGTGCGGCTGATAATCATCTCTTCTTCAAGATGCCTGCTATCGAGCGCTTCTGTATGGAGGTCATTCCCTAAAATATCATCCAGACTTTCCAGCGATTTGGCGCTATCCAACAATATATACTCCTGATATTCATCGGCAGTAATGGAAAGATGGCTCTGTAAATCTTCGAACGACGGGGTTCTCCCAAGCTTGCGGGCAATTTCCCTGATAGCGTCGTTAAGCTTGTGCGTCTTTTGCCGCAAACGGCGGGGGCGCCAATCCAACTGGCGTAGTTCATCCAACAGCGCACCACGGATACGTTTTACGGCATAGGCCGCAAAATGTTCATCTGGTGCTCCATAGCGGCGCAGTGCGGTGAGTAATCCCATCAATGCAATTTGCTCCATATCATCTTTATCCATAACGCTACTGGTTTGGTATATCAGCTGTTTCACCACTTTGTTAACCAACGGTAAATAGTCATTGATATAGCGCACTTCATCGAGCTGACTGAGTTCTTCGCTGAGAATAAAGTCCATTGTTTGCATTACTGCTTATATTTTATTGATAAACCATCTTGCTGATGATCACATCGTCAAAAGGAATGGGTACATTGAGATTTTTAAATGTATCCGAATAGGCTTGCTTTAATTTTTCACTAAGCTCTTGAACACTCATCATACGAATATTGTTGTAGCTCATATTTGACAGAGCCGTTACCGTAGCACCGCGGATAACCGGATTCATATCATCCACGATTTTTGCTTTCTTCAGATCATTGGTCACCAGGCTTAACTCAAGTAATAAATAATGCTCTTCACTCCCCTCTCCCTTAAGCGTAAATATCATGTCCGAGAAAACGACAAACTCCACCTTTTGCTTTGCGCTGGATTTAAATAACTTGGTAAAATTGTTCTTTCCTGTCTTTTCGTCGACTTTAAGCAATTGCGAACCAGCCAGTGTGAACGCGGCGGCAGATATCGAAATCACCAAGGCAATAGCACCCCAGAAAAAAAAACCTCTCACATTCATCTATAGTTACTCATTAAATTGTCATCAAAACGGAATCGTCGTTACCGCGGTTGGATTGATGTTCATCAGATGCGATTTTTTCCCCCGCTAAAACAGTTTGTTGCTCTGGATAGGGTGCGTCCTTTCCTTGCTGCTGCCTTGATTGAGACGACACCTGTACATTGACTTGTACAAAATTTTGTTCCATCAGAGACTGCCGGAGTTCATTACTGGTTTGCTGCAATGCCCGGTATACATCGGCATGGCTGGCGTTGAGCTGAACCTGCATACGGCCATTCTCGATATGCAGCGAAATATTGAGCTTGCCCATCTCCGGCGGATCAAGACGTATCGTCGCATGCTGAGTTTGCTCCCTGACCTGCATTTGCAGGCGTTCTCCCAATGCATTTTGCAGCTGTTGTGCCCAGTTGGCGTCATTAACGTTCAGCTTTAGTGATGCATTGGGCGTCGCTAAGGCAGCATCCTGCCGAGCCACGGGCTGTATCTCAACGGAAGGCGTCGGCGTATTGACCACTTTCAGCAGGGGAGTTAACTCCTGAGACGTAACGGGTGGTTGGTTTTTATCCAGCGTTAACTGCTGAAGTTGAGGTGGCTGTGCCGCCTCCAGGTTGAGAGAAGGGGCGGGTCCCTTGTCTATTGCATATGCTGAACTTTGCTGGGTATCGGCAGCTATCAGCAATGCCTGAAGCAGCGGCTGCGGGGTAACCGTTTGCGGCTGCAATATGGGCAGAGGGTTATTTTGTGACATGCTCTCTGGCAGATCTTTTTTATGCTCTTCAATATCGCTATCTGTTTCAGAAGGCGGCAATGGAACATCTTGTTCACCCAATAACATATTAATAATATTGAGAAATTCATCTTTATTTTCTTTCTGCGTTATCATCTGTGAAGCGGGTGATATTGCCGGGATATCGGTATCTCCGCTCGTCTGCACGTCGAGGGTGAACCCCATACCCTGTGATAGATTTAACATTGTATTACCCCAACTCTTCTGAGCTCATGAATGCCGCATAGGCCGTGGCCCCTTCACGATGCTGTACCGCATGCGACATTTTTTCTGCCAGAATGTCTCTTTGATTTTGGCAGTAATGCAGGATTTGCTGGTGGGCCTGTTGTAGCTTGCCCAGCATGTTCAGTTCTGTTTCGTCCAATTTTTGGCCTGTTAGCGCGGTCAAAACGGTGGCGATTTGCGCGTCGTTTTTTTGGACTGCGTGCCAGTCATGAACTGATGCTGATTGCTTCATGGTCTGCATCAGAGCAAGGAGTGTTTTTGTCGTATTCATGCTGCATTCCCCATATTGCTCCATCCTTCGTGGATATTACCGACGATGGATTCCACTTCTTCTATCAGCTCAACCGAGAGCTTGTTGCTGCCGTCATACAGGCGATAAACACAGTAGTCGTAAAGGTTCGCCAGGTTGTGTGCCAATTGGCCGCCTTTTTCATAGTCCAATGCACTGGAAAGGACGTTGAGAATATCAATACACTTGTTAATGCCCTGAGCTTTGTGCTCATAGCGACGGGCTTTGATATGCCCCTTCACACGTATCAATTCTTCCATCAGGCCGTTAAAGAGTATGAGCACTAGCTGATGCGGGCTAGCGGCTGCAACCTGTATAGCGAGATCGTACTGTTGATAAGGGCCGAAGCCCTCCTGTTCGTTACTGTACATAGAAGACAAGCCTCTTTTTAAAGCAGACTAAATATGCTCATGGTATTTTCCATTTGCGTTATGGTTTTCTGTAGGGCAGTAAACATCTTGAGATAGCGGTTATAGGCTGTTTCAAACCGCGTATTCATTTTTTCTGTTTTGGCGTCGATATCTTTTTGCTGGCGATCGAAGGTTTCCTGGCGTCCTTTGAGCAGACCAGTGGTACTGCTGAGATATTTGTTGAAGGAGTTATCTATTGCTTGCAGCATGCCATCTTTACCATTGAAGAACTGGGTGACAGACTGCGGATCGTTTTTCAACTGCTTCTCAAATTTTTCACTATCCAGCGTGAGCTTGCCGTCTTTATTGGTTGTAATGCCAAATTGGGTCAGATCCTGATCGCCAAATACGCCATATAGCAGGCCACTCAATTCTGTACTGAGTGACGACACCGTAGCATCGCCAGCAAATGCACCACGATCGTTATCACCAGTACCGCTATGCGTAATCGCGGCCAGTTGATCTTTTAGGGCGTTATAGGCGGTAATAAACGCCTGGACCTGCTCTTTAGTACCGTCAGTGTCGGTATCGACATTGATAATAAGAGGCTTATCTTTCTCAGTAACCGTTTGTAGATTGATGGTGACGCCTTCGATCACCTTATCCAGAGTATTTGAAGCATTGGTGTACTCTTTAGCTGATTCGCCCAAGGAAAATATGGCGTCTTTTGCGCTTGAAATGGTTTCCCGATCGTCGAAAATCGTTGGATCATTCAGGAGGGAAGCATCAATTGAGATAGCGTTTTGGGCGCCTGTTTGGTTGCTGCTCAGCATCAGTTTGACTTGGCCATCGACCTGAATTCGAGAAGCGGTAATGCCTTTTTTCTGCGTGGAGCCGGTGCTGTCTTCGGCGAACTCCTGTTTGTTAATCGCATTGGCCAGCTCGGCCAGGTTGTCCACCTCGTCCATATCCACGTCGATGCTTTCACCATCGATAGTCAGTTTCAGGACACCAGAGGCATTTTTAACCTGTTCATCCGTCAGCGACTCAAGGCTAAATTGGTGGGCTGAGGCGATTTGCTTGATATTCAGGGTGTAGGTGCCTTTACTCGCGGATGTGCTGGCGGAAATGGTCGCGATCCCCTCCTGATTCATTGAGGCGATGTTCTTCAGCACCGTACTGCTGGCCGTATTCATGCCATTAATGGCGGTCCGAAAATCGGTTAAAGCGGTACGCAGAGTCGTTAATGCTTTACGCTGGGCAGCCAGGGTATCCGACTGTCTTTTAATCACCGTCTGTATTGAGGTGATATCATAAGTCGCCAGAGCGTTGGCAATGCTTTGCGGATCTAAGCTGCTTAAACCAGACATAATGAGTTTCTCCCAGGCATGTCCGCCATAAATATCAGTTCTGCTTAAATGCAATAGGCGTGCCACTTTTAAAAAGTGTTTTAAAACAGACGATTAATTAATTATGGGGAAGTTTTGTTTCCGTTTTTTCATCAGAAAAAAATGGGGCCGGAAAAACAAACACCACACTAAAGCGATGTTTGTTTGGTTATCATTTCAAGTGGATAAATTACCCGAGCAGGCTTATTGCGATGCCAGGTAAAGAGTTGGCCTGTTTCAGCATCATCGTACTGGTCTGAGACAATAGCTGGTGACGGGTCATCGTTGACGTTTCTTCGGCCATATCTGCATCGCGGATGTTACCTAGCGCAACGTTAGTGTTGTCTTTCATGTTATTGAGGTTGTTGGCAGTGTGGCCCAGACGGTTAATTGATGCCCCCAGCTTAGAACGAACCTCACCGATTGAATCCATTGATTTTTTTACCGCAGTGATCAGGTCACGCGCGGTGGCTTCATCTTTCAGGTCGAACTGACCACTACTGGCACCCATGAAGCTACCACTGGCTATATCAGTGAGAGTGCCACTGCCATTAATGATAGACGTTGCGTCACCTTTCAGCAGTGCAGACAGATCAAGTTCCATCTTCTCTTCAGCAGATGCACCGATCTGGAAGCTAACTGGGCCGCTACCAAATTTGCCGCTTGCACCGAACAGTTTGTCGCCTGCGAATGCGGAGTTATTGACAATGTTCATGATTTCTGAGTTCAGATCGTTCAGTTCAGAATTAATCGCTTCACGGTCTTTATCGGAGTTTGTGCCGTTCGCTGCCTGCGTCGCCAAATTGAGCATGCGAGTGGCGATGTTGGTCAATTCATCGAAAGAACCTTCAGCCGTTTGTAACAGAGCGGTGCCATCCGTAACGTTGCGTAAAGCAACACCCATACCGCTGGCTTGGCTGTTCAGGCGAGTGGCAATCTGCAAACCCGCAGCATCGTCAGCGGCAGAGTTGATGCGTTTACCCGTTGCCAGACGCTCTGTTGCAATTGATAAAAAATGGCTGGATTTGTTCAGGGCGTTAGTCGCAGCCATTGCCGGGCTATTAGTAAACATAGAAATTGTCATTTAACGATTCTCCTAATGATTTAAGACTCTGACCATCAGAGCCACCTCAAGTGGTAATCAAATAAATCGACACATTACACGCAGGAATTAAATCTAAAATTTGTTTTTTTACACTCTTAACTATTAACTGAGATATATCGCATTTCGTGCAGAATAAATGATTGTTTTTTAATCGATTAAATTTTGACGTTCTAAATTCTAAAACTTGGTATTCTTGTTATTATCTGTTTTTATAGATATCCTGTTTACTTTTACTTGAATCTCATGGTAACATTCCGTTATCATTTTCAATTTGTCTCGATAGTAAATTGGCAGAGTGGAGCTAATCTTTTTTAATAGTTAGAAATTTTATAGAACTAAATATTGCACCTCGCTCTATAATTGCGTAAGGATAGAATTTCTTTGTTGGTATAATATAAAATTATACTCTTCTCTCCGTAGAGAAAAGAGTAACACTTTATTTCATTCAGAAATATCTAGTTAATACCTACAGATTATCTCCGAAGGGGTTAACTAACATTTAACTGTTTAACACTATAGTTTAGCATTTCAGCATCTCATTCCTCAATTGTTTTATTAACAGGTTTGTAAATGAATAAACGTTATAGTTTCGTAAATAACTGGTTAATTGATATTCCTTCTGGAACAATTCTTCATTTAACCACGGGAGAACATAAGAGACTGGGCGAATATCAACTTAAACTTCTGGATGTTCTTGCAAGAGAAGCCGGGAGGCTCATTACTAAAGATGAATTGACCAGCCTTGTTTGGGAAGGGAGAATTATTGGTAATAATAGCTTACCGAATGCTATACATGCATTACGAGTTGCCTTGGAAGATGATGGCAAGCAGCAGAAAATCATAAAAACCATCCCCAAAAAAGGCTATTTACTGGAACCAGAATATTGTCACTACGTTGAGAAAGAAGAGGAGGATAACGGTGAATTTGGTAGTGAGAATTCCTTTGAATCACTGATAGATAAGGCTTTTTATGGTGATGGGAGCTTGTCTGAATGTTTGATGGAAGGGGGAAAACAGTGTCCTCCCAGCGAATTAATTGATCATGAAATAGCATTGCTTCCCACCTCCACAGCAGTGCATGTGCTTCAACAACGAATTATTTTCTTTCTGCTTCTCCTGCTAACCGCTCTTTGTAGTATCGCGATCATGTTCTGGTTAGTGAAACATCACCGTGAGGATCCGCTGATAGTTAAAGAGATTCAGGATAACGTCTACAGTAATATCCGGCTCTATGCGATTGACTATAAAGATAATCCCTCATGGGGAAAGAGCTATGTCTACAATCGCTTGAAAGATACTTTTTATACTTTGAATGAACAACTTAAAATGGAAAAAATCACTATGGATATTTATTTTATGAGTGAAGGTCAGACGCTCAATGCCACATTCAAACTCAGTAATGATTGCGACCAAAAAACTCTTGTTATGACTATTTATCACTGGCGTATTGTTCAATCACTTCTCAGCAATTTGATAAAAAATGAAACAGGGAGGAAAATTAATGAGCTCTCGACTTGCGAAACAAAAGAGTAACATCATTACAGTGCTGTTATTAATTCTTAATTGTGTTGCTTTTTTTGTCGTATGGAATTTGATTTATCCAGCATCTCCGGTACTGAAAACCAATTTTGACCTGAAAGCCCAACTGGGTTTCTACGATCTGATCTCTAGCCAATACGAAGTTTACAATTTAGATTTGGAAAGTACCCAAGGAACAATAATCACGACGGTTATCAACCCAGATCAACCTGAATTTTTGTTCAAAGGTAAGTTAACACGTATCAATATGGGTGATAGCAAGCTTGGTTTCTATCTTACGCCTATTTATTACCGTACTCCAAAGCAGAACTTGATCATGGATGGTTTTTTAAATCAGCTGACATACGGTAGGTTTAGCGCAAAGCTTTTATCAAATAATGCCAATAGGTTGGTTTTAGGGCCAAACGGGATAATATTCATTACTTAAACAAGATCTCAACATTAGTAAGAGGGGATATGTTTACCAACATCCCCAGTGCTCTGTTTTACCCGATACAGCGTGATAATGATAAACGGATAGGCTGATTTATCAGCATATCCGCGTATGTTACTCTATTGCAAAAGATTTTTTACCGTGGAAGGTTTGAGGTTTGCCTGCGCCCCCAGGGCTGCGGATAAGACTGGGTAGTTTGCCGCACAGTTGCCCAGCATGTCTCCCAGAGCTTGAGAGGTCGCTAACGCCTGTTTGTCGCTAAACATCGTATTCATATCCTTGATACGGGAAGCGACACGATCCTGCTGCTGGCGTAACAGGCTGCGCTGGGTGGTGATGTGATTCAGCGTGGATTGTAGTTTTGCCTGATCGCCACGCTCACGCCCCTGAGCGAGCTGCGCGATAATATCACTGGCGGCGGTTTCTGCCTGCGGTACCAGCAACGTAAACGCATCAGAGGGAAAGTGATGGCCCTGCCCGCATACGGTTAATTGCTGGCGAATACGATCCCAGTCAGACTCTGTAACACTGAAGTTCAGTTGCCCGCCAGGGGTCTGTTGAGCATGAATGCCAAAGCGGCCCAGCCCAAGGTTAAGATGCATTAGGGTCTGAAGTGGCGAGACTTCGTCTGGCAATGCGACTGCGGCCAACTCACGTGGCTTTCCTTCCAATGCAAAAATCAGCAGCTCTCCGCCGGGATCTGAGAGCAGTTTTTCCATACCGGGTAGGGTGAAATTGACGCTGTTTTTTTGTTGCAGGCAGACGGTGAAATGGCGATCGATGGCATTGCCTGCTATTTCGGTACGGCGATCGAGATGTTTTTTCAGTGCTATAAACGGTTCTGGCGCGTTTTCCTGGCGGAACGTGTGACGAATCTGTAGCAATCGGGTTTCCGTTTGCGCCAGATAATCATCAGCCTGCTGCACAACGGTGAGTTGCTGATTAAGCTGAACGTTATAGCGAAGAGGCCTGCGTGAGAGTAATGCCGCTTCAGGGAAAGAGTTGCGCGTTGCAACGACATCTGGCGTGGCAACGCGGTTCACTGTTTGGGCCGCATTAACGCCTCCGCGAACCATCGCAGAGCGCGTTTGACCCGTTGTTGTTTTTAAACCTACCTGCATCGTGGTTACATCTGACTAAAGAGGTTGAGCTGGCTTATCATGCTGTATGCCTTATTGGTAATCTGTACAGATTGAATATACAGTTGCAGATTGGTGGTGGCTGTCAGTTGGTCGGTTTCCGAAAGGTCGCGGATCACATCAGCGTTAGCAATATTGATATCAACATGCGCATCTTCCAGCAACGATAGCCGGTTCTGGCGCCCGCCAATATCGGTGTAGATGGCTGCAACCTGGTCGTTGGCATGTTGTACCTTATCCAGCATGGCAGTAATTTCGGCGTTGTAATCTGTAAACGTCAGCTCCGGGTCCTGCATCTTTTGGCTGAGCTCTTTCAGCTTGTTTAATAGCTCAAGGTCGTTCCCGGCAGAGGACAGCGTATAGGCCAGATTGACGTTTTCCTGGATGCTCACGCCATTGGCGACGCTGGTTGCACGGCCCTGATCATTGCCAGCGAACACATAATTACCGTCGTTATCTAATTGAACTGGGGTGGTTGTCGTTTTGGTACCAGAGAAGAGGTAGCCTCCACTTTCATTCTTGGCGTTAGCGGTTTGTACCAGCATTTCCAGCATTGATGCCAGCTCTGTTCCAAAACCTGACATATCCTGCGAGCTATGCGAGCTGTTATTGGCTGCCAGCAGCTTTGTTTTGATCTCCTGCAACTGATGGTCCATTGTGGTGATCTGCGCTTCTTGTACCCCCAGCGAGTTTCTTAAAACGGATATATTGTCTTGATATTGTTTAATGGCCGATTGTTCACGATTCATCTGAACCAGACGGCAGGCCGCTACCGGATCATCAGAAGGCACGTTGACACGTTTTAAGGTGGACAACTGTTCCATCAGTTTATTGATTTGGGTGCTGTTTGCCCCGATATGCGTAAGCATGGCATTGGTATGATACAGGCTACTCATTCGCATGGTTTAGTTCCCCTGGTGCTGCTTAAAAAACACTCAGCAAATCGCTGAAAATCTGATTCCCGGTGGCGATGACCTTCAAATTGGCCTGATAGGACTGCATATAAATCTGTAAATTCATCGCTTCTTCGTCCTGGTTGACGGCGCTGAGGTTATCCCGCTGGTTTTGTGCTTCCTCAAGGACTTTTACTGCCGCCTCCATTTCAATTTTATTCTGACGGCTGGTAATACCAATGCTTGATATAATTGACGCCGCCCCTTCACTCAGGCTCATATTGCCCAGCCCTGGAATAGTGATTTTCTGGTTTTTCAGTTCAATCAATTTTTCCAGGTTGCCACCGTTTCCGGGTTCATCAGCGGCGCTGGAGAGTGCCAGCTCATCGGGCGTAATGTCAGCCACCTTTAATATGCTGGTCGGATCGGTTGGATCGAAGATAAATAAAGGCTTGCCGATATTGCCGTTGAGATCGTAACCCTGAGCCAACTGATTGTTAAACAATGTCGCTATCGCTTCTGCCATCCCCTGCACCGAGTCTTGCATCTGTTTGAGCGTCGTGGTTTCGTAATGGTACAGTGCGCTCATCTGGCTACCGGCCGCCGGGTTGAGTGAGAATTCACTGTTAGTGAACTTCAAATTCAACGTGGGATTGCCGTTGGCATCTCTGCCTGTCTTCATCGTTCCGGCGATTTTACCGCTGACCAGAGGTTGACCGCTCTCCAGCGAAACGGTGTATTTGCCGTCGTTGTCTTCCGTCACCTTAACGCTGACCAACTGGTTCATATTCCTCACCAGTTCATCACGGGCGTCGCGCAGCGCGCTGGTATTACCACCATTGGCTTCCATGTCGGCAATTTTGCTGTTGTAGTCAGCAATGCCGGCACTTAAGGTATTTATCTGGTCAACGGTCGCATTGCGTTGGGTGTCGATTGACGCTTTCTGGCTATTGATAAAGCTATTGACATTGTTGAAACGGGTCGCCAGTGCCCCGGCCTGATTGATTAACTGTTGGCGCAATGCCTGGGAGTCTGGTTGTTTGGAAAGCGCACTCAGCGCACCGACGAACTCATCAAGGCCATTGCCCAGGCTGGTAGAATCTGTGCCAACCACCTTTTCCAGAGCGCTGATATACTGATCGAACATCGTGTGATATTGCGCTTTAGTGGTGGTTTGCCAAAGCTGGTTGACAAGATACTGATCGGAAATACGGCGAATCGAATCGACCTGTACGCCATTACCCGCGTTCAATCTGGCCTGGCCCATCGGCCCAATGGCGCTTTGTAATATGCCTTGTCGACTGTAGCCTGCCGTATCCTTGTTAGCGACATTCATTGACGTTACGTTCATGCCGATCTGTGCGGCCTGTAGCCCACTCCAGGCGATATTCATCATGTTCATGGCTTACTCCTGCCTGCGACTCATTACTGGGATAACGGGGGTTTTTAATTCTTGTACTCTTTCAGTTAAAGCGGCCACCCCGCGGGCTTCCTTAACCTCTTTTGGGGCAGGGGGGGAAAGTTGGTTAACAATCATTTGCGCAATACCGGTGGAACGCTGTGAAGCAAGCTTCACCGCGAGGCTATCATCGTAAAAATCACGCATGATGCGCTGCTGTTTGCTGTTAAAAGGAGAGTCTTCCCCCATAACATCTGCTGCTTTGCGCATTTGTGTCAGGATGGAACGAAGAAAAAGCGTTTCAAACTGCTCTGCTGCCTGCTCCAGATCTTGCGGTTTCACCTGCCCGGTGAAATCACCTGGTAGAACAGGGGATTGAGGTGTAATAGGGTTCATCATAATCGGCCCTTAAATGACGATCAGTTCTGCATCCAACGCGCCGGCTTCATGCAGCGCCTGCAAAATGGCCATAGTGTCGTCCGGCGAAGCGCCGAGGCTATTGAGCGTACTGACCGTGCTGCGCAGGCTGGTGCCCGCAGGAACCGTCAGCATCTGTCCGTTGCTGTTTTCCACATCGATATCGCTTTGCGGTGTGACGACGGTGTTTCCGCCGCTAAGCGCATTAGGCTGGCTGACATTGGACGATTCACGCACGGTAACGGTCAGGTTGCCGTGGGAAACCGCCGCAGCACGGACTACAACACCATCGCCAATCACCACCGTTCCCGTGCGGGAGTTAAAGACCACGCGCGGCGGTTGCTTGCCGATACTGATGGGCAAATCCTCCAGCAGTGACATAAACGTCACGCGGTTTGCCGGGTTCAGCGGGGCGTTAACGGCGACATTGGTGGCACTTTGCGCCGTTGCCGTTCCGGCACCAAATTTATAATTCAGCGCCATAGCAATACTGTTGGCCGTTTTAAAACTGGAGCGCTTAAGATTCAGCATTACGACCGGATTGTCTTTGAAATCAGACGTAATCTCGCGTTCAACCGAAGCGCCATTTGGCACGCGCCCTACGGTAGGGGTGTTGATGGTGATGCTGGAACCGCTGTTTCCTTCAGCTTTAAAGCCCCCCACCACCACATTCCCTTGCGCCAGTGCATACACTTCCCCATCGGCGCCTCGCAGCTGCGTTAATAACAACGTACCGCCACGTAAACTTTTGGCATCGCCAATCGAAGAAACGGTTATATCAATCGATTGCCCACGTGCATAACCCGCCGGCAGAGTAGCGCTGATCGCAACTGCGGCAACGTTCTTTACCTTCGGATCGATCTTGGCAGGCAACTGAACACCGAACTGGCGCAGCATATTGGTCATAGACTGGCTGGTGAATTTGACCTGGTTTTTATCGCCGGTACCATCCAGCCCGACAACCAGGCTGTAGCCTACCAACTGATTGCCGCGGATCCCTTGGATATCCACCACGTCGCCCAACCGCTGCGCGTGTGCGACAAAGCTCAGTAGGCAAAGGATAAAGAGAGCCAGATTGCGCATAATAAACTCCATTAAATCGGGAACAGAGGATGGTTGAAGAAACGGGTCAACCAACCTGCGGCGTTGGCATCGCTCAGTGCGCCGCGTCCGGCATACGATATACGTGCATTGGCGATACGTTGCGATGAGACAGAATTGTCGCGCTCAATATCATCACTACGCACCAGCCCGGTGACGCGCATATATTCGTCCCCCTGATTGAGGGTGAGCCATTTTTCACCACGCACGGCCAAGACGCCGTTCGGTAGAATTTTGTAGACGGCCACGGTAATCGCGCCCCGCAGGCTGTTTTGCTGCTGTGAAGTGGCATTGCCATTAAAGTTGCGATTACCGTCTACCGAACCGGAAAGCTTGTCGGTGGAAAGGCCAAACGCCTCAGGCATCCCAAGAGAAACATCATTCTTCTTACCGAAGTTGGTGCGTGCCTGTTTGCTGGCTTGAGTAGATTCATCGAGCTTGATGGTCAGAATGTCACCAATGCGATACGCACGGCGATCCTGCATTAAAGACCAGTTATAGCTGGTGTCATACACCCCTCCGCCGCTGATCACCGGTGGAGGCATAATGATCTCGTTTGGTGGTGCAAAGGCGGCATCGTCTTTTTCCACCAGCAGTGCCGGGCTTTCACAGCCCGACAAAAACAGTGCCAATAAACTGATAACAAACTGTTTTTTCATCTTTTCTTCACTTTGGTTACCCGCTGTTACATCGACTGAGTGACAAATTTCCACATGTCATCAGCAGCAGAAGCCATCTTGGCGTTCATCTCGTGAGCGCGCTGGACAGTGAGCATCTCAACCATCTCTTCCAACACGTTGACGTTCGACCCTTCAAGAGCCCCTTGATGCAACTGGCCGAAGGCGCCTTCACCGGCGACACCTTCGACCGCCTCGCCACTGGCTGCGGTTTCGCGATACAGATTGCTGCCATAGGCTTCCAGGCCAGCCGGATTGACGAAATTCACCAGTGTGAGCTGGCCCAGTTCAACCGGATCCGTTTCTCCTGCCACGGTTGCGGTGATAGTACCGTCCGTGCCAATGGTCAGGTCTTTGATGTTATCCGGCAGTTCAATCTGCGGCATCAGCGGCAACCCTTCCGCGTTAGTCAAAGTACCTTCTGCATTTTTCTGAAAGTTGCCGGCACGGGTGTAGGCAATGTCACCGTCAGGCGTTTCTACCTGAAAGAATCCTTGGCCGGTAATTGCTACATCCAGGGTTTGTTGCGTGTTGACGATATTGCCGACCGTGAACTCTTTCTGCGTACCAACAATTTTTACCCCGGTGCCGTACTGAATACCCGTTGGTGAAATATTGTTCTGATTGAGCAGGCTGCCAGGAGCTCGCTGATTCATGTAAAACAGATCGGAGAACATTGCCCGATCGCGCTTGAAGCTTGTTGTATTAACGTTTGCCAGGTTGTTGGCGATGGTGCTCATTTTGGCGTCTTGGGCTGCAAGACCGGTTTTACTTATCCATAAAGCGGCGCTCATTCTTTTCGCTCTCTCTACTATTAAGAAACATGAAGCAGGCGATTGCCGGTGGTAGCCAGTTCTTCCGCTTTTTTCATCATTTGGATTTGAGCCTCAAAACTACGACTAATATTGAGACTGGAAACCATTTCATTAATGGCTGATACGTTAGCCATTTCCAGATGACCGGTAGCTACCACGACATCTTCATTGCGTGGATTCACGGCAGCATTCGTCACCAGGAAACCTTCGGCGTTTTTGTTTAACTCGTTTGCAGGAATATCGACCAACTTGATGCGATCCACATCCATAGGTGCCGCGATATTTCCATCATCCGGTACGATGGCGATGATGCCATCTGTACCAATGCTGATAGAGGAAAATGGCGGCAGCACGATGGGGCCGTTATCCCCAATCAATGGCGCGCCATTGACGGTAAGCGCCCCTTCGGCATCAATGTCAATCTGCCCGTTACGGGTATAAACCTCGCGGCCGCCGCTGGTCAGGGCTATCAGCCCTGAACCTTTGATTGCGATATCAAGATTTTTTCCGGTTTCAGTGATCGCTCCCGGGGCCATATCAACCCCGCTGGGCAGTACCTGGGTCATAAAACGCGAGGCATAGCCAGAACCGTTAAGAGCTTGTGACAGCGCTTGATCTAAATCGCCGCGAAAGCCCTGCGTATTGACGTTCGCCAGGTTATTGGCATGAACCTGTTGCTGCGACAGGCTGCGGGTTGCTCCGCTCATCGCGGTAAAAATTAAACGATCCATTACACCGCCTGTAAAAGTGCACTGGTCATGTTGTCGTTAGTGCTGATGACTTTCGTGTTAGCCTGATAGTTACGCTGGAACTCCATCAGAGAGACAAGTTCCAAGGTTAAATCAACGTTCGAGCCTTCGGTTGACCCCGATTTGATGGAACCCAACAGGCCAGAGCCGGCAACGCCTATCAGTGGGGCTCCTGATTTTGAGGTTTGTGCCCACGTGGTGCCATTCTGTGAGGAGAGGCCGTTCGGGTTTTCAAAGCTGGCGAGGACGACCTGTCCTTGCAGCAGGCGTTCTCCGTTAGAGAAAGTGGCGTAAATACTGCCATCTTCTTCTATGGCTACACCGGTGCGTTTGCCCGATTCATAACCGTTACCTTTGCTCCTGCTCACCGCAAAATCGGAGCCGTACTGTGTGGTGCCGGTGTAGTCCAGCGCGATATTGAGTTTATCAGCCCCTGGAACGTCGGCGGTCAACGCGATCGGAGCGAGCGGCGTTTTCAGCACGCCCTGTGTCGTAAACTCCATCTTTTGGGGGGTATCTGCGATCTTGGCATTATCAAGGTAGTAGTGCACTTCCCAGGTGTTATCGTCGGTTTTGACGAAATATTGACTCAGCGTATGCTCGCGTCCAAGCGAGTCGTAAACCTGGGTGGTGTAGGTGTGGTTGTAGGTGTCGCTATTGCTTGGGTCAAACGGATCAATGGTAGGCACTGTTTCGTTGGCATTCAGGTTTGCCGTAAAGTCGAGGGTGCTCGTCGCTTTTGCCGGAATGGTACCGCTGCTGATGGTCAGGTTGCCAACCGTACCTATCTGTAGCGCGCCGTTGGCACCAACGGGGTAGCCCTGCACATACATACCGAGGTTATTGATAAGATTGCCCGCTGCATCGGTATTGAAATAACCTGCACGAGTGTAGGCGGTATTACCTGCATCATCGCGCACCACAAAAAAACCGTTGCCGCTAATGGCCATGTCAAGACTATTGGCAGAAGCGGTAATAGCACCTTGCCTGCTAATACTCTGGGTTATTCCTGTTACGCCGACACCCAGCGGTTGTTTTTCTGCATACATTGACGCGAGTTCAGCACGCATGGACTTATAGCCCGTCGTATTGACGTTAGCAATGTTATTGGAGACAGCGGTCAGTTGCTCAGTGATAGCGTTAAGACCCGATCTTGCGATATTAAAACTCATGCTTTCTTCCCGTGGTTAAGAGCCGTTATTTGGATCAGGCATATTTTTTGGAGGCGCTGTAGCCGCCAAATTGTGTGATGTAGTTGTAGGCCACGTCACCGATGCCGGCGATATTCAACTGCGTTGGGCTGCCATCAAGCGGTATGCGCACATTAGTGACCATGCCGCCCACTTCGACAGGCACCTTGTCTTCACCGGTATCCGTCACAACGCTGATGGTGTACTTTCCTTCGCTGAGCCCCAGTTCCTGCGGATCGATATTGAAATCCACTTGACCGGCTTCTTGTTTCCCCAGCTCGATTTTGTGTTCAGTGCCTGCGGCATCTTTCACAATCACGGTCACGGTATTGGCTGCGTGATCGAGCGTCAGGCGGCCCTGCACGTTAGTTTTGCCATCGCTCTGGATGCTGTCGCTCCTGACCATCACATGTTGGTTGACCAAATTGCCGGTTGTGAGGGTTTGCAGGTTGTCCATCAGCACCGTGTTGCTTCTCATCAGGTCGGCCATGTTTTCAATTGAGCTCACCTGCGTTAGCTGCGCTAACTGGCTGACGTATTCCGTACCATTGGTAGGGTTTAAAGGGTCTTGATTCTGAATTTGCGCCACCAGCAACTGCATAAACATATTGTTCATGCCGCCTGCGGCACTGCCGTTTGCCACCGGGGCAGAATCGTTAGCGTTGGTGGTTGATGCCGATGACGCTCTGTCTACGTTCATGCTTACTATTCTCCAAGGCGCAGCAGGCTTTGCTGCATGCTTTTGACATTGTTAAGGATTTCCACATTGGTTTCGAAATTGCGCGATGCCGACATCATGTCCGCCATTTCCTCAACCACGTTGATGTCCGGGTAATAGACATAACCGCGTGCGTTAGCTAAAGGGCTGCGTGGTTCGTAACGCTCTACAGCGTTGCCTGTTTCGACGACATCCAAAACCTGGACGCGAGCACCGGTTAATGCGCCGTAATCCATCAATTCGTCGTTTTTAAGTACCGCGGCAAACACCGGGCGGCGGGCCTTATAGACGGCCTCCTCGCTGACGGTCCCGGTTTCCGCGTTCGCAAGATTACTGGCGATGGTATTGAGGCGGATGGTTTGCGCCGTCATTGCCGATCCGGAGATGTGGTAAATATCGGAAAAAGCCATTTTTTATCGTTACCTGTCCTGTTATTTCCCTTCGATAGCCTGTTTCAGCCCCGTGAATTTCATGTTCAAAAATGCAAGACTCGTTTGGTAGTCTTGTGCGTTTTTGGTGAATTCCACCTGCTCAACGTTCAGCGCAACGGTGTTGCCATCTGATGAAGGTTGATAAGGCACCCGATACATCTCTTGCGGCCTTGATGAGGTGGAAAATTGCCATTGCGAGTGTTGCATCTCTGCGGCAAAGTCAATATCTTTAGCCTGGAAATGGGGTGTATCGACATTTGCCAGATTGGCTGAAAGCAGCTCTGCTCGGGAAAGTCGAAGCGCTAACGCCTGTGGATGCACACCCAATGCTTTGTCAAAACTAAAACCCATAATTACTTCCTTAATGATGCAAAAACCTGTGATGAATTTGCTTTACGAAGCATTCACCCATAGCAATTACCATGCCAGGTTTTAATATCATGAAATTAAACAGTTTTTATCAAGACAGCGTTCGTAAGGTGAAACAATATTTCCGCCTTGCGGTTTTTGTTTTCCCCCTGTTGCTGACCACCGGCTTTTGCAGCCAAATCTTTACCGCCGCGGCCACAGAAGAGAGTGCCCGCAAGCAGATTTATGCTGCTGTGCACAACCAGGCCGCCGAGATGATTCGTCACGAAGGAAAGCGCCGGAACTGGCGTGATTACCAGGCGAAAATCAATATTTTTATCCCTGCTGAAGCCTCCGGTTTTGCCGCCTGTGGTAAAACGCCGGTCGCTTCGCTGCCGGGGGGCGATCGCGTCGATCTGCATCGGCTGCGTTTTGATGTGCATTGTGGTGATGGCCAGGGTTGGGATGTGGTGGTTGCGGTGAAACCAGATATCTATCTTCCCGTGCTGGTTGCCCGTAAAACGCTGGATCGTGGTCATGTCATTACTGCCGACAACGTGATGTTGAAGAAGTACAACATCACCAATACTCGTGGGGAGTACGTCACACAGTTGCAAGACGTTGTCGGACTGACCGTAAAACGACGGGCCCGGGCGATGCAGCCCATTGCGTTAAGCCAGTTGGAGTCGCCTGTTTTGGTGGAGCGTGGTCAGTTGGTGGTGATGATGGCCGAGCAAAACGGCGTTCAGGCACAGACCATGGGGGAGGCACTGAAAAAGGGCCGCAAGGGGGAAATGATTAAAGTTAAAAATGAAAGTAGCAAACGGATTGTCAGTGCTATTGTCAGCGGCAGGGGGGTTGTCCAAATGGTGCAGACCTCTGAAGAGTAAAACCGTACTTTGATCGCTTAAGTTTTTGGGTAATAGAACCGCTTTTGAGGTGTTGGGAGGTAGCATTTTTTCCGTCGCGATATCCTCCCAAGTTGCCCGATAAAAAAAGGATTAACGATGAAAATTACTGGGTCTCAGTTTAACCAGACCAGAGAAATCGATAAAACCAGTTCCACCAAACGAAGCATTGCGCCTGATGAAGAACTGCGTGTGGAGCGTATTACAAGGATGGAGCAAGTGCTGAGCAATGCGCAGGCAACGCTTGCGGCGATGCCTGAAGTTGACACCGAACAGGTCGAAAAAATGAAAAAAGCTATTGCTCACGGTGAAATCGGCTTGGATGCCCATGCGTTGACGAAGGCAATACGCCAATTTTTTCTGAGGTAACCATGAGCAACGCAGCTCAATGTGTAAAGACGCTGATTGAAGGGCTGATCAAAGACCGTCAGCATTATATTGCTCTCAATTCTCTGCTTCAGCGGCAGCGAAACCATATTATTGCTCGCGCTGCGGCAGAATTGGATGAAGTGAACAGGCAGATTATGGTGATTTATCAAGAGCTGACACAGCATAGCCAACAGCGTTATCGCCTGCTGGAAACACTCGGCATTCCCGTCAGTTCGCAGGGCGTACAAAGGTTGATAACCCGTCTGCCCGATACTCACCGAAGTGCGGTTGCCACACTTTGGCAGGATTTACAGAAACAGGCGACATCTTGCCATACCGCCAATGAATACAACGGGAGGCTGATGAATATGCAGGAAAGCATTCTGACCAATATCATTAACGCCGGTGAACCTGAAAACTGGCTCTACCAGCAAGTCTGATGGCTGCCTGACATCCCCATTAAGCATTCGCGCTCCTGCTTCCCTTTATCCCAAACGGGGCAGGGAAGCATGTAGCGGAGGGGATTATGTGGTTGATAAACGTGGCGCGAAGTCAGGCTATAACAGCGACAGCCCGCACAGCAGGCGATCGTCTGATGTATTCTCCTCGTCTACCAGCAAGGGATGTGCTTTATTCCACGCCCAGAAGGCGCTGATCAACTGCACTGCGTCATGCGCCGTCAGCGTGGCGGTTTCTCCGGCGTGGAGCGCGCATAACATCTTGATATGGAAGAATTGTCGGGTAAGCGCCAGCAACGCGGAACCATAATCCTGGCAATAGATACCGGGGAAAATATTATGATAGAGACTGTAAATTAATAGGTTACTCATAATGTGCGGCTGATCTGCAAAAAGCGCAATATGGCGTGCCGTTTTCTCAAGTTCGCTGAGCTGCTCCTCAAGCCGTGTTGTTGGTATGATCAACATCTCGCTAAGCTTTAGCGCCAGACGGACCTTCTCTTGCAGGGGAAGATTGATATTCAGGTGCATCTTACCCATCTCTTGTAGGGCTGCCACACGTTTAGGCGGGATAGTGGGAAGATGCGCAAGCTGTTGCGTGATGACCCCTTCCACGGCAAGTATCGCCAATTCCTCGCCGGTTGATGCCAGCAACGCAGGTTCCTGCTCACCGTTATTCCAGTGCCGTTGAGCTTTGCTGAGCAATACCCCCAGTGCGAAAAGCCGTTCTTCGATTGTGAGTGAGGGGGTGGTCGCCAGGTTAATACATTGCTGATTGAGAGCGTTAAGCCACGGAGACAGCGGCTCATCGCTTTCTGATGGGATGTGTGTGGCATGCAGCACGAAGGCGTCGGGGTCGAGGAGTATTTTCTCCGCTGCCGTTACGCAGGCAAGATCAAGGCTTTCGCGTTGCTGGTTTTTCATTTTCATATCAATGCGTTGCCAGTTTTTGTTCTCCATCTTCTGGCAGGCTGCGCAAATGCAATGCACCGTGTTGGCCTCAAACAGGGCGACGTATTTGGGTTGATAGCAATCGATAAGTTCCATAGTTGTTTCTCGTATAAGATGCAGACATTGATTAGCTTCAGGAGTGGGGTTTACGGAAAAACCAGTGAGTACTGTCAACCGTCTTGCCGCTTTTGGGATCTCTGCTCTCGGGCAGGAACGCAAAACTGGGCGCAAGCCCCAGCCACAGGTGACCAAGGTTCATGAGTACACGCCAGGTGACATCCAGGCTGACGTTATTTTCAATAGCCTGTTGGTAGGCGTTCAGCAGTATTGGGATGTACTGACCATTAACCGCATAGGCGCAGCCGCAGCCGGCATCCGTGATCCTGGCGATTCCCTTCAACGTTTTGGTCATAGCCATGGCTTCGTAACGCGCACCCAGTAACAGTACCTGCCAGTTAATCTGCGTCAGGCCGTTGAGCAGTTTGTTGAGCAAATGAATCGTGTTCTCTTTCTTCACAAATCTGATAGTTGCATCCAGCAGCAACACGTTTTGCCAGCCCTGTTCCTGAGCGGTTTGCAGGATATGGCAATGCGTTTTGAGTTCTGCGAGTTCAGGCGTTGCTGCGGTCTGCTTTTCCACCGGCCATAGCTGCTCGGCACTGATGCCAAACTGGTATAGCGATTCGCAAACCGCCTCTAATTCAAGCTTTTTTTCTGGTTCGTAAAGCAGTGCGATGCGCTGGAAGGCTGGCCAGTGAACCTGAGTGGCAAGCGGGGCGTTATGCAATCTGCGGTAATGTGCCAGTAAGTTGCTGTCAGTGACAAAATCTTCCAGTGTAAGATCCACCGGTATGGAACTACCCATGATGAAATCTTTATCAAATGTGTTGTTACTGTGGGATATACAGAGGATCGATCTTCGTGGATCAACTTGTAGTACCGGCAGCGTGAATCCTTTCAGAAATACGGCTTCTTCACCCATGGTGGCGCCATTTTCATAACGGGATTTTTTCAGCAAATTGCGGTGATAACCAAAGGTGCCATTAAGCGCATGACGCTTGCCGAACGGGTGGGTCAGGTAGACTTTATCCAGATGGCTATACCAGATGTAAATCTGATCGCAACCGGAGAACAGGGCGTTACTGTTCAGCATCTGTGCCACCTGATAAGAGATCTTATCGGGTGCATAATAGTCATCATCATCAAAGCAGATGATATATTCACCACGCGCCATATCGTTGAGCATATTGCGTTTTTCGCCCAGAGCCAGCCGTTTTTCGATATGGAGATAACGCACATTTGGCTCTGACCATTGCAGTATCATGGAAACCAGCTCGGCACTGCTTTGCGGTGAGTCATCAAGAATAATCAGTTCGCGCTGTTCCGGTGGATAATCCTGGTATTGCCAGATATAAAGCAGATAAGGCAGAAATTCCCGGCGCTGATAGGTTGGGCAGACCACGCTGACAAAGGGGGTCTGAGTAGGTTTTGATGCCAGTTTGCGCGACATCAAGGTGGAAAAAAGGTTGTCTGAACTAGTTTGGCTGCTTTTTTTTGTTGTTTTGGACATGACTAATTACCGTGACGCTGAGCAATTTTACGGCATAACCAGTGCTGAGCGGATGAGGCATCCATGAGCTTCTGTTCTGTTCTATGCGCCTGGCGCTGTAGTTCCGCGCGATTTGCCTGCATCACCAGTTCCAGGCTTTTTTCCCGCTTGGCCTCCTGTAGCAGGTTGTGTTTAATATCACGCAGTTTAAGATCGCTTAACGCTTGCTCTTGTTTTTGCCAGTCGATAACACTTTGGATATTGCGCTTGTAGCGGGACTGATTAATCATCAATAACGCGGAATCCCCCTGTTTGACACCGACTCCCTCTGCCAAGGAGGTCAGGGCGGCGATATTTTTTTCAAACCGCTGAGAAAGCTGTTTCTGCGTTGAGAGCCTTTTGCTTAAATCTTCAACCGCATTGGTCTGCAATTGATAAAGCTGCTCGAATGTTGAAATTAATTTATTCATAACGATTATCCCGCTTTCGCCAGTGCGCAAAGATCGTCAATCGTGAGATCAAACGGTGCGGCATCCTGGACCTCTTGCTGTAGGAAATTATTGATGGCCGGAGAGAGTTGTACTGCCTTATCCGCCAGGGGGTCGGCACCGGCCACGTAGCCGCCAAGCGGAATGAGCGGTTTGATATTCTGGTATTCGGAATAAAGCTGCTTTAGCGTACGGGCTGCCAACTGGTGCTCACGTTTTGTCACCTGGTTCATGCAGCGGCTAATCGACTGGCCGATATCAATAGCGGGGTAGTGCCCAGCCTCCGCCAATTGGCGAGATAAGACAATGTGCCCGTCCAGAACGGCACGGGCACAGTCAACGATAGGGTCCTGCTGATCGTCGCCCTCCGCCAGCACCGTATAAATAGCGGTCATCGAACCTGCACTTTCACTATTGCCTGCGCTTTCGACCAGCCGGGGAATCAAACCAAATACGGAGGGAGGGTAGCCTTTGGTCGCCGGGGGTTCACCAAGCGACAGGGCGATCTCACGCAGCGCCATGGCATAGCGCGTGAGCGAATCCACCAGCAGCAGGACATCTTTACCTTTATCCCGAAAATGGCTGGCGATGGAGTGACACAGCTCCGTTGCTTTAATGCGCATCAGCGGCGATTCATCCGCAGGGGCGGCGACCACCACCGATTTCGCCAGACCTTTTGCCTGTAGGGCATGCTCGATAAACTCTTTAACTTCCCTGCCGCGTTCGCCAATCAGACCAACGACCACGACTTCTGCCTGTGTATTGCGGGTGATCATGCCAAGCAGTACGCTTTTACCGACACCGCTGCCTGCCATCAGGCCGACTCGCTGCCCTTTACCGATAGTCAGTATGCCGTTGATGGCGCGCACGCCCACATCCAGCGCCGCATCAACCGGTTGACGCCGCAAAGGATGTATCAACGGTAACTGCTGAGGAAGCAGCGTGTCACCGGTAAGTTTACCTTTACTATCAATGGGTTCCCCTAATCCATCAACCACGCGGCCTAACCAGCTATCGCCGATCATCACGCTTTCGGTTTTGGCGGCGGGCAGCACGCGCGCACCGGCAATCAGCCCTGTCGGATGTTTAAATGGCATCAGCCAGGTAATTTCCCGGTTAAAACCCACCACTTGAGCCTCTATCAGCTTGCCGCAGGCACTCTCAATGCGGCAAAGCTGGCCCACCGCCAGATGACAGCCAACGCACTCCAGAAGCAGGCCGTTCACTCGCACCAGGCGCCCGGCGACGCGCGCCAGATCGATCTGTTCGATAGAGCGCAGTGCCTGTTCAAAATCAAGCCTGTTCATGTGGTGGTTCCGGTAGGAGATTCTGTTTCAGCGCATCAACGCACTGATCGAGGCGGTGCTGGCAACCGACATCCATTTCGAGGGTATCGGTGACGATCCTGCATTCCCCCAGGCCCAGTGAAGGGTCGCCTGCCAGCCCCCAATGGCGCGTTTTTTCCGGTTCGACTTCGCTGATGCGACTGTATTCTTCCGGGTTGAGCAGGACACGCACGTCTTTGGGCTGCTGTGGCAAGCTGGTTAGCGCTTCTTCAACCAGAGACAATAGCTGCGTTGGTTTTAGCGCCAGCTCACAGCGGATGACTTGACGGGTGACGTTTTCAACTAATTTCAGCAGCTCTTCTCGGCGCCGTTGCTCGTAGCGATCAAGATACTGCTGTAGCTGTTGGGTCATATTGACAAAGGGGCCCGCTGCTTCAAGGAACTGCTGGCGGCTGGTTTCTTTGCCCTCATTGAGCCCTTTGCGTATACCCTCCTCGCGCCCGAGGCGTAATCCTTCCTGGTGTCCTTCTTCTTTACCCTCTTCAATTCCCTGGGCAAAGCCGCGGTTTAATCCTTCGCTGAAGCCTTCTCTTAGCTTCTGCTGGTAAGCGGCAGGATCAAGCAGGTCTGCGCCATTCATACCGTTTTGCTGCCACCGCTTGTGCAATGGCGGGAACTTATGCAGACGCAGCTTCACAACTGCTTGTCGGTTTGACGTTAACGCCTCAAGCTGTGGACTTTGCTTATCTAACATCGTTATTCCACCGTTTTCTCAGCGAACAATTGCACCTGGATCTCGCCGTCTTCAGCAAGCTGGCGAACGGTCTGCATGATATCTTTGCGTACCTGTTCGATGCGGCTCAGCGGTATTGGCCCCAGACGTGTAGTGGTACTCTGCAACAGCGAAACCTGACGTTTTGGCATAGCGTCACAGATGGCCTGGCGCAGTACCGCCTCGGTCCCCTTCAGGGCAACCGCCCAGTCTTCAATCGCAATATGCTGTACCAGATGCTGGAGTGTCTGCGCATTCTGACGGCTGAGGATGAAGAATTCGTACATCTCATTTTTCAGTTCTTCCACAACCTTTTCATCACGTTCACGTAGTTGATCCAGCAGGACTTGCTGATCGCCAGGAATACGGTTAACGATATTCGCGGCATGCTTAATGCCTGGCACTTTAGAACCGTGTTCCGAAAGCACCGCCACGCCACGTTCGATCAGCCTGTCCAGCTCATCAATCACGTCACGATTGACGTCATCTAACCGCGCGATGCGATAGATAAGCTCATCCTGGCGCTCTTTCGGCAGCAAACTCAGGACGCTTGCTGCAACGTCCGGCGGTAGAAAAGCGAGAAATACCGCCTGTAGCTGAAGATGTTCTTCTTCAATCAGAGCCGCTAACTGCATGGCATCTACCCATTGCAGACGCGCCATTCGATGGCGAATCTCATCGCCATAGATACCATTAATGACGCTGCTGGCGATTTCTCCGCCCAATGCCTTCTCAAGAATGGTGCGCAACCAGGTACGGGACGCGCCGTTGATACCGCTTTGTTCACGGTAGGCATCAAAAAACTCATTTAAGGCCTGACGTGCCTGATCGACCTTCACGCCGTTTAAACGCGCCATGGTTTCGCTCAGAAGGATCACCTCATTGCGGTTCAGTTTCTCCATCAACTGGGCGGCGGCATCTTCACCGACGCTCAGCAGAAGGATGGCAGCCTGTTCCAGACGGTTATGCTTACTATCGGCGCTGGCGTTGTTTTTATCGGTCTGATTAGACGTTATTGCTTCGGTCATTGCTGTTAATCCATTGTTTGAGCACTTCGGCGACACGTTCGGCCTCGTTATGGGCGAGAACCTGGAGATAACGTACTTTGGTTTCAAGGCCGGAACTCAACGGCGGCAGGTTGTCCTCATGGTTCAGCGCGCCTTGATTGAGATTTTTTTCCAGCGAATCCGTTTTTTCGGCTGCCGGAGTCTGTGGCGTATCTTCTCCCGTCGGTGCTGTATTTTCCGGCGTTGCAGCTGCGAGCTGCCCGCTCTGAGTCAGACGCTTCATCAGTGGGCGGATAATGAACAGGAACGCTAATAAGGCCAGTAAACCCATGCCGCCTAACTTGCTCCATTGCAGCACTGCGGGGTCTTGCCACCATTTCATGTCTGGAATGATATCTTGCGGAAGGGCGGTAAAGGTCAGCACGTCCAGTATCAAGGTATCTCCACGTGTCTTATCGATGCCAGCCGCGCTTTCTAGCAGCTTTGTTATAGAGGCAAGCTGTTCAGGCGTGATCTTCTCAAGGGCGGGGGACTGCTGGTTTAGCGCCACCGCGATGCTGAGTTTTTCCAACTTGAAGCCCGGATGGCGGATGTGACGAATATCCCGGTCAAAGGCATATTTACGCTGTTCCTGGTTGCGGCTCATGAGTGAAACCGGCTCGTTGGTGCTGCTTGCCTGAGGATTCGGGGTGGCATTGGCCTGCGCGCCCTGATTATTTGCCGCGGGCGGAGTCTGGTTTACCGGACGGTTGCTTAACGAACCCGGAATCCCCAGAGCCAGCTCATGGGTGGTATTCTCCCGGTTGAGCTGTTCCTCGCTGATCTGCGGCTCTTTGCCGAGCCGTTCCTGCGTTTCTTCAATGCTGCTAAGATTGACGGCCGGGGCCACGCTGATACGGAAATTTTCCGGCCCAACCAGCGACGTCAGCAGCCCGGCGATATTGTGGTGTATTTCGCTTTTAATGCGTTCAACCACCGTGCTGCCGAGCCGTTTGCTGATCAGGTTACTGTCTTCGCCTTGCAGGGTATCCGAAAGGAGATTGCCCTCCTGATCAACCACTCGCACATTGGCCGGGGCCATTCCTGGTACGCTACCGGCGACCAGTTGGACAACCGCGGCAACCTGTTCATCGTTAAGCCGCTTTCCGTAACGCAATTTGACCACTACCGATGCACTGCTATTGGGTTTATTGGTCATCACGAATGAGCTGGATTCGCTCAGGCCCAAATGCACGCGCGCGTTTTCAACGGAATCCAACGACATGATGCTTTTTGACAGTTCGCCTTCCAGGCTGCGCTTATAGCGCACGTTCTGGATAAACTGGCTGCTGCCAAGTAACTCATCCTTGTCCATTAATTCGTAACCATCAGGCAGGATGGCGCTGATTCCTTTTGCCGCCAGTGCCATACGCGCTTGCGCCAGTTTGTTTTCTTTTACCAGCACCTGGCCGTTATTCGGATCGATACGGTAGGTAATATTTTCAGCCCCTAGCGCCTCAACGATTTGTGAGGTAGGGAGTTGTTCCTGTACTCCATAGAGCGCCACATAACCATTACTTTGGTTCCATAGCGATAAAATGATGGCGCCAGCCAGGGCAATGCTGCCCGTTGCCGTCAGTATTTGTTTCAGACTGATGCCGAGCGGGAATGAGAAAGAAGTAAGACGGTCTTTAATTTTATTTAACACATTGAAAACCTTAGAGAGGAATATTTATCACTTCGTCTAACGCAGAGGAAAGCTTATTGCGCGTTTGCATCATTGCTGAAAAAGCCACGCTGGCCTTTTGGCTCTCAATGATTGCCCCACTTAAATCATCGCTTTGCCCCATATCAATGGCTTTCTGTTTCAGACTGGCGCTGTGCTGTAACGCATTAACGTTACCGATCGCGCTGTTCAGCACCTGTGAAAAAGAAACCGGCTGAGTGCCAGCAAATGCCGTGCCGATAGGCATCATCGTGTTGGGCTTGGTAATGATTCCAGACGATGCCAGTGCTGCCGTTTTTTGCATTGTTGCCAGGAGTGACTGTTGTGCCATGCCCATACCAGCGGCGGTAATTTTGTCCGTCATTGCTTCCTCTTTGTGTTCCGATTTTAGGAATAGCATTCAATATCAATGCCTTCTTCGCGCATGGAGGCGAGACGATAGCGCAATGCGCGCGGTGTAATACCCAGGAATTCTGCGGTCTTAGATTTATTGCCGTTATGGCGTTTTAACAGACCGATAATGTACTGATACTCCGCAAGGCGGCCGTGAAGTTTGACGTTACTCATTGCCTGATTTGCCGCTTCGTTCTGCTCGTGGTAAGGCGGTATCGCTTCAGCGGCCATGGCGTCGGTTTGCGGCGCACGTAGGGTTAGCGCGAAATCTGCCGCGTTAATTTGTGCACTGTTGCTAAGAATCATTCCTCGCTGAATAACATTTTCCAACTCGCGGACGTTTCCTGGCCAGTTGTAATTCAATAATGCAGAGAGCGCGTCATCGCTCAACGTCACGGTTTCTTTATGGAATGCGTTGTATTTGCTGATGAAACGCTGCGCAAGTGGCAAAATGTCTTGCTTGCGTTCTCGCAGCGGGGTGATGTGAATGGGAATCACCGAAATACGGTAAAAGAGATCCTGTCGAAAACGCCCTTCGGCAATTTCCACTTGTAAATCTTTATTGGTAGAAGTAATAAGACGAATATCCAGAGGGATACGTTTGTGGCTACCTAAGCGCTCAACTTCCTGTTCTTGTAATACACGCAATAGTTTTGCCTGAAGAGCCAGCGGCATATCGCCAATTTCATCCAATAATAAGGTTCCGCCGTTGGCCTGTTCAAATTTTCCGGCTACGCTGGTAACCGCTCCGGTAAATGCGCCTTTTTCATAGCCAAATAAAATGGCTTCCAACATGCTTTCCGGAATTGCTGCACAGTTAACACCGATATACGGTGCATCATTACCGTAAGAGTTTTCATGAATATATTTAGCTACGCACTCTTTGCCGGTGCCGGTCTCACCCGTGATAAGCGCTGAAACATTATAGTATTGCGCAACGCGGTGTGCTAATGAGAATGCATTTACGCTCACCGGAGCGACTGCAACAAATCCATTCACATTACAAACTTCTTGTCCAATAACAATGCTCATAGAGGAATATAACTCCAACAAAAATCACTTTTGAGTCCCCTGAACCTTATCTTCGCTGTATCAACGAAGGAATCAGTGACCCATTAGGTGTCTGATGAGAGGGACAGAATGCTTAAGGGTTTTTTATATAATAGTTATGATTGAATTGTCTTGTTTTTAATTATTATTAAAATATTAATTGTTTAATAACAATGTATTATGTTTTTTAATTAATTTAACCCACTCTTTATAAATAATGAATTAATAAACAATTTGACCTTGCATTAAAAATAAAATTAGATGAATATTCGGTACGTTAATATTCTGAGTGCAGTGATTTAATTTCTCTCTCAGAAATGGGTCCATCTGCTCACACTGGCAATCCGGAATAATCATGAATCCAGTACTACAGCGAATTATTATCCATCAGAGGGATGAGTTACCTGACTTGGTTAAACTCGATGTCAGTAAACTTGGGCGTCCATGGCATCGTCTGCCAAAGGTAATGAATGATAAATTCGATGTTATTGACACGAGACTGAGTATTTATTTTCTTAAGAAATTGCGTGTGAATGCTGCATTGAAAGCAATGACTTTTGCTATCGATCAGCATTACAAAAACACGCAACTATTTTCTACTCCTTATGGGAACATTGGTTTTGTCATTGACCGTATTTTGTTATTGCATATTCTTCATGATTTTTATGGATTGAATACAAAAGACGGAAATCTTGTGAGCGAACAGGATGACACCAGCCAGGTGACCAAAACGGAAGAACGTCTGAAAAATATCTTAGGGCAGGAACTCACCAGCCTGATCGTTAATAAAGATACGTTTGGTGAAGATCTGGAAATAAAAAGCGATTACTCCACCATTATTAGCCAATGGTCCTGGTGCGTCACCTTTGAGCTTGATGGTTATGATTATGGCCGTTTCAGCATCCTGTTTGATCATCACCATGTCAGCAAGATGCTTGAGTCAATGCGTGTCCCTGAGGTTGCCAGCGAGAATACAGCCAAACAGAACGGTTTCAATCCGGCACATATTGAGCAGCTTTTTTACCGATTACCGCTCAGGCTGACTGGGCGCTTGGCAAATCTCAAACTGACGGTAAATCAGCTTGGCAACATCAATCCTGGTGACATCATCCCGATTCATTTGAATCAGACCTTACCTGTATTTATTGGCAAAGAGCAGATTTTTGACGCCACTATCGCTGAAGATGACGGCAAGTTGTTCTTTTGCGAGCTTAATGACAAAACGGTAGAGAAGCATTATGAATGACCTGCAACGTGAACTGGAGCACCCCCTGGACTTAACCGATCTCAATCTTTCGGATTTGCCGGAGGAAGAAACCGTAGAAGGCAATATCCGTATGGATTTGCAAAGCGAAGCGCATAGCAACGGCTTGACCGATCAGCGAAAGATGGTGCTGTTCAGCCGTATTCCCGTCACGCTAACGCTTGAGGTCGCTTCTGTTGATATTTCCCTTTCTGAACTGATGTCGGTTAATAACGACTCGGTGATTATGTTGGAAAAAATGGCTGGCGAACCACTTGATATCAAGGTCAACGGCATTCCATTTGGTAAAGCGGAAGTTGTGGTGCTTAATGATAAATACGGTCTGCGCATCATTGAGTTCAATGTAAAAGATTTGGATGAACTGACACGATGACGGGTTTGTTTCCACGCTACGGCACCTTCATTTTGTTACTTATTGGCCTGCTTTTGCCATCGTCACTGCTGGCAGCGAACGGTGATATAACGCTATTTAGCACGGCGGCCAATGAATCTGGGCAGGATTACAATGTAAAAATTGAAATTCTGATCCTGATGACTTTGCTTGGGCTGTTGCCAATTATGGTACTGATGATGACCTGTTTTACCCGGTTCATCATCGTACTGGCTATTTTGCGCCAGGCATTAGGGTTGCAGCAAAGCCCACCTAATAAAATCCTGACCGGCATTGCTTTGGCCTTGACGCTGCTGGTGATGCGCCCTGTTTGGACCACCATTTATCAGGATGCCGTTGTTCCCTTTCAGAATGACGAAATTACGCTTAAGCAGGCGCTGATTACCGCTGAAATACCGCTGAAAAAATACATGCTGGCGCAAACGAATAATAAGGCAATGGAACAAATCATGAATATTGCGGGAGAACAGGGCAATCCTCATGAACAGGATCTGACAATTGTGACCCCGGCATATTTATTAAGTGAACTGAAAACTGCGTTTCAGATCGGCTTCATGATTTATATCCCTTTCCTGGTTATTGACCTGATCGTCGCCAGTATTTTGATGGCGATGGGGATGATGATGCTGTCACCGCTGATTGTCTCGCTGCCGTTTAAACTCATGTTATTTGTGCTTTGCGATGGCTGGACTCTGATTGTGGGCACCTTAACCTCCAGTGTGCAGGGATTGTAGCGATGATGACGATAGACATCGCTGGGGACATCATGGCAACCGGGATTCGGTTGGTATTGCTTATCTCTGCCGTGGCCATTTTACCCAGCCTGATAGTCGGTCTGTGCGTGAGCGTGTTTCAGGCGACGACGCAGATTAACGAACAAACGCTCAGTTTTTTACCGCGTCTGGTCGTTACCCTGGCGGTGTTAATTTTTGGTGGCCGATGGATGCTCACCCAACTCGTGGATTTTACGGTGCAGCTCTTTCAACAGTCGGCAGCGCTGGTCGGTTAGCGCATGATGGGAATCGACATTCATGCATTACTCAACCCGCTGATGGCGCTGATTCTGCCTTTTTTCCGCATCGTAGCGTGTCTGTTTTTTGCCCCGGTATTGGATAACAAGGCATTTGCCCGGCGCATTAAAGCCGCCCTGGCCCTGGCGCTGTCGGTCATTATCGCCCCGTTGTTGCCTCACCAGGTGACGCTGACGGAAGTGCTCTCAATGCGAACGGTTATTCTCATCGGTGAGCAGTTGTTATGGGGTTTTTTCTTTGGCATGGCTTTGCAACTGGTATTTGTTGTGTTGCAAACCGCAGGACACATTCTGTCGATGAATATGGGTCTTGGTATGGCAATCATAAACGATCCGGTAAACGGCAGTTCCTCAACGGTGATCTCACAGATTATTTATATTTTCTGCGGTCTGCTTTTTTTCATTATGGATGCGCATCTGCTGCTGGTGACCATTTTATTTAAAGGGTTTATCTATTGGCCTATCGGGCAGGCAATGAGCCAGCCGACGCTGCAACTTATCGCTCAAAGCATCGGCTGGATTATCGCCTCTGCGACCCTGATTGCTCTGCCAACGACCTTCGTCATGCTGATTGTGCAGGGAGGGTTTGGTCTGCTAAACCGCGTTTCGCCGACATTAAACCTGTTTTCACTGGGTTTTCCCATCAGCATGCTGTTTGGGCTGTTCTGTATTTCCATGATGATCACCAATATTCCTGGTCACTACCTTAATTTGACCAATGAAATTCTGGCGAAACTTGACGCGATAAGGATGTACTAATGGCTTCAAGTGGCGATAAAAGCGAAAAACCCACCCCCGAGAAACTGCGTAAAGCCCGTAAGAAAGGGGAACTGCCACGCTCTAAAGATATGACAATGGCGGTAGGTTTACTCGCGTCCTTTTTTACGCTTAACGCGTTCATGCCTTACTACCAGAAGCTGATTGGCGAGTCTTTTGCAGCCGTCAGTACCATGGGAGAAAAACTTAACGATGACAGCGCGCTGCATCAGTTTCTGCTGCTCAACGTTTGGGTGCTGCTGCGTTTTATTGCCACGTTGGTTTTTATCCCGCTGGCCTGCATGATCGCCAGCCTGATTCCCGGTGGTTTGATATTCACCCCCACAAAGCTAAAGCCGGATTTTAAAAAGCTCAGCCCGATCAGCGGAGTCAAGCGCCTGTTTTCCGCTAGCCATTATGTTGACGTCGGCAAGATGCTGCTCAAATGTGGCATTATCCTCGCCGTTTTGTACTCGATGGTGCATAGCTCGATGAGCGAACTGCTTTTTTTGCAGCGCTTATATCTCGGGGAAGCAATTAAGCAGGGATTTGCTATTTTCCGCTACGTTTTCAGCTTTTTCGTCGCGATTATCGCCACTTTCGCGCTATTCGATGTGCCTCTCAGCAAGTTCATGTTTCACAAAAAAATGCGTATGACCAAGCAGGAAGTCAAAGATGAACACAAAAATAACGATGGTAACCCGCAGCTCAAAGCGCGTGTCAGGCAGCTACAGCGCCAGATCTCCGCGGGGCAGATCAATCGCACCGTCCCCACAGCCGATGTGATTATTACCAACCCGACTCACTACGCGGTGGCGCTTAAGTATGCGCCTGAGCGGGCCGAAGCGCCGTTTATCGTCGCCAAAGGGGTTGATGATATGGCCCTGCTGATACGTGACGTCGGCAGCAAACATGCCGTCGAAGTGGTGGAGTTCCCCGCTCTGGCTCGCGCGGTGTACTACACCACCCGCGTCAATCAACAAATTCCGGCGCAGCTGTTTCGCGCTATCGCACATGTTCTGACTTATGTGATGCAAATCAAAGAGTGGCATGCCGGGAAAATTGAACAAAAACCCCGCCTGAACAGGCAAATCAACATTCCGCATGAGGTACGAAAAGCCAATGGCGAATAGTAAATTGCGCAATACGTTCACTTTGCCCCGGCTGGGGTATGCTGGCGTACCGATCCTTGTTCTCTGCGTATTGGCGATGATTATTCTGCCATTGTCGCCGCTGATGCTGGATATCCTTTTTACCTTCAACATCGTTCTTGCGGTGATCGTGTTGCTGGTATCGGTGAATACGCAACGTCCTCTCGATTTTGCCATCTTCCCGACCATACTGCTTATCACCACGTTGATGCGCCTTACTCTTAATGTGGCCTCTACCCGGGTGGTACTGCTACACGGTCATGAAGGCGAGGGCGCGGCAGGTAAAGTGATTGAGGCTTTTGGCCAGGTAGTGATCGGCGGCGATTTTGTCGTTGGCTTTGTCGTATTCGTCATCCTGATGATCATTAACTTTGTGGTGGTCACCAAGGGAGCGGAGCGTATTTCCGAAGTTTCGGCTCGCTTTACGCTTGACGCCTTGCCGGGCAAACAGATGGCTATCGACGCCGATCTCAATGCTGGGCTGGTCAATCAGCAGCAAGCACGCCATCGCCGCCAGGAGGTCGCCAAAGAGGCCGATTTTTACGGCGCTATGGATGGTGCATCGAAGTTTGTGCGCGGCGATGCCATCGCCGGGATTATGATATTGATTATCAACGTGGTGGGCGGGGTCTGTATCGGGATCTTTAAATACGATCTTGATGTCTCACTCGCGTTTCGTCAGTACGTTCTGCTCACCATTGGTGACGGCTTGGTTGCCCAAATCCCGTCTCTTCTGCTGGCCACCGCCGCAGCGCTGATTGTTACACGGGTCAGCGAAGGCAGCGATGTCAGCGATGAGATCAAAGTACAGCTGTTGTCGAAGCCGAAGGTGCTTTACACCGCCGCTTTCGTCATGTTCATTCTGGCCATTGTACCGGGTATGCCACATGTCGCTTTCCTGAGCTTTACAGCCCTGCTGGCATTTGTCGGCTGGCGACAAAGTAAAACGGTGCATCCAGCGCAGGAAGAAGCGGAATTTGATGCTATCAGCGATGCGCTGACGTTGGATACGGTTTCCGATGTTACCTGGGCCAGCATTCCGCTGGTGGAGCCTATCGGTCTGAATCTCGGCTATAAGCTGGTCGGTATGATTGACGAAGCGAAAGGCAGCCCATTGTCCCAGAGAATACGGGGTGTACGACAGGTTATATCTGATAGTTGTGGCATATTGCTGCCAGAAATTCGCATACGGGAAAATTTCCGCCTGAAGCCTTCGCAATATGTCATTAATATCAATGGTATTAAAATGTCATCCGGTGAGGTTCATGTCGATAAACTGATGGCGATACCGGGCTCGGAGATGTATGGCGAGATCGACGGGGTCCTGGATACCGATCCGGCATACGGTATGTCGGTGGTCTGGATCGAGCAGGAACAGAAAGCGAAAGCGTTGAATCTTGGTTATCAGGTGGTAGACAGCGCCAGCGTTGTTGCAACACACATCAACAAAGTGGCACGTGAACAGCTACCAGAATTGTTTAACTATGATGATATTACCCACTTACACGCGCGGTTGGCCGTGCAACTGCCGAAGCTGGCAGAGGATTTGAATGCAGCGTTCAATTTCAGCCAGTTGCTGTGGATTTATCGGCAGCTCCTGCTTGAACAGGTGTCATTAAAGGACATTTCGACGATTGCTACCACGCTGCTGGAAAGTTCGGCTATCACCAAGGAGCCGATACTGCTCACATCAGATGTTCGTTATGCACTGCGCCGCGCAATCATCCACAGCATCAACAACGATCGTCCGCAATTGTCGGTCTTTACCATGAATAGTGAACTGGAGAACATGCTGCTTGGATCGCTTAACCAGGCGCAGCAAACGGGAAAAGTGGAGTTGGACAGTTTCCCGGTCGATCCTAATATTCTGACTCAACTTCAGAACACCATGCCGATGATTTATGAGCAGATGAAAGCTCAGGGGATGCCGCCGATTCTGTTGGTTACCCCACAATTACGGCCTTGTATTTCTCGTTACGCCCGTCTGTTTGCCAAAGGTCTTCACGTCCTTTCGTATAACGAAGTACCGGATGGTCTTGAACTCATGATTGTTGGATCATTGTCATAGGCTGTGCCCCTATACTTCTGTGAACTCGGGGCGATTAACGCCAGATAATAATCTGGGGTGTTTAAGTTTTATATTAGATGTGTCGCCAGTAAGCTAAGGAAGGATATTTTCCGCACTGTCTGATGAAGCCTGGTGGGAAGAAGATAATGAATATTCTGAAATTGGATCTTACCAGGCAAAGGTATGAGAGGACTATTTAATTACAAATATGTTTATCTCAATATCGGTCTGCTTTTTTGGCTGTTAGTTTTGCTAGCGCTGGTAATGGATAAATACGTTTATGTTGTTGCTGGCTCTTTTGCTGCCGTGATGGCCTTCTATTTACATATTCGTCAGGAGAACAATAAAAAAATGTTTGGGAAAAAAATGCAAGAATTGGCCACGGTATCTGTCACTCCCATTAGTACCGCTAGCGAACCTACTCAGGAAATGGAGAATCACGAGCGGGCTGAAACCGTGATTTCTTCGGGAGTCTGTGTTGAAGGTAATATTACGGCAACAGGTAAAGTTTTGATTTGTGGCGAAGTGAAAGGGAATATTTATGCCGAAGAAGGGAGTATCACCATTAGCCGTGCTGGCCGTGTAGAAGGTGATATTGTCAGTAAAGAATTGATTATTGACGGTTGCGTATTGGGTGAGTGTAAAGCGGATATCCTGACTATTCGGGAAAATGCCTGTGTGACCGGGGCACTGGTTTACAAAGCGTTTTCCGTGCACAAAGGCGGGCGTTTTACCGGTAAGGCAGAAGAAAAGCCCGGCAGTGAGGTGGTATCTTCAGCACGGATTATCGACTTGCCTTCTCAGTTAGAGGACGTGATGTAAATATAAATTGTTTACTGATGGTTTGTCATAGATTGAGCCGTTAACACAGCAATAAAGGTTAATATTGGTTTTAATTCGTGGAGTCGTTAGATGGATAGCATACGGAAAAACAAGATAATTGATGCGATGATCGTTGAGATTATAGAGGTTATAAAAGTCATACAGTTACGTGCCGGTATTGATGACATTGTTGTCGCGGTTGGAGACACAGATAATGGGGGGTGTAATATTACTGTGAAAATAGGTGATATACCTGATTTTAATGTGTCATTTAAGACGGTAATAAATGATTTTTGAAAAATACATTCAGATTTATGACTGAAAATATCTTTGAAATTATATTACTGCATTTGGGAGGGTAAATGGCTATTAATAGAGAATGTATTGCGGAAGTGATGAAGAAATTCCTGTTATCTGATAATACGGGTATCCATAAACTTTCAATGGCTGAACAGAAGGTTATTGTTGCCGTGGCACATGGAAAAACGCTAACTGAATTAGCAGTAAAGAGAAATCTAAGTATCAGAACGCTATCAACTCAAAAACGTAACGCCTATAAAAAAATAAATATTAAATCTGATGTCGAGTTTATTCATTATATCTATACTTTTATTGGCAGATAATAATTGTCTGGGTTAGGCAATGTATCTCTATTGCACAGGAGTACCACTAGCAATGACTTGAACGCGGCTGTGTGGTCAGGCTTAAACATTGGCCACCATGCCCTGAGCCTTGATGGTGGGCTTGTGGCTTACCAGCGGCAATGGAGGAAGAGGGCTCTTTGGCCTGGATTATCTTGCCGCTATCATCTCAGGATCGCGATTTAAACACGTTGCTCACCCCGATCAAATATCTCTCCTTTATCACGGCGTAACTCCTGGTTATTCCATGATGAACTGCACCGCAAGAAAATCGGGCCTCTCATCCCTTATAACGTAGCCATTGTTGCTTATCAGGTAAGCGGCTTGGTGAATAGATTGGTTAATTTGCGAACTTGATCACTTGACTGGTCAACTAATCCTAACCTATGTTGAAGCTACCTTCTTTTCCGTTCCTGGGAGCTGTTTTCATGGGATCTATCCGCACGTTAAACGGTGATATTGCCGCAGGTCAGCTTGGCGTAACCTACAGTCACGATCATATTTATTGCATTCCGCCTTATTGGGCTGAACGTAACGATGATGACCTGTTGCTAGACGATTTACAGGCTTCAGAACGGGAACTGGCGGATTTTCGCCAAGTCGGTGGCAAGGCCATTTATGATGCTACGGCACCGGATTATGGCCGCCAGGTGGTTGCGGTAGCCGAGATGGCCAAGCGTCAGCAACTGCACGTTATTGCCACGGCGGGGTTTAACAAAGGGTTTCTCTGGAGCAGCCAGCGGCCTGGTTCAACACAGAGCTTTGCCGCCTGGATTGAAGGCGCTTCAATTGATCAACTGGCGGAGCACGTCAGCCGGGAAGTTACCGAAGGAATCGAAGGCAGCCGTTACCGGGCTGGAGTGGTGAAATGTGGCACTGGCTACAACACCATCTCCCCTTTAGAACGAAAAACCATGGAAGCGATCGTCAGAGCCCAGCAAAGTACGGGGGCTCCGATGCACAGCCATACGGAAATGGGCACCATGGGGCTGGAACAGGCCCGGATATTTAAACAACTGGGGCTGGACTTGTCCCGTTTATGCTTTGCGCATATGGATCGTAATCCCGATCCTTGGTATCACCGTCAGATTGCCAATACCGGGGCCTTCCTCTCTTTTGACGGCATGAGTCGCATCAAATATTACCCGGAACATATCCGCACGCAGGCCATCTTGGCGCTGTGCAAACGGGGCTATCAAAAACAAATTTTACTCGGCGGCGATTTCGCCCGCAAATCCATGAGTGCCCACTATGGCAAAGGCGGTTTGGGGCTGAAATTTATTCTGGCTGATTGGCGGCCAAGGTTTATCGAAGAGGCCCAGGAAGCAGGGTTCGATGGTGAAGCCTTACTGCATGATTTCTTTGTCGACAATCCGGCCCGCTACTTTGCTTTCAGCTAAGGAGGCTCAATGAAACTGCACGCGTTGAATGAGCAACAGGCCAAGCAGGCTCTGGCAAAGGCACAGATAGCGCTGTTACCGCTGGGGGCGGTGGAACCCCATGGCGATCATCTACCGCTGGATACCGATAACTTGCTGGCTGAGCGATTTTGCGCCTTGTTAGAGAAGCAACTGGGCGAGGCCGCGCTCAGCCTGCCGGTGGTGTCCTACAGCCAGGTCTGGTCACTGCGTGGGCATGCGGGCGCGATCGATATTGGTCATGAGCTGCTGGTGCAACTGTTGCTGGCGCTGGCGCGCAACATGGCCGGTTACGGCATTGCCACCACGGCGGTGATTAATGCGCATTACGGTAATTTTGACGCCATCAAGGCTGCCGCCAGACAGTTGAAAGAAGAAGGCATTACGCTACTCAGCTATAGCTGGGCAGGTATGGATCACTGTGTCAGCCAATGGCGCACTTCTGCCGTGGCCTATCCCGGTTATATGCATGCGGATGAAATTGAAACCTCTCTGATGCTGGCATTGGCTCCCGAACACGTCGATATGACGCAGGCACGCTCACACTACCCTGAATTCCCAGAGAATTTTCGTTATCAGCCAGTGCGCTGGACCGAGTTTTCCGACTACGCGGTGCTGGGCGACCCAAGCTGCGCCAGCCAGGATAAAGGGCAGGCATTTGTGCAGCAGGCATTGGAAACCACTCTGGCCTCTATTCGCCACCATTTGAGTGTAGGGGGCAGCGATGATCGTTCGGCAAGCCATTAGTATTGATAACCCGGCCAGTAACGCGGCAGAGGCGATTCAGGCTGCGGGCCAGGCGCTTTGCCTGGCTGGTGCCTGTCACCCGGAATATGTTCAGGCGATGGTGGCCAGCTATCAGGAATTTGGCCCTTATTTTGTGATTGCGCCCGGTTTGGCTATGCCCCATGCCCGCCCGGAACAGGGGGCGATCAAGGCACAATTCAGCCTGGTACGGCTGCGCGAGCCGGTGGTGTTCGGCCATGCCGAGAACGATCCGGTGCAGGTTTTGCTAGGGCTGTCGGCTACCAGCAGTGACCGGCATATTCAACTGATCCAGCACATCGTAACTTTGCTGGCAGATGAAGAGAACCTGCATACGTTAATGAATTCACGCGATCCCGAGCAGTTGTATCAACTGATAACCCGCGTGAAATAAGCAGGCTTTGAGGGTTTAACAGGAGTGAATGCAATGAAAATTCTGACGGTGTGCGGTTTAGGGATGGGTTCCAGCCTGATCCTGAAAATGAACGTGGAGTCGGTGTTAAAACAGCAAGGGATTCAGGCTTCTGTGGAACATATGGATGTTTCTTCTGCGGCTTCGGCCAATGCCGATCTGGTGATCACCAATGCTGAATTGGTGGATAACCTACGGCATCTCTCTTGCCCGGTGGTGATTGTTAATAACTATATTGACAGCAAAGAGATCGCCCAGGCCCTGGAACAGGCCGGTATTCTGACGCGGGGAGCATAGCCATGAGCGAGTTTCTGGGGGTATTGCGCTGGATCACGGTCAATATTTTTGGGGAAGCTTCTATTTTAATCGGCCTGATTGTTCTGCTGGGCCTGGTGTTACAAGGCAAACCGCTGGCGGACATTGTTTCTGGCACGTTGAAAGGCATTCTGGGGTTTCTGATCATCGGTGCCGGAGCGGGTATTATCGTCTCGGCCCTGTTGATCTTTCAGCCCATCTGGACAGAAGTGTTCGGCCTGAGCTCAATGAGTTTAACCAACATTATCGGCCAGGTGCATTTCACCGAACGCTATGGCAGTAGCGTCACCATTGCCATCGCGGGCGGTTTTGCGCTGAACCTGCTGCTGGCCCGGCTGACTTGCTTTAAATATATCTACCTGACCGGCCATATGATGTTCTGGACCACGATGATTTTTGCCGGCGTGATGGTCAACAGTAACCCGGCGATTTCCGGCCTGCAACTGACGCTGATGCTGACGGTGATTATGGGGCTCTACTGGACGTTGCAGCCTGCGCTGGTGCAGCCTTGGGTGCGTAAAATCACCGGCAACGATAACGTGGCATTAGGGCACACCTCGGCCTCTGTGGCTTTGCTGGGGGCGCTGTTTGGCCAGATTTTTGCTGCCAACAAAATCAGTTCTGAAGACATCAAGGTGCCGAAGAAACTCGGTTTCCTGCGGGATTCCAACGTGGTGACGGCGTTGACTATGTCGCTGTTGTTCTTCATCGGGACGTTTATTCTGCAAATCAAGGGCACGCCAAAGGCGGCTGAAATTCTGGTACAGTCTGGCGATCTGAGCTTCTACATTTATGCGTTAAAACAGTCACTGATGTTTACCGGTGGTATCGCCGTGGTGCTGCTTGGGGTACGGATGTTCATCGGTGAAATGGTGCCCGCGTTTAACGGTATCGGTTCACGCTTGGTGCCCGGCGCCAAACCAGCGCTTGACTGCCCCATCCTGTTTAACTTTGCCCCTAATGCGGTGGTGTTGGGCTTCGTGGGTGCCTTTGTCGGCTCACTGTTGTGGCTCACCCTGATAGGCCGCTATACCGGTTACGTGTTTATCCCCAGCATGATCGTGATTTTCTTCCACGCCGGTACGGCGGGGGTGTTTGGCAATATCACCGGTGGCTATAAAGGGGCGTTGCTGGCCGGGTTTATCACTTCCACCGTGGTAGCCTGGGGGCAGTATTTCTGCGTCAATTACTTCATCAGTAACACTATCCCTGACACCGCGCTGTGGGCCGGTGACAGCGATATGTTTGTTCTGGCCCCGTTGATTGCAGCGTTGACCAGGCTACTGACATTCTGACTTTATGAGGAAAGGGTATGAGCAAGGCATTGACTCAGTATTACCAACAAATCCGGCAGAAGCTGGCCCAGTTGGAGCAGCAGCCTGATACGTTAAAATGCGCGGCGAAAGTTATGGCAGAGACGGTGCTAGCCGATCGCAACCTGTTTGTTTTCGGAGCTAGCCACGCGGGGATTCTGGCGGAGGAAATGAGTTACCGTGCGGGTGGGTTGGCCATCGTTAATCCGCTGTTTACGCCCGCTTTGATGCTCAACGTCCGGCCATTGACGCTGACCAGCGCGGTGGAAAACGTGGAGGGGCTGGGGCGGGTGCTGGTTGAACAGTCGCCGTTGCAAGCGGGGGATACGCTGCTGGTGCACTCGGTTTCTGGTCGCAATGCCATTACTATTGATGTTGCTCTGGCTGCGCGGGCCTGTGGTGCCAAGGTGATCGCCATCACCAGTTTAGCCACGGCGGCGCGCGTAACTTCGCGCCACTCCAGCGGCAAGCTGTTGGTGGATATCGCGGATATCACCATCGATAACCAATGCGAGTATGGCGATGCTGCCGTTAGCCTGCCGGGGTTGGCCCAGAAGGCAGCGCCGCTATCGACCATCATGGGAGCAACCATCGCCAACAGCCTGGTGCTACAGATCTGCGAACTGATGCAGGAAAAACAGCGCACGCCACCGATCCTGGCGAGCGCAAACATAGACGGTAATCAGAAGATAAATCAGGATATACTTGACGCATATAGGAGCCAAATACACTACCTCTGAGTGGAGCATGAGTATGTTTGAGTCGGACGGACTCCCTCTGTATCTCAGGATAAAAGGCATCATCCTGCAACGGATCATCACCTTTACCTACGACGATAAACTGCCCGGCGAGCTGTTGCTCGCCGATGAGTTCAAGGTTGCCCGCGGTACTATCAAACAGGCGATAGATTCGTTGGCCAGCATCGGCATGGTGTATCGGGAGCAGGGTAAAGGCACCTTTATTAATCGTGATGCGTTGCACAAATATTATACCGACCTGCCGGATGTTCTGGTGACCTTCAACTCGGTCATGCCGGTTAAGGTAGAGATCCTGTCCCTGTTATCGACAATGGCCAACCAAGAGGTGGCCGACCGGATGCAGCTGGATTTGGGTAGCCAACTGATGCGCCTTGAACGGTTGTTTATACAAGAGGAGCAGGTGATGGGCCATTCGATCACTTACTTGAATGGCCGGGTGTATAACGATCTGAGCCATATTGATGAAAGTAGCTCGTTGTATGAACAGCTACGCGAAACGTTCGGTTATTCCCCAACCAAAGCGACTGAGCGCTATTTGCCGGTTATCTGCGATGCCAAATTGGCCAGCTTGCTGGACCTGGAACAAAACAGCGCTTTGTTCAGGATTGAACGCATCGCCAGTAATCTGGATGATGTGGTGCTTGAGTACAGCATCACGCATACCCAGAATGCCACGCTGTCGTTACAGATTATTGCCAATCAGAGTGTGGTAAATCAGCAGTGGAACTGTACCATCAATAAAGAGCAATGAGTTTGAGTGGCCTTATGGAACGATTGACAGATACGGTAACTGTTGAGGGGCTTGTAGCGACGATTGCTGCTATGGCTATCTTTGCCATATTTGGTCAAATCCAGGTGAGTGCTGGGTTGGTAACTCTGGTGAACGGGTTGATTCATTAAGCAACACGAGTTAAATCACTGCCCCGTGCTTTAATGGCGGGGATGAGACATAAACGGTCAAGGTATAAGATGGAAGAAAAAACGGAAATGAGTTCTCCTCAGCGCGATGCCTTTTTGGATGAGAGAACGTTCAAGTCTCGAACTGTTCTGCTGTTTGGGCAAATCAACGATACGGTAGCGTACAATGTCGTCAAGCAGCTTGTGGCGCTTTCTGACGAATCCTCTGCGCCGATCAATTTCCTGATTTGTTCACCCGGCGGCCATGTGGAGTCGGGTGATGTGATCCACGATGTTATCCGCTTTATTAGTGCCCCGGTTAACATGATAGGCAGCGGTTGGGTAGGGAGTGCGGCGATTAATGTGTTCCTGTCTGTGCCAAAGGAACGTCGCTTCTGTTTAACAAACACACGTTTTCTGATCCATCAGCCTAGCGGTGGTATTGGCGGCCAGGCTACCGATGTTGCCATTCAGGCACGAGAAATTATCCGTATACGGGAACGCATTGCTGCTTTAATTGCGAAAGAGACTGGACAGAAACAGGAAAAAGTCTTGAGCGACATCGAACGCGATTTTTGGATGCCAGTAGCAGAAGCGATCGAGTATGGCTTGGTATCAAAATCCATTGTGAGCGACAAGGAAATAGCCTGATTTTTTCTCAAAAAACTGATTTGGTACAACAATCTACAGATAGATCTGCTGGCGCCCCTGTTTTTGCATAACACGTTGACTGAGAATCTGGCTTTCTATTCCCGCAACAATACTAATTGTCTGGGGATTACTGATGGCCTGCGGCGTATTCCAGTAAGATCGGCACATCATCATGTTTTTGTCTAAAGGAATGAATACCAATGTCTTTGGTTGAAATGGCTGCGAGTACAACCTACGCGGCTTCAGTATGGATGGCTGCACGTAATAATGTACATACCTGGTGGATAGGTATTATTGGTTGTCTGTTGTACGGATGGGTATTTTTTTCTGTTCAGCTATACGCCGATGTAACGCTTCAGATCTTTTTTATTGCCAGCAGTATCGCGGGTTGGGTGAATTGGTTAAAAGGCAACCAGGGGAGCGCAATCCCCATCCGTAAAACCCCAGGATGGAGACTCGCTGCCTTTGCCTTCGCAGCGTTGTGTGTCTCATCAGGCTATGCTTATATCCTTCACAGTTTTACCAACGCTTGGTCCCCCTGGCTTGACTCATTGATCATGACATTCAGCATCATGGCGCAGTTTATGCTGATGGGGAGAAGGATTGAAAACTGGTATGCCTGGCTGCTGGTCAATACCATCGCAGTCCCTCTTTATGCTTCACGCGAGTTATATCTCACTGCTGGCCTCTATCTTATCTTTTGGTGTAATGCCTGGTACGGGCTTTATCAATGGCGCCGGGAGATGAAAACCCTATGAAACGCTTTGCTACTGGGCTGATCGTGGGTAAGTTTGCGCCTTTACATCAGGGCCATGAAATACTGATTAATGCTGCGCTTGAGGTGTGCGAAAAATTGGTCATTATCAGTTATTCCTTACCCGAACTCCCCGGCTTTGCCCCAGCCAGACGGCGGTGTTATCTTCAGGCTCGTTTCCCGCAGGCACATATTCTGGTGCTCGCTCCTGAAGAGGCTTTAGCCTGGGGCATTGGCCCGATGCCACATAATGACAGTGATGACGATTCGCACCGTCATTTCGTGGCCTCATTGTGCCTGCAACAGCTGAACGTCATGCCTGAAGCCGTATTCACCGCCGAGGACTATGGTGATGGCTTCGCCCAAGTACTCAGTACGCGTTTTCAGCGGCAAGTTCTGCATGTGCGCTTACAGCGTGAGTCGGGGCCGGGAGCGAGATCGGGAACCTTAATTCGTTCCGATATTCATCGATATCGGCATCTTGTCGCTCCTGAAGTGTATGCTCACTTTGTTCACCGCATCTGTATTCTGGGCGGCGAATCCACGGGTAAGAGTACGTTAAGCATTGCATTGGCTGCTGCGCTAGACACGCTGTCTATCAGTGAGTATGGCCGTGAGCGTTGGGAGCAAAGGAAAGGGCATTTGATTTTCGATGACCTGCTGGAGATTGCACAAACCCAGATTTTGCGGGAAATGACTGCCCGCCCTAATCGCTATTTGGTTTGTGATACTTCGCCACTGACCACGTTATTTTATTCACTGGCGATGTTTGGCAAAGCAGATCCGGCATTGGAAGCATTAGCCTGCCAACATTATGATACCGTTGTGCTTTGCGCCGACGATTTCCCCTTTCAGCAGGATGGCACTCGCCAAGGTGAATCATTCCGCCAACGGCAACAGCAATGGTATATCGATGAATTGACCCAGCGTAACATTCCTTTCTTATACGTTACCGGCAGCGTGGCACAACGATTAACGCAGATCCTCAACCACTTGCCTCCTCACATTGCGGACATCGCCTAACGTAAAAAAAGCCTTCAGTATCAAAATCATGAAGGCTTTTTACTCGCCTGGCTGAGGGCTGTTTCCCTGAAAAATAATCTTTAAAATTAACTCAGTAGCAACCCGTCATCGTCTAGTTTTTCACCGCGTGTTTTTTCAAACATTGCCAGCAAATCGGTCACCTGCATCTTGGCTCGTTGTTCACCGCTGACATCCAGCACCACGCGCCCCTGATGCAGCATCACGGTACGATGGCCGTGATCCAACGCCTGGCGCATGGAGTGTGTCACCATCAGCACGGTAAGCTGCTGCTCTGCAACGATCCGATCCGTCAGCGCCAGCACAAAGGCTGCCGTTTTGGGATCGAGCGCTGCGGTATGTTCATCCAGCAGCAATAAACGGGAAGGCTGCAAGGAAGCCATCAGCAGACTGACCGCCTGCCGTTGCCCCCCGGAAAGCAACCCCATGTGATCGCCCAGGCGATTTTCTAACCCCAGCTCCAACGTAGCCAGCTTGTCCCGAAACAGTTGCCGCTGTTTATTCTTCACCGCGCGCTGAAACCCTCGAGATTGGCCGCGCTGGAGCGCCAGCGCCAGGTTTTCCTCAATGCTCAACCCTTCACACGTGCCGGCCAGTGGATCCTGAAACACCCGGGCCACCATACCCGCACGGCGCCAGGCTGGCATCAAGGTGACATCCTGCTCACCGATAAACAGCCGCCCCCGGTCAGGCGTAATATCACCGCTAACGGCGTTGAGTAAGGTGGATTTCCCCGCGCCATTGCTGCCAATCACGGTGACAAATTGCCCGGTTTCGATGTTAAGGGATAAACCACGAAGCACGGGATTTTCCAGTGGAGTGCCTGGATTGAAGGTTTTAAATAACTGTTCGGCACGCATCATGATGGCTGCTTCCCTTGCTTGCTTTTTAGTTTTTGTTTCAGCTTCGGCAGGATCAGCGCCAGTGTCACCAGCACCGCAGTGATGAGATTAAGATCTTGTGCCTGTAGGCCGATGAAATCCGCATTCAGAGCCAGGGAGATCATCAAACGATAGAGCAGTGCCCCTAGCAGAGTGGCAAGCGTGATCAGGTATAAACTGCGCGCGGGCAATAACGTCTCACCGATAATCACCGCCGCCAGGCCGACCACAATCGTCCCGATCCCCATGGAAATATCAGCACCGCCCTGGGTTTGCACATAGAAAGCGCCCGCCAGCGCAATCAACGCATTGGATAACGCCATGCCAATGACCGTGAGCCGGCTGGTCGCGATCCCTTGGGCACGAGCCATGCGTGGGTTGGCGCCGGTAGCACGCAGGGCAAGCCCCATTTCTGACGTCAGGAATGCATCCAACGCCAGCTTGGCAAACAACACCACAAACAGCAGCAATATCGGCTGGATCAGCCAGGCATTATCCTCAACCTGGCTGATGAAAGGGGTGAATACGCTGGGCAGGCCAATCAGAGCCAGATTCGGCGCGCCCATAATGCGCAGATTGATGGAGTACAGAGCAATCATGACCAGAATACTGGCCAGCAGTTGAAGAATACCCAACCGCACATGCAGCCAGGCGGTTAAACAACCGGCACCGGCGCCCGCCAGGGCGGCCATACCGCATGCCAGCCAAGGGTTATAACCACTGACAATCATGACTGCGGCAACTGCTCCGCCTAAAGGAAAACTGCCATCGGCCGTTAAGTCGGGAAAATTGAGCAGGCGAAAGGAAATCAGCACACCCAGCGCCACCAGCGCAAAGATCAGGCCGATTTCTAAGGCACCCATAAGGGAAATCAACGACATGCAAACCTCATAAAAAAACCTTGGCCCGCCACATTCGGCGGGCCAGTCATACCCGGTGTAAAAAATGCTTAATTGAGCATGTGGCGCAAAGAATTATTTAATGACTTCTTGTGCTGACTGTATGAGATCGGCAGAGAGGGTGACTCCCTGTTTCTCTGCGGCGGCAGGATTCACGCTCAGACTGAGCTTGTTCCCGACTTCCGGCGCTATCGTACCAGGCTGTTCCCCTTCTAACAGGCGAATAACGATTTTACCGGTCTGCCGGCCAAGATCGTAGTAACTCATACCTAGAGCAGCCGCGGCCCCGCGTTTAACAACGCTGTTATCACCGGCAATCAGCGGAATTTTAGCCTGGTTAGCAACGTTGACCAAGGATTCGTAGGTGGAGATAACGTTGTTATCAGTATTGGTATAGATCACGTCAACTTTACCCACCAGATTCTTCGCGGCCGGAGTGACATCGACCGTGCGCGGAGCAGGGGCTTCAACCAGCGTCATCCCACGTTTGGTTAATTCATCTTTCAGTTCTTTGACGACCACCGTTGAGTTGACTTCCCCTGGGCTGTAGACCATACCAACCCGTTTGGCATCCGGTTTCACCTTCAGAATCAGGTCAACCTGTGGGCCGATAGCCACGCTGTCAGAAACGCCGGTGACATTGGTGCCGCTTGGCTGCCAACTGCTGACCAACTTGGCTGCCACGGGATCGGTAACGGTAGTAAATACCACCGGAATGGTCTTGGTGGCAGCTACCACCGACTGGGCGGCCGGAGTGGAGATCGCTACGATGGCGTCAGGTTTGTCACCGATGAATTTACGGGCAATCTGCCCCGCGGTAGCCATATTCCCTTGTGCGCTCTGGAACTGAATTTTTACCTTATCCTGGTCATACCCTGCGGCTTTTAACTCATCAATGATGCCATCACGCGTGGCATTCAGCGCGGGATGATCAACGATAGACACGATCGCCACGGATTTCGGCGCGCTTGCTGCGTAGCCGTTTACAGCAAACAACGCTGCCGTGAGGGTTATAAAAAGTTTTCGACAGTTCAAGGGCATAAAAACATCCTTTTAGAATAAGTGTAAGTGGTTCAGAGCCGAGTCATTTATGAACCGTACTGGGTATTTCGAAGAGTGTTTTGCTGAATCCTCAAGCTGCCATAATATCTGTTTCTAGGGAAGCAGAACAGGCGATTTCTGTTGCTACGGGCGGAATGTTCCAGGCTGTCTCCCTTAAATGCGCTTATGTGCAATGACTGTTTCACGGGTTCAGGCCATCCCGCGGTTTAAAATCACGTTGAATAGATAACGGTGCTGAGAGGGAGACTGCTGCGTTGCGAGGGGATGAAACGGCCCCTCGAAGGAGACGAGGGGCTGTATACGTTATGACGTGTGTTCGTGATAAAACGGCAATTATTTAAGCTGCGATTTGATCTGTTCTAAGGCTTCGGTAGCGCATTGTGCATCCAAATGGCCGCCCGGCGCACCGGCAACGCCGATTGCACCAACCACTTCATCACCGGCTTTCACTGGCACACCGCCACCCAACAATAAGAAACCAGGGATATCTTTCAGGTTATTCGCTGCGGGGGTCTTCTGGCTGTTTTCCATTACTTGGCCGCTTGGGGTTTTGGTCGATAAAGCAGTGAATGCCTTTTGCTCGCTAGCTTTGACAGTATGAGGGCCAGCATTATCGGTACGCAGGACGGTTTTAATGATACCAGCACGATCCACAACGGTTACCGTTACATTGTGCCCAGCAGCCTGGCAAATTGCTACCGTGCGGCTGGCCAGATCGGTAGCCAGTGCAAGAGAAATATTACGTTCGGCGTTTAGAGCGGCAGCGTTGGCTTGAGTCAGTAAACCGAGAAATAAGGCTGAGGTTAGGGCAAGAGGCTTAATCATCTTAAATTCCTTATAGGCTTATGTTGTGATTGGGATAAGTATAGCCTGTATTTTAAGCACCCAGTTGGCCAAGAAACTATTCGGTCCATTACCTATCGCATACCGTAGAACTACCTACTGGTGGTCCTACCAATCGCTAAAAAACATCCGTTCCCCGCACAAATACGGCAAAAAAGAAAACATCAATATTGCATACCATTAACCATTAATTAACAATCAACCAGCAATTATATTACTTCTCCATATTGGTAGGGCCAATAATGTGGGGCTGAAAAGTAAAGGATCTTTGGAGATATCGGCATGCAAGTTTGGCAACAAGTTTATGATCCACTGGGGAATATCTGGCTGTCTAGCCTGATCGCGGCTATCCCGATTCTCTTTTTCTTCTTCGCGCTGATTAAACTTCAGCTCAAGGGTTACATTGCGGCGACGCTGACCGTGGGGATGGCTCTGCTCGTGGCGTTATTTCTCTACCAGATGCCGATTGATCGCGCACTTTCCTCGGTGGTTTATGGCTTCTTTTATGGGCTCTGGCCGATTGCCTGGATCATTATCGCCGCCGTGTTTGTTTACAAAATTGCGGTCAAAACCGGGCAGTTTGATATTATTCGCTCTTCGATCCTCTCTATTACGCCCGATCAGCGTTTGCAGATGCTGATTGTCGGGTTCTGTTTTGGGGCTTTCTTGGAGGGGGCTGCCGGTTTTGGGGCACCAGTCGCGATTACGGCGGCTTTACTGGTCGGGTTGGGATTCAAGCCGCTGTATGCAGCGGGGCTTTGCCTGATCGTCAACACTGCGCCAGTGGCCTTCGGGGCCATGGGTATTCCCATTATCGTTGCCGGGCAGGTGACCGGATTAGACAGTTTCGAAATTGGCCAAATGGTGGGCCGTCAACTGCCTTTCTTGACGATCATCGTGTTGTTCTGGATTATGGCGATCATGGATGGTTGGCGCGGCGTTAAAGAAACCTGGCCAGCGGTGATGGTCGCGGGGGGCTCGTTTGCCGTGGCACAGTATCTAAGCTCCAACTTTATTGGGCCAGAACTGCCGGATATCATTTCTTCCCTGGTTTCGCTGGTGTGCCTGACGCTGTTTCTGCGCGTTTGGCAGCCAACACGCATTTTCCGTTTTAACGATGAAGCTTCTGGTAGCCAGCCAGCGCCAATACAGCAAAACTATCGGTTAGGGCAGATTATTCGCGCCTGGATGCCGTTTATTTTCCTGACGGCGACGGTCACCCTGTGGAGTATCCCTCCGTTTAAAGCGCTGTTCGTTAAAGGTGGCGCGTTACAAGATTGGGTATTCAACTTCTCGGTGCCTTTTCTGGATAAGCTGGTGGCAAAAATGCCACCGGTTGTGGCGGCAATCACGCCATATGCCGCCGTCTTCAAACTTGACTGGTTCTCGGCCACTGGCACCGCGATTATGGTTGCAGCGCTTGCTTCGGTGATCTATTTGCGAATGAAACCCAAAGCGGCTGTTGCCACCTTCGTTGAAACTCTGCAAGAGCTGGCGCTGCCAATCTATTCCATCGGTATGGTGCTGGCATTTGCCTTCATCTCTAACTATTCCGGTCTGTCGGCAACGCTGGCGCTGGCATTGGCCCATACCGGGGGAGCATTCACCTTTTTCTCGCCGTTTCTTGGCTGGCTGGGGGTATTCCTGACGGGATCGGATACCTCATCCAACGCGCTGTTTGCCGCCCTCCAGGCCACGACTGCGCAACAGATTGGTGTCTCGGATGTTTTGTTGGTGGCTGCGAATACCACAGGCGGCGTAACAGGAAAAATGATTTCACCACAATCGATCGCCATTGCCTGTGCAGCGGTTGGGTTAGTGGGTAAAGAGTCTGACTTGTTCCGTTTTACGGTAAAACACAGCCTGATATTCACCTGTATCGTTGGCGTCATTACCACGTTACAGGCCTATGTGCTGACGTGGATGATCCCATGACAGTAAACCCGCCGCCGTATCCTCAACCTCGTTTGGCCGATGTTTTGGCCGAACGGATTAAAACGATGATCCGTGAACGCAAACTGGAGGCGGGGATGCGTTTACCCGCCGAACGCCAGTTAGCTACCGAGCTAGGCGTATCACGTTCTTCTTTGCGTGAAGCGATTCAAAAACTGATTAGTGAAAACAGACTGATCAGCCGACGCGGCGGGGGGAACTATATCCATATCGAAACGCCGCCCTGGTCTGAACAGCGGATTGTAGAACCGCTGAAAGAGCTGGTGGCTGGCGATCCTAATTATCGTTATGACATTTTGGAAGCTCGCCACGCTATTGAAGCCAGTACAGCCTGGCACGCTGCCATGCGTGCCACTGAAGCAGATAAAGAGAAGCTACAGGTTTGTTTTGATGCCACATTGCAGTTTAAAGAGAGCGACAACCCTGATCTGGCGGCTCAGGCCGATGTGCGTTTTCATCTTGCGATTGCGGAAGCCTCGCATAATGTGGTTTTGCTGCAAACCATGCGCGGTTTTTTCGATTTGATGCAGTGTTCCGTCATGCATAGCCGCCAGCGTATGTATACCGTGCCGGTGATCTTCGCATGCCTCACTGAACAGCATGGCGCACTGTTACAGGCAATTCTGGCAGGCGATCCTGAACGTGCGGGCCGGGCGGCAAAAAACCACCTTGGATTCGTGCATTCCACCATTAAAAACCTGCATGAAGATGAAGCAAGACAGGCGCGTATTACCCGTCTGCCAGATGAAGACTCACTGTAAGCCATAAGGAAGCCATGCCATGATTATTTCAGCAGCCAGTGACTATCGCGGCGCAGCGCAACGCAAGCTGCCGCCGTTCCTGTTTCATTATATTGACGGTGGTGCTTACGCCGAACACACGCTGCGGCGTAATACCGAAGATCTTGCCCAGGTCGCGTTAAGGCAGCGCGTATTGAAAAATATGTCAATGCTCAGCCTCGAAACTCAGCTCTTTAACGAAACGCTATCAATGCCGGTGGCGCTTGCTCCTGTGGGATTGTGCGGTATGTATGCCCGCCGTGGTGAGGTGCAGGCCGCACGAGCCGCAGATAAAAAAGGCATCCCTTTTACGCTTTCCACGGTGTCTGTCTGCCCTATTGAAGAAGTGAGCCCGGCGATCCAGCGCCCCATGTGGTTTCAGTTATATGTGTTAAAAGACCGTGGATTCATGCGCAATGTATTGGAGCGTGCCAAGGCCGCAGGATGTTCCACGCTGGTGTTTACCGTCGATATGCCAACCCCCGGCGCTCGTTACCGCGATGCCCATTCGGGCATGAGCGGCCCGAATGCCGCGCTGCGCCGCTATTGGCAATCTGTTACTCGCCCCGCCTGGGCTTGGGATGTCGGCCTGCACGGCCGCCCGCACGATCTGGGAAATATTTCTGCTTATCTCGGTAAACCCACCGGATTGGAGGATTACATCGGTTGGTTGGCAAGCAACTTCGATCCTGCTATTTCATGGCATGACTTGGAATGGATCCGTGATTTCTGGGAAGGGCCGATGGTGATTAAAGGGATTCTCGATGCGGATGATGCGCGTGATGCCGTGCGTTTTGGTGCGGATGGTATTGTGGTTTCCAACCACGGTGGCCGCCAGCTTGATGGGGTACTCTCCTCTGCCCGTGCGCTGCCTACGATTGCCGATGCGGTAAAAGGCGATATCACCCTCCTGGCTGACAGTGGGATTCGTAATGGTTTAGACGTGGTGCGCATGATTGCCCTGGGGGCAGACAGCGTGCTACTGGGGCGGGCTTATGTCTACGCTCTGGCGGCGGCTGGCGAGGCCGGTGTGGAAAACCTGCTCAATCTTATCGAAAAAGAGATGCGTGTTGCCATGACGCTCACGGGTGCCAAGAGTATTGCTGAAATCAGCCATGATTCATTGGTACAGGAGGAAAAACAGGGTGTTGCGCTGGGCTAATTGGCCTGATGTACCACGGCCCAGCGCAAGCAGGCAGATATTTGCAGCAGGAACATGAACGGGTCTTTAGCAGTGCTGCGCTATCCCTTGTTCCACTGCATCCAGCAACTGATAACGGCGGCGGTATTCCGCACGTTTTTTGCTGGCAATATCCTCAGGCCGTTTCCGTGTAATACGCGTCGGTAGCTGATAATAACCGCAAGTGAGTTGTCTGGCTCCTATCGACAGCCAAAATTGATCGTAATCTGCATGCAGTACGTCTCGTTTTTTTCTTTTATAGCGCCAGTTTTGGTAGATGTGGCTAGCATTGCTGACAGCCATAATGTGATGAATGCCCAGGTGATAGGCGAGATATGTAATACTTTCTAATACCAGTCTTTTGGGAAACAGCCCGTGGCAGGCTTTGGTGGCATTCGGGATTTCAATGTAAGGCACCTGTTTTTTGGCTCCTTGCAGGCCACCGATAAACAAGGTGAGCTTTTGCTGGTAATACATTAGGGTAAAGGTAATTTCCGCTAACATGGCCCCCATGGCATTGCGCATGAGAAGTGTGGCTTCCCCTTCTTTATTCAGATTATCAATGGCTGACAATTCCAGTGTATATCGCTCACCGCCTTTGCCCGTAATCTGGTTTAAGACAAAGGGCGTGCTGCCGAGATAACCCAGGCGCATTTTTGGCGGCATGCGTTGTTCAATAAAATCATAATGCTCACACAAGGCGGCTAGGCCCGCGGCTTGGTTCATATAAGCGCTCAGGTACGGGCGATGCAGTTTACAGGGCAGATTAGGTTGAGCGTGCAGGATTTTCTCTAGTAACGGATGTTTAGCCAACCAGTTTAGAAGCTTGTGGGTAATACGCCAATGCAACAATGAGCGGCTAAGAAATTTTAGACGAAATGAGGTTTTACTCCAGGATTGGCTCGGTAGTATCGCACCACTCATCAACGCTGCCATCAAGTGCCAACCATTGGCTGGGGGGGATGAGATAAGTGGGTAATCATGCCTATGCATATTGGATGCCTTGATTAAATAATGTTTAGCACTATTTAATCAAGGCATCACTAAACGGTAGAGCAATGCTGTGATCTATTTTTTGTTCTTTACTAAATAACTTTGCATATTATTGCGTTACTTTCCTCAATCCATATTGATTACCGGTTTCAGTCGCTACCGAATGTACATGGTATTGATGATTTCGTATTATGATTTTATGTAACAATGATATGCACTTGATGAACAACAGAATTGCTAAGATCCACAAATCCAGGCTAAAGCCAAAACGCATACCTTAGTATAGGCTTCAGCTTATTGTGCCTGAACTTGTGAGTCTTTATTACTGCTGTAATTCCCTGGTATTGGCAGAAAAAAAACTGCTAAAAGAAACTTCTTACTTAATGCGACTTCTTTGTGAAGGAAAATTTAATGCTTACCTACCTATAAAGTCAACAAAAAAGAATACACTTTGAATGCAAAAGTGATTACAGCCACTATTAATTAACTGAATTTTATGAAAAAAATCACAAAAAAAGATACATAAAAATGAGACATATGTATTCTTTCTTGCAACTCCAAGAGGAGATTATATAGACATACATCAGAAATATTTGTATCTTAAGATAAAATGTGAGTGGCAAGGAAAGTGGTTAATGAAGGTGTCGGGGTTACAAAGAAAAGAGAATATAATCAATAATATAGAATATATCATCAAAAGCCGTGGTGAGACCAAGCTTTCCTTCGCTAACCGCACTGGAGTGACGCGTGCAACATTATATAAAATCCTTGAAGGTAAGGTGAATAATGTTCAGCACTCAACTGTAACCCGTATTGCCGATTTCTTTGGTGTCCCTTGTGACATAATAGAAAACAGTGATTTAGAAAATATTGAATTAATTGAAAAAACGTTATCTCCCGAAGGGGATAAAAACCCCGCAGCCATTCCTGTTATTCCCCAATCAGAAATTATGCTGTGCTTTGAACATAGAATTGGCTCTCTTGTTACCCAATATCCCGTGACTTGGTATTTTGGTGATGTATCAAACATGATTGCATTGCGGGTTGAAAAGAATATGAATAATATTTTCTTTCCCGGTGATATTTTGATCATCAGGCGCAAAGTTTTCCCCTCAAGCAAACAGATTGCTTTGTTCTACTCAAAAGAAAAAGGGATTTATTTTAAACAGAATAATCAGGCAGTTAATGAAATGCCCCAAGCTGGTGAAAGGTTATTAGGTGCCGTGATTGAAGAGAGAATACAATCGAATTAAATTTAAAACATTTAAGGATAAGCACTCAATGGAGCATAATAAAAAGTATAAATTACTCGGATTCAGTCGGTCTAATGTTATTACTGCTAATGTTATGGTTCTTGCAACAGGCAAGCATATGAGTATAAGCTTGCAAGAACTAGAAAATAGCACAATTACTGATGACTTTAACCGAAATGAACTGAAAGCTATCTATCGTCGTTTATATGGAGATACCAATACTACAACGTCTTATGATTTGGGGGATAGGCATGAGCGATCCTGGTATGCTTACCTCATTATTAACCTTGCCCTCAGCGTGATTTATATTCTTTGTACGGTGAGTGGAATAAAACCCATCACAATTCCTTTTTTCAATTTTATCGCACCACCGGCAATCTTTTTCTACCCTCTCACTTTTATCCTGGTAGATATTCTTAATGAATTTTTTGGGTTGCGAATGGCTAGGCGGGCAATATTTACCTCATTTATCGCTAATATTGTTTTTGTGAGCGGGCTTTGGATCTCCAGCCTATTTCCTGGCCTGGATGAATGGGAATTGAATAAATCCTATGGGGCATTTGTTGAGAGCATTATCGCCGTACTGTTTGCCTCTTCTGCCGCCTATCTTGTCTCAGAAAACGTGAATTCATGGCTATTATGTAAAATAAAGGAATTGACAAATTCCAGATATTTATTTATCCGTGTTATCACAAGTACCGTTGTGGCCTCAGCCATTGATAGTGTTATATTCTGTACACTGGCTTTTTACAATGTTCTGAGTATGGACACGATAAAAATCATGATCATGTCGCAGTTCATCATAAAATTAATCTATGCGGTTGTCGGTGTTGGCCCTATCTACGCTACGCGTGAGTTGTTCAGACGATATATTAATGCGGAAGTCCGTAAAACAGAAAGGAATGCGTATGAAAGTTAATAATGAAATAACTTTACTGGGTAAAACGACGGAGTATGCCCAGCATTATTCTCCTGATTTACTGGAGTCATTACCACGTTCGCGTAACCGAGACAGTATTAATATAAAGTCTGATAATTTACCATTCTCAGGTTTTGATTTATGGACTGGGTTCGAGCTTTCCTGGTTGAATCATAAAGGTAAACCTGTTGTCGCCATTGCAGAGTTTATTATTCCGGCAACCAGTAGCCATCTTATTGAGTCGAAGTCATTTAAACTCTACCTTAACAGCTTCAATCAAACAAAATTTGATACCACGGAGCAGGTTATTACACTGCTTGAAAAGGATCTGTCATTAGCAGCCGATGGTAAGGTGGAGGTCAAACTCTACCCCGATCTGAATGGTTATCCAGAAACTATCACCTCGCTGCCAGGGAATTGCATCGATCATCTGGATATCGAAATTAATGACTACCAGTTCAATCCAGAAATTCTTCATGATTCGGTTTCTAATGAACATGTTTCTGAAACGCTTTCATCCAATTTATTGAAATCAAACTGCCTGGTCACTAATCAACCTGACTGGGGCAGCGTTGTTATCAAATATCAGGGTAATAAAATAAACCAAGAAAAATTACTCCGTTATATTATCTCGTTCAGAATGCATAATGAATTCCATGAACAATGCGTTGAGCGTATTTTTAATGATATTAACCGTTACTGCCAGCCAGAGAAGTTAAGCGTTTTCGCAAGATATACTCGCAGAGGCGGCCTGGATATTAATCCGTTCCGTAGCAACTTTGAAGAAAGCCCGGTAGTACCACGTTTGGTCAGGCAATAATGCCGATCAATTTGCAGATTAGGGTGGGGTTGTAGCAGCAATAAAAAAACGCCCTGATGGTTATCAGGGCGTTAGGCTGAGAAATCAGTAAGCTTTAGTCATCCAAGAAGCTGCGAAGCACTTCTGAACGGCTTGGGTGACGCAGTTTACGTAATGCCTTGGCTTCGATCTGGCGAATACGTTCACGAGTAACATCGAATTGCTTGCCCACTTCTTCTAGCGTGTGGTCAGTGTTCATATCAATACCGAAACGCATACGCAGCACTTTTGCTTCACGCGCAGTCAGGCCAGCCAGAACGTCGTGAGTTGCAGAACGCAGGCTTTCGGAGGTAGCAGAATCCAGCGGCAGCTCAAGGGTCGTGTCCTCGATAAAATCGCCCAAATGTGAATCTTCATCATCACCAATCGGCGTTTCCATGGAGATTGGCTCTTTAGCGATCTTCAGCACTTTGCGGATTTTGTCTTCCGGCATCAGCATACGTTCAGCCAGCTCTTCCGGCGTTGGCTCTCGGCCCATCTCTTGCAACATCTGGCGCGAAATACGGTTGAGTTTGTTGATAGTCTCAATCATATGCACCGGAATACGGATGGTACGTGCCTGGTCAGCGATAGAACGAGTAATCGCCTGGCGTATCCACCAAGTGGCGTAAGTTGAGAACTTGTAACCACGACGGTATTCGAACTTATCTACCGCTTTCATCAGACCGATGTTGCCTTCCTGAATCAGATCCAGGAATTGTAGACCACGGTTGGTGTACTTCTTGGCGATAGAGATAACCAGACGCAGGTTGGCTTCAACCATTTCTTTCTTCGCACGGCGGGCTTTTGCTTCACCGATCGACATACGGCGGTTGATATCTTTCACCTGCTCAATCGTCAGGCCGGTTTCTTCTTCAATCTGACGCAGCTTTTGCAGGCTACGCTGTACATCATCACTGACGTCTTTCAGTTTTTCTGCCCATGGCTTAGCCATTGCCAGTGCGGCATCAAACCAGTTAGTGCTGGTTTCGTTACCGGCAAACAGAGCGACGAAGTTTTTCTTCGGCATTTTGCACTGTTCAACGCACAATTTCATGATGAGGCGTTCTTGAGTACGAACGCGATCCATCATGGTGCGCATGCTGTTGACCAGGAAGTCGAACTGTTTGGGCACCAAACGGAACTGCTTGAACACTTCAGACAGCTTCAGGATTTCTTCTGCTGCACTGGTGTGGTTGCGGCCGTTCTTTTTGATCATCAGACGAGTGGCTTCGTACTGATCGCGCAACTCGGCGAACTTCTGGCGTGCCAATTCTGGATCGATGCTGTTGTCATCTTCAGCATCATCTTCTTCATCTTCGTCTTCGTCGTCGTCATCCTGCTCTTCGGTTGTCAGTTCTGAACCGATGTGCGTAGCGGTTGGGGCGATGTCCTCTTCCGCGTTAGGATCGACAAATCCGGTGATGAGATCGGACAGGCGTGCTTCGCCCGCTTCGACGCGATCATACTGCTCCAGCAGATAGGTGATGGCTTCCGGGTATTCAGCGACGGAGCACTGCACCTGATTAATACCGTCTTCGATACGTTTGGCGATGTCAATTTCGCCTTCGCGCGTCAGCAGTTCAACGGTCCCCATTTCACGCATGTACATGCGTACCGGGTCAGTAGTACGACCAATCTCGGATTCAACGCTGGAGAGCACCTGAGCGGCAGCTTCTTCCGCGTCTTCGTCTGTGTTGTTTGAGTTTTCAGCAAGCAACAGGTCATCGGCATCCGGTGCTTCTTCCATTACCTGGATGCCCATGTCGTTAATCATCTGGATGATGTCTTCGATCTGGTCGGAGTCGACGATATCTTCCGGCAGATGGTCATTGACCTCAGCATAGGTCAGATAGCCTTGCTCCTTACCACGGGTGACAAGTAGCTTCAGCTGTGACTGCGGGTTTTGCTCCATAAGACGGTGTCCACACTTCAGAGTATTTGGGTTGGTGTCGGTCGGCGAAACCGCCAACAATAGCATTTGGGGCGTTTTTGTTGTTGCCGGAGCCCACTATGACGGCATGTTGCAGGGTTTTACCCTCGCATTTATCGGCACTTAAGCCGTTTGGTATTCAATGTTTCTTTCCGGCTCTTGAGTCATTGATCATACGGACTTCTTCTCGTTCTGAGGATGTTAACCCTTGAGTACGAGATAGTGCCAATAACTCTTCTAGCCGTTGTTCAAGTACTGAGTCAAACATATGATTCAAAGAGTCCAGAAAAGTTTCTTCTGCGATCTCATTATCAGATATATCGTTCCAGGCGGACAAAGTTTCAAGGCTGGCACTGAATTTTGTCTCTCGATATTCTTCGAGAATCTGGCCTGTTGTTAGCCCTGGCTGGGCCAGGCAAAGCTCAACTAGCTCGGTAAAAAGCGTTAACCCTGGCAATTTGGCCTGTTGTAATCCTGCCAGGGAAGGTACAAGTGTAGCCAAATGCGGGTTTTGTACCAGTAATCCTATCAGTATACGCATGGTTGTACGTTTTAGCTGCGGTACCTGATAAGTATTCGCATTTTCAGCCTGTTTACTTAACAACTTCTCAAGTTGGAACTCATCTGGAATGCCCAGCTTTTTTCCAAGCTCTTGCCGTAAATACAGGCGCAGCGTCTCGCTTGGTATTTGGCTGATCATCGGAATAGCCAGCGAACTGAGTTTGGTTCGCCCATCCGGGCTGCTCAAATCAACCTGCGGCATTAACGTCTCGAACAGGAAAGTGGAAAGCGGTTGTGCCTGTTCCATGCGCTGCTCGAATGTGTCTTTGCCTTCTTTACGTACCAATGTGTCCGGATCTTCGCCATCGGGCAAAAACATGAACCGCAACTGGCGCCCATCGTTAAGATAGGGCAGTGCGGTTTCCAGCGCTCGCCAGGCAGCTTCGCGCCCGGCTCTGTCACCATCATAGCAACAGATAACGTTATCCGTGGCGCGGAATAACAATTGAATATGTTCCGCGGTGGTCGACGTGCCGAGTGAGGCGACGGCATAATTAATGCCGTATTGCGCCAATGCCACCACATCCATATAACCTTCTACCACCAGTAAACGCTGTAGGACAGGGTGGCTCTGCTGCGCTTCATACAAGCCGTATAACTGGCGGCCCTTGTGGAATATTTCGGTTTCCGGCGAGTTCAGGTACTTCGGCATACCATCACCCAACACGCGGCCACCAAAAGCGATCACCCGCCCACGTTTGTCACGGATGGGGAACATGACACGTTCACGAAAACGATCGTAGGTTCGCCCCTGTTCGTTAGTGACCAGCATTCCTGCATCGTTCAATGCAGTACGGTTATCGGCGTCGCGGCCAAAACGCTTCAACGCATTATCCCAACCGGTGGGGGCTAAACCAATGGCAAAATGCTGAATAACCTGCTCGCTTAATCCGCGCTGTTGCAGGTATTGCCGCGCCTGTACACCGTTGGCTTGGTGTAAGGACTGCTGATAGAACGCACTGAGTTGTTCCATCAGTTGGTAGAGATTCTGGCGTTGATGGCGTTCAATCTGCGTGGGCCCGGTGCCTGCTTCGTAAGGGACTTCCAGCCCGTGCAGGGTCGCCAACTCCTCAATGGTTTCGACAAACTCAAGCCGGTCGTAATTCATCAGGAAATCAACGGCGTTACCATGCGCGCCGCAGCCAAAACAGTGATAAAACTGCTTTTCGCCATTAACGGTGAATGAAGGCGTTTTTTCATGGTGGAACGGACAACACGCGTGATAATTCTTGCCTTGCTTTTTGAGCTTGACCCTGGCGTCGATCAAATCGACGATGTCGGTGCGAGCTAGCAAGTCATTGATAAATACGCGTGGAATTCGCCCAGCCATAAGCCTCTATTCGATTGCCTATAAACGAGAACAAGCCGCGCATTCCTTTCGGAAAGCACGGCCTTCGTATGCAACTACTCAGTCTGCGTGTTCTTGAAAAAGAAAAAATCACGCGGTGGGGTTACCCCCGAAGGATTAATACAGACGAGTGCGGCGTGCGTTTTCGCGAGCCAGTTTTTTCGCGTGACGTTTTACAGCAGAAGCTTTAGCGCGTTTACGTTCGGTAGTCGGTTTTTCATAGAACTCACGACGACGAACTTCAGCTAAAACACCCGCTTTTTCGCAGGAACGCTTGAAACGACGCAGAGCAACGTCAAATGGCTCGTTTTCACGTACTTTAATTACCGGCATGTGCCTCTCACCTCAATAGAATTCGGTTTGCTGCTGGCCAAGCGCCAGCCTTTTCAAAATGGTGCGGAATTTTACTTCAATGGATGCTGCTTTGTAAAGCACCATAGCAAATTGAAACAGGCCGCGGCCCTTATCCACAAGCAGCCATGTGCAAGAGCGGGCATAGCTTACACTACGCAGGAAAAATTGCTCGGGTTTATCGCCTATCGCCCTTCTGGGGGAATGCCACCCGCAAACGGCCATGATTATGGTAAACTGATGGCCGCACGTGAATGATGGGAAATGTAATGCGAGTACTGGGTATAGAAACATCCTGCGATGAAACCGGAATTGCAGTGTATGACGATCAGGCCGGTTTATTAGCCAACCAATTGTACAGCCAGGTGAAACTGCATGCCGATTATGGTGGCGTGGTGCCGGAATTGGCTTCGCGCGATCACGTGCGCAAAACGGTACCGCTGATTCAGGCAGCGTTGAAAGAAGCAAATTTGGCCGCTACGGATATCGACGGTGTGGCTTACACCGCAGGGCCGGGTTTAGTAGGGGCCTTGCTGGTAGGGGCGACCGTTGGCCGTGCGTTGGCGTTTGCCTGGAACGTGCCAGCGGTGCCGGTGCATCATATGGAAGGCCATCTGTTGGCTCCGATGTTGGAAGATAATCCACCCGCGTTTCCGTTTGTGGCACTGCTGGTGTCCGGCGGGCATACCCAGCTCATTAGCGTCACTGGCATTGGTGAATATGAATTATTGGGCGAGTCAATTGATGATGCGGCCGGTGAAGCCTTTGATAAAACTGCCAAGCTGTTGGGGCTGGATTATCCCGGCGGCCCAATGTTGGCTAAAATGGCACAACAGGGCACTGAAAGGCGTTTTATCTTCCCACGCCCGATGACCGATCGTCCTGGGCTGGATTTCAGCTTTTCTGGCCTGAAAACTTTTGCCGCTAATACCATTCGCTCCAACGGTGATGATGAGCAGACGCGTGCTGATATCGCCCGTGCTTTTGAAGATGCGGTGGTGGATACGTTGGCAATCAAATGCAAACGTGCGTTGGAGCAAACCGGGTTTAAACGTTTGGTGATGGCCGGTGGCGTCAGCGCTAACCGTACATTACGCGCCAGGCTGGCGGAAATGATGAAAAAACGTGGTGGTGAAGTGTTTTACGCCCGCCCTGAATTCTGTACAGACAACGGGGCAATGATCGCTTATGCAGGGCTGATACGCTTGAAAGGCGGGGTTAACTCAACGTTGAATGTTTCTGTGCGCCCGCGTTGGCCGTTAGCGGAGTTGCCCGCGGTCTAGGCTTAGGCTACAGGCTTGCGTGCAAGCGAGGGGCGCAACCTGAGAGCCGAAGATCGTCGGCTCTTAACTATTTCTTTTCTTGTTCCGCAGGTGCTTCTTTCTTCTTACGGGATTTCCCCCAGATCCTGCCTTCCTGACCACGCCACAAACGCTGAATATTGTCGTGATGGCGCATCAGGATCAGACAGGAAAGCATGGCGACCGGAAAGGTAAATTGGGGTTTAAACCACCAGACATAAAATGGTGCGATCAGGGCACTGACAATCGCCCCCAACGACGAATAGCCGCTCAACAGCACGGTGAGCAGCCAGGTACCGGTCATCAGGCCCGTCAGATCCCAGCCAATCGGGGCAATGGCACCAAAGGCGGTAGCAACGCCTTTGCCGCCGCGAAAATGGAAGAACACCGGATAAATGTGACCAAGGCAGGCGGCGATCGCTGTCAACCCAAGATACAACGGTGGAACGTTCAGCGCGTAGGCCAGCCAGACAGGTAACATTCCTTTCAGAATATCAAATATCAACACCGTGGCTGCCGCGAGACGGCCGCCGAGACGCAGAACGTTAGTTGCCCCTGGATTCCCTGATCCAGATGTACGCGGATCTGGTAGCCTGGCGATCCGGCAAACCAGGATCGCGCTGGAAATTGAGCCACACAGATACGCGAAGATAATCATGCCAAGCGCGGTAGCACTCATAACGCGGTTCCGTTCAATAATGGTCGTTTTACTCGCAATATCCATGGATAATACGCACATTCCGCTGGAAGTGGTATCCGGCAAAGCCAAAAACTGAGAATGACGTGATGGATATCGTATTTATTGAAGAGCTCACGGTGATCACCACCATTGGCGTTTACGACTGGGAACAAACTATTCAACAGAAGCTGGTGTTCGATATCGAAATGGGCTGGGATAACCGCCAAGCCGCAGCCAGCGACGATGTGAACGACTGTCTGAGCTATGCCGATATCAGCGATGCCATTATTCAGCATGTGCAACCGAACCGTTTTGCGCTGGTTGAACGGGTGGCGGAAGAGGTATCCGAAATATTGCTCCAGCGCTTTAAATCTCCATGGGTCCGTATTAAGGTCAGCAAACCTGGGGCGGTTGCGCATGCCAGCCGGGTAGGTGTGATTATCGAGCGCGGTACGCGCCCTGCCTGATTGAGCACTATTCAGGTTGTGCTACTACGATTTTTTAAGCGGCAACGTCATAAACACAGCCGCTTTTTATGTTTATACCCTTTTATCTTTTCAAACCGTGGTGGGGTTGGCCGCAGTGTGAAAGTGGTGGGGTATGTCGTGTTAAATTTGAAATAGGGTAAACAGTTTCATGGCTGACATGCATTCATTGTTTGTGGCGTTTGTTTTAGGGGTGGTTGAAGGGTTAACCGAATTCCTGCCGGTTTCTTCCACTGGGCATATGATTATTGTGGGCGAGTGGCTGGGATTTACCGGGGATAAGGCCAAAACGTTTGAAGTGATCATCCAACTGGGCTCGATTTTAGCGGTGGTTGTGGTGTTCTGGCGCCGCCTGTTCGGCCTGATTGGTATTCATTTTGGCGGGAAGCCGGTGGAGCATGATGGGCAAAGCACTGGGCACCTGAAACTGGGCCATATTCTGTTGGCTATGATCCCGGCGGTGGTGCTGGGGTTGCTGTTCCACGATGTGATCAAATCACTGTTTGAACCGAAAAATGTGATGTATGCCCTGGTCGCGGGCGGTGTGCTGCTGTTGGTGGCTGAATGGCTGAAACCGAAAAATCCGCCTGCGGTTGGGTTGGATGACATTACTTATCGGCAGGCATTTGCGATCGGGTGTTTTCAGTGCCTGGCGCTGTGGCCGGGTTTTTCCCGTTCAGGCTCCACCATTTCTGGCGGCATGCTGGTGGGGGTGAGCCGTTACGCGGCGTCTGAGTTTTCTTTCATTCTGGCGGTGCCGATGATGATGGGGGCCAGCGGCCTGGATCTGTACAAAAGCCTGCATTTCTTGACCTTGGGCGATTTACCGATGTTTGCCGTCGGCTTTCTGACCGCTTTTGTGGTGGCGCTGATCGCGATTAAAACCTTCCTACAACTGATCAAGCGTATTTCGTTTGTGCCGTTTGCCATCTACCGTTTTATCGTGGCTGCTGTGGTCTACATGGTGTTTATGTAAACTGCCGCACTGCACCTTGATGCGTTGTTTCGGGGTGCAGTGCAATGTCGGGTTTTTTAGACCGGTGGTTCCTGCCTTTTTTTCCACTCAGCCAATGCCTGTTGGCGGCGGCGTTTGAGTTCATCGCGGATTGCCTGCCCTTGTAAACCACTTGCTACCACCTCTTTTACCGAGATTGCGTTGGCGACCTGATACGCTTGGCGCAGGTAATCACCTTGTGGGTAGGGACTGTTTTCAAAACCGGTGCGGCCACGGGCATCGGCTTCGCTGCTGAGGATCATCTGTTCCAACCGTTGGGGCTTGCGCCACACATCGATGGCATCAAACAGCTTCAGCAGTGTTTCCGGGCGCAGTTTATTGACCGTGTGGATCAGATCGTGGAACTCAGCCACCAGTTTTGCCAATTCACGCACTGGATTAGGCACGCGTAGCCGTTGGCACAGGGTTTCAACCAGTTTCACCCCCGCAGGCCCATGGCCGTAGTGATGGGGCCATAAATCCTGCGGCGTGATGCCTTTACCAAGATCGTGGCAGAGTGCCGAGAAACGAATATCCACTTCCGGGCTGAGCTGGGCTGCGATGGCCAACGTCATCAGGGTATGCACACCGGTATCGATTTCCGGGTGCCACTTTTCGGGGGCTGGCACGCCAAACAGTGCGTCAATTTCTGGGAAGAGCACTTTCAGTGCGCCACAGTCGCGCAAAACCTGGAAGTAAACCTGTGGGCTCTGGCTCTGTAACGCCTTTTCGGTTTCTTTCCAGGCGCGTTCTGCCACCAGTGCCGCCAGCTCACCGCTTTCTGCCATCTGTCGCATGAGCGTGTTGGTTTCTGGGGCGATGGTAAAACCCAGGTGGGCAAAGCGGGCTGCGAAACGTGCCACGCGCAGCACGCGCAAGGGATCTTCACCAAAGGCTGCGGAGACATGGCGCAAAATCCGTGCTTCAAGGTCGGCTTTGCCGTGGTAGGGATCGATCAATTCGCCATCTTCACTGCGTGCTATAGCGTTAATCGTGAGATCGCGCCGTAGCAGGTCTTCTTCCAGAGTGACATCCGGCGCGGCATAACAGGTAAACCCGGTGTATCCCTGGCCTGATTTACGCTCCGTTCTTGCCAGCGCATACTCTTCATGGGTTTCTGGATTGAGGAATACCGGGAAGTCTTTACCAACCTGTTGATAACCGCGCGCCAACAGATCGGCAGGTGTGGCCCCGACTACCACCCAATCGCGATCGAACACTGGGATATTGAGCAGGCTGTCACGGACGGCACCGCCGACCAGATAAATCTTCACGGTTTAACTCCTGAATAGGTTTAATAACTCGGTAGGTCAAATGGTATGAATTGAGAGGCAGATGCACAAACCTTCTGAAAAGGGCACCCGCAGGTGCCCACACGGGGGAGGTCAGTTCATCCAGCGATTATTCCTACGGCGTGGAACCAGACGCGGCAACAGTAAGCCAAGCAGTAAACCAGCTCCCGCAACGCCGCCGCCATACATGAACCATTGCAGAATAATGGTGCGCTGTTTGTCGTCAAGTTGCAGATTAACCGCACTTACCTTCTTTTGAGCCACAACCAGTTGATTTTTCAGATCCTGGTTTTCCTGCCGCAAGCCGTTGATGGTACTGTCGCTGGCAGCCACTTTTTGCTGCATTTCGGCCGTGCGCTGGTTCCAGCTATTGTCGATATTGGCCAGTTTGTCGGTCAGAACTTTCACCTGTTGCTCCAGCTCTGGCACTTGAGTTCGCAGGCTAGGCGTCTGGCTTAGTTGGTCCAGTTGGATCCACACGGTGCGCCCTTTGGAATCACGGATCTGGCCGTAGCTGTTGTTTTCGTTCACGCTCAAGAGGGTGACTTCCTCACCGGCGTTCAAGGTGCCAACAATACGATATTGGGTCCCTGGGCCGCTGTGGACGTAAGTATTTAATTCATCGGAGATATAGCGTTTATCTTCGGCATGTGCGCCCCAAGTGATGCTGAAGCTCAGCATGGCAAGGTAAATCAGGCGTAATTTCTGCATGAGTTCATCGTTTCTGAGTGAATTAATAGACCGATAGTAGAGCGTTCAGCCTGATGGTGCAACGCTATCGCCGTCATACTGCAAGTTACCGGTGTGTTGCGCCATGTTTTACAGCGTAATCGCTTTTTTCTGTAGTCAACCGCGTCAAGTCAAGGGGAATCGCGGTAAGATAATCGCCATTGTGCGCTAGCGGATAGCGTGTGGCTGGCTGACTCTGTCGCTGTGCAAGTTCACGTGAATGCCTAACCTATTGGTGTAAAAGAAATATGAGTGTTGAAATCGAACTGAAGTTTATTGTTTCCCCAGAAGCGGCGGCCACATTCCCTGCGCGGCTAGCGGCCTGGCCGCATCAGCATGAAGCGCCGCAGAAGCTGACCAATATTTATTTCGAAACCGCCGATAACTTCCTGCGCAGCCATGATATGGGGCTGCGTATTCGTGGTTACGACGGCAGCTATGAAATGACGATTAAAACCGCGGGTTCGGTGGTTGGGGGGTTGTATCAGCGGCCAGAATACAACGTTGCCATTAGCAAGCCGGTGTTGGCACTGAAAAAATTTCCGGCAGATATCTGGCCGCAGGATTGCAAACTGGCCCAATTACAAAAGGCGCTGCAACCGTTGTTCCGCACCGATTTTGTGCGTGAAAAGTGGGTGGTCACTCACGGTGTAAGCGAGATTGAAATTGGGTTCGATCAGGGAGAGGTTTGCGCGGGTGAACTTAAAGAAGTGCTCTGTGAAGTGGAGTTGGAGCTGAAAAAAGGGGAAACCCGCGATTTACTGGCGTTGGCAGCCGCCCTGGCGGAACAGGGGGGATTACGCCAAGGAAACCAAAGTAAAGCGGAGCGCGGATATCATCTGGCGCAGGGTAATGCGATGCGCGAGTGTCGTCCATTGGCGGTGTTGAAACCGGCGGCCAAATCCACCGTGGAACAAGGCATGGTGGCGGCTTTTGAGCTGGCGCTGAGCCATTGGCAGTATCACGAAGAACTGTGGTTACGTGGCGACCAACAGGCACGCCGTGCGGTCGTTGAAGCTATTGCGCTGATTCGCCAGGCATTGGTGATTTTTGGTGGTTTGGTGCCGCGCAAGGCCAGTGCCGAGCTGCGTACTCGCTTAACGGTGTTAGAACCCTTGTTGGATGACAAAAATACGGAGCCACAGGCTCTGTGCTACAGCGCGGAGTACCTGCAATGTAAGTTGGCGCTCACATCATGGTTGGTCACTGGCGCATGGCAACCCTTTATTGATGCCAAAGCACAAGCCAAACTGAGCGGTTCGTTCAAGCGTTTCAGCGATATCATGCTGGGGCGCAGCGCTGCTGAATTGAAAGAAGCCTTTGCAGGTTCCCTGAACACAGATGAATATCAGGAACAATTGCCGCGTTTGACGCGCCAGGTATTGGCGTTCATTCTGCTTTCCGGTGCTTACCCAGACAGTGAAACCGTGCCGTATATCGATAGCTGGCGTGAGCTGCAACGGGCGGTCGCGGAGCGCCGTCAAGGGTGGTATGAAGCCAGCCGCAAGCAGGCTTTGTTACAGGCGCCATTCTGGTTGAATGGTGCAGTGCGTTAATTTCCATCGGCCTGCCAGGCCATAAAACAGGTCATTCACTATGTTGCCACTCTCTGCTGAGTTACAGGTTCAGGCACAAAACATCGTGCAGCGATTTCAGGAAGCTCACGGTGCCGGGGGGCTGCTCAGTTCAGAGGAACAGGCGGTCTTGGCATCAAGCGATTTTGTCAGTGACATGTTACTCGGCCACCCCGCATGGCTGGAAAGATTACGCCAGCAACCGCCGGTGGCGGGGGAGTGGCAACATTATGCGGCCTGGTTGCAGGATGAGCTCGAAGAGGTGTGTGACGAAGCGCAGTTGATGCGGGTCTTGCGCCTGTTCCGCCGTGAAAGCCTGGTACGGATAGCCTGGGCGCAAGCGCAGCAACGGTGTACCACGGAGGAAACGCTGCAACAATTGAGCGTGTTGGCAGAAACCTTGATTGTCAGCGCCCGCGACTGGTTATATCAAACCTGTTGCCGTGAATGGGGAACCCCCTGTAACGCCAATGGGGTGCCACAGCCATTATTGATTCTGGGAATGGGCAAGCTGGGCGGCGGTGAACTGAATTTCTCCTCGGATATTGACCTGATCTTCGCCTACCCGGAAAACGGCCAGACGCAAGGCGGCAGGCGTGAACTGGATAATGCCCAGTTCTTTACCCGTTTGGGGCAGCGCCTGATTAAAGTGTTAGATCAGCACACCATTGATGGTTTTGTTTATCGGGTGGATATGCGCCTGCGGCCCTTCGGCGACAGCGGCCCGTTGGTGATGAGCTTTGCCGCGCTGGAAGATTACTATCAAGAGCAAGGGCGTGATTGGGAACGCTACGCGATGGTGAAAGCCCGCCTGATGGGGGGAGCTGAAGATCCCTACAGCCAGGAACTGCGTAACACTCTGCGGCCATTTGTTTTCCGCCGTTATATTGACTTCAGCGTTATCCAATCACTGCGCAATATGAAAAGCATGATTGCCCGTGAAGTCCGGCGGCGTGGGTTGAAAGACAATATCAAACTGGGGGCCGGTGGTATCCGGGAAATTGAATTTATTACCCAGGTATTCCAACTGATCCGGGGCGGGCGTGAACCCAGCCTGCAAGGGCGCTCATTGCTGCCTACGTTGCAGGCCGTGGGCGAACTGGGGCTGCTGGCACCACAACAGGCGGCTTCTCTGAGCACCAGCTATCTGTTCCTGCGGCGGCTGGAAAACCTGTTGCAGGCAATAGCCGATCAACAGACACAAACCTTGCCGCAGGATGCATTGGATCAGGCTCGTCTGGCTTGGGCAATGGCTCAGCCTGATTGGCCATACCTGCTGGCTGCGCTGGAAGATCATATGCAACAGGTGCGTGCGGTATTTGATGACTTGATCGGCGACGATAGCCCAGACGTTGGCGAAGATCCCCACTATCAGCACTATTGCAGCCTGTGGCAGGACGCCCTGGAAGAAAACGAACTGGCTCCGCTGACGCAGCATCTTGGTGAAGAGGCGCGCCGCCAAGTACTGCGCACCATCGCTGAATTCCGTCACGATGTTGACAAACGCACCATCGGCCCGCGTGGCCGCGATGTGTTGGATCACCTGATGCCGCGCCTGTTGGCAGAGGTCTGCCCGCGCAGCGACGCTCCTACCGCGCTGGCACGCCTGACACAGCTATTATTGAGTATTGTTACCCGCACTACCTACCTGGAATTGCTGGTGGAATACCATGCAGCCCTCAGCCATTTAATTCGCCTGTGCGCCGCCTCCCCGATGATCACCAGCCAGTTGGCACGTTACCCGCTGTTGCTGGACGAACTGTTAGACCCCGCCACGCTGTACCAGCCGGTGGCGCTGGAAGCTTATCGCAGTGAACTGCGTCAGTATCGCCTGCGGGTGCCAGAAGATGACGAAGAGCAGCAGTTGGAAGCGCTGCGGCAGTTCAAGCAGGCGCAGCAGTTGCGCATTGCCGCTGGAGATATTGCCGAAGCGTTGCCGGTGATGAAAGTGAGCGATCACTTAACTTATCTGGCAGAAGCCATCATTGATGCGGTGGTGCAGCAGGCGTGGAATGATATGGTCGCACGCTACGGCCAACCGACGCATCTGCATGAACGGGAAGGGCGTGGTTTTGCGGTGATTGGCTATGGCAAGCTGGGGGGATGGGAACTGGGCTACAGTTCCGATCTCGATCTGGTATTCCTGCTTGATTGCCCGCCGGAAGCGATGACCGATGGCGCTCGCTGTATTGATGGCCGTCAATTCTATCTGCGTTTGGCGCAACGCGTAATGCACCTGTTCAGCACACGTACCTCTTCCGGCATTCTCTACGAAGTGGATGCGCGGCTGCGCCCTTCTGGTGCGGCCGGGATGCTGGTCAGCACCGTTGAGGCTTTCGCTGATTACCAACACCACGAGGCTTGGACCTGGGAGCACCAGGCGCTGGTGCGGGCGCGCATTGTGTATGGCGATCCCGCGTTGCATCAGCAGTTTGAGGCGATCCGCCGCGAGATCTTGTGCAAAGCGCGTGAGGGGGAAAAACTACAGCAGGAAGTACGCGAAATGCGTGAGAAAATGCGCAACCATTTGGGTAATAAACAGCGCGAACTGTTTGATATCAAAGCGGATGAAGGGGGGATCACCGATATTGAGTTTATCGCTCAATATCTGGTGTTACGCTATGCGGCTCTTGAACCGCGCCTGACGCGCTGGTCGGATAACGTGCGCATTTTTGAACTGATGGCTAATTACGACATCATGCCAGAAGAGGAAGCGCGTGCATTGACACAGGCTTACGTCACCATGCGCGATGAAATCCACCATCTGGCCCTACAGGAACATTCCAGTAAGGTCAGCAGCGAGCAGTTTACTGCTGAACGCCATCAGGTGCGCGTCAGTTGGGAAAAATGGCTAGGTTAACCAGTAATATATGCAGTTTTTCCGGTTATTATCGGCCGCTATGATAATATCTGCCCAATCTATTTTATGACTTGTTTGGAGCCCTTGGATGAAAGTGACACTGCCTGATTTTCGCCGTGCCGGTGTGCTGGTGGTTGGTGACGTCATGTTGGATCGCTATTGGTATGGGCCGACCAGCCGTATTTCACCGGAAGCACCGGTGCCGGTGGTGAAGGTTGATACCATCGAAGAACGTCCTGGCGGTGCGGCTAACGTCGCGATGAACATCGCATCACTCGGAGCCAATTCGCGTCTGGTGGGGCTGACCGGTATCGACGACGCTGCGCATGCGCTGAACGCCAAGCTGAATGAAGTCAATGTCCGCTGCGATTTTGTCTCGGTGCCAACGCATCCGACGATCACCAAACTGCGCGTGCTTTCCCGTAACCAGCAGTTGATCCGTCTCGACTTTGAAGAAGGGTTTTCTGATGTTGACCCTCAACCTATGCTGGAGCGCATTCAGCAGGCGCTGCCGCAGATTGGCGCGCTGGTGCTGTCGGACTACGGTAAAGGGGCGCTGAGTCACGTGCAGGGGATGATCGCGTTGGCGCGTGCGGCGAAGGTTCCGGTGCTGATCGATCCAAAAGGAACCGATTTTGAACGTTATCGCGGCGCAACGTTGTTGACCCCCAATTTGCCGGAGTTCGAAGCGGTTGTGGGGCACTGCAAGGATGAAGAGGAATTGGTCAAACGCGGCATGAAGCTGGTGGCCGATTATGAACTTTCCGCTTTGTTGATCACGCGCTCTGAACACGGCATGACCCTGTTGCAACTGGGCCAGGCACCGCTGCATTTGCCGACCCAGGCACAAGAAGTGTTTGATGTCACCGGTGCCGGTGACACCGTGATTGGCGTGTTGGCTACCTCTCTGGCTGCGGGCAATGCGCTGGAAGAATCCTGTTTCCTGGCTAACGCAGCGGCAGGCGTGGTGGTGGGTAAGTTGGGTACTTCAACCGTTTCGCCCATCGAACTGGAGAATGCGATTCGTGGCCGGGCCAAAACCGGTTTTGGCGTGATGAGCGAAGCCGAACTGAAAAAAGCCGTGGCGCAGGCACGCCAACGCGGCGAGAAAGTGGTGATGACCAACGGCATCTTCGATATTTTGCATGCTGGCCATGTTTCCTATCTGGCCAATGCCCGTAAGCTGGGGGATCGCCTGATCGTGGCAGTTAACAGCGATGCATCCACCAAACGCTTGAAAGGGGAAACGCGGCCTATCAACGCATTAGAAAACCGCATGATCGTGCTGGGGGCGTTGGAAGCCGTAGATTGGGTAGTGCCGTTTGAAGAAGATACGCCGCAGCGCCTGATTGCCGATATCCTGCCGGATTTGTTGGTGAAAGGCGGGGATTATAAGCCACAGGAAATTGCCGGTAGCGCCGAAGTTTGGGCTAACGGCGGTGAAGTGAAAGTGCTGAATTTTGAAGATGGTTTATCAACAACCAACATTATCAAAGCTATCAAGGATGGGCGGAGTTAACGCTCAATAAGGTTTACCGTGAGTGGACTGAAACAGGATCTGAGTTTGGCGCAGGGCGTTGGGCTGTTGTCCACTTCGTTGCTGGGAACGGGGGTGTTTGCCGTTCCCGCGCTGGCAGCGCAGGTAGCGGGAAGCGATAGCCTGTGGGCCTGGCCGATACTGATGGTGTTGGTATTCCCAATCGCTATTGCCTTTGCTGCGTTAGGTCGCCATTTTCCCAGCGCAGGCGGGGCGGCACACTTTGTTGGTATGGCGTTCGGGCAGCGTATGGCTAAGGTGACCGGCTGGCTGTTTCTCTCGGTGATCCCCGTTGGGTTACCCGCGGCATTACAAATTGCTTCGGGTTTCTGGCAATCCGCGTTTGGTTGGAGCAGCAATGGCCTGCTTCTGGTGCAAATTGCCACGTTGGTGGTGATTTGGGGGCTCGGTACGCGCAGTGCAGGCTCCAGCGCCAATATCCAGACGCTGATCGCCATTTTGGTGGCGGCATTGGTGGTGGCGATCTGGTGGAAAGGCGGGATTACCCCGGCGCAGATCCCCTGGCCAGCGGTGAGTGATATTTCCCCTCCCAATCTGTTTCATGCTTTGGCGGTGATGTTCTGGTGTTTTGTCGGGCTGGAGGCATTTGCTCATCTTGCCACCGAATTTCGCAATTCTGAGCGGGATTTCCCACGCGCGCTACTGTTTGGCATGTTGGTGGCAGGCGCTGTTTACTGGGGCTGTACCGTGGCGGTGCTGCATTTCCATGCGTATGGCGAAGATCGGGCTGCGGCGGCTTCGTTACCTGGGGTAGTGGTGCAGCTATTTGGCGAGCATGCGCTGTGGATTGCCTGCGTCATTGGTTATCTGGCGTGTTTTGCCAGCGTGAATATCTATACCCAGAGTTTCGCTCGTCTGGTGTGGTCGCAGGCGCAGGCAAGGCCCGCCAGCGCACTGGCAAAACTTTCCGCCAACCGGGTGCCAGTGAATGCCTTGAGCACCGTGGTGGGGTGTTGCCTGATCTTCACTTTGCTGATCTATACCCTGGATCTGCCGCTTGATACCTTGTTGGTATATGCCAACGGGATTTTCGTGCTGGTTTATCTGTTGTGCATGCTGGCAGGTTGCCGGATTTTGCAGGGGCGTTCGCGGTTAATGGCGGTGATAGGCTCAATATTGTGCCTGTTGCTGCTGGTGATTATTGGCTGGAAAAGCCTGTATGCCTTAGTGATGCTAGTGTTGATCTGGCTGGTGCTGCCGCGCAAACCGCAAACGGTGGTCAAAACGCTCTGAGGGCGCGTCAGCGCGCCCTTGCGCCATCTTATTCGTTTTTTACTGCCACCGGTGTGGCATTCAGCTTGCTTTCCAGCTCGGTGATGCGTTGTTCCAGCAAGGCGAGTTTTTCACGGGTACGCAGCAGCACTTGGGTTTGCACGTCAAACTCTTCGCGGTTAACCAGATCCAAACGGGTTAGCTGCGATTGCAGTATCTGGCGTACTTTTTTCTCAATGTCTTCCCCGAATTCCCGCACGCCTTTAGGCATGGATTCTTGTACCTGGCGCGCAATCTGTTCAATTTTTTTCGGGTCAATCATGGCATTTCCCTTTCTGATATTGAGTGGCTAACGGCTTAGTGTAATGCGAGTTGCTCGCCGGATAAACCTATACTCGTCATCTAACGCCGCAGCTTGAAAGACGCCAGTGATGGAGTTATAGTCAACAGGCTTATTCTCAGGGCGGGGTGAAAGTCCCCACCGGCGGTAAATCATCTCTTATATCCCATGGATTTCAAGTTGCAATCTCAGCGGCTTGCAAGACGCAGGATATTCGGTGAAAGCCCGCGAGCGCTCAGCCTGTTGCTTGCAGCAGGTTAGAGGTCAGCAGATCCGGTGTGATTCCGGGGCCGACGGTTATAGTCCGGATGGGAGAGAGTAACGGCACCTGCCGGGCATATGATGCCTGCTTGCGTTATTTTTTCAGCTATTGTGATAGCTACTCCTCAAGATCGCCCTGGTTCTGGTAATCCATAATTTTAATGAGGTTTTTTTACCATGAATCAGACTCTACTTTCAGATTTCGGCACGCCGGTTGAACGCGTTGAACGCGCGCTGGACGCATTGCGCAATGGGCGCGGTGTGATGGTGCTTGATGATGAAAATCGTGAAAACGAAGGTGATATGATTTTCGCCGCAGAAACCATGACCGTTGAGCAGATGGCGCTGACTATTCGCCACGGTAGCGGGATTGTCTGCCTCTGCATCACCGAAGATCGCCGTCAGCAGCTTGAGCTGCCAATGATGGTGACTAACAACTCCAGCCAGTTCCAGACTGCGTTCACCGTGACGATTGAAGCGGCACAGGGTGTGACGACGGGGGTTTCTGCCGCCGATCGTTTGACAACGATTCGTGCAGCCATTGCCGACAGCGCCAAGCCAAGCGACCTGAACCGCCCTGGTCACGTATTTCCACTGCGTGCGCAGCCGGGGGGTGTTTTGAACCGCCGTGGTCATACTGAAGCCACTATCGATCTGGTTTCTATGGCTGGCTTCAAACCTGCGGGTGTGTTGTGTGAACTGACCAATGACGATGGCAGTATGGCGCATACGGTTGAGGTGATCGAATTTGCCAAGCAGCACGACATGCTAGTATTGACCATCGAAGATCTGGTGGCTTACCGTCAGGCGCAGGAAAAGCAGGCCAGTTGATTGGCTGAACGAAGTGAAAAGCCGCGAATATCGCGGCTTTTTTTATTTCGCTGACCCATACTGAGCCTTGCATCTGGAAATATTCAAATTTATTGAAGATCATCATCATGGTTATCCGGCTGTCGCAGTAAAGCAAACGGCGTAATGTAGTCATACCTGATGTCTTTCGAACTGAAATTCATTGGATATCACAGACTGTAACTATGCTAACCAAAGGATAACTTATGACGGCCTCTCGCATGCCTGCACTCTTTCTTGGTCACGGTAGCCCGATGAATGTGCTGGAAGAAAACCGTTACACTCAGGCATGGCGTGCGTTGGGTGAACAATTACCGCGTCCGAAGGCGATTATTGCGGTTTCTGCCCACTGGTATACCCGTGGTACTGCCGTAACGGCGATGGAGCACCCAAAAACCATCCACGACTTTGGCGGTTTCCCCAAGGCGCTGTTTGATACTCAATACCCGGCCCCCGGTTCGCCGGAGCTGGCAGCACAGTTGCAAAGCGTGCTGGCACCGACAGAGGTGACTGCCAGCCTGAACGACTGGGGATTGGATCACGGTAGTTGGGGCGTGTTGATCAAAATGTACCCGCAGGCGGATATCCCGGTGGTGCAACTGAGTATTGATGGGACTCAGCCTGCACAGTATCACTATGAGCTTGGCCGCAAACTGGCGGTGCTGCGTGAACAGGGGATCATGATCGTTGCCAGCGGCAACGTAGTGCATAACCTGAGACAGGTAAAATGGCAGGGAAATGCCAGCCCGTATCCTTGGGCTGAGTCATTTAACCAATATGTGCGTGATAACCTGGATTATCGGGGTGATAACCATCCGCTGGTGAATTTCATGCAACATGAAAGCGCGGCGTTGTCGAACCCCACACCTGAGCATTACTTGCCGTTGCTGTATGTGCTGGGTGGATGGGATGGCAAAGAAACGATCTCAATCCCGGTTGATGGCATCGAAATGGGGGCATTGAGCATGCTATCGGTGCAGGTAGGGTAACTCTGATCGGGGCGCAGTGAGCCGCTGTGCCCTTTTCATCTATGCCGTATAACCACAGGATTCACGGATCACCAGCGAGGGGGGCAGAATGATGCGCTTTGGCGGTTCATCGTTGCCCTGAATACGGCTATACAGTAACTCCCCGGCCTTTCGGCCAATCTCGCGTGAGGCGACGGAAACCGTGGTCAACCCTGGTTGCACCAAAGAGGCTTCGGTAATGTCGTCAAAGCCAATCAACGCAAAGTCACGGCCAATCTGGCGGTTCAGCTTGCGCAGAGCCTGCATCACCCCAAGCGCGACAATATCCTGATAACACAGTGCTGCCGTAATCTCTGGGTGGGCGGCAAACAGCTGTTCTGCAATTTTAGCACCGGAACTTTGGCTGGCTTCGCTGTGAACAATCCATGCACTGTTTACGGGAATACTGTTTTCTACCAGTTTGCTGGTATAGCCGCCCAGCCGTTGTGCTCGGGCGGTGGAATCTATCGAACCACCAATAAAAGCGATATGTCGGTGGCCTAGATTCAGCAGATGTTGAGTGGCTAACTGGGTGCCTAAAAAGTTATCGGTGCCGACAAAGTCAAAATGGGCGTCTGCCACCGGGCGCACTACCATAATCGATGGGATTTTACGGCGCTTCAGTGTTTCAAAGAACAGCGATGGCGTTTGGCGTGCAGTACACAGCACCAGGCCACTGGCATTGTTCTGCAACAGCGAGTCGACAAAATTTTGCTGCCTGGGTACTGATTCTTCGCTGTTAGCCAAAAACAGCATCAACTGATGGCGTTCCATTTCCTGACTCAACCCGGCCGTCATCTCTGCGTAGAACGGGTTGGTGATGTCGTGCAACAGCAGGCCAACCTGATTACTACTGCGGTTGCGCAGATTGGCTGCGGTCTGGTTATAGACATAACCCAGTTCATCAATGGCGCTCAGCACGCGCTTGCGGGTTTCATCGGATATGCGCCCACGGTTGCGCAAAACCATGGATACCGTGGCGGTGGACACGTTCGCGCGTGCGGCGACATCGGCCAGCGTTATGGTGCTCATTTCACATCCTGCTGGGAAAGTTAATATTGCCATCAAAGTATAACGATTAACCTTTATTTAATAAATATTGAAAATAACTTGAGATTAAAATCACATTATTTTTGGTTTTACCCCGCTTATTGCCCATTTTTTGAAGTTAATCTCGTTAACCAGTCTATTTAAATCAAGGTTAATCGATTAATCTTTTTCCATGTTTCTAGCCTATAGGTAGCCGATCATGTCTGGGCAGCAGCGCAAAATAAATTACGACAAATACCCAGAAGTGGTGGTGCAAGGGTTTGACCGCTCAGCCTGGCAGGAATGGCCAAATATTGTGCAAGCTTTGGCTGTTCACATTGCGGCACAGGGCTTGGCTAAAACCGTACTGGTGGTGGATTGCTATCACGGTGTGGATTTAGCCGAGCTGGTATCACAACTGATTGAACCATTGCAGCCGGTTCTGGCTGTGAATGCCGAGCAGGCCAAGTTCGACGAACCCCATATCCATACGATGATTGAACGTAATCTGACGGATGACCGGGTATTTGGTGTGTTGTCCTGCCATACGATGCCGGAATTTTTCGATGCAGAACGGGTGCAACATTTGCGAACTGCTATTACTGCCATCAAAAGTGGCCTGGTGGTGGTGTATGGGCCTGGAGCGGCCTTGATCGCCGATGGAGATGTGTTGGTGTACGCCGACCTGGCGCGTTGGGAAATACAGCAGCGTTTCCGCCGTGGGCAACTGGGCAATTGGGGTGCGGCTAACATGAATGAAGATGTGCTGCGCCGTTATAAACGGGCATTTTTTGTTGAATGGCGGGTATTTGATCGCCATAAAATCCCCCTGCTACAGCGTGCTGCTTTTGTGTTGGATACCAATCAGCCAGGGGTGCCCAAGATGGTGGCCGGCGAGGCGTTTCATGCCGGTTTGCAGCAGGTGACACAGCAGCCATTCCGCGTAGTGCCATTTTTTGATCCCGGCGTTTGGGGCGGCCAGTGGATGAAACAACAGTTCGATCTCAACCCGGCGGCAACCAACTATGCATGGTGTTTTGACTGCGTGCCCGAGGAAAACAGCCTGCTAATGCGGTTTGGTGACGTGCGGGTTGAGATCCCCTCACAGGATTTAGTGCTACTGTATCCCCGCCTGCTGCTGGGGGAAAAAGTGCACGCGCGTTTTGGTGCTGAGTTCCCGATCCGCTTTGACTTGCTGGATACCATGGGTGGGCAAAATCTCAGTTTCCAGGTTCACCCGGTTACTGAATACATCCAGCAGCATTTTGGCATGCATTACACTCAGGATGAAAGTTACTACATTTTGGCGGCTGAACCGGAAGCCAAGGTGTATCTGGGGGTGAAAACCAGTACCGATCCACAGGCCATGATGGCCGATCTGGCGGCCGCTCAGCGTGGCGAAAAATCCTTCGACGATCGGCGCTTTGTCAACCAGCTCCCAGCACGCCAGCACGATCATTTCCTGATCCCGGCAGGGACGGTGCATTGCTCCGGTTTTGGTGCGATGGTGCTGGAGATTAGCGCCACGCCCTATATTTTCACCTTCAAACTCTGGGATTGGGGGCGTTTGGGGCTGGACGGCTTGCCGCGCCCGGTGCATCTGGAGCATGGCGAGCAAGTGATTGATTGGCAATGTGACACGGCCTGGGTACAGGAACATCTGGTGAACCGTATTGAGCCGATTGCTGAGGGGCAAGGCTGGCAAGAAGAGCGTACCGGCCTGCACGAACGGGAGTTTATCGAAACCCGTCGCCATTGGTTTAGTGAACCGGTGCTGCATCATACGGAAGGGCGGGTGAACGTGCTGAACCTGGTTGAAGGGGCAGAGGCAATAGTCGAAAGCCCAGAAGGCCATTTTGCGCCTTTTATCGTGCATTACGCAGAAACCTTTATCGTCCCGGCGGCAGTGGGGCCATACCGCATCAGCCCTTATGGCCTTAGCCGAGGCACCACCTTGGGCACCATCAAAGCCTGGGTAAGGGGATAATCATGTTGAAAGTGATTGTGGTTTCGCACGGCCCGCTGGCGGAAGCGCTAATGGCCAGCGCCCGCATGGTTTACGGCGAACTGCCGCATACCAGCTACGTCAGCCTGAGTGATACCGGCGGCATCGAAGCGTTTAAGCAGGATTTTGCTGCTGAATTGCAGCGGGTGGGAAGCGGGGCTGATGGCATGCTGGTGCTGTGCGATCTGCTGTGTGGTACGCCTTATAATGTTGTTTGCCGCCACGCATTTGATCCGCAGGGGGGCCTGCCGATGGCCGTCATCACCGGAGTGAATTTCCCGATGCTGTTGATGAGTGCTGATTTGCTGGAAGGAACGGACGTTCAGCAGGCAGCACAAGCGCTGGTGGCGCAGGGGTGTGAAGCGATTGTTTTTGCCCAGCCAGTGGAAACGGTGCAACAGGACGATTTCTGAGGAGACACCATGGCGATTTCATTCGTGCGTATCGATGATCGGGTGATCCACGGCCAATTGATTACCCGCTGGGCCAAAGAGCTGCCCTGCGACGGGATTGTGGCGATTGATGATGAGGTCGCGGCAGATCCGCTGTTGTCATCGGTGATGAAAGGGGCGATTCAGGATACCAAGGTGTGGTTATTTACCGTGGTACAGGCGATAGAAAAACTGCCAAAGGTGATTGCCAGCGATAAACAGTATTTCGTGATCGGCAAATCGCCGATCACGCTGCGCAGGCTGGTGGAAGCGGGGATCGACTTAAACAACCGTAACCAGAAAATCAATGTCGGGCCAATGTCCGCACGGGCACAAACTATCACCATTGGCCCGAATCAGTCGGTGAATCACGCGGAAACAGAAGCGTTCGATTTTCTCAGCGAACGCGGGCACAGGATCGAATTTCGTCTGGTACCGGACGCCAGTCATTTCAGTTGGCTAGAGGCAAAAAAGAAACTCAAGTAAGTCTGACTGACAGGAGTTAACTATGTGGTTCGAAGCGATGCTCATCGGGATACTGTGTTATCTCGGCGCGCTGAGCAGCCCTTGGCTGCTGGGGCTGACCGGGGGTTGGTATATTCTCAGCCGCCCGTTGGTTTCCGGTATGCTGGTGGGGGCGATTCTCGGCGATGTACAAACCGGTATCATCATCGGCGTTGCGGTACAGGCGGTGTATATCGCCATGGTCACGCCGGGCGGTTCGATGCCGGCCGATCTCAATTTTGTTGCCTTTCCGGCGATTGCGCTGGGTATTCTTTCCGGTAAAGGGCCGGAGGTGGCGGTAGCGCTGGCGGCGACGATCGGCATCATGGGTACGGTGTTGTTCAATGCCATGATGGTACTCAATTCTTATTGGAATCACCGGGCGGACGCCGCAGTAGAAAAAGGGGATGAACGGGGGATTTACCTCAACAGCGCTATCTGGCCACAGGTCACCAACTTCTTACTGCGTTTTATTCCTACCTTTACTGCCGTGTTCTTTGGGGCGCGTTACATCAACGCCTTTATGGATAGCCTGCCTGGGGGCGTTCTAACGACCATGAACGTGGTTGGGGGGATTCTGCCTGCGGTGGGGATCGCTATTTTGCTTAAGCAGATCATTAAAAGTTACAGCATGCTGATTTACTTCCTGGTGGGGTTTATCTGCATTGTATTCCTCAAACTGAATATGGTGGCACTGGTGATGGTCGGCGCATTGCTGGCTTTGATTCACTACAACTATAAGCCGGAACCGCAGGCGGCAACCGTGCAAGCCACCCCCCAGGCTGACGATGAGGACGAATTCTAATGGATATGCCAACACCAAAATTAAATAAACAGGATCTGCGCCGCTGCTGGCGTGCCTGGATGATGTATAACCTGTCATCAATGAGCTTTGAACGCTTGGAGTCCTATGGTTTCTGCCTGGGCATGATGCCTGCGCTAAAAAAACTGTATCAGGATAAGCAACAACGCATTGAGGCGATTCGCCGCCACACCTCGTTCTACAATACTGAGCCCCAGTTGGGCGCGATCGTCAACGGGATGGTGGTCGGGTTGGAAGAAAAACGGGCTAATGGTGAAGCCATTGACGGAGAAGTCATTAACACTTTGAAAGTGGGGTTGATGGGGCCGGTGGCCGGTATCGGTGATTCCATGTTGCCAGGGATGTTAATTCCGATCTTATTGAGTATCGGTATGGCGCTGGCCGCCGGTGGCAGTGTGATTGGGCCATTATTTTACATCATGGCTTTCAGCCTGATTGTGATCCCGGGTTCCTATTGGTTGTTTATGAAGGGTTATCACATGGGGTCCGGTTCGGTAGAAATGCTGGTGAGCAGCAAATCTTCCCGCCTGCGTGAAGCCCTCTCCCTGCTGGGCGTGTTTGTGATGGGCGGTGTGGCCGCAAGCTATGTCAAGCTGGGCACTGGCCTGGAGTTTATTACCAAAGACGGTGTAAACATCCACTTGCAACAGATGCTGGACGGGATTTTTCCCAACCTGATGCCGTTGCTGGTGGTGCTGGTCACTTGGTATCTGATGGCGAAACGCGGGCTTTCACCGGTAAAAGCGATGCTCGGCTTGTTGTTACTGGCCGCAGTGGGCGTGGCCTGTGGTTTGTTCTCTTAAGCTTGAACCGGCCTGCAACAAATCTTACCGCAATAAACCGGGCGCAGCAGAAGCTGCGCCCGTGGCTATTCAGGGTTCAAACCTGGCCCATTTTTCCGCGACGCTGCCAGGCTTGGCAATGAATTGGAAGCGTGCCGGATCGGCTTCAAACTGCGCATATAATGATTGGTTGTTCAAACCAAATTCATGGTAGTGGCGCGGCCCGATGGCGTGCAACCTGCCGGATTGATAATGGGGATTTTGCTGCCAGATAATGTTGTTACCTTGCAGCAACGGATACCAGGCCAAGCCTTTGTATGCGCGTACCGCAGCGTATTCAAAGCCGTATTCGCGGTCGCACCAGGCGGCGAAGGTCAGTGGTTGATCAGGATCGGCTGAAATGGTGGCATGTGCCCATCCCGGTGGAACCAGCACTTTTTCTCCTGGCCCGGCATGGACGGCAAAACACCGGCCTGGATCGCGCTCAACCCGTTCTTGCATGTAGATGATCGCTTTGCCCTGCCAGATTTCGTAAAGCTCCGGTGGTGACCAACCGCTATGCTGACTTACGCGGTGAATATGCCCTTGGCTACGTATCGGTTCGCTGCCCAGTTGACCTTTGGCATAGGTGACAATGCCAAACAGCAGCATACGTTTCTTGAGTTCTGCCAGATGTTGCTGTTTGGCCACATCCATCGCAATGGCGTAGACCTGTTCTGGGCCGGAGCAGCCAGGATCACGCAGTGAAGGGCGGATCTGATCCAGTGTGCGGATTTCCGGCACGGGCCCAATCACCTCGTCGCCATAGCCGAAGCCCATTGGATCGCGAGTAATACGCACATCCAGCCCAAACTGCCGCATGGAGTCACTCATACTGTGCCTCTGCTCTCCAGCCTGCACCATCGGCAAAGATCCGCAGTTTGAAACCTTGCGGTTGCAATGCGCTGTAATCATGCCCGGCAATGGCTGACCAGACCGCCAAAGCGGAAAGGATATGATCGCCGGTGTTGATCAGGCGGTGAGCAGTAAAAGGGGGAATATGGTGGACGCTGCCGGTAAACACCTGTTCCAGCGTGCAATCGCCGCCTTGGTGCTGTAACAAGAGCAGGCCGCTTCCGCGCAGGCCAAAATAGAACTCAGCCTGTTCGCGGCGCTGGTGGAAGTGCCCACGGGTCATAAAGAACTCATTCCCTACTTTGCCCGGCTGCAAATGGGTGGTGCCAACGAGCAGCTCGCCTTCCTGTAGTGCGAAAGGCAACATCTCTACGCTATAGACGGCAAACTCCGCTGGCATAGCCTGCCAGGAGTGGTGGTCGGCAAAAATCCCTGCCAGGCTGCCGAGCAGGGTTGATTTATGCTGGACATCAGGTGCGGTAAAACATCCATCCGCCAGGTTAACCTGCGGTGGGATAAGGGAAGTCAGTTGCATATCTGGTTACTCCGCCCGAGGAGAACAGACGCTTTGAGTATACAAGGTTAATCGATTAATCCCTAGCGGGCAGTATAAAAAAGGCGCGAAAATTTCGCGCCCTGAGCAACGGTCATTCTGTACTCAACCAAGAATGATATGCGGGTAAAAACGTGACAGATCCTGAGTAATCAGTTCACGATCTTCCCGCAGACCGATACCGCATGGCTGATCGTCCACCAGCCAGCTGCCGATCAGCGTATAACTGCCCTCAAACTGCGGCAAAGGATGAAACTGTTGCACAATCATGCCTTCTTCGCCGTAGGGGCCATCAACACGCGCCACTTCCTGACCATTTTGCACGATCTGGATATTCGCCCCTTCACGTGAGAACAACGGTTTAGTGACGTAATGCTGCAATGGTGGGTGATCGTCTTGCGCAAAGTAAGCGGGCAGCAGGTTGGGATGGTTGGGGAACATTTCCCACAACAGCGGCAACAGCGCTTTGTTGGAGATTATGCACTTCCAGGCCGGTTCCAGCCAGCGCACACCGGCGTCTTCCAGCTTGGTGGAAAACATTTCGCGCAGCATAAATTCCCACGGATAGAGCTTAAACAGATTACCAATGACCTGGTTTTGCAGATCGGTGAACTGGCCTTTCTCTCCAAGGCCAATCTCTTCCATAAACAGGAATTCGCTCGGCAGGCCGGCTTCCTGAGCGCAGTCTTGCAGGTATTGCACCGTTCCGCGATCTTCTTCACTGTCTTGGCAGCAGGCCAGATGCAGCAGGCTGAAGCCGTGGTGGGCTTGCAGATCGGCAAAACGTTCAATCAGCTTTTCTTGCAGGCTGTTGTATTGATCTGATGCGGCATCCAGCTTGCCTGCGTTGATTTGATCTTCCAGCCACAGCCATTGGAAAAAGGCCGCTTCATACAGCGAAGTGGGGGTATCGGCGTTGTTCTCTAACAACTTGGGCGGGTTGATACCGTCATAGGCCAGATCGAGGCGCGAATACAGCGAAGGCTGCTGAGTACGCCAGGAACTGCGCACGAAATCCCAAGTGTGTTTGGGAATGCAGAATTTGGCCATCAACGCGTCACTGTTGACCACTTTTTCCACCACTTGCAGGCACATTTGATGCAGTTCGGCGGTGGCGTTTTCGATCTCTTCAATCTGCGCCAGGGTGAACTGGTAATAAGCCTCTTCACACCAGTAAGGCTCGCCGTACATGGTGTGAAACTGGAAACCAAATTCAGCGGCTTTTTCGCGCCAATCCGGGCGTTCGGTAATCGCAACGCGTTTCATACCTTAACCGCCCATGCTGCGTGAGCTGGAAGTGGAAGAGGCACTGCTGCGCTGCATGCTGGTCTGTTTGGCAACGGTTTCACCAAAACCGCCGCGGGTAATGGTGTTGGTCACTGCGGGTTTAGGAGCCATGGCGGTTTTGGGCACGGTCATGGTTCGGCCACCTGCCGTTGCCGGGCCATAGCTTTTGCCTGTGGCATCAACGAACTTGCCGTTGGCCGGGCTGGCTGCATTTTTGGAGGTAAACAGCGGCTGTTGTGCAAAGCCTGTTCCGCCCATCATACGGCCCATCATGTAGCCCGCCATCAGGGGCATCCAGAAGCTGCCGCTGCTTTGTGACTGCGCTGCCATACCGGCTTGTGCCGGGGCTTGAGTACATTGTGCTTCACCGAATTCGGCCACGCAGTCTTCACGGGTGGCGTATTTTGGTGCGGTTTTCTCTGCTTCTTTCAGTGCGTTGTTGTACGCAGTGGTGCATTGCTCACTCATTGAAGGGTTGGCAAGTGAGCAATCGTTAGCATTCTGATACAAAGAGACGGTTTCATCCGTTTTTTCGCAGCCAGCCAGTGTGAAGACTGCGCTGATCGCCAAAGCCACGGGCGCAATACGGTAGGTGCGCCAGGATTTGCGGAATGTCTCTTGGTTGATGTTTTTTGTCCGTTTCATGGTGATGAATCCCCTCATGTGGGCTAGATCGCCCTGCCCAGTAATGGCGGTAAGAATAGGGGAAAGAGGAGGACAATTAAAGCTAAAATGCCCATAGAATCCACTCTTTACGCAGTTATACGTCAGGGTGTGCGCCAGTTCGCTTTATAGGCTGGAGAAATAGCCTATAAGTTTCATTACGATCCGTTATGCCCTTGGTATTTGCAGTTGTAGAGGTCGTTCGCTGCATTGTTCTGCCTCTTCGGGGCCGCTGCCAGCCGCGTTCAGATCTGCCTCCGGCAGGTTTGCCACTTTTCCGTGAATTCATCGGGATTCCTTCGCTTGCCGCCCACTTGCAACACCAAATACTTCTGGTGAAGTCGGTGGAGCGTTTTCACTGTGTCACTGCCTGGTGTACTCACAAAGGAATTAATCGTGAAAAAACTCATCAATAAGGTTGAATCGGTCTTAAGTGAACAACTATTGGGGATGAGCGCAGCGCATCCAGAACTGCGGGTCAATCAGGAACCGGTATTTGTCACCCGTTCGGCAGGGCCAGTGGCGGGCAAAGTGGCGATCTTGTCTGGTGGTGGCAGTGGTCATGAACCGATGCATTGCGGTTTTGTTGGTGAGGGAATGCTTGACGGTGCCTGCCCAGGGGAGATTTTCACCTCACCAACGCCGGATAAAATATACGCATGTGCTCTGGTCGTGGAGGGGAGTGCAGGGGTGTTGTTGATCATCAAAAACTACACGGGTGATGCTCTGAACTTTGAGGCGGCCACGGAATGGCTGCATGACAGCGGTATACCGGTTGCCACGGTGTTGGTGGATGATGATGTGGCAGTAAAAGACAGCCTGTTTACCGCCGGGCGGCGTGGTGTAGCCAATACGGTGCTGCTGGAGAAACTGCTCGGTGCGGCCGCGGTGCGGGGCGACGATTTGGATGCTCTCGTAGCGTTAGGCCACAAGATCAACAATCAGGGGCATTCGATCGGCATTGCTCTCGGGGCTTGTACGGTTCCTAGCACCGGCAAACCCTCGTTCGTGTTGGCTGATGATGAAATGGAGTTTGGTGTTGGTATCCATGGTGAACCCGGTATCGAACGGCGGCCGTTCACGACGCTCAACCAGGCTGTAGATATGATGTTCCAGACATTGATCGAACATGGCCCATACCAACGCACTGTTCGTGTTTGGGATCGCCAGCAAGGAATATGGTGTGATGAACCGCAAAGCAAACAGGCTTTGGTACGGGGTGATCGGGTCATTGCGTTAGTTAATAACCTGGGTACGACACCGCTCTCCGAACTCTATGGCGTTTACCACCGTCTGGCTGAGTGTTGCACCGAAGCTGGGGTGAATATCGAACGCAATCTGGTGGGTTCATACTGTACTTCATTGGATATGCAGGGCGTGTCTATCACCCTGTTGAAAGTGGATGATGAACTGCTGTCGCTGTGGGATGCACCGGTGAAAACACCCGCATTGCGTTGGGGTCATTAGGCGGCGCTCGCAGGCTAAAATACGGGTAATGGGCTGTGACAGCCTGAATTATTGGGAGGAAACATGGCGTTAAGCAAGCAACAGGTGCTGGACTGGCTGCTGCGTTGCAGTGAGGTTTTTGCCCGTGAACAGGTTTTTTTAACCCAATTAGACACCGCGATTGGCGATGGTGATCATGGCCTTAACATGAACCGTGGCTTTAACAAAGTGGCAGAAAAGTTGCCTTCGGTGGCAGATGGCGATATCGGTTCTATTTTAAAGTACACCGGTATGACGCTGCTTTCTCACGTGGGGGGTGCCAGTGGCCCGCTGTTCGGTACTTTTTTCATTCGGGCGGCACAGGTAGCCAATGCCAAACAGAGCCTGGAATTGAGCGAACTGAGGCTGGTATTTCAGGAAGGGGTTGCCGGAGTAGTGATGCGCGGCAGGGCGGAACCGGGCGATAAAACACTGTGCGATGTCTGGTGGCCAGTGTTAGGCAGCCTGGGACAATCGGTACAGCAACAGATTAACGTAATACCGGCATTACAGCAGGCTGCTGCGTGCGCTGAACAGGCGGTGCAAACCACGATCGTCATGCAGGCTCGTAAAGGGCGTGCCAGCTACCTGGGCGAACGTAGTATTGGTCATCAAGATCCTGGGGCGACATCGGTCATGCTGATGATGAAAACCTTGGCTGCGGTAGTGGAGGAGGCTGGATGATTAACATCGTTGTCGTTTCACACAGTGCACAATTGGGGCGCGGCGTAGAGGAATTGGCGCGGCAGATGATGCGTGGTGACGGTTGTAAACTGGCGCTGGCTGCGGGTGTCGATGATGCTGAATACCCGATTGGCACGGATGCAATCAAAGTGATGGAAGCGATCAAATCCGTGTCGGACGGAACAGGGATTGTGGTGTTGATGGATCTCGGCAGTGCGTTATTGAGTGCGGAAATGGCGCTTGAACTCTTGGAACCGGAGCTTGCCGCAAAGGTCAAATTATGTTCTGCACCATTGGTGGAAGGCACTCTGGCTGCCGTAGTTGCGGCGAATTCCGGTGGCAACCAGGAGCAGGTACTGATTGAAGCACAGGGGGCTTTACAGGCCAAGCAAGCGCAACTTGGTGAAGGGACATCTGCCAGCACACCGATTCTCCCCCTGCAAGGCGGTAAAAGCCTAAGCTGGAAGATACAGAGCCCGTATGGTTTGCATGCGCGCCCTGCGGCACGTTTGGCTGAGAGCCTGGCTCCATTTGATGCAGAGCTGGTGCTGGAAAAACACGGGCAGTGCGCTAATCCACGTAGCCTTAATCAGCTGGCGTTATTGCAGGTTCGCTATGGTGACACCATTCGTCTGATCGCTGGCGGCCGGCAGGCAGATGAAGCACTGGCGGCGTTCAAAGCATTAGCAGAGCAGCACTTTGGTGAAAACGTTGCTGAATATCATCCCCCTTCACTGCATGGCATTCCTGTGGAAGAGAGCCTCAGCTGCGGCCCGATACTACAGGTGCAAAGCTTCTGGCCGGAACTGATTGAGCGCCAGGTAACCCCAGATGACGTGCTGCATGAACAGCAGCGCTTGCGTACTGCTCTACAGCACACATTGAGTGATCTCAACAGATTGGCGGATCGCACAGGCGTATTGGTTGGCAAGCCACAGGCCGCAATATTTGGTGCGCACAGCATGTTGCTGGATGATCCCGATCTGCAACAGGCGGCATATAGCCGCATCGCCCAAGAGCTGTGTAGTGCTGAACAGGCATGGCAAAGGGAGCTGGAACGCATTGCTATGGAATATCGGGAACTGGATGACGAATATCAGCGGGCGCGAGAATTGGATGTCCGCGATATATTGCGCCGAACACTGAGTTATCTGCAACAACAACCGATCCCCTTGATCACACTCAGCGTGCCATCAATTTTAGTGATGGATGAGATGATGCCTTCTGATGTGGCGATGCTTGATCGGCGCATGGTGCTGGGTATTTGCCTGAGTGGCGGTAACGCGTTATCGCACACTGCGCTTTTGGCTAAAGCGATGGGGATACCGATGGTGGTGGGGATGCACGGCTGCATGGATAAAACCCGGACTGGCCAGAAAGCCATGCTGGATGCGGCGCGTGGGGTGTTACAGATGAGCCACTAGGCTGTGTTGCTTAGATAGCAGGTGAACGCTGGGACATACTGCTTAATCAGCGTGGATAACAAACGGGGTTCGGTAGATACCGAACCCCGTTTTATTTTATGGCTACTAACAGTCAGTTACTGCGTGCTGGCTGTGGAGTTGCTGACTCCACCATGTCTGGAGAGGTAGGGACAGTCTTACCCAAAACCCCGTTCAGCAGCATCAGATCGTTTTCGTTCAACGTACCGAGCGCCGATTTTATGGTCAACTGGTTGGTCAGATAAGAATAACGCGCGCTAGCAAGCTGCTGTTTGGCGTTATACAACGTGGTGGTGGCACTCAGCACGTCAACGATGGTACGCGTGCCGACCTCATAACCTGCTTCTGTCGCATCCAGTGAACTCTGGGCCGAAACGACTGCCTGTGCGTAGGCACTGATGCTGCTGATAGAAGCAGAAACGTTGTTGAAAGAAGAACGCACGGTCTGCACTACACTGCGATGCGTACTTTCCAACTGTTCACTGGCGCCGACAAAGTTGTATTGCGCCTGTTGTACGCGGGAATTGGTGACGCCGCCGTTGTAAATGGGCACGCTCAGGGTGACACCGACCTGGTTTTGACCATTATCCGAATTAGTACGGCTATCGCTATTGGAACCGTTGTATCTGGTATTGGTAAGACCTGTAGATGCGGACGCACTGATGGTCGGCATATAGCCGGTTTCTGCCGATTTGATCTGTTCACGGGCCAGATCTTGGTTCAAGCGTGCAGAAAGCAGGCTCAGGTTGCGTTTTTCGGCTTCTTTCAGCAGGTTATTCACCGCATCCGGGCGTTGAGTGCTGAATTTATCCGTATTCAGCGAAGCCAGCTCTGGGTAGAAAGTACCGGTGAGCTGACGCAGAACTTCTACCGAGTTATCCAGATTGTTACGTGCTGTCACTTCACTGGCCAGCACGGAATCGTAGTTGGAACGAGCGTTTTGCACATCGGTAATGGCGACCAGGCCGACGTTAAAGCGCTGGGTGGTCTGATCCAACGTGCGGTAAACCGCTTGTTTGTTTGCCTGGACATAAGACAGTGAATCAATGGCCAGCAGTACGTTGAAGTAGGCGGTTGCGGTATCAAGGATTAACTTTTGAGAAGCAGTCTGGAAAGTGACATCCGAAATACCGGCGGCTTTTTCTTGTTGAGTGAGTGCTCGCCAGGCAGACATGTCAAAGATAGTCTGTGTCAACGACAGGGAACCGTTGGTGGTATTGCTGTTGACGCCGTTTGCGTCACGGAAACCGTTGGTATGGTTGTAACCGGCAGATAATCCAAGCTGTGGCAGTAACGGGCTGCGTGCTTCGCTGATTTTTTCAAATGCTGCATCACGGTCAGCAGCCGTTTTACGCAGATCCGGGTTACTTTCCTTGGCCTGTTTGTAAACTTGTAACAGATTTTCTGCTTGGCTCATTGCACTGAAGCCACCGAGGCTCAGTCCGATCAGAAGGGGGAGCAGTTTCTTCATTTGCATTCCTTGTTGTGCAGCAATATTGCTATGTTAGCGCTGACGAGAGACGAAATAATTGCCGATTTTAGCAGAGTCTGCCGATCACCTAAGGTGGCTTAATGTGCCATCTTACAGAAATTTATACTTTTCAGGGTGCTATGTTGACCTGCGCTTGACAGTTTGCATATGCATCACTTGGTATCATGGTTCACAATCTATCACAAAGCGGGAGAAGATAACTCTCTCGTTTCTGTAACCGGAACTGTTAATTTTTCCGTCATACTGATACAGGAGAATTTTTGGATGAAGCACTTGCAACCTTCGCCCGTTACGCTGGATAAAAATGATGTAGAAATTATTGCACGTGAGACGCTGTACCGTGGTTTTTTTTCACTCGATTTATACCGGTTTCGCCACCGTTTGTTTAATGGTGAGATGAGTGGTGAGGTAAAACGCGAAATTTTTGAACGCGGTCATGCCGCTGTACTGCTACCCTATGACCCAGTGCGTGATGAAGTGGTATTGATTGAGCAACTGCGGATCGCCGCGCTCGATACTTCGGCTTCCCCTTGGCTGCTGGAAATGGTGGCCGGGATTATCGAACCCGGGGAAAATGTAGAGGAAGTCTGCCGCCGTGAAGCGCTGGAAGAAGCGGGGATCGTGGTGGGGCGGTGCAAACCGGTGTTGAGTTATCTGGCCAGCCCTGGTGGCACCAGTGAACGTTTGTCGATCATGGTCGGTGAAGTTGATGCTCTAACCGCTGAAGGTATCCACGGATTGGCGGAAGAAAATGAGGATATTCGTGTCCATGTGGTCAGCCGTGAGCAGGCTTACTGTTGGGTTGAGGAAGGTGCGATTGATAATGCGGCATCAGTGATTGCGTTGCAGTGGCTGGCGTTGCACCATGAATCGCTCAAAGCTGAATGGGTTGATTAAATGCAGAAGCGCTATACCCCTGATTTTCCAGAAATGATGAGATTGTGTGAAACCAACTTCGCGCAATTGCGCCGTTTGCTGCCGCGCAGCGACGAAGTGGGTGAAACGGTGACTTATCAGGTGAGCGGCGCTCATTATCGTCTGACTCTGGTTGAGTCTACGCGTTATACGTTGCTGGTGGAGATTGTACAGACTGCGCCGGCTGTCAGCTATTGGAGCCTGCCTGCCATGACGGTGCGGCTGTATTATGACGCGATGGTTGCGGAAGTGTGTTCCAGTCAGCAGATCTATCGATTTAAAGCGCGTTATGATTATCCAAACAAAAAGTTGCATCAACGTGACGAAAAGCATCAAATTAACCAGTTTCTTGCTGATTGGTTGCGCTACTGTTTAGCGCATGGAGCGATGGCGGTTCCGGTTATGTAATACCCTATGGATTGCCAGTTGCAACCAGAGTTGCGGCTGGCAAGACGCCGGTATATACAGACTGCAATAACAAAGGACACCATTTGGAAAGCCTGTTTAAGCTGCCTATGGCGAGTGGAGCCAAGGGCAGGATTCTACAAATAACAGATACCCACCTTTTTGCCGGCAAAAATGAGACTTTGCTGGGCATCAATACCTATTCCAGCTATCACGCGGTGCTGGATGCCATCAGCGCACAGCAGTCGGCGTGTGATTTGATCGTGGCGACTGGCGATCTGGCGCAGGATCACTCTTTGGCGGCATATCGGCATTTTGCGGAGGGGGTGACCCGCCTGCCTGCTCCTTGTGTCTGGCTGCCGGGCAATCATGATTTCCAACCGGCGATGGTTGATGCCCTGGCCGCCGCCGGGATCAGGCCTTCAAAGCATGTTTTGCTGGGAGAAAACTGGCAGGTGCTGTTGCTGGACAGCCAGGTATTTGGCGTGCCCTATGGCGAACTGAGTGAATATCAGTTGGAGTGGCTGGAGCGCAGCCTCAACGCTTATCCTGAGCGTTACACGTTGCTGCTGTTGCATCACCATCCGTTGCCTTCGGGCTGTACCTGGCTTGATCAGCACAGCCTGCGCAACTCACACATGCTGGCCGCCGTATTGCTGCGTTACCCGAAGGTGAATACCCTGCTGTGCGGGCATATCCATCAGGAACTGGATCTGGACTGGTATGGGCGCCGTCTGCTGGCTTCGCCTTCCACCTGCGTACAATTCAAGCCGCACTGTACGAATTTCACGATCGATGATGTTTCTCCTGGCTGGCGCTACCTCGAACTGATGCCCGATGGTCAGGTCGAAACGCAGGTCTTTCGCTTGGAGAACGATGATTTCCGCCCCGATATGAATTCGGACGGTTACTGATGCCTCCAACATTACTCTATCTGCACGGCTTTAACAGTTCGCCGCTTTCGGCCAAGGCGACGTCCTTCAAAGCCTGGCTGGCGGACTCTCACCCTGAAATCAACATGCTGACGCCGCAGTTGCCACCTTACCCGGAAGCCGCGGCTGAGCTGCTTGAGAACATCGTGATGGAACATGCGGGCCAGACGTTGGGGATAGTCGGTTCTTCATTAGGGGGATACTATGCAACCTGGCTGTCACAGTGTTTTGCCCTGCCAGCCGTGGTGGTTAACCCTGCGGTGAAGCCGTTTGAACTGCTTATTGATTATCTCGGGCAGCAAGAGAACCCCTACACCGGGCAGCAATATGTGTTAGAGTCACGTCACGTTTATGATCTGAAAGTCATGCAGATCGAACCCTTGGAGTCGCCGGATTTAATCTGGTTGTTGCAACAAATGGGCGATGAAGTTCTCGATTATGGGCAGGCAGTGGCTTACTATGCTGCTTGTCGGCAGACGGTAGAGCCGGGTGGAAACCATAGCTTTATCGGTTTTGAGCGTTACTTCCCCCAGATTGTCGGCTTTTTAGGGTTATAACACCGCTGTCGCTGCGAGTTAGAAAGGGATATACCCTATGGGTGTCGAGCTAGAATCAACCAGGCTATAGCTTGCAAGATGATGGGTATACTGAACAGACGGCTCCAGTACCTTCCGCTAACCACGAAAAAATAATCAACGATGACTCAATCCAGCTATAACGCTGATGCCATTGAAGTACTCAGCGGTCTAGAACCAGTGCGCCGCCGTCCCGGTATGTATACCGATACGACGCGCCCAAACCACCTTGGCCAAGAGGTGATTGATAACAGCGTCGATGAAGCGTTGGCGGGCCATGCCAAGCGCATTGATGTGATTCTGCACGCCGATCAATCGTTAGAAGTGATTGATGATGGCCGTGGTATGCCCGTGGATATCCACCCGGAAGAAGGCGTACCCGCGGTGGAGCTGATCCTTTGCCGCCTGCATGCCGGCGGCAAGTTCTCGAATAAAAACTACCAATTCTCCGGTGGCCTGCATGGGGTCGGGATCTCGGTGGTGAATGCCTTGTCGAAACGCGTCGAGGTCAATGTGCGCCGCGACGGTAACGTGCATAGCATTGCGTTCGAGAATGGCGATAAAGTGCAGGAACTGGCGATCACCGGCACCTGCGGTAAGCGCAATACCGGTACCAGCGTGCATTTCTGGCCGGATGAGCAATTCTTCGACAGCCCACGATTTTCGATTTCACGTCTTACTCACCTGTTAAAAGCCAAAGCGGTTCTATGCCCCGGCGTTGAAATCTACTTTATCGACAAGGTAAACAACACCGAACAGCGTTGGTGCTACCTGGATGGACTGACCGATTACCTGATGGAAGCGGTGAATGGCCTGATTACCCTGCCGGAAAAAGCGTTTGTCGGCAATTTTGCCGGCGATGTTGAGGCGGTGGAGTGGGCATTGCTGTGGTTGCCGGAAGGGGGCGAACTGCTGACGGAGAGCTACGTCAACCTGATCCCGACCATGCAGGGGGGAACGCATGTTAACGGTTTGCGCCAGGGGTTACTGGATGCAATGCGTGAGTTCTGTGAGTTCCGCAATATCCTGCCACGCGGTGTGAAGCTTTCCGCCGAAGATATCTGGGATCGCTGTGCCTATGTGCTTTCGGTAAAAATGCAAGATCCGCAGTTTGCCGGGCAGACCAAAGAGCGCTTGTCTTCACGCCAGTGTGCGGCGTTTGTTTCCGGCGTGGTGAAAGATGCTTTCAGCCTGTGGCTGAACCAGAACGTGCAGGCGGCGGAACAACTGGCTGAGTTGGCGATCTCCAGTGCTCAGCGCCGCTTGCGTGCGGCAAAGAAAGTGGTACGTAAAAAACTGACCAGCGGCCCGGCGTTGCCTGGCAAGTTGGCAGACTGCACTTCGCAGGATCTGAGCATGACCGAACTGTTCCTGGTGGAAGGGGATTCGGCGGGCGGTTCGGCCAAACAGGCGCGCGATCGTGAGTATCAGGCGATCATGCCGCTGAAAGGGAAGATCCTGAATACTTGGGAAGTCTCTTCCGACGAAGTGCTGGCCTCGCAGGAAGTGCATGATATCTCAGTGGCAATCGGTATCGATCCGGATAGCGAAGATCTCAGCCAACTGCGTTACGGCAAAATCTGTATTCTAGCGGATGCTGACTCTGATGGCCTGCATATTGCCACGCTGTTGTGCGCGCTGTTTGTGCGCCACTTCCGGGCGTTGGTCAAAGGTGGGCATGTGTATGTGGCGATGCCACCGCTCTACCGTATCGATCTGGGTAAAGAAGTGTATTACGCCCTTGATGAGGAAGAGAAAGCGGGGGTGCTGGAGCAGTTGAAGCGCAAGAAAGGCAAGCCAAACGTACAGCGTTTCAAAGGATTAGGTGAAATGAATCCGCTTCAGCTACGTGAAACCACGCTCGATCCCAATACCCGCCGCCTGGTGCAGTTGACCGTTAATGACGAGGATGTTGACCAAACCATGGCGATGATGGACATGTTGCTGGCGAAAAAACGTTCGGAAGACCGCCGCAACTGGTTGCAGGACAAAGGTGATATGGCTGAATTGTCGGCCTGATGCTTGGGGCCGGTGTTCCGGCCCTTGTTTTATGCTGAGCAGGGTTGCACCCGATATTTAGAGCGGAACGCATGAAAATCACCCTTGAAGAATTACTGGCTTTTACTTCGGTTGTAGACAGCGGCTCAATCACCTCTGCGGCTGAACAACTCGGCCAGACCACGTCAGGCATCAGTCGGGCGCTCAGCCGCCTGGAAAAGAAACTCAATACCACCTTATTGCGCCGCACGACACGCCGCCTGGAATTGACTGAAGAGGGGCAAATTTTTCTTGCTCATGCGCGTGAAATTATCAGTTCGGTGGAAAACGCAGAGGAACAGATGGCGCTGCGCCGTTTGATCCCCGCGGGTCGGCTACGGGTCAACGCCGCTGCGCCGTTTATGGAACACGTGATCGTGCCGCTGGTGGCGGGGTTTCGCCGACATTTTCCACAGATTGAACTGGAGCTGAATACCGATAATCTGGTTATCGATCTGTTGGAAAAACGCACCGACATCGCTATTCGCATCGGTGCATTGAGAGATTCCACCATCCACGCCCGCTTGCTGGGGGCGAGCCGGTTACGCATCCTCGCCAGCCCGGACTATATTGCCCGCTTTGGCGCGCCATGTAGCGTAGAAGAACTGAGTCAGCATTCTTTACTGGGGTTTACCCAACCCGAATCTCTGAATCTATGGCCGCTGCGCAATAATCAGGCGGAGCGTTTTGCCATTACGCCAACGCTGTCGGCCTCCAGCGGTGAAACCCTGCGGCAGCTGGCGCTACGCGGGGAAGGGATCGTTCAACTGGCCGATTTTATGACGCGTGAAGATCAGCGGGCAGGGCGGTTGATTCCGCTATTGGCGGAAGAAACGTTAGATGTGCGCCAACCGATTAATGCAGTGTATTACCGCAATACTCAGTTGGCTGCACGGATCACCTGTTTTCTGGATTATGTCAGTGCGCATATTGATGTGCAGACATTGTAGGTCAGTAAAGCGTCAAAACCCCGCAGTACTTAAGCAAAAACCTCACCCAGATGTGCGCGATAACGGGCAATATCGCCAGCGATATCCGGTTGTTTAATCACGTCATTACAGATAAAGGTCGGCAGTGCTTCCATGCCCAGAAACTGGTTGGCCTTATGGAAGTGCAGGTAAACGCCGTCAACGCCCACGCCGTGGAAGAACTGCTCTGGATCGGTAAAGGCTTGTAGCGGTGCGTTCCAGGTCAGGCTCAGCATATATTTTTTCCCCTGAATCAGGCCGCCGGAGCCGTATTTTTTAGCCGCATCAGCACGGGTACGGCCATCGCTGGCATACAGGCTGCCGTAGCCTGCGGTGAACACTTCGTCGATGTATTTTTTCAGTATCCAGGGTTCCCCCATCCACCAGCCTGGCATTTGGTAGATCACGGCGTCTGCCCACAGATATTTCTGTATCTCGGCTTCGATATCGTAGCCCTCATCGACCACGGTCACCTGCACATCGTGCTTGGCATCGCGCAGGAAACTTTCCGCTACGTCACTCAGGGTTTGGTTTAGTTCGCCTTTGGAATGGCCGAATTGTTTCTTGGCGTTAATAATCAGAATGTTGCTCATCAGTACAGGGTCCCTATCAGAATTAGAAATTGCTGAAACGGAGTGTAATTCTTTGTGTGCGATGAAAAAATGCGGCCCGGTGCATAACAGTGTTGACTATAAGTCAATAAAAATACCCGGTGATAAACAGATTTTGCATAAAATGGATCATTCACGGGGGTCATAGAATGGTCAATGGGTTCTGGCGCATTGATACACCAGAACCCATATATCCATGTCGCGGGTTTTTCTGCGGGGTTAGGCCAGGGCTTTTGCTTTAAGCTGCTGATATTCAGCGTCGGTAATAACGCCATCATCCAACAGTTTTTTGGCGTCGGAAATCTGCTCGGCGGGTGATTTACCGGCTACTTCACGAATGTACTCATTGGTGGCCGAGACCGATTTTTGTACCTGTGCACGGTGCCGCTCAGCCATGCCTTTACCGCGAGCGATAAGATAGACTAAAGACGTCAACAGTGGGATGAACAGCAGGAACACAATCCAGACGGCTTTATAAAAACCGCTCAATTGGTGATCGCGGAACAGATCGGAGACAACCTGAAACAAAATAAACAAGTAGGCAATAAGGAAGAAGAATGAAAATGTCGTGGCCAAGATATCCCAAAGGGTGAGTAAATGATAAGTCATTAGTGCTCCTTATGATCCAAGTAAAATCTTTATCTAGAACAGCGTGCAAGTACCTAAGCATAGGTCACGATTCTCTGTTTTTCCATGTTGAGCGGTAAGAAGAGGTCAAGTATTCAATGAGTTGATGCATGGTGCCCATTTTACGAACAGATAGGTTTCGTGAATAAACACGGCTATGGGAGCGGGGCCACCAACGTTAACGCTACCCCCCTGTAAGCGTAGTTCTCAGCTTGATTACTCCATCGCGCCAGCCACCGGAAAAACAGGCAACGCAGCTTTTGCTGGCGTTCTTTCATCAATGCAACAAAACTTGAACAATGCACCAGCTGTGACAGCTACCTGCAAGATGAGTTACTATCGCGGGCAGAATCGACCCTTTAGTCGTCTGAGGATATCTGAGTAATGAGTGAACTGACTCAGGATGGTGTTGAGCGTTTACCGCTGCACACATTCACTGAAAAAGCCTATCTGGACTATTCCATGTACGTCATCATGGATCGGGCGTTGCCGTATATTGGCGATGGTTTAAAGCCAGTGCAGCGCCGTATTATCTATGCCATGTCGGAACTGGGGCTGAATAACAGCGCTAAATTCAAAAAATCGGCCCGCACCGTGGGCGATGTTCTGGGTAAATACCATCCGCACGGCGACAGCGCCTGTTATGAAGCGATGGTGCTGATGGCGCAGCCGTTCTCTTACCGTTATCCGCTGGTGGACGGCCAGGGGAACTGGGGCGCGCCGGACGATCCGAAATCCTTCGCTGCGATGCGTTATACCGAATCGCGCCTGTCGAAATACGCCGAAGTATTGCTGGGTGAACTGGGCCAGGGCACGGTCAACTGGGTGCCAAACTTTGATGGCACCCTACAGGAACCGAAGATGTTACCGGCGCGGTTGCCGAATATTCTGCTCAACGGCACCACGGGGATCGCCGTGGGTATGGCTACCGACATCCCGCCGCATAACGTGCGTGAAGTGGCCGCCGCCGCCATTGCGTTGATCGACCAGCCGGGTGCTTCGCTTGAGGATCTGTTGGCATTTGTGCAAGGGCCCGATTTCCCGACCGAAGCGGAAATCATCACTCCGCGCGACGAGATCCGCAAAATTTACCAGAGTGGCCGTGGTTCGGTGCGTATGCGCGCCGTGTGGAAAAAGGAAGATGGCAGCGCAGTGATCACCGCATTGCCGCATCAGGTTTCCGGGGCCAAGGTGTTAGAGCAAATCGCCAGCCAGATGCGCGCCAAAAAGTTGCCGATGGTGGAAGATTTGCGCGATGAGTCTGACCATGAAAACCCGACTCGCCTGGTGATCGTACCGCGCTCTAACCGTATCGATCTGGAACAGGTAATGAATCACCTGTTTGCCACCACCGATCTGGAGCGCAGTTACCGGATCAACATGAACATGATCGGCCTGGATAACCGCCCGCAGGTCAAAGGATTGCTGGAGATCCTGACGGAATGGCTGGTTTACCGCCGTGATACGGTGCGCCGCCGCCTGAACTACCGCTTGGAAAAAGTGCTGAAACGCCTGCACATTCTGGAAGGCTTACTGGTCGCGTTTCTCAATATCGATGAAGTGATCCATATCATTCGCAGCGAAGATGAGCCGAAACCGATGCTGATACAGCGTTTTGGCATCTCTGATACGCAGGCGGAAGCGATCCTTGAGCTGAAACTGCGTCATTTGGCTAAGTTGGAAGAAGTGAAGATTCGCGCAGAACAGGATGAACTGGCGAAAGAGCGCGATCACCTGCAAGCGTTGCTGGCATCCGAGCGCAAGCTGAATACGCTGATTAAGAAAGAGATTCAGGCTGATGCGCAGGCTTATGGTGACGATCGCCGTTCGCCATTGACGGAACGTGAAGAAGCCAAAGCGATGAGCGAGCACGACTTTGTGCCTTCAGAGCCGGTCACCATCGTGCTGTCTGAAATGGGCTGGGTGCGCAGTGCAAAAGGTCATGATATCGATCCCGCAGGGCTGAACTACAAAGCCGGTGACAGTTTCCGTGCCGCTGCACGTGGCAAAAGTAACCAGCCGGTGGTGTTTATTGACTCCACTGGGCGCAGTTATGCGCTCGATCCTTTGACGCTGCCTTCTGCGCGTGGGCAGGGTGAACCGCTGACCGGTAAGCTGACGCCACCGCCGGGCGCGACGATCGAACAGGTGTTGATGGCGGCCGATGAGCAAAAATTACTGATGGCGTCAGACGCTGGTTACGGTTTTGTCTGCACCTTCAACGATCTGGTGGCACGCAACCGTGCCGGTAAGGTGATGATTACCTTACCGGATAATGCTAAATCGCTGCCGCCGATGGAGATCCACAGCGATGATGATATGCTCCTGTCGATTACCGCTGCCGGCCGTATGCTGATGTTCCCAGTGGCCGATCTGCCGCAGTTGTCGAAGGGCAAGGGCAACAAGATTATTTCGATCGCGTCGGCGCAGGCGGCATCCGGTGAAGACAAGTTGGTCTGGCTGTTTGTGCTGCCACCACAGACTTCCATCACCCTGCATGTTGGCAAACGCAAGCTTACGCTGCGGCCAGAGGATTTGCAGAAATTCCGGGCCGAACGTGGCCGTAAAGGCACCTTGTTGCCGCGTGGCCTGCAACGCATCGATCGGGTTGAACTGGATCTGCCGGAGCGTATACTGCCGGGCAATAGCGAAGAATAAGCTGTTCATAGAGCCGCAGCCTGCCCAGCTGCGGCAAGGCCCAAGGAGGGGCCAAGTCATACAACCAACCCCTTGCAACGTAAAAAATGCAGGTTATATTTCAAATAGTTAACTTTCGGTGCGTAAATTTATTGTGTCGGTTGCCGGCTGGCAGGAAAATAGTGAAAACAGCAGGGACACAGAGTGTTGCGCCAGCAGTGTGCTAATGAGGTTGTTATGTTATTGATTTTACGCGCTATTATTGTCATAATATATTGTATTTTGGTCTGTGTTTTCGGTTCGATTTATTGCTTGTTCAGCCCGCGTAACCCCCGCCATGTCGCGACTTTTGGCCATCTGTTTGGCCGCTTGTCAACGGTGTTTGGCTTAAAGGTTGAATTACGTAAACCTGCCAGTGCGGTCAATAACGGCAAATGCATCTACATTGCCAATCATCAGAACAACTACGATATGGTCACGGTGTCCAACATTGTGCAGCCGCGAACTGTCACCGTGGGTAAAAAAAGCCTGGCGTGGATTCCGTTTTTTGGTCAGCTTTATTGGCTGACCGGCAACCTGTTGATTGACCGGGATAACCGTGCCAAGGCGCATGGGACTATCGCCCAGGTGGTTGAGGCTTTTGCGAAAAAAGATATCTCGGTCTGGATGTTCCCTGAAGGCACGCGTAGCCGTGGCCGTGGGTTGCTGCCATTCAAAACCGGCGCATTCCACGCGGCAATTGCGGCGGGAGTACCGGTTGTGCCGATTTGTGTTTCCACCACCAGCGGGAAAATCAATCTTAACCGCTGGAACAACGGCCACGTGATTATAGAGATGCTGGAACCTGTTGATACCAGCGGATATAGCAAAGAAAGCGTGCGTGAGCTGGCGGCTTATTGCCAAGAGTTGATGCAGACAAAAATTGTGCAGTTGGACGCCGAAGTGGCCCAGCGTGAAGCTGCCGAAAAATGACATTAATCACCCCGTTGTTTTTCAAGCGAGCCGTTTGGCCATAGCTTGAAATCCAGCGGGTACAGTGCGTTGTTTTGATACGGCACTGTGCCGTTTATGCCTTGGTTGTTGCTGGGTTCTTGAGTGGGAATCGGGGTGTTTAATACAGTTTGGTTTTTATGGAGAAAGTATGTCACTCAGTCGACGTCAGTTTATTCAGGCATCGGGCTTGGCGCTGTGCGCTGGAACGGTGCCGCTGAGGGCTGAGGCGAGCAAAACGCAAACCCTTCTACCCATTCCCCCTTTGCTGGAATCCCGCCGCGGGCAGCCCTTTTTTCTGACCCTGCAACGTGCTCACTGGGCTTTTATCAATAACCGCAAAGCGTCGGTGTGGGGGATTAACGGCATATACCTGGGGCCGACGGTGAAGGTATACAACGGCGATGATGTCAAACTGATCTACAGTAATCGTCTAACTGAACCTGTTTCGATGACGATCAGTGGGCTACAGGTGCCAGGCACCTTGATGGGGGGCGCCGCGCGTATGATGTCGCCGAATATTGACTGGTCACCAGTGATCCCTGTCCGCCAGGCAGCGGCGACCTGTTGGTATCACGCGAACACCCCCAATCGGATGGCTCCGCATGTCTACAACGGCTTGGCGGGCTTATGGCTGGTTGAAGATGAGAACAGCAAAAACCTACCGTTGCCGAACCACTATGGTGTGGATGATTTTCCGCTGATCATTCAGGACAAACGCTTGGATAACTTCGGCACACCTGAATATGATCCGCCAGCACAAGGGGGATTTATGGGGGATACACTGTTGGTGAACGGTGTGCAGAACCCCTATATTGACGTCTCCCGTGGTTGGGTGCGGCTGCGATTGCTGAACGCTTCTAACTCACGGCGCTATTCGCTGCAACTGAGCGATGGGCGGCCGCTGAATGTGATCGCCGGCGATCAGGGTTTTCTGCCAGCCCCCGTTGCGGTACAACAGCTTTCTCTGGCACCGGGTGAGCGCCGTGAAGTGCTTATTGATATGTCGAAAGGTGAAGAGGTCTCCATTACCGCAGGCGAAGCCGCGAATATAATGGATCGCTTACGTGGCCTGTTTGAACCTTCCAACATATTGGTGTCCACACTGGTGCTGACGCTGAAGCCAACGGGGTTGCTACCGCTGGTGACTGACAATCTGCCGATGCGCTTGCTGGCAGAACCTCTGCCGGACGGTAACGCCAGCCGTTCGCGCGAATTCCAGCTGGGCGATAAAGTGGCTGGGATTAACGGCGTGATCTGGGATATGAATCGGATTGATGTGCAAGCAAAACAGGGGACTTGGGAGCGCTGGACGCTGCACGCCGATATGCCACAGGCGTTCCACATCCAAGGGGTGCAGTTCCTGATCAAACGTGTCAACGGAGCCTTGCCGATGGCAGAAGACCGTGGTTGGAAGGATACCGTTTGGGTCGATGGCGATGTTGAATTGCTGGTTTATTTCAACCAGATTGCGTCAGAACATTTCCCGTTCCTGTTCTACAGCCAGACGCTGGAAATGGCCGATCGTGGTTCTACCGGCCAGTTTGTGGTGCAGGCAGCGTCTTAAACGGCATTGGTCGCTCGTAACATTTTCAGGAAGGTGTGCACTATCGGTGTCGCGCTGTCGGCGTGATAGATCACATACAGATCGGCCGAGGGGGCCGCCTCTAGCGGGCAGAAACGCACGCCGGGCCATGGAATACGCCCGTAACTGTCTGGCAGCAGCGCAATACCATATTCTTCTGCCACCATTGCGATCAGCGTTTGTGGTTCATTGACCTGATGAGCAATGTCTGGGGAAAAACCCTGTTGCAGACACAGGTTGTGAAGATACAACCCCAGGCTGGCCTCATTGGGCGGCAGCACGATAAATCTGTCATGCTGCAACGCCTTGAGTGGGATCGCTGCACTTTCCGCCAGCGGATGCGAAACTGGCAATACCACGGCGAGTTTTTCCCGTGCCAAGAGTTGGCAAGCTAATCCAGGCAGCGTTTGTTGTTTTGCCTCGCGCCAAACGCCAAGATCGATATGCCGTTTTTGCAGTGAAATAATCTGTTGGCTTGGCGTTTGTTCGTTTAACACCCAGGTGGCATGTTCTGCTTGGGCAGCAAAACGTTTCAGCGCCGGGATCAGGCCGCCCCATACTGATGTTCCCACCATGCCAATCACCATATGGCCTGCTTCTCCCCTCCCTAACTGTTGTACCTGATTCAATGCGCTATTCGCTTGATCCAGCAGTATTTCGACATTATGAAACAGCGTGCGGCCAGCCAGCGTCAGCGCTATGGAACGGGTGGTGCGTTTGAATAACTCCACGCCTAACTGGTTTTCCAGCTCCTTGATATGCTTACTGAGCGGGGGCTGTGAGATGTTCAGCCGTCGTGCTGCCTGGGTGAAATTCATCTCCTCTGCTACAACGCGAAAATAGTGCAACAAACGGAAATTAATCCGGCTTGGATCGGGCAGTAGCTGTTTCATAAACGCTGGCCTTCCTATGGCGTATTTATAGGCAAATGGAATAAATCAGCGGGCAAGAATGTATTGGCCGCCGCTATCCTACGCTCTCTACTATGAGATTATTTCACCTATCCAGAGAAGAGAAGATTATGTTTAATCAAGAAGATGCTTTTTCCTGTGCCGATATTCTGCGCACCAGGCTGCCGGGTTTCCAGCCGCGCGCAGCCTTGATTCTGGGCTCCGGGTTGGGAGCGCTGGCTGAGGTGATGGCGGATACCGTAACCTTCGATTATACCGAATTACCGGGGTTCCCGGTAAGCAGTGTGGCAGGTCATGCCGGGCAACTGGTGGCCGGTTGGCTGGAAGGTGTGCCGGTATTATGCATGAAAGGGCGCGGGCATTTCTATGAAGGGCGTGGCATGCAGGTGATGACGACTGCGGTACGTACCTTCAAATTGTTAGGTTGTGAATTTTTGCTGGCGACCAATGCCGCAGGGTCGCTGCGCAAGTCAGTGCCACCGGGGAGCCTGGTGGCCTTGACCGACCACATCAATTTTATGCCGGAATCCCCCTTGGTTGGCAGCAACGACGATCGCTTCGGCCCGCGTTTCTTTAGTTTGGCCAATGCCTACGATCGTGACTTGCGTGCGCAACTGGCACAAGTGGCTGAAAAGGCCGGGGTGCCGTTAGCCGAAGGGGTATTTGCGGCTTATACTGGCCCGAATTTTGAAACACCGGCAGAAATTCGCATGATGCAGACCTTGGGCTGTGATGTAGTGGGGATGTCGATTGTGCCGGAAGTGCTTTCCGCCCGCCATTGTGGTTTGAAAGTACTGGCGGTATCGGCGATGACCAACTATGCCGAAGGATTGTCAGATACGCCGCTTTCCCATGAACAGACGCTGAGCTGTGCCGCGCTGGCGGCGGGTGATTTTATGCATCTGATCCGCGAGTTTTTTAACTCATTGTAAATATTATTTTTTATCGTAATGCCCCGTAGCAAAACCCCCGTTTTGCTACGTATACCAATATACCTTTTAAGCGGTTGCTAATAACGTTTTCGCTTGAAAAGTGGAAGGTATAAATCATCGTTTTAATCAGAATAACAAGGTGATGGCAATGGCAATAAAAACACGATTGAAGGTGATGGTTTTCCTCCAGTTTTTTATCTGGGGTGCTTGGTTGGTAACCTTAGGCTCTTACATGATCAACACCCTGCATTTCAGCGGGGTACAGGTGGGGATGGTTTACAGTTCGAAGGGGATTGCTGCATTGATTATGCCGAGTTTGGCGGGGATCATCGCCGATCGCTGGATCAAGGCCAATTATCTCTATGGTTTGTGTCATTTACTTGGCGCAGTGGCGCTGTACTGTGCAGCGCAGGTTGAGCAGCCGATGGTGATGTTCTGGGTGATGCTGTTCAACGCTATGGTTTATATGCCGACTATCGCGCTTTCTAACGCCATTTCTTACTTCTGCCTGGAAAAGCACGGTTACGATACGGTAAAAGATTTTCCACCGGTGCGGGTTTACGGGACGGTCGGTTTTATTGTGGCGATGTGGTTGATCAGCTTCGGTAAAATTGAATTAAGCAATATGCAGTTGTATCTGGCGGCGGCGGTGTCATTGGTGTTGGCCGTGTATTCCCTGACCTTGCCCCATTGCCCAACCAACAACGTGAAGCGCTCGCAAAGCTGGGTCAGCATACTGGGGTTGGATGCCTTCGTGCTGTTCAAGCAGAAGCGTATGGCAATCTTTTTCCTGTTTGCCATGCTGCTGGGGGCGGCACTGCAAATCACCAATACCTTCGGCAACCCATTCCTGCATGATTTTGCACTCAACCCGCAGTATCAGGATAGTTTCAGCGTGCGCTATCCTTCGGTGTTGCTTTCTTTGTCGCAAATTTCTGAAGTATTTTTCATCCTCACTATTCCATTTTTTCTGCGTAAATACGGCATCAAACAGGTGATGCTGATCAGCATGGCCGCCTGGACACTGCGTTTCCTATTCCTGGCTTACGGCACACCCGCCGGTTTTGGTTTTGTGCTTTTGCTGCTTTCGATGATTGTTTACGGTTGTGCATTCGATTTCTTTAATATTTCCGGTGCAATTTTCGTGGAGAAAGAAGCTGACCACCGCATTCGTGCCAGTGCGCAAGGGCTGTTTATGAGCATGGTCAATGGGGTGGGTGCCTACGTTGGGGCGATTGTCAGTGGTGAAGTGGTGGACTTCTTTACCCAAGACGGGGTGAAAGACTGGCAAAGCATCTGGTTGGTATTTTCGGCCTATACGCTACTGCTGGGGATTATCTTCGCGTTGACGTTCAGCTATCAGCACCGGCCGGAACAGGCTGTCGGGGAAATGCAAAAGGCTCATTAGGAGGAATACAGGGGCTGAATTCAACCCCTGTAGCATCAGGCAGGGAACCGCTGTTGTAGCTGTTGCCAGTCTGGTGCCCCTGCCGCTCCCCGGCTGGCGACCACGCAGGCCGCGACACGGTTGGCGAGATCGACCGCGTGTGGCAGTGACCAACCGGCAGATAGCCCGGCCAGTAAACCGGCGCAGTGGGCGTCGCCGGCACCGATGGTATCGATCACCTCAACCGGATAGACCGGAATATGCTGCGGCGGCTGCTGGCCGTCGCAAATCCAGGCTCCGTCACGATCCAGGCGGCAGATCAAGGTAATGTTATGTGCGTTGGCAAAACGTTGGGCAGCGTTGACCGCATCACCAGCGCCACATAAAGCTGCCACTTCGTCACGATTCAGGGTGAGCAGGGTATGGCTATCGCTAAGCATAGCGAAGAAGTCGGCGCTCAATTGGCCGACGCGTGGGCCAGGGTCGATCAGCCGCCATTGATCGAACGGCAGGCGTGTCAGCCAGTCGCGTAATGCGGCCCCCGTTTCTCCGGCCAGTTCGTAACCGTTGGCATAAACGATGGTAGCTGGCTCCAGCGGCAGGGTCGCCAACTGGGCTTTATTCCATTGTGCTTCACAACCGGTCATGGTGATAAACGTGCGTTCACCGTTGGGTTCCACCAAGGCCAGACACCAGCCGTTATCCATCTGGCTGTGGCGCAGCAGCACTGGCAGAGCCAACTCCTGCATCGCACTTTCAATAGCCATCCCCCAATCACCGTTACCAACCGGCATGCCGTTGATGACCGGAACATTCAGGCGGCGCAGTGCACGCGCCACGTTAAAGGCGCAGCCGCCAATCTGCCGCCCCTGTGGTATACCTTCAATATCTTCACCGCTGCGTGGCAGGTGTGGCAGCGTGAGCACCACATCACCTACTGCTCCCCCCAGCACCAGAATAGGTTTCGTAGGTAAGAACTCACTCATTGGCGCTCTCCACGGCTAGTGAGATACAGGCCGTAACCTGCCAGGCTGATCAGGAAGGAGACGAATAACCCCAGGCTGGAATCGGCAAACAGGCCTTTTGCCAACGGGCCGTCGATAAAGCCGGTTTTGGTTACCAGCAGTCCGCACAAGGCACCCAGGAACCAGCAAAACAGGGGAACTTTACGCACTCCGCGATTCTGACCATGCAGGCCGTAGAGGGCATTGGCATCGTAACCATGGTGGCGGCGCAGTTTGACGTAGTCGAGGATGAAAATTGCGGCCCAGGCAGACAGGAAAACGCCGCAAAACACCAGGAAGGAGATGAATGGCCCCAGGAAGTCTTCAGAAATAAACAGCACGTAGATGGCAATGCCGAGCACCAGTAACGCATCGATAGATACCGCCAGCGGCTGTTTCACCTTCACCCCCAGCGTCAGCAGATTCAGGCTGGCAGAATAGAGGCTGAGCACTGCGATAGTGACAATCCCGGCGGTGGCGGCCAGCAGATAAGGGATAGCCATCCAGGTTGGCAGTACTGAACCAATTAGCGCAATCGGGTTGGCGGAACTGGCCAGATCCGGCAGTTGTACCGAAAGCAGGATCCCGGTGAACATCAACAGCATCAGCGGCAGGCAGGCTCCTCCCACCACGGCGGCAAATATGCTTTTATCCGAAGACTGCGGGCTCTGGTAGCGGCTGTAATCCGCTCCGGCGATGGCCCAACTGATGCCCGTTCCGGCGGCAATCACAGAAACCGCGGGCAGAAAGCTGGTCAGCCAGCTGCCGGAGGGCAGCGACAGCACTTTGCCCCACTCGGTGGTGAAAACGATATACAGCACCACAATCAGCGTCATAGTACCGAAAATCCGGCTGAACCAGCTTTGCATCCACACCACGGTGTTCTGGCCCAGCAGGCTGACCACAATGGTCAAACCGCCGAACAGCAACAGGCTGAAGGCGGTGAGGGCATGGCTGGCACTCATGCCCGTGGCCTGGAATAGAGCCGCCAGCGTCAGGGTGCCGGTAATCACGTTCACCGCTTCCCAGCCCATCAGGTTAATCCAACTGAAAGTGGTGGGCGCAATGTTGCCTTGCAGGCCAAAGATCACCCGCGATAACGTCAGGGTTGATGTGCGGCCACGTTTACCCGCGAAGCTGGTGTAACCCACCAGAATAAAGCTGGCGACACCGGCCAGAGCGGCTAGGATCGACTGAATAAACGACAGACCAAAGGCGACGATCACTGCCCCGTAAACCACACCAAGAATGCCAATATTGGCGGCTGACCATACCCAGAACAGTTCGATAGGTTTAGCGGTTTGCTCGGCCTCTGGCACGCGATCAATCCCCGTGCTTTCTACTTTCCATGTCTCACTGCGGTTGATTTCACTCATAATGTGTTTATCCCTGGTTGCGCAGCCTGGTGAGAGCCTCTGCGTAAGGCTGAAAATCAATCAGATTGGCGCGGTTGATCCTGTCAATCCATTCCGGCGGGAAAGCGCCAATTCCGTGCAATGCGCCGCAAATTGCCGTTGCCATGGCTCCGATGGTATCGGTATCGCCACCCAGATTAGCGGCTAGCACGGCACAACGTTGTGGGTCGGTACCCGCCAGTTCAACCAATGCCAAGGTCATTGGAATGGATTCGATATTGTCCATCCCGGCGCCGAGGGTGTGATACAACTCTGCCAGCGCGTCGGCATCTTGTAGTGTATTGACTTTATTAACATATTCTAACGCCCAAACCAAACGGCGGCTGAGTGATGGGCTGAAAGTGGTAATGTGTTGCTGCTGTACCTGTTCCACTCTGACAGGCAACTCTTGTTTGATGGTGGCCCAGTCTGCGCCTTCAATGGCGCGGCTGATTGCCCAGGCGATGGTAAAGGCGCCGGCCACGGCGATATCTGATTTGTGCGTCGGGCTGCATGCCAGCCTGACCGCATCAATAAACCCAGGCAGATCGGTACTTGGCAGCAGGCAACCCAGGGGAGCTATCCGCATCGCTGCCCCGTTAGTCACACCATTAGCCGGGATCTCCATGATTGGCGTACCGGCACGCACTGCCAGCAACGCGGCTTTGGAGGTGGGGCCAAGAATGTTTTTATCAAAAGCGTTAACGCGTTCCGCCCACAACAGGATGTGATGAGCGATGCGTTCCGGCTCAATGCGGCCATTGGCGGCCAGCAGAGCCTCCATCAGCGCAACAGCCTGTTGGGTATCATCAGTGTATTCCGCGGCGAGAAATTCGTTGGCAGCGATATTCTCTGCCGGGCCGGGCAGGAAATCGTTGATCCAACCAAAATAATGGCGAACCTGCTGCAAAGGCCACAGTTCAGACGGCATCCCCATTGCATCCCCTACCGCTTGCCCATAAAGCGTGCCAAGGATGGCAGTATATGTGTGTTTTTTAATTATCATTTAATGGGGTATTCTCTTGTGTGAGTACATTTGAGTATAAAAGATATCGATCGCGACATTCGTGCTGAAATAAATCCAATTATAGTCCATTAAATAAAAAATGTGATTCCAATCCAATTCCAATCAATATAAATCTGAGCAGTGTTGTTATTCTGCACCTGTTAAATATGATAAAAGCAGAGTTTGGGGAGAATACAGAGATCAGAGGCGGGTTCAATGAATGATTTTATTACCTGGCTAAGTGAACAATTTTTACAGGCTGTGGCGGCACCACGTTATATTCAACTGGCCACGACGGTTGAAATGGCGATTAAACAGCATGTATTGGCCGTTGGGGATTTTCTGCCGCCGGAACGCTTAATTGCCGACAGGTTGGATGTGTCGCGGGTCACGGTCAGCAAGGCAATGAAATTGTTGGAGGAAAAAGGGCTGATTTCACGTCAGCAGGGCATTGGTACACGCGTTGCGATGCATATTGGTTATTCCCTCAACCAGGATCATGGTTTTACCGCTCAGCTGTTGCGTAATGGTAGCAATGTCAGTAATCAATGGCTGTTGCGTACCCGTATGATTGCTCCAGCCCACGTCGCGAAAGCGTTGGAAATGGAGAATAGCCACAGTATGGTGGTCAAGCTGCGCCGTCTGCGGTTGGTGGATGGAAATCCGGTTTCACTGGAGACCACCTATATTCCACCGCATTTTCTACCCGACCCGGAATTACTGGAACATTCACTTTATGCCCTGTGGCAGTCGCGCGGTATTGTGCCAGAAGGGCGGCATTTCCTGTTGACGGCGGTTGCCAGCAGTGAGGAGATTGCCAGCCTGCTCAATGTGCAAAGCGGCATGCCGTTATTGCGGATTGTTCAGACCAGCCGCAATGCCAAGGGCGAGGTACTGGAGTTTAGCGAAACCCTGTGCCGCAGCGATGTGTACGAGTTTGAAGTCAATAGCTGAGTAATCTGAGAAATAACCATGCTCTTTTGGCAACGAGTGCGTATAATCGCCGCCCGGCGATAAATTAACCTGCACAAGAGTATCCGTAATGAGCACCACCAGCCTGATCCAACCTGAACGTGAACTGTTCTCTTATAAGCCTTATTGGGCTGAATGTTTTGGCCCTGCGCCGTTTTTGCCCATGTCGCGCGAAGAAATGGACCAACTGGGTTGGGACAGTTGCGATGTGATCATTATCAGCGGTGATGCTTATGTTGATCATCCCAGTTTTGGTATGGCGATTATTGGCCGCATGCTGGAAGCACAGGGTTTCCGCGTGGGGATCATTGCTCAACCGGACTGGAGCAATAAAGACGATTTTATGCGCCTGGGTAAACCGAACCTGTTCTTTGGCATTACTGCTGGCAACATGGATTCGATGATCAACCGCTACACCGCCGATCGTAAATTGCGCCATGACGACGCTTATACGGCGGGCAATGAGGGGGGCAAACGCCCGGATCGCGCCACGCTGGTGTACAGCCAACGTTGTAAAGAAGCTTATAAAGAAGTGCCCATCGTTTTAGGCGGTATCGAAGCCAGCCTGCGCCGTATTGCGCACTATGACTACTGGTCGGATACCGTGCGCCGTTCAGTCTTGGTGGATTCCAAGGCCGATATCCTGATTTACGGCAACGGTGAACGCCCGTTAGTGGAGTTGGCGCACCGTCTGGCTGCGGGTGAAAAAATTCAGGATATTCATGATATCCGCAACACCGCTGTGATGCGCAAGCAGCCGTTACCGGGCTGGAGCGGGGTCGATTCCACCCGGCTGGATAAACCGGGCCGCATTGAGCCGATCCCGAACCCCTACGGCGAAGAATTGCCTTGTGCCGACGGCAGCCAGCCGGTGCCGGAAGCCAAACCGGTTACCGTGCGCGCCGCCAAGCCGAAACCCTGGGAAAAAACCTATGTGCTGCTGCCTTCTTTTGAGAAGGTGAAGGCGGACAAAGTGCTGTATGCCCACGCCTCGCGTATTCTGCACCATGAAACCAACCCTGGTTGCGCCCGGGCGTTAATGCAAAAGCATGGCGATCGCTATGTGTGGATCAACCCACCGGCGATCCCGCTGACCACGCCAGAAATGGACAGCGTTTTTGGCCTGCCCTATCAGCGTATTCCGCATCCGGCCTATGGCGAAGCCCGTATTCCGGCCTATGACATGATCCGTTTCTCGGTAAACATCATGCGCGGTTGCTACGGCGGCTGTTCGTTCTGTTCGATCACCGAGCATGAAGGGCGCATCATCCAGAGCCGCTCAGAGGATTCGATTGTTCGTGAAATCGAGGAGATCCGCGACAAAGTGCCGGGTTTCACCGGGGTGATTTCCGATCTAGGTGGCCCCACTGCCAACATGTATATGCTGCGCTGCACCAATCCGCGTGCGGAGCAGACCTGCCGCCGTGCGTCCTGTGTCTATCCAGAAATCTGTACTTACATGGATACCAACCACGAACCGACCATCAAGCTCTATCGCCGTGCCCGTGAACTGACGGGTATCAAGAAGATCCTGATTGCTTCTGGCGTGCGTTACGATCTGGCGGTGGAAGATCCGCGCTATATCAAGGAATTGGCGAGCCACCACGTGGGCGGTTACCTGAAAATTGCCCCGGAACATACCGAAGAAGGGCCGTTGTCGAAGATGATGAAGCCGGGTATGGGCAGCTATGATCGCTTCAAACAACTGTTCGATCAGTATTCCAAGCAGGCGGGTAAAGAGCAGTATCTGATCCCTTACTTCATCTCTGCACACCCAGGTACTCAGGATGAGGATATGGTGAATATGGCATTGTGGCTGAAGAAGCACCGTTTCCGCCTCGATCAGGTGCAGAACTTCTATCCTTCGCCGATGGCTAACTCCACCACTATGTATTACAGCGGTAAAAACCCCTTGGGCAAGGTGGGTTACAAGAGTGAAGACGTCTATATCCCGCGCGGTGAGCGCCAGCGCCGCCTGCATAAAGCACTGCTGCGTTACCACGATCCGGCCAACTGGCCGCTGATCCGCAGTGCCTTGGAAGAAATGGGGATGAAACATCTGATTGGCAGCCGGCGTGAATGCCTGGTGCCTGCGCCAAGCATTGACGAACAGCGTGAGGCTAAGCGCCTACAGCGCCGTACTCGCCCGGCGTTGACCAAACATACCGATATCACCCGCCAGCGCACGCCGTCGAATAAACCACCGGCGCGCAAACCGCTGCGCAGCGGCAAAGCGTAAGATTCAGTTTGAAGCAGGGGGAGCCAATGGCTCCTCTTTTTTATGCTGGCATTTTACAACTGGCTATACGCTGCTTCGACCTTGGCCATGTAACGTGGCGCCTGCGGTGAAGGGTGGTGTTGGCGCACGTGCCAGTGAAACGCGGCTGGTGACAGATTGTTGATCATGCTGATGGCTTTCTGGCGATCGCTGGAGAAAGTACGCAGCAGAGCACCGGCGCCATTGGCATAGGCCACTTCGGTGGCATAGCGTAAGGTGACCGGATTATCGATCCCGCCGAGTTGCCGTTGCAGTGAGGCCAAATAAGCGGTACCGAGGTCGATGTTGATTTCTGGATCGCGCAGTTGGTTGTCGTCTGGGCAGCCACTTTTGCCTTTAAAGCGGTAGGCATCACAGCCGGCGCTACCGGCCTTGAGCTGCATCAGGCCGATGGCATTGGATTTACTGACTGCATTGGGGTTAAAGCTTGATTCCACCTGAATCATTGCGGTGATGAGCTTTTTGTCGATACCGTATTGACCCGCCGCATCTTCAATTGCGCTTTGGTAAGAACGGGGTTCGTAGCCGTAGTTGTTATGGGGTTTGTTATCTGCACAACCTGCCAGCAGTAGCATAAGGCACACCATGCTCAGGCGAAACCGAACCAAGAGAGAGAGTTTCATGGTGCTCCTTGTGATGGTGAACGATGAGATAGCCTGATTGTAGCGGAATAAAAGTGATTGGGCATAGGCTGCGGTTAGAATAAGGGCCGACGATATATCGGCCCTGGAGATTACATCGACTCTGGATCCGGCCCCAAACGGTTACCGATATCCAGTTTGGTAATCTCGTTCAGTTCGTCTTTATCCATTTTGAAATCAAATACCTCAAAGTTTTCGCGAATACGTGCTGGCGTGACCGATTTCGGGATCACGATCAGCCCGCTGTCCAGATGCCAGCGCACCACGATCTGCGCCGGGGTCTTGCCGTACTTTTCTGCCAATCGCTTGATGATGGCCTGATCGAAAACACCTTCACCGCCTTGTGCCAATGGGCTCCAAGACTCAGTGGCGATCTGATGCGTAGCGTTCCAGGCACGTAGCTGGCGCTGTTGCAGCATCGGGTGCAGTTCGATCTGATTGATCACCGGTGCAGTATTGGTTTCGTCCAACAGGCGTTGTAGGTGAGGCGTGTGGAAGTTACATACCCCGATGCTTTTTGCCAGCCCTTGCTCACGCAGTTTGATCAAACCGCGCCAGGCAGCGACATACTGATCCTGTGCCGGTGTTGGCCAGTGGATCAGATACAGATCGACATAATCCAGCCGCAACTTTTTCAGGCTGGTTTCCAGCGCGGCCTGAGGGTTACCCTGATCGTCATTCCACAGTTTGGTGGTGATAAACAGTTCGCTGCGCGGGATCGCGGTGGATTGCAGTGCGTTACCCACCCCTTCCTCGTTTTTGTAGATCGCAGCAGTATCAATGGAACGATAACCCACCTCCAGCGCCTTGGCGACAGCATGAGTGGTTTCTTCAATGGTGGCCTGCCAAACGCCGAGACCCAGTTGCGGCATCAGGCGGCCATCGTGGAGTTTGATGATAGGTTGCATGTGCTATCTCCTTAATGACAATTTCCAGGTTAACTAAGCGTGCATGTCTAAAACGATACGATAGCGCGTTTTGCCCGCTTCCAGATGTGCCATCGCATCGTTCACCTTACTGAGTGGAAAATGTTCCACTTGCGGTTCAATGCCGTGCCGGGCGCAGAACGCCAACATATCCGCCAACCGCGAAGGTGCACCGGTTGGGGACGCGGAAAGCTCCGCCTGTTTGCTGATAAACGCAAACACCTGCACTGGTACCGGATCGGGCACTGCACCGACGAAGTGCAGGCGGCCTTTTGGTGCCAGCGTATCGAGGAAGGCGCTCCAATCCAGCGAAGCGCTGGCCGTGACCAGAATAAAATCGAGCTGGTTGGCAATCGCCTGTAGCGCCGTATTGTCATTACTGGCGACGACGCGATGTGCTCCCAGTGCCAGTGCTTCGTCACGCTTGCTGTTAGACGAAGTAAAGGCAGTGACTTCACAGCCCCAGGCGTGCATAAAGCGGATTGCCATATGCCCCAAACCGCCGATACCCACCACGCCGACACGCTGAGTCGGACGTATATCGTATTGCAGCAAAGGGTTGAAAACCGTGATCCCTCCGCAGAACAGCGGCCCGGCGCTGGTGACATCAATCCCTTCCGGCAGTGGAATAGCCCAGGCCCAATGGCTACGGATACGATCGGCAAAACCACCGTGACGACCAATGATGGTAGGCTGTACTTCATGACACAAATGTTGATCGCCAGACATACAGGGGTGGCAGTGCATACAACTGCCGCGGTTCCAGCCAACGCCCACTATCTGGCCGATTTTCAGCCCTTTGTTTTGTGCATGAGTACCGAGCTTGACTACTCTGCCAACCACTTCATGGCCCGGAACGAACGGATAGCGGGTGATACCCCATTCATTTTTCAGCATGGATAAATCAGAGTGGCAGACGCCGCAATAGTCGATCGCAACGTCGATTTCATCATCGCCCAACTCTCCGGCGTTGAAACTGAACGGCTCGAGAGGCTTTCCTTGGCCGGTTGAAGCCCAGCCATGAATGGTATTGTCAGAAAAAGTGCTGGATTGGTTCGCCATCATATTCTCCCATTGGTTAACGAGACGATTTCATGTGATGCGATCGAAAGTGCAGGTGAAGCGTAGGACTGTGCCCGGCGATCGACCGGGCACAGAGAACAGTCAGAAACTAAAGCCTAGCAGGAAATGGCAAGGTAGTGATTAACGCGCAGCCTGGTAAATCCGCTGGCTGACTTCTAGCGTAATGTCCTGGTGTTCACCCAGTGCAGTCATGCCATGCTGATGCAGTTTATCGAGCAGCGCCGGGATCGAGCTGCCATCAAGCTGGTAATCAGACAACCGGGTCGGTACGCCCATAGTTTCAAAAAATGCCCGGGTGGCAGCGATGGCGGCGTCAATGCGGCTGTCTTCTGAGCCGTCACGCAGGCCCCAGACACGCTCGGCGTATTGCAGCAGTTTGGCGCGTTTTTGCGTTTTTTTCTCCACCAGCAACGCAGGCAGCACAATGGCCAAAGTTTGCGCATGATCCAGGCCGTGCATGGCGGTCAGTTCATGGCCGAGCATATGGGTGGCCCAATCCTGCGGTACACCGGCACCGATCAGGCCGTTCAGCGCCAGGGTGGCGCTCCACATCACGTTGGCACGCACCGCGTAGTTTTCCGGCTCCGCCAGCGCCCGTGGGCCATCTTCCAGCAGCGTGAGTAGCAGGCCTTCAGCGAAACGATCCTGCACTTTGGCATCGACCGGGTAAGTCAGATATTGCTCAATAGTATGCACAAAGGCATCTACTACACCGTTAGCGATCTGGCGTGGCGGCAGCGAATAGGTCACCGTTGGGTCCAGCACGGCAAACTTTGGTTGCACATACGATGAGTGGAAATGCTGTTTATCACCGCTGTTTTTACGAGTGATCACCGCACCGATGTTGGATTCGGAGCCAGTGGCAGGCAAGGTTAACACGCAGCCCAATGGGATCGCGCCAGTGACTTCACGGCCTACGGTTTTCAAGATATGCCATGGATCGCGATCGGCGGTGTAATGGGCGGCGGCGGCGATAAATTTGGTGCCGTCAACCACGGAACCTCCGCCGACGGCCAGCAGGAAATCGATATTTTCCGCCCGCACAAGCTCTACCGCTTTCATCAGCGTTTCATAAGTAGGGTTCGGTTCAATGCCGGAGAATTCCTGTACGTTGCGGCCCGCTAGCGCGGAATAGACCTGATCCAGCACGCCATTTTTTTTCACACTGCCACCGCCGTAAGTGATCAGGATGTGGGCTTTTGCCGGGATCTGTTGAGCCAATCCGGCAATCTGGTTTTTACCGAACAGGATTTTGGTGGGGGTATGGAGAACAAAGTTTTGCATGATCGGTTTCTCTCAGGTATCAGGAAAGTGCCAGGGGGCGCAAAAAATAACTGAAATGTATTGTCAGTAACTTAGCGCAATCACACAATGCTCATTCCTGTTGATGTCTTGCCTATTTCTGCTGGTTGCTGTAAGAAAAAGAGGTTTTTCACCCTTATTTATGCTGGATCATTCTGGCTGTAGGAAGGATTGTGACTGAAATTGATGAGCTGCGTGGCCGTATGGCGCGCCAGGCAATGCATTTTGCCAAGGCCAAAGGCTATACCTCTTCGCCGGTACCAAAGGTGAAAATCCTGTACGTTGACGATTATTGGCCGCGCCAGCCGGTGATGTACGAGCCCGGTATTGTGATCATCTTTCAGGGGTATAAGGTAGGGTACTGTGGCAGTAAGGTTTTCCAGTACGATCCGCGCCACTATTTGTTGATGACGGTGCCATTGCCGTTTGAATGCGAAACCTTTGCCAGCGTGGAACAACCACTGGTGGGGCTGGGCGTGAGTATTGATGCGCAAATGTTGCAAGACCTGCTGATCGATATCGGTGATGACGATTACCTGATGCAACCACGGGCTGAAAGCTGCGGCGTTAATCTTTCACCGCTGACGGATGAAATGCTGTGTGCCACCGAACGCCTGCTGGATGTGATGGCAAGACCGCTTGATGCCCGCGTGCTGGGGCCGCAGATTGTGCGTGAATTGTTGTACTACGTGCTGTGTGGCAGCTGCGGTGCATCATTGCAGGAATTGGCCAACCGCCATACTCATTTCAGCCAGATAGCCAAAGTGCTGCGGCGTATTGAAAGCCAGTATGCCGATAATCTTAACGTTGAGCAGTTGGCAAATGAGGTGAATATGAGCGTTTCGGCATTTCACCATAACTTCAAAGCAGTCACCAACACCTCACCGTTGCAGTATGTGAAATCCTATCGCCTGCATAAGGCGCGGTTGCTGATGGTGCATGATGGATTGAAAGCCAGCACGGCGGCCATCCGCGTGGGTTATGAAAGTGCTTCACAGTTTAGCCGCGAGTTTAAACGCCTGTTCGGCGTAACGCCGAGCGATGAACTCGCCCGGCTGCGGGACAGCCATGTGATGATGCAGGGCTAATAGCTAACGCACCAGCACGATTTTCCCGAATGCGCCGCGATCAAGGTGTTCCAGCGCTTCCGGTAACTGATCGAAACGATAACGCTGGTCGATGATTGGTTTGATCCCATTAGCATCAACGGCGCGTACCAGATCTTCCAGCGCACGGCGATGACCAACGCCAATACCTTGTATTGTTGGGGATTTCAACAGCAGTGGGCCAGCGGGTAGGGTAATATCAAATCCTTCCAACACCCCAATCACCGAGATACGTCCGTGGATTGCCACCGCCTGGATCGAATTGGCCAGGTTGGTACCACCAACGATTTCAATAATATGATCGATACCGCGATCCTGCGTGAGAGCATAAATCTGTTCCACCCAATCACTCTGTAAGCGGTTGATGGTGTAATCAGCCCCCAGCGCTTTGGCTCGTTGCAGTTTCTCGTCGCTGCTCGAAGTGATAAACACTTGTGCGCCCTGCGCTTTGGCAAGCTGCAATGCGAACAGTGCGACGCCGCCGGTGCCTTGCACCAGCACCGATTCTCCGGCCCGTAAATGGCCACGTTCCACCAAAGCGAACCAGGCGGTCAGCCCGGCGCAGGGCAAGGTGCTGGCTTGGGCATCGTCCAACGTGCTTGGCGCTACGCTCAGCCAGTTTTCGTCCACCACGACATATTCCGCCAACATGCCCTGCTCAATGCCACCGAGCGTGCGGTAGGGCGGGTTGCGTGCGTCACCGTTGGGTTTATCGTCGATCCAATCCGGGCTAAAGGTGGAGATCACCCGATCGCCAAGGTGAAAGCGTGTGCTGCCGCTGCCAATGGCATCGACAATGCCTGCCATATCTGAAGCTGGAATAAACGGCAGCGGCAGCTCCAGCGGCATAGCGCCTTCAATCACCATTTTGTCGCGATAGTTCAGTGCGACCGCATTGACTTTTACCCGCACCTGATGCGGGCCGGGCTGCGGGATTGCGCAGTTTGTCAGTTGCAGATGTTCACGTCCGATGGCGTTCATCGTCCAGCGTTGCATAGTGTCAGCCATGAGATTCTCCAGATTTGTTGAGTAGGCCCAGGAATAATATCGTTGATTAAAAATCTCCAGTAGAGATAAAATTTCCGATAATTGTTTCCTTTTTGGCTACAAAAATGATTGATCGCTTAAGTGGAATTTCGGTGTTTGTAACGGTGGTAGAAGCGGGCAGTTTTGCGCTGGCGGCAAACCGATTACATCTTTCACGGTCAGCAGTGGGGAAAACCATCGCCCGGCTGGAACAACGGCTTGGGGTGCGCCTGTTTCATCGCACCACGCGCAGCCTGAATCTGACCGATGACGGGGTATTGTTTTATGAACGCTGCCTGCGGGCTCTGGTGGAGATCCGTACCGCGGAAGCTCTGTTGGAAAACGGTAAACAACAGGTCAGCGGCAGGCTGAGAGTCTCAATGCCGGTATTGTTTGGCCGCCTGTGTATCGCCCCCGTTTTGACCACCTTGGCCCGTGAACACCCCGGGTTGGAACTCGATCTGTCATTCAGCGATCGGGTGGTGAATGTGGTGGAAGAAGGGTTTGATCTGGCAATCCGTAATGGTCCGTTGCCTGATAGCACCGGTTTGGTTGCCAGGCGGCTAGGAGATAACCGCATGACGCTGTGTGCTGCACCGGATTACCTTGCCCGCTGCGGGTTACCCTCAAATGTTGAGGAGCTGGTACAACACGATGCTATCAGCTACCGGCGTACTGGGGTCATACGCAGCTGGTTGATCCCGCAGGCAGATGGCACCGTGCGGGAAGTGATACCGAAAACGCGTTTATTGATGGATGACTTGCAGGCGATTGCCGATGCAGCTGTCGCAGGGTTTGGCATCGCCTGGTTGCCTTGCTGGCTGATTCGCGAGTCGTTGCTGAAAGGAGAACTGCGGCGCGTGCTGAGTGAAATACCCGGCATAAATTTTGAGATGCATGCCATATGGCCACAAACCCCGCATTTGCCATTGAAAGTGCGGTTGGCCGTGGATGCGCTGGTCAGCCAGTTACCCAGTAGAATGGTATTTTAAGGGGGCTGTCTACAGTGCCTAGGAGGCGCGTTTCTTGCGCCAAATCACCAGCATTGTACCGAGCAGGCCGAAAAGCAGCAGCGCAATAGGCAGGATCATCAACCCAGCCATAACCTGTTCTTCATGGCGTTTGATCAGTGGGATCTGGCTGAAAGCGTATCCTAGGCTGATCACCGATCCCACCCAGAGAAAAGCGCTCAGCCAGTTGAAGATCTGAAAGCGTGCCCTGTTCAGGCCGGAGATCCCCGCCATGGTGGGCAGCAGGGTACGCACAAACGCCAGGAAACGGCCAATCAACAGGGCCATCAGGCCGTGACGGTTAAACAGGATGTGTGCGCGTTGATGATATTGCACCGGGAGTTGCAGCAACCAGCCTTTTACCACAGAGGTATGGCCCAACCATCGGCCTTGCAGATAACTCAGCCAACAACCCAGGCTGGCGGCAACGGTCAGAATAATCAGGGTGGGGATAAAACTCATGACGCCTTTGGCGATCAAAGCCCCGGCCAACAACAACAGGCTGTCACCGGGCAAAAAGGAAGCAGGCAGCAATCCATTTTCCAAAAACAGGGTGGTGAAAAGAACCAGATAAACCACCCAAACGACGCTGGGATCGGCAAGAGCAATAAAATCCTGCGTCCAAAGCGCTTGAACGATCTCTTTCAATACATCCATTTTTTGTCCTGTGATGCTGGCAGGCTAGCGTATTCTTAACCGTACTCAAAAGTGTTGTGCTAAGTGTAACGCTCTTGGCTGAAGTGGGCATCAGATAGAATGTAGAAATATGTTGATCGAGGAGGAAACCCAGAAAAACAGAGCGGCAGAGTCGCCGCCCGATATTTCACGATGCGATACGTTTAAAACCCGCGGCCAGATCGTCGATCAGATCTTGAACGTTTTCCAGCCCGATGTGCAGGCGCACTAAGGTACCAGAAAAATCAACTCCCCCAGCCGGGCGGATCGCCTCCAGTTCTTCCGGTTGATTGGCCAGGATCAGCGACTCATAACCTCCCCAGGAATAGGCCATGCTGAAGTGGTTGAAATGGTCGAGGTAGTGCGCCAACTGTGCGTCACTCAGCCGCTGTTTCAGAACAAAGGAGAACAGGCCATTGCAACCGCTGAAATCGCGGCGGTAAAATTCGTGGCCTTTACAGCTGGGTAAGGCCGGGTGATTAACCACCGCTACTTCCGGCCGCTGCGCCAGCCATTGTGCCACGGCAAGGCTGTTTTGCTCATGCTGTTTCAGCCGCACACCTAATGTACGCAGGCCGCGGCTGGCCATGTAAGCGGTATCGGCGTCAACCATCTGGCCCATCAGGTAAGAATATTCACGTAACTGCTCCCAGCAGCGGGCGTTAGCTACCGCGGTGCCGAGCATATAGTCGGAATGGCCGATAATGTACTTAGTACCAGCCTGAATCGAAATATCGATATCAAAATCCAGAGCCTTGAACAGCACACCGGCTGCCCAGGTGTTGTCGATCATGATGACAATCTCTGGATTAACGGCGCGTATGGCGTTGACGATGGCGGGAATATCCTGCACTTCCATGGTAATGGAACCGGGTGACTCAAGAAATACGACACGCGTGTTGCTCTGGATCAACGTTGCGATCCCGGCACCGATCAGCGGATCAAAATAGGTGGTGGCTACATTCATGCGGCCAAGGATATGGGTACAGAAATCCTGCGTGGGTTCATAGGCTGAACCGGTCACCAGCACATGATCGCCTGCGCTGACGAAAGATAAGATGGCATTCGAGACCGCAGCGGCTCCGCACGGATACAGCACGCAACCGGCTCCCCCTTCCAGTTCGGTCATGGCGTCCTGAAAGGCAAAATGGGTGAGTGTGCCACGGCGGCCATAGAACAGTTCTCCTTGGGCGCGTTTGGCAGTGGCCTGCTTTTTGGCGGCAACGGATTCAAATACTAATGAAGAAGCGCGTTGAGTCACCGGATTGACGGAACCCTGCGTGTAGCGTTTGCTGCGCCCGGCCACGATCAGCGCGGTTTCGATATTTTTTGACGTCATGCTTGGTTTCCCTTTACCTTGCTTCACCATGATGCACTTACGTTAACATGGCGCTTAATAGCCATCCAGACGTTTTAACTGCTATGTAAAGAAATGGCGATTATCGCTGCCGGGAGCCATTGTGGTACGGCATCCTTTTACGTTTGCGCGATTAAGAAGCCGAGTATATTGAGTAAATAATAATGATAACTACTATCAATCCCTGATTGGTTTGATATGATCGCACGCTGAATTCTTCCGTAAATGTTGATATGGGTGGAGGCACAGCGTGAAAACGGCTGTCAAAACGATGAATCAAGCGGCCTGTGGCGCAGACCGCGGGCAATGGAGTGCGCTGGGGCGCAATGTGATCGCTTCACTGGTATTGGTGGTAGGGCTGGCTGGTACAGTACAGGCCGCTCCTGCCAATACGCCGGCAATCACTGAAAGCGTGGCCGCAGCAGTAGCCCCAGCGGTGACTGCCGCTGAGAGCATGATGCCAGTGAATCCGGCACCCACAATCCAACCGCCAGACACCCGCGGCATGGATCTCTCCGTCTGGGGGATGTACCAACATGCGGATGTGGTCGTCAAAACCGTGATGATCGGTCTGGTACTGGCCTCCATTGTGACCTGGACTATTCTGTTTGCCAAAGGCAGTGAACTGATTCGCTCTAAGCGCCGTCTGCGCCGAGAGGAACAGGCGTTGGCCGATGTTCGCTCTTTGGATGATGCCTCTGAGTTGGCGCAAAATTTCACCGAGGAAAGCATCAGTGCGGTGCTACTGCGCGATGCACAGGATGAACTGGAGCTATCGGCGGCCTCTAACGATAATAATGGCATTAAAGAACGTACCGCTTTTCGCCTTGAACGCCGCGTTGCGGCCTATGGGCGCCAACTGGGGCGGGGTAATGGTTTCCTGGCGACCATTGGTGCTATTTCACCGTTTGTCGGCCTGTTTGGTACCGTATGGGGCATCATGAACAGCTTTATCGGCATCGCTCAATCGCAAACCACCAATCTGGCGGTGGTAGCGCCGGGGATTGCAGAAGCGCTGCTGGCAACCGCACTTGGCCTGGTTGCGGCGATTCCGGCGGTGGTGATTTACAACATCTTTGCCCGAGTGATCGGCAGCCACCGCGCCCAGGTGGGTGATGTGGCGGCGCAGGTGCTGCTGTTGCTGAGCCGTGATCTGGATCTGGCTGCCACGGCCGAGCTCAAACGTTCGCAGCATACACACCAACTGCGAGTGGGGTGAGTGATGGCTATGCGCTTAAATGAAGACCTGGGCGACAGCGGTGAACTGCACGAAATCAACGTGACGCCCTTTATTGATGTCATGCTGGTGCTGTTGATCATCTTTATGGTGGCCGCACCGCTGGCGACGGTCGATATTCGTGTTGATCTGCCTGCTTCTTCCGCCAAGCCGCAGCCGCGCCCGGAAAAACCGGTATTCCTGTCGGTGAAGGCCGATAAACAGCTGTACGTGGGGGATGAGCCAGTGATGGCCGAACAACTGACCTCCGTATTGGATCAGCGCACGCAGGCAAATAAAGAAACCACTATCTTCTTTCAGGCGGATAAAACCGTTGATTATGAGACCCTGATGAGCGTCATGGATACGCTGCGGCAGTCCGGTTATCTGAAAGTAGGGCTGGTGGGGATGGAAGGCGCAGCGCGCTAGCAGCGGGAAGTATTTCTTTAAGCGTATTCATTTCAATAACAGCAAGTTGCCTCCAAATGGGCTTCACCGGTGTGAAGCTCTGATTTTTCTCCAGCCCCTCTAACTATTGCAACAATCCACCCTGCCAAAAAATTGACATGCGCAAAGGCCGAGATTCAATTTAATAATCAATTGCAAAGCAATAACAACGAATTATCGTCGAATCCGGCATTGGATTGAAATACCATTTCAGATTTTTAACCCACCTTGGGCAGGCTGCCATCTTTTTGTCACATATCATCTCTAGTTTACCTGTCGATATGTTACCAATTAATACAAAAACGATATGCCCACCATCTTTCAAAGTGCAGAGGTACTGGCTGTGCTCACCTAACTGCACCTTGAAATCCACAGGGTATCAATTGACCGTTAAATAGGGAGATGAGATGAAACGCAATATGCTCTGCCTGCTGATCCTTGGATTGGTTTTTGCTGTAACGGCGTGTAATGACAGTGATTCTGTCGCCAGTGGTGAATCTCCACCACCAGTGCCAACCCCTACTAAAAACGTGCTGTTTTTTCTGGGGGATGGTATGGGAATTGCCACACTGACGGCGGCCCGTATTTACAGTGTTGGAGAGGATGGCGATTTGACGATCGATACCTTGCCGGAAACGGCATTTGTCCATACCTATTCAAATGATGCGCAGGTTACCGACAGTGCGCCTTCCATGTCGGCGTATATGACAGGGCTCAAGTCAAATAACGAAGTGATCTCGATGTCTGCCGATACCCAGGCAACCGATACGCTGGGTAAACCTTATCAACTCAACTTTGACAGCACTTGCCCGCCTGATAACGGCCATGCGGTTGATACGCTGTTGGAAAAAATGAAAGCCGCAAACTATGGCACTGGCATAGTGACCACCACTCGGGTGACACATGCCACACCGGCGGCAACCTATGCGCATATCTGCCATCGCGATGCGGAAAACACTATTGCTGCCGCGCTGGTGCCAGGCGGGCAGGGGTTTAATGCCAAACTGGGCGACGGCGTTGATGTGATCCTGGGGGGGGGGAGCCACTATTTCACCCCAGCGGCAGCGGGGGGCACCCGTGGCGACCAGCGTAATCTTATCGCTGAATTACAGGCAGCTAAATATCACTATGCGACAAATAAGCAGCAGTTCGACCAGCTCCCGACCGATGGTAGCAAGCTCATCGCACTGTTCACCCCCAATCATATGTCTTATGACCTGGATCGTGATCCAGAGCAGGAGCCCAGCCTGGCGGAAATGACCGAAAAGGCCATCGACGCGCTGGCTGCTAAAGATAAGGGCTTTTTCCTGATGGTGGAAGGTGGTCGCATCGATCATGCCCTGCATGCGACCAATGCCCGCCGAGCGTTACAGGATACGGTCGCGTTCGATGACGCGATAAAAGTGGCATTGGACAAGATGCAGCAGCTTGATCCCGGTTTGCAAAATACCCTGATTGTGGTGACGGCTGACCACGATCACACGCTGCAAATGAACGGTTACTCACAGCGTACCGGTAAAACGCAAGAGGGCAACCCTGGCGTTTTAGGGATAGTGAAAAGCTATGTCAACGGTGCGAACTCAACGGATGTGGAGGGTAACCCTTATACCATCATCGGTTTCGGCAATGGCCCTGGCCACCTGGCCACCCGTGGGCCAATCGATGAAAACGCCCTGGAAAGTGCCGATTTTCTACAAGAGTCGGTGATCCCGTTGAAAACAGAAACTCATGGTGGTGGTGATGTTTTCCTCGCTGCCCAAGGGTTGGGAGCTGAGCAGTTTAGCGGAACGCTGAATAACGATCGGGTGTTCGATCTGATTAAACAGGCGATTGATTTGCAGTGAACATCATGCTGACGCGTAAAACATCAATATCACTTTCAGGAATGAGCAAAATCATGAAGAAAAAACACTCTGTTAGCACGATGAATAGCTGCTTGTGGTTCCTGTTATCGCTGGCCTGTGGGAGTACCTACGCCGCGAACGAAGCCAAAAACGTGATCTTTTTCCTGGGCGACGGCATGGGGCCGGTGACCGTAACGGCGGCTCGTATCTATAAAGGAGAGAAACAGCTGGCGGCTGAACCGGGTTCGCTGAGCAGCAGTGAACGGGCAGAACTGACCATGCAGTCTTTCCGCAATGCAGCGCGTATCAAAACCTTTTCCAATGATGCCCAAACCACCGATAGTGCCCCGTCGATGGCGGCTTATATGACCGGCGTGAAGGCAAACAATGAGGTGATCTCGATGTCCGCCGATACGCAGGCCTATACCACCACGGGTGAGCAATATATCTCGGGTGAAGACAGCACCTGCGCGCCGGATAATGGTCAGCGGGCCAAGACGTTGTTGGAACTCTCCAAGGCGGCAGGGCGTTCGGTGGGGGCGGTATCGACCACGCGGGTTGGGCATGCAACGCCTGCGGCAACCTATGCGCATATCTGTAACCGCAATGGTTACAACACCATCGCTGAGCAGTCGGTGCCGGGCAACGCCAACTACAACAGCGAGTTGGGGGACGGCTTAGATGTGCTGATGGGCGGCGGGCAACGCAATTACCTGCCGAAATCGGTCAACCCCAGCAGCAAACGCAGCGACAACCAGAACCTGGTGAGCGCCATGGAGAGCGTGGGATATACCTATGTCGACAACGGCACTCAATTGCGCAATCTGGATACCGGTTCCGTCAATAAACTGCTTGGGCTGTTCGCTCAAAGTGAAATGGCTTACGAACTGGATCGGGTGAATCAGAATCTGGATCAGCCAAGCCTGGCTGAAATGGCCGAGAAAGCGTTAGAAGTGCTTAGCCGCAATGACAACGGATTTTTTCTGATGGTGGAAGGTGGGCGTATCGATCATGCTCTGCACGGCAGCAATGCCAAACGCGCCCTGGAAGATACTCTGGCGATGGATGCCGCCATTCAAAGCGTGCTGACGTTTATGGAGGCCAAAGATCCTGGCTTGAAGAATACGCTGATCGTAGTCACGGCTGACCATGATCACTCTATTGCCTTCAATGGTTACGGCAAGCTGGGTAACCCGATCCTGGGTAAGGTTTATGATTACCAGAACGGTGAACTGGCTAAAGCCGCCGACGGTAAACCTTACACGGCCTTGGTCTTCGGCAACGGCGGGCGCCCTAACGCCAGCGCCAGCAGCCAGATCAACGTGGAAGATAATAATGCTGCTTGGGTGGCACCGGCGCGTGGCGCAGAGCGCGAGGATCTGACCGATGTGGATACCACGCAGGATAACTTCTTGCAGGAGGTGGGGATCAATCTGGGGACGCCGGGTTCAGAAACCCATGCTGGGGGAGATGTAATGCTGTATGCCGGCGGTGCGGGTTCCCAGATCTTTAGAGGCACGATGGACAACACCAAAGTCTTTTTCAAAGTGAAAGAGGCGGCGGGTTTATGATCCACATGCGGGGAATCTTCAGCTTGGCGTTGCTGGTGGCGGTTGTTCTGCCGTTGGGGGCTGCCACTGTGCAGCAGAAAGAGCAGCCGGCGACTGCGCCGGCGGTCAATTTGCGGCTGAGCTATGAAAACCGGGCGATAGGGCACGATGGCATCATACGGGATAGCCGCTATACCGACTTGATGTACCGCCGCCCCGGTTTGGTTTGGATCGAGCGCGAATTACCGGCCGGTGTGCGTGAAAGCCAGGAACATGGGCACGAACAGGCTTCTCCCCATGCAGGCCATGCGCATGCTGAAGCACAGGGCGCACCATTGCTGATACAGCGTGATGCTGGCACAGGGAAAGTGGCCGTGCAGGTGGTATTACATAATCTGCGCCGGGTTATTGATGTGGAGCTTGCGCATTATGGCAATGTGGGGTACGGCGGTTCCTGGCCCGCGGCGTACTGGCTGCTTGAGCCAGCGGCGCTAAGCCGTATGGAAAAGCAGGGGCCTGTACAAGAGGGGATACAGCACTATCTGCTGCAACAAGGGGAGAGAACGACAACGGTGGCCTGGGATGTGGCCGGTCAATATGCCCGCAGTATTGAGCAACGCGACAGCCATGGCACCTCGATTCAACGCATGACGGCGACTCCGCTGGTTGATCCACCGGCATTGCCTTGGCAGCAGCTTGCTGAATATCAACGAGGTGATTACTCCGACCTGCTGGATTAACCTCGACATCGTTTAAACAAGATTCGATAATGAAAACGCCTCTACGGAGGCGTTTTCATTATCAAACTTCGGGGAACAGGAGGCTATTTTGCAAGGAAAATGGATAAAAACGAAAAAATTTTTTCAGTCGTTAACGGTTGTGGCTATTTATGGTGCCAGCCCGTTGGCGATGGCCTCGTTTGATGACATGAGTTGCCTCTGGGCCAATGATTGTACCTTGGATGGGGCGCCCTATCTGGCCCCTGATAACGATACCCGCGCCAACCTGTTGATGCTGTTAGCGGAACAACGGGGCTTCCACACCGCGTTATCCGCGTTGCCGCAGGAGGTGAACCGTAGCAGAGAGTACACCTTCGGTGTTTTTAAAGGTGCGCTACAGCCGGACAGCGCTGTGATTGAGGCCAATAACCGGCAAAATCCGCCCTCGGCACCCACTGAGAGCCCACTTGAGGCGATGGCGTTGAAGTTAGGTATCGCTACCTCTGCATTATCTGTTGAGGGGATCGATAATGAAGGCCGTTGGATATCCAACAATAAAGATTCACTGAGCCAATTTTTTAGCGCATTGCTGGCGGATCAACGGCTGGAAAAACCGGATCAGAACCTGTTGGCTTTGCGGCGGATCGCGATTTACCGTGGCGAACAGGATACCGATCGGTTTTTGCCGCTGATGCAGCATTTTGCTGCGGGTTCACCGGCGGCTGCCTTTCGCGACTATCTCAGCAACGCAGAGCTATTTTATCACGGGCAATTTCCCGCAGCCGAAGCGGGATTTCTGGATCTAAAAGAATCCGATCAACAGTGGGTAGCGGAAACTGCAACCTATATGCTTTTCCGCGTGGCCTTAAACCAGGCAACAGAACATGCGGTGGATGAGTATGGCATGTTCGATCTTAAGAAGGTCAATAAACAGGCTGCTGAGTTGGCATTACAGCGGGCAGAATCCTATGTGACCACCTTTCCCGGCGGTGCATACGTTGATTCCGTGCGCGGCCTGCATCGCCGAGTGTACTGGTATCTCGCGGACTGGCCGCGTCTGGCGCAGTTATATGAAAGCCAGCTCATGAGTGCAAAAAATATCGACTCGCTTAGTGCGTTGATTGATGAGAACGATCAGATCCTACTAAGCCGCCTCATTCCCTACAACAGCGATGAACAGCCGTTTACCAGCGTTACCGATACGCCGTTGCAGACTTTTACTCAAACCATGAAATGGTTGAGAAAATATAATCTTGAGAATAAAGACGCGCCCAAAGTCACGGCTGAGATATTACAAAGTTATAAGCCCATGTTTGAGAAAGCCAATATGCTGGCGGTTTGGCAATATATGCATAATGCCTGGCTATTCTACCAGCAAGGAGATTACCCGGCGGTGCTAGCAGCCATTAAGCCCGCCGAGCAGGTAACACCTAATGATATTGTGGCTTTCAGCCAGCAGGTCATGTATGGCAATGCTCTGAGCAGGCTGCATAAATGGCCAGAGGCTGAAGCGCATTGGCGCCACTTGCTAACCTTGAAGCTCTCACCTCATCAGCAGCAGTATTTACAGCTGATGCTGGCCACTAATCTGGCGCAAAACAATAACGTAGCGGCGATTTTTGCCCCGGAAAGCCCGATCAATAATCTGCGCTACCGTTCACTGGTGCTCAAGACCTTGGCAAATAAGACGTTGTTGCAACAACAGGCGGCCTCTGCACCAACCGATGAAGAGAAAACGATCGCGCTTTACACGTTATTAATTCGAGATTTGCTGGTTGGTGATTATCAAGGCTACCTGGATGACAAATTGCTGAAAAAACATATCCATGCAAGCCTTACTTCTGAGGCTTTTGCAGATGTGGATCTGGCGATGTTTGACTGGAATGGCAGCGATACCGAACAAGGGTATTTTTGTGCTCCGTTAGCGCAGACCGTCGCGGTTCTGGCAAAGAATAAAACTGACGCGCATGCCCTGAACTGCCTGGGGGAGTTTTTCCGCACCACGTATTTGTCACAAATCAGCACGGAAGCGGAGATGGGAAGCAACGATGAATTAGACAGCCTGGCTCAGGCCGCATTGGACAATGGCAGCAAGCAAGGGAGGCTGGGATATTATCAGCAGGTGATTGCCGATCCTCAGGCTGAACCAGAAGATAAAACCTATGCTCTTTACCGCGCGGTGATGTGTTTTGCTCCCTCTGGCTATAACGATTGCGATGAGCAGGGTATTCCGCCAGAAATGCGCCAGCGCTGGTTTAATCAGCTAAAAAAGAACTATAAAGGCAACCAATGGGAACAGCGGCTCAAATACTACTGGTGAAGCGCTTATGCTGGGCGTTATTGCTGATATCGCCGCTGCTCGCTGCGTCAGTAGCAGGCAAAACGGGCAAAGGCTATGTGGATACGCGCGATTATCGCGCGTTCTGGCTGTGGTCTGGCGTGTGGTCGCAACCGGTGTTGCAACAGGCGGAGACTCTGTATCTGCATCAGGCCGAAATTGTGATGGGGCGCCAAGGCGCACGCTTTCTGAAATTGGGGGTGCCGCTGGCTAAACTTCAGGCTCCCTCAATTTGGATTACCGTTCGAGTCACTACGCTGGATATTCCCGATGAGATCCTGGCGGCGGCTTTGCGTCTGCCTGCGCGCTGGGCGGCTGCCGGTAACCAGGTGGTGGGGTTGCAGATTGATTTTGACGCGGCGACCTATCAGTTAGACAAATATGCGGAATTCCTCAGCCACGTGCGCAGCAGGCTGCCTGCCGGATTTGCGTTGGGGGTTACGGGGTTACTTGATTGGGCGAAAACCGGCAATGCCAGCCAGCTGAATGGGTTACCGATAGACGAATTGGTGATCCAAACTTATCAGGGTAAGCAAACGGTTACGCAGTATGAGCAGTATTTGCCAGCCTTATTGAAGTTGCGTTTACCCTTCAAAATCGGGCTGGTGCAGCATGGGGTTTGGAACCCTCAATGGCAACAACGTCTGGCAAAATCGCCTTATTATCGGGGAGAAGTGGTGTTTCTGGTCAATACGGCCCGCTGACAAAAAAGCCCGTTTTTCAGCAAAACGGGCACGGTTAGCAGCCTATTGGAAAGCGTTATCCGGTATGGACGCCAAATAGCTTGGGCAGGAACAGTGAGATCGCCGGAATATAGGTGACCAGCATCAGCACGCAGAACAGGGCAAGGTAGAAGGGAACCATAGCTTTCACCACCTGTTCTATTTTTTGCTTGCTGACCGCACTGGCGACGAAAAGCACCGAACCAACTGGCGGTGTAATCAGGCCAATACCCAGGTTGACCAGCATGATCATGCCGAAATGCACCGGATCGATCCCCAGATTGATCGCTACTGGCAGCAGTACCGGCGTCAGGATCAGGATCAGCGGAGCCATATCCATCAAGGTGCCGATCAGCAGCAGCATGATGTTGATCCACATCAGGATCACATACTTGTTGTCGGAGATTGAGGTGAAGAATTCGGTGATCCGGGTTGGCAACTGCATGTAAGTCATGATGGCGCCAAAGCTGGCGGCAAAGCCAATCAGGATCATCACGATGGTGACGGTTTTCACCGTGCGGAACATCAGTTTAGGCAGCTCAGACCATTTGTAGTCACGATAGATGAACATGGTGACGAAGAATGACCACAGGCAGGCAATCGCGGCGGATTCGGTGGCGGTAAAGATACCGGAAAGGATACCGCCCATAATGATGACCACCGTCATTAACCCCCACAGGGTATCAACGAAGATCTTCAATGCCTGGCGGAACGGCACGCGCTCGCCTTTTGGATAACCGCGCTTGTGGGCAAAGCAGACACACATCACCATCAGCGTAAAGCTCAGCAACAGGCCCGGTAAGATCCCGGCGATAAACAATGCAGCGATGGAAACGGTGCCGCCGGTGGCTAATGAATAGATGACCGAGTTATGGCTTGGCGGCGTCAGGATCGCCTGCACCGAGCCGCTGGCGGTCACCGCTGCGGCGAAGTCACGCGGGTAACCCTTCTTGTCCATTTCAGGGATCATCACCGAGCCGATAGAGGCAGTATCTGCCACTGACGAACCAGAGATAGCGCCAAAAAAGGTGGAGGCGACGATATTAACCAGTGACAGGCCACCGCGAATAAAACCAACGAAAATATAAGCGAAATTCACCAGGCGACGGGCGATGCCCCCCTCTGCCATGATGGCTCCGGCCAGAATAAAGAATGGGATGGCCAGTAACGAAAACTTGTTTACGCCGTTGGTGATTTGAATCATCACGGCTTCCAGAGGCAGATCGATCCAGAATGCCCCGGCGATGGCGCTGATACCGACGGCGTAGGCGACCGGCACGCCAATGGCGAGCATGACGCCAAGGGTGATCAATAAAATGAATGCGTCCATAATTTACAGGCTCCTGGTAACCGCTTAGGAATTGCCCAACATGACCACCGGGCGGTGATTCTGCGGGCCTAAAAATATGCGCTCAATAATGAACAGCAGCGTGATAAACGAGCCAACTGGCAGCGGTAGGTAAGTTTCTCCTGCGGTTAAAATCGGAAACTCAGCGACGGGTTGCTCCCACAATTCCAGACACAGGTTATAGCCGTAGTAGAGAATAAACAGGCTGATCGCCAGCATCATCAGATCGGTGAGCACTGAGCAAACCTTTTTCATCGGTTCTGAAAGGCGGTCTGTCATCATGCTGACCGCAATATGCGAACAGGAACGATAGCTGACAGCAGCACCAATAAAGGTAAAGGTCACCATGCAGATGATGGCGACAGGCTCTGGCCACGATAAGCCCGAGTTCAAGACATAACGGGCAAAAATACCGACGGGGATCACGGCGGTCATGACGAGCAGGGCAAGGCCGGAAAGCCAGATGGAAACGCGGTAAATAAAATCCATTACCGATAAATAAGAGCGAGACATGATAATCCCCTACGTCCTGGTCAGGAAAAATAAGGTGGTTATACCCGCTGTTTTTCAAGTTGCTGGAGTGCTGGCTGTGTGGGCGAGGCCCGCTTGGGCCTCGCTCAGTCCTAGTTGCAACCTGGTATCAGGTAGGTATTCACCCCTTGGACATTATTTGACGGCTTCGATACGTTGGATTAATTCTTGATAATTTTTACCGAATTGATCGCGTACAGGCTGAGTGGCTTTGTAGAAATAATCGCGATCGATATCCTGAATATTAACGCCGCCTGCTTTCATCTTATCCAGCGATTCCTGATTATACTTCGCCCACAGTTCGCGCTGTTCGGCCTGGGCCTCTTTTGCCAGCTTGAGGATCAGTTGCTGATCTTCCGCAGACAGTTTGTTCCATTTGGCCTTAGAGTAGAGGAATACTTCTGGAATGATCATATGGCCAGTCAGGGTATAGTTCTTCGCGACCGGCATATAGTTGTGTGCAACGTAGGTTGGTGGGTTGTTCTCTGCGCCATCAATAACACCGGTTTGCATGCCGCTGAAAACTTCGCTGACGCCCATACTGACCGCGTTGGCTCCCATCGCTTTTAGCGTGGCAAGAGCAACCGGGTTACCCTGCACGCGGATCTTCATGCCTTGCAGATCTTCTGGCTTGTTGAGCGGGTTTTTGGTGATCATGTTGCGTGTCCCACCGTCCATCCAACCCAGAAAGACCATTTTTGACTTCGCGTTATCAGTGATTTTCTGACCGATTTCTTGGCCGATCTCACCATCCAATACTTTGTGCATGTGGTCTTCATCGCGGAAGACGTAGGGCAGCGTAAAGACGTCAACTTCTGGCAGAATTGCCGCAACCGGAGACATGGAAACGCGGATGATATCAATTGCTCCAATCTGTGCCTGCTCGATCTCCTGCTTTTCATCACCCAGCACACCGCCAGGGAAGGTTTTGATTTCCAGACGGCCATCGGTCGCCAGCTTTAACTTTTCCCCCATATGTTCAACGGCGACAACGTTCGGATAACCGGCAGGGTGAACATCTGCGGCTTTGATCTGCTGCGCCGCGAGGGAAGAATGGCTCATGAGCAGTGTTGCTGAAGTGAGGCAAAGGCTGAGTAACGTCTTGGACAGTTTCATTGGGGTATCTCCAGAAGCGAACTGTAAGAGTCTGGATCACTAGATGCATCAAGAATCTGGTGAGATGTGATCCAGGCAGCATTTTTATCTGATATTTATTTGGTGTTATTCAGCCATCCTCCGTGGCGCAGCTTTTGGGGGGGACTTAACCACAAGGAAATCAATGTCATTGTAAATAATGGGTTTTTTAATGGATTTCCTGCGAGGTCAGTCGCTAATCAGATATGGCATAACGTAACCTATTATACAACTTTGTAAATTGAGTGATATCACAAAAGGCAAAAGTGGTTTTAATCAATCCATTGGTTTTTTTATTGATGGGTAAAACAGTGTTTTATATTTATATAATTGATATATAAATATTTTTATTATGATGGAGGCGTAAATAACTTGGTGGAAATGGTGTGATAACTTTGCGCTGTGTTAGTTTATTTACTGCTGAATCACCGCAGGAATGGTCGACATCTTTGAACAGATTAAGCGGCAAAGGTTAGGGAGGAATAATGCGGTATTATTCTGAAATTGGTGCTGTAGCAAGGGAGATATTCTGGCATGCGGCTGGTTCAATAGTGATACATGCAGGGAGAAGCGATGTGCTCCCCCTGCACTGTAAAAGCAATCAACAGCAGCCAAGTGAGTATTGTCTGCTGAATGAATCACCTTACGCTTCGATCGGGGCACGCCAGTCATCAGCACCAGAAGTGCCGGCTGTGTTGTGTTCCCAAGTGATCTTGCGATATGCCAGTGAAACGCGCACTAACTGAGTAAATTCAGCCTTGGTTGGGTCTTGGCAATGCGGCATTTTACAGTCGATATCGATAATAGTGGCATCTTCCAGTTTGGTGGTGAAGAAGTGCTCTTGTTTACCTTCAATTGAAGTACGGTACCATTTCAATTCAACCGTTGGCAGCATTTCCCCTGACGCCAATGCGTTGTACAGCAAAGGTACGGCTTTGTTATAAGCCACGGTGAAACGAAATGGTTTATGCGCACGTTGCCCAGAAGGCTGACCAGATTGCGGGTCAGTAGGTACGGTAACAATGTGTTCAAATTCCTGTACCAACATTTGGTCTTCGTGGCCTTGAACAAAAATGTTACCGACTGATTCGGCGGTGAAAGCGCCTGCTGTGATATTACCCTGCGTTTTGCCGGTAATAGCGATATATGCTGGAGTTGGCATTGTAAATATCCTTGATAGTTTGCTTTATATAGACCAAGTGCCAGTGAATTCTGCTGCCCGTATTTGGTCAGTTTTAAATGTCACTCGCGCGATGATCCACTTCCCGGCATTACTATAAGCAGCTCTTCCTTAGAGTGCCAAGTTACCAATAAATTTTAAATTTTCGTCTTAAACGTTGATGGAATAAAAAATTATAATATTTGCAAAATTGGTGTTTTGTGTTGGCTTATCAAATATTTTTGAACATGGTTTTATGGCTGATTATTTATCATTTATATTAAATCATTAACTAACTAATTGTTTTTAAAATGAAATAATATTTCAATAAAGTTATTTTTTATGATCATTGACAGAGTGACGCTGCTATCACAGGAATTAGGGGATCTCTAACAATAAAGAAAAGTTTATGGACTTTTGCCTTAAAGATAGTAGACGATGTGCCTAATGACGTCAGATTAATGCAGGATTCCTCCTAAAAAACTGATGAGTGAGCTACTGGTTAATTAACTCCTAAGAATTGAGATATTTCTGTGCAAAAAGCATAAGGAAAGATATCTGTGGCCCACATACATAGTGATGATAGATGACAGCAGTAAGAATCTCCTAATTCAGAGGATATTTGAGCCTCATCTATGATAAGTGTTCGCGATATCCAAATGAGGGCATTGGCTGGCATCTCTTTATAGTGACCAAAAGGACGAGTTATGAGTAAGAATAATCAAAGTAGTGTTGCTCCTAAGGAAAGGATAAATATCAAGTATGTTCCTAACACTGGAGATCAGGTTTCTGAAATTGAATTGCCATTAAACCTTTTGGTGGTTGGCGATCTCAAAGGTGTTCGTGAAGATACTCCAATTGAGGAGCGTCAGGCTGTTTCCGTCAGTAAGACTAATTTCAACGCAGTAATGAACGAAGCCAAGATCGGTCTGGCTTTCAGCGTGCCAAATCGCTTGGAAGGTGAAGGCGAAGAAACTCTGCCCGTTGAATTATCGATCAACTCTCTGGATGATTTTTCACCTGATAATGTGGCGAAAAAAGTCCCAGAACTTAAAAAGCTTCTGGAATTGCGGGAAGCATTGGTGGCCTTGAAGGGACCATTGGGTAATATCCCTGCTTTTCGTTCTCGTTTGCAGGATTTGTTAAGCAACGAAGAAGTCCGTGAGCAGTTGCTGAAAGAGCTAGACATTCTGAATCGAAAGTAATTGGTCTGGTAAGAGGGAATTTTACGTATGTCTTTACATGAAGAAAATGCAGTTTTAGCGGCAGAACCTGCCAGCCCGACTTTCCTGCTCGACGAAATTATGTCTCAAACGCGTATGATGCCGGGTAATGACGGTTATGACGTTGCCAAACAGGGTGTTGCTGCATTTATTGCCAGTATTCTGGATACTGGAACCAACGAAGAGCCAGTTAATAAACTCTTGGTTGACCGGATGATTATTGAGCTTGATAAAAAGCTCAGTGCTCAAATGGATGAAATCCTCCATGCTACCGAATTCCGTGAGATTGAATCCTCATGGCGTTCATTGAAGTTATTAGTTGACCGTACCGATTTCCGTGAGAATATTAAAATTAATATTCTTCATGCAACAAAAGAAGAGTTGCTGGAGGACTTTGAGTTCTCACCGGAAATTATCCAATCCGGTTTCTATAAGCACGTTTATTCATCAGGCTATGGCCAATTTGGTGGTGAACCGACGGCTGCTATCATTGGTAACTACGCGTTCAGCAATACCGCGCCTGATATGAAGCTGTTACAGTACGTCAGCGCTGTGGGTGCAATGGCACATTCGCCGTTCCTTTCCAGCGTTGCGCCAGATTTCTTCGGTATCAGCAGCTTTACTGAGCTGCCGGCCATTAAAGATCTGAAATCTGTTTTTGAAGGGCCGGTACATACCAAATGGCGTGCGTTACGCGAGTCTGAAGATTCCCGCTATCTTGGTTTAACCACGCCTCGTTTCCTGCTGCGTTTGCCGTATTCTACCGTTGAAAACCCGATCAAGAACTTCAACTACTATGAAGATGTCAGCAAGAATCATGAGCATTTCTTGTGGGGTAATACCGCATTCCTGCTGGCTTCCTGCCTGACAGACAGCTTTGCCAAATATCGCTGGTGCCCAAATATCATCGGCCCGCAAAGTGGTGGCGCAGTGTATGACCTTCCGGTTCATCTCTATGAAGCCATGGGGCAGGTTCAGGCCAAAATCCCTACCGAAGTGCTGATCACCGATCGTCGTGAATTTGAGCTGGCGGAAGAGGGCTTTATCACCCTGACCATGCGTAAAGGCAGCGACAATGCCGCGTTCTTCTCCGCAAACTCGGTACAAAAGCCGAAAGTATTCCCGAATACGCGCGAAGGGAAGATGGCAGAAACCAACTACAAGTTGGGGACACAGCTACCGTACATGTTCATCATCAACCGCCTGGCTCATTACATCAAAGTGTTGCAGCGTGAGCAGATCGGTTCGTGGAAAGAACGTCAGGATCTTGAACGTGAGCTTAACATCTGGCTCAAGCAATATATCGCCGATCAGGAAAACCCACCGACTGATGTTCGTAGCCGCCGCCCTCTGCGTTCAGCGCAAATTCAGGTGATGGATGTTGAAGGCGATCCAGGCTGGTATCAAGTCTCGATGCAGGTACGCCCTCACTTCAAATACATGGGCTCGAGCTTTGAACTGTCGCTGATTGGTCGTTTGGATAAGGAATAACAAGTTATGGCTGCGCTTCTCAATTGGGAGCGAGGGAGTTCTGCCAGCTTGTTTGAGCGTATCCAGGGGAAGGGCTCCGGCCCTTCCTCGCGTACACGTGTTCAGGAACTGTTGAACTCAATCAAACAGCATTTGAATGAAGTCCTTAATTCGCGTCCTGGTGCTTGTCAAAGTGCTGTAGGTCTAGGGGTTATTGATCTCAATGATGCTACTGCAACGACTTCTGATTTTAGAAAGAATATTGAGCAGGCGATTAAAGGGTGTATTGAGAATTATGAACCCCGGATCTCTGCGGTCACTGTTCAATCTTTAATCAACCATAGCGATCCGCTGTTATTAAGTTTCCATATCAGTGCTTACGTTAATTTCGACAATATCGGCGATGTCGTCGAATTCAATATCCAGTTGGACAATAACCGCCGTTACTGCCTTAACCAGGAAGCATAATGTCGTTCGAAAAATACTTCAGGGATGAGTTGGACTATCTCCGGCAATTAGGACGAGATGCCGCAGTTGAACGGCCTCATCTTGCCGCATTTTTATCCGAACGAGGCTCGGATCCGGATGTTGAACGCCTGTTGGAAGGCTTCGCTTTTCTGACGGGTAACTTGCGTGAAAAGATCGACGATCAATTCCCCGAGCTAACTCATGGCTTGCTGAATATGCTGTGGCCGAACTATTTACGGCCAATCCCCAGCATGACGATTATCGAATACACGCCGGATGAAAGCGTTGTCACTGAAGCGACCTTGATCAAACGGGGCAGTCAGGTGATGAGTGTTCCCATTGAGCAAAGAAACGAGCGGAGTTCCGGGCCTCAATGTATTTTTACCTTGTGCCGTGATGTTTGGTTATTTCCGATGGAGATTCGCAATATCTCCGCGAACAACAGCAATGAACAAGCGGTGTTGAGTCTTGATTTTGCCGCGAAAGCAGAATTGAATTTGCAGGATCTGCAACTTGGGAAACTGCGTTTCTATCTGGGTGAAGATCATTACACCAGTACACAACTGTATTTCTGGATTAATCACCATTTTGAGCAGGCCGAGTTGGTCGTCAACGGGATCACTATCCCAATGCCCGATTTTGACTTTAACCCGGTGGGTTTTGAACGTGAAGATGCTTTATTGCCATACCCGAAAAACGCCTATATGGGGTATCGCATATTGCAGGAGTATTTCTGCTTCCCTGAAGGTTTCCTGTTCTTTGATGTGACTGGCATCGTCGATTTACCGCCGCATTTAAATGCCAGTGAATTCACGTTGAATCTGTATTTTTCTCAAGCATTGCCGCCCGAGGTGAAAATACGCCCAACCACCCTGCGCATGAATTGTACGCCTGCGATAAACCTATTCCATCACGACAGTGAAGCGATTGAGCTGGATGGTACCCAAACGGAATATCCTCTGTGCGCCAGCTATCAGCATCCTGAGCGTTACGATATTTTCTCGGTGGATCGCGTTGACAGTTGGCTGAATGAACAGGCGATGGCGCAAGGCCGTGCGCGTGGCTATGCGCGAACCTATACCGCGTTTGAAAGCTTCCACCATCAGATTGAAAATGCGCAAGAACAGAGCACTCTGTATTACCGTTTACGGGTAAAGAATTCTTTATTCCGTAAAGGATTTGAGCACTATATTTCATTTGTTCGCAGTGACGAATCGAAGCTGGCGCTGGCTGAAGAGAATGTGTCTGTTGGTATGACATGCACCAACCGGGAATTACCTCTGTCATTGCGCGTTGGTGATATCAGCCAGCGAACGAAAGATAGCCCTTCATTTGCGACCTTCCGCAATATTACCCGGCCTTCAGTACCGCTGTATCCGGTGTTGGACGGGAGTTTGCATTGGTCATTGCTCTCCAATATGTCATTGAACTACATGTCATTATTGGATATAGACGCGTTGAAGCAAATTTTACATACCTATGATTTTCCCAGTATACACAATCGGCAATCCGCTCGTGGGTCGCAAAAAAGGCTTGATGCCATTCAACGTATCGAAACCCAGCCTATTGATCGATTGCTCCGTGGGTTACCCATCAGAGGTCTGCAAACCACGCTTTGGCTGGAGCAAAGTGCTTTCAGTTCTGAAGGCGAGCTCTACCTATTCAGTACGGTACTGGCACGCTTCTTTTCTTTGTATGCCAGCGTCAATGCGTTTCACCTTTTAAAAGTCATCAATCTTGATAATCAGGAATGTTACGAATGGCCGGTACAGACGGGTCAACATGCATTGATGTGAACGTTGTTGAGGGAACATCGGAAAAGCAGGTGCTGGATGTTTCACGCTATAACTTTTACCAATTGGTTGAATTACTTAACCAAATGGCGGTAGCGTGGCAAAACTCCACCGGCGCAGCAATGCCGGGTAACGAAGCTATCCGTTTTAAATCCACGGCCAGCCTGGCATTTCCTACCCGGGATGTTATCGCGCTGGATACCTCTGCCCGTGGTCAGTTTGAACTTGAAGTTTCTTTCCTTGGGCTACATGGCAGCCAGTCACCCTTGCCAGGGTATTACCTCGATTCTCTGGCTTGGGAAGATGCGCAAAATGAAAACCGGCTGACGGATTTTCTGAACGTATTCAACCACCGGCTGTTAACCCTGCTGCATCAGATCTGGCGCAAATATCGCTACTACATCTGTTTTGAAAACAGTGGTGATGACGCTTTCTCACAGCGTATGTTTGCGCTGGTAGGTTTAGGCAGTGAAAGCGTTCGTAACAACCTCAAGATTAATCACGGAAAAATGCTGGCTTATGCCGGATTGCTGGCCAGCCCGGGCAGAGCCCCTGAAGTGATATGCAGCTTAGTTTCACACTGCTTCAACTTAGCCGATGTGACGTTACACAGCTGGCAGTTGCGCAAGGTCACGATAGCCCCTTCACAGCAGACCCGTTTAGGAACGAAGGTGAAAATCCGTGGCAAGAAATATCACGAAAAATCAGTCCTTGGCGTTAATTTCTCTCTTGGATCGCAGGTGGCGGATTGCAGTGGGAAGTTTTTGCTGTGCATCAATAAACTGACGCGCGAGCAGTTTTTATCATTTTTACCTAACGGTGCCAACTATGCGACGTTGGTGATGTTTGTTGCCTTCATCATGCGCGATCAGTTTGCGTGGGATTTACGTCTGGGGTTGGCGGAAAAACAGGTTGGTGGCATGGTTTTGGGGGCAAAACAGAATAATTTGCTGGGTTGGACCAGTTTTCTTGGGCAACCGGAACAAAAGCCTCATGTGACCATCAGCGTGATGGAATGACAATCAGGATTCAGGAATAGAGATCATGGATAAACAGCAGCCAACGTTATCATTGCGGGTAATTAACAGCGATAAATTGGAAAGTGGCAAACAGGCCAGCAGCCTGTTTCATGCACAGGGTGGGATCGTGGGAAGTGATGGCAGCCATCATTGGTCTATCCAGGATCAAGGCGGCAATATCAGCCCTTCGCAATTTATCATTGAGTGGCGTGATGGTTCCTTTTGCCTGCGTGTGCTGAACGGTTCTGTGAATATTAACCAGTCAGTGCTGACGGGGAATGCCGGTTTTGTTCGCATCCAGCAAGGGGATGAAATTACGCTGGGTAATCTGGTCATCAAAAGCCATATCAGCCGCTCGGCTGCCGATAGGTTCGATCCGTTGATGGTTTCACCTGAGTCACTGGTATCCAGCTACAGCAATCCGCTGGACGCCATGATGGAAGGGGGGGCAACGCCGGTCCATCAGGTGCAGAATAGCCAATTGGCTACGACCATTGTCAACAGTTTCAGCCATGATCCTTTACGGGTGCTGGAAACCGAAAGCCTGACGACGCACGGGTCGCTCACCGCTACGCTTGAGGCGGAGCACTCACTCCAGCAGGATCGTTACCGTAATCCGCTTTTTTCTTCCCCACTTTCTGATACCGCGAAGGACAGTGCAATGGATCAGGAGTTTCTCGATTTACCACAGATCAGTAATTTTCTTTCTGGCCAAAAAGATCGTTCAAATTCAGATAACGAAATGAAACAACAGCATGTTGCTATTACGCCGTTGATGCGCGGCCTTGATGCTCAACTTCCCATCCGTAACAGCCAGGAAGCTAATGATTTTCTTGAAGAAGCAGGTAAAACCCTTCAGGCCGCTATTGAAGGATTGCTGGCATTGCAACGCAGCCAGCATGGCTTGCGGGATAAACATTTACGGCCGATTGAAGATAACCCATTGCGCCTGAATATGGATTACGACACAACGCTCAGCGTGCTGTTTGCCGATCAGAAAAGCCCGGTTCACCTTTCGGCCCCTGCTGCCGTGGCTGAGAGCCTGCATAACCTGCGCCTGCATCATCAAGCTAATCAGCAAGCGATTACAGAAGCGTTAAACGCCATGCTGGAGGCTTTCTCCCCTGAGCGTTTACTGACGCGTTTTACCCACTATCTGCGTAGTAATGAGCGCCAGGAAAGGGACTCAGCCTGGGCGTGGGAAATGTATAAAAACTATTATCAGGAATTGGCCTCCAGCCGGCAGCAGGGTTTTGAAAAACTGTTTGGCGAAGTGTATGAACAGGCTTATGACCAGGCGTTGCGCCAAGGAATGAAGGACAGTGAACGATGAGTAATGGCAGAGGCTACCTTCTGACAGCGGTGTTGTGCCTGGTGTTCTTACTGTCAGGATGTACGGTCTGGAAATCTGACAAAAATGCCAATCGGGCTGCCGACCAGCCGTCAACCGTCAAAATGACCTTGTTTGCGGAGCCTGATATCAACCCGAATGAAAAAGGTGAACCTTCACCCACGGCAATTACGGTGGTGTACCTCAGTGAAGACTCCAAACTGCTGGCGGCGGATTATGATCAACTGAGCAATGAAACCTTGGAAAAAACGCTGGGTAAAAATTACATCGATCACCAGGAATACACGTTATTGCCAAACCAGTATAAACCGCTGCCACAGATCAAGCTGGAAGAGAACAACAACTATCTGGGTGTTATTGCCTATTATTCCGACGCTAACCGCACCGAGTGGAAAAAAATAATAAAACTCAATGGAACGGGTCATCACTATAACGTTTTGGTTCACCTTAGATCGGGTGAGATTGAATTAAGAAGAGAGGAAGAATAACCATGCCGACCAAGAATCGGGTGATTTGGCGCGAAGGATTGTTCATCAAACCGCAACATTTTCAGCAACAGCAAAGGCATAACGATTATCAGCTACAGCGCCGGATCACGGCTCTGCAAAACTACAGTTACGGTTTCAACACGCTGATCCTGAATCAGGAACTGCTGAAGCTGGGCCGTGTTGGGCTGAGTGCGGCCAGCGGGAGTATGGCCGATGGCACCGTGTTTGATATTCCTTATCAGGATTACGCCCCAAAACCGCTGGATGTCTTGAACTGCAACGACGCGGCAAGCCGGGATATTTATCTGGCGTTGCCGATGCTTAATGACGTGATCAATGAAGTGGCTAACCAGCAAAGCCAGATGCCAGGTGCAATCCGCTATCGTGAACATACCGATGATGTGCGGGATTTACACACCGACGGTGGTGATGTCAGCCAGTTGATGCTGGCCCAATTGGCCCCGCGCCTGATGCAAGGATCGGAAGATCTCAGCGCCTATTCTGTGTTGCCGTTGTGCCGGATCAAAGAGAAACGCCCCGATGGCTCATTGATCCTGGATGAAGAATTTATCCCGACCTGTACCACCCTCAGCGTTTCCAACCAGTTGCAAAGTTTTATGGATGAAGTGGAAGGAACGCTGGTTGAGCGTGCTCGGTTGTTGGCAAAACGTATTGGTTCGCCCGGGCAACAAGGGATTGCTGACGTAGCCGAATTTATGATGTTACAGGTATTCAACCGGGCGCAGCCGCTGTTTACCCATTTGGCTCATCAGGCAGTGATGCATCCACAGGATTTTTACAGTCAACTGATACAGACCTGCGGTGAGTTGCGGACGTTCACCGATGAATCCCGCCTGGCCGGGGAATTTCCGATATATAACCATGACGATCTGACCAACAGTTTCCAGCCATTATTTCTGGCGATGCGCCAGGTGCTCAGCACCGTACTGACGCCGCGGGCCATCTCTATTCAACTGCATGTGCAGGCTCATGGTATCCGCGTGGCAACCATCAACGATCGTGAGCTGTTGCACAACGCTGACTTTGTGCTGGCAGTGCGTGCTCAGATCCCGCAGGAACAGCTGCGCCGCCAGTTTATTCAGCAAACGAAAATCACCACGCTGGAGAAGATACGCGAACTGGTCAGTGTACAACTGCCTGGCGTACCGCTGGTGGCTCTCTCTGCGGCGCCGCGCCAACTGCCTTACCATTCAGGATACACCTACTTCATGTTGGATCTGCAAAGCCCGGCCTGGAAAGAAATCCAGCAGAGCAATGCGATTGCCTTCCACGTTTCGGGTGATTTCCCTGAATTGGATATGCAGTTCTGGGCAATCAGGAGTAGCTAATGAAAATGGATGCCGTCACTGACAATATCTTGTCCCCCACACAGGAAACCGCAGCGGCCTATCGGCAATATCAACTTGCCCTGCGCGGGGAAAGCCTGAATGCCATGATTGATGCGGCCACGCCGTTACTGGGCATGGTGTTGCGCCTGAAAGACATGGAAAACCAGCCGCTGCCGGATCAGCTTTATCAGCAAGTGGTCACGGATATCCGCGCTATTGAACAATTCCTGCAAACCAAAGGCTATGAGCCTGGGGCGATTGTCTCGTTCCGCTACGTGTTGTGTACCTTTATTGATGAAACCGCCTTAGGGCATGGCTGGAATACCCAAAACGGCTGGTTACAGCAATCTCTGCTAGTGCATTTTCATAATGAAACCTGGGGCGGAGAGAAAGTGTATGTCCTGCTGGAACGTTTGATGGGAGAACCCAAGCGTTATCAGGATTTGCTGGAATTCATTTATCTCTGCTTCTGTTTGGGCTATCGCGGCCGTTACAAAGTGACGGTGCAGAACAGCGATGACTTTGAGCGTTTATTCCGCCGTTTGCATCACCAGCTGCATCAGCTGCGTGGTGAAGCGCCGCCGACTGTTCTGCATCAAAAGCAAAGCCGCCTGGGTAGCCGTTATTACTTGAGTAAGCGTTTAACCATTAAGCATCTGTTCTGGGGTGGTTTAGGCCTATTGGCAGTGATCTATCTGTTTTATGCCGTCCATCTGCACAACCAGACTCAGGATATTTTGCAGCAGCTAAACAACTTATTGAGCTAGGAAAGCACCGATGATCCAGATTGACTTGCCCACGCTGGTAAACCGCCTTAACCCGATCGCCCGTCATGCACTGGAAGCGGCGGCGGCACATTGTGTCAGTCAGCAGGAAGCCGAAATTACCGTCTCTCAGGTGTTGCTGCACATGATCGCTACACCGCTGAGTGACGTCCGCTTAATTCTGAACCAGACCGGTATCGATGGTGATGAACTGCGGGAATTGCTCGATCAACGTATTGTGAGCTACCAGTCAGTGACACAGGCTTATCCAAGCTTTTCCCCCTTGCTGGTGGAGTGGTTGCAGGATAGCTGGTTACTGGCATCGACAGAAATGGAGCATAGCCAGTTACGCAGCGGCGTCATGCTATTAACCCTGCTGCTCAGCCCATTACGTTACCTGACACCGGCGGCCAGCCGGTTGTTATCGCCGGTTAACCGTGAATTACTGCGCCAGAATTTTGCTGATTGGACGGCCGACTCCGCCGAAACGCCGCAGGTAGATAAAAACGCCGCAGCCAGTAAAACCGCCGCCATCAACGGGGAAAGCCTGCTGGCTCGCTATGCCAGCAACATGACCGAGCAGGCGCGGAATCACACCCTGGACCCGGTGCTCTGCCGCGATGAGGAGATCGATCTGATGATCGACATTCTCTGCCGCCGCCGTAAAAACAACCCGATTGTGGTTGGGGAAGCCGGGGTAGGGAAAAGCGCATTGATTGAAGGTTTGGCGCTGCGCATTGTAGAGAATCAGGTGCCAGAGAAACTGCGCAACAGCGAGCTGATGACGTTGGATTTAGGGGCGTTACAGGCCGGGGCGGCAGTCAAAGGGGAGTTTGAGAAACGCTTTAAAGGCATCATGGCGGAAATTGCTCAGTCGGCCACGCCGATCATTCTGTTTATCGACGAAGCGCATACCCTGATTGGCGCAGGGAACCAGCAGGGGGGATTAGACATCTCCAACCTGCTCAAACCGGCGCTGGCGCGCGGCGAACTGAAAACGATCGCGGCCACTACCTGGGGCGAATATAAAAAGTATTTCGAAAAAGACGCGGCACTTTCGCGCCGTTTCCAGTTAGTTAATGTCTCTGAGCCGAGTGCCGAGGAGGCAACGGTGATCATGCGTGGCCTGCGCACCATTTATGAACAGGCTCACGGCGTGCTGATCGATGACGAAGCCTTGCAGGCTGCCGCGATCCTGAGTGACCGCTACCTTTCTGGCCGCCAACTGCCCGATAAGGCGATTGATGTGCTGGATACCGCCGCAGCGCGGGTGGCGATCAATTTAACCTCGGCACCGCGGCAGGTTTCGGCACTGAAAACAGAGCTGCAACAGCAAGCGTTGGAAATTCAAATGCTTGAACGGGAACAGCGCCTTAATTTAAGCCGCCCGGACGAGCGTTTGGCCGTGCTGAAGCAGCAGAGTGAAGAGACGGAACGGCAATTGGCGGAATTGAATGCCAGTTGGGAAAAACAGCGGCAATGGGTGCAGCAGATTATTGCACTGCGCGCGATCCTGTTAACGCAGGAAGAAGCTGCCACGGATGAGCAAGCGGCCAGCTTGGCAGAGCTGGATAAAGAGCTGGAACAGCTGCAACACCATCAGACCTTGGTGTCTCCCCATGTGGATAAAAGCCAGATTGCGGCAGTGATCGCTGAATGGACCGGGGTGCCGTTGAATCGGCTTTCCCAGAGCGAACTGGCGGTGGTGACCGAACTCCCTACCTATCTCGGCCAGCAGATCAAAGGCCAAGAGACGGCGATCCACTGTTTACACCAGCATCTGTTGACGGCGAGGGCCGATTTGCGCCGCCCAGGCCGCCCGATGGGCGCTTTCCTGCTGGTGGGGCCCAGCGGGGTGGGTAAAACGGAAACGGTGTTGCAGATTGCCGATCTGCTCTACGGTGGCCGCCAATATCTCACCACGATCAACATGTCTGAATTCCAAGAGAAGCATACCGTTTCCCGGCTGATTGGTTCACCACCGGGCTACGTGGGGTATGGCGAAGGAGGGGTGCTGACGGAAGCCATCCGCCAGAAACCTTATTCGGTGGTGTTGCTGGATGAAGTTGAAAAGGCGCATCCAGACGTACTGAACCTGTTCTATCAGGCTTTCGATAAAGGTGAACTGGCCGACGGTGAAGGCCGCGTGATTGACTGTAAGAATGTGGTGTTCTTTCTGACCTCCAATCTGGGGTATCAGACTATTGTCGATTATGCCGAACAGCCGGAGCAGCTTAACGAACTGCTTTACCCTGAATTAGCCGCTTTCTTCAAACCCGCTTTGCTGGCGCGGATGGAAGTGGTGCCTTACCTGCCGCTGGGTAAAGAAACGCTGCAAACCATTATTCATGGCAAATTGAGCCGCCTGGATCATCTCCTGCGTCAGCGTTTTAACGCCGAAGTGGTGATTGAACCTGAAGTGGTTGAAGAGATCCTGCTGCGTGCCACCCGGGCGGAAAATGGGGCTCGTATGCTGGAATCGATTATCGATGGTGCGTTGTTGCCCCCGGTTTCTTTGCTGTTGTTGCAGAAAATGGCCGCTGGTACGGCGATTGGTTATATCAGGCTTGCGGCGGAGGAAAATGTGTTTACCGCGCAAGTTGAGGAGGCGATATGAGGCAGCGGCTGAAAAGCGTGCTTGCACTATTAGAGAATGATTCTGTTGAACAATTAATTCACTGTTTTCTGGCTATCAATCACCAGCGTCAGCGCTTCAACGCGCTGATGGTGGCGATGTTCAATGCTAATGAAGGGCGTCTTGATTGTTACCGCCAACCTGATGAAAACCGGCGTTCATCCATAAAACTGGATGCGCATATTGAAGATATCAGCCACCCGTTGATACAGGTATTGCGCAACGGTCTGCCCGAGGTATGGGATTCCCTGTACCAAGGGGTACGCATCGAAGATGATGATTTCCGCGGGTTTGTTCAGGAATTGCCGCTGGAGTGCGGGTTATATGCCTTGCCGTTGTTTGATGTTCACGGGCGTGCTTGCGGTGTGATTGCGGTATTTGCCGAGAATATTGCACGTTTTGCTGATACTCGCGGCATATTTGGTATTTATTGCCATATCTTTCAGCATCGCCTCAACAAGCTGCAAGAGATTGAGCAATTGAGATCGCAATTAAGCCAGATTCGTCAGGTGTTTAAATCCCAACAACAGCGTGTAAAACAGTTGGATGAGTTGCTGGTTTCTCTCAGCACCTCTGATGTGCCCGCTATGCCGGGGTTATCTCAGGACTACAGCAAAATAGATAACTTGACCGAGGCGGTAGAAGCGTTCGAATGCGCCGTTTTGACGCAGCGTCAACGCCTGTATGGTCTGGATAAAACCCGCATCGCTGCCAGTTTGGGTATTGCGCCGCGCACCTTGGCTTACAAGTTAGCGAAATATAGGTGTTAGCTATGAATATGTGGTTACTAATCAGTTCATTGCTGTTTTCTGGCGGCCATTCTGCTTCCCTTTGGGCCGCGGGATTCCGTGAGCCTGCGGTTGAGGCAGGAGCGACTCAGCAACTGGCATCAATGATGCGCTGCCGGAGTGAAACCTCGCCGTTGCTGCGTTTGGATTGTTATGACAATGCATTGTCTTTGCTGACAGGGGAAACGATCAACCCGGCCAACACAGGGCCAGCCTGGCAGAGAGCCATGGAGCAGGAAAAAGGGCGTCTGGATCACTCAACGGCGTTCCTGGTGAGCGAAGGGGAAGGGGAAAACCCGATGGTGTTGCTCACTACACCCGCTATTGGTATCCCCCCTCCGCGGCCGGTGTTGATGCTGAGTTGCATCGATAATATTACGCGTTTGCAGGTTGCCCTGGCCAGCCCGCAAAAAGAGAGTTCTGTAACCTTAACTGCCGATCATGATCGTTTTGACGTGCAGTGGTTCTTGCGTGAGAACGGTTATCTGCTGGAGTCCAGCCGTGGCTTGGCCGGTATTGATGAAATCAAACGCCTGATGTCGGCCGAAACGCTGACGATTGCGGGCACGGCCGGCGGGTTTCCCCGGCTGACATTTAATATTTCTCAGTTGACGCAGGTGTTGAAACCGTTGCGTAACGCTTGTCATTGGTAAGGTCTATGGATATCACATCGCAACATCCTTGGCATGCCTTGTTGCTTGCCCCATTGACACCAGAACAGACCGCACTGGCATTGGCTGATGACGATCCCGAATGGGAATATATCGACAGCCAGATGGTCAAGCTGGGTTCGCTGGCGCATAGCACACTGAATATTGATGATCTGCAACAGCAAGCCATGGCGTTGTTTGCACAAAAAAGCAAAGACTTCCGCTTGATGGTGCATCTGTTGCGTACCTTGCAACATGCGGGTGAACCGGGCGAATTGATGCTGGCTATTTCACTCTTGGCTGAATATGTACAGCATTTCTGGGCCAGCGCCTGGCCCCAGAATCCGTTGCATAAGCGGCGTTTTGCCCAACAGATCCTGAAACGTTTTGACAGTGCCAGCAGCAGTTTTAGTCAGAAAGCCAATGAGGCACAACGCGAGAGTGTGCAAGGCTTGCTGGCGCATCTGGCGCAGGTGTGGCATAGCACTGAGCCCGCGTTGGCAAAAGAGGTGGATGCATTACGCATCAGCTATGCCCGGAAGCCGGAGCGCAGGGTTGAGGTGCCCTCTCCTGCATTTAGCGAAGCAGGCTCATCAGCGCAGGCGATGACGGCAGCATCCGCACCGCGCACGGTGGCCCCCAGCCTGACCATTGATAATTCTAACGACAAGGCTTGGCGGCAAACGCTGCTGAAAATGGCGGATCTCTTGTGTGAGTTACAGCCTGATGCTGCCATCGGTTTCCGCCTGCGCCGCCATGCGGTCTGGGGCAGTTTGACTGCGCCACCGATGGCGCAGAACGATGGCCGCACCCCTTTGGCAGCCGTTTCTGCCGATCGGACCGCAGATTACCTGGCTGGCATGGCCAGTGCGGATCTGGCTTTGTGGCAGCAGGTGGAACAGAGCCTGACGCTGGCCCCTTATTGGCTGGATGGGCATGTTCTTTCGGCACAGATTGCTATCAGGCTGGGTTATGAGCATGTAGCACGGGCTATCCGTGATGAACTCAGCGCATTTTTAGAGCGTATCCCTGCATTAAGAACCCTCTTTTTTACCGATATGACGCCATTCCTCTCCACTGAATCCGCTGATTGGCTACAGCAGGATACGGGGCATCAGGGGGGCAGTAACACTATTGAACAGGATGAAATTTGGCAATGCTATCAACAGCAAGGACTGGAAGCTGCGTTACAGACTCTCAACCGGCAACAGCAGCAATCCGAACCCAGGGATCGCTTTTACCACCAATTGCTCAGTGCGCAGTTACTCGAAAAAGCGGGGCTAACCTCGCTGGCGCAGCAGCAGTATCACAGCTTATTGCAGGTAGGGCAGCAATTGCAGTTAAGCGAATGGGAGCCCACGTTGATCGCGTTGCTGACAGAAAAGCAACGGCAGCTCAAGCCGTGATTGCCAGGGAATGGAACAGGAGTATTAATGCATGAAATTGCCGTCTTTTATTCGCATAGCCAGGCCCGCCGTTCCACGCCTGAAAGCGTCTGTCCCCGTGGTATTGGCCCTGCTGGCCTGCATGGCATTAATTTGGGTATGGGTATATGGGCCGGAATGGCAGTGGAAAGAGAACCGCCCGTTTGAAACATTATTAAGCCGTTGGCTGGTGACTGCCGTTTTCGTACTGGTGGCCGTGTGCTGGCTTAGCTTGAAAGTGGTTAGGCGCTTACAGCAATTGGAAAAACTCCATTTGCAGGCTAAAACGCAGGTTGATGACCCGGTGCTCGCGGATATTGAACAACAGGATCACTATCTGGACGCTTGGAAACGTCAGCTACAGCGCCATATGAATACGCCCGCATACCTGTATCGCTTGCCGTGGTACATGATTATCGGTGCCCGCAACAGCGGGAAAAGCACCTTAATTAAAGAAGGCTATAAGCTGACCGAAATTACGGGCCCTGAACATATCAACGTAGAAGATGCCGCAGAGCTGCGAGTGCGTTGCTGGTTGGGCGAGCAGGCGGTGATCATTGATCCGGCTGGTGAACTGATCGAACAACCGATCACGGCGATGCCGGGTAAAGCGTCACTCAATAGCCGCTTATGGCAGAGTTTACTGTCCTGGCTGGTTGAGCACCGTAAACGTCAGCCACTCAATGGCATTATTCTCACTGTCGATCTCCATCAACTGATGACGGCGAATAAAGCCCAGCGGGAAAACTATGTTGCGGATATCCACCAGCGCTTGCAGGACGTGCGCTTGGCCATGCATAGCCAAGTGCCGCTGTATGTGGTTTTCACCAAACTGGATCTGTTGTACGGCTTTGAGGCGATGTACCAATCGCTGGATAAAGCACAGCGGGAAGCGGTGTTGGGGGTGACATTCAGCCTGGAGACGGCGGATGCTCATGCCTGGCAGAAAGAGTTGCAGCAGTTCTGGCAGCAGTGGATTACGCAGTTGAATGGCGCGATGCCGGACATGATGCTCAATAGTGTTGATGCCGGACAACGTAGCCAATTGTTCAGCTTTACCCGCCAGATGCAGGGCTTGCAAGAGTATGTTACGCAACTGCTGGAAGGTATTCTGTACAGCAGTGAACATGCTCAGCCCTTGTTACGCGGTATTTACCTCACCTCTGCTCAGCAGCGTGGGCAAATGGATGATGTGTTTACCCAGTCTGCCGCCGTGCAGTATCACCTGGCACCACAGGCATTCCCAACCTGGCCGGTGGCCGATACCGCCCCTTATTTCACCAAAGAGCTGTTTAATCAGGTATTGCTGGCGGAGCCGAATCTGGCGGGCGAGAACGGTATCTGGCTGCGTAATACCCGAAAACGCATGATGGTTTTCTCGGGTGTTGGCACCTTGGCGGCGCTGACCTTATGGGGCTGTTGGTATTATTACTACCAGGCCAACTACCGAGCCGGGCAAGAAGTGCTAGCCCAGGCAAAAACCTTTCTCTCGATCCCGACGCCAAAAGGGGACGATCGCTACGGCAATCTGCAACTGCCGTTGCTGAATCCTATCCGTGATGCCACGCTGGCTTACGGTGATTATCATGAAAGAAATACCTTCCTGGCGGATATGGGATTGTATCAGGGCGGGAATATCGGCCCTTATGTCGAAAGCACCTATCTGCAACTGTTGCAGCAACGCTTCGTTCCAGCGTTGATGAGTGGCCTGTTGGAACAGTTGAATGCCGCACCGAAGGGCAGCGAAGAAAAACTCGAGATTCTGCGTGTGATGCGGATGTTGGAAGATGGCAGCGGCCGCAATATCCCGCTGGTTGAACAATATATGAGTAACCGCTGGAGCCAGCAGTTCAACGGCCAGCGTGAGTTACAGCAGCAACTGATGAGCCACCTTGACTATGCGCTGAAGCATACTGATTGGCGGGCGGCGCGGGAAAGTGGCGATCAATATGCCATCAAGAGTTTTGTGCCTTATCTGCGGCCAATCCAGTTGGCGCAGCAGGAGTTGAGCAAGCTCTCCATTTATCAGCGTGTTTACCAGAACCTGCGGCTTAAGGCGCAAGAGATATTGCCGCCAGCGCTTGACCTGCGCGACCAGATTGGCGCCAGCTTTGACACCGTATTTTTCTCCAACAATGATCGTCTGCTGGTGCTGCCGCAATTCCTGACGCGAAACGGGTTGCAGAACTATTTTGCCAAGCAGAATGAAGAACTGGTTGATCTGACGGTGATGGATAGCTGGGTGCTTAATCTCACCAAAAATGTTGAATACAGCGAGGCCGACCGCAAAGAGATCCAGCGCCAGGTCACTGAACAGTATATTGGTGACTATACCGCCACTTGGCGGGCAGCTATGAACAACCTGTCAGTGGGCGAGTTTGGCGATTTGCCACAGGCCATCAGCGCAATCGAACAGGTAATCAGCGGTGAACAACCTTTCCGCCGTGCGCTGCAAACGCTGAGTGATAACACGCACCAGCCGGGCATCCCTGATGCTCTGGTGGGCAAAGAACGCCAGGATTTACTGCAAAAAACCGATTACCAGTTGCTGGGGCGTATCCACCGTGAGTTTGCTCCAGAAACGGCAGTGCTGGTTGAAAACGGTGATAAAAACAGTGTGATCCAAAGTGTGTATCAAAAACTGACTGAACTGCATCGTTATCTGTTGGCGATCCAGAACTCGCCTGCCCCAGGTAAAGCAGCCTTGAAGGCGGTGCAGTTACGTCTGGATCAAAACAGCAGTGACCCGATCTTCGAAGTCCAGCAGCAGGCCAAAAACCTGCCGGAGCCACTGAATCGTTGGGTGGGTGATCTGGCAGAGCAAGCCTGGCGTGTGGTGATGATGGAAGCTATCCAATCACTGGAGGTTGAGTGGAATGATACGGTGGTAAAACAGTATCAGACCTATCTGGCAGGCCGCTACCCGTTCGATCCCGACGCTAAACAAGATGTTCCGCTGAGCGAATTTGAACGTTTCTTCGCGCCAAAAGGCACGCTCGACGCCTTTTATCAGCAGAACCTGAAACCCTTTGTTGAGAACAACCTGAGCAGTGGCAATGACGGCCAGTTGCTGATCCGGCCTGATGTGTTGCAGCAGTTGGAGCAGGCGCAGCGCATTCGTGACACCTTCTTCTCGGTGCAGAACGGCTTGGGGGCGCAGTTTGCCATTGAACCGATGACGCTGAGTGGTAATAAACGCCGCAGCGTGCTGAATCTGGATGGGCAATTGCTGGACTACGCGCATGGCCGCAGCAGCGTGGTGCATCTGGTGTGGCCTAACTCCATGCGTGCAGGTGTTGAAAGCAAGGTCACCCTGGTACCGGACGCCAGCGACAAATCCCCGCGCACCATTGGTTTTAGCGGCCCATGGGCGCAGTTGCGGCTGATCAACGCAGGCGAGTTGACCAATGTGGGCACCAATTCATTCGACGTGCGTTTCAAAGTGGATGGCGGTGATATGACCTACCGCATTCATGTGGATGAATCTGACAACCCGTTCGCCGGGGGGCTGTTCAGCAAATTCACGTTACCTGACACGCTGTATTAATTGTGGTTATGACGTCTCTCTTGCAGCGTATGCGGAGAGACGCTTTAAGGATGAATACGCATGAGTGAAACCTCACAAGATATCGTTATTCAAACCGGTACTGATCCACGGAGCTGGCCGGAATTCAGCGCCCTGCGTGAAGAAATCAACAAAATCAATCACCCGGCACGGCCAGAGGTGAACTGGCGGCTGATTGAGTCGCTGGCGCTGACGCTGTTTCGCACCAACGGTGTCGATTTGCAGACTGCGGTGTATTACACCCTGGCGCGCACCCAAATGCAGGGGCTGGCAGGCTTTACCGAAGGTAGTGAGTTGATTTCCGGCATGGTGGTCAGCCAATGGGGGCAACTGTGGCCAGAACAACCCCAGGCGCGCACAGAAATACTGGAATGGTTCAATGCCCGGGTGGGCAACCAACTGCGGCAGCATGATTTTAGCAGTGAGGATTTGCGGCTGGTGTATCGCGCAGAGCGTGCCTTGCAGCTGTTGTGCGACAAGCTGAACCAGGTTGAATTAAAGCGTGTCCCGCGTATTGAAAACCTGCTGTATCTGATGCAGAACACCGCGAAACGGCTGGAGGCGGCCAACGAGGCGGCAAAACAGCCCCCATCAGTGCCGTTAAAAATGCCGTCGATGGTGTATCTGTCGGTGCCGGAAACGGAGCCGATCCGTGCCGCCTTCACACAACCGGAACTCCAGGTGGATGAATCGCCACAGCCGAATATTGAGGTGCGATTTGTCTCCCCGCCGGCACCGCCCAAGCGTTTCTTGGCGGCCTGGGGGTTTGGCGGTGGGGTGTTATTCAGCCTGCTGCTGGCGGCCGTGGCGTACTTCGTGCTGGTTAAACCGATGCAGCAGCAACTGGCTGCGTTGGCGGCCAAGCCGGAAGGGGCCGCACTGTTATGGCTGAATAATCCGCAGGTGGCTACCTATAGTGAACAACTGGGTACCCTGGAGAATCTCTCGCCGTTGGCAGGGCTGCGCACTGCTGAACTCTCGGTGGCGATGGCGCGTCAACTGTGGCCGAGCAACCCGAATCAGGTGGCGGAAAGCCAGCGCTGGGAACGGCTACTGCAAGCCCGGATGGGCAATAACGCGGCGGGGAGTGGTTATTTTCAGTTACAGCGGCGCTTGCAGGCGCTGTCTGAAAAGTTGCTCGAACAGGAACAGGTGCGCGGCAGCCTGACGATTTCCTACCTGAAAACGGCGGTTTATCAGATGCAGACCGAACTGAACCGTGAAATTCCCTTGGAAGAATTGCTGCGCCAGTTATCCGTGGCGAGAGAAAGCCACCAGCCCGTGTCTCCCGTGTTGTTGAAGCAGATAGACGAACGTTGGAATGCGTTACTTAGCCGTTATCACCAATTGACGTGGCAGGCGGACCCTGTGCGTTAACATCCAGGAAGGAAAAGTTATGTTTGCTGATGATAAAAAGCTCAAAGGCAGTGTGCAACCAAAGAACATTGTGGCTGCGGAGAGCGCAGCGTCGTTGAAGGGGGAGCAGGTAGCGGGCATGGTGGGCGGTATCGCGGGTGCCGTGGGTGGTACAGTGGGGAAACGCATCAGCCAGGCGGCGGAGTTGGCTCAATCCGCCATGGGAACCCAGGCCAAAGCGCTGGGCGGAGTGCAACCGCTGAATCTGGCCGCAGGCGGTGGTGCATCGTCGCTGGCCTCATCAGCAGCCAATGCGCTTCTGGGCGGGGCTCAACCCAGTGGTTTGCAGTTCACGTTAACCGCCGTGGGTTTGCCCCCGCAGACCTTCGTGGTAGTGGATTTCAGCCTGAGTGAAATGTATTCCTCCCCCTTTGTGCTGAACGTGGGATTGGCCAGTGCCGACCCGGCGGTGGACTTTGCGGCGGTGCTGGACCAGGATGCGACACTGTTTATCTGGCGCGAAGGCGTACTACAACGCAGTGTGACCGGCATGGTTGCCAGCTTTGAACAGGGGGACACCGGTTTTCACCAGACCCGTTACAGCATGGTGATCCGCCCGGCGCTGTGGCGCACCAGCCTGCGCCGCAACTCCCGCATCTTCCAACAGGAAAACATCGAAAGCATCATCACCACCCTGCTGAAAGAAAACGGCATCAACGAGTTTGCCTTTGCGTTCCGCAACCCGCATCCGGCCCGTGAATTCTGCGTGCAATATAATGAAACGGATTTTGATTTCATCCAGCGCCTGACGGCCGAAGAAGGGATTTTCTACTACTTCGAATTCAGCACGGGCAAGAACACCATTGTGTACGCTGATGACGTCGGTTCGCTGCCGAAGGGGGCGCCTCTGCCGTATAACCCCAACGTGGCGGCCCAGGCGCAAGAGCTGTGTATCACCACCTTCACCCGCAGTGCGCAGGTGCGGCCCGCGATGGTGCAACTGAAAGATTACACCTTTAAAAACCCGTACTGGGCAGCGGCGTTCAGCAAGCAGTCGGGCGAGTTGCAAAACCAGCGGCCCGACTACGAACACTTTGACTTCCCTGGGCGTTTCAAAGACGAGCAGCACGGGCAGGATTTTACCCGTTACCGCCTGGAAGGCCTGCGTAATGACGCCAACCTGGGGCAAGGGCAGAGCAATGATTTCACCCTGCAACCGGGGCAACTGTTCAGTCTTTATAACCACCCGCGGGGTGATCTGAATCATCCGTGGCAGCTGTTGGCGATCCAGCATTCTGGCAGCCAGCCGCAGGCGCTGGAGCAGGAATCGGGTGAACAGGGCACCTACCTGAGCAACCAGTTCAGCTTTATTCCGCACACCCAGACCTGGCGACCAACGCCGTTGCCAAAACCGGCGATGGACGGCCCACAGATTGCGATGGTGGTGGGGCCGGCGTCTGAGGAAATCTATTGTGACGAGTTCGGCCGTATCCGGCTGCAATTCTTGTGGGACCGTTACGGGCAGAGCGACGACAACAGCTCGTGCTGGATACGGGTGACCCAACCGTGGGCGGGCCAGGGCTGGGGGATGATTGCCATCCCGCGTATCGGGCAGGAAGTGGTGGTGGATTTTCTGCACGGCGACCCGGATCAACCGATAGTGACTGGGCGTACCTATCACGCCAATAACCTGCCGTCGATAGGTTTGCCAGCGGCGAAAACCCAGATGGCGTTCCGCTCAAAAACCCATAAGGGGGAAGGGTACAACGAACTGCGTTTTGAGGACAGCAAAGGCGCCGAAGGGCTGTTTCTGCATGCGCAGAAGGATATGAATACGGTGGTGCTGAATGATCGTACCACGGCGGTGCTTGCCAATCATGCTGAAAGCGTCACTTTAAATCAGACTGTGCAGATCGGAGAAAATCAGTCTGTCCAGATATTGGCTAACCAGGGTATTCAGGTTAAGGAAATGCAAAATACGTTGGTGGGTGGCGATAAAATTACCAATGTAGGTGGCGGCATTCTTATGGCTTCGGCGAAAGGATTACGGCTCGTTTGTGGGGATGCCGTATTAGAAATGAATGCTGAAACCGGTAATATCTCTCTGATATGCAATAACTTCAATATATATGCTAAAGACCTTGGCCAGATTACGGCGGGGAGTTTACTGGATCTGAATATGGATGATGCTAAACCAGGGACTACGGCAGGCCCGAGTGTTGGAGATATTAATAGTGCGGTGGCCAGCGCTTTCTCAGGAAATGGAGGGAAGTAAGACATGGATTATTGCATGAATGAGGGCACTCTAACGCTGCCGTTTGAGTATGCTGACAGCAGCATGACAATTTTAAAATTCCCTAAAGAGAAATCCAGCCTAACAATTGTGCGCGGTGAAATGCCGGCAGAGCTTTCTTTAGCTGAAACGGTAGAATTACAGAGAAATCTATTTCAGAAAGAATTTAAGACGATCATTCTGGGGGAAACCAAAGAGGCGATATTGGGTAACGCTCTCACCCTGAAAGGGATGGAGTTTTTCTGTATGTTTGATCAATCCAATATCAAACAATATCAGATGAATTTGCTGATAAAACAGCACGCCTATTTTATTACCTTTACCTATACGCAACTTCGTGTATTCGATAATGAAGATTTGGCTAACTGGGAACGCATTAAATCTGACTTTGTGCTGACTCCTCAGTGGTATCAATTATTAAAGGAGATACCTCATGAGTGACGGGAAGTATTTGGCAGCCAGAGAAACGGATGTCTTGCTGCATACCTCGTTACTTGCAGATTTTGTATCGGGGGTCGTTAAAGGTGCTATTTATGCGGCAGCGGGGGCCATCGCGTGTGCTGCGATGGCGGTAACTTTTCCTGCCTCTTTACTTGTGGGGGCTGCGGTTGGGCTTGCGGTAGGTTTTGTTTTTGGTGAAGCCGTTGATGCCGTAGCTGATACCGTAGCAAGCTGGTTTCCTCCTTCCGAAGATGGCCTGATCATTACCGGCTCTGATAATGTCCACACCAAAAAACTTCCTGCAGCGCGTGCTGCCGGAAAAATGAAGCGGGAGGCTTTGCTAAGTTTAATCGCTTATGACAAAGAGCACCCACCAAAAGGTAAAGCGGAACAGATTGCAGAAGGGATCCTACAAAAAGGATTGACGTTGCTGAAGTGGACAACGCCTGTTGGCGCACTGATGTCAGCACATGAAGCATTAACGGCAGATAGTGGAGCCGAGGCAGAAAAAGGAGGTAATGCCCCGCCTGTGAATGAAAATCAGGCGGCTAAACCCGGCTTTTGGGCATCAGTCGGCAATAGTATCATGTCACCTACCGTTGCCAGCGCGGATCCAAATGCCTCGCCTGCGGATATGGACAAGATTGTTTGTACCAAATGGCACTTTAACAGTGGTGGGCCTTATCTTGCAGAAGGCTCAAAACGCGTTCAGATTAATAGTCAGCCCGCCTGCCGTAAAGACGATCGTAGTACCTGTGAAGCCAAGATTGCGCCAAAGCAGGAGGGGAGCAAGGTGCGTATTGGCGGTGACAGCGTGGTTGTGCGGGATATCCAGAGCGGTAAGAACCCTTTTATGTCGATGCTTGGTGAAATCGTCGGTGGGATCTTGGTTGGGCTGGCTGCTGCGGGCCGACAGGCAATTATGACCTGTTTGAAAAGTGCGGCCTGTGACTTGTTGATTGATACTGCCGTTACGGCGGTCACGACGGTTGGTTCTGCTGCGGTTGGGGAAGCACTTTCTCGTGCCACCTCATCAAATCACCCTATACATTATGCCAGAGGCAGCAAGGTATTGGCGGGTGAGGCGGAACAGGATTTTGTGCTGGAAGGACAAATTCCCCTGTTCTGGCAACGTATGTATAACAGCCATAATGCCCATGAAGGCGTTTTAGGTGCCGGTTGGAGTCTGCCTTTTGAGTTTTCGCTGGAAATCCGTGACCAACACGGTGAAGAGGCAATCTTCTACATCGATCGTTCGGGGCGTGAATTAGGGCTGGGCGTGCTGCTTAAAGGCATGAGTGCGCGCTATATCGATGAAGGTTTTACGCTTTACCGCAGTTCATATAATCAGTTCTTGCTGCAAACAGATTTTGGCGCGTTTTATCTGTTTGAGGAGAATCCACTCAAGACAAATCACTTCCGCTTGCACCAACAGCTTGACCGCCATGAAAATAAACTGGAATACCATTACGATCCTGAGGGCCGGTTGCAGCAGATTATTGATGATGTGCAGCAACTGCAGGTGATTTTTGGCTATGATCCGCTACTTTCACGCCTGACCGAAGCAAAGCAGGTTATTTATCGTCGGCAGGAAAAGGTCGAAAAAATCCTGGTGCAGTATCACTACAATGAACGGGGCGAGCTAATCCGTGTGAGTGATGCCGACGGAGTGACAACGCGGCGTTATGGTTATGATCCTGACCATCACCTTATGACGAGCCACGGTTATGCAACCGGCCTGATGGCTTCCTATCGCTACCAACTGTTTCCTGCACTGGAAGGAGAGAAAGCCCATTATCGGGTCGTTGAGCATACGTTATGGGAAGGTGAGGTTGTGCTGGAATCGATGCAGCTTCACTATGATTTGTTACTCAAGCAGGTCGAAGTGGTTGAAGTGGGCAAAGGCAGCAGCTATCGCCGTTGGGGGAAGAATTACCTTATCAGCGACTATGTCGATGAGCTGGATAATGTTTGGCAGTTTACCTGGAGTGAGGAAGACAAATTAACTCAGGTCATCGATGCAGCCGGTAATACATGGGCATTTGAATATGATTTATACGGAAATTTAGCTCATACCGCCGATCCTGAAGGGCAAAAGACACACACCAAATGGGATGATGATTTTGCTTATCCTTTGGTGAGAGTGATGCCTAATGGCGGAGCCTGGCACTACCAATATAACAGCAAAGGTGATTTAGTCTTGCTGACCGACCCCGAGGGGGGAGAATCATCATTTGTTTATGATGGTGCTGGTAACCGCATTTATCAGCGTGATGCGAAAAATAACGAAACACACTATAGCTATAACATGCGTGGGCAATTACAGAGCCAGACAGATTGTTCCGGTAATGTGACACGATTTATCTATGATGATTTTGGTCAGCTCAGTGCGGTTCAAAATGCCTTGCAGCAAACGGAGCATTTTACCCATTCACCGGGTGGAAAGTTGCTTGAGCGTGTATTGGCTGATGGCTCTACCCGGCAATATCATTATGATTCATCCGGTTTGTTGAGCCAACTCGGTGAAAACAAAGAGATACGAGCCCAATATCGTTACAATGCACGCGGCCAGATCACTGAGCAGAAGCGTAACGGAAAGACGTTGCGTTTGGAATATGACAACTACGGGCGTTTAAGCACACTGTATAACGAAAAAGGGGAACCTTATCGTTTCTCTTACAATGTGCTTGATGAGATGACCCAGGAAGTTCGGCTTGACGGCACGGTACGGCAATTATCCTATGACCGATTAGGTTTCCTGATTAAGGACACAGTGGTGGGCAGTGAGGGCGGTAAGCTCCAGACCACGCTGGTGCGGGATAAAATAGGCAGGTTGTCCCTGAAAGAGCGTATGGACTACCGTACCGAATATGAATATAAGGCCAAAGAACTGCATATCAAGCATATCCGGCAAGAGGATTATCAACAGGCGTTATCCGAAAACCAAAAGCCGGATTATCAAACCCTGTCCTTTTTGTTTGACGCTTTCGGCCAGTTAACGGAAGAACATAATCATCATGGGCAGTATCGCTACGAATATGATGAGCTCGGTAATCTGCTCAAAACGGCATTCCCCGACAAAAGCGAGCTGCGGCATTTTTACTATGGCAGTGGTCATCTGTTGCAAAGTGAGTTCACCCACGGTTCGCAACAATATTTACTGGCCGAATATACGCGCGACAACCTGCACCGTGAGATCGGTCGCACACAAGGGGCTTTGACGGAACAGACAGAATATGACGCTTTGGGAAGGGTGACGGCAAAGCTTTCCCGGGCGAGCACAACAAATCACCTCTTTCGTGCCAAAGTGGCGCGGCATTACCGCTATGACCGGCAAAGCCAGCTTCAGACGATGAAACTGACCCTGGGGCAGGGTGACGGTTTCTTTGATTACGGGGAAACTCAGACGGTTGATTATCACTATGATGAAGCCGGCCAGATACTTGCCCGTTATACCAATATGGAGCCAGAAACATTCCGGTATGATGCGGCCGGAAATCTGCTTAACAACACAGAGGTCGCCTGGAACAACCAGGTTGAGCGGGCGGGGAATTTCCGTTACGACTATGATGAATTCGGGCGGATGCGGCGGCGTGCCAACCAACGTAACGGGGTTGAACAACATTTTCACTACGACAGTGATAACCGTGTCACGTCTGTAGAATTCACCCGGCACCCACGCTATAAGCGGGTCAGTTATGACTATGATGCACTGGGGCGACGAATTGCCAAAACGCTGAGTTTCACCCATCCGTGTGAGGGAGAGAAGAGGACAGAATTTTACTGGCAGGGGATGCAGCTGTGCGGTGAGCAGGCATCAAACCAGGCGTTAACCTACTACTTCTACCATAACGGCAGCTATACGCCGCTGGCCCGGTTTGACTGTAATGACTCTGAAACGGCAGATGGCACGGAGTCTGGTGATCTTTGGTTTATGCATGCCGAGGCCAATGGTATGCCGCTGCTGCTGAGCGATGCGCATGGAAATACGGTCTGGCAGCAGCTCCAGGCGGATTTGTTTGGCCGGGTCAAGCAGGAGAAAAGTACGCTGTCACCTTATTCGGCAAAACAGAATTTACGTTTTGCCGGGCAGTATTATGATGAAGAGACCGGGTTGCATTATAATACCTTCAGGTACTATGCTCCTGAGTGTGGGCGGTTTACGCAGCCTGACCCGATAGGGCTGGCGGGGGGGATAAATCTTTATCAGTATGCGCCGAACCCGTTAGGGTGGATGGACCCACTTGGATTAACTCCTGATGGAGTATTTATTCACTATACTGATTTCTTTGGAATGCAAAACATTCTAAATAGTGGTGTTATAGAAGCGAATGTAAAAGGGAAGGTCTATATAACCGATATATTAATGACACCACAAGATGTCATGAGGGATGTTTTTATTGGCAACCCTAGATACGAAGGTCGCGGTGATTATGCTATTATATTTAAAACAGACCCTGGGCAGGCAGGGAGTATAAAATTATCTTCAGATCTTGAATTTGTTCATGATGGTAGATTAAAAATAGGTGAGATTATACATGCAGGAAAGAATCCATATGGTTCCTTATCTCATCTGGATTATGAACAACGATTGGGAATGACAAGAAACCAAATAGAATCTAGAGGGACGTGTTAATATCATGACAAGAGAAAAAAGTATAAGTTTTTCACAAGGAGAAGTAATAGCTTTGAAAAGAGCTATTATTTATCTTAAGTTTTCCTGTGAGGAAACAGAGTCAATATTGTTTGCGGGTAGCCCATTCATAAATAGTGTGCTAGAAAAGTTACTTGAAATCGATGATCTTCATGATAAATCGACATCATCATATTTCAAGAAAAACATACCCAATGAAGATTTCATATTATCTAAGCTTGAGCGATTAGATAAGGAAGAGGGAAGGAAAACTGACGAAAGTATAAAATTAGAAACCTTAAAAACTTGTTTATATCCCTATTCTATATAAATACCAGCCGGAATGGATGCTCTATTCCGGCTGTTTTATCCATAACTATGCTTGCATATTACCTTGTTGTACCTGAACTATCACCTTACCAGGAATCACGCTAATCGCCAGTGGTTGCCCTGTCAGATAGCTTTGTGTCAGCCAGTCTCCTGCCAGATACAGCTCACCGTTATCCCGTATCCAGTCCGCACCGATATGGGGGTGAGTATCCACCTCCAATAATAACCGCTTTGCCTCCATCTCATAGGCGGCGAGGGTAATTATCAGCCCATCCCAATATTGCTCTATCTTAAATACAGCGCCGGGCGTAAACCCTGCCTGAATAATATCCTCGTTATTAATGTTCAGATCAGGAATAAACTCATCGGTGGTTGTGCCTGTTATATTAACGCCGTTCATACATTATCCCCCACCTGAATAATCAATCTTCCCTGTTCAATATTGACCGTGACCGACTGGCCGGTTAAAAAGCCGTGCTGCTCCAACATTTAATTGAAAGCTGTGGGTTGATTTCCGGCATGGTGGTCGGCCAACTGTAGTCCCTCCAGTTTTTAGTACCACCGCCAATGAGGATCTCCGGCCAGTTTTTGCCTCGCATAGATAACCGGTGGCATATCACCCAGTGAGCTATGTGGGCGTTCCTCGTTATATTCTGTGCGCCAGTCTTCTGTGAGTTCACGTACTTCAGACAATGTTCTGAACAGATACATATCAAGTATTTCTGTTCGCAACGTTTTGTTAAATCGCTCGATAAATCCGTTCTGCATCGGCTTTCCGGGCTGAATAAAATCGAGTATCACTCCATGCATCTCTGCCCACTCGGATAAGGCTGCGGCAGTGAGTTCTGGCCCGTTATCACTTCGTATATAAGTCGGGTAGCCGCGTTCTGCACTTAATCGCTCCAGAATGCGCACAACACGATGAGCCGGTATATTCAAGTCAACTTCGATTGCCAGTGCTTCCCGGTTAAAGTCATCAACTACGTTAAATAACCGGAATCGCCGCCCGTCGCTCAAGGCATCACTCATAAAATCAACTGACCAACAGTGGTTCATTTTATGTGGAATAACCAACGGCTGTGGATGCCTGTTCGGTAAGCGTTTTTTTCCTTTGCGTCGGAAGTTGAGTTTTAACAATCGATAGATCCGGTAAACCCGCTTTGCATTCCACAGTAATCCTGCTTGGCGTAACTTATTGAACATAAGTCCAAAACCATAGGCCGGATACTGATGCGCCAGTTTTTGTAGCGCCTCAACCACAGGCAGATCCCGTACTGTGTTCGGGCAATAATGCAACAGGCTTCGACTGATACCGATAATCCGGCACCCGCGTCGTTCGCTGGCCTGATGTTCCGTCATGACGTAACGCACCAGCTCACGCTTTTCGGGTACCGTTAAAGTTTTTTTGAAACAACATCCTTAAGAATTTCATGATCTAAGCTCAAGGAAGCATACATCTGCTTTAACCGACGGTTTTCCTCTTCCAGCTCTTTCATTCGTTTGATATCAGAGGACTCCATGCCGCCGTATTTAGATTTCCAGTTATAATAGCTGGCTTCCGACACACCGTTTTCACGGCACACATCCTTCACATGTCGACCCCCTTCAACTTCTTTCAGGACCCTCAGGATCTGAGTTTCAGTGAAACGCGCTTTCTTCATGATGAGCTTCCATTGGTTGCATTTTAACCAGAGAACTCCATTAAGCGGTAAGACTAAATTCAGGGGGGACTACAGCTGTACCTGAATCACCACCTTGCCGGACATCACGTTGATCGCCAGCGGTTGCCTGGTCAGGCAGTATTGTGTCAGCCAGTCTCCGGCCAGATATAACTCACCATTATCTCGTACCCAGTCCGCGCCGATATGGGGATGGGGGCCCACTTCCAATAATAACCGTTCAATCTCTGCCTTATTAGTGGCTAAAGTAATGACTAGCCCATTCCGATACTGTTCTATCTTAAATACAACACCTGGCGTTGTGATGCAGTGAGTTCCACGTTGGTCGCAACAGTCAGTTATGACTATGACATTCAAGGGCGTCTGGTCAAAGCCGTCAATGCAGAGGCCGTGGTTGAATTTGACTATGACGACGCAGGCCAACTGATTACCGAAAGGCTGAATGGCAGCGCGGTCAATCGCAGTTGGCAGTATGACCCGGCTTATAATGTGGTGGGTATTGATGATGGGCGTTGGGGCAAAACACACTACCAGTATGACCAGAATGACTAGGTGGTGCGGGCGGACTTTGGCGGCTTTCTGCCATTGCAGGAGCATTTCAGCTACGACGCGAATCAGAACCTGGTCTCACATACCCATTTGCCACGCGGTGCTGGAGCGGTATTACAACAGACAGCGCAGTCTCAGCAGGCGGGGAGGGTAGTCTCGCGGGGCAACAGCCAATACCGTTACGACGCAGCCGGAAGGCTGGTTGAAAAACGTGAACAGAAAGAGGGATTCCGGCCACAGGTGTGGCGTTACCGCTGGAATGAGCAGGACCAGTTGGCGGAGCTGATGACGCCGAAAGGTGAACGTTGGCGTTACGGGTATGATGCCTTTGGGCGACGTATCCGTAAATTGCGTATTATCGACAGCCCACCGCTGGATGAGAGGCCTCTGCCGTCAGCCAAGCTCGCCTGCAACCTGCGTTTTGCGGGTCAGTATGCGGATGCGGAATCCGGGTTGCACTACAATCGTTTTCGCTATTATGATGGTGAAACCGGGCAGTATTTATGTTCGGACCCGATAGGGCTGGCGGGGGGGCTGAACCTGTATGCGTATGTGCCAAATCCGTTAAGTTGGATAGACCCGCTAGGCTTAGCTACATGTCCTAATGCGAAAGTGCTGACGGTTAATAAACCCAAAATATTAAGTAGTAAGAATCTATCAGATAAAGAGCGTGCTTACCTTGAGCAACAGTTTCAGAAAAAGCAAAATGCACTGAGTAGAGCGGCTAAGCGAGGAGAATTAGTTTGGTTACCTGGAACCCACGATGTAAGGATATCTTCTCTGCAAAGTTCGTATAGAAAAGCTGTTGCCGAACGTTTCGAGAGAATATTTGGTAAACCAGCTGATCTTTCTAAATTAAATGCAGACCACCTGTTGATTTAATTGTAGGTGGCTCTGCAACTCAAAAACTGCAAATGCTAAATGAGTCAATTAATAAAAGCGTTGGTAGTTCTTTGAAAAATGCTGGGAGAAAAGCAGGTCTTAATCCTGGAGATATAATAAGTGATGTCATATTTATTTAAGGAGAGGGCATGGGTAATTCATTTTCATTCTCAACAGATACTGCGACTTTGTCTATATTTGATTTTCAGGCTATCAAGCATCGAATTAACGATACAGCTGATTGGTGGAGTTTACCAGAGGATGAAATAGATGAAGTCAATAAAGGGAATATCATTTTTTTAGGTCTGCTAGATGATGGTGTCTATAAAGTAGATGTTGTGGATAAGATCAATAATCCAGATGGAACTTTATTTTTGAAAGTACCTTCAGGGGAGGTTTTTATTGGAGCTGGAGAGGACGCAACTGGTGGTGATTTAGAGCCGGATAGCTCAGATTCTATCTCGGGAAAAACTTTTAAACTTCCAGTAAACAATTACTCTGTATCTTTCAAAAGAGATGATGAAATAATATTAATATCTTTTATACCTTCTAGTGAAAACACTAATAAAATCGAATCATTGGTGCGGATCTAGTTAATTTAAATCGTTTTCACTGAAATGCCGGGAAGTTTTAGAAATAATCTTTCCCGGCTATTTTTATTAGCTGTTACACCAGCATATCACCCTGCTGTACTTGAATCATCACCTTGCCAAGCATCAAGCTGATCGCCAGCGGTTGCCCGGCTAGGCCGCACTGGGTCAGCTATTCCCCCGCCAGATATGGCTCGTCATTGTCCCTTATCCAGTCCACGCCAATATTAGGATCTGCGTTCACCTCTAATAATAACCGCTCAATCTTTGCCTTATTGGAGACTAACGTTATTATCAGTCTATCCTGGCATGGTTCTATCTTAAATATGGTGCCGGGTGTAAACCCTGCTCTAATAATATCCTCACCATCGATAATCAGCTCGGGAATAAACTCGCCTGTGGTTGTCTTTATAATATGAGTCCAGTTCATAAACTCTCCCCCACCTGAATAATCAATCTTCCCTGTTCAATATTGACCGCCACCGGCTGGCCGGTTAAAAAGCCGTGCTGCTCCAACAGTTTTATTGAAAGCTGTGGGTTGATTTCCGGCATGGTGGTCGGACAACCAATGGGGATAAATGTGGCCAAGTAACCCGAATCAGGTGGAGGAAAGCCAGGCAAGCCCGATAATGTGACACGATTTATCTATGATGATTTTGGTCAGCTCAGTGCGGTTCAAAACGCTTTGCAGCGAACTGAGCATTTTACCCATTCACCGGGTGGAAAGCTGCTTGAGCGTGTATTGGCCGATGGCTCTACCCGGCAATATCATTATGATTGATCCGGTTTGTTGAGCCAACTCGGTGAAAACAAAGAGATACGAGCCCAATATCGTTACAATGCACGCGCCAGGTCACAGAGCAAAGTATCTAACTCACTTTTTTCAAGAATGTTTGATTTATGCAATCAGGAGTTTTATGACGCAATGGATGAGAAAGATGAACATTGCTTAAGTATTGTAAATCAATTGGAGAAGGACTGTTTGATTTATCAAAATATAGATGATAGGTCGCTCCAAATTGTCGAATTTATAAAAAATATTAAGTATACGTTTTATGATATAGATTTTGATTAAGTATGATCAGGAAGGCTTAATTGGGATTTTCCTGGTTTGTATTGTCACAGCATCTGTATATTCCATTTTTTATTGATACATGTATAAATAAAAATTCTCTTATAACCCATACAAAAGCAATGTTAATAACATCATGATCGCTAGAATTGAGGCTCATTGCAAAGATGACACTTGCCCATCCTGTGTTGTTGCTGGCGGTTTTATCTTTCTTGCTTACCATTCTGGGGGGCACGAAAAAGAAGAGATAGAATTCCAGATTAGAGCTTCTTTTAATGCATTACGGAAAACCGTAACATTCGGTTAATGCTGAGATGGTAGTTATCTGCTATGAATAATTTTAATGAATTTAACCTGCCCATCAGGCTGGATGTTACTCTCAGTCCAGCCAATATGGCGGTAAAAACCGTTCGCTCGTACCTGTGGATTTCTGTCTGTCTCGAGCCAAATTTGTATACACCCCATCTCGGTAAGCCATTTCTCTGCTTCATTCATGAGTTTGCGACCAATGCCTTGTCTTTCGTAACCTGGCTCTATGAATAATGCAAAAACTGTCGATTTATCAGCGTCAGCCATCGCGAAAGCTCTTATTACTCCATCAATCTCCACTACCCACCCGCGGCCGTTATTCAATAACATTTTGGGGAGAGATTCTGGCGTTACCCCGTACTTGGCTAAATCAGCCATGGTTGCTTTATTTTCATTTACACTGAGCCGGACACGAAACATTTCAGCAACATCGGCTATATCAGCAATTCTTATAAACATGGAAATACCTTGTGTTTCTTTAGCTGCGCTTGGAGGTACATACCGAAAATTATGCCCGGCATGAATATTATACTTGCTGATCGGCATCTTGTTTCGGCCTTTCAGATCGTTAGTTTGAGAGTGAGTTTACCCTAAGCGGCTGTCTGCAACAGGGGCTGAAAATGAGCTTGCTCAGAGCGGTGCCATACCGTTCCTGATTTTGGCTTCTGTAGCCGTAGGCGATGTAAGGAAACTCAGCAGTACTTTAACGGCTTCTTGCTGATTGCAATTAACAGGGATACCAGCTGAAAAATGAGTCATTATCTGAATATCTGCGGGCAGAGGCCCAAGGATCACAATGCCTTTCAGATGTAGTAGTTCACTAAGCTGCTGAAATCCAAGCTCCACCTCACCTTTAGCGACCAGAGAACCAACAGGGACTCCGGGTGGGGTTTTTACAAGACGCTCTTTAACTTGCTCAGCAATTCCCCAGCGCTCGAAAAGTTCAGTCAGGTATGTGCCACTCGGGCCGGTTGAGTAACCGATCGTTTTGGCTGCTAAAACGGCCTGTTTTACCCTTGCCTCGTTGCTGATATCAAAAATTCGTGCCCCTTCTTTCACCGCCATCGCCACGCCTGACTTAACCAGATCAACACGGCTATTAGGCAAAATATTGCCTGAATCAATCAGCTTGTTGATCGCGCTGGCAGCGAGGATCACCACATCAAAGACTCCGCCAGCCTCTACGCATTTGGCTGCATCCACGCCCCCCATTGACTCAAGCTCAATCCGGTATTTTGACTGTAGCTCAAATTGCTCTGTAAGTTCGGTCAAAAGCTGACGAGTGGCCATCGAAGAAATGATCCGCAGAGTCGTTGGCTGATTGGACGAAATAGCTACCGGCGCCGCAGCGCTAAGATTGGCGATACTCATACAAAGGATTACATTCGTATATTTCATTATATGTATCTCCATGGTTAAAATACCTCAACAGGCATGCCACTAAAAACAAGAACCCCTTGCCTTTAGTGGCAATATAACGTTTAAATTGGCTGAATAAATCTATTGGTAAGCAATGTTACTTAACAAAACCCAGTAACTCCCACCAAATATAACCGACAGTCATTGTCACAATAAAACATACCGTTGCAATAACTGCTCCAGAGACCCACCATTGTTTTACATTGCTATAGCCAGCGCCAAAAATAATGGGGGCTGAGCCGCCGCCATAGTGCGTTAATGCACCGCCGTAAGAGTTGGTTGCAGCTAAGACCAGAGCCAGAGCCATGGGATCGGCGCCCGCAACTTTACCTACGGTGAGGAACACGGGAAGCATGGCAATGGCGTATGAACTGGCAGAAGCAAAGAAATAACGGATGATAATACTCAGGAAGCCGATAATCGTTAATGCAATAAATGGATTGTGCCCAAAATCGACATTGCTCTGTATTAAATTAGCTAACCAATCAAATACTTTTTCTTTACTCAGCGCACTTGCCAGACCAATGATACCGCCAAACCAAAGTAGCGTATTCCAAGCGCCTTTATTTTGAAGCACATCATCCCACTTTATGACACCTAACAGAATACACAGTGCCATTGCCATAATGGCAACCGCTGTTGCATCAATTTTGAGCGTGATGCCAAACAATTGCCCAAGGATGGAGGGCATTGCCCAACCGAGAAGGGCTGAAACAAAGATACCTATTAAAAGTTTTTCATTGCGTGTTATCGGCCCCAATTCTGTCAAACCTTCATCCGCAATTTTTTTGTTATCCACTTTGGTTAATTCTGGTTTATCAAGATAATAGCCAACTGCGGGAACAATAAGCAGTAATACCAGGCCGGGAACTATCATGGCGAGAGCCCAAACACCCCAGTCAAGATGAATATCCAGAATTTTTGCAGCGAAATCAGCAGCCAGTAAATTGGGTGCCATCGCAGTAATAAACATAAAACTGCTGACCTTCATGACAAAGTAGATATTGGACATCAAATAAGAGCCCGCTTTCTTTGCCGTATCGCCGGGTTCTGACCCCAACGCTTTTACTACTGATAGGATGATGGGGAAGACAATCCCTCCGCTTCGTGCCGTGTTCGACGGCGTTACAGGAGAAATAACAAACTCCAGGAAAGCGGTCACATACCCGAGACGAAGCGTTGTCCCACCACAGAAGCGGATCATGTGAAACGCAATCCGCCGCCCTAATCCCGTTTTAACAAAAGAAATACTGATACCGAAGGCAGCAAACACTAACCAGACTGTTGATGTTGCATATCCAACCAGTATTTGACCGGTGTTATTAAGGAAGAATCCTGCAAAACCTACAACGCCTAACAACACTACCGCTTCAGAAAACGGCTTTAAAATAAGGCCACAAATAGCAGCCAGATAGAATCCAGACAGACGCCATGATGCCTCTGTCAACCCTTCTGGTGGTGGAATAAACCAGATTATAAGCGGTATCATTACTAGGATACATAATTTCCAGATCTTATTTTTCATGCTGTAGTTTCCCCTTTCCAAGGTGTTGTAATACTGAAACTTACTGGCATTCGATAAACGTCAATATCTTTGTTATTGCTGGCTGATTTAATGGGCTGCCCAATCCTTAAAGACTTCGGATAGGTATGCTATCCGGTTGCAGAGCTCGGGCTTATTTATTCTTATAGCGTTAAATCGTTAAGGTTATTGACGTAACGTAGCCCTTTTTTTGCCAAGGGTTCACGCATTTGGTAGATATCCAGCCCGAGTTCGCCGTTAGCCAAACGCTGGCGTTTGCTTATTTCTAGTTCCCCCCGTGTCTGTGCGGCATCTGCAATGGCAATCGCCTGCTTCCCAGGCACAATCACTACGCCATCATCGTCTGCCACGACAATATCGCCGGGGTTGACCAATTGGCCTGCGCAGATCACCGGCACGTTGACCGAGCCAAGCGTGGCTTTCACCGTGCCTTGAGCCCAAACCGCACTCGACCACACAGGGAAGTTCATTTCACGCAGGGTCTGGCTATCGCGGATACCAATATCCCCAACCAGGGCCACTACGCCTCGTGCCTGTAATGAGGTTGCGAGCAGATCGCCAAAAAAGCCATCATGGCACTCAGAGGTTGGCGCCACTAGCAGCACATCGCCTGGTTGGCACTGCTCTACGGCCACATGGAACATCCAGTTATCTCCGGGTGTAACCAACACCGTCACCGCACTGCCAGCAATACAGCGCCCTTGCTGAATAGGTTTAATGCGCCTATCCAATAAACCCTGGCGCTGCTGGGCTTCATGCACTGTCGCTACCCCGTATTCAGCGAATCGCTGTAGCAGAGAGCGTTCCGCACGTTCAATATGTGTGACTACCACGCCTTTCATATTAATCAGGTTCATGACAGATCCTCCGTTACGCGCGGGAAGAGGCTTTGATAACCTTCCCCATGAATGATGATCTGGTTGCTGGCAATACCGATATTGCGCTTCGCCTGTACCCCACGCTGCAATGCCACACGCGTGTAGTATTCCCATAAATGTTCCTGGCCGGCCATGCATTGAATGGCAGCATATTTTTTCTCCCATACTGATGTGATATCCAGCAGGACGTCGGGTTTCCAGCCGCATTGTTCCGGCTGATGTGGCTCAAAGCAGTACACCGGCGGAGCGCCAATGATGGTTTCACCCGGTCGGTATCCTTCCGCCTGAGCAATAATACGGGCCTCTTGGGTCAGGTTGGCTGCCAGGGGGTGATCGTAGTTATAGGGATCGGCCAACGAGTGAGTGAGGATAAAATGAGGCTGTACGCGGCGGAATACGTCCGCTAAGCGGAACAGGTCTTCTTTATCTGCCCGTAGCGGATAGTCGCCCATATCGAAAAACTCAATGCTGGCACCAAGCACATTTGCCGCCGCTTCCGCTTCAGCGTGGCGGCTCGCTTTTACTATTTCCTCCGTCATGCTGCCTTTGCGCCATAATTTGGCAGACTCCCCACGTTCGCCGTAAGAAAGGCAGACAATGTGCACTTGATAGCCTCGTTCAACATGCAAAGCGATAGCTCCGCCAGCACGCCAGACAAAATCAGCCGAATGAGCGCTAACCACCAAGGCCGTTTTTTGTGAAATTATTGCCATATTATTTTCCTTTTTTCCTGCTTTATCTGTTTGGAATTCTGGCATGGCTTAATTAGTGGGAAATAGTGAGTTTTATTGCCCGAGCGACAAGTTTTATTTATGCTGAAAATATAAAGCAAAATAATGCGACGAAAAATGCGGAAAAAGAATGAACATAACTCAATAAAAATTATGCAAATAAGAGCATTTTGCATGACGGCTAAGCAGGGTGCTGCATCTTTGGCTGCGCTTAATTTATTTCGCACACAGTCAGCGATTACTCGTTCTATTCGTGATCTTGAACACACTTTAGCCATCTCATTATTTGAGCGTCACGCTAAAGGCATGCTGTTAACAGATTTAGGCAAACTCATTCTCCCAAGAGCTCATTCTGCCATGGAAGAGTTGATTCGAGTTCCGGCATTGCTGCGTCGGCTGCAACAACGCGACGAGCAGGGGGGAGAAGATATTGAGCCTATATGGTTGTATAACGAACGTCGGTTGCAGATCTTTCTTTCTCTCTATCGCCAGCATCACACTCTGCCTGCCGCGCAGGCATTGGATATCACCCAGTCGGCGGTAAGCGCAGCGTTGAAAGTCTTGGAAAAGGGGGCTGGCATGCCTTTGTTCCATCGCACGCCAAAAGGGATGATACCCACGCCTGCCGGTCATGAAATCGCTCCCTGTATCAGCCGGGCATTGAACTCGCTCCATCATATTCCAGAGGAAATCACCGCGCATAGAGGGGCATTGACCGGTTCTGTTCGCGTGGGGGCCTTGCCATTAAGCCGGGCTCGTCTGTTGCCGCAAGCCATGATTAAGCTTATTTCTCGTCATCCAGGCATAAAAATGGTCACTAATGAGAGTGGATTTACGGCTCTGCTGACAGAGCTGCGTGCTGGTGATATTGATTTCATTATTGGCGCATTGCGTAATGAGGAAACCCTTTTAGATATCCATAGCGAAATGCTATTTGGAGAAGAGTTGATTCTGCTGGCACGCCCCAATCATCCGCTCTCTGGTCGTGCGATAAAAAATCAGGAATTGAATGATATTCAATGGGTTCTACCCCGCAACCACGCACCATCGCGCCATCTGCTGGAAGCCGCATTTGATAAAATGGGGTTAGCATCACCCAAACCAGTAGTAGAAAGTGGCGATCCCGCCGTGGTCCGCGCGCTGCTGCTTGGCTCTGATATGGTTGCAGCGGTTTCTTCGCATCAACTGGATTATGAAGTATCAGAAGGCATTCTTGTGCCCTTATCTATCAATCTTGCAGGTACACGACGAGAGATCGGCCTGATGACTCGCCAAGGAGCCTTGAATTCGCCCGCGACCGACGCTTTGCTCAACTGTATACGTGAAGTGATTAACTCGGATAAAGGTAAATAATCTTTTTTGATACAGGGTAATAGGCGCTATGCCGATGTTAGAACGCGGCATTGCGGCCATCTTATCAAAATAGGGGGGATGCGATAGGTATTGTAGATAGGCATTCCCCCCAGAAGGTTCTTCTGTATTTTGCAAGGATTCTCACAGAACCCGCCTTTACTTCTGCTCGGTAAAAATCATACCCTTTTTGATGTTCGCCCTCCCATTCTACCTTCAGCCTGATACGCTCAGTCGGTTGCCAAACTTGAGCGTAGCAGGCTGAGCAAAGGTGCTCAAAGCCTGCCGTTCTCAAAGAAATCACCATTCTCATCATACGCGAAACGGTCAAACCCACATATTCGGTCATATTCGGGCATGATATGGCGATGAAGCCAAATTTTTCTCAGCATCATGAATGGTTTTTAATTGCTTTATTAGCCGCATTAGTGTGATTTGTATCTAACAAATTTAATGAGAATATAATTAATTTTCATTTTTTGTTTGATTCAAATCACTTAACTGGAGGAGGGCAGTTTGTCACCCTTGGACTGATACGTCGGGCACGTTCTGCACTCCGGATAATTTACTATCTTGGATCGAAATCGGGGGTCACCATGATGCCAATTGAACGTCAGCGTCAGATATTTGAAGAGTTAAATAAAAATGGCCGCATTCTGGTTTTTGAATTGGTTGAATTACTTCAGGTATCACAGGAAACAATTCGACGAGACTTGGCAACGCTAGAGAAAAAAGGGCTTTTATATCGTACACACGGTGGAGCAGTTATTACTCGGAAAAATCAAGGTAATTCTATATCAAATAAAACAGCTCCCGATGAACATGCGTTGTCATTTAATCAACGTATAAATGAAAATATTCAACAAAAAATGCAGATTGCAAAACGCGCACTGGATTTTGTGAGCCCTGGCGACTGTATATTGCTTGATAGCAGTACGACATGTTGGTTTTTGTCTCGCCAGTTACCCGATATCGAGTTAACGGTATTAACCAACTCTTTACGTGCCGTTCAAACGCTGGCACCTAAAAGTAATATCCGCACAATATGTCTCGGCGGAGAATATTCAATACGTTATGAAGACTTTAATGGCCTGGTAACCGAAAAACCATTAAAAGACTTTTTAATCAATAAAGTCTTTTTTTCTTGCAGAAGTTTAGACAACGATGGGTATCTTCGAGAAGGGCATGAAAATAATGCTCATCTGAAGCAGCAAATGTTGCTCGCCTCGGAAAGAAAATATTTACTAATGGATTCCAGTAAGTTTCTTCATCCATCATTTGCACGGATTTGCCACTACCGAGATGTAGATTTCTTAATTACAGACAGCATAAAAGATAAAGAATTAAAACAAGAGTTAGCATGGAACGGAGTCAATATCATTGATTGCTCTCAACGTTCTCAACCAACGCAGATAATTAATTCATAAATCCATTATTAAAATAACGACCGGAGATTAAAATGAAAAAAACACTTATTACCTGTACCTTGTTCACTCTGTTTTCTACCACTTACGTCCACTCAGCAGAGAAATTGCGCATGGGTATCGTGGTAAAAATTGGGGGTATTCCATGGTTTAACGCCATGGAAGCTGGAATTAAAAGCGAAGCCGCTAAACGCGGTATTGATGCTTGGCAAGTTGGACCCACTTCCGCTGATCCAGCTCTTCAGGTTCGTGCCATCGAAGATTTAATTGCACAGAAAGTTGACATTATCGGTGTTGTACCGAATGACCCCAAAGTGCTTGAACCCGTTCTGAAGCGAGCTCAAGAGGCTGGAATTCAAGTCATTACCCACGAATCACCGGGCCAAAAATATGCCAATTGGGACTTTGAATTGGTGGATTCGGCTTCTTATGGCATCACCAACATGAAAGCGTTGGCGGAATGCATGCACGAAGAAGGCAAATACGCAATGTACGTGGGGAGTCTGACAGTCCCACTGCATAACCAATGGACCGATGCCGCCCTTGAATATCAAAAACAACATTACCCAAAGATGGAGTTGGTTTCTGACAAATTTGGTGTTGGTGAATCCTTAGATGATTCCATCCGTACCACTAATGAACTGATGTCGAAATATTCTGACATGAAAGGGATTTTGGCATTCGGTTCCAGTGGCCCTATTGGCGCGGGCCGAGCTGTGATGACGCGTCAAAAAACAGACCAGGTTTGTGTAATCGGGGCCTTCAGCCCGGGGCAGGGTGCCTCCTTGGTTAATCGTGGAGCGATTAAAGGCGGCTATATCTGGAACCCAATGACCGCTGGCGAAGTATTTATCCGCGTTGCCGACATGATGCAAAAGAAAGAACCGATTACTGACGGAATGACGATTGAAGGGCTAGGCAAAGTCAAAGTCGACGAGAAAGGGCACACGATCTTAGGTAATAGCACCGAAAGTTTGGATAAAGCTAACCTGCCAAAACTGGTAAAACTGGGGCTGTAAGCGATGACTCGTATCGAACCACACCGGCTGATTGCGCTAGAAAACCTGTCGAAAACCTTCGGTGGCCACCGCGCATTAAGTGAGATATCGCTGTCGTTAATGGCAGGAGAAGTGCACTGCCTGGCCGGTACTAACGGCTGTGGTAAGAGCACGCTAATCAAGGTTATTTCCGGGGTTCATGCCCCAGATAGTGGCAGCACTATTACCCTTGGCAAGGGCGAACGCTTTCCCCGTTTAACGCCTAAAAAAGCACATGATTTTGGTATTCAGGTGATTTATCAGGATCTTTCGTTATTTCCAAATCTTAGTGTGGCAGAGAACATAGCATTCGAACATAACTTAAACAGTTTACTCGGCTGGTACCGCGTTAAACAACTTCGTCAAACCGCAGAACGCGTTATCAACGAGCTGCAATTTAACTTGAATCTGGATACCACGGTGTCTGAGTTATCGATTGCTCAGCGTCAGCAAGTTGCGATCTGTCGCGCATTAGTCGCTGAGGCACGGTTGGTGATTATGGATGAACCAACGGCCTCCCTTACCCGTACCGAAGTCAATCAGCTATTACGTACTGTTCGTTATCTGAAAGATAAAAATATTTGCGTAGTTTTTGTCAGCCACCGTTTGGACGAAGTCTTGGAAATCTCAGACCGAGTCACTGTGATACGTGATGGCCGAAAAATTGGCACCTGGCCAGCAAGTGAAATTGACAGCCACCGCCTCACTGAATTGATGACAGGATTGAAACTTGATTATCAGTTAAAGGCTCCCAATGCCAATCTTGGGCGGGCATTACTCGAAGTCGAGAACTTAACGCGAGCAGGGCAATATCAGAACGTCAACTTCAAACTCTATGAAGGTGAAGTTCTTGGACTCTGCGGGCTGCTGGGTTCTGGCCGAACAGAATTGGCACTGTCGCTGTTTGGCATGACACGACCAGATAGTGGGAAAATCTGGCTCGACAGTAAACCCGTCCAGTTTCGCAGCCACGAAGATGCGATTAAAGGAGGGATTGGTTACGTTTCAGAAGACCGATTGACCTTAGGGTTGATACAACAACAGTCGGTAGCTGACAACATGGTTCTTTCGATTCTGGATCAACTACGTAATCGCTTTCATTTGATCGATGAATACCGAAAAAACAAGCTAATTCTTGAATGGATCAACCAGTTGGGGGTTCGAGTCGCCGACCCTAATCATGCCATCGCTACCCTTTCCGGGGGGAATCAGCAAAAAATTGTGCTCGCAAAATGGGTGTTAACACAGCCTAAAATCCTGATTCTTGACTCACCAACAGTCGGTGTAGACGTGGGGGCTAAAGCCAGCATTTACCGCCTGATCCACCAGTTAGCTCAGGAGGGATTAGCAATCATCCTGATCTCTGACGAAGTGCCTGAAGTCTATTACAACTGTGACCGTATTTTGCATTTCCGAAATGGTACTGTAAATGCCGAATACCAGCCGAGCAGCGTGGAACAACAGACGTTGGCGGAGGTAATCAATGCCTAACTTATCCTTTTTCAAACCACAATCCAGCCAAGGGTGGCTTGCCTGGGTGCTACTGTGCTGTTTCATCATTTTCTCTTTTGCCAGTGACCAGTTTTTAACCGTGCAAAATCTACTGGATCTTACCGAAAGCTACGCTGTTACAGGTATCTTTGCCCTGGGCCTGTTCGTCGTATTAGTGACGGGCGGTATCGATATTTCCTTTGCGGCTGTAGCATCCGTGGTGCAATACCTGATTGCTACGCTATTCATCCAGTTTCAGTTTGATAACGCCTTTTTAAGTCTTTTACTCGCAGTCTTCTGCGGCGCACTATTTGGCATGGTCAATGCGGTATTGATTTATTCGTTACGCATTGTGTCGATCATCATAACCATCAGCATGCAGTCACTGCTGTTCGGCATTCTTATGTGGCTGACTGATGGCCGAAGCCTGTATTCCTTACCTGAATGGTGGGTAACTCTGCGCAGCGTGCTGCCGTTTCAACTCCACGGGCAACATTTCCAGATTGGTCTTCCACTTATTGTCATGCTCGGCATCACTCTGCTGACCTGGATATTACTCAATAAAACGCACCTCGGTCGCCAGCTCTATGCGGTAGGCGGAGATCAGGAGTCTGCCCGCCGAATAGGGATTCGCGTCGGATTGATCCACATATTTGCCTATGGCTATCTGGGGGCATTAGCCGCGATTGGCGGGATGGTACAGGTTTATCGCATGGGGGAAGTTGTTCCTAATGCGTTGGTAGGGCGGGAGCTTGACGTGCTGGCCGCGACAGTCCTTGGCGGAGCGAGTTTGATGGGGGGGAAAGGCACCGTTGTCGGCACATTGATGGGGGTATTTCTGATCGCCATCCTGAAAAATGGCCTGAATCTTATTGGCGTCTCTGACTACTTTATGAACATCGTAATTGGTGGCGTGATCATGCTGGCCATTGCCGTTACCCATTACAAAAAGCGTAAAGAAACCGATGTCAGCTTCGTCTGACTTTCAGGAGAATAAGATGAAACGACTACAAAAATTTAAACCGGACGGCGTTACTGGTGGATTGCTGCTGCTCATTCTTCTGTCGGTAATGATGTTCAGCATATTACTACCCGGCCGCTTTTTAACTGCACCAACTTTTATGAGTATTGCCTTCCAGTTACCGGAACTGGGCCTGCTTACTCTGGCAATGTTTATCGCAATTCTTAGCGGTGGACTCAATCTTTGCATCATTGCTACAGCAAATATAACGAGCTTATTTATTGCCTGGGTGCTGTTGCAGTTCTTACCCCCTGATGCGAGTACCGGGATGCAATTACTCTGGTTGCTTGTCGGGCTTATTGGCGCGGCAGTTATCGCCACATTCATTGGTATTATCACCGGTCTAATGGTGACGCGGATTGGCGCACACCCGATTCTTGTCACACTTGCAACCATGATGACAGTAAAAGGGATCGGTATTTACCTAACAAAAGGCAGTGCCCTGACCGGTATGCCCGATGTCGTTCGGTCACTCGGCGCTGACACGCTGTTGGGTATACCACTACCACTCTATCTTTTTCTCGCCGCCGCCGGAGGCATGGCTTTGTTTCTTGGTAAAACACGCGCAGGTAAATGTATCTACATGGGTGGCAGCAATATCAATGCGACCTGGTTCAGCGGCATAAATACCCACCGCATGCTAATTCTGGTGTATGTGATATCCAGCCTGCTCTGCGTGCTGGCGGGATTAGTCATGATGGCGCGTTTTAACTCGGCACGTATGGGTTATGGGGACTCTTACCTGCTGTTGACAGTACTCGCGATCATTCTCGGGGGGACTGATCCCAATGGCGGCTTTGGCCGAGTCAGTGGGGTAGTTCTCTCGTTAGTCGTTCTGCAAATTCTATCAACGGGTTTCAACCTGATGAATATTAGCCAGCATTTCAGCCTCGCTATGTGGGGGGCGGTGCTGATCGTCGTACTGGCAGTTAAATTTTTCAATGCTCGCTATTCGGAATACCGCGCAATGCGCCGCAGTGCTGAGGTGGCACGCCAAGTCAATTTAACAAATAAAAAGGAAATATGATGACTATCAAAATATCCCCCTCACTGATGTGTATGAACCTGATGGAGATTAAGCAGCAACTCGCAGTGCTTAATACTCGTGCTGACTTTCTGCATGTGGACATTATGGATGGGCACTACGTTAAGAACATTACTCTATCACCCTTTTTTATTGAACAAATCCGGCCCCATACGCCTTTGATGATTGATGTGCATTTAATGGTGGAAGAACCTACAGACTTTATCGCCGCAGTAGCTAAAGCAGGTGCGGATTATATCTGCCCCCATGCGGAAACCATCAATAAGGATGCCTTCCGCGTGATTAATCAGATTCGTACCTTAAATAAGAAGGTAGGAATAGTTCTGAACCCGGCCACGCCAGTTTCTTTTATCCATCATTACATACACTTGCTAGATAAGATCACTGTAATGACGGTGGACCCAGGCTATGCGGGCCAACCTTTTATCGCTGAGATGGTAGAAAAAATTGCAGAGCTGAAAGCGTTGAAACAACAGAATGGATATAAATACCTGATTGAAATTGATGGTTCCTGTAATCAGAAGACTTATTCAACATTATTAGACGCTGGCGCAGAAGTTTTAATTGTTGGTACCTCAGGGCTGTTTAACCTGGATGATAATCTGGAGACTGCCTGGGACTCAATGAGTCAAAATATTAAGCAGGCGGTACGCGTGCTAAGGGAATCAGCATGAAACAAACCTGGCTGGGTATAGACATAGGAGGTACCAGCACCAGGCTCTTGATGATGGATGATCAACATCAGTGGTTGGGGTTCCACAAAATAGCCACCAGTAGCTGGTCACAGGCAAATAACGCTCTGCCAACTCTGGCAACATTGATTCAGAGCGTATTGGAAAATCAGCAAGTCAATGGAGTTATGATTGGTTTGCCGGGGATATTAAGTCGAGATCGCCAGCAAGTGTTATCTTTACCTTTTATTCAGGCATTGGATAACCAACCGGCAGCCCAGCTTCTGACGGAAATGATTGGTATTCCAGTTGCAATGGATAAAGACGTTAATCATCTGATGCTGTGGGATTTAATGCAGTTAGAGCACCTGCCACAAAATGCGGTTGGCCTATATCTGGGAACCGGGATGGGTAACAGCCTGTGGTTAAATGGTCATTTTTATTACGGTGCATACGGTGGCGCAGGTGAACTAGGGCATATTCCTTTGGTAGGAAGCACATCAGCCGACAGAGAACATCTCTGCCCCTGTGGTAATTTCGGTTGTGCAGAGACGACAACGTCAGGCCATTGGTTGAGCAACTGGGCGCATCTCAATGTCCCTGACACTCCCATGTCGCAACTGTTTACCCAACATCATAACCATCCTGAACTAAAAGACTTTATCAAGAGGCTTGCTAAAATCGCAGCCACAGAGATGAATATTCTCGATCCTGAATGCCTGATTCTTGGCGGTGGAGTGTTATCAATGATTGATTTCCCTCTGGCCAGCCTGCGGGAACAGATAGTCCAACATCTTCGGCCACCGGTAACACGTAACGGGTTGAAAATTATTTTCAGTGATTCAACCGATCACACTGGGTGCCGTGGAGCCTGTCTGGCAGCTGAGCGGCATTTCGGGAGAATATCATGAAAGGTAAAGTGTGTGTTTTTGGTTCATTCAATCTTGATATTGTAGCGGGAATGACACGCTTCCCAAGGCCTGGTGAATCGCTGACGGCACAAAGCAGTATGATGGGCCCAGGAGGTAAAGGTGCCAATCAGGCTACCGCAGCTTTGCGTGCTGGAGCCAGGGTTCATTACATTGGCAAAATTGGTAATGATGATTTCGGTCTTTTTGCTCGCCGACATTTAGAAAACACCGGATTTGATGCCATCACTCTTTTTACCTGCAAAGAAAAGCCAACAGGCAATGCACTCATCTATGTTGCGGGTAACGACGCAGAGAATATGATTTCAGTCTATCCAGGCGCTAATCTAACGGTAACAGCCGCAGAAGTGACACGCTGCCAGCCCACGGTGGCTGCCGCAGATATTTTGCTTATACAGCTTGAGAATAACCTCAACGCTATACAGCGAATGATAGATACCGCTCGTGCTGCTGATACTTACGTTATTCTCAATCCGGCGCCTTGGCAAAAAGTGAGTGATTCGTTGCTCAGCAAAGTTAATTTAATTACTCCCAATAGCACTGAAGCAACGTTATTAACCTGTGTGGAAGTCAATGATCTACCGAGCGCCCAACGTGCTGCCATTGTATTGCATGAAAAAGGAGTTCAACAGTTAATTATCACCTTAGGTATGCAGGGCGCATTGCTCTCGACAAATAACGCTATGTTTTGGATACCGGTTTACCCTGCGCAACCTAAAGATACCACGGGAGCTGGCGATGCATTTAATGGTGCATTAGCAGCACGAATGGCATCAGGTGAACCAATTGAAAAAGCAGCATTATTTGCCTCGGCTTATGCATCTGTCAGTGTGGAAAGGGTTGGGGCAGCCTATGGCATGCCAAGGTATGCTGACGCTTTAGATCGTATGCAGCACTATCCTGAATTGGCTGTAAAACAACTCGAACTACATATTTGAACCACGATTGAATTTTGCTACTTTTAGCCATTCTATTATTTATTTAATCGCCGAAGATTTACGTGAATAATAGTTTTAACCAGATATCTTAACGGTAATTTCAACCATATTTATAATTAATGCATAAATTGAATTATGTAAAAAAGGCGTTTATATGAACGCCTTTTTACATTTAATAACTTACACTATGCCAGTTTGGTATTCACAATATCATTCACTATATGTTTACCATCAATTCCGACACAGACTTTCTTACTGGTTGGTTAGGCAATGGAACCGTTTGCTCAATATTTAACAACCTTTGGGTTTCCAGGCCTTCAGCCATCAGCCCGTATGCTCGTTTGCCTGAAAATGTACGCAACCCCGCCCCTTATATTGGCATTCGTCCCTTCAGCTTGAATTTACAATTTCTCCTGCTTATTGCGCGGATTTTATGCGTTTCCTCACATTTTTCTCTTCTTTTTTGTCGATTATCGACAATTATGTATACTTAAAATGTCGAATTTAGTCGAGGTAAACTATGGATCTGTTATCTTTCACCATTTCCCAGGAACAGAGCGCTGAAACCGCCTGTCTGTCGGATCTGCCGCTACGGGATATGCTCGCGCTACTTAACGAACATGACGCCCGCGTTCCGCAGGCGATCCGGGCAGTTCTACCTGAGGTAGAAGAGGCAGTACGGCTGATCGTTGCGCAGATGTGCCGCGGTGGTCTGCTGTTTTACATCGGAGCCGGAACCAGCGGGCGTCTGGGCGTACTGGACTCCGCTGAATGCCCACCGACCTTCGGCATTGACCCGAATCTGGTGCAGGCGGTGATCGCCGGTGGAGTGGATGCGATGCTGTGTGCGGTGGAAAACGTGGAGGATGACGGGGCGGCGGCCGTGGCGGAACTGTGTCGTCGGGGTCTGAGGCCAGAGGATGTGGTGGTGGGCATTGCTGCCAGCGGGCGTACGCCGTTTGTCATTGCTGCACTTGATTATGCCCGGAAAATCGGTGCGAAAACCATCGCCCTGACCACCCGTGGACCCGGCGTGATTTCTGAGGGGGCGGATGTTGCTATCGCGCCTGATGTGGGGGCTGAAGCGCTTTCCGGCTCCACCCGCATGAAAAGCGGCTCGGCACAAAAAATGTTGCTGGGGATGCTCAGTACCGCCGTGATGACTCAGCTTGGTAAGGTACACGGCAATTTTATGATTGACGTGAAGGCATCGAACGAAAAACTGTACCGTCGTGCGGAGTATATGGTGGCCCGGATTTGCGGCATTGATGAAGAGATGGCCTGTGACCTGCTGGGGTCGGTGGATTACATCGTACGTGCGGCGGTGCTGTGCAACAGGTTAAACCTCGCGCCAGAAGCCGCGCGGGAAATGGCCGCACAGCCTTTCGTCGCGTTGAAGGATCAACTAATCGGAGGAGCCGCCCGTGACAAGTAAAATCGAACATCTGGAGCGGATCGCCGACGCCATCGAGGAAAATATTGGTGGTTTTGGCAATGTCACCACGCTGATCAACTGCATGACCCGGGTGCGTATTGTGCTCCGGGATCGGAGCCAGTTTAATCACGAAGCCTTGCGCAAGGTGGAAGGCGTCAAAGGCGTGGTGGATGCGGGGGAACAATATCAGGTGATTGTCGGTGCCGGTACTGCCGCCAAAGTGGCGGGTGTATTGAATAAACGTATGCAGGGCGCGGGCAACGGCGCGTCATCAGCGGCGGTGGATGAGGCACCTAAACCGTTTTCGGTACGCCGCTCGCTAAATACCCTGGCCGCTATTTTCGTGCCAACGATCCCGGCTCTGATCGGTTGTGGTCTGGTGCTTGGCCTGGTGAACATGGTGAAACTGATTTCACCGGAATTTGCCGCCAGTCACCAGGATTTATTCCTCCTGCTTACGGTGATCGGTAAAGCGGTCTTCACCGTGCTGGCCGTGATGATTGGCATGAATACCGCGAAAGAGCTACAGGCCTCGCCTGCCATCGGCGCGGTTATGGCCGCGGTACTGGCCGCTCCGGATCTCGCCAGCATAAAACTGTTTGGCTTCTCTTTAATGCCGGGGGGAGGAGGGATTTTCGCTGTTCTGCTGGTGTGTGTGTTCGCCGCAAAGTTCGAGTTGTGGTTCCGGCGCCACTGTAAAGAGAGCCTGGACCTGATTTTAACGCCGACGGTGACTATTCTGGTGTCGTCTCTGGCAGCGTTGCTGATCCTCCAGCCGGCTGCTCACGCAGTTAATTTATGGCTGGGTAATCTGGTGTCACTGGCACTGTTGAACCATTCAGCCGGTTCGGTCGTGGTTGGCGCGGTGCTCGGCGGCAGCTTTCTGTTTCTGTTGCTGACCGGGCTACACCAGGGGCTGATCCCCATTCATGCACAAATCCTTGAGACTTTCGGCCTTAACTACCTGTTCCCTATCCTGTCAATGGGGGGGATGGGCCAGGTGGGTGCGGCTGCTTATGTGTATCTGAAAACCAGGAACCCGCGCCTGAAAAAAACGGTTGCTGGCGCGTTGCCGGTGGGGATCCTCGGTGTTGGCGAACCGCTGCTGTTCGGCGTGTCGTTGCCGCTGGGGAAGCCGTTTATCGCTGGCTGTATCGGCGGTGCGGCGGGTGGTGCGGTGATTGCGGCCTGTAAAGTCGGTATTATCATCCCGTTCGGCACGGCTGGGCTGTCGCTGCTGCCATTGGTGGGACCCGGGCAGATCCTGGCATTTCTGCTGGCGGTACTCTGCGCCTGGTGTGTGGGTTTTATCGCGGCAATGATCCTCGGGTTTACCGACCCGTTGGAACAGTGATCACCAAGATGCGGGCCACGGTGTGCTCTCGTTATCATTCAGGATTATTCAAGAGATTATGGAAACCATCATCAGCAAAATCATGGCGTTGGCGAATGCCAAAAGCGCCAACGACCAGCGGATCTCGAGGTTTATTATCGAACACCGCTTCGACCTCTCGTCCCTGAGCGCCACTAAAATGGGACAGGCGCTGGGCATCAGCGATTCGTCTGTCATCCGCTATGCAAAAGCGTTGGGTTGTAGCGGTTTTCCTGACTTTAAGCTGCGGCTGGCGGCGGCCAGGGTGCAGGAAACCCCCGCCCGCCATGAAGTTTACGAAGGCATTGACGCCAGTGATAGCACGCGCCAGATAGTCGAGAAGTCCAAACAGCTGTTTGCCAATAAAATTGAACAGTCCCTGGCTCTTATCGATCCGCTCGTTATCGACACCTGCGCCAGGGTGCTGATCGATGGGCGTAAAATCGTGCTGACGGGCATCGGTGCCTCAGCGCTGATTGCGCTGGATATTAACCGTAAGCTGATCCGCAGTGGGCTGAATGTGCAGTTTAACTGTGATTACCATACCCAACTGGTGCAGGCCTCATTGTTGCAACCGGGCGACGTGCTTATGGCGATCTCGGCGCGCGGCGAAACCGATGAGGTCGTTGAGGGGATCCAACTGGCCCGTGAGGGCGGTGCGCAAACCATCGCCATTACCCGTTACGGAAAAAACAAGGTCAGCCAACTGGTGGATTACGTCATTCCCTACAGCTATACCGAGGTGCACGAGAAACTCGGTATGGTGACGCCGCAGCTTCTGCAAATGATCGCTTTTAATGTTCTGTTCTTTAAAATCAACGCACTTGTCTCTCCCGAGAGCATGTCCAAAGCGCTACGCACGGTATGGCAGCGCAGGCAACAGGGGGGCGCCTCATGAAAATGGGCAAAGATCCTGACTATCGTTTTTCGCTCGCCAACGAACGCACCTTTCTGGCGTGGATACGTACCGCACTGGCATTCCTGGCGAGCGCGGTCGGGGTGGATTTGCTGCTGCGTGAGCATCCTGTGGGGGCAATGCGCCATGGTCAGTGGCTGGTTATTACGCTGGCGTTGGTGGCGATCCTGACTGGCGGCTGGGCTTTTTTGCGCTGGTATCAGAACGAGAAGGCGATGCGCCTGGAGGCCCCGTTTCGCTACAGCCACAGCCTGAGCCTGCTGACCTGTGTCATGTTCGGACTGGGGGCGCTGGTTATCGCTCTGGTGCTGTGAACATGCCTATTCGCGATGTCGGTTTGCAAAAAGAACGAACCCAGCTTGCCTGGGGGCGCAGCGCGCTGGGGGTGACTACCCTGCTGCTGCTGCTGATTAAGCTCGGTATTTTCTCTTCGTTTCAACTGATAGGGGCGGTACTGGTGCTCAGGGTGTTACTGGGCAGTATAGCCGCCCGTAAAAACGAATTGGCCAGTACAGACAAGGCTGTTAACCGAAGAACGGTGATGCGCCATTTGAGTGTGTCACTGACGGTGATGTTGGCCGGCGTCTGGTTTTTACTGAGCTGATTCAGGCTGTTTGTCTGACCAATATGGAGAAAAAGTAATGATGATATGTAAACTCTGCATCGGCTCGGTATTGCTGCTGACGGCAGGCTTCTGCTCCGCGAAAACCTACGAGATAAAGTATACCGACCAGATCCACTCTTTGCAGGAGGCTACGCAGGATGCCGTGTGGACACAGGCTAATCAACTGACTGATTTTAGCTTCCCTTGGGATAAAGAAAAGGTGCCGGAAACGAAATTCCGTGCACTGTGGACGCAGCAGGCTATTTACTTCCGCTTCGATGCTGAAGACAGTGATATCCAGGTCGGCGAACACGAGGATAAGGATGAGGCCGTGCTGGCTTCCGATCGCGTCGAGTTGTTTTTCTCTACAGGTAAGGCGTTAACGCCTTACTATACGGCTGAAATGGACTCCCGTGGGCGGATATTCGACGCCCACGCTAACTATTATCGTCAGGTTGATCCCACCTGGAACTGGCGGACGCTGAAAACCATTGCTACGCCGATAGCCAACGGTTACCGGGTGGTAGGAAAAGTGGATATCGCCGAGCTGGATCAGCTTAAGCTTTGGCAAGACGACGCACATAAAACGCTGATGTGCGCCATTCTTCGTGGTGAGTTCAGCGCTGACGGTCACGGTGGGCAAAAGAGGCAGTGGATCAGCTGGATCACGCCGGATTCTGTGAAGCCTGACTTTCATATCCCCTCCGCGTTCGGCACCTGTCATCTTGTGAAGAACTGATAAATCCATTAGATGGAAAAGGATTGTCTGACACGATGATAATCGGGCCATCGTCATTGGCCAATCCTTCAGTGACATCGTCCTGCTGTTCTGTGTAACCGAAACGCCTGCGCTCAAGCGCCAGTTCGCTGATGCGCCCGGACAGATGCGCATCAGCGGCCGGACGCTGCGCTTCATAGCGGCAGGTCGACAGGGGTAGCCCCCACCAACCAGTAGGCTCGGCGACAGACCCGTTGCTTCACACATCGATACAACATTCCCGTTTCTGGTCTGTCGCCAGTACTTTCGGCCCTGAGCTACCAATTCATTTCTGAAATTAAGTTGCTCATAGGATTACGGGTATCTGTCAGCGATAAAAGGATATAAGATTTGTTAAGAAATGGGCTTAAAAAAGATGTTCTCTACAACCATTATCTATAAACATGTAGCCTGCCTGATTATTAATCACCATGATCACCAATTTGTTCAGAATACTCAGCGTCAATAATACATCAGATAAATAGAGCGTAATAAATAATATGATATCCATTCCTAATGGAATGTTCGTAATACGCTTATTTTGAAGTTTAATCATTTAGTGTAAATAATATTATAAACTATTCATGCAAACCCAGAGAATTGAAAGGTTATGTATGATGAGTTTTAAATTTACTTGTTATTTTGGCTCTGATATAATTACGCATCTATTTATATAATAACACGACAGCCTATATTTTATTTTTGGGAGTATAATAATGATAGAGTTTTTTGATTTAAGTTATGACTCATTGTCAAAGAAAAGGTCGGGAGAGTTATTTTCTCTTAGGAAAATAACATTTAAAGACCGTCTCAACTGGAGAGTGAGTTGTGAAAAAAACATGGAATTTGATGTCTATGACAATAAGAATACTACATATCTTCTCGGTGTCTATAAGGATGTTATAATTTGCAGTTTACGATTTATAGAAACAAAGTTTCCTAATATGATAATAGATACCTTTAAACCTTATTTTAAAGAATTAAGCTTACCGAAAGGAAACTACATTGAGGCCAGTCGTTTATTTATTGATAAAGAGCGAATAAAGGGGTTTCATCTGCAAGAACATCCTATCAGTTCAATCCTTTTTTTATCTATGGTTAATTATGCCAAAAGTTTGTGTTATCAAGGTATTTATGCGATTGTCAGCCATCCGATGTTGATTATTTTCCAACGTTCAGGGTGGCAAGTCTCTGTTGTTGAAAAGGGGTTTTCAGAGAAGCGTCAGAATATTTATCTGATTCATATGCCTGTGGATGAGCATAATCAGCATATATTAATAAAACGCATCAACAAAAAATCTCCCTTTCTGAATAGAAACTTAAATGTTTGGCCATTATCATTCAGCACTAGAAAAAACCGGTCTGATGAGCTTCAATTCGACCCCGAGCCTTATGGCATGTTTAGCATTGGTAACACCTAGTTTTTTAATGGCATTACCCACATGGTATTTTACTGTGGTGAGCTTTATCCCTAAGATAAGGGCGATTTCTTGATAGGATTTTCCCATGCTTGCCCAGTAAAGTATTTCATTTTCACGTTTGGAGAATAACTCCTTTGGGTTTGTTTTTTCAAAATGATTTGTGTTATTAAATTCTTGATACAGTGTTATCAATTTCTCATGTGCTGTTAATAATAACATTTGTAGGTCATTTTTCTTTTCTATTATCAATGTTTCGATATCGTCATCGCAAGACTCATCCATTATCATAGATAGAACAACCAAGTTATGATTATGGTCGTGCAGTACAAAAGTATACCCATTGATGACGTTATAGTCTTTGGCCATATCAAATATTTTCGGCATTTTTAATCCTGAGCTGATCATGATATTCTCATCCCAGGGGAAGGGGGTAATACGGCACGATGCGGTAATAAGGACGGGATCTATGAATTGATAATTATTTTTAGTGTAAAACTCAAACCATTCTGTTCTATTGGAGATGATGGCAAAATTAGTTGGATTTTTTTTGTTCATTATCGCATAGGCATATTTAATATTATTAAACGCCTTTAGATTTTTCTCCAAATAGTTTTTAATGGATGTATTGATCGTCGAGTTGTTAAAGAATGAGTTGGACACCCAGATACCTCCTTGATAAAAATCATCATAACGGCAGGAGTATAGCATAAGCGGGGGATTTGAGCATTTTATAATATGAAAATGAGGCAGTGACACTTAACTCCCCAGTATCAGAATATATAAGCCCGGTAAGCAAGTATCAAGCAAATTATCGAAGATAAATGTTGAACGTGTAACTGTGTGGATTGATAAAAATCAATAAAATTATAGTATAAGGTTATTCTTATTTTTGGGCGATGTGTCACCGATTCTATCAGTTTAGTAAATACTATCCTGATTTTATCTTTTAAATAACTACAGGATAGATTGGTTGTGAAATGATAGGAATAACGATATTGTTTTACACGTGCTCGCCGAGTAAAGAAAAACTTGACAACTTATTGACTATTCGTAGTAGTAGAAATTTCCCTGGTATTGAACAATTTTGCACCTGATCCTTCAAGCAGGATCGGTTTTTTAGTATTTGAAACGCTTTAATTATTATGCTGAAACAATAAAGTATTTTATTAATGAATGATAGATAGACTAAAGTACAGTCTTGCACTGTACTTTATTGGTAAAGTGTCTTAATCGGCTTACTCCAACCTTTTGCACCAAACTGTGCGTAGCGATTGTGCTGGTGACAATACGCTGTTTGCTGGGATGTAGTGCATTATAGCTTATACGGATATTTCAGCCATCTGACCGACGTTCTGCCAACCGTCACGCCAGTTCATAATGCTCACCGGCTGGAGATGAAAGGTGAGTTGATGAAAAAACGACTGGCATAGGTTGACTGAAAATGAACAGTCGGTGTAATGGAAGGAAGTTAGGGCGCGTTGCGGAAAGATACCCTTCTGGAGAGCTTCTAGGGCGCTTTCGGCGTATCCCTCGGACCAGGAATTGCACTTATGCGCGTGCCATTCGAGGGTAAGGGTATGGAAGGTATTCTCAGTGGTAATTTTTTGAGCTTATTTTTCTAACTGTTTTTGCCCGCTAGGATCGAGGCCATTAGTGAGCATTTTACGCGCCTCATCACGCTTAAGGCGGGTATCAGCAAGAGAGAAATCGGGGTAGACACCGATAGCGAGTTTCTTTACCCAAGGAATTCGAGGATCTCTGTGGCGGGAGACTATGAGCGTTACTGGCAATAAAAAGCATTCTTGAGAAAACTCGATCGTAACGATAATCGGTTATATTCATGCATATATCTCCTGTTACACAACCACTTTAAATAAAAACAATAGAAAAAGAATTATGAAATTTATAATATTGGCTATACCAAATATAAGATTACTTCTTTTTAATGCGATGCAACAGCTCAATATAAAAAGCACTACGGAAACGATAGGTAAAGTTAACGCATAAATTAAGTAAAGACCATTTTGCATAGGATCTTTAAGAACATGCCCTGACATAAAAAGCACTGATGCTAAAGCAATGTATGCTTGAGACAGTAAAAATAAAATTTTTGAGAAAGTAGCCATGATTGAAAATCATCCTTAAATGTTAATGTTCTAAATGATGCTTTTATCTGGCATCAATGATTGTTCCATCACCTGCCATAATCAACAAAATGGATGTAAATCGGAGTGTTATCTACCATCTTAGGGAAGTGCAGGCCATAGTCAGTTAACACGCAAAATAAATATGGGTTATTGTCTGTTTTATGAATAATTCAGACAATGTTTTTTTGATTAAAACCCTGAAAATCAGAATATTGACGCGATGGAGATTGAAAATGGTTTTGGTTGTTTCCAGTTGCAGCGACCGGAAGAGTTGGTATCTGCTAAGGGAAATGCTCAGACGGGGTGGAGAAAGCGGGCAGTGACATCAGCGGGCAGAACCTCAGAAAGCAAAAAACCGCCTTTTAGGCGGGTTCTTTAGAAAAGTGGTGCCCGGACTCGGAATCGAACCAAGGACACGGGGATTTTCAATCCCCTGATCTGAAACCGCGTTTTTTAACTTTAAATTAATTAAAATAAAACGATTTATTAATTAATTTAACTGAAAACAAACTGATTTGCATAATTATGGAAACCATAGTTATGCTAAATAATCACATATCCGCAACAAAACGTGCTCCTCGCGTTGTCTCATTCATCAATACCAAAGGCGGTGGCGGTAAAAGTACCCTGGCGGCCAATACGGTCGGATTTTTGGCCGATGCCGGACTGAGGGTGCTGGGCATCGACCTGGATACGCAACCTTTGTTTACCAGTTATTATCAGCTGACTCAGGAAGCCCCCGGCGGCGTTTATGAGCTGTTGCTGAATCGCGATACCTCCCCCGAAACCATTATTTCTCAAACCAGCCTGCCCAATTTTCATCTGATCAAATCCAACGATCCCCATGATCAACTTAAAAACCACTTGCTGACGGCGCCTGATGGACGGCTCCGGTTGAGACAACTGATTGCTGCCTTCCCTGAGTATGATGTGATCATCATTGATACCCAGGGGGCCTACTCTGTTCTTCCCCAGATAGCAACCTTTGCGTCCGACATCATCTGCTGCCCCACCGTCCCCGCCATTTCGGATGCCCGTGAGTTCTTCAGGGGCACCATGTCGATGTTTGCCGAGATGCAGTCGTTGTATCAGATGCTTGGATTGCCCCTGCCACAGGTCAGGGTGGGCGTTAACCGCATGGATCCGCGCAACAGCAGGCTGGACCACGAAGCCCTGAGGGTGATCAGTGACATGGTTGCTGCGGGGTTCCCGGGATTGGTCTTTCCGGTCGCGATGTTGCCGTTTCAGATAACGCGCCTCGATGTCTACAACATGGGGAGCAAGTTGGGTCTGCCCGTTCATCGTCTGGAGCCTGCCCCCATCCCAGACCGTAAGGCCCCGGCGGCTTCCCGGATTATCTACGAACTCAGTTGTGCCCTTTTCCCAGACGCGGAAGCGTCGTTGACGGAATATATCCTGTCCCTTGAAGCGCAGGCTGCGTTGCATTCTCGTGGTAAGGGGCGAGGCACTGTCGCAACCGGGGAGGGCGTGCAATGAGCCGGCTCTTTCGGGCTTCTGCCAGGCCTCTCAGGCTGGCAACGTGCACAGTGTGTGGGTGTGACGACCATCATGCCTGTATCAATACTGTGACCCGGCGTCCCTGCCAGTGGTTGACCGTAGACCGAAAAGCGGGAACCGGCGTGTGTTCTGAATGTGCGGCACCTCAGCCAAAAGGAGATGTGCCGCATGGATAAGCAAAAGTCACTAGGAGACGAGGCACTCTGGCGAGGGTTCACACCATGCGTTCATTCCGCGGAACGGGTCATCGAGGACGTCGAGTTGTTTTTCGGTTATGCGGTAACGATCTTTCCACTTGAGATCAGAATGAAAGGACGCCCAGTAATCCGTCAATGCCAACGACATTTCTTTCGGTGTCAGGGCTTCCACGTCCTGGGGTTTCCAACGATGTTGCTTAATCAGGGCGAATGTAAGCGCTTCTTTGGGATGGATGTGCACCCAATTGTTTGTCTCGCGCAACCATTCACCCAGCCAGAGCAAACGATAACAAAGGTGCATTACTTCCATTCCGGGGTATTCGGAATACGGCTCTGCGGCCTGCATATAAAAACGTTTGCACTGCTTTTCAAACATGTCTTGATTTTCAATCAAATCCATGTCGGACCTCCGTATTTTAGGTTGTTGGTGAGAAAAATGCTGATGGCCGCCGTTAACCAGTACGTTTGCCGACGCTGGTTAACATTCAGGCAGTCAGTATCAGGGAGTTTACTTCCGAATACGGCAGGTCCGGCACCCTTTACGTCTGTTGGTGACAGACCGGACTCTTCTCGGGTTCTGTGCCGGGAGGGGGTGTGATGACGAAAGCGTCCCTACCGTCCGCCCCACCGGTGCAGGCTGTTGAGCCACCGCATTCCATGGATGTCGAGCAGGCCGTTCTCGGCGGTCTGATGCTGGATAACGATCGGTGGGATGATGTGGCGCTCATACTGTCAGAAGCCGATTTCTTCTCGGGCAGTCACCGGCAGATTTACCGTCAGATGAAAGCCCTGATTGAGAATAGTCAGCCAATTGATTTGATCACCTTGTGGCAGACCCTGGAGCAACAGGAGGTTCAGGGCTGGGTCGATTTTGCCTATCTGGCTGAATTGTCAAAAAATACCCCCAGTGCCGCCAATATTGAAGCCTATGCCGGGCATGTTGCCCGGTATGCCAATTTGCGCCGGTTGCAGAAAGTCGGACTGGAACTGACCGGCCGGGCCAGCTTGCGCACGGCTGAACCCGAGGCGGTGCAAGCGTTGGCACAGGCGGCTCTGGAGGCGGCCTCTGCCCAGTACGACCCCGAGGGCATGGCCGATATCCCCGCATTGTTTGAAGACGTTGTCGGGCGGGTGCAAGCGCTGAATGCCAGTGGTGGCGCTCACCTGAGTGGCGTCAGTTTTGGTTTGGAGGAACTGGACAGGAAGACCACCGGTGCCCAGCCCGGTGACCTGGTTATCGTGGCTGCCCGCCCCTCGATGGGGAAAACCGCCTTTGCGCTGGGATTGGGCATTGCGGCTTTGGAGACCACGTCGGCACCGGTACAGATATACAGTCTGGAAATGCCCAAAGAGCAATTGATGTTGCGCTTTATTGCCATCCTGGGGCAGGTCCCCCTGCAGAACCTGCGCAGTGGCGCCATGTCCGAGAGCGACTGGGAGAGGGTGGCCAGTGTCGCGGGCAAAAAAATCATGACTGACTGGCCTGAACGGATGTTGATTGATGACACTGCCGGGCTGTCCCCGTCCTTGTTACGTACCCGCGCCCGCAAGGCCCGCCGCCAATACGGTGACCCGGGGCTTATCCTGGTGGATTACCTGCAACTGATGCAGGTTCCCGAACTGAGTCACAACCGCACGCTGGAGATCTCGGATATTTCCCGTTCGCTGAAAGGGCTGGCCAAAGAAATGGGGTGCCCGGTGGTGGCGTTGTCACAACTGAACCGCGGTCTGGAAAGTCGGGCGGACAAACGTCCAAAACTGTCTGATCTGCGTGAATCGGGGGCGATTGAGCAGGATGCGGATCTGGTGATGTTTATCTACCGGGATGAGGTCTACGACGCGCATTCGCTCGACAAGGGCATGGCCGAAATCATTCTGGGCAAACAGCGTAACGGACCGATTGGCACCGTGAAAGCGGCGTTTATCGCGGAACAGGCGCGGTTTGCGTCCTATGACCTGGGGTATTAAAGGGGAGTCAACAGAATGAAATCGAATCTTAATGTGGTGGATTTACAAGCCAAAATGATGTCGGGGTATCTGCAACGTACGACGCCAGCGCCAGCGGTGTCCAGTTTACCCGCGCCAGGAACGGGTGAAGTGCCGATGGTGCTGACCCTGGATGAATTGCGGCCGAACCCGGACAATCCTCGGACCCAGCGTAACCCACGCTATGCCGACATCAAGGCCAGCATCGCCAGTCGAGGACTGGATTCGGTGCCCAAAGTGACCAAAGACCCCGCTAACCCAGCCTTCTTTATTTTCAGTGACGGGGGGAATACGCGTTATGCCATTTTGCAGGAGCTGTGGGCGGAGACGCAGGATGAACGGTTCTACCGCATTGCCTGCTATGTGAAGCCCTGGCCGGGGCGGTTGATGTGCCTGCTGGGGCATCTGGCGGAGAATGACCTGCGCGGCAATCTGTCGTTTGTCGAGCGCGCCAAGGCGGTGGTGAGCGCCAGGGAGTTGTATGAGCGGGAAAGTGGCCAGAGTCTGTCACTGAGGGCCCTGTCCGAGCGGCTGAGGGCGGATGGGTATGCGGTGCATCCTTCGAATATCCAGCGGATGGAATATACCGTTAACCATTTGTTACAGGTTCTCCCTACCCTGCTGGAGGGCTTAGGCCGTCAGGAGATTGAAAAACTGATAGCTCTCCATACATCAGCCCGGAAGGTATGGTTTGAGCGGACCGATACGTCGGATGCTGCGATTTTTAACCCGATATTTGGCGAAGTCTGTAAAGAGTTTGACAGTGAAGAAGCCTATTCATTCGAGGGGTTTCGGGCGGCCCTGACGCGACATCTGCAACTGAAGGCGGACAAGCCCGAACTGACCTATGACCACTGGTTACTGGCCCTGCAGGGCGAGAATGTCACCCCGCGAGGGATAACCGCTGGCTCGGTTGTCTCTTCCACTGTACCCGATGAACGCGCCCATGAGGCGTTGCTACCCCCTCTGGAGACTGCCCCTGTTCATAGCGATACTGAAGAGGAGGTCACTGTTGGGACGTCCGGTGTTTCCATGCCAGAGCCCTTGCCTGACACGCGGGGTTCTGTCCCCGAGACTCTCCCTGGTGAAAGGGTAACAACCGATACCCATCAGCATGTTACCGATCCCCGGCTCAAAAAAGACTATCAGGAAGAGCAATTGCCGCTGGTCGGGGCAACACCCTCATCGCCTTCGTTGCTTCCCCCTCTGCCTACCCCCGATGGCTCCCCCTTGAGGTTCCCAACGGCCTCGACCTCGGCGTTGCCTCCTTTGTTATCTGCCACGGATGACAGTGACGGCCTGCCTTTCCTGCCGGATGAGGACGTGACGTTGGCGTTTGCCGACAGCGGGCTGGAGCCGGTCACCGATATCTGGGTGGTCTCGCCGCTTCAGGACGACATCGACCATCTGCAGGGCAGTGCATTCCGGCTGGCGTTTGAGCTGGCTGAGTCCTTTGAACTGGGTGAACTGCTGGTCCAGGACAGTGACCCGGCCAGCGCCGGTTTTCAGATGCAAGCGGGTAAGGACGCGATTGACCTGAGCAATAGCCCCGCGTGGGACTGGCTGAATGAACTGTCAGGCAAAACGATGTTGCTGTCACTGGATTTTCTGCTGGGTACGGCGAATCAGCCTCCCGCACTGAATGATTTTCTGATGGTGAAAGTGATGCGGCTGCTGCGTGTATTGCGGCGGCTGCGTGAATTGCAAAGAGAGGATAACAGTCATGTTTGAGTCTGTCTGTCAGCATTACGGCGTCCCGGCCTGCCTGGGGCGAGAGGTCATGGCGTACGGTCAGCCGGGCATCATTGTGAAAGACCTCGGGCACCACATCGGCGTTGCCCTGGTGGACGACCCACGTCAACAGGTCAGGCCGTACCATCCTGTTGACGGCATGGTGTATGGCGGGATAACAGAACCGACGGTGTTACCCCCACAAAAGTCCTGGCGGTGTCTCCCGCCCTGGACGTCGTGCTGGATTCTGGACTCGGCTTCTGTTTTTACCGTCACCGCGGAGACCCGCAACAAGGCGCGGTATCAGGCGTTTTTCTACCTGACGCGGCAATGTGAACTGAGTCTGGAGCGTGAGGCCTTGCTGGATATCCGTGTTCGCCGGGCACGTTATTGATTGACGAGATGGACGAACTGGATTATCTGCAAGCTGAAGTGGATGCACGGTTGCACCGCCAGATAGAACAGGCGCGTTGGCTACCGGCCAGGCCTGTTTCTGCTTTTGTGTGTGAAGACTGTGGGGTGCCCATACCGGATAAACGGCGGCTGGCGTTACCGGGGGTGCAGTGCTGTGTGGACTGCCAGACGATAAATGAAGCGATGTCGGGCCGGTATGCCCGGCGCGGGAGATGAGAGACATGACAATGACAGACGTCTATTTGAAAAAGCCCCGGTCCCAGTACCGGTGGCGCGGTGCCCGGGTGATTACCGTCAGGGGATTATCCAATCAGATGGCCAGTGTCCCGTTGGGGGCCTCTGGCACAGTGACCTACTCCTCCCGGGGATTGACGGTACGTTTTGATGCCTGTGCGTGCTGTCGGGTGCAGATTGTGATAAGTGGCCTGCGTCCGGACGATTTGGAGATAACGGCGCTGCCCGAGACGGCGCAGGCGGTGACCGGTGGCTGACCATCAATCACGAGTTCGCCCCCTGGTGCTGACTGCCAGCGCCCTGACCGGGCGTATTTATGCCGGGTATGCCAACCGGGACGGGACCTTCTTCCAGGGTAAAAAGACCGATGTCACCGGACTGGCTCTGAACGCGGTAGTGGGGCATGTCGGTCATGGCAACAGCGTCACCCTGAGCTGCCATGACCTGCAAGGGAAAGCGGTCCCGGTGGCACACATCAGCGTGGAGGAGGGGCATCTTCCTTCACTGCTTGATATCTATCGCGAGGCGTACGCCGAGGCCCGGCAGAATATCGATCGACTGCAGGCGCGGCTGGCGACCTGCACTCTCGCTGCAGACCCACAATAGTCAGGAGTTGAGGATGAGAACAGACAGGCAGGCAAGGGTAAGGGCGTTACCGACTGAGCGCCGGGATGAACTGGCGGCCAGCGGTGCGCTGCTGTGTGATTTGTTGAGCACCGGCGCCCAGCGTGCCGGTCTGTTGTTGCGCCAGGAGGTGGAGCAGGCCTGTGAGCGGTTGCCCGGTGATGCTGTCTTCACCCTGGCAGACGTCAGCCGTCTGCTGACCCACAGTCTTGAGGCGGTCGAGCATCAGTTGGCCAGCGAACACCAGGCGTTGGCCGGGGTATCGCCGGACAGTCCCGGCGTGACCCTGAGCGGTGAAGAGTTGCTCAGGCTGTGCCGGTTTGCCGGGATTTCGCTGGCACCGGAAAAGGGTTCAGATGAGGTCCGTTTGCCGGACAGCGTCACGGTCTATGAGGGCAACCGCATTAGCGCACAGGGACGAGTGGGGCGGGGAGTGTATGCCTGCCGCGGCCGTCATTTGACGGCGGGGGCGGTGTGTCTGAGTGCCAACGCTATGAGGCCACGGAAGAAGCGTGAGGTCGGTGACCGCATGCTGGGAGGTGAACTATGACCGATGAGACGGTATCAACCCAGCCGGGCCACTCGGCCAATGCATTGCTGATGCAGTTGCTGCTGGACATCAAGCGGGGGCATTTGTCCCGCTGCGAGTCGATGGGGCTGACCATTGGCGATATCCGGGCGATTAACCAGTTGTCCTTTGATGACCTGCAGTACCTGATGAGCTCAGAGGTGTGCGTGGTGCAGATGCATGTCGACAGAAAGCTGTTGTCCATTCTGCTGGAGCAGGCCCGCCGGTCACGCTGGACCCAGCAGATGATTGACCGGGCACTGGCGTTAGGGGCGTCCATGGCGATGATGCGGGACTACTTTGGGTTGACGACCCATGTGGTGGCCACCCGGCGACGGTTGCTGGACATTGAGGTGCAGAAAGGGCGTTCGACCCTGCTTAATGAGTCTCAGGAGCAGCACGTGTGGCTGGCCTGGCGCCAGTTGGGCGCCCACCCCGTGGATTCCCTGGAAGGGCTGGACACGATGATGATACTGGCGGAGCGCACCGGTTTTTCGCTGACCACCCTCTATCGCTCTCTGCTGCAGGCGGGATGTTCATCTCCGGTTCGGATTGGCTCCCCTGTTGCGTCTGCCGGTACTGATGAGGTGGCCAAACGATGAAACCCAATCTCCACTCCAATTCTGATGTTACCCAGCCAGAAACTGGCACGACGAGGCAACGGCCGTGTTCCCGGGCTGACAGCCCGTGGCTGGGGGGCATTATCCGGCACACTCTGGCCAAAATGGCAGCGGACATCGAGTCAAAAGCCACACAGGGTGTGGCGGTCAACGAACAGAGCAGCCTGGTGTACATGGGCAATGTGCATGATGCGATACCGCGGCGGCTGTTACTGGCCAAAAACCTGTCACCGCTGGACAAGACGGCGTGGATGATGATCAGGCTGTACGCCCAGCAGAACGACGGCGCAGTATTCCCCACCTACAGCGAACTGCAGCGACAGCTGGGCAGTCCGGGTCATGCCCAGGCTTCGAGCGAGACGGTCAGCCACGTGCTGGTGATGTTGCGCCTGACGCGCTGGCTGAGTCTGTGCAAGACCGTGCGGGATCCGGTGACGGGGCGAATACGGGGCAATATCTACGCCCAGCATGATGAACCGCTGACGGCGCGGGATGCGGAAGCCTTTGACCCGCAGTATCTGGCCCTGGTGGAACGGTGCTGCCGACACAAACATAAAAGCATCCGCGTGACGGCCCGACAACTGCTGGCGCAACTGCGTTCAGACCCGGATTACCGTCACCAGCACAGCCGTCTGGCCCTGATTGCCGAGCGGTTACATCTGCCCTTGACGCCGGCTCAGGCGTATCCCCTTTGTCCGACATCGGAAACCGAAGCCGGGTTGCGTGGGCCCCGACCTCGGCGAAAAACCCCGGTTTCGGAAACCGAAGACGGGCAATCCAGGGGCAAAAACCCCCCGCCTTCGGAAACCGAAGGCAGTCTGAAATCAGACACTTATGGCCGACTTCGGAAACCGAAGGGGAAAGACGTACGTGTTTCTGTTTTTAACGATGAAAACCCAAACACGTACGACGTGCGCGAGTGGTCAGTGACCGACCCGTTGCCGGAGCCCTTGCTGAGTACGCTGTCGGTGTCGGAGCGGGCGCAGGTCGGTGCCCAGTTGCTACAACTTCCGCCGGAGACGGCGCATGCCGTGGTCTCTCAAGTGCTGCGCCAGATGACGCAGGGGACGGTGAAAAAGCCGGTGGCGTACCTGCTGAGCACCCTGCAGAAAGCCCGGAACGGGGCGTTCACTGCCTACCGTGTGCCAGAGGTGGTGAGCGTTCCTCAGGGACGTCCGGCCCCCTCACACCCGGCGAGTGCGCCGGGCCACGGAGACGCTGACACTCCGCCGGTGTATTACACGCCTCCCCCGGATTTCTTCACGGCGCTGTTTGGGGGCAAGGCAGGGAAGGGCACACCGGACCCCCGGCGGGGGAAGTGAAATGGGCAGACGACGTGTACCGGTTGAGCAGAAACGGGCAAAAGCCGCCTTGCGGCAGCGCCGTTGTCGTGCACAGCGACGAGCCAACGGGGTGATGTTGACCCTGGGGGAGCAAGAGCTGGGGTACCTGACCGAACTGTGTCAGGCCCGGCGTCCAGGGCGGGTGGCGTATGCACCCCGTGAGTTTATCGAGCTGCTGATTATCCGAGAATGGCAGCGCTGGCAACAGCAGTCGGCGACGCTTGGGGAATGTCGACACTGTGGGAAAGCGAAGCTGGACGGCGGGTGTCAGGGGGAATACCAGGGCAACAGTACGGCCTGCTGGCTGACCTATGACTGCCGAGAGGTTTTTTTATGATGATGCATGTGGCCCGAAATGTCCCGGCAGAGGTCGTGGCGAGCGCTGAACAGGCACTGGCGCTGTTGCAATCGGGTGGGGTATTGCCAGCCCGCTACCGTTACCAGCGTTGCACCTGTCCCGGGGGCTGGTTTGAGGTGGTGAGGCTGCGGCAATACCGGCTGGTGCGGCGTCGTGGTACGACCCGTTGGGAACTGATGACCCACCAGACCTACAATAAACTCCGTGTCGCCAAGTCCTGAGTGCCATGACGTTCAGGTGTTGCAGAACCTGCCTGAACGGGCGACATCTTTGACACAATCCCGAGGTCTCCAATGAAAGATAATCGTGAGGTTACCCCTCAATCAGAAGCAGAGAAAACAGATAACTGGGCTTACCCTGATGGTGTGCTTGTCCCCTCGCCAGAATTACCCCAGTTGCATTTCGTGATGAAGGCTCGCCACCATACTTTCCTGCTTTCACTTGAAAATATTTTACTTTGTCTGCAGGAAGCCGAGCGGCAGGGGGAAGTCCCAACGATTGAAGATATATGGTGGGTCACGCTGCAGGGAAAATTTGACGTTTTGCGCTAGGCCATTCGCGTAGCCCGCGAATATGTTGCACGGTGCAACACCCTGATACCTATTGATTGGACGCTATTGATAGGTAACGGGCTCTGACGCTCAGTGGAGCGAAAACTCACGTTAAGCAACGTTATTTGCCTCTGGCGCCTCTTTTAACGGTCTCAGATGTCCTTTGGTCACCAGTTCTGCCAGCGTGAAGGAATAATGGCCGAGCATCTTGATATGTCCGTGGCAAAGCGGGGAGAGGCGTGCGATATCTTCATCATTCAGTGTTTCACCCTGCTCCAGGAGATGAGCCAGGGCTGCCTGTATATAAATAGTGTTCCATAACACGACGGCGTTAGTGACCAGCCCCAGTGCTCCCAACTGATCTTCCTGGCCGTCGGTATATCGCTTTCTTATCTCACCTCTCTGACCGTGGCAGATGGCTCTGGCAACTATAGAAAGGAACAGCTTACCACCATCGGCTATTCGCAACATAGCCGTCAATATTTGCATGCCTGAAAATTATTAATACAAAAAACCATGATATAAATCAATAAATGGCGTAAGAAATTGAAAAGATATGTTTTTTTATGTAAATAAAAAAACAGGATGCACTCACAACTCACTGGATTTAATCATATTAGTTTTATGATATGCATTTTTAGTATCGCTATAAATAAATGATTATCTCCCCCGCATTACCCATAAGCATTAGAATGGAGAACATTCCTAGGCAATAACTTTTTTTGAATGATAAAACGAATGATTACATTCCCCTGATTGTTAAAGGCATATTCAATGTGATGTTATTCAATATGGAAGGTGTTGTTGATTGCTTTTTTATCCTGATTTAAAGAAGACATTATTGATTATTTCAAGAGAAATCCGACTGTTGTCCAGGCTAAAACTGAAGATGGTCCTATAGCATGTCTCTCTCATGGCAATAAGGTCAAAAGAACAGGCGCATCATGTTGGTAGGCTAAAATTATAAATAAAATCAATTTGATAACTCATAACTTGATGTGAGTCAAAAAAACAACAAATAAATATATTATCCTGTTAATTTCATAAAATAACAGAAATTGTGCTGAGATTTTACCTTGAAGTATATGGGCTGTATATTTTAAAGAAAAACTAAAAAAAACCATATATTAAATATATAATTCCATAATTTTATTATTATGCGGGATTAAATGCTATTTTTGTGAGAGTGGACCCGTCAAATCATTAATCTTGTGCGCATTGAAAGGTGACTTATAAATTCTGTATTCTGTAAAAAGAATAAATATTGATGGCCTAATTAATAGTGAAGGTTAATATTTAGATATTAAGAGCAAGACTGTAAATAGAGTGTAGCCAATTGGCTTGTTGAGAAAATTACCAGTAATCAGATGTCTCGAGGTATATACATTACAGAAAAATAGTCAATAAACATAAATCAAATGTGTTAATAAACAGAGGGTGGGCTCATTCATATTCCTGAACTAGGGTGATTTATCACCATTATCAGAAGTCGCTACTCGTCCACGCTTTTTAATAAGCCGCGTTTCTTTTACCACAATTATCGACCGCGTTAACTGCCCGCCAGGGCATCAACAAAAGCAATATAACGGAACTATGTGCTTCATGGAGAAGTTCAGCCGGAAATGCTTTTTATTTCATACTAAAGGAAAAAATTAATGTTGAATCATATTCAAAAATCAGCGTGTGCACTGACTGTTGTTTTGGCTACCGCTGCATTGCCCGCTTTGGCTGAAAGCATTGACGTGCGCGTTATCGGCACTATCAGCCCAACCGCCTGCACCCCAACATTAGCCGGTGGTGGCACCATTGACTACGGTACGATAAAACCAACGTCATTAAGCGCAGATGCTTATACTTTACTGGATGAAAAGCAGGTGGAATTCACCATCACCTGTGACGCCCCAGCTAAAATCGCTGTTCAGGTCGTCAACCAGCGTGTGGGTTCTCTGGCAGGTAGCACCAATGAAACAAGCAGCGGAGGAACCGCCCCTGCCGGCCCTAATGTGTTTGGTAGCGCCAATATGGGGGCTGCAGGTCTGGGTCTGGACGGTACTGTGAAAATTGGCGGTTATGGCATCCGTCTTGCTACGGGTACCATGTTGGCCGATGGTGTAGCCGTAGATAGCATCCAGTCAAACGGTAATACCACCTCCTGGGCGAAGACAGAGTATGGTAGCCTGCTGAACAGCACCAGCACACGCTATTCCAGTTGGGCTACCACTGGCACCGCCACACCTGTCGCCTTTACTACTTTGTCGGGTCAGTTGGGCGTACAGGCCTATATCAACAAGGCCTCTGAACTGGACCTGACCAAACCAATTGCTCTGGATGGCCTGACCACTCTGGAACTGGTTTACCTATAATAACGCTATAAAGCTGGAGTCCCTCTCCGGCTTTTAACCCCGTTTCCAATAGGTTTGCACACCGAGGGCTGTTGTAGTCCTCGGATTTTGCTGTCTTCCGATTCAACTGAAAGGTGAAAAATGATGACTTATGCCTCTCTTTTCAAAGCCACCGTGGCCGCACTGTTGCTGCTTTCCACCCACAGCCAGGCCACCGGTATGGTGCCGGAAACCTCGGTGGTGATTGTGGAACAGGACGATGGCGAAGGGGCCATTAACATCAAAAACACCGATGCCTTCCCGGTGCTGCTGCTCACCACCCTGCAAAATATCAAAGACGATAAAGAAACCCTGCTGAGCGTCACCCCACCGGCGGCACGGGTCGAGCCGGGCAAAACCCAGCGGGTGCGCTTTATCCTCACCAGCAAAGAGCCGCTGAAGACCGAGCGCCTGGCACGCGTCGTCTTTGAAGGGGTGCCGCCGCAGCAAAAGGGCAAAAGCGAAGTGCGCATGACCGTGCGCCAAAACCTGCCGGTGCTTATCCGCCCGGCCGGGCTGGAGAAAGACCTGGCCCCCTGGAAGCGCCTGACCTGGAAACAGAGCGGCAACAGCCTTACCGTCAGCAACCCGTCCCCTTATGTGGTGCGCCTGGGGCAAGGTGTCAACACCCTGCCGGGCAACACCGCCTGGACGCTGCCCAACAGCTACATTCTGCCGGGCCAGACCCTGACGCTGACCCCGGATGGCAACAAAACTGCCGGAAGCGCCACTCAGGTCCGCATCTCCCCCGCCACCACCTGGGGTTATACCGTCGACAGCTATGACGCACCGCTGAGCCACTGATTCGATTACCCGGAGAACACCGTGCGCTACCCTTATTCCCATTCCGCTCAATCTGCCCCGGCACGTTCCGCCCTGTCTCTGGCGCTGCTGGGCTCTCTGGCTCTGCCTGCTTGCGGATGGGCCGCCGACGCGGTTGAGCGCCCCGGCGAGGTCGAATTCGATACCCAGGTGCTGCAAACGCACGGTATCGACCCCAAACTGGCCGACGCCTTTCGCCAGGCCCCGCGTTTTATGCCGGGGGAGACCCGCGTGGCGCTGATCGTCAACGGCAGCGAGCGCGGCAAGGCTATGGCGCACTTTGGTTCCGAGGGTGAACTCTGTGTTGATGCGGCCTTTTTGAAGGCCGCCGGGCTGATAGCGCCTCCCGGGTTTAACGACCAATCCCCCTGCTTTGACCTGAAAACCGCCTGGCCACAGACCATCATCCATCTTGACCCGGGTGAAGAGCGTGTCGACCTGGTGGTGCCGCCACAGGCCGTGGCCGCCCCCGACACAGACAGCGGCAACTGGCACCATGGCGGCTTTGCCGGCATGCTCAACTACGACGCCCAGTATATGGAATCGATGGGGCAGGGTGCCGGGGTCAACTTTACCCAGTTGGGCAGCGAGGCGGGTTTCAACCTCAGTGACTGGATTGTCCGCAGCCGCCAGACCTTTTCACGCTTTAACGGCGAGAGCCAGACGCGCCATCAGGCGGCCTACGCCCAGCGTTCGTTTGTCGGTGTCAAAAAGGTGTTGCAGGCCGGCCAGATTAGCCTGTCCAACTCCATGTTCGGGACCGGGCAGGTGCTGGGGGCGCAACTGCTGCCCGAAACCGCCCTGCAGGGCAACCGCGGCGGAGCCGGGCTGGTCGAAGGTATTGCCGACAGCCAGTCGGTGGTGGAAGTGCGCCAGTCCGGCGTGCTGGTTTACAGCACCACCGTGCCGGCCGGGCCGTTTCGTCTGCAAGGTTTCTCGCTGCTGAATGTGCGTTCCGACCTGGCGGTCACCGTGACCGGCAGTAACGGGGAGACGCGCCAGTTCACCGTACCGGCCTCAGCATTCCTGCTCAATGGCACCGCCAATGCGCCGGGACTGTCGTTCGGTGCCGGTAAACTCGACCAGCGCGGCAGCAGTGAAGCACCGCTGCTCGGCACCCTCGCCAATGGCTGGGTGTTAACGCCGCAGACCACGCTCCAGGCTGGGCTGCTGGGGTCTGCGCCGTACCGGGCCGCGGCACTTGGGGCGGACAGCCAGCTGTTTGATGCCACCCTGCTGTCGCTGCAAACCACCGCCGCCCAGGATAACCGACATGGCAACCAAGGTCTGTCGGCCAGTGCCTCGTTGAACCACCACCTGAGCGAGCGCGTGGGCGTTAACCTCAATGCAGTACAACAAACTTCCGGCTACCGCGAGTTGAGCGATGCCTTGCAGAGCGACCAGCAGGAGATGGGCGGGCGCAGCCGTAACCAGATGGGGGGCGGCGTTAGCTGGGCAGCGGACCACCTCGGCAGCCTGTCGCTCTCCTGGGCGCGCAGCAGCACTTTTGATGGCGATAACACCGATTACCTGCGTGCGGGCTGGAGCAAACAGTTTGGCGCCGTCTACGTGGGGGCCAGCCTGGAGCACAGCACCGCTAACCGTACCAGCGATGCCGAAAACCGCACTTACCTGACCCTGAGCATGCCGCTGGGCAAGGGCCGCAGTGCCAGCAGCTACCTCAACAATACCCGCAACGGTAGCCGTGCCGGGGTACGTTACAACGACCGCTCCAGCCAGGACCGGGGCTGGAGCCTGTCCAGCGAGCGCGATTTCCGTTACCAGCGCACTTCCGCGACGGCCAGTGTGGATAGGGTGACCCCCATCAGCCAGCTCAGTGGCAGCGTCAGCCAGAACTCTGACAGCGTGACCACCTTGTCAGCTCGCGCCACCGGGGCCGTAGTGGCCCATGACAAAGGGGTTACGCTGGCACCGTATGCGGTCAGGGATACCTTTGGTATTGCCAAGGTGGGTGACGAAGGCGGGGTGCGTCTGGAAACGCCCGCAGGCCCCACCTGGACTGACCGGCGTGGCTATGCGGTATTGCCGTCACTCAACGGCTATAAGCGTTCTTCTGTTCAGATCGATACCCGCAGCCTGGCGAAAAATGTCGATATCGACAACGCCTGGCAGGACACCGAAGCCGCTCGCGGCTCGGTAAGCTATATGGATTTCACCGTGGTGCATACCCGCCGGGTATTGGTAAATGTGAAAGATGCGCAGGGGCAGCCGCTGCCACACGGGGCCAGCGTCTTTGATGCGGCCGGCAACTTTATGACCGTGGTGGGTGAGCAGGGCAGCGTATTTATCCCTGATGCCGGTTCCGCCAGCCAGATGGAAGTACAGTCTTCGGGCACCACAATCTGTTCTTTCACCCTCTCGCTGCCAGAAAAAGGCGATAAGAGTGGTTTATATGAAACCGCAAATGCGGTCTGCCGTTAACAGGATAACGACGATGAAACAGAACGGGATGGTTTTACTGCTGCTGGCACTGACCAGCTTCTCTGCCGGGGCGGTTTCTGCCTGGCAGGACATGAACCCCGATATGCCATCGGGTTTACCGGTGGACAGCCGCTGCACGTTGTCAGTCAGTACACCGGTGATTGACTACGGTAACCAGTCGCGCTGGCAGTTGCAGGACACCACCGGTGGGCAGGTGACTCCGGGTAAACGTACCCTGATGCTCAGTGTGGTCTGCCCGTATACGCAACCTCTCAAGCTGGCGCTGCGCAGTGACCTGCGTTATGGCGCACGCGGCAATATCAACGTGAGCCTGTCGGAAGCCCAGTTGGACGGCCAGAGCGTGCAGTTGGCCAGCACCACCCCGGAGGGTGTCTTGAATGGCGTCCCGGCAAATAGTCTGCGGTTACAGCCTGGCAGCCATTTTGCTGCCGTGCAGAATGGCCGTTTGGCAAGGGGCAAGAGCCTGACGCTGCGGATAGAGATTGAACCCTTGCTGGCTGAACGTGACACCCGCGTTTCTGCCCACCAGAGCAACGAGGCCACCCTGACGATGGAGTTGATGAAGTGAAGGAACTACAGGCCTTTTAAAGCAGTAATGTACTTATTGATCTGAATAGCAACCTGATCTTGGGGTCATAGAAAAATCCGTGATCGCGGCTTACCATTCCTTAATGTGAGTTTTCGTTCCACTGAGCATCAGACCCCGTAACTGCCTGTTGCACGGTGCAACACCCTGATGCCTATTGATTGGGCGTTATCGATAGGCAACTGCCTGTTGTTCGGTGCAACCCCCTGCGTTTTATCTTTTCCCTCCTTATATAAGCAGCTCTCCCTAAATTCCGGCCCGGTGCGCAGATTTGATTGTGGTCGGTTTTTCCCTCGTCGTCAGAATACCGGGCTATTCCCCTGGCCACATGATGGTTGACTGACAATGGTAAAACGCAATCTTGTTTTAACCCCGCTGGCCGTGTTGCTGCTGGGCGGGTGTACGACCGTGCCCCGGGCGCCCACTCCGGTGTCTGTGCCGGAACGCGACGGCATGGAAACGGTTCGCCCGGTCAAGGACGATATCTATCAGGGGCGGTCGCCCTCGGTGGTGCGCTATGACCGCTACACCCTGGTCAATACCCGTTCCCAGGAGGCACAACGCGACCTGTTGAACCAGCTTATCGACATCAGCATACCGCCCCAGCGGGTGCACAGTGTCGGCGAGGCCCTTCGCTATGTGCTGTTCGAGTCGGGGTTCACGTTGTGCCCGGCCGACCGGCCTGAGCTTACCGTGTTGCTGAACCGGCCCTTGCCGGCGGTGCAACGCACATTGGGCCCGGTCAAACTGCAGGAGGCGTTGCAGATCCTGGCCGGGCCCGCCTGGTACCTGGTGGTCGATGAGGTCAGCCGCCAGGTCTACTATCGGCTGCGGGACGGCTATTCCGTGCCGGTTGCGCCCGCCCCGGTGGCCTTGCCACTGGCATCCCAACCGGTCATGACGCCATCAACGGCCATGAACGCTCTGCAGCCTGCCCCACCGGTACCGCCTGTTGCCTCGTCCGTTTCTGGGCTATCCACCCCAGACCGCCTGTTATCTCCGCCCACGATGGCCTTTACCCCGCCGACGTTGCAGGTGGTCAAATACCTGGGCGCGGCGGAAACGGTGGACATCCGCCAGGGACGGGGTCAGGGCGCGCTGGCGTCGGTCCTCAAACAGATTGCCCCGGCCGGTTGGGAGGTGGTGGTGTCGTCAGACCTCGCCACGGCGACAAAAGGCAAGACTTACCACTGGCAGGGCTGTGACCGCTGGACCCACGTACTGGATACGCTGCTGCAGTCGCAACAGTGGAGGGCGCTGGTGAACTGGCAAAATCACCGCATCAGCGTGGTGGCGCTTGCGGGTTCGGAGAGCTCGGCCAATAACGCGGGCGGGACTCAGAACGTTATCTCGACACCTGTGACGCCGCCCATCGTACCGGCAACCCCGGTCGCGCCCGCCACAGCAACCCCGAACAATCTCACCGGTGTGCCCACAGGAAAAACCGCCACACAGGAGGACAAACCGGTGACCCCGGTGTTGCTGCCGTCTGTCACACCGCCAGTCTCCACGTCATCAACGTCAGCAGCGCCTGCGGTGTTTACACCAGGCCCTGCCGTTATCACTGCGCCGGTAGGTAAAGCCTGGTCGGCAACGGTGGGGGCTACCCTGCGCGAGTCGGTGACGCACTGGGCACAGGAGGCCCCGTGCCAGGGCAGTGGGCAATGGGTGGTCATCTGGCCAACCCGCCTGGATTACCGCATCGATGCCCAACTGACGTTCCACGGGCCGTTTGAAGATGTGCTGAGCCAGCTCTTTGAGCTCTACCGTCAGGCGGACAAGCCGTTGTTCGTGGCCGCCAACCGTCTGCAGTGCCTGGTGCATGTGGACGACAAGCCGCAGGCGACGCGCTGATGGGGGCCTGGCTCCTGAGTTGCGCCCTGGTGTTGAGCCTGGTGGTGGCCTCGATTGACGGAAACCTCGGTGAACGTGCGCTGCAAAAGGCCAGCGTGGGTGACAGTGCCCAGATGGCGGTGCAGATGGTCACCCTGGTCAATGCCCTCAATGACCACCTGTATCACGTACTGCAGACCCAGGGGCAGGTGTCCCTGGCGGTGCTGGGGCTGACGTTTACGCCCGACCCGCGCATTGACCATGTGTTGCAGGACGGACGCCTGTGGGTCTTTACCCCCGAGGTGCCGGGGCTGGTGACGGCCTTGCGCCAACAGACCCGGCATTCCGCCCTGATTTGTACCGTGACGAAGGGCCGCCTGCTGACGCTGGCGGGTGAAGACATGAACCAGACGTTGCCGGCCGGTGTGGCTGACGGTGACGTGGTTATTCTGAATTAACGAGGAGAACGGGATGCCCATTTCCCATCAAGACAGTCCGACCCGACCCCGGTCAGGGTGGGTGATATCCCTGCTGGCGTTGTCGGTGTTGTCCGGCTGTTCGCTCACGACCATTAACGAGCGTGAGCAGGAGACGCAGCAGACCGGGGCGCAGGCAGAACGTCTGGTCAAGGACATGAAGCACCCGCGACCCGCCGCGGTCAACTGGGTCGACACCCCCTGGATAAACCCGAAGCCCATCACCACGGCCCGTCGTCCGGCGGTCCAGGACCTCCCTCCGTGCTCGCTGACGCTGACCATCAATGCCCTCAGTCTGCATGAGTTCGGTCAACGGGTCAGCACGCTGTGTGGCCTGCCGGTGACCATCACGGCGGATGCAGCCAGTACGGCAGAGGGTCTTGGTGCGCGTACGGTCACCCAGCCCGTCAGCGGGGCCATTCCGGCCCCGGACGACCATGGCCGTGTTCCGCTGGCCATGATGGGCGGGGTGACATCGGTAGCCCCGCCGGTCAGTGCGTCAGCGACCATCAACACCCTGCGCTGGCAGGGGGAACTGGGCGGGTTGCTGGACACGGTCACCAGCCAGTTGGGGTTGTCCTGGCGTGTGGAGGCGGGGCGGATTGTCATTTACAGCCTGGAGACCCGTACCTTCCAGTTGGCAGTACTGAATGTCCGCTCCAGCATGCGCGCCAATGTGCTGTCCGGTACCTCGGCATCAACCGGGGCGGAAGGCGGCAGTGCCAGCAACTCCCTCTCGGGGGAAGCCAGTACCTCGCAAACCACGTCGGTGGAGCAGGCCAGCGATTTGTACGACGACATCAAAAAGACGGTGGAGACGATGTTGACCCCGTCGCGGGGGCGCTTTTTCCTCAGTGCCGCCAGCGGCACGTTGACCGTGACCGACACGCCGTCGGTGCTGGCACGTGTGGCCGAGTACATTGAGCATGAGAATGCCGTCCTGAACAAACAGGTGTTGCTGAACGTGGAAGTCCTGAGTGTCAGCACCTCACGCAGTGACCAGATGGGCATTGACTGGAGTGTGGTCTATGCCTCCCTCGGCGGCGTCGGGGCGTCACTGACCGGGGCCTTCTCCAACGCGTCCGGCAATGCCCTGTCGTCCGGGGTCAGTATTCTGGACTCGGCCACCGGGAGCCGGGGCAGGTTCTCCGGCTCCAGCCTGCTGGTCAAGGCCCTGTCTGAGCAGGGCAACGTGGCGGTGGTGACCTCGCACAGCAGTGCGACCACCAACCTGACGCCGGTGCCGGTACAGATTGCGGAACAGACGGTGTATGTCGCCCGGACCAGCATCAACACCACGGCGAACGTCGGCTCCAGCACCACCATGGAGCCCGGTACCATCACCACCGGTTTTAACATGACCATGCTGCCGTTCATCCAGGACAGTGGCGATATCCAGTTGCAGTTCTCGTTCAACCTCTCTGACAGCCCGACCATCCGTTCGATTGCCAGTACAGACGGTTCGACGGCCATGGAGATGCCTTACACCAAGCTGCGTTCGCTCTCCCAGCGGGTCAACCTGCGGGACGGGCAGACGCTGGTGCTGACCGGGTTTGAGCAGACCAACACCACGGTGAACAAGGAAGGCACCTTTACCCCGGGCAACTTCCTGTTTGGCGGCGGACGGGATGCAGACAAGAAGCGCACCACCCTGGTGGTGCTGATTACCCCGGTGCTGATGTGAGTGAGGTGGCGATGACAGCACAGACACACAGCAGCGGCACGGTGTTACTGGCAGACGGCAACCTCACCGTGGTGGCGGGCCTGCAGTGGCAGGCGGTGCCCAGAGGGCGCCGTGGGCTGGCCCGTCTGACACGCGAGAAGCACCGGCAGGTTAACCGGCGTGTGGTGTGCCGTGGTGAACAAGGTCGGGTGGCCGGATTCGGTATCCTGGCCGGTAAAAAAAACCGTGGTTCGCTGTATTCCCTGGCAGCCCTCGCCCTGTCTACTCTGGGGCGTAATGGTTATGGCGTGTTTGACCTGGGCGAAGGTCGGCAGGTGTTCCTGGCCACGTTGGACGGGTGCCCCGCCGTGATGGGGGATGTGGTCGGCAATCCGTCTGACATTGGTGCACAGGTGACGGATTTTCTGGCATTCAACCCGGATGTGGACTGGCGCGTCGTCGGCACCCCGGCGGTGCCCGCGGACTGGCGCAGTCTGTTATCGACCAGACCCTCGACGTCTGCGCGGCTGCGGACGGTGCATTCCCGCCGTCCCTGGGTGGCGGGGCTGCTGCTGGCCGGGTTGGCCGTGACCGGTTATGTCGCCTGGGAGCAGTGGCAGCAGGCACGGGAGGCGGCTGACCTGGCCGCGCGGCGAGCCGCGTTTGAAGCCAGCCAGCGACAGTCTCCCCCCATCCCGAGGTCCCTGTTTTACCTCATCCCTGGGCGGGACAGCTACCTGCCGCCCTGTTTTTACAGCAGTGCCAGCAGGCCTGGCAGCAGGCTCCGTTGTCGATAGCCGGCTGGACCTTGTCGGGCGGCGAGTGTCGCAGCGACGGTCTGCGTCTGGGGTATGACGGCAGCGCCGGTGAACCGGTTGAGGTGTTCAAGGCCCGTGTTGACCTGTTGCTGGGCCAGCCCGCGTCGTTCAACCTCCCGGCAGGGGGGCGCAGTGGTGAGGTGTTTATTGTCCTGTCGCACGATGCCAGCCAGTTGCGTGACGAGGTTCCCCCGGATGCGGACACCCAGCTATTGCGGGTACTGACCCACCTGCAGCGTCAGGGGATGGCGACCACTTTCACGGAAGTGGCGCAAATCGCCCTGGCGGGCCTGGAGCCTGATACACCGCCCCCTCTCCAAGAATGGCGCGAGTTCACTTTCACCGTGTCATCCACCTTGCCACCGGCCACGGTCTTCAACCCTCTGGCTGATACCGGCCTGCGCCTAGCGCGTGTGACGTTCACGCTCACCGGTGGACAACTCAGCTATGAAACCGAAGGACATCTCTATGCGTACAAATAATGCCCCGCTTTTCCCTCTGCTCCTGCTGTTTGGCTTCACGAACGCCGGGGCGGCGCCGGCGACCGTCGGTGACCTGGAGCAGTTGACGGCCCAGAATGTGCTGTTGGCGGCCCAGTTGCAGGGGGAGCAACTGCAACGCCAGTTGCGTGACAGCCGGAATGACGGGCAGGCCAGCAGCCCTGCGCCAGTCCTGCCTGGTACCTCAACAGTGGCACCGGCTGCGGCTCCCAAGACCGCCGCGGGCAAGGTGCTGGAAATTTCCGGCACTGGGCAGCGGCTGAGTGCCCGGGTGGCCCTGGCCGATGGCAGCGTACTGGAGGTGGTCCCCGGGCAGGTGTTCCCCGGTACCGGGTTGACGGTCAACAGCCTCTCCACGGCGGGTGTGACGCTCAGCGATGGCCGTGTCGTGGGGATGCACTGATGAAACAGGGTACTGATGTCAGGGTACCGGAGGACATCGCCGAGTGGGTCTTTGTCGACCCGGAGGATAACGACACCGTCGTGCGCCTGTTTGTGGATACGCATCACCGGGGCGATGCCCGGGTTCAGTCCTGGGTCACGGCCGTCAAAGGGCTGCACACGGTCAGGGATATCACGTTTGTGTCCCTGTCTGACCTGGTCAGGTTGCGTGATGCCGTGCGCCAGGCCAGTCAGAATACCGCCGGGCTGACGGCCGACGACCTGCGCGATGTCAGTGCCAATCAGGAACAGGTGTTGCGCCTCTTTTCGCTGGCCGCCGAACTGGGCTCATCCGATTTTCACATGACCATTGCCGGCTATACGCGCATCGAGATGCGCATCAACGGTGACCTGCAGGTGATCAAGGACATCCCGCGTGAAGACGGTTATGCCCTGGCCAGCACCATTATCCTGTCGATGTGCGACGTGACCGAGAAACAGTTCTTTCCCAACCGCAAGCAGGATGGGCGGGTGAAGGCGGAGTTTCTGCGCAAGGTGAACCTGTTCGGCGCCCGTTACAGCCATACCCCGACCGTGGATGGCCTGTATGTCGTGATGCGCACCATTGCCGATGACGGTGACAACGTTCCCTCATTGCCGGCGTTGGGGTATCTGCCAGTGCAATGTGGCGTGGTTGACAATATCCTGCGCCGCCCGGAAGGGGTGATCATCCTGTCGGGGCCTACGGGCTCGGGCAAGTCCACCACGCTGCGGGTGTTCAGCGCCATGTATCTGGGCCGTACCGGCGGCAAGAAGCGCCTGCTGACCATTGAAGATCCGCCGGAGGGACGTATTCCCGGCAGTATCCAGACCCCCATCATTGCCGACAAGGCCGACCCGGAGGCCACCAAACTGGCCTGGGTACAGTCGATATCCAGCGCGCTGCGTCTGGATCCGGACGCGATGCTGGTTGGTGAGATGCGTGATGTGAACTCCGCGCTGACCGCCATCAATGCGGCGATGACCGGGCATCAACTGATGACCACGCTGCATGCCAATTGCCCGGTCTCTATTCTGGAGCGTCTGGTGGTGATGGGGCTCAATCCGGCGTTGATTGCCGATGCCCAGTTGATGATAGGCCTGCTCTCTCAGCGCCTGGTGCCGACGCTGTGCCCGCACTGCAGTCTGTCCTGGGCGGCCCGGCAGGCGTCGCTTGATGCGGCTGACCGTGACCGTCTGACCGGACTGTTTACTGCCGACGCGTTGACTGCCCTGCGTTTTCACAACCCGGCGGGGTGTTCACACTGCTGCAAGACGGTGTACGGCACGGTTTTTGGTCAGGGGATCGCGGGACGCACGGTGATTGCCGAGGTGATCCAGCCGGATGCACGGTTTATGCAGATTTTCCGTGAGCGGGGCAAGGCGGCCGCCCGGCAGTACTGGGTGACGACGCTCGGGGGGATCACCCGCAATCAGCACCTGCTGATACGTATTCGTGAAGGGCGGGTCGACCCGTTGCTGGCGGAGCAGGTGTGCCCGCTGGATGAAGACCGCCTGACCCTCAATGCGACAGCCCCGACGACAACCGACGCAGGAGAACATCGCCATGGCTGAATCACACACCCATGCCGTCTTTCGCTGGTACTGCCGGGTGGGGTTTGCCGCCCCGGACCGGATTGCCTTCTATGAATCCCTGGGGTTTTTGCTGATGAACCACAAGCCCCTGCGTGTGGCACTGAGCGACATGCGGGAGGTGGCAACCGATTTTGGCAGGAAGACGCACCCGCTGGCCATCCTGCTGACCGAACTGATGGATGCGCTGGCCGACAACCGGGTGGGGCATACCTTTGAGTCGGTGCTGGCCGAATGGGTGCCGGTGGAAGAGGCGGGACTCCTCAATGCCGGTCTGGTGGCCGGTATGCTGCCGGAGGCGCTCAAACGCGCCATCGTGCTGATTGAGGGGCGCCAGCGCATCAAGGGGGCGGTGGTGAAGGCGACGCTCTACCCGCTGCTGCTCAGTGGCATGGCGGTGGCGATGCTCTACACCATGGCGGGCAAGCTTATCCCGCAACTGGAGAAACTGTCCGACCCGGCCACCTGGACGGGGTCGATGGCCACCCTGGCGGCGCTGACCGGGTACCTGATGCAGTACGGCGAGCTGACGCTGGCCGGGTTGATGGCGTTACTGACGCTGGTGTTCTGGTCGCAACCCCGGTTGACCGGCACCGTTCGCCACCGGGTGTTGGACCACTGCCTGCCCTGGTCGGTGTACCGGGATATTCAGGGGGCGGTGTTTTTACTCAATGTGGCGGCGCTGATGCGGGCCAACCTGCAGACCCTGCCGTTATTGGGGCGATTGTCACAGCATGCGTCTCCCTGGCTGCGTGAACGCCTGGCGGCGACGGCTGAACGGGTGGAGGACGGCGAACATCTCGGCAAGGCCCTGCGCAATACCGGCTTTGATTTTCCCAGCCGTGCGTGTGTGAACCAGCTGTACCTGCTGACCGACGGGGACGGGGCAGAGGACATCATGGAGAAATTCGGTGAACGCTGGCTGGACACGACCGTGAAACGGGTCGAACGGCGGGCGGTGATGCTGAACGGGATGGCAGTGCTGATGCTGCTGTCGTTTTTTGGCCTGGTGATGGGGGCGATATTTCAAATCCAGTCCATGGCTGATGCTGCAATGTAAACACGAGGCGTGTGTATGTGTGAATTATCAACAAGAGGGGAGGGTGAAGTGAACGTGAAATACCATGGTACGTTTTCTGAACGCTGTGTGCAGAAGGGGGTAGACCGGGGCTGGCTCAGTATCGAGATGGCGGCGGTCCTGCTGATTGTGATTATTGCGGTGGCGGCAGTGGCCGGCATGATTGCCGGTAACTATGCCCGTAATGATGTGTCGACGGAGATTTCGAATATCCAGTCCATCATGGCCAATACGCGGGGGTTGCTGAAAACCCAGAGTGGGTACAACTTCACCAATGCGGCGAAGATGACCGGTACGCTGGTGCAGTTCAAGGGTATCCCGACGACCATGACCATTAACGGGACCGCGGAGTCGGGTACGGCAACGCTGTGGAATACCTGGGGCGGGGCGGTGACGCTGACGCCGGAGAAGGTGGGAACGGCGACCACCAACAACGGGTTCATCCTGACCTACAACGCGGTGCCGCAGGAAGCCTGTGGCGTATTGGCGGTACGTTTGAGCAAGTCGGGGCTGGTCTCCGAAGTGCGTATCAACGGCACCACGAACAGTACGGAGGTCACGGCCACCCTGGCAGGCACCCAATGCACGGCGGATACGGGGTCAACCGGCACCAACGTCATCATTTTCAAATCCAACGTCTAATCCATTGATTGACCCTACGGCCTGCACGGTGTGCAGGCCCTCTTCAGGGAGAACGCAAACATGCCACTATCACGTCTTAAACGCCATCCCCCCGCGTGCCTGCTGACCCGGCGCCGTCATTTTACGCCGTTACCGGTCAGTCACTGGGTCACGGAACAGGGCGCTCGTCTGCGCGCCATTTTGACGGGCGATATCACGTTGATTGTCTGGCCTTACCGCCGGGCCGGGTTGGAATACCTGATGTGTGACGGGTTTGATGCCTGTCAGACGGTCACGCTGACGCTACGAACCGGTGGCGCTCATGACTTCAATGGCCGGAGCCCCGTGGTCCCGGACATGACAGAGGCGCTGCATATGATTGGCCTGCTGGCCACTGTCCTGGATGCGCGGGTGAAACTGGACTGCCGGGGCGAGGGTCGGGCCCTGCGTTTTTGTGCGGGGGTGGCCTGATGCGAGGTCTGTGTCTTCTGCTTGCGATGCTGTGTTCCCCAGGCGTCAGTGCGTTCTGTTTTGAGGCGGCGGGGGCCAAATACCGGATAGACCCGCTCCTGCTGAAGGCCATGGCACAGCAGGAGAGCGGCCTGGAGGCGTCGGCCATCAACCTCAATCGGGACAGGAAAAGCGGCAAGGTCACCAGTACCGATTACGGCGTCATGCAGATTAACTCCCGGCATTTACCCGGACTGAAAAAACAGGGGGTGATACGTGATGCGCAGGAGTTGCTGAAAAAGCCCTGTCTGAACGTGCAGGTCGGTGCCTGGATATTGGCAAGACACCTGAAGACCTGTGACGTGTCCTGGCACTGCCTGGGCAGTTACAACGCCGGGTTCGCCGAGAAGAACGCGGCCATTCGTGAGGCGTATGCCAACCAGGTCTACGCCCGCTATAAAAAATTGTTGCGGGCCGAACGGGGGATTGCGTTGTGAGAGGCTGGGCTCCCCCGGTGCTTGAGGGGATGCTGTTGCTGATGGGCGGGGTTGTGTTGATAAGCGTCCTGATTGGGCTGGCGGGGCTGGTGATACGCCCTGCCTGCCGCTTTTTGCAACAGCATGCCGGACAGGCGCCAACACCGTCGGTACAGCTGGGGTGGGGCTGGCTGTACGGTGTGCTGGGTGTGTTGCTGCTGCTCCCGTCCGTGTCGTTATACAGCGGATTGACCGGGCTGGTGATGCTGGGTTTTTTCCTGCAACTGAGTGTGCTTGACAGTGAACAGGGGTGGCTGCCCCGCGAGTTTACCGTCCGGTGTGGGCTGGCCGGTCTGCTGGTCAGTCTGGGGAATGCAGGCACACCGAAGGATGTGCTGTGGGTGCTGCTCTCCGTCGGCTCACCGGTGCTGCTGTTTGGCGGGGTGCGTTGGGGGGCAATGCGCCGTACCGGCGTGGCATCGCTGGGGCTGGGAGATGTGTATCTGGTCGGCGCCCTGGGTGCCTGGCTGGGGCTGCCGCTGGTCATGGATGCCCTGTTGCTGGGGGTTTACGGCTTCATCTTCTCCCTGCTCTGGCAGCGTGTGCAGCGTTTCCCAATGAGCGAAGGTGGGCCTCTGGGGCCCTGGCTGTGTGGCGGGGCTCTGGTGGTCACGCTGGTTGAACGTTATGCCCCGCTGTTGCCGTGGGCCGTCTGAATCGAGAGGAATAACCTGATGAGCAGTACCGTGATGACAGAGTCCGTGGCGGAGCAGCCTGACCGGGGATGGCTGGCGATGGAGGTAGGTATCGTCCTGCTGCTGGTGATGATGGCGGTGTATTACGCGGGTGAGCGCTATGCCCAGTATCTGGAAGAAAAGGAGTACCAGGTGATAGCCCACCATACCACCCGGGTCAAGACGGCGGCGGTGGGGTATATCGGGCGGTATCAGGATGCGTTGCTGGCGGTGGCCACGACGACCACACCGGCCATCATTACGCCGGCGATGCTGCGCAATACCGGTTTTTTAACCGCCGGGTTTGGGGATACCAACAGCTACGGACAGGATTACCAGGTGGCGGTGGTCCGTAACAGCCAGGACAGCACCCGGCTGGAGGGGTTGCTGGTGACGATGGACGGCAGTGCGCTGGCGTACAAGGCACTGCGTCTGATAGCCCAGGACATCGAGGGGCTGGGCGGGTATGTGTATGAGAGCACGAACGCCACCGGGGCGTTTGGAGGCTGGACGGTCCCGGTGAGCCAGTTCGGGGTGTCGACGGCGTCAGGGCATCTGGCGGTGTTGCTGACGGCGGATGAGCTGCTGGCGGCGCGTGAGGAGAGCGACCGGTTGTACCGTTTCCAGGTCAATGGTCGCCCGGATTTGAACCGGATGCACACGGCCATCGACATGAATGGCCATTCGCTGGTGTCAGCGAACGATGTCGGTGCCCGGACGGGGACGTTCAGTGGTGATGTCAACAGCACGGGCGGGTGGTTTACGACCGGGGGGAATGCCGGCTGGATGAATGTGGCGCACGGCGGGGGATTTTACCAGGATGACAATGACTGGGTGAAGTCGCTGAACGGGAAGGGCATTCTGACCACGGGGCAGGTCAGGGGGGGGACGGTGGTGTCGGAAGGGCGGCTCACGGCGCAGGAGTTTGTGGCGCTGGACAGGGTGTCGGTTGCCGGGACGGCCTGTGACCAGAACGGGTTGCTGAGCCGCGACGGGCAAGGGGCCACGCTGAGTTGTCAATCCGGCGTGTGGCGGGGAAGCCTGGGGGGCGGTCTGTCACGGGTCGGGCGAGACAACCTGGTGGTGACGGCCAACGGGCGTTATACGCTGATATTGGTGACGGTGTCCTCACTGTTTATTCCTTCTGATGGCTCACATACGTCGACGGCCACGTTTGGTGTCTATGTGGACGGTATCCGGATAGGGACTGTGGATAACCGGCTGGTTGTCTCTAAAAGTGGCTCCAGAGGACATTACTGGGGGTATCAGACGGTTGGTGTGGTACAGCAGCAGTTTGCGGCTGAGCTGAATGCAGACAGCGTGGTGTCGGTGGTGTTGGAAGGGGCCGCCTACCATGGGGGCAGTGATATCCGCGTTGACTTGACCAGTTGACGTTCACCGGCTGAATGCACGGTGTCTGGCGGTACGTCAGCCAGCCAGACACCTTGCCCCGGACACAGAACACCCTGACTACCCCCTCGTGTTCCTCTCCATGTCAACATCTCGGCTCAACGGACAGCCACAGGCATCGACAGGCCCATCATTGAACAGGATGGAAAATTAAATTCCGGCAGGGTGCGCGGATTTGTTTGTGGTGGCCTGGCGGGGGGCTGGTCATTCTACGTTCGCTATCTGTCCATTCACATTTTCACCGCGAGGAACGGGTTATGACCGACAAGAAAATACCAGCATCACAACCGCAACGGCCCGGGGCACTGCGCTCTGATATCACCGTCACCCTGAATACACTCTATGCCTACCGCCTTTGGCAGGGACGCAGCGGTGGTGGCGGGGCCATTCCAGGTATGAATCATTTTCTTTCCCGACTGGTTCGCATGCAGGCGGGGTCGCGTGCAGATGATCCTTATGCCGATCAGATGACGTATCACCTTGAAGAGCAAATCAAAAGTGCAGAAAGCCGCATGTCTGCGTTGTACCAGAACATGAGCCATATTCTTGAACAATGTCCCCGGGGATTAACCGTGTCTGAGGTGAATTCAACGGAGCCGTTAAAGTTGCCAGCTTTCACGTTAACCCCGCTGGGCTCCCGCTGCTTCTATCTGTTTCTGAAATACGATGAAATTGCGATGTATTGTCTGCAGGCGTTTGGGCTGGGGCTGATCGATGAGGGGACGAAGGCGCGGATGTTACGCGATGCCGGAAAAATTATCCGGCAAATCTTTACGCAAGTTCGTGACTGGAACTATCGCCATGATGGGATCACCCGCAAAGATGTCATGGCCCAGACCGCGCTGGCCCAGGAAGCCGCCCGTCGTTGGGGGCCCCCGGATGAAGATGTGTTCTGGGGACGTCACCGCTCGTCCTTCTCGCCCGCGTTGAACGCCCAGACCGTCAGTGTACTGCAGGCGATGGCGGCGTCGGCTGACATTGGCGCGGTACCTGATGACGACCCGGCGGGGGAGCCATCGGATGAGAGGGGTGAGCAGGGCGAGGCCATTCTGCCCCCTGGCCAGCTTGCCACTCCGGAGGCCTGACCGGGATGCAACTGTTTCTGTGTGAAAAACCCTCTCAGGGAAAAGACATTGCTGCCGTCCTCGGGGCCCGCCAGCGGGGCAACGGGATGATGGTGGGCAATGGCTACGTGGTGACCTGGGCATTCGGGCATCTGCTGGAACAGGTGCCCCCGGAACATTACGGTGCCGAGTATGGCCCTCCCTGGCGTCTGGATGTGCTGCCGGTGTTACCGCAGACCTGGCAACTGGCCGTCAAAGAAGAGGCCAGCGCGCAGTTTGCGGTGATAAAAAAGCTGCTGGCCCAGGCCGACAGCGTGGTGCTGGCCACCGATGCCGACCGGGAGGGCGAGGTGTTGGGGCGCGAAATTCTGGAAACCTGCGGCTACCGCGGGCCGCTGGAGCGGTTGTGGATCTCCGCCCTCGATACCGCCAGCATCCAGGCGGGGTTGGCCAACCTGCAACCGGGGGCCAACACCCTGCCCCTTTACCATGCGGGCCTGGCCCGCAGCCGGGCGGACTGGACCGTCGGCATGAACATGACCCGGCTTTATACTTTGCTCGGGGCTCAAAGTGGGTATGACGGGGTGTTGTCGGTCGGGCGGGTGCAGACGGCCACCTTGCGTCTGGTGGTTGACCGTGACCGGCTGATAGCCGGTTTTGTCCCGACCCCCTGGTGGCAGGTCGAGCTGACGCTGGGCAATGCCGGTCAGCCCGCTTTTCGGGTGCAATGGGTACCGGCTGCCGCGTACTGTGATGAGGAGAAACGCTGTCTGCAGCAGGCGGTGGCCCAGCAGGTGGTGCAACTGTGTCAGCAGAGTGGTCAGGCGCAGGTGCACAGCTTGCGCACGGAGCGCAAAAATACGGCAGCACCAAAGGTGTTTGATCTGTCGACGTTGCAGCAGGTCTGCTCCAGGAAATGGGATATGGCGGTGTCCGAGACGCTGGGGGTCGCGCAGGCGCTGTATGAGACCCACAAGGCGACGACGTATCCGCGAACCGACTGTGGTTACCTGCCGACCTCGATGTTGAGCGAGGTGCCGGACGTGCTGGCCGCACTGGCACAGTCCGACCCGTCACTGGCCCCGGTTCTGGCGCGGCTTGACCGACAACAGCAGTCCCGGGTCTGGGATGACGGGAAAGTGACGGCACACCACGGTATCATTCCGACGCGCCAGGCCTGTGACCTGTCGACAATGAGCGAGAGTGAACGGCGGGTGTATGGCCTGATACGCACGCACTACCTGGCGCAGTTCCTGCCGGCGTACCAGGTGGACAAGACCACCGTGGTGCTGGTCTGTGGTGGTCAGGTGTTTACCGCCAGTGGTGACAGGCTGATTGACGCCGGCTGGAGAGCGCTGTTCATGGACGCGCCAACCGAGGAGGCGGAAAAAGACGCGCCAGCCACCCGGCACCTGCCGCCCCTGCAGGAGGGGATGGCGGTGGCGGTGCAGCAGGCGGAGGTGCAGGCGAAGGTCACCTCCCCGCCGGAGCCCTATACCCCGGGGACGCTCCTGGGGGCAATGAAGAACGTCAGCCGGCTGGTGACCGACCCGCGTTTGAAGGCCGTGTTGAAGGAGAATGCGGGTCTGGGCACCGAGGCGACACGGGCAGAGATACTGAACGTCCTGCAGGCCCGGCAGTTTGTGGTGAAAAAGAAAAAATACCTGCAGTCAACGCCGGTCGGGCAGGCGTTGTGCGATGCGTTGCCGATAGCGTTGCAGGAGCCGGGGTTGACCGCGCTGTGGGAGCAGGCGCTGGATGATATCGAAGCAGGCAGGATGACGCTGGAGACATTTATGGCGCGCCAATATCAGTGGGTGCAGCAGTTGGTGGTGCAGGCCCAGGGCAAGACGGTCACCATCCCGATGCCGCCGTCGCCACCCTGTCCGGTATGTGGCGGCAAGATGCGCCAGCGCAGGGGGGAGAAGGGGGCGTTCTGGAGTTGCCTGCGTTATCCGGATTGTAAAGGGGTTCATGCGGTAGCGGGGGCCGGAAAGGGGGCCCGCTCACGCAAGAAAAAGAAACCGGCATAAACCGGTTGACTTTTGTGCAGTTATTTTATGAAATTGGCCTGTTAACTCGCTGTCATCGACAGCCGCCAATGTTTCCAGTACCGGGAGTGGTACGAGTGATCTGCGAGAAGCGCCTTCGGGTGATCACAACGCCAAAATCATAAGGACAGCGGTGTAGCCTGCGACTGATGCCTTCGGGTGGCTACAACCCTTGAAATCCGTTTAATCTCTGGAAACGGATGCCATGCTGGCAACGTGCATGGTGGAGGTGTTCTATACCTGCAGGCGGCTCTCTTGCCGTCTTTGAATCTACCTTATCTGGCCACAAACAGCGTTCGTCTCAAGTTCCCTGTTTTGTTACGCCACACATCATCAGCGACCCACTGGGGGAAAACTATCCCTTCAGGGGGCAAGTTTCTCCCTTTTTCGTTTTTATTCATCCGGAAATTAGGAGAAAGACATCATGACTGCATCCAATGCGGGTTTTTTCAATCTACACATCAATGGCCTGGGCTACCTCAACAACATTCGTGACATTGAGGGGCGCAACAGTGGTTCCATGCTGTGCTGCACGCTCAATGCCCTCAGCGGCCCGACGGACAAACCGGAATACACGCGTTTTGACATTGTGGTGACGGGCAAAGAAGCCAAAGACCTGGTGAAACGTTGCCGCAAAGCGGTGGCGGAGAACAAGAAGGTGCTGATGGGTTTTCGCCTGAGCAACCTGAACCACGACATTTTCACCCTGACCAAAGGTGATCATGCAGGTGAACAGCGTGTGTCGCTCAAGGCCCGTCTGATCAAGGTGGACTGGATAAAAGTCGGCACTGAGATGGTTTACCAGTCTGAGAAGACGACAGAATCGGCATCGACACCGGTCCCGGCTGAAGAGACACCCCAACCGGCTCAATCCTGGTCTGCCGATCAGTTCTGAATCGCCTTCTTTATTTCACCTTGTTTCACTTTGACACTTCCCCCGGGAGCACTTTCCCGGTGGGGCGTGCTCTCCAGACAATCTATGGAGTTCTATCATGGCATCACGCGGCGTCAACAAAGTCATTTTAGTGGGTAATCTGGGTCAGGATCCGGATGTACGGTATATGCCGAACGGGGGGGCGGTGGCAACCTTGTCACTGGCCACCTCGGAGTCCTGGCGTGACAAAGCCACCGGTGAGCAGAAAGAGTGCACCGAATGGCACCGGGTGGTCATCTTCGGCAAGCTGGCTGAAGTGGCGGGCGAATACTTGCGCAAAGGCTCTCAAATCTACATTGAGGGCCAGTTACGGACCCGGAAGTGGCAGGATCAGTCCGGTCAGGATCGTTACACCACCGAAGTCAATGTCGGGCAGAGTGGGACGATGCAGATGCTGGGTAGCCGGCCACAGAACAGCAGTGGTGCGGGAACGAACGCCCCGCAGGGCGGTTGGGGGCAACCTCAGCAGCCGACACACAGCGGGCAACCGCCACAGCAGTCTGCCGGCAATGAACCGCCGATGGATTTTGACGACGACATCCCGTTCGCTCCGCGGGGCCACGGTGTCGCACGACATTGTCTCTACGCGACGTCCTGAGGTGCTGTCTATGGCTGAAGGCTATCTGGCGTTGACACAGTGCGGTAAGACATTGCCGCTCCAGGTGCTCCGCAGTCGCAACGGATTTTATCTCGGCACGACGGAGGACGGCATGCCTTTTTCACGCGAGTCACAGGAATACTGGCGCTCGCGTGGTGAAGCAGACAAGGCTTTACTTGCGGGAACGTGGCATCAGCGACGGTTTTGATAGCCGGGTTGATTCTTCCTTTGCAATCTGTATTTTTTTCACCCCTGGCGCCGGTTTTACTGGCGCTTGTACAGCCGCTCACGAATGACAGATCTTATCCTGATTAATCCGGGCTCGCTGTTTTATTACCTTACTGTATTCACCCTGAAGGGAACCTGCCTTCAGGCGGGTTCTCTTTCTCATGTTGGAGAACCATGATGAAAACCACATTTCGCCCTGCACGTCTTCCTTTTTTGTCACACCTGATGCTGGCCTGGCATTTGAGACACCACTGGCAACTAAAACACGCATTCCCAGGCTGTTACTGGACTGTCCGCTGGGCTGGGCACCACATCATGGCAGCAGGGCGTGTCTGTTGGACTGAACTGATGCCTGCGCTGTACCTGATGTGCCGCTTACCCCTGAGAGTGTGCCAATACTGGCGTGCCCTGATGACGTTTGTGGCAAAACATACCCCTCGTCGCCATTCTCACGCGGTCTCAAACCGAGGGGGTGATACCGATGGGAGGTCTTGACGAAACCAGGCCCGGGCGATCGAGGCTCTGATCCCCGGGGTCTGATGCAATCCCTACTGCTTTAAAAGGCCGCCTGGCGGCCTGAACCCTTCTTTTTAAACCCAACAGGGGGCATGCCCCCCCTCGGGGAGGATGCCTGCCAGGAGTGTTCCCCATGTCTTTATCGTTAATCGATTTTTATATTGCCCACCGTTTTAGCGCCCTCGGGCTTGAGCTGGACAGCGAGGAAATCGACTGGTCGTTCTCCGACAGTCTGCGCGACTACGTGAATACCCGTATTCTTTTTCGTGCACCACGGTTGCTGTCGGTGTTGGCCCGGTTGCTGGAAACGCTGGCAGAAAAGCCGGGTAACCAGGAGAAATGCCGCAAAAGTGATCGTTATCTCCGGCTCTGGATCAGCGGTTTTGACGCGCTGTATCAACAGGAGCAGAATGCGGCATGCCTGCCGTTCACCCACCCGGCCAGCAGCGGGCGTTTTGATATGCTGATGCAACCCGAACCCCAGGCGCTATTGTCGCTGGACGAAGAGGTCTACCTGAAGGCCACGGGGCAGCACCGGTTACCGCCTGCCGAGCAACTCAGCCTGGAGGCCTTTGCCGCCACGGTGCCTTACTGGACGCGGTTTATGGACTACCTGGCCAAACAGATGGCCGATATTTGCCAGGCCTGTTTTGTGCGGCTCAGTGATTTTAGGCTGAAAAGTCATGTTGGATCCGATTGGGTTCGAACGTTCACCGTTCCATTGGGGCGTATTGAGGTGATTTGTCACTCCCAGGCGTTGGGCGACCTTGATGTGGATGAGTTCGACCCGGATTACCTGGCCTTGTACGTTGATCAGGTTGCTGACGGGCTGTTTACGCCCGTGATGCTGGAAGCCCGGGTGGTGTTCAACAACGGGGTGATACTGAAAACCTTTACTGCCGATATGGAAGTGGACAACGTGCAGGCCATCGTCAGCCGTGACTATGGCGACGTTGTCCGTGACGCCATCGTCTGGGTACGCGAGCAGTTTAACGCGGTACCGACCGCGAATGTTATCGCACTGCCCCAGACCAAACATTTGGAGACGCAGGCAGCCTGACGTGAAACCGATGCCTTTATGAAAACCCCATTCCTGTAACAGGGCGGGGTTTTTTATGTTGCAGGGAAGGACAGAAAATATTTTAAGCCTGGGTAGGATAAACACTTCCCCAGAAGGTTCTGCTGTATTTGCAAGGATTCTAACAGAACCCACCTTTACTTCTTTTCGGTAAAAATCGTAATTTTTTCCAATAGATAGGCAGACAAGACCGAGTAGTGGGGGACACATGAATGCCACACTGCCAGACAGAACTGGGCACGCTACCGTGTGCGCATATTGTTTTCATCAGGGAGGACGAGCATGTCATACCACGTACAGGACTGGATAAGGAACTTCGTTGAGGAGTGAACGATCCATTCTCCTATATTACAGCAGGTTATATCCGTAGGCTAGGTTGTTCCATACGCTGCGGGTGCTTCCAGTTTATGCCTTCCAGCAGCATGGAGAGCTGGGCGGGTGTCAGATGAACTTTTCCATCGCGGGTCACAGGCCTGACGAAGCGCCCACGCTCCAGCCGTTTGATGAACAGGCACAGGCCGTCAGCATCAGCCCACAGGACTTTAATCATGTCACCCCGGCGCCCACACTATTATGAACAAACAACCCAACCGGACTGAGTTATGCCGAACATAGTGGAAAAGTGAAAAACACCGTCTTCATGATGAATTACGCCTGATTGACACTAGTCACGGTAAAGTTGAATTATCCATCTTCGAAGAAAGTCAATCAGAGACCGCTTGGAAAACGGATCCCAAGTACAGAGAACGGAAAGGGTGATCCCGCTGTGGATACCCCCCGTTAGAGAAAGTGGGCACCCATCAGGTCGCATCACTAACGATCGCCAGCGTGGCTCACTGTTCGCTTATGTATTCTGGGGAATATGACTCTGTATACAAATTCAATCCCATGTATATTCCTTACACTCCAAACGGAATTCATTCATTAACTCTCTTGTAATAAAAGTTAAAGGTCGTTCAGAAGAATAGATCAGGCTAAACTCAGCATCCGGAATACTCTCTTTTACAGGGATGGTACAAAGGTATTGTGCGAAAAATGTTGAATGAAGAATTGGTCTAGCACTGATAGTAAGATAATCCTCCTTAATCGCCATTTGGAACGCTGCGGTGCCAGTCCCCCGCATGATCGATTTATGTTTATAATTTTGACCAAACATCATTAATTCGAATCGATTGTAGTGACCCATTGTGGTCACAGGCAAATACCAATCAGCATCTTGTAAATCCTCTAATGAGGTACAATCCGCTAATGGATGCCCTTTACGAGCACATACAGCATACGGTGCAGTGAATAATGATTCCTGCACCAAACCACTAAGATATTCTGACGGGATGTGTGCACCTATTGCAAAATCCAACTTGCCGCTTCGTAGTAATGGTAATAATTCGGATATTTGTCCCTCCATATTAGTAAAGTTTGATCTGGGATATTTCTTTTTAAATCTTTTTAGGACATTAGGGAGTATGGTTAAAATAGGTACTACTGATAATCCAACAACCACGGCTCCTGATGCAGATTGATTGAAGTGCTCAAGCTCATCCAAAGCACGCTCTAACTCATTGAATATCAACTCAAGGCGCGAATTAAATAATTGCCCCGCCTTAGTAGGTATAACACCGGCGCTACCTCTTGTCACCAATGCCGTATCTAATAGTTGCTCTAATTCTTGCAAACTGCGTGTGACCCCTGGTTGTGATTGAGCAAGTGCCTTGGCTGCAGCGCGAATGCTACCGTGTAGGATCACCGCCTGAAATGCTTGAAGTTGCTGTAGCTTTGGTAAGTATCTCATAATACCTCAACTAATTTACACCTATTACTGCCCCACTGCTTAACCTATTTTTAGCGTACTGCCTCGAACTTAGAATCAACGCAGTATTGAATTAAAATTTTTATCTTTATGGTGATACCTAATTAGCTCTATCAACATCATGTGATTTAAAAATTTTATGATGGCATGCCATCCGCCAGTGAGAGAGTTTTTCCTATATATCATCCAGTAAACGTTTTCATCCGCTCAATTGGCGTAACCGCCACAGCCTCTGTGGTTCCCAAACTAACGAGTCTTTACTGACTTCATTGGCAATTTTAAAACGTGGCTTCAGAAATTCACATGCTTAAACTAAACACATTTCATCAAGATAACGTGATTTCTCACAGCTACCGAGTCTTTCTGTAAGACTAAAGAAAGATCACATACTCCTGTTTAGTATAGCATCGTTTTCGGAGTAAGTTACGAAACATTACAATATGAATTTGATGTAATAATACAATCTACTGATGATATGCTATTTATTCGGATTAACTTGGATACAGGCAAAGTACTAATATACTTTCCAACTTGATTACTTTCCGTAATGAGTGATTCTAATTCACCACTCATTATTTTTTTACTATGATCGTTTATCATAAGTGGTTGTAATGAACGAATTCCTAATTTTATCAATGCCGAGCGTTTATAGTGACTAATAGTCTTGGGGCTGAGTTGCAAATCACGAGCAATACTCGTTGAGCTTTGCCCTTCTAATAAGCGCCGCAATACGTTCATTTCTCGTAAAGAAAGTGAACGCTCCGTATTATGGTTAGATGTATCCAGTTCCATACAAGGCTGAAAAAAATTCAATAACTGATTCTGTAGTATTTCCAGTGAAGCAGAAACATCCAAAACAGCCTTGGTATTCTTAAGCCCCAAAAGATAGCGAGTCATTCCCCCAATAAACATCACATCGACAATCAGCAACACCTTAGAATTGGGATGGTACCGCAATATGTCTTCACCGAGCAGCCGCAAGGTATAAGTCGGTTTTTTCACCAGACTGCTTAACGTTAATACCATTATATCCACAACTGGAAATGCCTTTAAATAGCCACCACAACGTTCAAGGTCGCTGATACTCGCAATAACATCACAACTTTTCGAAAACTCTGAATGATGAAAAAGCCCCTCAATACCCATCCGTGTATAGTGGCATGGGCACTGAATGATTATCTTATTTTTAACCACAACCGCCCCCAAAAGAGACAAAGGTTTTCAACTAAACCAATACCATTTATGCCTTGGGAATAACCACAAAACTCAACGTATCGGAATGCATACCAACACTGGTAGAGCCATTCCTGAACAGGCTGATTTTCGGTGTCCAACACATTTCACTCCGTTTATCGACACTGCTGGCGGCTTGCGACAGGTTAATATATTTTGTTGTCGCTGAGGGAAAATCATAGTTACTACCTGTCACACCATCATTACTGGTGAGTTGCAGATGATAAAATAACGAACTGCTTCCACCCTGCATGGTAAACAGATTACGCCCACTCTGGGTGCTGGAACTGTTGGTGACTGCCAAAGCATAGGTGTTCTTTTTTATGCCATTAGTCACATAGCTCATACACAGGTTGTTATTGGCGATGTTCTTTATCGTGGCGATATGGCCATTCCCGGCCGCAGACACATCCGGTACATCGGCCACATCGGCCGACTCCAACTGCCAGACTGCTGATTTCAGCGTAAATGCGGGCTCTGGTGTTTCCAACTCATCGATAGGTGGCAACATTGGCGGTTGACCTCCCAATACACAGGAACCTGGCGTCACCCAAACAATTGTTACAGTCCCCGAGCCAGTAACCAGGGAATTATAATGTCTAACCAGAAGGGCTGGGTAACCATTATTTGCCGCCGTACTGAATTCAACCGAAACATTTGTAGACGTGCCAATAACGGCAGAATCATTTCTACCTTTAATCGATATTAAATTTGGCGATATAATTGATGTGGTATAAGTTGAGCTTAAAACAAGGTTTTCCCAGCCAGCTACGGCAGCAAAAGCATTCGCTATAGGTTTTCCGGCTGCATTACGCGTAGGAAGCGCCATGGAGAACCAGTTCTCACTTGAGTCTGCACAGGTAGAGCAAGCACTGACCACAAACCTGAATGAAGCTTTCCATTTACTAGGCCCAATATTGACAATATCGCAACTGGTAATATTTCCTAAATATTGATAGGCGAATGCAGGAGTAGTAAATATAATCAGACTGCTGATTATTATTCGAAACAGGTTTTTCATTATCTTTATCTTCATTTTATTTCTCATTCTTTTAGAGAACACCGAGATGTTATTTCTTACGGGGTCCAACCACTATGTTGAGCCGCTGCCTTACACTTTCACTTCAAACATCAGTACCAGTTGGCCCACATAATTCCCCGATATCGTGCCCAGCACCCCCAGCGGTTGCCGTGCCAACACCGAGAGCAGATAACTGCCCATTGAGGTATCCCCCACCACTGCCGGATTGCTAAAATCCACCGGTGCGGTACCCAGAGCCAGCAAGCTCCCCGCATCGCGGCCAAACGCCACCTCCTCGGTGGTGAACGCCAATCCCGGTTGAGTTTCATGGGTCAGCACCAGCGGATTCATCAGCGAGACTCGGAAGTCGCGCTCATTACGTATTTTCACCTCAATCGGCACCTGCGCCCGATAGCGCGTGATATCACTGCCCGCGCTGTTGCTCAGCGTCACGGTGTCGTACCAGCCACCCCCCGGCTTCTCCACCGTAATTTTCGGCAGATTGGTCAGGGTCACTGCCACCGGTACGCCACCCAGTGTCGTCTCCGCCGCCTGCACCATACTTCCCGCCAGTAGCAGCCATGCCGCCATCACCTGTTGCCATCCCTTCATGGTCATCTTCCCTTGGTTATCTGCTTTTCTCTACCGCATTGCAGGTTGAACGACTTGCCTTCCGCCTGGCCCATCAGCTGTTGTGCCGCTATTTGCCGGGGTGTACCTGGATAGACATTAAAATCATCGGCTATCTGGCCATTCTGTTTCAGCTCGCTGAACTCCACCCGTACTGTGCCGGTGGCTTCCAGTTGCAAACCCTCGGTTGTGCAGCGGTGTTGCCAGGTAGCAGTTTGGGTTGCAGGCAATTGACGTATCAGCCCCTTGAACCCCAGGTTGACCAGCATCACGTTGTCCTGCGTTCCCTGAATACGGGCGTTCTGTTGCGGTATCACCGCCAGCCGGTAGACCTTTTCCTGTTCAGGGATGTTCAGCGCTTTCAACTGCACCGGCTTTTGCTGCCGTGGCCCCAGCGACAGCTTGAACGGCGTCGCATACAGGTAAGGATCTTTCACTATCCCCAGCGGTATCAGTTGTTCCTCTTCCGGCGGTACGCCAGGATTAGCGACCTGAAACAGCGTAATTTCGACAAACTCCGGTGTATCCCCGGTATTGCTCACTTGCACAGTGGTGTGCTCACTATCCATTGCCATGATTTTCGGGCTGATATCAATCAGCGCCTTTGCCGCTCCCCAGGGGAGGGTGCACAGTAACAGCCCCGCAACCTTACGGGCAGCGCACGTCAAACGGCTTGCCATCGGCATTTCCTTTCAATTGGGTTACCGGGAACACACGCGGCGTACCGGGGAACACTTTCTGCTCGCCAGACACACTGCCTGTCGGTGTACCCTGCAATGCGCCGAAGAGGGAATGGACGTTCCCGCTGGCGGTCAGTTGTACCCCACCCGCGCTGCATTGGTGCGTCCAACCGCGGGTCTGGGCACCACTCGGTGGCAGGTGATGCACCAGCACGCCATAGGCCACACCAAAGGTTAGCGGCGCACTGATTTTGTCTTTGCTCTCTTCCCCTATCACTTTGATGCTGGAGACGGGTACGATATACAGTCGGTAAAGGGTTTCGCGCGCGGGGGACTTCAGCGCCACCAGGCTGATATCACGCTTTTGCCCCGGCCCCAGCGTCAGTTTGGCCGGGCTCACCATCATCTCCGGCAGGGTAATGTCACCCATCGCCGTTTTGCGCTCTGGGTTTTCACCCGGGTTATCAAGGCGCATCAGGTCAACCTTCAGATACAGGGGTTTGTCACCCAGGTTGCTAACCTGTACGGTGCGCGTCTGCTCCCCTTCCACGGTGCTGCGTGCTGGCATCACCATTAACTGACCATCGGCCTGCACCAGGCTGCTCACCATCAGCAGGCTGCTCAGCAGAGGAAGGCACAGCATGTTCATTATCGGTTTCATACGGTTACTCACGTTAAATCTGTCCTGTTCTAGGCGGCGCGCTTCAGCCCGCGACGCACATATAGCGTTTATCTTTCGGTTGTGTCAGGTCACAGCGATACTGCCCCTGTTTGCTGGTGACGGTAATGTGGGTAATCAGGGTCGATGAGGCCACCGAGAACAGGCCGTTCGGGTAGACCGTATCGCCCGTCTCGTTCACCGTGCCGCTCACAGGTACGCCGCGGTTGTCCACCAGGAAACCGTTGTACAGCAGGTTCATCTCCACCTCAGCCCGCACCGGATACACCTGCCCTGGATGGGCGCGCACCACGTTGGCCGGCAGGCGGATATTCATGTCCATCCCCGCATCCACCGTTTGTGCACGGGCAAAGGTTACGTCCTGATAGCTCGCCAGCGGCACCGCATAGGTGCTGCCACCTGCTACCGGATGGCCCTCTACCCTGAAGCCATATTTCGCCTCGCCCAGCTTCGGCGTGGTCACCAGCATTGCCGCCCCGCTCGGGCTGGTGCGCCCCAGCGCAATGCCGTCGCGGCTGGCGGCCAGCATGCCGTTGTAGTTGAAGCTGCCGCTGGTGATATGGTCATCTACCCCAACACGCACCGAGGCATCTCCACGGGTGCCGCTGCGCCGGGCGTTCAGGCCCACTGCATTGCTACGGCCGATTTCGCTGAAGTCCACGCTGGCATAGGTGGTGCCGGTGCTGTCTTCAAACTCGCGGGTGTAGCTGCCGCCGGTATGCAGCTTGCCGTTGTTGTAGGCGGCGTTCAGCGTGCCGGTATTACGGTCAAGCATGATGGTGGTGTTCAGGTACAACCCGTAATTGTTGCTGCTGTCGTTATACCCGCCTTTCTGTAACCCGGCAGAAATCACCGCCCACACCCCGTTACCGCGCCAGTTCCAGGTACTCTGCAGCTGGTGGCGCTCGCTACGGGCATAGCGGCTGTAGTTGTAGCCCAGCCGGGTTGGCCCGAACTGGCGGCTGTAGCCGAACGCAGTGCTGTTGCTGGCCGGATAGAACTCAGACACCGCGGTGTTCTGGTACTGCGAGGCGGTCAGGTAACCCAGTTGCTGATTACCAGCGTTCAGGCTGGCATAGCCCCCGGTCGTCTTCTCACCGGCCATCACGCCCAGCGTCGGGGTGATGTCCACGTCTGCTACTTGCATTGGGCGGGTGATGTTGTGCTCCATCGCCCAGGCGCTGCCGGTACCCTTGAGCAAGGCACTGCTCAAGGCAAACCAGTTGGTCTGGACGCTGGCCCCGGTGCTGAGGACATGCTTCTCGGTATCCAGTTCTTTACCCAGGGTGAGATACCAGCCGCTGCCCCCGCCGTAGCTGAGGTTGGCAATCTGCTGGTTCTCGGTGCTGACCACTTGCCCACTGCGGTTGACCAGACGGATTTCCACGCTGTAGAACCCGCCGGGGAGCTGGCTGTAATCAATCTCGTTACGGCCAATCACCGCCGGGAGGCGGCGGATAAGGCGGCCATCACGGTAGAATTCATAGTCACCGTCGGCGGTGGCGAACAGCACCATTCTGCCGGCGGACTGGCTGTCGCGTTTCAGGTTGTCCTGGCTACCCAAGGTGACAAACTGGTCAAAGCTGGGGTTGAGCGAGGTGCTGACGCTGCCGGCGGCAAGGTCACGGCTGTCCTGGCGGCCGCTACGCAGGTAGGTGGTGGCAAAGTTCTTTTGCAGATACCAGGTACTGACCCCCTGGTCGGTGGTGCGGGTGTCGAAGTTCTTGCTGTCGTTATAGAACCAGTTGAGGTAGGCGTAGCTTTGCGCCGGCAACCCCAGATACCCCTGCCCGGAGGCGGAGACAGCCTGGTATTCGTTGGAGGCGGTGCGCACGTCCAGGGACTGGTTGTGGATGAAGCCCATCATGGTTTCGGGCTGCACGTAACGCTTCTTGCCGTCGGTGATAGTGAGCGACTGCCTGACCTTGTCCAGCGAGACGGTTTGACCATTGACGGTATAATCACAGCCATTGGGGCAGACCGCATAAGGGATCTGGGTCAGTACCTTGTTGAGTAGGTCAATCTGCTCGGGCAAGACACCGTTCTGGTGGAACAGGGCTTCATCAAAGGTCAGGCGGTTTTTCTGGGCAGACCAGTTGATGGGGCCAGGGAGCGGTTTGCTGTCGAGCGTGGCCAGAAACTGCATGGAATGATCCTGCTCGGTCTCGGAAAAACCGGCAGGAACTTGGTATTCGATCTGAGCATTATTTGCATATGTTGCTATCGAGGGTGTCAATAACAATAAGCCGGTTGCCCATCCTGGGATAACGTTGGCCATGAGAGTCCGCTTCCAATTAGTAGAGTAAAAATACTGCCAATAACGTATTAATTATTAATTAGCGTAGAGGAAATAATAATTAATCCGTTATTACTGCCTTTCTCTTAACAATGATGACAATAAGGAGCAGTGATATTCTATTTGTTTAAGTTAAATAGAACGCAGATACGGCGTAGAGCAAGCAATAGGGTTATAAAATATAACCCTATTATTTATCAGATTACATAAACGTTAAAAAACGTATTACTGCGCAGTCTTATGGCTTTGGTTCGAACAACATAACCAGCTCACCCTGGTATGCGCCGTTCGTGGTTGTGCCAGCAGCAATGTTGGTTGGTGCTTTGGCATTGATTTTCAGGGTATAGGTGTTGTCGTAGCCACCTGGTGCAACTGAAGTCTGGATGACTTTCAATGCAGTCCCTTGCACCACTGGCTTGCCCGCGAAGCTGATAGCAACGTCAGACAGTTGCGCACCGTCAGCACGATTCACGGTCAGTGGTTGAACCAAAGACACGTTCACTTCGTTATCCGTGGTGTAAACACGCACTGGCAGATCGTTGGAAGTGAATTCAGTTTGAGTGTAGTCCTTGGCGAACAATTCTTCTTTGTCGTACCAGGTGCTACCGTCTGGCTTGGAAACAAAAATGGCATCATTGATATTGGCAACGATAGTGATTTCTTTTTTCACGCCTTCAGCGGCGTGCGCCATACCGGTAGACAAAATAGCAGCAGCGACAACAGACAGAAGAATCTTTTTCATTATTACTTTCCTTTGGTTAAATTAACATAACGCCTTTTTATTAAGACGTATTGTTGTGTTTCCGTTCAATAACTGATATTGCAGGTAATAACTCTTCAACAAATGGTTACTAGCAATATTGCTCGTTTACTTGAGTATCATTAATTAATGATATAGTCGTGTAATATTGAAAAGCGCCAAGAAGTCACTTATGCGTTTTCAATGTTCAGCACTATAAGATTTATCCTTACTTGAAGGAAGATGCTTTTTATCTATACCGTATACACTTTTGTTATCGCACCAATAAAATCATACTGATGATTTGCGAAATGAGCTGATAAATACAGTTTTTTGTTGTTGGAATAATATGTCCAATACGTTAGCCGTAGTGAATACCCCACGGTTGTAGGAGGCCAATCTTCTCGCATGAACGGAGTAGCATCCGCTAATGCGTTAGCGGAATGATCTTACCCGCGTAGTAGTGACAGAAAAGGGAAGATATGTAACAAGCTTGAACAGGCTGATTGAGCCGATTATCAAAATCAGCCAACGCTGGCGACAGATGCAACTAGGTCGTTGGCACATGACAGCCACGATCCACACATCCTTTCGACCAATCGCTTGCACGACGGATATGGCCAATGCCGGGATTCAAATCTTTCGACGAGCCTAGACATTCCTGGTCCGCATCGAACTGAGCCAGATGATACGAAAAGGACAACTTCACCATCTTACTGGTGACAGATTGTCATCGGCAGAGTAATTTTATCTTTTGACAGCCTAAACAATAGGCGTCCCTGTTTTTTCGCCTTCTCTGCGTTAATACGATGCAACAGATAGAGATGCCTCGGTAAACCAGAAAAGAATCACAACGCGGACAATGGACGTTAACAATTCAACCAATTAAAAACGTTATACCCACCTGCACCTTAATGTCGCAGAGCCTGGTTTAATTACTCCACGCTCCTTGCGTATTGTCAGGGTAGAGTTAAGCTTATAGTGAAAGGAAATGCGATTGCCTAATAATTGGAGGGTAATGACTCCAGTTAGTAAAATATGTGTTTTTCAATGAAGTTACTAATGACTTTTGATGTCGTAAGCCTATCAGAGCGACATAAGTATGGCTGACTAGCGAAGACGTTATTCGCTTTGGTGCGAGTTTTTAAAGTACGGGTAACTCTGCTTATACCAATTTTCAGCGTTATTGCCGTATCGCGAATACCAGCCCCGCTGAAGACCATATCAACGATATTCTCTTTAATACTGGCCATGAACACACCTCTAACACCCTGATTATACATCAGACTCAAACAACTAGAGATATCACCAGTAAGTAGAAGATATTGTGTTTGGTGGGATAGTGGGTTCCATCTTCATAAAGGAAAACGTTAAATATGAACAAAGTTTATCGCGTTATATGGAGTACTACATTACAGGTTTGGGCAGTAGTAAGTGAACTGGTCAGTGCACATAAAAAATCTGTTGTAGCGGGTTCTAATCAATTGCAGACGCGAGTTACGAAAACAAGAGTGAAGACCGAAAGACCATTATTATCACCGTTAGCATTATCACTGAGTTGTACTTTTTTGTTGGCTGGAGGGGGGCAGGCTTTAGCTGTTGATATAATTTCAGGTGGCGGAAAAGGTGGTAATAATCAAACTCTAACAAACGGCGCTGGGGGACTTGGGGGGATTGCAGGCGGAGGGGGAGGAAGTGGTGGTAATGGGGCAGCAGGTTCTGGAGGTAATGGTGCGACAAGCAGTATTGCCGCTCAGCCCGGGGGGACAGTGTCAGGGGGAGGGGCAGGCGGTAGTATTGCAGTGGGTACGCCTGATTTGAGTTTTGGTGGCGGTGGCGGTGGCTCGGGTAATACTGCTGTCGGTGCGGGTGGTGCTGGGGGAAGAGGGCTGGTCAATAATTCTTTCCTTAGTAACACGGGAACAATAACTGGGACTAACGGCGGGAATGTTCCTGCTCCCGGCTCAGGAGGCGGCGGCGGTGGCGGCGGTGCTCTGATTTTAAGCGGGTTGCCTGATAGTTTTGTGAATACGGGTACTATCACTGGTGGTAATGGGGGGAATCAAACAGTCGCCTCTTATGCTGGTGGTGGTGGTGGTGGTGGTAGTGGATTAACGCTAATAGATGATATTACTATTATTAATCAAGGTATTATTCGTGGAGGAGACGGTGGGGCTTCTGCGATTAGTTATACTGGCGGTGGTGGTGCAGGCGTATTTTTATTTAATGGCGGTACTTTAGATAATCAAACTAATGGTCAGATTACCGGTGGTGCTTCCGGTACGACATCGACCTTACGAGGAGATGGTGGAAGTGCGGTTCTGAGTAATCGTGGAGACATTACAAATAGCGGGACAATTACAGGTGGTGCTACAGCCGGTAGCGGTTACGCAGGTAGTGGGATAACTGCGAATGGAGGCAGTATTCTCAATAGCCTAGGGGCTAATGTTGTGGGGGGCAATGGTGTTGCTTCCGGTGGTGGGAGTGGGATCAGTTTAGTTAATGATGGGGGCGCTACACTCACCAACCTGGGAAGTATCAGTGGTGGAACGGGTACGGGCGGGGGAGTCGGCGTTACTGTTACCAGTAATAACAATACTGTAATTAATGCGGGCAACATATCCGGTACTTCTGGTGCTAATGCCGTTACGTTGAATGGTAATAATAATATTTTACAACTGCAAACTGGTTACAACTTTGTGGGCAATATTGTAGCAAGTGGTAGTGGTAATATCTTCAACTTGGGCGGTGATACAAATGCAAGTTTTGATGTTACACAAATTGGCATAGCAACTAATAAATTCAGAGGGTTTAATCAATATCAAAAAACGGGTGACAGTCTTTGGATCCTCACGGGTACGAATACAAACGCCACACCATGGACCATCTTCCAAGGTATTCTGTCCATCAGCAACGATTTAAGTTTAGGCAGCTCATTGGGGATATTGACTTTAGCGGGTGGCACTTTGATGACAACCGCTGATGTTACGTCATCACGCAGTACTCAGTTGACTTCCGCTGACGACACATTTGATGTCGCGACAGGCACCAAGCTGACGCTGGGAGGAAGCATCAGTGGCGTGGGTTCAATGAATAAAACCGGTTCCGGTATTTTAGCATTATCTGCTGCTAATACTTACACGGGTAATACCACTATCAACGAGGGTATTTTGCAAGGGGCGGGTACTAACGCTTTCGCCAACAGTAGCGCTGTAAATATTAACAGTGGGACAACTCTAGATCTGAATAACTTTGCTCAGATAGCCAACAATCTGACGGGGATGGGGAATGTCACACTTGGTACTGCCACCCTTACGGTCAATAACGCTGTTGATACGATATTTAGTGGAATTATCAGTGGATCTGGCAACTTGAGCAAAACGGGTTTAGCAACGTTGAACCTTAACGTCAGTAACACTTATACCGGTAGCACATCAGTAAATAATGGGACTTTAAATCTGGGAAGCAATGATGCATTAGGCCAGACTTCTACACTAAATACCGCAGCGAATACTAATACTAATTTCAACGGCTATAGCCAAACGGTTGGCGGGCTGAATAATATAGGAACAATAACACAGGGTAGCGGTAGTGTATTAGAGAGCGGGCTGCTGACCAATACTGGCATCATTGATCTGGCGGGGGGCACGCTGACCCTGCTGGCGGGCGGAACCTCAACCGCCATCGGGGGCCTGACTGGGGCCGGGACGCTGAACGTGAACGGGGGCGACCTGGCGCTGAGTGCGGCCAATGGGGGCCTGTCGGCCAGCACGCATATTGCGTCGGGGGCATCGGTGACACAGAGCGCGGCCAATGCGCTGGGCACCAGTGCGGTGGAGGTGGACGGGACGCTGAACCTGACTGCTGCGGATACCCTGGCGAACGTGCTGAGCGGGGCGGGGGTGATTAACACCGAGGCGGCCATCAGCCTGAGCGGCAGCAACAGCTTTAGCGGCACCCAGAGCATTAACGCCGGGGGGACGCTGAGCATCAGCACGGCCGATAACCTGGGCACCTCGGTGGCCAGCGTTGATTTGACCGATGCGACGGCCCAACTGTTACTTGATGGTTTCACCGGTAATCTTGCCAATGCCCTGAGCGGGGTGGCCGGGTCGACGGTGCAGCTCCTGAACGCGTCGGGCACCACCCTGACCGGGGCCAACAGTGGCTTTGCCGGCCTGTTCGACCTGACGGGCAACAGTACCCTGACCGTGGCACAAAACACCCAGTTGGGTGGAGGCAGCGTCAGTATTGGCAGCGGCAGTACGCTGGCCTTTGACGGTTTTGCCGGTGGAGCGTTGACCGCCCTGAACAATGCGCTGAACGGTGCGGGGAACTGGGTGCTGCGCAACAGCAACATCAGCCTGGCCGGGAACAGCAATGCCACCGCCTTCAGTGGTCTGCTGGACATCAACACCGATGCCTCTCTGACCCTGGACAGTGCCAGCACGCTGAATACGGCCACGGTACTGAACGTCAACGACGGCAGCAGCACGCTGAACATCAGCAACAACGGGGTCTTTACCCTGAACAATGCCCTGACCGGTGCCGGGCAGGTCAATGTTGATACCGCCAATAATGCCTTTAACTTCGGGGCCGGGGTGGGCAGCGTCTTCACCGGTAACGTCACCCTGAATAACGCCAGTTTTTCACTGGCTGGCACCAATGCCAGCGCCCTGGTGGGGGCCGGACTGACGTTGAACAGCGGCAGTGATACCACCGTGGGAGTGGCGGGAACGCCGAGCACGGAAACGCTACAGAGCCTGACCCTCAACGGCGGCACCCTGAACTTTATCGGTGGGGCCCCGCTGTCCGTGGCTGAAAGTACGATCGATACCCAGAGCCTGACGGCCAACAGCGGCACCATCAATGTAATGGGCGGCGGCAGTTGGGAGAATACCCTGCCGGTGGTGCCGCCGAATCTCTCGATCCTGGAGCAGAACCGGGGAACCACGGCGATGCAGCTGATTAACGCTGATACCGCCAGCGGGGCAGAGAATCTGACGCTGATGATTGACGGCGTGGCGGTGACGCCGCAGGGGGTTGTCTCAGCCATCAACCAGAATACGGTGCATGTGGCGGATGCGACCTACAACTATCAGTTGTCCAACACCAACAGCGCCAATGCCAGCGGCCTGTACCTGAACTATGGCCTGAATGCCCTCAATCTGTTGCAGGACAATGCCGATGCGCTGGTGATTGCCACCGAGGCAGACCTGGACGCCAACAGGGAGCTGACTGCACAACTGACCGGGGCAGGCGGTATCGTGTTTGATGCCAGCAACGGGGCATTGACGGTGACCAACAGCCAGAACAGCTACACAGGCAGTACCACGGTGAGCGGCGGTAACGTGCTGCTGGGCAGCAACGCTGCGTTGGGTGCCACCTCGTTGCTGACGGTGGCGAGCGGGGCCAGCTTCAACACCAACGACTTCAGCCAGACGGTGGGGGCGCTGACCAACCTGGGCACGGTTATCTTGAATACCGGGGCCTTGACCAGTGGTCTGCTGACTAACAGCGGGGCGATCGACCTGGCGGGCGGTATCCTGACCCTCTCATCAGGAGGTACCTCGACGGGCATTGGAGGCCTGGCTGGGGCCGGGATGCTGAACGTGAACGGGGGCGACCTGGCGCTGAGTGCGGCCAATGGGGGCCTGTCGGCCAGCACGCATATTGCGTCGGGGGCATCGGTGACACAGAGCGCGGCCAATGCGTTGGGTACCAGTGCGGTGGAGGTGGACGGGACGCTGAACCTGACTGCTGCCGATACTCTGGCGAACGTGCTGAGCGGGGCGGGGGTGATTAACACCGAGGCGGCCATCAGCCTGAGCGGCAGCAACAGCTTTAGCGGCACCCAGAGCATTAACGCCGGGGGGACGCTGAGCATCAGCACGGCCGATAACCTGGGCACCTCGGTGGCCAGCGTTGATTTGACCGATGCGACGGCCCAACTGTTACTTGATGGTTTCACCGGTAATCTTGCCAATGCCCTGAGCGGGGTGGCCGGGTCGACGGTGCAGTTCCTGAACGCGTCGGGCACCACCCTGACCGGGGCCAACAGTGGCTTTGCCGGCCTGTTCGACCTGATGGGCAACAGTACCCTGACCGTGGCACAAAACACCCAGTTGGGCGCAGGCAGCGTCAGTATTGGCAGCGGCAGTACGCTGGCCTTTGACGGTTTTGCCGGTGGAGCGTTGACCGCCCTGAACAATGCGCTGAGCGGTGCGGGGAACTGGGTGCTGCGCAACAGCAACATCACCCTGGCCGGGAACAGCAATGCCACCGCCTTCAGTGGTCTGCTGGACATCAACACCGATGCCTCTCTGACCCTGGACGGTGCCAGCACGCTGAATGCGGCCACGGTGTTGAACGTCAACGACGGCAGCAGTACGCTGAACATCAGCAACAACGGGGCCTTTACCCTGAACAATGCCCTGAGCGGTGCCGGGCAGGTCAATGTTGATACCGCCAATAATGCCTTTAACTTCGGGGCCGGGGTGGGCAGCGCCTTCACCGGTAACGTCACCCTGAATAACGCCAGCTTCTTACTGGCTGGCACCAATGCCAGCGCCCTGGCGGGGGCCGGGCTGACGTTGAACAGCGGCAGTGATACCACCGTGGGGGTGGCGGGAACGCCGAGCACGGAAACGCTACAGAGCCTGACCCTCAACGGCGGCACCCTGAACTTTATCGGTGGGGCCCCGCTGTCCGTGGCTGAAAGTACGATCGATACCCAGAGCCTGACGGCCAACAGCGGCACCATCAATGTAATGGGCGGCGGCAGTTGGGAGAATACCCTGCCGGTGGTGCCGCCGAATCTCTCGATCCTGGAGCAGAACCGGGGAACCACGGCGATGCAGCTGATTAACGCTGATACCGCCAGCGGGGCAGAGAATCTGACGCTGATGATTGACGGCGTGGCGGTGACGCCGCAGGGGGTTGTCTCAGCCATCAACCAGAATACGGTGCATGTGGCGGATGCGACCTACAACTATCAGTTGTCCAACACCAACAGCGCCAATGCCAGCGGCCTGTACCTGAACTATGGCCTGAATGCCCTCAATCTGTTGCAGGACAATGCCGATGCGCTGGTGATTGCCACCGAGGCAGACCTGGACGCCAACAGGGAGCTGACTGCACAACTGACCGGGGCAGGCGGTATCGTGTTTGATGCCAGCAACGGGGCATTGACGGTGACCAACAGCCAGAACAGCTACACAGGCAGTACCACGGTGAGCGGCGGTAACGTGCTGCTGGGCAGCAACGCTGCGTTGGGTGCCACCTCGTTGCTGACGGTGGCGAGCGGGGCCAGCTTCAACACCAACGACTTCAGCCAGACGGTGGGGGCGCTGACCAACCTGGGCACGGTTATCTTGAATACCGGGGCCTTGACCAGTGGTCTGCTGACTAACAGCGGGGCGATCGACCTGGCGGGCGGTATCCTGACCCTCTCATCAGGAGGTACCTCGACGGGCATTGGAGGCCTGGCTGGGGCCGGGATGCTGAACGTGAACGGGGGCGACCTGGCGCTGAGTGCGGCCAATGGGGGCCTGTCGGCCAGCACGCATATTGCGTCGGGGGCATCGGTGACACAGAGCGCGGCCAATGCGTTGGGTACCAGTGCGGTGGAGGTGGACGGGACGCTGAACCTGACTGCTGCCGATACTCTGGCGAACGTGCTGAGCGGGGCGGGGGTGATTAACACCGAGGCGGCCATCAGCCTGAGCGGCAGCAACAGCTTTAGCGGCACCCAGAGCATTAACGCCGGGGGGACGCTGAGCATCAGCACGGCCGATAACCTGGGCACCTCGGTGGCCAGCGTTGATTTGACCGATGCGACGGCCCAACTGTTACTTGATGGTTTCACCGGTAATCTTGCCAATGCCCTGAGCGGGGTGGCCGGGTCGACGGTGCAGTTCCTGAACGCGTCGGGCACCACCCTGACCGGGGCCAACAGTGGCTTTGCCGGCCTGTTCGACCTGATGGGCAACAGTACCCTGACCGTGGCACAAAACACCCAGTTGGGTGGAGGCAGCGTCAGTATTGGCAGCGGCAGTACGCTGGCCTTTGACGGCTTTGCCGGTGGAGCGTTGACCGCCCTGAACAATGCGCTGAACGGTGCGGGGAACTGGGTGCTGCGCAACAGCAACATCAGCCTGGCCGGGAACAGCAATGCCACCGCCTTCAGTGGCCTACTGGACATCAACACCGATGCCTCTCTGACCCTGGACAGTGCCAGCACGCTGAATGCGGCCACGGTACTGAACGTCAACGACGGCAGCAGCACGCTGAACATCAGCAACAACGGGGTCTTTACCCTGAACAATGCCCTGACCGGTGCCGGGCAGGTCAATGTTGATACCGCCAATAATGCCTTTAACTTCGGGGCCGGGGTGGGCAGCGTCTTCACCGGTAACGTCACCCTGAATAACGCCAGTTTTTCACTGGCTGGCACCAATGCCAGCGCCCTGGTGGGGGCCGGACTGACGTTGAACAGCGGCAGTGATACCACCGTGGGAGTGGCGGGAACGCCGAGCACGGAAACGCTACAGAGCCTGACCCTCAACGGCGGCACCCTGAACTTTATCGGTGGGGCCCCGCTGTCCGTGGCTGAAAGTACGATCGATACCCAGAGCCTGACGGCCAACAGCGGCACCATCAATGTAATGGGCGGCGGCAGTTGGGAGAATACCCTGCCGGTGGTGCCGCCGAATCTCTCGATCCTGGAGCAGAACCGGGGAACCACGGCGATGCAGCTGATTAACGCTGATACCGCCAGCGGGGCAGAGAATCTGACGCTGATGATTGACGGCGTGGCGGTGACGCCGCAGGGGGTTGTCTCAGCCATCAACCAGAATACGGTGCATGTGGCGGATGCGACCTACAACTATCAGTTGTCCAACACCAACAGCGCCAATGCCAGCGGCCTGTACCTGAACTATGGCCTGAATGCCCTCAATCTGTTGCAGGACAATGCCGATGCGCTGGTGATTGCCACCGAGGCAGACCTGGACGCCAACAGGGAGCTGACTGCACAACTGACCGGGGCAGGCGGTATCGTGTTTGATGCCAGCAACGGGGCATTGACGGTGACCAACAGCCAGAACAGCTACACAGGCAGTACCACGGTGAGCGGCGGTAACGTGCTGCTGGGCAGCAACGCTGCGTTGGGTGCCACCTCGTTGCTGACGGTGGCGAGCGGGGCCAGCTTCAACACCAACGACTTCAGCCAGACGGTGGGGGCGCTGACCAACCTGGGCACGGTTATCTTGAATACCGGGGCCTTGACCAGTGGTCTGCTGACTAACAGCGGGGCGATCGACCTGGCGGGCGGTATCCTGACCCTCTCATCAGGAGGTACTTCGACGGGCATTGGAGGCCTGGCTGGGGCCGGGATGCTGAACGTGAACGGGGGCGACCTGGCGCTGAGTGCGGCCAATGGGGGCCTGTCGGCCAGCACGCATATTGCGTCGGGGGCATCGGTGACACAGAGCGCGGCCAATGCGTTGGGTACCAGTGCGGTGGAGGTGGACGGGACGCTGAACCTGACTGCTGCGGATACTCTGGCGAACGTGCTGAGCGGGGCGGGGGTGATTAACACCGAGGCGGCCATCAGCCTGAGCGGCAGCAACAGCTTTAGCGGCACCCAGAGCATTAACGCCGGGGGGGCGCTGAGCATCAGCACGGCTGATAACCTGGGCACCTCGGTGGCTAGCGTGGTGTTGACCGATGCGACGGCCCAACTGTTACTTGATGGTTTCACCGGTAATCTTGCCAATGCCCTGAGCGGGGTGGCCGGGTCGACGGTGCAGTTCCTGAACGCGTCGGGCACCACCCTGACCGGGGCCAACAGTGGCTTTGCCGGCCTGTTCGACCTGACGGGCAACAGTACCCTGACCGTGGCACAAAACACCCAGTTGGGCGCAGGCAGCGTCAGTATTGGCAGCGGCAGTACGCTGGCCTTTGACGGTTTTGCCGGTGGAGCGTTGACCGCCCTGAACAATGCGCTGAGCGGTGCGGGGAACTGGGTGCTGCGCAACAGCAACATCACCCTGGCCGGGAACAGCAATGCCACCGCCTTCAGTGGTCTGCTGGACATCAACACCGATGCCTCTCTGACCCTGGACGGTGCCAGCACGCTGAATGCGGCCACGGTGTTGAACGTCAACGACGGCAGCAGTACGCTGAACATCAGCAACAACGGGGCCTTTACCCTGAACAATGCCCTGACCGGTGCCGGGCAGGTCAATGTTGATACCGCCAATAATGCCTTTAACTTCGGGGCCGGGGTGGGCAGCGCCTTCACCGGTAACGTCACCCTGAATAACGCCAGCTTCTTACTGGCTGGCACCAATGCCAGCGCCCTGGTGGGGGCCGGACTGACGTTGAACAGCGGCAGTGATACCACCGTGGGAGTGGCGGGAACGCCGAGCACGGAAACGCTACAGAGCCTGACCCTCAACGGCGGCACCCTGAACTTTATCGGTGGGGCCCCGCTGTCCGTGGCTGAAAGTACGATCGATACCCAGAGCCTGACGGCCAACAGCGGCACCATCAATGTAATGGGCGGCGGCAGTTGGGAGAATACCCTGCCGGTGGTGCCGCCGAATCTCTCGATCCTGGAGCAGAACCGGGGAACCACGGCGATGCAGCTGATTAACGCTGATACCGCCAGCGGGGCAGAGAATCTGACGCTGATGATTGACGGCGTGGCGGTGACGCCGCAGGGGGTTGTCTCAGCCATCAACCAGAATACGGTGCATGTGGCGGATGCGACCTACAACTATCAGTTGTCCAACACCAACAGCGCCAATGCCAGCGGCCTGTACCTGAACTATGGCCTGAATGCCCTCAATCTGTTGCAGGACAATGCCGATGCGCTGGTGATTGCCACCGAGGCAGACCTGGACGCCAACAGGGAGCTGACTGCACAACTGACCGGGGCAGGCGGTATCGTGTTTGATGCCAGCAACGGGGCATTGACGGTGACCAACAGCCAGAACAGCTACACAGGCAGTACCACGGTGAGCGGCGGTAACGTGCTGCTGGGCAGCAACGCTGCGTTGGGTGCCACCTCGTTGCTGACGGTGGCGAGCGGGGCCAGCTTCAACACCAACGACTTCAGCCAGACGGTGGGGGCGCTGACCAACCTGGGCACGGTTATCTTGAATACCGGGGCCTTGACCAGTGGTCTGCTGACTAACAGCGGGGCGATCGACCTGGCGGGCGGTATCCTGACCCTCTCATCAGGAGGTACCTCGACGGGCATTGGAGGCCTGGCTGGGGCCGGGATGCTGAACGTGAACGGGGGCGACCTGGCGCTGAGTGCGGCCAATGGGAGCCTGTCGGCCAGCACGCATATTGCGTCGGGGGCATCGGTGACACAGAGCGCGGCCAATGCGCTGGGCACCAGTGCGGTGGAGGTGGACGGGACGCTGAACCTGACTGCTGCGGATACCCTGGCGAACGTGCTGAGCGGGGCGGGGGTGATTAACACCGAGGCGGCCATCAGCCTGAGCGGCAGCAACAGCTTTAGCGGCACCCAGAGCATTAACGCCGGGGGGGCGCTGAGCATCAGCACGGCTGATAACCTGGGCACCTCGGTGGCTAGCGTGGTGTTGACCGATGCTACATCGCAATTGATCTTCAATGGCTTGAATGGTGATGTGGCGAATACCCTGAGCGGAGTCGCTAATTCTACAATCACTGCGGATAGCGGTGCCAACCTGTCACTGTCTGGCAATAACAGCGGGTTTGGTGGCCAGTTTGTAGTCACTGGCAACAGTGCGCTGAACGTCAACCAGAACTCGAATCTGGGAGCGGGTTCGGTCACCGTCGACAGCGGCAGCCAACTGGTGTTTAGCGGGCTGACGGGAACGTTGAGTAACGCGCTCAGCGGTGCTGGCGACTGGGTGCTGTCAAACCAGAGTAATGTGTTGCTGAACAACGGGAACGCGGCCGCCTTTACCGGAACGGTCAGCATCAACGGTGAGTCAGTCCTGAGCCTTGACAGTGCTAACTGGTTCAATCCGGCGGCCACGGTAGATATTGTGACCGCCAACGATACGCTGAACATCAGCAACAACGGGGATTTTACCTTCGACAACCGGTTACTGGGGGCCGGGGTGTTAAATATCAATACCAACAACAACCTGTTCAGCTTCGGCAGCAACGTTGGGGGAGAGTTCACCGGCTTGGTTAACCTCCAGAATACTCAGTTCCAACTGTCAGGCAGCAACACCACCAGCAACAGCAACACCGTGCTGAATCTGGAAAACAACAGCCATACCTCGGTCGGCGATGGCGTGCAGACTATTGGTGCGCTTGAAATGAATGGCGGCACGCTGATTTTCAATAACATCGTTGATAACGGCGGGCTCTTGACCTCAGAGGGCACCATTATCGCCACGCGCATTGATACCACCGGCGGCGGGACGGTGAGCGTGAATCTACCGCCTAATGTCTCCCCCAGCCTGGAAGACCTGAGCATCTTGGCATTAGACACAGGGGCCATTGTGGTCAACTTGGTGAAAGGGGCAGCCACCGGTACCGGGCTTGAACTGACGCTCTCCGACGGCAGCAATACGCCGATTGTAGAAAACTATATTGCAGGTATCACCAATCCGAACAGCAGCGTAGTAGCTGCAATGGGAACCTTCAATTTTGGTCTGACGACCGGTGACCTGCGGGACGGGTTGTACGTGAGCTACAGCTTGAGGAGTATGGACTTGTTGACCACCGGCAATGATGCACTGGAACTGGTGGGTACGGCGAGTTTTAACGGGACGCCGAACAACGAACTCTTTGCACAAATCACCGGCAGTGGGGATCTGGCGATCACCGAAGCCGATCCGGGTTCGATAGTGGTGATCTCTGGCACTGACAATACGTACACCGGGGCCACGCTGGTGCGCGCGGGTACACTGCAACTGGATGTGGATACCGCGTTGGGGCAGACCTCGAATCTGGCGATCAGCAGCGGGGCAGTTGTGGACATTAATGGGCATACGCAGACCGTAGGGGCGCTGAACAGTGCAAGCGACGGTACGCTGATGCTGAATGGGGGCGCATTGACGGTGAACAACGGCGGTGTGGCCGACGGGGCATTGACCGGGGCCGGTAGCCTGACGTTGGTGGGGGGCACGCTGGCCGTTAACAATAACAACACCGGGTTCAGCGGTATGACCACGGTTGACAGCGGTGCGACGGCTAGCGTCACGCAGGCCCAAGGGCTGGGAACGGGCAATATCGCGGTGGATGGGACGCTGCATCTGGACGGCACTGCGGGAGGGCTGGCGGCGGCGACCCTGGGTAACGCTCTGCAAGGCAGCGGTGATACCGTGCTGAGCAATGCGGCCGATGTAACCTTGAGCGGCGACAACAGCGCCTATGTCGGCACCTTTACCACACAGGCGGGAACAACCCTGACGGCCACCTCAGGCGATAATCTCGGCCAAGCCTCGGTGCTGAATGCGGGTAGCCTGGTACTCAATACGGCAGGTTACTGGGATTTGACCACGCCCATCAGCGGCAGCGGTAGCCTGGTGAAACAGGGCAACGGCACGATCCATATCGGTAACAACCTAGTGAGTGCCGGGGTGACGACGGTGCAGTCGGGTGCGTTGCTGGTTGGGAGTGCGCCAGTGAATGCTGCCACAGTGCAGGCGTTCGCCCTGCCGACGGTCTTTGCCTCTGTCAGCAGTGCCACACTGACCAGCGATGTGATGGTGCAAGCCACCGGGACGTTTGGCGGTGACGGCCAGGTTATCGGCAATGTGACCAACGCCGGGAACCTGGTGGTTGGGCGTGCGGCGACCGGGAACAACTACAGCGATTTCATCATCAACGGTAACTACATCGGCAACGGTGGGAATATCGCTTTGAACAGTGTGCTGGGTGGGGATGATTCCGCAACCGACAGACTGGTGGTGACGGGGAATACGTCTGGCACCAGCACGGTGACCGTCAGCAATATCGGCGGTGAAGGGGCGAAGAACATCAACGGTATCCAGGTCATTAACGTCGGCGGCACGTCGGCGGGGGTGTTTACCCTGAATGGCCGGGCCCAGGCCGGGGTGTTGGAATACTTCCTTTATCAGGGTACGCCAACGACCCCTGGCGATGGTAACTGGTATTTACGCTCCAATTATCAGGACAATGTGGTGACCTACACCCCGGAATCAGGGGGGGTTATTGCTAACATCGCGGCAGCAAACACGCTGTTCAATACTCGACTGGAAGATTTGCACGGGGGGGATGCCCGTGATACCGGCGACCTGAGCGGCGCGGAACCCCGGTCCAGCCTGTGGCTGCGTCAGGTGGGGTCGCGCAACAAGTTTGAGGATGCGTCCGGTCAGTTGTCCAACAGCAGCAGCCGTTATGTGGCGCAGTTGGGGGGCGAAGTATTTGATACGTCGTTGACCGGGCAGGATCGTCTGGGGGTCGGCGTGATGGCCGGTTATGGCCGCGCCTGGGGGAGCTCGGATTCAAGAGAAACCCACTATCAGGCCGATAACAGCCTGACGGGGTATACAGTGGGGATGTACGGTACCTGGTATGCAAACGCGGCGGAGCGCCATAGCCCGTATGTGCACGGTTGGTTGCAGTATGAATGGTTCAAGGCCAGCGTGAGCAGCAATGCCTACGACAGTGGAAATTATCATCTGCGCGGCGTGAGCACCTCGCTGGAAGGCGGTTATCCCGTTGAAATTTACCATGGAGAGGAGAACCAGACCTATATTACTCCGCAGGCACAACTGACGCTGAACGGTGCGAAGATGAGCGACCTGTACAACAACGGTTCGCGGGTACAACAGAGCGGCAATAACAACCTGCAAACGCGGCTGGGTGCTAAATTGTCGAATGACACGCTGATGGGGAAAGAGAAGTCACGCATTCTAACGACCTATCTGGATCTGAACTGGATCCATAATACCCGCCTGCCGGGAGTGACCTCAGACGATCAGGGAGTACAGCAGACCGGTAGCCGGCATCTGGTTGAGGTTAAAGTAGGAGCGGAAGGTCAGGTGAGCAAAAACTTCAGCGTTTGGGGCAACCTGACGCAGCAGATAGGGCAGAAGGGGTACGATGACAAGGCCGCAATGCTGGGGGTGAAATACACGTTCTAAGCGATGGAGATATGGAGATACTGGCTGTCTGGAAAGGCAGCCAGTATACTTATTCAGCTTACGAAACCTAGAAGAAATGGTGTCAGCATGCAGCACTCCGCGCTACACCGCTGGATGATACGCTTGGTGTTCTCTGCCCAAAATTTGCAACAGTGCCCATTTTTTCATGGCCGGGGTGGCTGGTAAGTTCGGCATTCAGTGTTGTTTCAACGGTGGGCTTGGTCAGCATACAAGAAAATGCATTGAGAGCGGTTTCGGTTTTAAGGCCTTTGGTCATTCCGGTAGCAAGTACCTTAAGTTTCTTTTTGTTCATAATTTGCTCGTCTCCGTTGTCAGGAAAAGCATATTAAGAACAATCAGTTACAAAGCTTAAATTACAGTTTCAACAGTTCGGTAATAGCAATATTAATTTCATCCATTAACTTTCGGGCCAAAGGTGTCAGACCTTGTTGTTGCTTGTAGGTCAAGATATATTCGGCTGCAGGTAATGTCTCTTTGATGGGAACCATTGATACTATATCTTTAATTCTATCTGCCTTGAGTATTGCTTTGGGACCAACAAATAGATATTCCTCATTCAAAACCAATTGTTCGCCAATGCTCATTGAGTCACCATAGACAACAATATCTTTATTGCTTTTACCGTTTGGAAATATGTGTTTTTCTATATTTTTATAATATCCTATTTTTGCATTAGGAAAGTACCATTTGGCACCTCTCAGCTGTCTTAATGAGCTACTTTTACTCAATGCATGCTCATTTCGAGACATAATACAAAATTCAGCCTTGATTGATTTTTCTATAAAAAAATCACTCATGGATATTTCAGGAGAAGCTATGCCAAGAAAAAAATCTATTCACCCTAATCGTAAAGAGGTTATTAATTCGGAGAGTTGCCCCTCAACAATGGTAATGGAAGCAGTAGGATGTTCCATCTGAAATCTGTTTATTAAAGAAGATATTACGCTAAATGCAGGCAAATGCGAACAGCCAAATACTACAGTGCCTTGTGATAGCTGACTAGCTTGATGCAATTCATCAACAGCTCTTTCTAAATCATTGAGTATCATATTAACTCTAGGCTCAAAAATACGGCCCATTTTGGTTAATACCATCCCTTGTGCTCCCCTAGCTAATAAAGTGATGCCTAATATTCTTTCCAACTCTTGAATACTGCGTGTCATAGCTGACTGGGTTTGAAGTAAGGCGTGTGACGCAGTTCTTATACTTCCATATCGTATAATGGCTTGAAAGTTTCTAAGTTGATTAATTTTAGGAAGTTCTTTCATAGAAACCTATCCACAGTTTTATAACATCATCTATCTTTTATCTTGGCAAAAATAATACAATATGTAAACAAATAGCAATGTGCTTAATTAGATTCAAGCAGTCGGTTGCAAAAATTTGCGGCAATACCTCTAATTTATTGAATATAATGAATAATATGTGGGATTTTTGCGTTTGCTCATGATCAGAACTCTAAGGTTCAAAGTCGTTTCCTCAGTAGTGAGTGCTGGCAAGATCTGAGGTTGAGCAACCAGCAGGACAATGACCGTTACGGTGAAAAACTTATAACCATTTGTTTTTACTGAGATAGATCGAAATTCCAGTATAAATGGCCAGACAAAATATCATCCACCCAGCAGAATATGCCCATGTAAAGCGAAACACCTCACTCGAACTATAGGTGCTCCAACTCGCCTCTCGATCATTGAAAATACTGGCATTCAACAAAAACCAAGTAAAAGCAGAATAGAATAATATGGTTATATTAATCCACTGTGCTCGCATCTTTCGCATTAAGCCAATGATCAACAATAACGGCAGCGACATGATTAAGAGATGGTAAGTGATATCTGGCCATGAAATGAATTCGATATATCCTCTCATTGAGTCAGAAGCAAAAAACACTGATAAGCTGGATATTGTTTCACTCAATATCAACTGTTCCCCATGCAAGAGAGAGTAAAAACTAAAATAACCTTGTACTGTGCCTAAAAAAATATAAGAGAAAATTAATAATTAAATTTTTTCCGTAATAAACCTGTAAAATTAAATGGATTGCTTTTTAACGGTTGCCAAATTAAACGGCACAGCCCAGATTCACTTTCTCTACTTATCAGAATATTAACAAGAGACCGCATAAGATATACACTTCTCATCCTGGCAACGCCAGGAGTTGTAAAGAGAATGTAATATGCAGTTAAATTTTACGATACGCAGAAAATCAAAGAAATTGAAGTCTACAGGATATAAGCAGGATAGATTGTGACTTTGGAGCAGTATGCTGGCGCGGTAGTGCCCCTCAAGAAGCCATTTATATCGACACTTTGAAAGATGAAAAAACAGTCATCATTCAGGTGTTAGCGCCAATGATATAAGGCAGTAAAAAACGGTCATAAATCTTGGCGTTGACAAAGGCAATGTAGCTGTGGCCATCGGTCCAGGCTTCCGCGGTGTTTGAACTGCCGATAAGAATATGGAACGCTTTCCTCTCATGGGCCTGTCCCGTGTACCAAGCACGGCCCCGGTGCACAGTCGGGCGTAGTGATGCAGACACCAGCGCAGGGCGGTCCAGACCCGCCGGGTCTCTTTGTCGAGCGCTTCCTTTTCCGTCAGGAGCTGTGTACGCTCAATGTAGGCTTCACGCAGGGGCTGAATACAATCAGTGCGGGCAGTGCCGTGGAAGGTCGGTGCTAGAGGGCTGTATTTTTTTGTGTCAACTGACGCATATTGGCCTGGATGCGCTCCAGGCTGTCGAGAAAGTCCTGGGCGTGATAACAGCCAAAGCGGGACAGGGCCTGCGGATGGACGACCAGGGCGATCCCCTGTCGGGCAATGGCTTCCCCTTTGGGCACATCGAACCCGCTCTCGACAACCGTAAACAGCCCGCTGCGCTTGGCACCTGAGCGCTGGCATTTACGCAAAAAGTCATCTATGGACAGGTGGCGTTTGCCGGGCAACACCGTCACCACCTCCTCTTTGTGGTAAATCTCGGCCAGTCTGGGGTCACTGGCTAGCAGGGCTCGGGCGTATTTTTCACGGCGGGCTTCAGTCTTGCAGTGTTCACCCTGGTGGGAGGCGATGTCATCGGCCATCTTGCCAAACTGAGGGGCGATACGTTTCCAGACCGGGCAGGTCTTGCGCAATATCTCGGTGCGGGAGATGTTGAGCCTAATGCCCTGTTTGGAAACAATCAGGCCGCCGGCTCCCCACAGGTGGCTGGAATCATGACGGACCAGAACCCCCAGGTTGTAAATCGAGACCGCGCCGTCTTCCTTGACGCGATAATATGCCACGGCATCCTCAGCGTCCCATTTCTCCAGGCGTGGGTCGCGGGATATCTGCCTGCCGTTCAGCGCAACCTGTACCGGGGTGTAGCGTACCAGGTCGCGGATTTCCTGCACCGCTGACAATAACTCGGTTTCCGTCATCGGCTTATACCACTGGCCGGTGATAACGCAACTGGGGATACCGTCGGCATCAGCCCTCTCATCAAGGTCATAGCTGTAGCCCATGGTGCGGGTATCGACGGTCATCGTCCAGACCTTCGAACACCGGACGGTACTGGCGTGGGCCATTATCTGACCGCGCCCCAGACGAAAGCGGCCATAGGTGGCATCCCCTTTCTGATGCGGGGTGCCGAAGCGGCCGAAATAGCGCTATACATCATCTCGGCTGGTAAAGCCATGGCCGTTGTCCTGGCAGGTAAAGCCGTTGTGGGTCAGGGTGAGCGTGACGTCTGTTGCCTCGGTATCGACGGCGTTCATCAGCAGCTCAATGACGCCTTGCCGATGGAGCCGGCCTGACTGTAGATGATGTGGTGGATGATTTGTGGTTCAAGTTCAAAGGGTAAGCGTTGTGATGGCATGGTGTTGCTCCGTTAGAAAAAGGGGGAGCGGCTATCGTGCGGGAGTCGGTGGGTATCGGCGATAAACAAATCTGCACAGGGGGCAGGAAATTATCGGTAGTCGCTGATGATGGAGAAAGTAAATTCCGGTGACGGAGGTCTGTTTGTTTGTGGCGGTCGTCGGGGCTTTTCCGCATGGTGAGCACATCTGTGGATGTTCAGAAGTGAGAAAGAATGATGGCGACAGTTGAAGACGCAAAACAACACATGGAAATGGCATGGCAGAGTATAACGGCCTGTTTGCAGGTACGCCTGAATACCACCGGTGTGAGGCGGGATGCATTAAATTCCGGCGAGGCGCGCCAGTTTGTTTGTAGAGGCCCACCCGTCTTTTTCGCACAGTGAGCACTTCTGTTGGTCCCAAGGAGTGTTCTCATGTGTATTCTGTGTGATGTTTGTTTGTCTTCAGTCCGTCGGGAGGTGACCCATGTCACAGCCTGAGTCTTTACGTCCTGCTTCCCCGGTCAGCCCGACCGGGCCCGCTGCGCCAATGACGGCGACTGTGGTCCCGAGCGTTGAGAGTGAACTGCCCGACGCTCTGCCGCAAGACCCTGCGCCAACCCGCCCGGCCGAGCCTGCGGCTCCCTCCGCGTCCGCCCCCCGTGCATTTTTGTCAGCTCTGTCCCGGCAAGGCCTTTATCGGGGAGCCCGCTATGGTGTCCTGACGCTGTGGGGGGTAATGGTCGGTCTGCTGTGTGTTCGCCAGCAGGCCCAGCAACAGCAATTGATGGAGTTGGAGTCTGCGTTGGTTGCCCGCCTGCCGGCGGGGTTGACGGCGTCCGTTGAGGTCCTGCATCAACAGGTGACCGGCCTGGAGACGCGTCTGCAGGTTCTGCCAGGCGAACTGGTCTCCCGTGCAGACTGGCAGACCGGGATTGATGCGCAGCAGCGCGATACCCGGGCCGCGCTGGAGAGGGTGCGTAGCCAGTTACAGCAGCAGGCAGAGGTGGACGCGACACAGGCCCAGTCACTGCGTACGTTGCAGGGAACGCTCTCTGACCTGGAGACCCGCGTGACGGCGAGTGCATCCGCCACACCTGCCGCCACACCGACGACAGCCCCAAAAACCGCTGTCACGTCTAAAACAACCACGTCGCCCGTTGCAGCGTCAACTCGCCAGCCAGCACCTTTTGTGCTGTCCGGCATTGAGACGCGGGGCGGGCAGACCTTTGCCGTGGTGGCCCCGCCGACCGGACAGGGCCTGGCTCAACTGCAACTGGTCGCCCCAGGTAGCTCGGTGCAGGGCTGGCGCCTGGTCGGTATCGAAGGGCATCAGGCCCGTTTTCTTCCGCCCAACAGTACGCAGACTCGTGTATTGACCCCACAGTGAGGAGAATGTCATGCGAATTCGTGACGTGTTGTCGACAGTGCCGGGCGTGCTGGGGGCGCTCTTTATCACCGCAGTGGTGGGAGGGGTAACCCAAAGCCGGGCAGCGAATGCGCCGCAGTCGGTCACCCAGTCCAACACGCAGCAAGGCGTCTCCCAGACCGACACCCTGACCCGCGAACGCACCACGGCGGGCATGGCGGAATGGGGCGTAACCGAGAGCGAGTGGCAGCGCTATGAACAGTTGGTGCAGGGGCGCCGGGGACAACAGTCCCCCCACCTTGACCCGCTGATGGTGTTGGGGATTGAGGCGCAGAGTGCCGAGGAGCGCAAACGCTTTGCCGAGTTGTCGGTGCAGATGGAATACCGGCGGGTCGAGGCAGAGCTGGCGTTTCAGCGCGAGTACGATGCGGCCTGGAAACGGTTGTACCCGAACCTGTTGCCGATACAGGGCATGGGGGCCGCACCGACGGAGGGGGGACGCCTGGCGGTCTTTGTGCGCAGTGATTGTGGTGAACGCTGTGACAAGGCGATTATCGGGTTGCTGAGCCGCAATGTGGCGTTTGATGTGTACCTGACGGACAGCGGAGGCCGTGATGCCGCGGTACGTCAGTGGGCGGTCAGTCACCGTATTCCGGTAGAGAAGGTCAAAGCGGGAGACATCACCCTGAACCATGACGGTGGCCGCTGGTTGACCCTCGGTAACGGGGCCATGCCGGCGGTACTGAAACAGGGGGAGGACGGTGTATGGGTACCCGCAGCCTACTGATGTCTGTTCTGCCGGTCACACACCTGACGGTGTTGAGCGTACTGGCCATGTGGGGATTGCCGCCCGCCCAGGGGTCGGTGGCCGCGGGTGTCCGTATCCCTGAAGGCTACCGGACGGTGGCCAGTCAGCACCAGGTGCCGGCAGAGGTGCTGTTTGCCGTGGCCCTGGCCGAGAGCGGCCGCACGGTCAACAAGGTCACATTACCCTGGCCGTGGACGCTGAATGTGGCGGGCAAAAGTTACCGCTACGCAACCCGGGCGGAAGGGTGTCAGGCGCTGACGCGGTTTATGCGTACCCACCCCCTCAAACGTATCGATGTTGGCCTGGGGCAGACCAACCTGGGGTATAACGGACACCACTACCGCAGTGCCTGCGAGGCTTTTGAGCCCTACGACAACCTCAACACCACGGCACGTATTCTGCGTGCCTGCTACCGCCAGCGCAATGGCAGTTGGCTGGATGCGGCCGCCTGTTATCACCGTCCGGCGGGCGGGGCACCCGCCAAAACCTACCGGGCCATCGTGCAGCGTCACCTCAGCCGCTTGATGGCCTCCCCGACCTCTTCTTCCCCAGACCCGGCCAGCCTGGCCTGGGTGACCCCCAAGGAGTCTTGATGAAAACCTTGTTACGTTGTTCTGCCTGGCTGTTGGCCAGCTTGATGGTTTTCCCGGCCACGGCCGGGTTGACGGTGATTGCCGACCTGGGCGGGGTGTCGATGGCCCCGTATTTTGAGTCACTGGCGGTGCCCGAGGGCAATTCCCCGCCTTCCCTTGCGGCCCCGTCACTGTCGGGGCCGGTGACGCCGGAGAGTATGCTGCCCGTGCGTTCTCGGGTACTGACACCGGGCGCGGTCAATGCCCACAACGTGGATTTACCCGGTATGGCCCCGTTGTTCCTGATTGGCGATGATGAGCTGTCTCACCGCTGGCTGGCGGCACGGTTGTCGGTTTTGCAGCAGTTGGGGGCAACCGGTCTGGTAGTCAATGTAGACAGTGTTGCCGCCTGGCGTGCACTGCAGGCCCGCGCCCCGGGGTTGACGCTGTCGCCGGTCTCCGGGGATGACCTGGCGCGCCGGCTGGGGCTGGCGCATTACCCGGTGCTGATAACGGCGGAGCGGATAGAGCAATGATGATGGATATCCTGATGTTTTTGACCTGGCATCCCTTTCTGGGCTGGATGTCGGTGTTTTTTGTGATGCTCATGCTGGCCGTGATGGGTGTTTTTCGTCGCGGGTCATCACGCCACTGGCGTTACCAGCGGCAGGCAGCGCGGGTGCTGGCCAGACTTCCCCAACTGGCGGGAGAGGCACAGCGCCTGGTGTACCTGCGCAGCATCAACCCGTATGTGTTTGAGGAATTGCTGTTGACGGTATTTGCACGTCGTGGTTACCGGATGGTACGCAATCTCCGCTACAGCGGTGACGGGGGGATTGATGGCCAGGTGTGGTTGGATGGAGAGCGTTACCTGATACAGGCCAAACGGTATGCCAGGGCGATAACCCCGGCACACGTCTCGGCACTGAACGTCCTGACCCGGCAGTACGGGTGTCGAGGATTGTTTGTGCATACCGGACGGACGGGCCCCAAAAGCCAGGCCTTGCTGCGGGACTTCCCGGCCATCACGCTGCTCAGTGGTGCGCGGCTGCTGGCCCTGCTCGACAGTGAACGGCCCTGGTCCCTGAACGACGGCGCGACGTTGTGCCCTTCCTCATCCGGCTCCGCACGTATAACAACAACCAGCACACGTACGGCCCATCAGGGTGATGCAACGGTAAAAGGCGGTCTCCATGAGTGACCGCCATGTGATTGAAGCCCTGTTGCGCCCGGCGGTGGAGTTGCAGTCGGCTGCGGTGGCCGCGTCTGCCGCCGCGGTGTGTGCGATGGCCCCCTGGTCGGTGGCCCTGGCCCCGTCGCTCAGTCTGGGGGCCAGTGCCTGCTTCGGGGCCTTTGCCGTGGTACGTGCGCGTCAGGGCTTGCGTATATTGAAGTATCGCCGTAACTTGCGCCGTCTGCCGCACTATGCCCTGAAGAGCTACCAGATACCGGTGAGCCGTCAGCGGTTGTTCCTGGGCAAGGGGTTCCGCTGGCAGCAAAAACACACCCAGCGTCTGCTGACCTGTCTGCGCCCGGAAGTGGAGCACTACGTCAATCCTTCGGTTTTCTACCAGGCGGTTCGTCGCTTTGAGCGGCGTTTTGAGCATCAGCTACCGATGCTGACCCGGCTGACGGCGACTGACAGCCGGTTTAATCCGGCCCGGCCGTTACCGCCAGTGGGCGGTTCACCTCTGTTGCACGGCATCGAGCTGGATGAGGAGGAGGTCAGCACGCCGCTGAGCGAGCGGGTGGGGCACACCCTGGTGTTGGGCACGACCCGTGTCGGCAAGACCCGGCTCGCCGAAGTGCTGGTGACCCAGGATATCCGTCGCGGCGACCCGACGTTCGTGCTCGACCCGAAGGGTGACCCGGAGTTGCTGATACGCATGTATACCGAGGCCAAACGGGCGGGACGCGAGTTCTACCTGTTCCACCTGGGCTGGCCTGAACTCAGTGCGCGCTATAACGGCATTGGTCGGTTCGGGCGTATCACCGAGGTTGCCAGCCGGGTGACCAGTCCGCTTTCGGGGGAGGGCAGCAGTGCCGCGTTCAAGGAGTTCAGTTGGCGTTTTGTGAACATCATTGCCCAGACCCTGGTGGCCATGGGGCGCCGTCCGGATTACAGCAATATCGAGCATTATGTGCGCAACATCGATGAGCTGTTCGAGTGCTATGCCGAGCATTACCTGGTCCAGCAGGCTCCCGTACAGTGGGAGAGCATCAGAAACCTGGCACAGTTGGTTGACCCCAACCGGCTCCCTTCCCATATGGAAGGGCGCAGTCAGTTATGTGTGGCACTGGAGCAGTTCCTGAGTACCGAAGAGGGACGTCAGCATGATGACCCTATCCTCAGCGGGCTGCGCTCCAGCGTGCGTTACGACCGCAAGTACTACGACAAGATAGTCGCGTCTTTGCTCCCCCTGCTGGAAAAGCTGACCTCGGGCAAGGTGGCCCAACTGATTGCACCCGATTACCTCGACATGGACGACAGTCGCCCCATTTTTGACTGGGAAGAGGCCATCCGCAAGAGAGCGGTAGTGTATGTCGGGCTGGATGCGCTGTCCGATACCGAAGTCGCGGCGGCGGTGGGGAATTCGATGTTTGCCGACCTGGTGTCGGTCGCCGGGAAGATTTACAAGCACGGTCTTGGCGATGGACTGCCACCGGGGGCCGAGACCGGAATGCGGGTCTGCCTGCACGGTGACGAGTTTAATGAACTGATGGGGAACGAGTTTATCCCGCTGATTAACAAAGGCGGCGGCAGCGGTATCCAGGTGACGGCGTACACCCAGACCCTGGCCGACATCGAGGCCAAAATCGGCAATGCCGCCAAGGCTCACCAGGTGGTGGGGAACTTCAATACTCTGGTGATGCTGCGGGTCAAGGAGAAGGACACGGCGACGTTGCTGACCGACCAGCTCCCGGAGGTGGAGGTCTTCACCACCACCCTGATATCGGGGGCGACCGATGCCAGCAGTCAGGACAACGACCAGCATTTTACCAGTAATACCCAGGACCGTGTGTCGACCGTGCGGGTGCCGATGATAACCCCAGACCAGGTGATGAGTCTGCCGAAGGGGCAGGCGTTCGCCCTGCTCGAAGGGGGCCAGCTGTGGAAAATCCGCATGCCGCTGCCGGCGAAGGAATTCGACCCGCAGATGCCGTCCAGCCTGCTGGCGGTGGCGGATTCGATGCAGAAACACTATCGCACCGGGGAAACCTGGTGGTTGAGCGCCACGGTCTGAGAGGAGAAAACGAATGGCGGAACAGACACTGCGTGCGTCTCAGCGCGGGCCGGCAAAGAATCCGGGGTTGCTGTCCCGGCTGTTGTGGCACTGGCCACTGGGGCTGATGGGGGTGTTGCTGGCCTCATTGTTCCTGAGCCTGGTATTTGAATACCTGGGGATGGTGTTTCTCTGGCCAGAAGAGGGGATGCGGCACAGTCAGCAGATGCTGGTGAAGGAACTGGAATACCTGTCGGAGGGGTTTACCCGCAGCCTGCTGCACAGTGCGCCGGTTGAAACGGGCCATGTGGTCATCCGGCAACTGGCGCAGGGGTTGCTGATTGACAGTGGGGTCAGTGAATGGCGGGAGCGCAGCCAGCAACCGGGGGCTTCGGCCCTGCAGGCATGGGGTGGCTGGCTGTACGGATTGTTGCAGGACTTTTTGCTGGCGGGCGTCTATGTTCTGCTGACCTTTGTGGTGCGGCTGATGATTTTGACGCTCTCACTGCCACTGTTTGTGCTGGCGCTGCTGGTCGGGTTGACGGAAGGATTGGTACGGCGCGACCTGCGACGATTCGGGGCCGGGTACCCGGGCGCCCACCGCCGGTAACATCAGGCTGATGTCATCGCTCTGGTCATAACGGGTGAGCAGGGCCGGGTTGGCGAGCGCGGCGGCACCATAGTGGGCGGACGCTACCCCGGTTCCCCCCATGGCATCCCCGCGGGCTTCGGTCCAGGTATTGGCCGCCAGGGCCCCGGAAGAGAAGCCAAACAAGAGTGTGGACATCAGGCTTAAGGTGAAACGCTGTGTATATTTTCTTTTCATTGAAATAACCCTTTTGGTATTTTTGGACAACAGTTTCCCGGGTGCTGGCGCACCTGAATGAAATACAATGGCGTGTAATAATAGGGTGAGGCTGGTTTTTCTGGTCAGTGGCTCCTTAAATAAAATACTGTCAGCATTGAAATGACATTTAACGTCAATAAGGCATCAAACAAATAAAATGTAATAAATGGCAGGGTATTCTCCATAATAGCGTCCTTCTCATTCCCCGTTGATATTGAGGCGTGGATCTCCCCCGGTCAGTAATATCGGCAGGGTGGTGGGATGGCGTAATGCGGCCATCTGTGCCGGGGTGAACTGCCGATAATGTAATGGCTGACTGCCGTGCAGTGATTTTTTACGGCACAACGCGTTCAATTGACGACAGTCTTCCTGTACCTGCGGGTCATGCAATGGCATCTGGGCATAGAGTCTGACTGTCAAGACCCTGACCCCGTTGATGTTTTGCCGGGTGGTGGCGTACAGGCCGACCTGGTGGCCGGTGCCGACGTCAACGTGCGGCAAGGGGTGCTCAGGGGTCATGCCCCCCAGTGCGCTGAAGACGGTCACCTGGCTGAGGGGCAGTTCGCGCACGATGTCCTCAACCCGCCCGCTCCACTGGGCCGGACCGCCGGGGTCAGCGAGTCTGACGGTGGTTTCTCTGCGCCCGCATAGCCAGGCATCATCGACATGAAACCAGTGAGCCAGTTGCCTGATGACGTCCTGGGTCAGGTAGTCGAGGGTGCGTTCGCGGTCTTCCAGGACACTGAGGCGGATATTGAATGGGGTGAGCAACTGGGCCACCTGCAGTGCATCCAGGCCATGAGCGTCCATCAGCAGCCAGAACCGTTCATGCACCGTCGTCGTTTGCGCGAGGACGGGATTGACGGCTTCCTGCATCACGCCGGTGAGAATGACATTGAGCAGGCCGGACAAGGGAATGCCGAGGGCCTCGACCTGATTATCCAGAAATTGCCGGACGGCGGGTTGAAAACGCACCGTGGACTGTTCACTGTATTTCCGGTCACGGGTATTGATGTTATTTTCTTTATTTAATTCGAACGGATGAGACGTATTATTGGCACGTAATAATGCGATTAATGCGTTATAAGAGGGATGCATACCATACTCCGTATTATTACGATGATAATAAAGTCTTCATTTTACTCCCCGAGGGGTAATGCGATTTCATTGCCTGAACAGACTCTAATGGAATGGCTCCGGCATGTATAATGGGTTATTTCGATCAATCAGATCGAATTGATCGTTCATTCAGATCAACTTTTGAGAACGAGGCGGGTGATATATTGCTGTCTGGCATCATTTGACGGGACATGACAGCACGTTTTAGTGTTACAGAGAGAGACTGGATTGGGTGAGATGACGATGAGTAGAAAGCCTCCCCGGCGGGAACGACAACCCATTGACTATCGAGAGCGCTTTCTTCGAAAGTGCGTCAAACTCTTTTCCTACGCGGACAGGATGGGGTTCGGGACCTGGGATACGATGGAGGAAGAAGAGGAGTTCTTCGTGTACGGGGTGATCGACTGGTATCCCGTTGAAGACATCATTGCGCGCCTGGAGGAAGAGCAGGTGGGGTTCAATCGTGCGGAGCTGCTGGTCTTTTACCGTATGCTGGAGAAACGGCGCAATACGTACTTCAATTATCATCCAGAGAGGGGCAAGAAGCGCTACGATGTGCACTAGAGCGTGATCTACTCCCTACCTCTCCCTTTGTGAAAGGACAGGGTGTGTTTTCCCAGGGCCGACCCGGCCCCGTCTGCTGTGCAGGACAGGTATCGGTAACCGCATGGCGACATCCCTCTCCTTTGGATGATGTCAGTCTCCTCCCTTTCTGTAAGAACGGCAATTCCCCCTCATTCAGATTTTTCCTGTCGATTTTGTGTTTTTTTACCTGTTGAAAGTAAAGGGGAAACCTGCTTTTTATTGATATGGGACAGGGTTGCTCGCAGTTTTTTTATAAAAAATTGATATGACTCATGTTTTATTATTCATTTTGCATGTATTAATAATGAAATGATGTTTTGATTATATTGAAAAGAATTTAACACTGCGGCAGCTACCTTTGTCGAGACAGGCTGTTGATGATTGCCTGCCACCGACCTGTTTTGTGTTCATTCTGCTGTTGGGCGTGATGTCACGCCATTCGTTTTTCCCTGTCTGATTGTGTATGCGCAAACATCGCAGGCCTGCCCGCGCCTAAATTCCGGCAGGGGAGGCGGATTTGTTTGTTGTCCGTCTGGGGGAGATGAATAGAGTGGCCGGCTATGACAACACCGGGGAAGAGAAAAGTGATACATATCATTCTATCCAGAATGCGGGGATGGCTGTCGGGGCCTTTTGCCTCCGCAGGCACGCCACCAGACAGGCAGGAGCCGATTGTTCCGGCCGGTTACCTGTTGCCAGTGAGTGCGGAAACGCTGCTGGCCGAGGCGTCGAGGGTGCAACGGGTCGGGCAGTTACGCCAACTGACGGGCGTGGATGAAAAGCTGTTCATCACGCTGTACCTGGAGCCGGTCAGGGCCTGTGCAGCGCTGATGCAACAGTTCCCGGCCAGTGAACGGGACGGTTATGCCCGGTTGGGGGGCTTGCTGGACATGATGCTGGACAGCCTGGTGTTTGCGCTCAAGCACCGCAAGGCCTACATGTTGCCCATGAACAGTGATGTGGAGAGCCAGTCACGGCAGACGGAGGTGTGGACGGCGGCCACGGCGTACAGCGTGCTGCTCTCTTTTTTACCGGTGCTGGGGCATCTGCAGGTGGAGTATGAAAGCGGGGTGTCCTGGCATCCGCTCCAGGGGCCGCTGATGGCCCCGTACCGGTTCCGTTTTGTGGCCCCCACGTCGGCGATGTTGCCGGAGAGAACGGGCCTGCTGTTGGGCACCCAGCTCCTGCCCGTGGTGGCGCCTGCCTGGTTCAGCCGTTTTCCTGAGCTGTACCGCACCTTCCTGGCGGTGTTGGTGGGGGATGACACGCAGGGCGGCATGTTGCGGGTGCTGGTACAGAACGGCCGTCAGGAAGCGGAAAAGCAGTGGCGGATGCGCTACCCGCCATCGTCGGTTGCGGCGGTGGCCTCGCCAGTCCCGGTGACGGTAGCCAGCGTGCCGGGCCCCCTGGCTGCGGGGGCATTACCGGTATCAGCACCGCTGTCTCCCGTGACGGTACCGCCTGTCGCGGTCCAAAAGGTGGCAAGCGATACGTGATGGCCACTGTGCCGATTGACCCGCAGGCGTCGGTTCCCACGGTGTTGCTGGCCTCCGATGTCCTGCTGGCAGCACAGACAAAGGACGCGCGCGAGGAGGTTGATACCGAAGGGCATGCGCCATTATTGGCCGTTGTCAGAACGGAAGAGGAGACACGGGCCATTGAAGCGTCATTGGCGTTGCTACTGCCTGCGGCAGCAGAAAATGAGTCGGATGAGAAAGACATTTTCTTTTGAGGAACTGCTTGAGGTGTATTTTTTTACCCGAACGCTGCGCGAGGCATCGCGCTGGAGCTACGAGAAAAACGTCAGGACGTTTCTGGCCTTTAACAGCTTCAGGCCAGCACAGGTCACCGAAGAGGTCGTGTTGGCCTGGAAAGAGGAAGTCCTTGGCGTCCAGCAACGAAAACCCCGCACCTGGAACAGCAAGGTTCGGCATCTTCAGGCGCTGATGAATTTTGCAATAGAGCGGAAACTGGTGCCCCAGAAGAAAAACCCGTTTAATGGCGCGCTGGTGAAGGAGGGGAAAAAGAAGAAGAAAACCATTACCAATACCCATATCAATCGCACCCTGTCGCAGATGATGCTGTTGTGCGAGGAAGAGGCCGCAGGAAAGATGCCCCTGTATGGTCGCCCGAATGCCCTGCAGCCCTGCTGGTTCTGGATGACGGTGTTGCAACTGCTGGACACAACGGGAATACGGTTGAATCAGTTGCTGCACATCCGCCTGATGGATGTGCGGTTGGAGGATGGGATTATCGAATTGGATCCGGCGGGATGTAAAAATCACCATGCTCACGAGGTGCCGATCGCCAAAGTATTACGTCCCTGGCTGGCGCGGGTGCTTGACGAGAGCCGACAACAGCATGCCCTGCCGGATGCACAGTTATTCAATGTCGGGCGGTTTGTCCCGCGGTTGCGCAAGAAATACCCGGAGACGATGACGGAAGTGCCATTGCGCTCATTCTTCCGCCGCCTGTCGAGGATGATGGAGTATACCGCAACGCCACACCGTTTCCGGCACACCATGGCGACCAACCTGATGAGATCACCGAACCGCAATCTTAAGGATGTGCAGACATTGTTGGGACATTCGAGCCTGCAGTCGACGATGGAATATATCCAGGTTGACACAAAGTTTTTGGGGGACGTGGTGGATGAAGAAATTGCGCGTCGGCGGGGCAAAAAAAGCTGAGAGTGGATCCGTCTGGATCACTAAAAAATTGACATTGAAAATAAAGTTAGTAACACTCGGACGCGAAAAAACCGAGATCTGCACTAACAGACTCGGCTCTTGACCAAAACCTTATGTTCAACTGCAAATCAGTTTCGCCTAGGAAAAAACAGTGAACAGTCCAGTTCCGTCTTTTTTACAGAGTGTTTATTTGCGTTTTGGACGCAAAAATAACAACTTTGCAACATGGGAAAATGGTGCCCGGACTCGGAATCGAACCAAGGACACGGGGATTTTCAATCCCCTGCTCTACCGACTGAGCTATCCGGGCAACGGGGCGCATTAAACCGTATTTGGCCGTATGCCGTCAATCGCTTTCTGTCACAAACTCGATCGGTTGCTCTATTTTCATGCAGCAAGCAGATGCCCACGATTGTACTCTTGCGGTATCAAGTAATATAGATATGCAATAAATGTGTTGTTTTATACCATTTTGATTTTTCTGGGATTTATTTTTATCTTTATAAATTACAATGAGTTACCATCATTATTATCCTTGGCTTAGCCCTTTAATTGTTACTTGAACCTCATAAAAAAACGTGTAATCATTGCGCAGGTTTTTTGCTCCATTCATCACAGTAATAGTAAATAACGCTCATCAGAATCAAAGGGTTACAGACATGACAGGGTTCGTTACTCAAGCGTTTTTATACACTAGACATCTGCTGATGCTGCCGCTCCGCCATTGTTCTATCCAGATATCATTCTCGCGTTTACCGCTGCACCTCATGCGGTAAGGCCCCCCGATGCTCGCTGTTAGGCATTATTAAAAATAGAGCTGCGGCTCTGATTTTACTGATGTCTATCGGACGCTGCTGATCCCAGCCTCGATAACTGCCTGATGTTTAACCACATCAGCCGTTCATGTTTGCACTTTTGGCTGCAATGCAGGGCATCAATTTGCCGGGGTAACCATTGGTTATCTCATCATGTGTCTTATGGCACACCCTCATCCTTAACCGTTTGAGAGTTAGCATAATGAAAGAATTGAAAATAGCGACAAGCGTCAGCCTGGTACCTAGTATCGAGACCTTACGCCAGATTGTTCGCCTGGAACAGACCGATTATACCGATGTGGCGGCGGTGGTGGTGTCTGTCGATGACGTGAACGCCGGGATTCTGGAAACGCTTAAAGCGACCGGTTTTGGTATCCCGACGTTTGTTGCTGTTGAGGGGGATGAGTTACTTTCCCCAGATTATTTGCCGTTGATTAGCGGTGTATTTGCGCTTTCCGCGGCGACCAAGGCATTTTACATGGCGCAGTTGGAAGCAGCGGCTGATGCTTACGAACAGGCACTGTTGCCGCCATTTTTCAAAACGCTGAAAACCTATGTGGAAATGGAAAACTCGACCTTCGCCTGCCCTGGCCATCAGGGTGGTGAATTTTTCCGTAAACATCCGGCAGGGCGCAAATTTTTTGAATTCTACGGTGAGACGATTTTCCGTTCTGACATGTGTAATGCCGACGTGAAGTTGGGCGACCTGCTGATTCACGAAGGTTCGGCGAAAGATGCGCAAAAACATGCTGCCAAAGTGTTCAATGCCGATAAAACCTATTTTGTTCTGAATGGTACTTCGGCGGCGAATAAAGTGGTGACCAACGCGTTGCTGACGCGTGGCGATCTGGTGCTGTTCGATCGTAACAATCATAAGTCCAACCACCACGGTGCGTTGATCCAGGCTGGAGCAACGCCGGTATATCTGGAAACTGCACGTAATCCGTTTGGCTTTATTGGCGGTATCGACTCCCATTGTTTTGATGAACGCTATCTGCGCGAGCAGATTCGGGATATCGCCCCAGAGAAGGCCAATGCGCCACGGCCTTTCCGTTTGGCAATTATCCAGCTTGGTACTTATGACGGCACGATTTATAACGCCCGCCAGGTGATCGACACCATCGGCCGTCTGTGTGATTACATTCTGTTTGATTCCGCCTGGGTGGGTTACGAAGGGTTTATCCCGATGCTGAAGGAGTGTTCACCGTTGTTGCTGGAACTGGATGAACACGATCCGGGCATTTTCGTCACTCAGTCGGTGCATAAACAGCAGGCCGGGTTCTCGCAGACTTCGCAAATCCATAAGAAAGACGATCATATCAAAGGCCAGAAGCGCCATTGCAATCACAAGCATCTCAACAATGCATTTATGTTGCATGCGTCTACCAGCCCGTTCTACCCGCTATTTGCGGCGCTGGACGTTAATGCCAAGATGCACGCCGGGGCCGCTGGCCGCCGTATGTGGATGGAATGCGTCAAGCTGGGTATTGAAACACGTAAGCAGTTATTGGCACGTTGTGTGCAACTTAAGCCTTTTATTCCACAGCAGGTGGCAGGTAAAGACTGGCAGGATTATGCAACCGATCTGATCGCCAATGATGCGCGTTTCTTTAACTTTGTACCAAATGAACAATGGCATGGGTTTGAGGGCTATGCGCAGAACCAATATCTGGTGGACCCTTGCAAGCTGTTGCTGACCACGCCGGGCATTGATGTGGCTACCGGGCGCTATACCGAGTTCGGTATACCGGCCACTATTCTGGCCAACTTCCTGCGTGAGAACGGGATTGTGCCGGAAAAGTGCGATCTTAACTCGATCCTGTTCTTGCTGACTCCGGCGGAAAGCCAGGCAAAGATGAACAATCTGGTGGATATGTTGGTGCAATTTGAGCGCTACATTGAAGAGGATGCGCCGTTAAGTGAGGTTTTGCCGACGGTATACCGCAAAAACGAGCAGCGTTACCAAGGTTATACCATCCGCCAGTTGTGCCAGGAGATGCACGATCTGTATGTCAGCTTTGATGTGAAACAACTCCAGAAAGAGATGTTCCGCCGGGCGCATTTCCCGCAGGTGGTGATGAACCCACAGGATGCCAACGTGGAGTTTATCCGCGACAACGTTGAACTGGTGCCGATTGGTCAGGCGGCAGGGCGTATTGCAGCGGAAGGGGCGTTGCCGTACCCGCCAGGCGTGCTGTGTGTGGTGCCAGGGGAAGTGTGGGGCGGGGCGGTGCAGCGTTATTTCCTGGCGTTGGAAGAGGGGATCAATCGTTTGCCGGGTTTCTCCCCTGAATTGCAGGGCGTATACATTGAAAAGAAAGATCACGGCTGGAAGCGGATTTTCGGCTATATGATCAAGCAGTAAAACTACAAGGCCGATGTATTATGCATCGGCCTTGTCGGGGTTGTGATTTTAAACGCGCACTATTTCCGGCGATAGCTTTTCTGCGCGTTATTCACTTTCACCAGATAGCGGCGTGACTCGCTCGCGGGGTGTTTGCTGGTTAACGTCTGATAAATATCTCCCGGCTGCATCTGATTGATAATCTCTACCGCACGGTTCTTGTCACTGTTGAAGACCCGTAGCACGCTGCCAGCTCCACCGTTATAAGCGGTGATCACCGCGTAACGGCGCGAGGTCGGGTTCTGGATCCCGCCGAGATAGTTGTTTTGCAGGATCGCCAGGTAAGCAGTACCCGTATCAATATTGTTTTCTGGATCGAACAGATAGCTGCGGCTTGGTGTGCCCCCTTTGCCCTTCATCAGAAACACGTCTTTACCGGCGGTATGCTGCATGACCTGCATCAGGCCCAGCGCATCGGATCTACTGACTGCATACGGGTTGAAACTGGATTCAGTCTGCATGATCGCCAGGATCAGCGACTCTTCAACGCCGTATTTTTCAGAGGCTTTACGCACCATCGGCAGATATTTATGTGCACGCTTGTCCAGGTGGTTAGGCACCAGTTGGATCGTGATCGAATAAATCACGTGCAGGCCAGAGGTACGCTTTTGTAATCGGGTTTGCAGCAGGTAGTCGGCGAAATGTGCCGCACGCCATTCCCAGCGGATTGGCTGGCCGCTGTTATCCAGCACCTGGCCATACAGGAATGGTTCTTTACTGATCTGGATATCGTTGGCGTCGGAATAGAGATCGATGGAACCCGGATCATCCCCCATCAACAAGGTGCTGATAATTGCCTGGCGCAGATGAGCGGCAGGATCGGTGGTGGCAATGGTTTCGACCGTGATCGTCCCCGCATCAAAATTGATATGGCTGCGGGTTTGATACTGATCGGTATATTTAACGTAATCTTTGGGCCCGGCGATCAACACTTCGCTGATGCCCCAGATGTTCTCAATGTTATGGGCAAACTGGCCCATCAGAATCTCAAAACCATTGGTGTCTTTCACCAGGGCTTCGTTGAATTCTTCGCTTTTCTGGTCAGAACAAGAGATCAACAAGGGCGCTATCACTAGCAAAGCTAAAATTTTCTTCATCTTAAAGCCGTATACGAGAAGAATGAGTTGAGTGCTTATCAGGGCCAACGTTTGGCCCTGATAATATTATTCGCTCGGCGGTGTATAACCTTCGATATGGACGTCGTGCCCTTCGAACAGGAATCTTATCATCTCTGCTTCCAGCAGTTTGCGATCGTCAACGTTCATCATATTGAGCTTTTTCTCGTTGATCAGCATGGTTTGCTTTTTCATCCATTCACCCCAGGCTTCTTTGGAGATCTCGTTGAAGATGCGTTTACCAATATCACCTGGATAGAGTTGGAAGTCCTGCCCTTCGGCATCGCGCTGTAGGAAGGTACAAAAAATGGTTCTGCTCATGCTAATTCCTCATCAATGGCGCTATTGTGGAGCGGTGGCTGCTTTGCCAGTTGTTGCAACAGGCGTTCGACCGGTGCGGCCAGCCCGACCGATGGCGGCTGCGCTAAGTTATACCAGAGACCGGCACCCTCATCCATGGCACCCGTTGCTTTATTGATGCTCAACCACATTGGCACAATATCCAGATGGAAATGGCTGAAAGTGTGACGAAAAGCGGTCAATTGCGCCAGAGAATTACCCTGCAAGCCGCGCTGCTGTAACCAGAATTCCAAATCAATGCGCGCACTGAACTGTGGGAAACAGAACAGGCCACCCCACAACCCGCTGCCTGGGCGCTGTTCCAGCCACACGCCATCGCCGTGTTGCAGTAATAAGAAGTAAGCGGTTTTCTCCGGCAGCGTTTGCTTGGGCTTTTTGCCTGGATATTTGGCCCAACTGCTGTTGCCGTTAGCGAGGCAGCCGACCTTGAGCGGGCATAAATCGCATTTCGGCTTGGAACGGGTGCAAACCATCGCTCCCAGATCCATCATCGCCTGATTGAACTGGCCGACGCTTTGCGCTGGCGTCACTTCTTCACTGATCTGCCAGAGGCGGTTTTCCACCTCTTTTTTGCCCGGCCAGCCCTCAATGGTGTAACAGCGAGCCAGTACGCGCTTCACGTTGCCGTCAAGGATCGGGTAATGCTGTCCCAGCGCCAAAGAGAGAATCGCCCCGGCGGTTGAACGGCCTACGCCGGGCAGATCGACGATTTCAGCAAAGGTTGTCGGGAACTCGCCGCCGTGCTGTGCAACAATAGTCTGAGCCGCTTTATGCAGATTTCTGGCGCGGGCGTAGTAACCCAACCCGGTCCACAGATGCAGAACTTCATCCAACGGCGCTTCCGCAAGGGCACGCACGTGCGGAAAACGTGTCATAAATCGCTGAAAATAAGGAATAACGGTGGCAACCTGAGTTTGTTGCAACATCACCTCAGAGAGCCATACTTGATAAGGCGTTTTATCGAGTTGCCACGGCAGTGTCTTGCGGCCGTAGCGCTGGTACCAGTCAAGCACCACGTGCGAGAACTGTTGCGCTTGCATCATAAGCAGGTTTCGCTATCTGGCTGATTAATGGATGCGCGATTCCAGCATAGAGTAAGAGTGCTGTAAACCGGAACTTTCCGGCGCAGCACACCTGGTATGGTGATGAACGCTTGCTAAACCGAGGTATCTTTGCATAATGCGCATTTCTACTCGTCATATTTCAAACCGAGCTTGCCATGTTATCCGGCCCAACTCGAATTATGCAGAGTATCCCGACTAATTGGCAGCCAAACAGACAGAAAGCACTATGATTAATGACGTCATCTCCCCGGAATTTGATGAGAACGGCCGTGCGATGCGCCGTATCCGTAGTTTTGTTCGCCGCCAGGGGCGGCTGACCAAAGGCCAGCAGTATGCGCTGGACCACTATTGGCCGGTGATGGGAGTGGAATATCAGGCTGCGCCTGTCGAGATTGCCACTTTGTTTGGCCGCGCAGCGCCAACCGTGCTGGAGATTGGTTTTGGCATGGGGGCTTCGCTGGTCACCATGGCAAGCCATAACCCGCAGCAGAATTTCTTAGGGATTGAAGTTCATTCACCGGGCGTTGGTGCCTGCCTGGCCGATGCTCACGAAGCAGAGTTGAGTAACCTGCGGGTGATGTGCCATGACGCGGTGGAAGTGTTGCAGAACATGATCCCGAACGGTTCACTGGATATGGTGCAGTTGTTTTTCCCGGATCCGTGGCACAAAGCACGCCACAACAAGCGCCGCATAGTGCAGCCGCCGTTTGTTGAACTGGTATTGAGTAAATTAAAAGTGGGTGGTGTTTTCCATATGGCCACCGACTGGCAACCCTATGCAGAACATATGCTGGAGGTGATGAATGGTAATGCAGGATATCGTAATCTTTCCAAGAACCATGATTACGTGCCGCGCCCAGATTCACGTCCATTAACGAAATTTGAATTACGTGGCCAGCGTCTGGGTCATGGCGTTTGGGATCTGATGTTTGAGAGGATGGAATAATGGCTAATTATTGTTTCTATTCTGATTTTTAGTGGTGAAATCAACGATTAAATTAATTTATTTGTTTGATTTTTAAATGTTTTATTTGGGGTTTGTTGTTTCTTGTTGTTTCATCAAATCCCACTCAAAACCACTAAATCCTACATTTTAATGTAGGTCAAAATGTAGCTTGCCAATTTGCCTATGGTATAATGAGTGTCATGTAACAATGACACTCATGGAGCTAACTAGTTGGAAAAATTAGAGAAAAAACCACTGTCAACTAAAGCTATTGAAGCCCGGTGACAAAGACAAAGCTGATACTGGCGAAAACCGTGAATTACGGCTCAGTTGTGGTGTTACCGGAATTAAGTCTTTCTTCTACCGCTATACCAATCCCCTCAGTGGCAAGCTCGTCCAAGTTCATATCGGTCACGTCCTTAATATTTCTTTGGCACAGGCTCGTGCTGAACTGCAAGCGCTTAAGCAGATAAAGAATGAAGGTCGTTGTCCTTCCAGTGAACAGAAAGCAAAGCTGAAAAACAGCAAGCTGTATTCACTGTCCGAGATTTGGTAGAACTGTACCTCACTCAGCGCATTGAAGATCGCAAAGGGAAAGACGGAAAAATTATTCAAGGAGCGCGGAAAGTCGGAGGACAATACATATGCCGACGTATGATTGTAAGTATCCCGGTGCTCTAATTTTGTGATCCATATATGGACGCCCCGGGTATTACAAGTACTGGTTCGATACGGTTTGCGACCATATATCCGGCATCGCTGATGGGTAAATTACCCTCGCCATGATGTTATCCGAGCCCTGTTTCCTTATCACTACACCGGTATTTGATTACCCAGGATCACTTCAGGCTGTTACAGGGACGGTAGCCGTTTTCTCATCAGTGCTTGCAAACTCAGAGAGACATATTTTTTTAACGCCGTATTGCATTAACTCACAGCAAATGCCTTTTTCATATTAAAATCAACGTCATCGGTCAATATGCGCCAGATGATCCGGGTCAGTTTATTCGCTAAAGCTTTAGAAACTCTCGTCGGGCCTCCAACCTTTTTAGCCAATGGCCCAGGCTGTCGTTACGTTTTTTCACGCATCGCATCGCATCGCATCACTGAGCGTGCGCCATGGATGATCAGTGTTCTCAGGCTGCGATTGCCATTTTTTGTCACAGAGGACAATCTTTGCTTCCCTCCCGAACTGTGCTGCCGGGGAACCAGACCGCACCAGGCGAATAATTATCTTCCGCTGGAGAACTGCGCAGCATCTACTTCACTGATGAAAGCCGCAGCGATAAGTGGGCCGACACCCGGGGTCGTTAATAAATGACGATAGGCTGTCTGTTGTGACGACAATGCAGCAATTTCTTTATCCAAACCGGTGACGCGTTCATTCAGCGCCTGCATCTCTTCGCGCAATGAAGAAAGTAAACGGCGAAGCGTGAAAGTTAAGTCATTGGATGCGTCTTCAATAAGCGCGGGTAGCTGCTGCCGGAGACATTGGAGCCCGACAGGAATAATGAGCCCATATTCAGCGAGCAGAGAACGAAGCTGGTTAGCCAGCGCGGTTCTCTGCTCAACCCTAAGTTGGCGGGTATTGCGCAGCGCTTTGAGATCCTGCTGCCCCGTGGTTTTGACCGAAACAAAGTGGATCCCCGGGCGGTGGTACTAAAAACTGGAGGGACTACACTTTCACGTGCTGGGCAGGGATAAGCCTTACGCTGAATCCCATAGCACCGAGAGTACGGCCCCAGTAATGAGAGGTTGAACAGGCTTCCATCGCGATTAAAGTACCCGGTTTAAACTGGCGAAGCGTATCCAGCAATCTCTGACGCGATATTTTTCTGTTCCAGGCAACGGAACCATCGACCATCCAGACACATACCTGAAAAACAGATTTGGCAATATCGATACCAACAACTCTGATCGTATTCATGTGATGTTACTCCCGGAGCAATACAGTCAGTAAAAGTATGGCACTGACCACCTTAAGAAGGGGCGTCCATCACATCACTACAGGTTAACCGCGATATAAAGAACGCCGCTAAGGCGGCGATCCGGGGAATGAGAGTTTAAGGCTGTGATCAACTGGTAAGTACAAAAAATAGTCAGGAAAATTTAATTTTCTACCCGGTATTTTTATTTATCTATTCTTCAATATACTCAAACCATCACTCAATATTTTCGTATTATTAAAATCCCCTCCACGGTCAATATATCCAGACCATTTTGGATAATATTCTTTAAACAAAAGATTGCCATTCTCTGTTAAATCAGAACTATACAAGGCAAGATCATCTTTCAAACTACCATCTTCTTTAAACGGTTCTAATGTAACCAAATTATTTTCCTTGAGAAAGGTCATTAATATTTTTGTTATATTAGTTATTTGCTCGCGATAAGATAAATTTTTACTTCTTTTTAATAAACTTGAGTAATTAAATCTTAATAAATTCATTTTGCTACCCCTACTAATTAAGGTGAATTATTCTAGATGCGTCATCAGAAAGTTCTATCAACTCTTTTGTTACTGGATGGCGAAAAAAACCACCTCCGGCAGATCGAATAATCTCCTCTTTTGCAGATTGAGCAACTTTAGATGCTGTTTTACTGGTTACTTTGATACCTTTCCAGCCATCTTTAGTCTTAACTACAAAATCAAGAATTCGAGAACCTTTTGTGCTACCGACCTGAATAGCATCATCAACAAGACCAACTATTTTTCCATCAGAATTATGTAAATGTCGCTGACTCAAAACATTATCTTTCCCAAAAATATTTTGCAATCGCTCTAACAATCTGGCTTCTCGCGCATCATTTTGAGGTTCTCAAGCGTGTATGTCAGCTTAAAGAGGTCACTTTGTTGCACTATATCGCCGCTGCATGAACGCCAAACGTATGCGAGATGAGATTTGAGTTTGGCCCTTATACCTTGCTTACGGCCCTTTTCCAACAGCGGTTGAATATCAATCGCGACTGTCTTGGAAAAACGTCTCTGTTTTTGGGCTGTAGCTAGCCAACGGACGATGAAAAGATGGTGGAGGCCACAGCACCGTCCTGAACAGCGGTTTGCAACGCAACAAGAGCACAAAAAGTGAGATGAGCAAGGTCGTGGGTGGTTTGGTCAGGAGGTGTTGCCATTGATGCCACTAAAGCTGATTAAAACTGATGGTGATGGTATTTAGGCTTGGTGGCAGTGGCAACCTCAAATGAGTGAAGGTAAGCTAGGTACATCTGTTGGTAGCTGCTAAACTTGTGCTATTGCTAACCACCTGAAAATCAGACACTTAATTAAATGTAGGTTAAAGTTTAACTTTCATTTAATTCGTCTAAAAATACCATTAAAATCAAATAGGATGGAATAATGGCTAAGAACCGCAGTCGTCGTTTACGTAAAAAGCTGCATATTGCAGAGTTTCAGGAACAGGGTTTTTCCGTGGCTTGGCATTTTGCCGAAGGCACCGCTGTTGAAGATATCGATAGCACGTTGGATGCTTTTATCGATGAAGTGATCGAGCCAAACGGGCTGGCGTTTGATGGCAGTGGCTACCTGCAATGGGAAGGCTTGATTTGCCAGCAGAGGATCAGCAATTGCACCGACGAACAGCGTGAGCTGGTCAAAAACTGGCTGGAAGCGCGTAAGCTGAGCGAAGTGAAGGTCAGCGAACTGTTTGATATCTGGTGGGATTGATTTCTGCCCGATCGGCGCGGCAGGCGGCTGCGTGATAAATGCTGATTGAAGGTGCCTTAATGGCACCTTTGCTTTATCTGGAGTGTAACCACAATGGTAACAACATTGGATAACGCATTGCTGGACGAGATCCTGCAACAGGTTCGCCCGTTGATTGGCCAAGGTAAGGTTGCGGACTATATTCCTGCGTTGGCGGAGGTGGCAGCGGAGCATTTGGCAATCGCCGTGTGTACCGTCGATGGTGAAATATTCCAGGCCGGTGATGCCACGGAGCGGTTTTCGATCCAGTCGATTTCCAAAGTGTTGAGCCTGACGCTGGCGCTGATGCGCTATCAGGAAAGCGAGATCTGGCAGCGGGTAGGGAAAGAGCCTTCCGGTTTGCCGTTCAATTCGCTGCTACAACTGGAAATGGAGCAGGGCAAACCGCGCAACCCGTTTATCAACCCTGGCGCGCTGGTGGTGTGCGATATGCTGCAAAGCCGTTTCAGTGCACCTAAACAGCGCATGTTGGAAGTGGTGCGCCAATTGGCCGGTGAGAATGACCTGTTATACGATATTCGCGTGGCGCGTTCTGAGTTCGAACACTCCGATCGCAATGCGGCTATCGCTTACCTGATGAAATCATTTGGCAATTTTGAGAATGATGTGCTGACCGTGCTGCAAACCTATTTTCATTACTGTGCGTTACGCATGAGTTGCGTGGAACTGGCGCGCTGCTTTGTCTATCTGGCCAATCAGGGGCGTGCGCTGAATGGCAATGAGGTCATCAGCCCATTGCAGGCGCGGCAGATTAACGCACTGATGATGACCAGCGGTATGTATGATGGTGCCGGTGAGTTTGCTTACCGTGTCGGCATGCCGGGTAAATCTGGTGTCGGGGGCGGCATTATCGCGATTGTGCCGGATGAGTTATCAATTGCCGTTTGGTCACCTGAGCTGGATATCTCCGGCAACTCGTTGGCGGGAACTGCGGCACTGGAACTGTTGTCTCAACGCATTAGCCGTTCGATTTTTTAATCCCATTGTAAACGCTGCTGGAAGAGAGTCAGGAGAAATGATGTTAAAGAAAGCCGGGTTAGCTTTGCTGTTGTTAACAGCTTCGCAGGCGCATGCCGTCTATCAGTGTAACGTTAACCCCCAGGATGACGTGATTATCAGCCCACAAATGGTGCAGGTGGTAGGAGCCAGCGGTAACTTGCAGATTTCCCCTGATGGCGACATCACCCGTAACGGGCAGGAGCTTAGCCTTAATGACGTTCAACGCCAGAAGGCTTTCAGCTATCAGAGCGCGTTGCGAAAAGAGTTACCCTGGATTGATCAGCATGCGCGGCAGTATTTGGAAAGGGCGCGTGTCGCATTGGATAACGTGATTGTGCAGCAGTTGGGCAGCGGCAGTAATGTACGTAACCGTTTGACCACGCTCGACAATCAGCTTAAACAACAGATGAACCGCATTATCGAACAGCGCAGTGATGGTTTGGCTTTTCACCATAAGGCCATCGCTCAGGTGGAACAGGACGGGCGCAACATTGTCCAGCAGAGTATGGGCGGTGTGTTGCAAGATAGTTTGAACGAAATGGGGGTTAAACAGGCGACGAGTGGCAACGGTAATCCGTTACAGGCGCTGATGGGGAACCTGGGTGGTTTGCAACAGGCGATTCAGAACGAATGGAATAATCAGGAGCAGGATTTCCAAAACTTCGGTAATGACGTGTGCAAACGCGTTACAGCGCTGGAAACTCAACGCAAGAATCTGCTTAATGCGTTGAAGTAATTATCAGCCTGCACGCCGCAGAACTCGTTTGGAAAGAACCAGAAAAGCGCTGAACTCTCAGCGCTTTTTGTTTACTCGTCCGGCAGAAAAAGTTCCAGTAGCGAGTTAAGGAACAACTTACCTTTTTCCGTAATCTGCCAGTGTTCCGCCGTCTCCTCCAGGTAACCTTGCGCCAGTGCTACGTCCAACGAGGTACGGATCACGCTTTCATCCAACCCGGTGTAGCGGGCAAATTCGGCGCGCGGTGCCGCTTCCAGCAGGCGAAAACGGTTCATAAAGAACTCGAATGGCCGATCATGCAGCGCGACTTCATGCAGTTTATCCCGGTATTCACCGCGCATAAAACCGCGTGGATGTTTGGTTTTGGCGGTGCGCAGAATGCGGCCGTCGCTGAACGTCAATTTGCCATGTGCGCCGCAGCCAATCCCCAGATAGTCGCCAAAACGCCAATAATTGAGGTTATGCTGGCACTGATAACCTGGTTTGGCATAGGCAGAGGTTTCATATTGCTGATAACCGGCGGCCCTTAGCAGCTCGTGCCCTTGCTGAAAGATATCCCACAGTGCGTCATCATCTGGCAGCACCGGTGGGCGCGAACTGAACAGGGTATTTGGCTCAATAGTGAGCTGATACCATGACAGATGCGGCGGATTAAGGGCAATTGCCTGGCGTAAATCGTCCAGGGCTTCTGCCAGTGATTGATCCGGCAGGCCGTGCATCAGATCGAGGTTGAAACTGCGCAGGCCCAGGCCGGTAGCCAGATGCGCCGCACGTTTGGCCTCATCCGGCCCGTGGATGCGCCCCAAGCGCGTTAGCTTCTCGGCGCTGAAACTTTGCACGCCGATCGAAATGCGGTTCACCCCGGCGCGCTGATAGCCGCTGAAGCGATCGGCTTCCACGGTACCGGGGTTGGCTTCCATGGTGATCTCCGCATCGGCAGCCACGTGAATCCGTGCACGCACTCCGTCCAGTAAGGCCTGCATGGCTTCGGCACTCAGCAGGCTTGGCGTGCCGCCGCCAATAAAAATAGTGCTGATTTCACGGCTACTGGTGAGCGGCAGATCGGCATCCAGATCGGCCAGCAGGTGATCAACATATTCTTGGTGCGGTACTTCGCCCTTTAAGGCGTGCGAGTTGAAATCGCAGTACGGACATTTCTGTACGCACCAGGGAATATGAATGTACAGGCTGAGCGGTGGTAGTTGCACAGGGTTAGTGGGCATTACGCAAGGCTGCCAACATCAGTTGCAAGGCTTTGCCTCGGTGTGACACGGCACTTTTCTCATCCCGTGACAGTTCCGCTGCCGTACAGCCCAACTCCGGCACGTAGAAGATTGGATCGTAACCAAAACCGCCTTCACCGGCAGATTTAAAGGTCACTTCACCCGCCCAAGAACCATGGAACACCAATGGGGTTGGATCTTCCGCATGGCGCATGTATACCAGCACACAATGGAATTGCGCCGCGCGTTGGCCTGGTGGCACGTCTTGCAACGCCACCAGCAGTTTCTCCAGGTTCTGCTGGTCACTGGCATCGACACCTGCATAACGTGCGGAATAAATGCCCGGAGCACCGCCCAGTGCATCAACGGCCAGGCCTGAATCGTCGGCAATTGCGGGCAGGCCGGTGATCTGCGCGGCATGGCGGGCTTTCAGGATGGCGTTTTCGATAAACGTCAGCCCGGTTTCTTCGGCGGAGTCTACGCCCAGTTCGGTTTGGGCTATCACATCCAGGCCGAAATCGGCGAGCAGGCTGGCGAGTTCACGCACTTTACCGGGGTTCCCGGTGGCAAGAACGACTTTTTGCATAATGATTACCTTGAAAATTAACCCATAAGCGCTGCGATCGCGGCAGGGATCTGTTGCGGGTTGATGATGCGTAGCTGTTTATGCCGGCCCAGTTCGCCTTTCTCAATCACCACATTACTTTTCGCCACCTTGAACTGCTTGGCGATAAACTTGATCAGATGGGCGTTGGCCTGGCCGTCAACGGGCGGTGCCGTGATGGCGACTTTTATTTCATCGCCATGCAGACCGATAATCTGATCGCGGCTGGCTTTCGGCTGAATATAAAGCCTGATAGCCAGCCCGTCCAGCACAGGGGTGACTGCACTCACAGTTGAAGCCAGAGTTCGCCGAACATATCCATACCCAGATAGTTGAGGAGGTACAGAATAAGAATCACCACCATGGCAGAAAAATCAATCCCGCCCATGGCAGGAATGATGCGGCGGATCGGTGCCATCAACGGCTCGGTGAGTTGATACATCACATAATCGATCGGGCTGCGACCCTGGCTGATCCAACTCATCAGGGCGCGGATAATCATCACCCAGAAGATCACATAACCGGCGGATTTGAGCAGTGAGATCAGGCCAAACAATAGATTGTACGGACTCAGCGCAAGGGTACCGCTTTGAATCAACAACAACAGTGGATATTTGATAGCCATCAGCAGAAATGCCAACAGCAACGATGCGCTGTCTATCGGCCCCAGCGCAGGAATGATGCGGCGCAACGGGCCCACGATCGGCTGGGTGATTTTTACCACGAACTGCGAGAACGGATTATAAAAGTCAGTACGTGTTAATTGCATCCAAATGCGCAGCAACAGCACCATCACGTAAATATCAACAACGGTTTTGACCAGGAAAGTCAGCGTTAGCATGTGAGTTACCCTTTTCCTTAACTCTTGGTTATCCCCTTTATTTTTCAGGCGGTTGTTGCCTGAAATTCATAGGGTATCATTAAAATAGCTTTTCCATTTCCTGTGCGCGGGAAACGGCTGCCTGCATCGCTTTAGCAACGGTGGCAGGCAGTTGTTGTTCGTTGAACACCCGCAAGGCTTCTGCGGTGGTGCCCCCTTTGGATGTTACCTGCTCGCGCAATGTAGACAACGGTATTTCCGGGTTGGCGGCCGCCAGTGCCGCAGCGCCGATGGCGGCCTGCTGCACCAGTTCGCGTGCCGCTTGGTGGCTAAAGCCCATGCGTTCAGCTTCCTGTTGCATGGCATCCATAAACAGGAAGAAATAAGCGGGTGCACTGCCCGCAGCGGCAATCACCCCGTTAATGCCGTTTTCGTCTGCAACCCAACACACTTTCCCGACTGAACTCATCAGATCGCGGGTGTAATCGCGATCTGCTTGGCTGACCTGGGGGGGAGCATACAGCCCGCTCATGCCCTTACCTACTAACGATGGGGTGTTGGGCATAATACGCACAATGTTCAGTGGTTCACCCAGCATCTGATAGAAACGGCTGACCAAAATCCCGGCGGCGATGGACAGCACCAGTTTACCGGAGAGATCAATCTGTTCCTGCAACGGTTTGCAAACGTCTGCCATCATTTGTGGTTTTACTGCCAGCACCACCACATCGGCTTCCTGCGCGCAGGCAATATTGTTCGCGCTGCTGATGATGCCATAATCGGTAGCCAGTGCATCACGATTCTTTGAAGAAGGTGCGCAAACGCTGATGAGCGTTGCCGGATAACCGCCAGCAACCAGGCCAGCGATAATAGCGCGTGCCATGTTACCGGCACCAATAAAGGTAATCTTGCGATGTTGCATCAAATCCCTCGTTAATTCAGTTGTGCCCACCGACCTACGTATAGTCACGGGCTCCGAAAATGGCGGTGCCAATACGCACCATCGTGCTGCCAGCGGCGATAGCGGCGGCCATATCGTCAGTCATGCCCATCGACAACGTATCCACCTGTGGATAGTGCTGCTTAAGAGCCAGAAAGGCGTCATGCATCAGCCCGAAGACCGCCACTTGGCGCTGATAGTCAGTTTCTGGTGCCGGGATAGCCATCAGGCCGCGCAACGTGACATTGGGCAAGGCGGCTATCGCTGCGGCCAGCGCGGGCAGTTCATCCAATACAATGCCAGATTTGCTTTGCTCATCGCTGATATTTATCTGGATCAGCACATTAAGCGCTGACATACCTACCGGGCGCTGATCGCTCAGGCGCTGGGCGATACGCAGGCGGTCAAGGGTGTGGCACCAGGCGAAGTGCTCTGCCACCTGTTTGCTTTTGTTGGATTGCAAGGGGCCGATAAAGTGCCATTCCAATCCACTTCCTGCTGGTAATTGAGAAAAATACCGGATCTTGTCTACGCCTTCCTGCACGTAATTTTCGCCGAATGCGCGCTGGCCTGCCGCGATGGCTTTTGCGATCGCTTCCACAGGCTTGGTTTTACTGACTGCAAGCAATGTCACTTCTTCTGGAGCACGTGCGCAGCGTTGAGCTGCCGCAGCAATATGGCTCCTGACATCCTGCAAGTTCTGTTGGATAGTGCTCATTGTTGACCCAGGAGATTGATATGGATATCGATAAGTTGGTGGTTCTTAGTGTAAAACATAATGCCTCCGATCTGCACCTTTGTACCGGTCATCAGCCGATGCTGCGTATTGATGGTGAATTGCGGCCAGTAGAAGAAATAGAAGCGGTTTCGCACTCACAGATGGCTGGCTGGTGCGAAACATTGTTGACGCAGGAGCAACGGCAGCAGCTACAGGGGAGTGGCCAGCTCGATCTGGCTTTGACATTGGCGGGTGGCAGCCGCTTGCGCGCCAATTTCTTTTTACAGAATGGCGGGGTGTCCATCGCCTTGCGCCGGATTGCCAGTGCATGCCCGACCTTGGCCGAACTGGAAACCCCCGAGATCATTCCGGCGCTGATCCAGCGGGAAGATGGCCTGATTTTGGTTACTGGAGCGACTGGAAGCGGTAAATCCACCACCCTGGCAGCGATGATTGATTTTATCAACCAGCATCAGCGCCGCCATATTCTAACGCTGGAAGATCCGATTGAGTTTATCCACCACAGCCAGCGTTCCCTGATCCAGCAGCGTGAACTGGGGCGCGATACCCGCAGCTTTGATGAGGCACTGCGGGCAGCGCTGCGTGAAGATCCCGATGTGATCCTGCTGGGGGAACTGCGCGATACCGCCACGATCCGGCTAGCGTTGACTGCGGCAGAAACCGGCCACCTGGTATTGGCGACGTTGCATACCCGCAGTGCGCCGCAGGCGGTAGAACGGTTGGTGGATGTATTCCCGGTAGAGGAAAAGCCTTACGTTCGGGCGCAACTGGCAAACAGCTTGCAGGCGGTGATTGCGCAAAAGCTGTTGAGTAAACCTGGCGGTGGGCGGGTGGCAATTTATGAGATCCTCACTGCGACTGCCGCAGTGAGTAGCATGATCCGCGAAGGTAAAACGCACCAACTTGCCAGCGTATTGCAAACCGGTGCACAGTCAGGCATGCAGACCTTTGAGCAGGGTTTACAGCAGCGTATTCAGGCAGGTTTGCTCAGCGGAGCGGCTTAGGTGACACGGTTAGCTCAGTTGCTGCTCGAACCAGCTTTCCAGGATCACGACGGCGGAAGCCGAGTCAACGCTGCCTTTATCCAAGGCGCGGAAACCACCGCGATCAAACAGGTGAGCGCGAGCCTCAACGGTACTCAGGCGTTCATCATGCAAGGCGATTTGCACACCGAACCGGCCATGCAGGCGGTTGGCAAATTTACGTGCACGTTCGGTCAGGGGTTGTTCAGTACCATCCATATTCAGCGGCAGGCCGACCACCACTAAATCCGGCTGCCACTCTTTCAGTAGCCGCTCAACTTTCTGCCAGTCAGGGGTGCCGTCCTGTGCTTTAAACGCTGCCAAGGCGCGTGCGGTGCCGGTGATCTCCTGGCCGATGGCTGCGCCAATGCTGGTGGTGCCGAAGTCGAAGGCAATAATGGTGCGGTTAGCCATCAGGCATGCCCAGCCTGGTTGGCAATGCTGCGAATATCAATACCCAAGCGGTTTGCCGCTTCGCGCCAGCGGCTGGCGATCGGCGTATGGAATAAGATATCGGTGTCGGCTTCGGTGGTCAGCCAGGCGTTATCCAAAACCTCTTGCTCCAGTTGGTCTTTTTCCCAACCGGCATAGCCGAGAGCGACTAAGACGTCTTCTGGCTGTTCTGGGGTTCCAAGGGTTTCTAACACGTCTTTTGAGGTGGTGATCATGGTCTGCCGTGAAATCTGAATGCTTGAACTGAATCCTTTACGCGGCGTGTGCAGAATAAAACCACGATCATCAGCCAGTGGCCCACCGGCAAATACCGGTTTGTCCAAGCTGATGGCAGGATCACGTGGTGAAGGGGTGATTTTGAGTTTGCTCAACACCGATTCCACTGTGAACTGTTCCACTGGTTTGTTAATAACTAACCCCATGGCGCCATCTTCAGTATGTTCACAAATGTAGATCACCGAATGTTTGAAACGCGGATCTTGCATTCCTGGCATGGCAATGAGGAAGTGGTGCTGTAAATTCATGTCGTTATGTAAGATTTTATTGGTTGGAAAGTAAACATCCGCCAGTATGCGGCTATCTCCACGGTCTTTCAAGTTACCAGTATGGTTGCCCGGATTATCGGATAATGAGCCTTATAGCGGCAGCCCATTATCCGTGCTACTGAGAAATAGCCCCTGCTTATTTCGCGGCCAGACGTTTTTCAATCGCATCCATCAGCATACCGGTGATGGAAACCGGGAAAGCGGCTTCGATTTCACGGGCGCAGGTTGGGCTGGTAACGTTGATCTCGGTAAGGCGATCGCCAATTACATCCAAACCAACGAAAATCAATCCCTTTTCTTTCAGCGTTGGTGCCACTGCACGGGCAATCTTCCAGTCACTGTCGCTTAGCGGGCGAGGTTCACCACGGCCACCGGCAGCCAGATTACCACGGGTTTCTCCTTGGGCCGGAATACGTGCCAGGCAGTAAGGCACCGGTTCGCCATCCACCACCAGAATACGTTTATCCCCTTCTTTTATGGCGGGCAGGAAGTTTTGCGCCATGCAGAAACGGCTGCCGTGCTCGGTCAGGGTTTCGATAATCACCGACAGGTTAGGATCATCCTGCTTCACGCGGAAAATCGACGCTCCACCCATACCGTCCAACGGTTTGAGGATAATGTCGCCATGTTGCTGATGAAACTTGCGGATATGTGCTGCGCTACGGCTGACCAGCGTGTCCGGCGTCAGTTCTGGGAACCAGGCGGTGAACAGTTTTTCGTTGCAGTCACGCAGGCTCTGCGGTTTGTTGACCACCAAAGTGCCTTTCACTTCAGCACGTTCCAGAATATAGGTGGCGTAGATATATTCGGTATCAAAAGGGGGATCTTTACGCATCAGGATAACGTCCAGATCCTGCAAAGCCAGATCCTGCTCGGCGGTGAAACTGAACCAGTGCTCTTTATCTTCCTGCACCTTCAGCAGGCGTGTACGGGCGCGGCCATCACCAGCATGCAGATAGAGATCGTTCATCTCCATATAATGCAGTTCCCAGCCACGGCGCTGTGCTTCGAGCAGCATGGCGAAGCTGGTGTCTTTCTTGATATTGATGGAGGCAATAGGGTCCATCACGATGCCAAGTTTGATCATCTTTTCTCCTTACAAGCCTGTGTCAACAAGCTGTTAGCCCAGGTCGCCGAAACGGACCTGCAAAGCAGTAATTGCGGTAAGTGCTGTGGTTTCGGTACGCAAAACGCGTGGCCCTAACAGGATATCAGTAAACCCGTAGCCTGTGGTCATGGCAATTTCATCGCGAGATAACCCACCTTCTGGCCCGATCAGCAGACGAACATGATTCACTGGCAACGGTAGAGTATTGATGCTCTGGCTGGCCCGTGGATGCAGGTTCAGTTTAAGGCTGCCATCCTGCTCGGCGCACCAGGTTTCTAACGGCATCACTGCGCGAATTTCAGGGATGCGGTTACGACCACATTGTTCACAGGCGGCAATGGCAATTTTTTGCCACTGTTGCAGCTTCTTTGCCAAACGTTCGCCATCTAATTTAACGCCACAGCGTTCAGAAAACAGCGGGGTGATGACGTTCACACCCAACTCAATGGATTTCTGAATGGTGAATTCCATTTTCTCGCCACGTGAGATCACCTGACCGAGGTGCAGTTTGAGGGGCGATTCGCGATCTTCCAACTGCCCGGCGCTACTACGAACGCGGACATTCTTTTTATCTACCTGGACGATTTCAGCATCAAACACCTGATTGCTGCCATCGAACAGTTGCAGCGCATGCCCGGCGCTCATGCGCAACACACGGCCAACGTGGTTGGCGGCATCTTCGCTTAATGCGATTTCTGCGTTGGCAACTAATAGTTCTGGATGATAGATGCGAGGTATACGCATAGTGATGATCAGATCCTGGTTTGCTAAAACCGTGCCGCCTGTTGGCGGCGTGAAAAAACGATACCCTCAATAATTCGAGTTAGTGTTCAAAAACGCAACGCGTTTTTGAACACTAACTCTGTTGGCCCCGAAGGGCCGAGTAACCTGGCAAACTCGGCTTGAAATATGACGGGTATAGAGTAGGTTAGCCGTTTTATTGCGGGCAAGCCTGTTGAATATAAGGGTTATGGTTACCCTGGATCAGTGCGATACGTGCTTCCCGTGTGCATTCCCAGGCGGTAACCGGATATTGGCGATTCCAGGCTTCAAACAGTTGAGTTTGCTGGCGTGAAAGCTGTAACTGATAGTGATCGCGCATATAGAAGTAAGTACGTGCAATCGCACCGCGCGCACGTGCCGGTGGTTCAGCCAGTTTGTTCTTGAAATCAACTTTCATCGCACACTGGCCATATTGGCCTTCACCACCGCGCCATTGGCTATACATAAAATTGTTGCGATCGCCATTCACTTCACCAATAGCGGGTTGCAGGTTGTGCAAGTCAGTTTCCATCTGGCGGTAAACGGGATCTTTGTTGCAGTTCTTACGCCCACCGTCTTGCCAGCATTGTAACTGGTGGCCGAATTGCCAGGCCGGTACTACATGTTCCCATTCAATGCGTTCGGCACGCTGGGCGTTTTTTCGCACCTGATAGCCGCAACTGCTGAGATCGGGAATACCTTTCTTACCTTGCCAATTGATCTTGCAGCCGCAGTAGAAACTGCCGGGCGCATCCTGGTTGATCTCGGCCGCGGCTGCTTTAGCTTGGGAGAAGTTATTGATGTTTTGCGCCAGCACGCTGCCTGGGATAGCCAAAAGCACGATACATAAAATTTTGCGAAGCATATTCCAAAATAACTCTAAATCGGAAAAGTAGGCAGGGTAACGGAAGTCACCAGTAGGTGCAAATAGCGGTGCTGGTTTGTACCACTAACGCGCCAAGTAGCCGACTAACTGTTTTCGTTAGCTAGAAATTGCAGCTTTTCGCCACAGCGACGGCAGCGGTACTCACTTTCACCGCGTAGCACGCGGTTATGACGGCGCACGGTGAGCTGATGCTGTTGGCAAACACATTGATAAGGGAAGGTTTTGCTTTGTACCGAACTGACGGCGAACTGATGGGTGCGGCTGGCTGGTAGCTGTAGCACGCTTCCCATCATCCAACGCCACTCACGGCCATGTGGCGATACCTGGCCAAACTGGCGAAAGACCAGCAGATGAGCCAGTTCATGAGGGACAACTTCATCGATAAACGTGTGTTGGTTTTCGAGCAATAGCACCGGGTTCAGGCGAATTTCCCAGGCTTGCAGCCAAGCCGTGCCCGCGCTAGTGCCGCGTTGCTGGTAGACGATCTTGGGTTCTGGGAATTCAATGGCAAAATGCTGGCGTGCCAACTGTAGTTTGGCTCGTAGGCACCGCATAACCGCCTGTTGTAACGCAATAGGAATTCTTGTTCTGTTCATTGTGGCTAGCTTAAGCAATGGCGTGGAGGCTGACAATGGGCAGTGGAAGGAAATCATCGACGGATGCATTTGGGAGCGATTTTTCCCCACAATGATAGCCCGATCGCCCCTGACTGATTGTAATCAATGTGTTAACTGCGGGATAATAAACTGTGCCTGATGAGCCTGTACCCGCAAAGCTCACGGGATAGAGGTCAAAAAAACGCCACCGATCTTAAGCCCTTACGTTGGGGATAGCGGTTATTTTGCGATTTGGCGCAATAACGGGCTACCTAAAAATACGTAAGGTATGGGAAGTTTTTTGCCGTAGCGCACCCCGAGTACGCTGAGTGAGTGTGAATTTAACGCAGCTGATGTTGCAAGTGAGAGATTAATGTCGAATAAACCGTTTCATTATCAAGATCCGTTCCCGCAGAAGAAAGACGATACTGAATATTATCTACTAAGCCGTGAGCACGTTTCTGTCAGTGAGTTTGACGGCCAGGAAATCCTCAAAGTGGCCCCAGAAGCCCTGACTCTCCTTGCCCAACATGCGTTCCACGATGCCTCATTTATGCTACGCCCTGCGCATCAGCAGCAGGTGGCTGATATTCTCAGCGATCCAGAAGCCAGTGAAAACGATAAGTACGTGGCGCTGCAATTTTTACGTAACTCAGAAATCGCCGCCAAAGGTATTTTGCCCACCTGCCAGGATACCGGCACCGCGATCATCATGGGTAAAAAAGGCCAGCGAGTCTGGACCGGTGGCGGGGATGAAGAAGCGCTGTCGCGTGGGGTGTATAACACTTTTATTGAAGACAACCTGCGTTATTCACAAAATGCCGCGCTGGATATGTATAAAGAGGTGAATACCGGCAGCAACCTGCCTGCGCAAATTGATCTCTACAGCGTAGACGGCGAGGAATATAAATTCCTGTGCATCGCCAAAGGCGGTGGTTCGGCTAACAAAACCTACCTGTATCAGGAAACCAAAGCGTTGCTGTCACCAGGTAAATTGAAGGATTATCTGGTCGATAAAATGCGTACTCTGGGTACTGCGGCTTGCCCGCCGTATCATGTGGCTTTTGTTATCGGTGGCACTTCAGCGGAAGCCACGCTGAAAACCGTTAAACTGGCTTCCACCAAATATTATGATGGTTTGCCAACCGAAGGTAACGAACACGGTCAGGCATTCCGCGATGTGGCGTTGGAAGAAGAGCTGCTGAAAGAAGCACAAAACCTGGGGTTAGGGGCTCAGTTTGGCGGTAAATACTTTGCGCACGACATTCGTGTGGTACGTTTGCCACGTCACGGTGCGTCCTGCCCGGTCGGGATGGGGGTTTCCTGTTCAGCAGATCGCAATATCAAAGGTAAGATCAACCGTGAAGGTATCTGGCTGGAGAAGCTGGAACACAATCCTGGTAAATACATTCCGCAGGAACTGCGCCAGGCCGGTGAAGGGGAAGCCATCAAGATCGACCTAAACCGCCCGATGACCGACATTCTTCAACAATTGTCGCAGTACCCGGTTTCTACCCGTCTTTCCCTGAGTGGGACCATCATTGTCGGGCGCGATATTGCGCACGCCAAACTGAAAGAGCGCTTGGATCGCGGTGAAGGTTTGCCGCAATACGTGAAAGATCATCCGATTTATTACGCTGGGCCAGCCAAAACGCCTGAGGGTTATGCTTCCGGTTCACTAGGGCCAACCACGGCAGGCCGCATGGATTCATACGTTGATCTGCTGCAATCGCAGGGTGGCAGCATGATTATGCTGGCGAAAGGTAACCGTAGCCAGCAGGTGACTGATGCCTGCCACAAACACGGTGGGTTCTACCTTGGCAGCATCGGTGGCCCGGCGGCGGTGCTAGCGCAACAAAGTATCAAGAGCCTGGAATGTGTGGAATATCCTGAACTGGGTATGGAAGCGATCTGGAAGATTGAAGTGGAGGATTTCCCGGCCTTTATTCTGGTGGACGATAAAGGTAATGACTTTTTCCAGAAAATTCAGGAGTCGCAGTGTACGCGTTGCGTGAAGTAACCAGCTAATTGCAGTTGCTAGCCAAAATCACACAGGCCCACGTATGCGGGCCTGTTGTTTATCTATGATAGGCAAAATCAACGCGCCTGGCTGCGCTGCTTGATTACGTAACCGATGCCAAGAATGACAACCCAAATCGGGATTAGCAATACGGAAATCTGGATACCCGGCGTCAGATACATGACCACCAGAATCCCGGCCAAAAACGCCAGGCACAGGTAATTGCTGAACGGATACCAGAAGGCTTTGAACTTCGGCTGCACGCCCTCACGGTTTTTGGCCGCGCGGAATTTCAGGTGCGCCAGGCTGATCATTCCCCAGTTGATTACCAAGGCAGATACCACCAGCGCCATCAGCAGTTCGAAAGCACGGCCTGGGATCAGGTAGTTAATCAGCACGCACAGCGCAGTTGCCAGCGAAGAAAGACCAATGGCAATGACGGGAACACCGCGGCCATCAACCTTCAACAAGGCTTTTGGGCCGTTGCCTTGCTTTGCCAAACCGTACAGCATGCGGCTGTTGCAGTAGACGCAACTGTTATATACCGACAGCGCAGCCGTTAGCACCACGATGTTCAACACGGTAGCTACCAGGTTGCTGTTCAGCGCGTGGAAGATCATCACAAACGGGCTACCGCCTTCCACCACTTTGCCCCATGGGTAGAGTGACAGCAGAATGGTCAGTGAACCGATATAGAACAGCAGGATACGATAGATCACCTGGTTGGTGGCTTTCGGGATACTGGTCTCTGGATTATCGGCTTCGGCTGCGGTGATACCCACCAGTTCCAGCCCCCCGAAGGAGAACATGATCACCGCGATGGCCATGACCAGCCCCATGATGCCATTGGGGAAGAACCCACCTTGTGCCCACAGATTGGTGACAGTAGCTTCCGGGCCGCCCAGGCCGCTGAACAGCAGATAGGCACCAAACACGATCATGCCGATAATGGCGATCACTTTGATGATGGCAAACCAGAATTCCATTTCGCCATACACTTTCACGTTGGATAGGTTAATGGCGTTAATGGCGAGGAAGAATACTGCGGCAGAAACCCAGGTCGGAATCTCTGGCCACCAGTACTGCACGTAAATACCGACGGCGGTCAGCTCTGCCATTGCCACCAGGACATACAGCACCCAATAGTTCCAACCTGACGCGAAGCCAGCAAAATTCCCCCAATATTTATAGGCGAAGTGGCTAAAGGAACCGGCAACCGGCTCTTCTACAACCATTTCACCCAATTGACGCATGATCAGGAAGGCGATAAAACCACCAATCGCATAGCCAAGAATGACCGACGGGCCGGCCATTTTAATTGTTTGAGCGATACCGAGGAATAGCCCGGTACCGATAGCGCCACCTAAGGCAATGAGCTGAATATGGCGGTTTTTCAAACCGCGCTTCAACTGATCGCCATGTTGTTGACCATCCATCAATAAACCCTCTGTTGTTGCATAATGCGTACATCTGTAAATAAATAATTACGATTTGTGTTTTGTTTTATTTACGGTGTTGTCGCTATTAATTCTAAAGAACCGCTACCGTTTGGCAAAGAATAATGATAAGCGGCAAGGTTTGCACCTGCTTTGTGGTGTGAGTGATTAAGATTGCAGCAGTTTAGGTAATAAAATGCGGGCAGTGTGACGAGAGAAGGGGTTTTGTGCATGAAGTAAGCAATAAATCACACAATACGCAAAAGTAATCATTTTGTTTGCCGAAGTCATGAACCCTCACTGCGTCTATATATGGTTGAAATCAGCCCTGTTCCACCGTTTTAATCATCACTTCATAAAAGCCTTACACTTAACCAGAGGTTTCGTAAACGTTAAATTCATCATTTACCTCGTAAATGGTATTACCAAGATGGTGTGCTTGGTTTGCAGTAAGTTCTGGGCTGGGTTGTTAAATGTGTGGGAAACCATGATTTCAATCAAGGCCGATATGGACAGGAGGTGAATACTTTGTTACTTTACCGTCACGTTTTTGCAATTGGTATTACCAATTGACTTCGCGCACTTCGCAGAGAAGAAATCATCCATGGCCTACAGCAAAATCCGCCAGCCCAAGTTGTCAGATGTCATTGAGCAGCAGCTTGAGCATCTGATCCTTGAAGGTACGCTGCGCCCAGGCGAAAAGCTGCCCCCGGAGCGCGAACTGGCGAAACAATTTGATGTCTCCCGCCCTTCTTTGAGAGAAGCGATCCAACGCCTTGAAGCCAAAGGGCTGCTCCTGCGCCGCCAGGGTGGGGGAACCTTTGTACAAACTAATCTATGGCAGAGCTTCAGCGATCCGTTGGCTGAATTGCTGGCCGACCACCCTGAATCACAATTCGATCTGCTCGAAACCCGCCATGCCCTTGAAGGCATCGCTGCCTATTATGCAGCGCTGCGTGGCACCGATGAAGATCTGGCCCGTATTCGCGATTGCCATCATGTGATTCAACAGGCTCAAGACAGCGGCGATCTCGACGCCGAAGCCGATGCGGTTATGCAATATCAAATTGCTGTAACCGAAGCGGCGCATAACGTTGTGTTACTGCACCTGCTGCGTTGCATGGGGCCGATGTTGGAACAAAACGTTCGTCAGAACTTTGAATTGCTCTACTCGCGCCGTGAAATGTTGGTGAAAGTGAGCAGCCATCGCGCCGGGATTTTTGAGGCGATTGTGGCACGCGAGCCGGAAAAGGCCCGTGAAGCCTCGCACCGCCATTTGGCGTTTATCGAGGAAATGTTGCTGGATCTTGGCAGGGAACATTCCCGGCGTGAGAGATCGCTACGGCGTCTCCAGCAGCGCAAGGAGTAAGCGTGGTTTCCTGCGGGGCAACACCAGCCCGTCAGGATAGCGCTCGGGGTACTTATTTGGGCATTTGAAGCGGCAACCATACCCGATGGATTTCCAGTTGCAGCCACCGTGCTGCGGCTTGAAGGACGAAGGGCATAAACTAATGAGCCTGTCTTCGTGTGTTTTCACGCAGAGCACAGGAAGACAGGCTCCAAATAAACCATTAGACAGATAAATAAGGAATACCACCATGTCAGAACGTTTAAACAATGACGTGGATCCGATCGAAACCCGCGACTGGTTGCAGGCGATCGAATCGGTCATCCGTGAAGAGGGTGTTGAGCGAGCTCAATTTCTGATTGAGCAGGTGTTGGGAGAAGCCCGCAAAGGTGGCGTTAAGGTTGCCGCAGGTACTGCTGCCCATCACTACATCAACACCATCGCGGTAGAAGATGAACCTGAATACCCAGGCAACCTGGATCTGGAACGCCGTATTCGTTCAGCTATCCGCTGGAACGCTGTGATGACCGTTTTGCGTGCGTCCAAAAAAGATCTGGATCTGGGTGGTCACATGGCTTCCTTCCAATCTTCCGCGACTTTCTATGAAGTCTGCTTTAACCACTTTTTCCGTGCACGCAACGAGAAAGACGGTGGCGATCTGGTGTATTTCCAGGGCCATATTTCTCCGGGGATTTATGCACGCGCTTTCCTTGAAGGCCGCCTGACCGAAGAACAAATGAACAACTTCCGCCAGGAAGTTCACGGTAAAGGTCTTTCATCCTACCCGCATCCTAAACTGATGCCTGAATTTTGGCAGTTCCCGACTGTTTCGATGGGTTTAGGCCCAATCAGTGCGATTTATCAGGCTAAATTCCTGAAATATCTGGAGCATCGTGGCCTGAAAGACACGTCTGCTCAGACCGTTTATGCCTTCCTGGGCGATGGTGAGATGGACGAACCAGAATCCAAAGGGGCGATCACCATCGCGACCCGTGAGAAGCTGGACAACCTGGTATTCGTCATCAACTGTAACCTACAGCGCCTGGATGGCCCGGTCACCGGTAACGGCAAAATCATCAACGAGCTGGAAGGGATCTTCGCCGGTGCAGGTTGGCAGGTGCTGAAAGTGATCTGGGGTGGCCGTTGGGATGAACTGCTGCGTAAGGACACCAGCGGTAAGCTGATGCAACTGATGGGCGAGACGCTGGACGGTGACTATCAGACCTTCAAATCCAAAGATGGTGCTTACGTGCGTGAGCATTTCTTTGGCCGCTACCCGGAAACCGCAGCGCTGGTGAAAGACATGACCGACGACGAGATCTGGTCACTGAACCGTGGTGGTCACGATCCGAAAAAAGTCTATGCGGCACTGAAAAAAGCACAAGATACCAAAGGCAAAGCCACCGTGATCCTGGCCCATACCATTAAAGGTTACGGCATGGGTGAAACGGCAGAAGGCAAAAACATTGCTCACCAGGTGAAGAAAATGAACATGGAAGGGGTACATCACTTCCGCGATCGTTTCAATGTGCCGGTTGCCGATGCTGATATCGAAAAACTGCCGTTTATCACTTTTGATAAAGACTCTGAAGAGTCTAAATATCTGCACGAACGCCGCCAGGCACTACAGGGTTATGTGCCAACTCGCCTACCTGCGTTTACCCAGAAGCTGGAAATGCCTGCTCTGGAAGATTTCAGCTCTCTGCTGGAAGAGCAGAATAAAGAAATCTCTACCACCATCGCCTTTGTACGAGCTCTGAACGTGATGCTGAAAAACCCATCGATCAAAGATCGTTTGGTGCCAATCATCGCTGATGAAGCACGTACCTTTGGTATGGAAGGTCTGTTCCGTCAGATTGGTATCTACAGCCCGAACGGCCAGCAGTACACCCCGCAGGACCGCGAGCAGGTGGCATACTATAAAGAAGACGAAAAAGGCCAAATCTTGCAGGAAGGGATCAACGAACTGGGTGCCGCGTCTTCATGGTTGGCCGCAGCGACCTCTTACAGCACCAACGATCTGCCAATGATTCCGTTCTACATCTATTATTCGATGTTCGGTTTCCAGCGTATCGGTGATCTGTGCTGGGCCGCAGGCGACCAACAGGCGCGTGGCTTCCTTATTGGCGGGACTTCGGGCCGTACTACCCTGAACGGTGAAGGCTTGCAGCACGAAGATGGCCATAGCCATATTCAGTCTCTGACTATCCCTAACTGTATCTCTTACGATCCGGCTTATGCGTATGAAGTTGCGGTGATCATGCATGATGGCCTGGTTCGCATGTACGGCGAGGCACAGGAAAACGTCTACTACTACCTGACCACGCTGAACGAAAACTATCATATGCCTGCGATGCCGCAGGGTGCAGAAGAAGGCATCCGTAAGGGCATCTACAAGCTGGATACGCTGGCTGGCAGTAAAGGTAAAGTTCAGTTGCTGGGTTCCGGGTCGATCCTGCGCCACGTCCGTGACGCGGCAGACATTCTGTCTAAAGACTACGGCATCGGTTCCGATGTGTTCAGCGTAACCTCGTTCACCGAACTGGCGCGTGATGGCCAGGATTGCGAGCGTTGGAATATGTTGCACCCAACCGAAACCCCGCGCGTACCTTACATCGCTCAGGTGATGAGTGATGCACCAGCGGTGGCGTCTACCGACTACATGAAACTGTTCGCCGAGCAGGTTCGTACTTACGTTCCTGCCAGTGATTATCGCGTGTTGGGTACCGATGGTTTTGGCCGTTCTGACAGCCGTGAGAACCTGCGTCACCACTTTGAAGTGGATGCTTCTTACGTGGTGGTTGCTGCACTGGGTGAACTGGCTAAACGTGGTGAGATCGAAGCTTCTGTGGTAGCTGATGCGATTAAGAAATTCGACATCAACCCAGAAAAAGTCAACCCACGTCTGGCATAAGAGGTAAAAACAATGTCTATCGAAATCAATGTGCCGGACATCGGTGCAGACGAAGTTGAGATCACCGAGATCCTGGTGAAGGTTGGCGATAAAGTTGAGGTTGAACAATCGCTGATCACTGTGGAAGGTGACAAAGCCTCCATGGAAGTACCCTCCCCGCAGGCGGGCGTGGTGAAAGAGATCAAAGTCGCCGTGGGTGACAAAACGGAAACCGGCAAACTGCTGATGATCTTTGAAGCCGCGGGTGCTGCACCTGCCGCTAAAGCAGAAGAAACACCGGCTGCAGCTCCGGTAGCCGCTGCTGCGGCCAGCGCAGCCAAAGACGTTGCCGTACCAGATATTGGTGATGATGAAGTTGAAGTGACCGAAGTGATGGTGAAAGTGGGCGATAAAGTTGCCGCTGAGCAGTCACTGATCACCGTTGAAGGTGATAAAGCTTCTATGGAAGTGCCAGCACCATTCGCGGGTACGGTAAAAGAGATCAAAATCAGCACCGGCGCTAAAGTGAAAACCGGCTCCCTGATTATGGTGTTTGAGGTAGAAGGTGCCGCTCCAACTGCTGCTTCCGCTCCCGCTCCGCAAGCCGAAGCCGCGCCAGCCCCGGCCAAGCAAGAAGAGAAGGCGGTTGCTCCGGCTGCCGCCGCAGATAAAGGTGAATTCACCGAGAACGATGCTTACGTTCATGCCACACCAGTGATCCGCCGCTTGGCGCGTGAGTTCGGTGTAAACCTGGCGAAAGTGAAAGGCACTGGCCGTAAAGGCCGTATCCTGCGCGAAGACGTTCAGGCTTATGTGAAAGATGCAGTTAAACGCGCTGAATCAGCCCCCACAGCAACCGGTGGCGGCTTGCCAGGCATGCTGCCATGGCCGAAGGTGGACTTCAGCAAGTTTGGTGAAATCGAAGAAGTTGAAATGGGCCGTATCCAGAAAATCTCTGGTGCCAACCTGAGCCGTAACTGGGTGATGATCCCACATGTGACTCATTTCGACAAAACGGATATCACCGATCTGGAAGCGTTCCGTAAGCAGCAGAACCTGGAAGCGGAGAAACGTAAGCTGGATGTGAAATTCACACCGGTGGTGTTTATCATGAAAGCCGTTGCTGCCGCTTTGGAGCAGATGCCGCGTTTCAACAGTTCTCTGTCCGAAGATGGCCAGAAGTTGACGCTGAAAAAATACATCAACATCGGCGTAGCAGTGGATACGCCAAATGGTCTGGTGGTTCCGGTGTTCAAAGATGTGAATAAGAAAGGCATCGTTGAACTGTCTCGTGAACTGATGGCTATCTCCAAAAAAGCGCGTGACGGTAAGTTGACCGCAGGCGAAATGCAGGGCGGTTGTTTTACCATCTCTAGCCTGGGTGGTATCGGGACTACTCACTTTGCGCCAATTGTTAATGCGCCGGAAGTGGCGATTTTGGGCGTCTCCAAATCTGCTATGGAGCCTGTCTGGAACGGTAAAGAGTTTACGCCGCGCTTGATGATGCCAATGTCGCTTTCCTTCGATCACCGTGTGATTGATGGTGCTGACGGTGCGCGCTTTATCACCATTATCAACAACACGTTGGCTGATATTCGCCGTCTGGTGATGTAATTGTATAGGGGCGCTCTGGTAGCGCCTCTGTCAATCTTACTACCGGTTTTGTCGGGTTGTTGCATGACTCGACAAAATTGTTGAGATACGGGTCACCTGAACACGCTTTGCAGGTTATTAACAATTCTGTAAACTGCTCGCGGTGTAAGCGTCCCGGTGGATGAAGGGCGTTATGAGATTGATTAGTAATATACCCAATGGATTTCAATTTGTAGCCAGGCGGCAAATTCGTTAATCCCCAGGAGCATACATAAGTAAGTGACTGGGGTGAGCGAATGAAGCCAACAACGCTGCAACTTGAAAGACGAAGGGTATAAAAATGACGTCTGACCCGCCGGACAAACAATTAAGAGGTCATGATGAGTACTGAAATTAAAACTCAGGTCGTGGTACTTGGGGCAGGCCCGGCAGGTTACTCTGCTGCTTTTCGTTGCGCTGATTTAGGTCTTGAAACTGTTCTGGTTGAACGTTACTCCACTCTGGGGGGGGTTTGCCTGAACGTGGGGTGTATCCCTTCCAAAGCATTACTGCACGTAGCCAAAGTGATCGAAGAAGCCAAAGCGTTGGCTGAGCATGGTATCGTTTTCGGTGCGCCGAAAACCGACATCGACAAAGTGCGCATCTGGAAAGAAAAAGTCATCAATCAGCTGACCGGCGGTCTGGCGGGGATGGCGAAAGGCCGTAAAGTGAAAGTGGTCAACGGCCAAGGTAAATTCACTGGTGCTAACACTTTGGTTGTTGAAGGCGAAAATGGTGCCACTACCATTAACTTCGACAACGCCATCATCGCTGCTGGCTCTCGTCCAATCCAATTGCCATTCATTCCTCATGACGATCCTCGCGTGTGGGATTCCACCGATGCACTGGCGCTGAAATCTGTTCCAGAACGTATGCTGGTAATGGGTGGCGGTATCATCGGCCTGGAAATGGGCACCGTATACCATGCCCTGGGTTCACAGATCGACGTGGTTGAAATGTTTGATCAGGTGATCCCAGCGGCTGACAAAGACGTGGTGAAAGTTTTCACCAAACGTATCAGCAAGCAGTTCAACCTGATGCTGGAAACCAAAGTGACGGCAGTAGAAGCTAGAGAAGACGGCATTTACGTCACGATGGAAGGCAAAAAAGCTCCAGCAGAACCACAGCGTTACGACGCAGTGCTGGTGGCGATTGGCCGCGTGCCGAACGGTAAACTGCTGGATGCGGGCAAAGCCGGCGTGGAAGTTGATGAGCGTGGCTTTATCCATGTCGACAAGCAGTTGCGTACCAACATGCCGCACATCTTCGCTATCGGCGATATCGTCGGCCAGCCGATGTTAGCGCACAAGGGTGTGCATGAAGGCCATGTTGCGGCAGAAGTTATCGCTGGCATGAAGCACTACTTCGATCCAAAAGTGATCCCATCGATTGCTTATACTGAACCCGAAGTAGCCTGGGTTGGCCTGACCGAGAAAGAAGCGAAAGAGAAAGGTATCAGCTATGAAACCGCTACCTTCCCGTGGGCGGCTTCTGGCCGTGCCATCGCTTCTGATTGCGCAGACGGCATGACCAAGCTGATTTTCGACAAAGAAACTCATCGTGTGATTGGTGGGGCAATTGTTGGCACCAACGGCGGCGAACTGCTGGGTGAAATCGGTCTGGCGATCGAGATGGGTTGTGACGCAGAAGATATCGCGCTGACCATCCATGCTCACCCAACTCTGCATGAGTCCGTGGGCTTGGCAGCCGAGATCTACGAAGGCAGCATTACCGATCTGCCAAACCCGAAAGCCAAGAAAAAGTAATTTTTGTGGCTTGAAGGGTTAATCAGCGGCTCCTGTGAAAAGGGGCCGTTTTTTTTGCCCGATTTTTCTTTCGTCTGGTGTTGCAGCTGTTCCACAAGGGGTTGTGAGATGGTGCTTACGTGCTTTTGGAGCCTGTTTTGCTAAATTTGAGGAGCTTACATCTAATAATTGCATTTGCATTACGACAGAAAAAAATAAAATATATAGCTATTATCAGCAACAACCTAATGACAGTTAATTATATGGAACTTAAACCCCCTGATCCAGAAAGTGTAATTATTTGGTTTGTTATTGGTGCTTTTGCAACCTGGGGAGGAATTGTTCGTTTTTTATTACAAGAAAAAAGAACCATGAATAAAGGTAAAACTGTAAAATCAGCCATTAGTCAAATTATTGTTTCTGGATTTACTGGGGTGCTTGGTGGTTTGATCGTATTTGAATATGGGGGCAGTAATTATATGGTATTTATTGCTTCTGGAATATTTGGCTCCATGGGGGATGTAGGCTTGTTATATATACAGTCATATTTTAAGAAGGTGAATAACAATCATCGTATCATGTAATAAGTGTTATAAATCGTTTTTAATTCCCACGAAGATAATCAATATTTATATCATTAAGATATCATCTATATTAAAATAAAACCACACTTCCTCAATGGGATATTTTATGGCGGCTTTAAATAGCTACATCTAAAATTATATTTCATCAAAGTAGCCAAAACCATTTAGCTATTAAAATAGGGTGAGAAAATGTTATTGTCTGCATAAATAACATCTTTTTTTAATTTAGAAAAAAATTTATCGTAAATCATATGGTTCTTTCTTTTTAAAAAATAGATATTTACGCTTGCTTCAACTGCGGTACTGCCAATGACGAAAGGTGATATAGTTAACTCATTGAATCTATCGATAATTAATTTCTTCATTGAGTTTGAAATCAAACCTATCGCCTCTCCTTGCTCTATAAATGATAAATGGTTTGTTATGTCAGGCATGGCAATAATCTTCATTTCACCAACATAATTTAGTTCTTTCTTTAAATGTTCTCGCCATTCTATATTTTGGTTGTCTAAAAAAACTAATAATATATTTTTTAAAATTATAGTTTTATTTTTAGAGCAATGAGGGTTTATATCGTTTGATCGTACTATCTGAATAGTCTCACCCTGAAGTGAGATACAGGCAATATCATCATTAAGTGTTAAGTTATCACTTGAAATTATCATGTCGAATTCATTCTTGAGCAGATCTTTTTCTATATTTTCATTGAGGGTTCTTTTTGATATTTTCTTTATTTGCTCTGAATGGTTGTATACAAAGTCAGATAAAAACCCTAATAAAAAATCATCAACAGAAATAGTTAAGCCATGTGTTACATCAGCTTTTTTACTTAATATTTTACCTTTATTAAGGAAATGTTCTTCAAGTGATATCAGATTATCATAATGAGGTAGTATAATATTGTATATGTTTTCTCCTTCTTTGGTTAAGTTAACTCCATCTCTCCCTCGAAGAAAAAGGTTATATCCGAGCTTTTCTTCTAATATTTTAATTCTTCTAGATAGGGGTGATTCTGTAATAAAGAGCTCTCTTGCCCCAATTTTCATTGATTTGTTTCTAGCCGTTACCATAAATGACCTTAGTAGAGTTGATACAAACATACTCCCTCCTTATAATTTAAATTATTTCATACACCGTATAAATAATAATCATGTTTATAATCCAGTTCTTTTGATAATATAAAAATTTTCTCTTTATATTTAATATGTCTAAGTTATATTTAGGTCAAGAAGATATTAAAAAATAAATTTATTATTATTTGATTAATTCGTATTTTTCCTATTGTATTAAAATTTGGGGTGTTGAATTCAGTAATATAAGATGGTCAGATTAACTGACCATCTTATTCACTTGACGATCAAATAAAGATATTATGGAATGATTTTCCAAAGAGTTTGATAGTCAAGACCACCAGGAACCCAATCATAAGTCCAGGCTGTGTGAGCTTGTATACATAACCAATTGCTACCACGATAACTTACCCGAGCACCAACTGGGTAGAATGTATAAAGCTCCCATTGTGGATAAGTGCTTCCTCCACCAGATTGAGGACGAGTTTTCACATGTAGGATATTACTTTGTGCAGAGATGCGTCCTTGGTTATCCTGTGCGATTACAAAGTAATAGTACCCTGTATTTGGTTGCAGCCCAGTATCCAAGAAAGTTAATTGTGAAGGCTGAACTCTGGCAATCTCAATATCATCGCGATAAATGAGATAACCCATAATCCCGTTCGATGACGTAGACGGCCCCCACATCAAACTAATGCTATTCTCCGTTTCCCCCATACTGTGTAAATTAACGGGAGGGGTTGGCGGGTTTTCATAGTTATTTTCAGGTAAGGTGCGTGCCGAGACTGATGCACTCAACGCGGATTCATTACCTGCATGATTTACTGCACGTACTGAATATTCAAATGTTGTATCCGCTTGCAGACCTGAGTCCGTAAAATTCAATCCTGTACTTTGGGCTATGAAAGAACCGTTACGATAAATTAGGTAATGTGAAACGTTTGAAACAGAGGCCTCCCACGCAAGTGATATTGTATGACTGTTTACCTCAGTAATACGTAATCCCCGTGGAGGTTGAGGTTGCTCACCACCACCACCACCTGTACCGACAAAATTCAGATCAACCACTTGGTAAAATGCATTCCCGGTATCTGCAACTTCCCAAACAGCAAGCAGGACATGATAACCAGTACGCTGTGGTAAGACTAAGTCATGAATAGTTGGTTGAGGGGGCGTTAATGCCTGACCGTTGCTCCAAAATGGCTGTTCACCCAACTGAACCTGAAAGAATGGGCGATCTTCAAATTGTGCACGGCTAAGAGGCTGATTTGGATTCCAGTTGGGTTGTGTAATAAAATAGTTCCAACGCCGAGTGAGGTGTGGTGCAGTGTAATGCCAGGACATTGTTAAAATATCTCCAGACAATACATCATGTTTTTGCCAATGGGTGCCAGGTTCGTCCAGAAATTCCCCATCTCCTTGATTGGCACTGGCGATTTTACCGTCTGGCGGTGGTAATACATTGCGTGTATCATCTGGAGCAAAGGTATCTGCAAGACCTGCATTGACCGCAGGGAAGAATTTACCTGCTTCTCGCTGATTAAGTTGCCCGGTATTAAGCCTGCCTTCTTGCCAGGCAAAAAAAGCACGTGAGGCGGGTGAAAATACATGCCCATGGAACGGGGTGATACTTATGTTTTTACGCTTACTGATAATTGAGGATGAATTATTTTTCATAAAATACTCCTATGCTTAATTAAATGGTTAATTGAAGCCCTAACTCTATCGAGCTGCTTTTTATCAAGAGAAAATATGACGAAGTGCCCGATGTTTGCACATCATTAGTATGAATTAATAGAACCTCCTTATTAGATTTCTAATTAAGTTACGCTATGTCATTATGTATAATTTTTATTATCCAAAGCAAAAATAAAACTAATCATTCCGTCTTGCCTCTTAATTATTGGTTATTCCTAATTTGTTGCAAATGCTATTATTGGTGGTATGACCTCTAAAAAATGAAGTAATTTCGGGTGTTATTGTAAACAGTGGCTGAGAGCCAGTTCGCTTATCAGGTTAAGGTATGTTTTATCAATGCTGATAAAATACCAAAATAGCGTTATTCAAATATGGCCATAGGCATTTAAATAAATAACTGATTTATCGTTGAGATTCGAAAAGTCAAAGTGACTCGCACCCTTTTTTAAAGGGGGGGCGTGATGCATATGTTACGCAAAGAGCAGGCTGCACTCTTTTTATACGATGGTAATTCGCCGGGAGAGGAGTGTCGTGAATCTGGTTTGCAGATCTGGGCCTTTACACCAGTGACGCTCGTTACCCCATCATGGAATAGATTTTTATTATAGTTATATGAATATCATGTTTGCTGCGTTGATTGGTTTCACTTCCTGATTCAATAACCCTCTTATTCTGCTTGTATTACAGCTGATTGCACTGTGCTCAACGATTCAGCAAAGATTTAATGTTGCTTTTATGTGAATGAATTAACAAACGTTTCAGATCCTGATATGCTGGCAGAGCGGAACCGGGCACTGTACCTTACAGTCCAGGATATCGACAGCAGTGCCCCATCAGGATTATGCCCTTCATGCTTGAAGCCAAAACAGCTGCAATTTGAATAATGAAGGGTATAAAACGCCAGGCACAATAAATGACAATGAGAGCGAGGAGAAAGTCGTGCTAGAAGAATACCGTAAGCACGTTGCCGAGCGTGCTGAAGAGGGCATCGTCCCTAAGCCATTAGATGCGACACAAATGGCAGCGCTGGTTGAATCATTAAAAAATCCGCCAAAAGGCGAAGAAGAATTTTTGTTAGACCTGCTGATTAACCGTGTCCCGCCGGGCGTTGATGAAGCCGCCTATGTCAAAGCAGGTTTCCTGGCCGCCATCGCTAAAGGTGAAGCCACTTCCCCCCTGGTTACCCCCGAAAAAGCTGTTGAACTGCTAGGTACTATGCAGGGGGGCTATAACATTCATCCATTGATCGACGCGCTGGATAACGCACAACTGGCACCGATCGCCGCTAAAGCGTTATCTCATACGTTGTTGATGTTCGATAACTTCTACGATGTGGAAGAAAAAGCCAAAGCCGGTAACCCCCACGCCAAGCAGATTATGCAATCCTGGGCTGATGCCGAATGGTATCTGTCACGCCCATCGCTGGCGGAAAAAATCACCGTTACCGTGTTCAAAGTTACCGGCGAAACTAATACCGACGATCTCTCTCCGGCACCGGATGCCTGGTCGCGCCCAGATATTCCATTGCACGCGCTGGCGATGCTGAAAAACGAACGTGACGGTATTATCCCCGATCAACCAGGTAGCGTTGGCCCGATTAAACAAATTGAACAGCTGAATAAAAAAGGTTTCCCATTGGCCTATGTGGGTGATGTGGTGGGTACTGGTTCTTCCCGTAAGTCTGCCACCAACTCGGTGCTGTGGTTTATGGGTGACGATATCCCTCACGTGCCAAACAAGCGCGGTGGCGGTGTAGTATTGGGCGGCAAAATTGCGCCAATCTTCTTTAATACAATGGAAGATGCCGGGGCGCTGCCGATTGAAGTGGATGTTTCTGAGCTGAATATGGGCGATGTGATCGACATCTTCCCATACCAAGGTGAAGTGCGTAACCATGAAACTGGCAAATTGTTGGCCAATTTCGAGCTGAAAACCGACGTATTGTTGGATGAAGTGCGTGCGGGGGGCCGTATCCCACTGATTATCGGCCGTGGTTTGACTGCCAAAGCGCGTGAAGCGCTGGGCTTGCCACACAGCGACGTATTCCGTACTGCCAAACCGGTTGCGGCGAGCAATAAAGGTTTCTCACTGGCACAGAAAATGGTGGGCCGTGCCTGTGGCGTTGCGGGGGTTCGCCCTGGTGAGTATTGTGAACCTAAGATGACCTCCGTAGGCTCGCAGGATACTACCGGCCCAATGACCCGTGATGAGCTGAAAGACTTGGCTTGCTTGGGTTTCTCTGCCGATTTGGTGATGCAATCATTCTGCCATACTGCGGCCTATCCTAAGCCGGTTGACGTGACCACGCACCACACTCTGCCAGACTTTATTATGAACCGTGGCGGTGTTTCGCTGCGCCCAGGCGATGGCATCATCCACTCCTGGCTGAATCGCATGCTGCTGCCAGATACCGTGGGAACCGGTGGTGATTCTCATACCCGTTTCCCGATTGGGATTTCTTTCCCAGCGGGTTCCGGCCTGGTGGCGTTTGCTGCTGCGACCGGCGTAATGCCGCTGGATATGCCTGAGTCGGTGCTGGTGCGTTTCAAAGGTAAAATGCAGCCGGGTATCACCCTGCGCGATCTGGTACACGCGATCCCTTACTATGCGATCCAGCAGGGCCTGCTGACCGTTGAGAAGAAAGGTAAGAAAAACATCTTCTCTGGCCGCATTCTGGAGATTGAAGGTCTACCGGAGCTGAAAGTTGAGCAGGCATTTGAATTGGCAGATGCTTCCGCCGAGCGCTCTGCTGCTGGTTGCACCATCAAACTGGATAAAGCGCCAATTCAGGAATATTTGAACTCTAACATTGTGCTGCTGAAATGGATGATCGCTGAAGGTTATGGCGATCGCCGTACACTGGAGCGCCGTATTCAGGGGATGGAAAAATGGTTGGCAGATCCACAATTGCTGGAAGGCGATGCAGATGCGGAATACGCTGCGGTGATCGAAATCGATCTGGCCGATATCAAACAGCCGATCCTGTGTGCGCCAAACGATCCTGATGATGCACGTCTGCTGTCTGATGTTGCCAACAGCAAGATCGATGAAGTGTTCATTGGTTCCTGCATGACCAATATCGGCCACTTCCGTGCAGCGGGTAAACTGCTGGATCAGCACAAAGGTCAGTTGCCAACTCGCCTGTGGGTAGCACCACCTACCAAGATGGATGCTGCTCAACTGACCGAAGAAGGCTATTACAGCGTCTTTGGCAAAAGTGGGGCACGCATCGAGATCCCTGGTTGTTCACTGTGTATGGGGAACCAGGCACGTGTGGCTGACGGTGCGACGGTGGTATCAACGTCAACTCGTAACTTCCCGAACCGTTTGGGAACGGGCGCTAATGTTTATTTGGCTTCAGCAGAATTGGCGGCGGTGGCATCACTGTTAGGCCGTTTGCCAACGCCAGATGAATATCAGACCTATATGGCGCAGGTAGATAAAACGGCAGCGGATACTTACCGCTATCTGAATTTCGACCAACTGAGCCAGTATACTGAAAAAGCTGACGGTGTGATCTTTCAGACTGCGGTATAATACAAAAAGTTATACCAATAAATAATAGCGGGGGCCTTTTGGCCCCTGTTTTTTAACCACCTTTTAATATTGCCGGGATAATGCAGGCGACTGAAGGCGTTTTAGAGCAGAGATATGGATAATTAACATCACAAAAATACAGTATGTTACCTATTCGCCGTTTTAAGACGACAGAACCCGCAAGACATTTATTTATTGGAATCATCTGATGCAGTTAAAAGTCATTAAAATTTATTTAATCATGATTAAAATCAGAATTTAAATCTGTTTATGTGTTGGTCAGTAGTTAATGATTCTTTTGCTGCTTATTTGGGTTAAGATTTTTCTTGTAAATCAGCGGGCCGATACCTGTGCATTAAGGGTTTTTTCACGGTATTGATATGGCTGAGAGTCTGTGAATATCCCCATCATATTGAGGGAGCACTTCGTACCATACCGGGAACCGATTACGGTCGCCCGAAAGAATCTAGAGACAAGGAATTGATCACTGGCAATTTATGGTCTGGGTTTAAATTGATAGTCAACGCGATCAAGATAAATTATTTACCCAGTGCTTGTTAAGCCTGATTTCCCATTAACTCTACGATTTTTTCAATTTGTTCAAATAAAATTCAGGGTTGAAGAGTTATGAATATATTGTATTTTGGCGAAGAGAATATCGAAAGCTTGGGTATTCTTCATATAATCAAAAGTCACTATCCACAGGCTACGATTGGAATTAAAAAAGCGGTTGATTATAATAGTTCGGCCACATTAACACAGTGTGATATCTGTATTGTCGACAGTAAAAAGCTGGTAGATATGCCAGCGAGTAGTTTTAACCGAATTTCAGCAATATCTCATGTGCCAACGTTGATTCTGGCGAAAAAAGATCAGCCTTTATTCCGCTTTTTTAGTCAGTTAAATAACATTCGCGGCGTTATTGAATATGAAAGTGGTGTGGATTTTTTCCTTAACGCAATTAATATCATCATTGCGGGTGGCTATTGCTATTCATGGGATATGAAAACGTTGAAAAATGACAAGCTGAACCTGCTTGATGATACCTATTGCGAATCGGTAGGGCTAACCCGGCGCGAGATTGAAATTTTAAAGATGTATCTGGCAGGAGCTTCTAACAAAGAGATTTCCTACAAGCTTTGTCGTAGTCAAAAAACCATCAGCGCGCATAAATCCAACATTTTACGCAAAACGGGGATTAAACGCTTTCCTTCGGCAATATGTTGATGGGGATTGCGTTGGCAGGCGACAGATCCGATAAAACTCGAATCAGGATTTTATTTGTATGTTTTCCCAGCTTGCTATCTTTGAAATTTGTAGATACTATCGCGGCGTTTTTTTCCACTCACTCACTATGCAAAGGAGGTACATCATGAATTATCAAGCACTGTTTACCCTTTGCAGGTCGTATCCTCAGGCATAATTTCCTGTCTTTCAGGTAGTCGTACAGGTATTGCTCTGGCTTCGGCCTGCCACATCCAAATTAGATTAATTAATCATCAGGATTGGTTATGGGCAATATTATACGCTCCGTTGCGCCGCGAGTTTCCTTGATCGCGTCGGAACACACCTGGATTGAAGGAAATGCAATCCAACAACTAGAAATTACGGCCAAACTACCGGATATGGTACGCGTTGTCGGGATGCCCGATTTGCATCCTGGCCGCGGTTATCCCGTCGGTGCCGCTTTCTTTTCACAACATCGTTTTTACCCCGCGTTAATCGGTAATGATATCGGTTGCGGCATGTCGTTATGGCAAACAGATTTAACCGCGATGAAGCAGTCGTTGGATAAATTGGAAAAAAATCTGGGCGATATTGACGGCCCGCTAGAGAGCGGCACGTTAGGTGATATTCCACCTGCATTGGCACCTTACGCACACAGCCTGGGAACCATCGGCGGCGGTAACCATTTCGCCGAGCTTTTACAGGTCGATGAAATATATCAGCCGGATGTCATCTTCGACAAAAAACGCCTGCTGCTGTTGGTTCACAGCGGTTCACGAGGTTTAGGCCAAACCATATTGGAACAGCATGTTCGTGCTCATGGGCACCATGGCCTGCTGGAAAATAGCGATGAGGCTGATGACTATCTGCAACAACACCAACGGGCGCTGGATTTCGCCGCCTTCAATCGGCAACTGATTGCCGGGCGGATACTGAAACGCTTACGCGCTTCGGGCAATTGCCTGCTGGATATTCACCATAACCTGTTGGCAGCGGCCACGATTGCCGGTGTGCGGGGGTGGCTGCACCGTAAAGGTGCGACGCCCTCTGATGAGGGGCTGGTGGTGATCCCAGGCTCACGCGGTGATTACAGCTATGTTGTTCAGCCGCTCCCCGACGCCAGCAGTTTGTTCTCACTGGCGCATGGCGCCGGGCGCAAATGGATGCGCTCAGAGTGCAAAGATCGTTTATCTGCGCGTTTTACTACGGAACAGTTGGCCAGGACACGTTTCGGCAGCAGAGTGATCTGCCGCGATCGGCAATTGATCTATCAGGAAGCCCCGGAAGCCTACAAGCCTATTGATAGCGTAGTAGGGGCACTGCAACAGGCTGGGTTAGTCACATTGCTGGCTCGTCTGAAACCGGTACTGACGTACAAAACCAGCGGAGGGCGGGAATGATCCTACTACAGATTTCTGCCGCCCATGGCCCTGACGAATGCTGTCTGGCGGTAAGCCTGGCACTGCGGCAGTTTCATAAAGAAGCACAGGCTATGCAGGTGGAATTGCATGAACTTGAACGGGAAAGTGGCCGCCAGACGGGTACATTGCGCTCGGTGTTGCTGATACTCAACGGTGAATCAGCCGAATCATTGGCAGAACGGTGGTGTGGAACGCTGCAATGGATCTGTGAAAGCCCATGGCGTAAAGGGCGTACCAGAAAGAACTGGTTTATTGGTGTTGCCCGTTTTTCTCCGGTAGCCATGCCAAAAGAGAGCGAAATTCGTTTCGAGACATTGAAGTCTTCCGGCCCAGGCGGGCAGCATGTCAATAAAACGGAATCGGCTATTCGTGCCACCCACCTTGCCAGTGGGATTAGCGTTAAGGTACAGACGGAACGCAGCCAGCATGCGAATAAGCGCTTGGCGTGTTTACTGATCGCACACCGGTTGGAACAACTTGAACAACAGCAGTTGGATGCACAACGTGCCCAACGACGAATGTTCCATCATCAAATCGTGCGGGGAGCGCCAGCTCGCGTGTTTAAAGGGGATGACTTTACGCCATCCCCGTAGTCGCAGTAATAAATAGCCTATCGGCGGGATGAAGGTGCTCGATAGGCTACTCAATAAGAAGAAAAATAATGGAAATGCAAAGAAAATATGGTCGAACGTACCATTATCCTTTCTCACCTGGAACGACCAGTGACGATCGGATCAATCAGGAATATTGGCAGGATATTCAGTCAATTAATTCATTAATACATACTGAAAAACTTGATGGTGAAAATAACTGCCTGAATCAATATGGCGTATTTGCCCGCTCCCATGCAGCGCCGACGGTCTCTGCCTGGACGCGCCAGATCTGCCGGCGTTGGCAGCAGATTAAACATGATTTAGGTAATATTGAGCTGTTTGGTGAGAATCTATATGCCACGCACTCTATCGAGTATCGCGGTTTGGAACAGGATTTTTATTTATTCGCGGTTCGTTGCAAAGATATGTGGCTAAGTTGGGAAGAGGTAAGGTTTTATGCCGCATTGTTTGATTTTGCCTGTGTGCCGGAGGTGACGTTGGGCGACCAACGCCAGACAGAAGCTGAATACCGTTTGGCTATCATCGAACAGGCTAGCAAGGCAGGCGTTTTTGCCCCGCACGATGTTGATACCGGTTTGCCCTGTACCATGGAAGGGATCGTGACCCGTAATGCGGCTGAATTCCCGGTGGCTCAATTTTCTCATAACGTTTTTAAATACGTGCGTAAAAACCATGTGAAGACGGAGCGCCACTGGAGAGTGAACTGGCAGCGAGCCCGTATGATGCATGAGTATCGTCAGGAGGAAAGCCATGTGGTGCTTAAGTGAGGATAAACAGTGGGCCAGACTAACGGAAAGGTTTCGCTGGGTGGCCGATATGCACCAAGTGCCGCAAGATCCCCGGCATCATGCAGAAGGGGATGTCGCAATCCATACCCGGCGGGTGCTGGCTGCGCTAACTGAAGCGGTGGAATTCATCGCGTTGCCTCAACAACAACAGGAACTGCTTTGGGCTGCGGCATTGCTGCACGATGTGGAAAAGCGTAGCACCACGCGTATAGAGGCTGATGGTTCGGTAACATCCCCTAATCATGCCAAACGCGGTGAGCTGACCACGCGCGCAATTTTGTATCGGGATATCGTTACGCCATTTCAACTGCGGGAACAGATCGCGGCTCTGGTGCGTTTTCATGGTTTGCCGCTGTGGATTATGGCGCGCCCTGCGCCAGAACGGGCATTATTATCTGCCGCATTACGGCTGGATACGCGGCTGTTGGCAATGCTGGCACGGGCGGATGTCATGGGGCGTGATTGTGAAGATAAGGCCGCTTTGCTGGATAATATTGAGCTGTTCGAACTGTTTTGCCAGGAGCAGCAATGTTGGGGGCAGGCCCGTCCCTTTGCCAGTGACTATCAGCGTTATCATTATCTGACGCATCCGCAGGCCAGCGTTGATTTTGAACCTTATGAGCAATTTCACAGTGAGGTGATTCTGCTCTGTGCATTGCCTGGCATGGGTAAGGATCGTTATATCGCGCAGCACGCGCCAGGGATGGAAATCATCAGTCTGGACGATATCCGTCGCCAGCACCGGTTGTCGCCTACGGATAAAAGCGCGACGGGTTGGGTGGTACAGCAGGCCAAGTTGCAGGCGAAAACATTGCTGCGCCGAGGCGCGCCCTTCGTATGGAATGCGACGAATATTACCCGGCAATTGCGTAGCCAACTGGTTGAGCTGTTTACTGCCTATCGGGCCAGAGTGAAGATAGTTTATCTGGAAGTGCCCTATGCGCAATGGTTGCAGCAAAATGCCGGGCGGGAGCAGAGCGTACCTATGCGTGCCATGGAACATATGCTGAGCAAGTTGGAAATTCCGCAGCTAGATGAGGCGCATGAAGTGGAACTGCGGGTTCAGGATGTGAAATAAAACAGCCTGTAGCAGCGGCAGACAAGGTGGTTTCAGTCAATAGAAATCAGGCGATATCTTTATCCAATTATCCACTTTGCGAGCTTTCACTGAGACAGTCGCGAATTAACGTTTAAACTAATTAGAAACGGCTCAGGAGGGCATGCTATGGATTACGAATTTCTGCGTGACGTTACTGGTCAGGTGGTGGTCAGATTTTCGATGGGGCATGAAGCCATCGGGCATTGGATTAACGAAGAACTGAAAGGCGATCTCAATTTACTGGGGCGTATCGAAGCCGGTGCGGCAGAACTCAAAGGCAGCGAACGGCAGTGGCAGTTGGCAGGCCATGAATATACGTTGCTGATGGATGGTGAAGAAGTGATGATCCGCGCTAATCAACTGGAGTTTGAAGGCGACGAGCTTGAAGAAGGGATGAATTACTATGATGAAGAAAGTCTCTCTTTCTGCGGTGTGGAAGACTTTTTGGCGGTGCTGAAAGCGTATCGTACTTTCATGCTAAATAGCTGATGGTTACCCCTCTTGTACAGAGGGAATCACTATGAAGTACAGGGTAGCCGTTTTGGCTACCCTGCGAGCCGTATCACAGATGCGGAATATTGCGCCCGTAATAGATCTCCTGCATCTCTTTCCACAGCAGATCGGTAATTCTTTGACGTTCCGTGCTACTCAATTCATCTGGTTTCGCGTTGAACAAGTAGTGTTTCAGATCGAAATCCTTCAGCAGCATCTTGGTATGGAAGATATTCTCCTGATACACATTCACATCCACCATGTGGTACAGCGATTTTATATCTTTAGACATAAAGTTCTGGATCGAGTTGATCTCATGGTCGATGTAATGCTTTATACCGTTCACGTCGCGGGTAAAACCACGTACACGGTAATCCATGGTGACGATATCGGATTCTAGCTGATGGATCAGGTAGTTTAGCGCCTTTAGCGGTGAAATCACGCCACAGGTAGAGACTTCAATATCGGCACGAAAGGTACATAGCCCACCTTCTGGATGGCTTTCCGGGTAGGTATGAACACAGATATGGCTTTTATCCAGATGGGCTACCACCGTATTGGGCAGTGGGCCAGGGTGCTCTGAGGTATCGACATCTTTAGGATCGACCGGTTCTTCACTCACCAGAATGGTGACGCTGGCACCCTGCGGTTCGTAGTCTTGGCGTGCGATGTTTAAAACGTTGGCACCAATAATCGAACAGGTTTCACTGAGGATCTCGGTCAGGCGATTGGCATTATATTGTTCGTCAATGTAGGCGATATAGCCGTCACGGTCGTCCGCCGTTTTGGCGTAACAGATATCGTAAATACAAAAACTCAGGCTCTTGGTCAGGTTGTTAAAGCCGTGCAGTTTTAGCTTATGCAATTGGGTTCACCTTCCTTATCTTCTCGATCTTCTCGCTTAACGTGTTACGTTCAGTGCGTTGAGCAAATACTGTGGCAAAGCAAAGCTGCCTACATGAATTGCCGGGTTGTAGTAGCGGCAGTGTAAGTTATTTTGATTAAGGCGTTGTTGCAGCGTGGCAGCATCAAGCTGGCGCAGTTGCGGGGTGTTACTGGCCCAGGCGAACGTCATGATACCACCGTAATAGGTCGGGATCGCGGCCTGATAAAAGCTGACATCGTTGAAGTACTGGCTGAGTTTGGTATGGCTGTTGACCGCTTCATCCTGTTGCAGGAAACAGACACCGTTTTGTGCGACAAAGATGCCGCCTTCGTTCAGGCAACGTGCGCAACCGGCATAAAATGCGGAGGTAAACAGGCTTTCGCCAGGGCCGATCGGGTCGGTGCAGTCAGAGATAATGACATCGAATTTTTCATCGGTTTGCGTCACAAAGTTAACACCATCGTCGATCACCAGTTTGAAGCGGGGATCGTCATAGGCACCAGCATGGTGATTAGGCAAATACTGGCGGCAGAATTCCACAACACCAGCGTCAATCTCAACCATGGTGATCTGTTCAACCCCCTGATGGCGGCTGACTTCACGCAGCATACCCCCATCGCCACCGCCGATGATCAGCACTTTCTTTGCTTGGCCGTGCGCCAGCAACGGGACGTGAGTCATCATTTCATGATAAATAAATTCATCACGTTCAGTGGTTTGCACTACGCCATCGAGCGCCATCACACGGCCCAGCACTGGGTTTTCGAAAATGACCAGGTCCTGATGCCCGGTCTTTTCACGGTAGAGTACTTCCCCAACTGAAAAGTACTGCCCGAAGCTGGCATGCAGCGTTTCATACCAAATATCTTTCTGGGTCATTTGCAGGAGACTCCATAAACCGCCACGAAAAAAATAGGCGCGACATCATAGCTAACTCTGCCGGAGGATGCACGGCAGAATCCTAGACGTGTTGCAAACAGGGAGGGATTGTTTAATTAGCGTAAGCCAACAGGCTCAGTGAGTCGCGCGCCAGATACTTACACTTATTGGAGGTAGGGATGGCAATACCACTGAGGTCGCGATAACTCGCCTCACCCAGTGTTTTCATATCGAAACTATTATAATTGCTTAAATCCCAGCGGTTCTGCTGGGCAAAATAAACAATGGCACGTTTGATTTGCACATTAGGTAACTCATTGTATCCGCATTCATTTTTAAGATAGATAAATACCGCTGTCAGATCGGCAAGATCTTCCGCTTCGGATTCATTCAGTGCCTGGCTGGCGTTAGAAAAACCCAGCATAGTCAGCAACAGCATCAATAACGTTGTTTTTTTCATCATAAAAATAGACCTGTTTATTATTCACTGACGTTACCACACTTGCCTGTAAAGGCAGCAGGTTTATTACGCGCACTCAACCTTACGTAGAGTATACCTGCCATCTTCAAGTTATGAGGGACTCTTGAGTATAAATACTTGACCTTCCTCTAAGGGGAGGGTTTAGGCTGTGAGCCTTGTGCTATCAATCACTGAAATAAGGGAACCAGCGATGCTACGCCGTGATTTTATTAAATTGACCGCTGCATTAGGTATGGCCAGTGTTTTGCCATTGTGGAGCCGCGCAGTTTGGGCCGCGGATCAACCTGCATTACCTATTCCACCGTTGTTGATGCCAGATGCGCAGGGCAAGCTCGCGTTGACGCTGCAAACCGGTGAAATGAACTGGTTGCCGAATGTGGCGACGAAAACCTGGGGTATCAATGGCCCACTGTTAGGGCCTGCGGTACGTTTACAGCGCGGTAAACCACTCAGCGTGGCGATCAGTAATAAACTGCCGGAAGCCAGTACCGTCCATTGGCACGGGCTGGAGATCCCCGGTGACGTTGACGGTGGCCCACATGCGCTGATTCAACCAGGCGATACCCGAACGGTCAGTTTCACTGCTGATCAACCAGCGGCAACCTGCTGGTTCCACCCACATACCCATGGCCGGACTGGCCATCAGGTGATGATGGGGTTGGGGGGATTGGTGCTGCTGGAAGATGACGAAAGCGGCCAGTTACCACTGCCCAAAACCTGGGGTAAAGACGATATTCCGGTGATCTTGCAGGATAAGCGCTTGGGTAAAGATGGCCAGATCGAATATCAGTTGGACGTGATGAGCGCGGCAGTCGGTTGGTTTGGCGATCGGATGTTTACCAACGGTGCAGCTTATCCGCAGCATGTTGCGCCGCGTGGTTGGCTACGGCTGCGTTTCCTGAACGGGTGCAATGCGCGCTCACTCAATTTGGCCGCCAGCGATAATCGGCCTTTGTATGTGATTGCCAGTGATGGCGGTTTCCTCAGCGAGCCAGTGAAACTGACGGAACTGCCGATACTGATGGGCGAACGTTTCGAAGTGTTGGTGGATGTTTCAGATGGCAAGCCGTTTGATATTGTGACGCTGCCTGTGGTGCAGATGGGCATGACGCTGGCCCCGTTCGATCAGCCATTGCCTGTGCTGCGCATTCAGCCTTCTTTGGAACCAGGAGTGAAGGCCATGCCGGACAGTTTGGTCAAACTGCCTGCGCTGCCGCCATTAGGCGGCCTACAGGAACGCTGGCTGCAACTGATGATGGAGCCCAAACTGGATATGCTGGGAATGCAGGCTCTGATGGATCGCCATGGTCATCAGGCTATGGCGGGGATGAGTATGGATCATGGCAATATGGCCGGTATGGACCATAGCAAGATGCAAGGTATGGATCACGGCAATATGCAGGGGATGGACCACGGTAAGATGCCTGGTATGGAACAGGGTGAGAAGCCGTTTGATTTCAGCCACAGCAACAAGATCAATGGTAAAGCTTTCGATATGGCCAAGCCGATGTTTGAAGCCAAGCGCGGCCACTATGAGAAATGGACCATCTCGGGTGAAGGGGACATGATGTTGCATCCGTTCCATATTCACGGCACTCAGTTCCGTATTTTGTCAGAAAATGGCAAAGCGCCAGCGGCGCATCGCGCAGGTTGGAAAGACACCGTTCTGGTTGAAGGCAAACGCAGTGAAGTGTTGGTTCGTTTTAACCATTTGGCCAGTGCCGAATTTGCTTACATGGCCCATTGCCACCTGTTGGAACATGAAGATACGGGCATGATGCTGGGTTTCACCGTCGCTGGCTGACGTTTTCAAGCTGGGGCACCGTGGCGGTGCATGTGCTGTGCGTCGCCACCACCGATCCATTATGCTAAACTTTGTGCCTTTCTTGCGGCAAATTGATCTGAAAACGATGAAACACACTGTAGAAGTAATGATTTCCGAGCAGGAAGTTAAGCTCCGTATCGCTGAACTTGGCCGCCAGATCACTGAAGATTACCGCAATAGCGGCAGTGATATGGTGTTGGTTGGGTTGCTGCGTGGCTCTTTTATATTCATGGCCGATTTGTGCCGTACCATTGAAGTGCCACACGAGGTTGATTTCATGACCGCCTCCAGCTACGGCAGCGGTATGTCCACCAGCCGCGATGTGAAGATCCTGAAAGATCTGGATGAAGACATCCGTGGCAAAGACGTGTTGATCGTCGAAGACATCATCGATTCTGGCAATACGCTGAACAAAGTGCGTGAGATCCTGGCATTGCGTGCGCCAAAATCCTTGGCGATCTGCACCTTACTGGATAAACCCGAGCGCCGTGAAGTGGATGTATCCGTGGAATATGTAGGCTTCTCAATTCCGGATGAATTTGTGGTGGGCTACGGTATCGATTATGCCCAGCGTTATCGCCATCTGCCCTATATCGGTAAAGTGGTACTGTTGGACGAATAACCGGCTTAAAGCCGGTTATTTAACGCTGGGAGGCTACAGACCTTTGTCCTGTTGCAGTGTGGCTATCGCTTTACGGTAGCCCATTTCCAGGCTTTCGCGGCTGGTGGCCGTCACTTCCAGGTCGCGCAGACGGCCATCCTGAAGGCCATATACCCAGCCATGAATCATCACTTTCTGGCCGCGTTTCCAGGCAGACTGCATGATGGTGGAGTGGCCCAGGTTATACACCTGTTCAATCACGTTGATTTCGCACAACACATCCAGGCGCTGTTCCGGTTCCAGTTCGCCGAGCAGTGAACTGTGTTTGTACCAGAGATCGCGGATGTGCAACAGCCAGTTATTGATCAAGCCCAGCTCAGGGTTTTCTACCGCCGCTTCCACACCCCCACAGCCCAGGTGACCACAGATAATGATATGCTCAACTTCCAGTACATCCACGGCATATTGCACGACAGACAGGCAATTCAGATCGGTATGGATCACCAGATTTGCTACGTTACGGTGAACGAACAGTTCACCTGGTTCCAGGCCTGTCAGGCGTTCTGCGGGAACGCGGCTGTCGGAGCAGCCAATCCAGAGGAAACGGGGTTTCTGCGCCTGGGATAAACGTTCAAAAAAACGGGGATCTTCCTGATTGATGGTGTCGGACCAAGAATGGTTATTGGCGATAAGCTTCTCGATTTCTTTCATGGCGGTTATTGGCCTGTAATGAACGATTTGCGTTGATGTAATATATGACAAGCATCACAATTTGAAAATCAGAACCGCAGGGCTAATTTTACGCACGGATTTGACTCCGTGAAGGTAAGGCTGATGGTACACTCAGCTTTATTATAGATTGCTGAAACAATCCCTAAACGATTTTAAAGCGCGGCAAAGCGTCAAGCCTCTGGGGCGCTTATGCGATGCATTGAAAGATAACAGGCATGCTCATTGTCACAAGGTACTCTCTAACCTATGAATTATGCATTGGAAATAGCGCAATTGACCAAAACCTACGCGAGTGGCGTAAAGGCATTGCACGGTATTGATCTGAATGTTGAAGCAGGGGATTTTTATGCCCTGTTGGGGCCGAATGGCGCAGGGAAATCAACGACCATAGGCATTATCAGCTCGCTGGTAAACAAGACTTCCGGCACCGTTCGGGTGTTTGGCTATGATATCGACAAAGATATCGTCAATGCCAAACGCCAGCTTGGGTTGGTGCCACAAGAATTCAATTTTAACCCGTTTGAAACCGTATTGCAGATTGTGGTTAATCAGGCGGGCTATTATGGCGTAACGCGCAGTGAGGCACAGCTACGCGCGGAGAAATACCTCAATCAGCTTGATCTGTGGGGCAAGCGTAATGAGCGCGCACGCATGCTCTCTGGTGGGATGAAGCGGCGTTTGATGATTGCTCGCGCCTTGATGCACCAGCCGAAGCTGTTGATTCTGGATGAACCTACCGCTGGGGTGGATATTGAACTGCGCCGCTCAATGTGGGGGTTCTTGAAAGAGCTGAACGCCCAGGGCACCACCATTATTCTGACTACCCACTATCTGGAAGAAGCAGAGATGCTGTGCCGCAATATCGGCATTATCCAGAACGGTGAGCTGGTAGAAAACACCTCAATGAAAGAGCTGTTGGCAAAGCTGCAATCAGAAACTTTTATTCTCGATCTGGCGGCAAAAAGCCCATTGCCGAAGCTTGACGGTTACCACAACCGCCTGACGGATACTTCTACGCTAGAGGTAGAAGTCATGCGTGAGCAAGGTCTGAACGGCTTGTTTGCCCAGTTGAGTGCGCAAGGCATTCAGGTGCTGAGTATGCGTAACAAGGCCAACCGGTTGGAAGAGTTGTTTGTCACCCTGGTTAACGGCAATGAGGGAAAATCATGATGCATTTGTATTGGGTGGCGTTGAAGAGCATCTGGGCCAAAGAGATAAACCGGTTTACGCGTATCTGGATTCAGACTCTGGTACCGCCAGTGATCACGATGACGCTCTACTTTATTATCTTTGGCAACCTGATTGGTGCGCGCATCGGTGAAATGCACGGTTTTGACTATATGCAGTTTATCGTTCCTGGCCTGATCATGATGGCGGTGATCACTAATGCCTATGCCAACGTAGCTGCATCGTTTTTTAGTGCTAAATTCCAGCGTAACATTGAAGAGTTGCTGGTGGCGCCAGTACCTACCCATGTGGTGATCGCCGGTTATGTGGGGGGTGGGGTAGCGCGCGGTGTTTGCGTGGGCATTTTGGTCACGGTGATTTCACTGTTTTTTGTCCCGTTGCAGGTACATGCCTGGTGGGTGATTGCGGTGACGCTGTTGCTGACGGCGGTTCTGTTCTCGTTGGGCGGGCTGCTTAACGCGGTATTTGCCACGACTTTCGATGACATCAGCCTGATCCCCACCTTCGTCTTAACGCCGTTGACTTACCTGGGGGGGGTATTCTATTCGCTGACCCTGTTGCCGCCGTTCTGGCAGGCGGTGTCCAAATTGAACCCTATCGTCTATATGATCAGTGGGTTCCGCTTCGGTTTTCTCGGCATTGCTGATGTCCCGCTGGCGTTGACGATGGCGGTGCTGCTGGCGTTTATCGTGGTATTCTATGGGCTTGCTTGGTATCTGATCGAACGTGGGCGCGGTTTGCGCTCCTAATAGCCTTTTCCCTGATGCTGGAAAAGGTGCTTAGCACAGAAAGCCTATCAAGTTGCAGTGGTAGCTGGCCTTCCCACTGCAACTTGCGGGGTGATAAAGGTAGAAAACCGCGCAAATATCCCCTTTTTCTCCGCTCTAAGAATCGTGTTATGCTGATACTCCACATTTTCTCCATTTTTCATTATCGTACTTGTAAGCAGAGCAAACCATGCAGTTTCAACACAAGATAGCAGCGGTGCTGTTTGGCATTTTTATGTTGTTGACAACACCCGTTGCGTTGGCAAATTTGTTGCCGGAAGACAACGCTGTTAAATCTGAATACATGGAAGTGCAACGTGATAGCGAAGTTTATTCGTTGGTCGGTGAGCATGTTATCCCGGTAGGCGAAGTAAAACGGGGGCAACTGATACAGGTGTTCCCCGCTGATGCGGAATATTATGAGTTTAAATTTGGCTATGGCACCGGCTTTATCGATAAAAGCGATGTGCGGGGCATCGGCAAATCCCGCAAAGTGAAAGAGGATGATCTGGGGGAACTGCATAAACCGCTGACCAATCAGAACCTGATCACGCAGCGGCCCACCAACGTTTACACCGCTATCAATAACCAAAGTGAAGTTTTCGGTGTGTTGGAAGAAAACCTGCGTTATCCGATCATCGGCAAGCTGAAAGACTCGCTAAATAATACCTGGTATGAAGTGAATATCGGTGAGCGTTTGGGGTATATCAGTGAATTGGATGCAGAGATCGATAGCGGAATTCCGGTGCTGACTTATCACCATATGTTGAAAAACGATGAGAACAAGCGTTTTCGTAATACCTCAACCACCACCTCGGATGTGGCATTCAGTAATCAGATGGCCTATCTGAAACAGGCAGGGTATGACACCATTTCGCTTTATCAGTTAGAAGCTTATCTGCATAATCGGATTAACCTGCCGGGTAAAGTGGTGGTGTTGACGTTCGATGATGGGTTGAAGTCGGTGTATCGTTACGCTTATCCCGTGCTGAAGAACTATGGATTCCGTGCCACGACGTTTGTTATTTCTTCACGTATCAAACGCCATCCGCAGAAATGGAACCCGGACTCGTTGCAGTTTATGAGTATTTCTGAACTGAAAGAGATTCAGGATGTATTTGATATTCAGTCACATACTCATTTCTTGCACCGTTTGGATAACAAACGTCAGCCAATCCTGTTGAGCCGTTCGCTGCATAACATTGAATTCGATTTTGAGCACTCAAGACGCGCCTTATCGCAGTTCAACCCGCATGTGTTGTACTTGGCGTATCCCTTTGGTGGTTATAACAAAAATGCTATTCAAGCAGCAAAAGATGCCGGATTGCATATGGCACTGACCACGGTACGGGGGAAAGTGAAGCCGGGGGATAATCTATACACCCTGAAGCGGCTCTATATTCTGCGTACCGACTCTATTCCAATCATGGCGGAACGCATTGCCAACAAGCCAAGCATGCCGGTAGCGCACTGAGAACGGCACTGTTGCAAAGATCGAGATGATGCAGCCTTCAGTGTCGTTGAAAGGGGGGGAAGTTTCAAAGACTCGGCTCACCAAGCACATCTCGCCCAGAAGATGTGCCAAAATAAAACGATTTTATCTGACCTTTGCGCAGTGCACACATCACCTCAACGCCTTTTATCGTGGCGTAAGTTGCCTTCATCGATTTGAACCCCAGCGTGGCACCGATTATCCGTTTAAGCTTTCCATAATCGCATTCAATCATATTAGGTAGACTAAAACCCACAATACCTAATACCTGCAAATGAACCCGCATTTATCTTTATTGACCGGTATTCCATTTTCACCAATCCACAATAATTGAAAATGAAAATTTGAAGGAAAAACAGGGCCCGTATAAAGCGGCCAGGCGTTACCGTAGACAAGCAAAAACTTTTATCTTCACAACAAATTATAAACTACGTCACAAAATTGCCTTCTGGCATAGCTCCAAAACCGACTCTGTATACATTTTGTTGACATACATTCTGGTATTGATAGCTTACACAACAAGAAAAGGTGTTTTCTATGTATCATATTGATTATAACAGCTATCGCTCGGTGAAAGGTTTCAATCGCCGTGTTCGCTTCCTGGTTATGCATTACACTGCGGTTGATTTTAAGGCATCGATTACGTCGTTGACCGGATCTGCGGTTAGTGCTCATTATCTCGTCCCTGACCCTTCAGAAAAAATGTATATTGATGCCGGTTTTAAGGATATGCGTATTTTTAACCTGGTTGATGAAAACGAGCGGGCCTGGCATGCCGGTGTAAGCTCATGGGCCGGACGTAATAACCTGAACGACACAGCTATTGGCATTGAAACAGTGAATCTGGCTTCTGATAATAATGGCGTGTTCGTATTCCCACCTTATAATCCAACACAAATTGAAGCGATTAAACAGCTGGCTGCCAATATTCTGCAACGATATCCTGATATTACGCCCACTAATGTCGTCGGGCACAGCGATATCGCTCCCGGGAGAAAGAGCGATCCAGGGGCAGCTTTCCCATGGAAAGAACTTTACGAAGCAGGCATCGGCGCATGGTATGAGGAATCGACCATGCAGCAATATCAGGTGCAGTTCAGCAAGTCTCTGCCAGCGAAAGCCGATATCGTTGCCAGGCTAAAAAATTACGGATATGACACCTCGAATACAGACACAGGAAGCGGATACATGAATTTGATCCGGGCATTTCAGCTTCACTTCCGACAAAAAAATTATGATGGGAACCTTGATATTGAAACAGCGGCGATTATCTATGCATTAGTAGAAAAGTATTTCCCACCAAAATAAATTTATATTACAGCTTAATCATAAATGGGGTGTTGTAATTTATTACTCCATATAATATGACTTGGCCATTTTAATTTAATATGGTCATGTCATTCAGGATGCATGAAGATGATATTAATAAAAACCAGAGAGATTGGAAAAGTAATAATATATATTCTTTTTTTCTCACTCGAAAGTGGGGCCGCACAGACCGCAATACTCCCGCCTTTTAAAGGCGGGCAACAATCTGAGTATCAATTAAAGGAGCAGCACCGTTATAAAGGGAAAGTTTATCTGATTTCCAGTTCATCGCAGTACGATGAAAAAATCATACCAGAGATTGCGGCTGCTTTTTCCCGGCAGGGCTACGTAACAGACACGAAATACCTTGAACAAAATCCCACTCAGCTCGGTTACGTTAACATCGATGAAAATCGTGCATCAACCCTGATTAAGGCTCTCAGCGACAAAAATGTAAAATATCTATGGTTTGTTAAAGGCGGCTCCGGCGCGCTTAACCTTTATCCTGCCCTGTATGCCAACCTGGATCGTATATCGGCATCCACGCCCAAAGTGATCATCGGTTTCAGTGATGTTACAGCCATCCACAACTTTGTTAACCATGAACTGAACTGGCCTAGCGTTCATGGCGTACTGGCGTCCTACAATATGGAAATGCATGAGATCGACAAAAAGAAAACGCTTAACATGGACAACAGCCTGAATGAGGTGTTCCAGACACTGTCCCATGGCATTACCTATACTGGCATCGAATCAATGAACCGTCAGGCTATAAAAATAGTCAGCGGTAAGCTCGATGGCGGAAACCTGACGCTGGTGCAGTCCCTGTTTTCAACTAGTTATGAGAGCAGCTACTCCGAAAAAGTAATGATGCTGGAAGACACGGGCGTGACTGCTAAACAGCTTGATAGAACCCTGCACCAGATTGAGTACAGCAGGACATTTCGCCCACGAGCTGTTATTTTTGGCCAATTTTATAGCCTGAATGCAGGAGAGGAAGAAAAATCATTATACCGATATGTCATACAGCAGTTTGCGGATCGCGTTAACTACCCTGTTTATTATTATCCCGAATTCGGTCATGGAAAAACGAACCAGCCCTTTATTATGGCCCACCGAGTAAAAATTTTATGCAACAGGCAACACAGTCTCTGTAGTCTGACTCAGCCACCTGTAGTGTAATGGCGTGAGCTGTCTTCATGGGTTTACACCCCAGTTCGCTATTCAGCGATAGATCGTCGTGTGGCTAACATTCACACCTCGTTCAGCCAGCATCGCGATAGCTGATGCCATATTTGCTGTACCAGCGTACCGCCCACGGATGATGTCACGGCTACGAATGTCGACCTTTAAATACATTCATGATGAGCGCCATTGACGAAAACAGCCGCAAAGTTTATCAACGCTACGGGTTGTGCCACAGTGCTCTGAAAACGGGGTAGATTCAAGCGTGGGTTTTAAACTCCAGCCACTTAAGGATATCAGTGACTGGAGTGTATGCGCTGGTAGCTTTGATACAAGCAGAGCGTCTCAGGCAACCTGAACCGGCACCGCTCTCGCTTTGCGTTGCAGGTGATTATCGCCTTCGAAGTAGGCGACTTTAGGATGGTGCTGGCGGGCATCGGCGTCGCTCATCTGTACATAAGAACAAATGATCAGTTTGTCGCCTACGCAGGCGCAGCGGGCTGCGGCCCCATTGACGGAGATAATGCGTGAACCGCGTTCAGCGGCGATAGCATAGGTAGAAAAACGCTGGCCGTTATCAACGTTGTAAATATCAATAGCCTCATATTCCAGAATCCCTGCGGCTTCCAGAAAATCCTGATCGATGGCGCAGGACCCTTCATAATGCAAGTCAGCCTGAGTGACTTTCACCCGATGCAGCTTGCCTTGCAACATAGTACGTATCATAGCGTTACCTAACTGAATATCGGCCTTTTCAGGCGTTCGGGATTGAATATTCCTTGCAACATCTATCGTCACCAATAAACCCAGTCAGTCTACCGCTAACCGGATAAAAACGGCAACGAGTGTACAAAAAATAGCTTAGATCGTGAGATCAACCTGTTGATTATCGATCAGGCGTGCTTTACCCAACCAGGCAGCCATCAGCACCACCGCACGGCGGCTGTCCACGTTCAGGGGCTGTAGAGTATCAGCGTCGCGAATAAACAACTCATCGGGAATGAAACCGGCGGCACGCAGTTTCTCTGCGCTCTGCTCCAGCAAGTGATCGAGATGGCGTTCGCCATTGCTGAGTTGCTCGGTCAACGCCCGCATGATCTTGCTGAGCTGTGGCGCAACTTGGCGTTCTTCCGCGGTCAGATAACCGTTACGCGAGCTGAGCGCCAGCCCATCTTTGGCTCGCACAATAGGGACACCTACGATATCGATATCGTAGCCCATATCAGCCACCATTTTGCGGATAAGCGCCAATTGCTGGTAATCCTTCTCACCAAAGCAAGCCAGATCCGGTTGCACCAGATTGAATAGCTTACTGACGATGGTAGAAACACCGCGAAAATGCCCTGGGCGGCTGGCTCCCTCCAGCATGGTGGAAATACCAGGGACATCAACGTAGGTCTGCTCGTTTAACCCTTGCGGATAAACTTCCGCTGGTGCAGGAGCAAAGACCAGATCGACATCACGGCGGTTCAGTTTCTCGCAATCTTCTTGCAGCGTGCGCGGGTAGTGGGCCAGATCGTCTGGGCGTTCGAACTGCATCGGGTTAACGAAAATGCTGACTACCACAACATCGGCACGCGCCCGGGCTTCTTTAACCAGCGCCATATGGCCTTCGTGCAGGTTGCCCATGGTGGGCACCAACGCAATGCGCTTGCCTTCCTGCCGCCAGCGCCGAACCTGTTGGCGCAGTAGCGGCAGGGTTTCGATGATTACCATTCCATAACTCCTCGATATACCCGTCATACACCCAGTGGCTGTGCCTTAGCTTGCCAATAACTCAAATTATTCAGGGTATATAGCCTGTGTCTTTTAATTTTTATGCCCGTTGAACAGGGTAAGTTAATAACATTCCTAAACGCTGGCGTTAACTAAAAGAGTGCTCTTCACCGGGATAGATACTCTGCTCAACCTCTTGAATGTACAACTGTACGGCACTGCGGATATCACCACTCTGTGCCAGAAAGTTTTTGGCGAATTTTGGCGTGTGGCTACCGGTGATGCCCAGAGCGTCATGCATGACTAAAATCTGGCCATCGGTAGCATTACCGGCACCAATGCCGATCACTGGGATCGACAGCGCCTCGGTGATTTTGTGAGCCAGCGCGCTGGGCACGCACTCCAGCACCAACAGTTGTATACCCGCCAGCTCCAGATTCTGTGCGTCTTCCAGCAATTGCTTGGCGGCCAGCTCATCGCGGCCCTGAACCTTATAGCCACCGAAAATGTTGACCGATTGTGGGGTGAGGCCGAGATGACCGCAAACCGGAACCGCACGTTCGGTGAGGGTTTTCACCGTGTCGTACAGCCAACTGCCCCCTTCCAGTTTGACCATGTTGGCACCTGCCTGCATCAATTCTGCCGAACTGATACAAGCCTGTTCCGGTGTGGCATAGCTCATAAACGGCAGATCGGCTAACAGCAGGCAAGCGGGGGCACCACGGCGCACGGCCCGGGTGTGATAGGCGACGTCGGCAACGGTGACGGGCAATGTGGAGTCGTGGCCTTGCAGCGTCATACCCAACGAGTCGCCCACCAACATCACTTTGATACCTTGTTCTTCAAACAGTTGAGCAAAGCTGGCATCGTAGGCGGTAATGGAAGCAAACTTGCGTTGCTCCTGTTTCCACTGGCGTAAATGGCTCACGGTGGTGGGTTTCATCACAACGTCTCCTGAAAATAGCCGTGCAGCATACGCTGCGATACGGGGAAAAGTGCTGACATTCTACTGTAAGCCTTCGGGGGTGGGTAGCACCGATGATAATGCTTAAGAGGTTCTTAAGAACCTTGTGCTGTAATATACCCATCATACTGCAAGTTACCTGTGCCTTGGCTTTGTTACTTGAATGATTAGGGGATAAGCAGTGGGAACCAAAAGAGGAACGCATGAGAATTCTGCTGATTGAAGACGATAGGCTGATTGGTGATGGCATCAAGGCTGGACTGACCAAGCTGGGTTTTAATCTTGATTGGTTCACCGATGGCGCGATCGGCAAAAGTGCGTTGGAAAGCGCCCCTTACGATGCCGTGATCCTCGATCTCAGCCTGCCGGGCCTTGATGGGCTGGAATTACTGCGCCAATGGCGTCAGGCCGGGAGTGATATACCGGTGTTGATCCTGACCGCGCGTGATGCGCTGGAACAGCGTGTGACTGGCTTGCAGAGCGGTGCCGATGATTATCTGTGTAAACCGTTTGCACTGGCAGAAGTGGCTGCTCGTTTGCAGGCATTGATTCGCCGCCGCCACGGGCAACTGACCCCGCAATTGGTGCACGGCAACGTCGTGTTCGACGTGGCGGCCCGCGCGGTGAGCTGCAATGGTGACTCTGTGGCGCTGACATCGCGCGAATTGGCGGTATTGGAACTGTTTCTGCACAACAAAGGGCGAGTGTTGGCGCGGCCATTGATTCAGGAGAAATTGTATAACTGGGATGATGAGGTGAGCAGTAACGCGGTTGAAGTGCATATTCATCATCTGCGGCGCAAATTGGGCAACGGTTTTATCCGCACGGTGCATGGAGTGGGCTATACATTGGGGGATGCTGAGTGAAGCATTTGAGCTTACGTTTACGTTTGATCCTGATTTTCAGCCTGTTGGCGCTGTTCACTTGGTGTTCTGCCAGCGTAGTCGCCTGGATGATGACGCGTAACAAGATTAACGAAGTTTTTGATACTCAGCAGATGCTGTTTGCCAAACGTTTAGCGACCACTAACCTGGGCGATTTGTTAGCCTATCAGGAAGCCCGTAGCCTGCCGAAGACTAAAAAAATCCTGCGTCATGGCAAACGAGGTGAGCAGGATGATGATGCGCTGGCGTTCGCCATTTTCTCCCGCGAGGGCCAAATGTTGCTTAACGATGGCGAAAATGGTGAGGATTTTTTGTTTGATGGCGAACGGGAAGGTTTTATTGAAGGTAAACGCCAGGGCGACAATGACAGTTGGCGCTTACTCTGGCTGACCAGCCCCGATGGGCGCTACCGTATTGTGGTCGGCCAGGAATGGGATTATCGCTATGAGATGGCGTTGGCTATGGTAACGGGGCAACTGGTGCCGTGGTTGGTGACGTTACCGATCCTCATGCTGCTGATCGCCCTGATGGTTGGGCGGGAGCTGCGGCCGCTGAAAAGCATGGCTGCTGGCCTGCGGCAGCGCGTTCCAGATGATGCCACACCGCTTGATGTTCGACAGATACCTACCGAAGTGCGCCCATTGGTGGATGCTCTCAATGCACTGTTTGCGCGTATCAGTGCCATGCTGGTGCGCGAGCGGCGTTTTACCTCGGATGCGGCCCATGAGCTGCGTAGCCCGCTGGCGGCGCTGCGTGTGCAGGCAGAAGTGGTTCAACTGGCGGGCGACGATGCCATGATGCGTGAACATGCGGTGGAAAACCTGACGGTTGGTCTCGATCGCGCTACCAGGTTGATAGAACAACTGCTTACGCTGTCGCGTTTGGATTCGTTGCCTGAACTGGATGAGTTGGAGCCGGTCGATTGGTGCCAATTGGTGCCGATGGTGCTGGCAGAACAGGATCGTTATGCCCATGCGGCTGGTGTGGCGCTGTGCTATGAACAGCAAGGGATACCGCAACGCTTGCCAGGCCAACCGTTGCTGCTGTCACTGCTGGTACGCAATCTGGTGGATAATGCGGTGCGCTATACGCCTGCTGGTGGTACGGTTCAAGTGACGCTCACTTCGCAACAACTGAGCGTGGAAGATGATGGCCCTGGGGTCACAATGGAGCATCTGGCACGGCTGGGAGAGCGTTTTTACCGCCCGCCGGGGCAGGAGCAGATCGGCAGTGGGCTCGGGCTTTCAATTGTACAGCGCATTGCCAGCTTACACAGCCTGCAAGCCAGGTTTGCCAATCGGCCAGCAGGGGGATTTTCTGCCACAATAAGGTTCCAGGCAAACGCCTGAGCACCGCTGGCGGTCAGTTAGACACTGCTTGGGATTGATGCCACAACTCCATGCCGTTCTTTGGAACGTGTTTCAGACGCTCGGCCAACGTTTCCCCGTCCGGGAAAACCAGGTCTGGAACAATTTCGGCCAGTGGATAGAGCATAAATTCACGTTCTTTCAGCCCATAGTGAGGAACCGTCAAACGTTCGGTATGAATCACTCTGTTGCCATACAGCATCATATCGAGATCCAAGGTGCGCGGGCCCCAACGTTCATCTTTACGTACACGGCCCTGATTGCGTTCTATCGCCTGGGTGTGATCGAGCAGTTGCTCTGGCTGTAGCAATGTATCCAGTGCCACCACCGCGTTAAGAAAATCCGGTTGGTTTTGTGGCCCCAGCGGTTTGGTGCGGTAAAACGACGAACACACGATGAATTGTGTGTGTGGCAGAGACCCCAATGCCTCCAGTGCAGTATTCACCTGCTGCAACGGCTGCGCCAGGTTGCTGCCCAGCGCGATATAAACGCGAATCATTAGGCCCCTTCTTTACGCGGTGCTCTGCGGCGTGGGCGGCGCTGGCGTGCACGGCGTGGTGCTGGATCGTCACCTAACGTATTCAACATGGTTTTTTGGCTGGCCGGGGTGGCATCCTGGAATTCCCCCCACCAAGCGGCGAGGCGCAGCATTTCCGGGTTGTTCTCCACTTCAGCACGCAGTACCAACAGATCGTATGCAGCCCGGAATTTAGGATGCTCCATCAGTTTGTGCGCCCGCTTGCCCTGGCGGCGTGACAGGCGCAATTGCAACTGCCAGATATCACGCACCAGCGTCGTGATGCGTTTGGGAATGGCCAGTGAGCGGCACTCTTCGTCCAGCACATCATTCATTGCCAGTGCAAAGGCATCGTAGTAGGCCAATCCGCTTTCCTGCGCCAGTTTCTGCGCGTGTTCCAGCAACGGATACCACAGCATGACAGCAAATAGGAACGCCGGGTTGACACGCATGTCGTTTTGCAGACGGTAATCGGTATTTTTCAATACCTGTACCAGAATGCGTTCCATCGGCGTGTCGTGATTCGGCGTAAAGTGGCGAGCAATCAGCGGGAACAAGGGCTGGAACAGCTGATATTCGCACAGTTTGAGGTAAGTGGAGTAACCGAAGCCAGATTGCAACAGTTTCAGCGACTCTTCAAACAGGCGTGCAGGTGGGATTTCATGCAGCAACGGCGCTAAACGCGGGATCGGTTCAGCGGTTTCATCGCTGAGGGTCATATCCAGCTTGGCAGCGAAACGGATCGCCCGCAGCATGCGCACCGGATCTTCACGGTAACGTGTTTCAGGATCGCCAATCAGGCGGATCACGCCCTGTTGCAGATCGCGCAGGCCGCCCACATAGTCACGCAGGGTAAAGTCTGCTACGCCGTAATACAGGCTGTTAATGGTGAAATCGCGGCGTTGAGCATCTTCTTCGATCGAACCGAAGATATTATCGCGCAGCAACATACCGCTCTGGGCTTGCTGTGATGAGTTCTTGTCTGATTCAGGACTCTGTTCGTGATGGCCGCGGAAAGTGGCAACTTCGATCACTTCTGGGCCAAACATGACGTGCGCCAGGCGGAAACGGCGGCCAACCAAACGGCAGTTGCGGAACAGTTTACGCACCTGTTCTGGCGTTGCGTTGGTGGTGATATCGAAATCTTTCGGTTTTTTGCCCAGCAACAGATCGCGTACACCACCGCCAACCAGATAGGCTTCATAACCGGATTTGTTCAAACGATATAATACCTTCAGCGCGTTCTCGCTGATGTCTTTACGTGAGATCGAATGCTGGTCACGTGGGATCACAGTCATGGAGCGGGATCCTTCCACCGCAGGCAATGGTGGGCGTTGCCGCGCCGCCGGGCGGCGGGCAGGTGCTTCTCTACCGCTACCGGCAGGGCGCTGTGATGTGGTTTTCTGCTGTTCTGCGGGTATATTTTCTTCGCGGACTATGTTTTTATCGCTGGCCGGTGCATCATCGCGGGCCGATTTGTCATCGCGGATTAGTACCTTACGGCAGAAATTGGCTACTCGGGTAAAAATGGTACACCTCGATAGTGACGGATAAAAATGGTGTTAACAAAAAAATAGCGGCTAATCATAGCTCACCATGGCTCCTTTGAGAATGCTGTTAGGGGAATTGCCAGCCGGCGCGGTACATTTTCTAATCGCCAATGTTTGACTGCATGACTTAATAATAAAGGCAGATCAAGATCTTGCCAGCTTTCTGGCAATGGCTGGTGCAGAAATTTCAGCGCTGCAATCAGCACCGGGCGCGGATCGCCCGCAGGGAGTGCTGGGGCATGGTTTTGTTTCGACAGCTTAATCCCATTGCTGCCCAGCGCCAACGGCAAATGCACATAAGTGGGAACCGGGGCTTGCAACTGGTGATAAAGCGCGATCTGCCGCACCGTTGGCTCGATCAGGTCAGCGCCCCGCACGATCTCTGTCACCCCTTGGAAGTGATCATCGATGACCACCGCCAGATTATAGGCAAACAGGCCGTCGCGGCGGCGGATGATAAAATCCTCCTGCGCCAGCGCCGGATCGGCCCGCAGTTCCCCCTGCAACCGATCGTGAAACGCTGTTACCGGGGCCAACTGGCGCAAACGGATCGCGGCATCCTGCGGCCCCAAATGAAGGCTGCGGCAATGGCCGTCGTACAGTCCCCCTTGCTGTTGGATACGGCTGCGGGTACAGGTGCAGTAATAGCTGAGGCCCTGCCGTTGCAGCCAATCAAGCGTGGCGCGGTAAGCATCGTGGCGTTGGGATTGATAGATGACCTGGCCGTCCCAGTGGAGGCCATAGTGTTCTAAAGCGGACAGGATGCGAGCGGCGGCTCCGGCGACTTCGCGCGGGGGATCGATATCTTCAATACGTACCAGCCATTGCCCGCGTTGTGCACGAGCCTGAAGGTAGCTTCCCAGAGCGGCAATCAGCGAACCGAAATGCAAATCCCCAGAAGGCGATGGGGCAAAACGCCCCACATAATGACTTTCTTGCATCACAGAAGGGTGTGGTTCCCTTTGTTCTGTGCGGCGCGTATACCTGCCGTCTTTCAAGCCGTTGCGTTGTTGCCTGCGTACATTCACCCCGGTCACTGACTATGTGTAAGCTCCTGGGGATTAATATACTTGCTATCCGGCTGCAACTTGAAATCCTTGAGTATATAAGCACGCGCCGCGAGCGATAAAACTGCTTAGCCGGCCATCTGCTTTTCGCGGATTTCGGCCAGAGTCTTGCAGTCGATGCACAAATCGGCAGTCGGACGCGCTTCAAGGCGGCGAATGCCAATCTCCACGCCGCAAGATTCGCAGTAGCCGAAATCTTCGTCTTCTACTTTCTTCAGCGTTTTCTCGATCTTTTTGATCAGTTTGCGTTCACGGTCACGGTTACGCAGTTCGAGGCTGAACTCTTCTTCCTGTGCGGCCCGGTCAACCGGGTCTGGGAAGTTGGCAGCTTCGTCTTGCATATGCGATACGGTACGGTCTACTTCGTCCCTGAGCTGGTTGCGCCATGCTTCAAGAATGCGCTTGAAATGCGACAGCTGGGCGTCGTTCATGTACTCTTCGCCTGGCTTCTCTTGGTACGGCTCCACCCCAGCGATGGCGAGAATGCTCAAGGACGAGGTTTTACGGGTTTGCCCTTCTTGCATATTGCTTCTCCTACATACACACGCACTATACCCAACATTCATTGAGGGCAGGAGTGTGGGTTACCTTTCTCTCTCTGGTGGCTTGATAAACCAAGCTTCCAGAGGGTTATCCGGTTGCCGCCTACCTACATCTCAAATGTTATAGGGTATGTCGAATCCCCAATGCGGGGGAAAAACAGGCCGCTATAAATAACAGAAGGGAAGGGGGATGGCAATTATTCCTGTCACCTGCTTGACAAGGGTGTGAAGGCAGGCGTATTTGCGACGCGTATCCGGTTGGCTATTTATGGGAACCTGGAAACGCTAATCGATAAAAAACGGTAATTTCTCATAAAGAGAGATACCGTCAGGTGATAATTCCGCCCCATAACAAATCACTTCTACTCCCAACTGCCGGGCCTGCGTGAGCAGTACCGCATAACGTGTATCTATATGATGCGCCGGAGCGACCTGTTTGATACCGCTGTGTAACACAGCAAAAAACAGTACCGCCCGTTGGCCGTTCTCAACCACGTTTTGCAACTCCCGTAGATGCTTTTGCCCTCTCAGCGTAACGGCATCAGGGAAGTAACCACATTCATGTTGCAATAATGTGACTGATTTAACTTCAATATAGCAGTTAACCCGATTTTCTGCCTGTAATAACAAGTCGATACGGCTATTTTCATGGCCATATTTTACTTCGCTGCTGATTTTACTGTAATCGGCGAGTTCCTTGATGACATTTTGTTCAATCGCTTCATGAACCAACGTGTTGGCGCGCAGGGTATTGACGCAAATCCAATCATTTTGTTGAGTCTGCGTGAGTTCCCAACTGTGGGGGTATTTGCGTTTGGCGTTGTTGGAGGTGGAATACCAAACGGTATCACCCGGCGTGGCGCAGCCGGTCATGGCACCGGTATTGGCGCAGTGCAGGGTAAAGGTTTCACCTTCTGGCGTGACAACATCGGCCAGAAAGCGTTTATAGCGCTTAATCAGCGTGGCGGGTTTCAGAGAAGGTGTGAAGATCATTGGGTGTCCTGGGTATTGAGCGGCCACTGCGCCAACGGGTGGTAACGGGTACGGCCATGCTCGATGACTGACTGGTATAAAGAAAAATGGTCAACGCTGAAACGCCAACCTGGCGTGGCGGGTGGAACAGCCACCGGTTTGGTCGCGGCACGCAATAAAGTGATATGGGGGTAAAACGGCAACGGGCTTTGATAACAGCCGCTACGTGCCGCCTGCGAGCGCAGCAATTCTGCCAGTTGCAACAGCGCGCGCGGCGCGCGTTTGCTGCCGAGCCAAACCACACCGGGGCGCGGCCAGTGGCCGAGATCGTCAAGGCAGAGGTTAAAGCCGGTTTGCCTGATGCGGCCGGCCAGCGTTTTCAGCGCCAGCTCTTTCTGCGTACTGACATCGCCGAGAAAGGCCAGCGTCAGATGCAGATTGGCAGCGGCGACCGGGCGGCCATCTTCGGGCTGAAAAGCGTTGGCACGCCAGTGGATCACCTGTTGTTGCAAGGCAGCGGGTAACGGCAGGGCAAAAAACAGGCGGCGCGAGTTGGACATAAATCCCCAGTAAATAAATGAAACGCTGGCTGTAATGCTACAATGTGCGCCGTCTGTTAACTACCCCATGGAGAGTTTTGTGTCTTTACTGCCCGTCAGTGAGGTTCTTGATGAACTGCTTGCTGCACTGCAATCAGCCCCACTGGTGTTGCTGCATGCCCCGACCGGTGCGGGTAAATCGACCTGGTTGCCGCTACAGCTTCTGGCAAAAGCCGGGTTGCCGGGGCGGATCATCATGCTGGAACCACGGCGGCTGGCGGCAAAGAACGTCGCTTATCGTTTGGCGCAACAACTTGGTGAAGAGCCCGGCCAGAGCGTGGGTTACCGCATGCGAGCCGAGAGCAAAAGCGGGCCAAATACCCGGTTGGAAGTGGTGACCGAGGGTATTCTCACCCGTATGTTGCAGCAGGACGCCGAGCTGCAAGGCGTTTCGCTGGTTATTCTGGATGAATTCCATGAACGCAGCCTGCAAGCCGATCTGGCTCTGGCATTGTTGCTTGATGTGCAGCAAGGGTTACGTGACGATCTGAAAGTGCTGATCATGTCGGCCACGCTGGATAACACCCGCTTGTCGCAACGGCTGCCAGAAGCACCGGTGGTGGTGTCCGAAGGGCGCAGTTACCCGGTTGAGCGCCAGTATCAGCCATTTGCCAGCCATCAGCGGTTGGAGGATGGTGTGGCTATGGCGGTAAAACGCCTATTGGCCGAACAGCAGGGTTCGTTGTTGTTATTCCTGCCCGGTGTTGCGGAGATTAACCGCGTGCTGGAACGGCTGGCAGGCGAAGTGGCAGCCGATACTGAACTTTGCCCACTGTACGGTGCGCTGCCGCTGGCGCAGCAGCAAAAAGCCATTCAACCCGTTGCCGCCGGGCGGCGCAAAGTGGTGTTGGCGACCAACATTGCTGAAACCAGCTTGACGATCGAAGGTATCCGGTTGGTGGTTGACAGCGGTTTGGAGCGCGTTGCCCGTTATGATGTGCGTAATGGCCTGACTCGGCTGGTGACTCAGCGCATCAGCCAGGCATCAATGATTCAGCGGGCTGGGCGCGCCGGGCGCTTGGAGCCCGGCATCTGCTGGCATCTGTTTGCCAAAGAACAGGCGGAACGCGCGGTAGAGCATGCAGAACCAGAGATATTGCAAAGCGATCTCGCCAGCTTTTGGCTCGAATTATTGCAATGGGGCTGTGTAGATGCTGGGCAATTGACCTGGCTCGATCGGCCACCTGCCACAGCGCTGGCGGCGGCTTGCCGTTTGCTGTATAGCCTCGGCGCCATCGACAGCGCTGAAAAACTGACCACTAAAGGCCGCCAGATGGCGGAGCTAGGCTGTGAGCCGCGGTTGGCGGCCATGCTGTGTGCGGGGGCTGCCTTGGGTGCCGATGGTTTGGCGACTGCGGCAATGCTGGTAGCTTTACTGGAGGAGCCACCGCGCAGCGGGCAGATGGATATCGGTTATTGGCTGAGCCACCCGCAGCCGCATTGGCAACGCCGTGCCACTCAGCTCTGTAAACGCCTGCCGCAACGAGCTGGCCAGATCGATGCCGATCTGGCAGCTCAGTTATTGGCACAGGCTTTTACCGATCGCATTGCTCAACGGCGTGGGCAAGATGGGCGCTATTTATTAGCGAATGGGATGGGGGCCGCAATGAATCAGGACGAGGCACTGGCACGAGCCCCTTGGTTGATTACTCCCAGCCTGTTACAAGGCCACAACAGCCCGGATGCCCGCATCCTGCTGGCGCTGCCGGTTGATATTGACGCGTTGGCGCTTCAGTTACCTGCCATTGTCAGCAGCCAGACTGCGGTAGAGTGGGACGCAGAAAAAGGTTCACTGCGCGCCTGGAAACGCCAGCAGATTGGCCGCTTGACGCTGCGTGCGCAACCCTTGGCTAAACCGGCTGATGAGGAACTGCAACAGGCGCTGCTCAATTGGGTACGCACGCAGGGTTTAGCGGTGCTGAGTTGGGATACAGCGGCTGAGCAACTGCGCCTGCGCCTGCAATGCGCCCAGCGTTGGCTGCCGGAAGCCGCCTGGCCGCCGGTGGATGATGACGCTTTGCTTGATGCTCTGGATCGCTGGTTGTTACCTTCGCTGAGCGGTGTGCGCGATCTGCGCGGGCTCAAGCAGGTGAATATCGCCGAAGCACTGGCTCGCCTGCTAGACTGGCAGCAAAAACAGCGGCTGGATAATGCCTTACCCACTCATTACACTGTGCCGACCGGCAGCCGCCTGCCCATCCGTTATGATGCGGATAATTCTCCGGCTCTGGCGGTACGTTTACAGGAGATGTTCGGCGAACAGCGTAGCCCATTATTGGCAGAGGGTCGCATCGCGGTGGTGCTTGAGTTACTCTCCCCAGCGCACCGGCCACTGCAAATTACCGGCGATCTGGCTGCATTTTGGCAGGGAGCCTACCGTGAAGTGCAAAAAGAGATGAAAGGGCGTTACCCCAAGCACGTTTGGCCTGACGATCCGGCGAATACTGCGCCCACAAAACGCACTAAAAAATATCAGTAAAAGAATTCGGATGTTTCTTCTGTTCAGCCTAGAAGCATAAGAACAGATTAAGCGACAAATAATGGCTGAGAGTGCCGCAAGCCTGGAGAACAACAGCAATGGCTGGGGATGACCGCGAACCTATCGGGCGCAAAGGGAAGCAAGCAAAACGTAATGCACCACGCAAACCGGTGCGCCGCCGCCGCGAAGACGACTATGATGATTACGAAGATGACGATTATCAGGATGAGTATGACGATGATGAGTACGATGACGAGGAAGAACCCGTGCCGCGTAAGGTAAAAGCGAGGTCGCCACGTAAAAAGCGCCGTTGGCTTGGCCTGATGATCAAACTGTTTCTGGTTGTTGCTGTCGCGTTGGCGATCTACGGCATTTACCTGGATTCCCAAATTCGCAGCCGTATTGATGGCAAAGTGTGGGAGTTGCCCGCCGCAGTGTATGGCCGCATGGTGAATCTGGAACCTGGTATTCCCTACAGTAAGCAGGAGATGATTAATCTGCTGGAAGGGATGCAATACCGCCAGGTGAGCCGGATGACGCGCCCAGGTGAATTCACCGTGCAGGGCAACAGCATTGAGATGCTGCGCCGCCCGTTTGATTTCCCAGACGGGAAAGAAGGCCAGATCCACGCCCGGCTGGAGTTCCAGAACAACGGTCTGGCAAAAATCGTCAATATGGAAAATCAGCGCAGCTTTGGCTTTTTCCGTCTCGATCCTCGCTTGATCACCATGTTGCAGTCGCCGAATGGTGAACAGCGTCTGTTTGTGCCCCGTTCCGGCTTCCCTGATCTGCTGGTGGATACGCTGTTGGCGACCGAAGACCGTCGTTTCTACGAGCATGATGGCGTCAGCCTTTATTCCATTGGCCGTGCGGTGCTGGCTAACGTGACTGCCGGGCGTGCGGTGCAGGGGGGCAGTACCCTGACTCAGCAGTTGGTGAAGAACCTGTTCCTGACCAACGAACGTTCGATGGGGCGCAAGCTCAACGAAGCTTACATGGCGCTGCTGATGGATTACCGTTACAGCAAAGATCGCATTTTGGAGCTGTATCTGAACGAGGTGTATCTCGGCCAGAGCGGTGGCGATCAGATCCGTGGTTTCCCGCTGGCCAGCCTGTATTACTTTGGCCGCCCGGTGGATGAGCTGAGCCTGGATCAGCAGGCGCTGCTGGTTGGCATGGTGAAAGGGGCTTCGCTGTATAACCCATGGCGTAACCCGCAATTAACATTGGAACGCCGTAATCTGGTGCTCAAATTATTGCAGAACCAGGGGGTGATCGACGCTGAACTGTATAACATGCTGAGCGCCCGCCCGCTGGGGGTGCAACCGAAAGGCGGGGTGATTTCACCGCAGCCAGCGTTTATGCAACTGGTGCGGCAAGAATTGCAGAATAAGCTGGGCAGCAAGGTTAACGATCTTTCCGGTGTGAAGATTTTCACCACGCTGGACCCGGTTTCACAGGATGCGGCCGAGAAGGCGGTGGAAGAAGGCGTTCCTGCCCTGCGCGCTGCCCGTCATCTTGACGATCTGGAAGCGGCGATGGTGATTGTCGATCGTTTCAGCGGTGAGGTGCGTGCCATGGTCGGCGGCGCTAACCCACAGTTTGCCGGTTTTAACCGTGCCACTCAGGCGCGCCGTCTGGTGGGCTCATTAGCCAAGCCGCCCACCTATTTGGCGGCTCTGTCTCAACCGGATCGATATCGCCTCAATACCTGGCTGGCGGATCAACCATTGTCGATCAAATTATCGAACGGCAGCGCGTGGCAGCCCAACAACTATGACCGCCAGTTCCGTGGTCAGGTAATGTTGGTGGATGCATTGGCCAATTCACTCAATGTGCCAACGGTAAATCTGGGGATGTCGATAGGGTTGGATCAGATCAGCAAAACCCTACAGAGTTTGGGGATACCTAAAACGGCGATTACCCCGGTTCCTTCCATGCTGTTGGGGGCGATTGGCCTGACGCCGGTGGAAGTGGCACAGGAATATCAGACGATTGCCAGCGGCGGTAACCGTGCGCCGCTGTCTGCGGTGCGTTCGGTGATCGCGGAAGACGGTACGGTGTTGTATCAGAGCTTCCCGCAGGCGGAACGCATGGTGCCTGCTCAGGCAGCCTACCTGACGTTGTATGCGATGCAGCAGGGCGTTGAGCGTGGGACTTCCCGTTCGCTGTCGGTCAAGTTTCCGAATTATCATCTGGCAGCGAAAACCGGTACGACTAACGATCTGCGTGATAGCTGGTTTGCCGGTATTGATGGTAAAGAAGTGGCGATTGCCTGGGTGGGGCGTGACAATAATGGCCCGGCCAAGCTGACCGGTGCCAACGGCGCACTGACCCTGTATCGCCGCTATCTGGAAAACCAGACACCATTGCCACTGATGTTGCAGCCACCGGAAGGGATCAGCCAGATGAGTATCGATTCTGCGGGCCGCTTTATCTGCGGAGGTGGTGGCTCCCGTACCATACCGGTTTGGACAGAGGACCCGCAGCGGCTGTGCCAAGCAGGCCAGGTGCCTGAACCGCAGCAGTCATCAGGTGAACAGAAAGATGCCGATGGGGTGGCTGGCTGGATCAAAGATATGTTTGGTCAGTAATACAGCCTAGTATGTGTTATCAAACCCGTGACTTTCTGTTACGGGTTTTTTATTACCTTCACACAATCTATTTCCATTGAGTTAATAAGGTGATGTTGCCATCGCCCTCGGTTTTTTTCTGGCTGAAATACGCTTGCAGTTCAAGTTGGCTTCCGCATAAAATGCGGCGCTTATAATAATTATTATCGTTTACATTCGTCATCAATCCACATCAGAGAAGCCGAACATGCCGTCTAAGCGCCACGTAATATCGTTAACCACGCTGGGTTTTCGCCCCCTTAATGGATTAGCCATAACCATTGCTGCGGCATTGGGAACATTGAGTATGCCTGTTTTTGCCGCAGAGACGGTTGCTGCAAAAGAAGAAACCATCACGGTGGTGGGCGGGAGTAATAATACCCGGCAGGAAAATGCGTGGGGGCCAGTGGGCACCATTGTGGCGCAGCGCAGTGCGACAGCGACCAAAACCGATACACCTTTGGTAAAAACGCCACAGTCGATTTCTGTGGTGACGCGTGAACAGATGGATACGTTGCAGCCGACAACGGTGAAAGAGGCGTTAGGGTTTACACCTGGCGTAATGATTGGCAGCCGTGGCAGTTCTAACGCTTATGATGCGGTTTATATCCGTGGTTTCGGTTCTGTGAACCAGAATGAATATTTAAACGGCCTGAAGCTTCAGGGCGATTTCTTTAATGAAGCGTCTATCGACCCTTATTTTCTGGAGCGTGTCGAAGTCTTGCGTGGGCCTTCTTCGGTTCTTTATGGTAAGAGCAGCCCAGGTGGCGTAGTGGTGTTGGTCAGCAAGCGCCCCACTACGGAACAGCTGCGTGAAATTCAGTTTAAAATGGGCACCAATAACCTGTTCCAGACCGCGTTCGACTTTAGCGATGCACTGGATGACAGCGGCGTTTACTCTTATCGTCTGACCGGTTTGGCCAGCGACGCTGACGATCAGCAGGAAATGGCGAAACGTAAGCGTTATACCGTTGCTCCGGCTTTCAGTTGGCGCCCGGACGATCGCACTAATCTGACGTTCCTGTCGTATTTCCAAGACGAGCCTAATGTAGGCTACTACGGTTGGTTGCCGAAGGAAGGAACGGTAGAAAATGCCCCTTATGGCAAATTACCGACCAGTTTCAATGAAGGTGAAGCGAGTAATAAATTTGCCCGTAACCAGCAGATGGTCGGCTATAGCTTCGAACATGGCTTTAACGACACCTTTACCGTGCGCCAGAATCTGCGTTACAGCAAAATTCACTCTGACCAAGACAGCATCTACGGCGTGGGTATTCAGCCAGCCAACCCCACTATGCTGAACCGCTCAGTGAGTATTTCTGATGAGCACCTGAATAGCTTCACCGTGGATACGCAAGGGCAGGTCACATTAGCTACCGGCCAGGTAGAACACACGTTGCTGGTGGGGGTTGATTACCTGCGGATGCGTAATGATATCAATGCGTTCTTTGGTTCCGCCAACCCGCTGGATCTGTCTAACCCGCAGTTTGGTGATGACAGCAGATTCAACCTCAACCCAACCAATCGTCTGGATCGCCAGGAGCAAACCGGTATCTACATTCAGGAACAGGCCGAGTGGAATAACTGGATCTTGACCGCCGGTACTCGCTACGACTGGGCAGAAACCAGCACAGACGATCGCGTTAATAATAAAACCATGGCGCAGAATGATACCAAACTGAGCAGCCGTGTTGGCCTGAACTACCTGTTCGATAACGGTATCTCTCCTTATATCAGCTACAGTGAATCCTTCGAACCACAGGCTGGCGCGAGCTATGATAGCGTGCCGTTTGATCCATCGCGCGGCAAGCAGTATGAAACCGGCGTGAAATATATGCCGAAAGATCGCCCGGTATCAGTAACGTTAGCGGTATTCGAACTGACCAAAACCAATAACCTGACGGCAGATCCTAATCCAAACCATCTCTATGCAAGCGTACAGGGCGGGGAAATCCGTTCTCGTGGCGTTGAACTGGAAGGAAAAGCGGCTCTGACGGCGAACATCAACCTGTTGGCGTCTTATAGTTATACGGATGCGGAATACACCAAAGACAACAGCTATCAGGGGAATCGCCCGGCCATTATTCCTAAGAATATGGCGTCGTTGTGGGGCGATTACACCTTCCATGAAACCGCACTCAGCGGGTTGATGTTGGGGGCGGGTGTGCGCTATGTGGGTTCAACCTATGGTGATGAGGCCAATACGTTCAAAGTGCCGGATTACACCGTTTGGAACACGGCGATTAAATATGACTTGGCGCGCTTCAATTTGCCGGGATCTTCCGTTGCGCTTAACGTCAGCAATCTGTTTGACAAAGAGTACGTAGGAAGCTGTTTCGCGACCTATGGCTGCTTCTGGGGCGCTGAACGTCAGGTTGCCGCTACCGCTACTTTCCGCTTCTGATCGAATCAACCAGGGCGGCTTTAGGCCGCCCTCAAAGCAGGGCCTATGCAGGATAAACACCGAGATCATGAGGCTACGTTTCAGCTTGATGGCGTGAGCTTTGCTGTTCCAGGGCGCGTGCTGTTGCAACCGTTGTCGCTGGTTTTTCCTCAGGGCAAAGTGTGCGGGTTGATCGGTCATAATGGTTCCGGTAAATCCACATTGCTGAAAATCCTGGGCCGTCACCAGAATCCTAGCACTGGCCAAGCGTTGCTGGGCGGGCAATTACTGGAGCAATGGGACAGCAAAGCCTTTGCGCGCCAAGTCGCATATTTACCGCAACAATTGCCCGCAGCAGAAGGAATGACGGTACGTGAACTGGTGGCCGTAGGCCGTTATCCGTGGCACGGCGCATTAGGGCGTTTTAAAGCGGGCGATCGTGAACGGGTGGAAGAGGCAATTGGCCTGGTGGGGTTGAAACCCTTCGCTAATCGGTTGGTAGATAGCCTGTCCGGTGGTGAGCGCCAGCGTGCCTGGCTGGCGATGATGGTTGCGCAGGACAGCCGTTGCCTGCTGTTGGATGAACCCACTTCTGCACTGGATATCGCTCATCAGGTTGAGGTGTTGGCCTTAATTCAGCGCCTGAGTCATGAACGCGGGTTAACGGTCATTGCGGTACTGCATGATATCAATATGGCAGCGCGTTATTGCGATCATCTGGTGGCACTGCGCGGTGGTGAAATGATTGCCCAAAGTTCCCCGCTGGAACTGATGCAGGGGCCAATGCTGGAGCAAATCTATGGTATCCCGATGGGGACGCTGCCGCACCCAAGCGGTGGTGCGCCTGTGAGCTTTGTTTATTGATGTTGTCTTCTCATCATGATCCGCTGCGCCGCCGCTTGCTGACGGCGATGGCGTTGTCACCCTTAGTCTTTTCACTGCCAGGCCGTTCAGCGGGTTTGCCGGATATTACCCGTATTGCGGCTTTGGAATGGTTGCCGGTTGAGCTGCTGATCGCTCTTGGCGTAATGCCATTGGCGGTGGCGGATATCCATAACTACAAACTGTGGGTTGAGGAGCCGAAACTGGCGGATTCGGTCATTGATGTTGGGCAGCGAACCGAACCGAATCTGGAATTATTACAGCAGCTTAACCCTTCATTGATCCTGCTTTCCAAGGGATATGGCCCCGCGCCGCAAAAACTGCACCCCATCGGCCCGACTATGGAGTTCAGTTTCAACGATGGCAGTGGTAAACCGCTGACGGTAGCCAGAAACTCACTCCAGCAATTGGCTCAGCGTTTGGGGGTAGAGACGCGTGCAGTGGCGCATTTGCAGCAGTTTGATGCTTTTCTTCAGGATGCGCGTAACCGTTTGCAGAGTTATACACAGCAACCATTGTTGTTATTTTCCCTGCTGGATACGCGCCATGCGTTGGTTATCGGTCAGGCCAGCCTGTTTCAGGAGGTCATGGATCAATTAGGCATCGAAAACGCCTGGCAAGGTGAAACCAATTTCTGGGGCACTGCGGTGGTGGGGATTGAACGCCTGGCTGTAGTAAAGCATGCCAGGGCGATTTATCTCGATCACGGCAATCAGGGCATGATGGATACAGTGAGTGCCACACCTTTGTGGCAGGCATTACCATTCGTTCGCCAGAACCAACTGCGGCAAATGCCCGCAGTGTGGTTTTACGGTGCAACGCTGTCGGCCATGCGTTTCTGCCGTTTATTGGAACAGGCTTACTCATGAATGCGCCTCTTCGTCTCCTGCCGATAACGCTGATTATTTTATTGCTGGTCGCAGCCAGCGGCTTAACGATATTCAATCTGCTGGGGCAACTGCCATGGGCGCAGTGGCCGCAGGCGTTAATACAGCCGGATGTCGATGATATCAATCAGATGCTGTTTCATTACAGCCAGTTACCACGTTTGTCCGTCTCATGGTTGGCCGGTGCTGGGCTGGGGCTGGTGGGGGTACTGTTTCAGCAGGTATTACGTAATCCGCTGGCGGAACCCGCGACTTTGGGGGTATCTGCCGGTGCCCAGCTCGGGTTGACTATCGCTACGCTGTGGATGCTGCCGGGGGGAGAAATAACGCGGCAGCTGGCGGCGATGGTGGGGGCGACAGTGGTTGGTGGGCTGGTGTTCGGCGTTGCCTGGGGGAAACGCATGTCGCCGGTTACGCTGATCCTGGCTGGCCTGGTGCTGGGGCTCTATTGTGGCGCGGTCAACGGCCTACTGGCACTGTTCAATTATGATCAATTGCAGGGCTTGTTCCTGTGGAGCACTGGCGCTTTGAATCAGCAGGATTGGCGCACGGTGCAGTTTATTCTGCCACGTTTGCTGATAGCCGTGATGCTGGCTGCGTTGCTACTGCGCCCGCTAACGCTGTTGGGGCTGGATGATGGCGTAGCGCGCAATCTGGGCCTTGGCCTGGCACTGTCGCGTTTTGGCGCGCTGGCATTGGCGATTGTGTTCAGTGCGATGCTGGTGAATGCGGTTGGCGTGATTGGTTTTATCGGCCTGTTTTCCCCGTTGATGGCAAAGATGCTAGGAGCGCGCCGGTTGGTGCATCGTCTGATGCTGGCTCCATTACTGGGAGCATTGTTGCTGTGGCTGACCGACCAGGTGATGGTTTGGCTCACGCAGGTATGGCGTGAGATCCCAACCGGCGCGGCCACGGCGCTGATTGGCGCTCCACTGTTATTGTGGTTACTGCCGCGCCTGCGTGGCAACGCAGCGCCACCACCGATGAATCTTGGTGACAAGGTGCATGTTGAGCGCAAACATTGGCCCGTATGGGCTGCATTGAGTGGTGTCTTGGTGTTGGTAGGGATTACCGTAGCGCTGAGGTTCGGACAAAATGCCGTAGGTTGGCACTGGAGTTCTGGGGCTGAATTGGAAGCATTGATGCCGTGGCGTTGGCCACGGGTGCTGTCAGCTTTGGCTGCCGGTATGATGCTGGCAGTTGCCGGAACGCTGATCCAGAAATTGACCGGTAACCCGATGGCGAGCCCGGAGGTGCTGGGGATCAGTTCTGGTGCGGCCTTTGGCGTGGTGGTTATGCTGTTTATCGTCCCGGGCGATGCTTTCGTCTGGTTGCTGCCTGCTGGCAGTTTGGGGGCTGCGGCAACGCTGTTAGTGATTATGCTTGCCGCTGGGCGCGGTGGTTTCTCAACCGAACGCATGTTATTAGCTGGGATTGCGCTCAGCACGGCTTTCACCACCACCATTTTTTTGTTACTGGCCAGCGGTGACCCGCGCATGGGCGGCTTGCTCACCTGGATTTCTGGTTCAACCTATTCGGTGGAGGCACCGCAGGCGATCCGCACGGCGGTGCTGGCGGTGGGGTTGATTGTGTTGGCACCGCTGTGTCGCCGTTGGCTGGTTATCTTGCCATTAGGGGGCGCAACCGCGCGCTCGGTTGGCATCGCGTTGACGCCGGTCAGGCTGACTATTTTGCTGTTGGCGGCAACGTTGACGGCGCTGGCAACGTTGACCGTTGGTCCACTAAGCTTTATCGGCCTGATGGCACCGCATATGGCCCGAATGCTTGGGTTCCGCCGTGCACTGCCGCAGATGGTGATTGCTGCGCTACTGGGGGGATTGCTGATGGTGTTTGCCGATTGGAGTGGCCGGATGGTGATGTTCCCGTATCAAATTCCTGCTGGGTTGCTGGCGACTTTTATCGGGGCGCCATACTTTGTCTATTTGCTGCGCAAGCAAACTTCGTAATCTGCGTTGAAACCTTGCCAGTTGTCACTAAGGCTCAGCATTGCTGGGCCTGTGTTTTTTCAGCATGTTGCAACGCATTGCGTATCACTGCGCAACGTTAGTATTTAGGCGTAAAACGAGCGTTAGCCTTACCGAAGAGATGAATATACTGCGCGTGGGGGCTCTGGAGCCTAAGCGAAAGGTATAAAGAACTCGATCGACTTTAGTTTATTCAGGAAGCTGCCTGTCGACAAATTACCCACTATTGCTAACGCGGACAAACATGACATTCCGTTAAACCGCTCATGCAAGCATCCATCTCTTTCTCATGGTGTACTATGTACTCTTTTGAGTGTATTTTGTTATGGCTTACCCGAAGAGTACCAAAGATAGCCTGACTGATGCGGAAAAAACTGAGCTGAAAAAACTAACGAAATTACTAAAAGATGAGGTGTGAGATGAGTTTTTTTGATGACCTGAAAACATCTTTGGAAGAAGCTGTAGACATCAAGAACGGTATCGAAACGCCAGCTAAGGTTACCCGGTATGAGATCGCGGATGTAAGGGCTATCAGAGCACAGCTTAACGTTTCGCAGAGTGAAATGGCAAAGGCGTTGGGAACCAGCGTTGACACTATCAAAAGCTGGGAGGCTAAGCGGCGCAACCCAACCGGCCTGGCGGCGAAAGTTCTGGCAACCATTCAGGCTAACCCTGCTTTCTTTCATGAACTGGCAGCACATTAACCAATGAGCACGCAGCTGATAGAAACAACAACGGCGAGCCAGTGGCTCGCCGTTTTAGGTATTGCAGAGCGGCTTATTTCAGGCCGGCAGCATCACGCAGCGTAGCGGCTTTATCCGTTGCTTCCCAAGGGAAGTGTTCGCGGCCAAAGTGGCCGTAAGCCGCGGTTTCGCGGTAGATCGGTTGTAACAGATCCATCATTTGAATCAGGCCGTATGGGCGCAGGTCGAAAAATTCACGCACCAGCAGAGTCAGTTGTTCGCTAGAGACTTTCTCGGTGCCAAACGTTTCCACCATGATAGAGGTCGGTTCTGCCACGCCGATAGCGTAGGAAACCTGGATCTCACAGCGATCGGCCAAGCCAGCCGCAACGATATTTTTTGCGACATAACGCGCAGCATAGGCGGCTGAACGGTCAACTTTGGAAGGATCTTTACCAGAAAACGCCCCACCACCGTGACGGGCCATGCCACCATAGGTATCAACAATGATTTTACGCCCGGTTAAACCACAGTCACCCATTGGGCCACCAATCACAAAACGGCCAGTGGGATTGATGTGATATTTGGTACTCGCATTCAGCCATTCAGCCGGCAGAACCGGTTTGATGATTTCTTCCATCACGGCTTCTTGCAGATCTTTCAGGGAGATATTGTCGGAATGCTGAGTGGAAAGCACTACGGCATCAATTCCCACGATTTTGCCTTGATCATACAGGAACGTGACCTGGCTTTTGGCATCTGGGCGCAACCAAGGCAGAGTGCCGTTTTTACGTACTTCGGCCTGGCGCTGAACCAGACGGTGCGCATAAGTGATCGGTGCTGGCATCAGCACGTCGGTTTCATTGGTGGCATAACCAAACATCAGACCCTGATCGCCTGCGCCTTGTTCCAGCGGATCGGCACGGTCAACCCCTTGATTGATATCTGGAGATTGTTTACCGATGGCACTCAGTACTGCGCAAGAGTTGGCATCGAACCCCATATCCGAATGGATATAGCCGATTTCGCGCACGGTTTGGCGGGTGATCTCTTCGATATCAACCCAAGCACTGGTGGTGATTTCTCCCCCTACCAGGACCATGCCGGTTTTTACATAGGTTTCGCAGGCTACACGTGCTTTCGGATCTTGTTCCAGAATGGCGTCAAGAACGGCATCGGAGATCTGGTCGGCAATTTTATCAGGATGCCCTTCAGAAACAGATTCGGACGTGAAAAGGTGTTTAGCCATTGTGTTCTTTACCTTGCATAAGACGGGTTAGAAATTACTGCACAGCGCTGGAGATCCGGCATCAAAGAGAAAATCTTCCTCTGACGATGAAATGCATCCTGCAACGCCCCTCAGGCAAAGCCGTTAAGCAGTTTATCGGTTAATCAGTATAGATGGATTAACATCTGGACGTCTATTTTAGGTCAGCCTTTAGCCGGATTGCCAGTAATTTTTTGTCTTGCTGCTCTTTATGTGCAAGGCATCTGGCGCCATTTTCATCGTTTGAAACCGTTTCTGGCGAATTTTCATTTTGCATTTTCGCCGGGTGTTCGGTATAAACTGCGCGCAGCTCGCCTTGGTGCGCTGCGTGGGGCAGGGAACTGTGATAACCTGCTTCATTCGTCAGTATCTGATGGCAGTGCCATCGCTTCACCGAATGTTCTTACACTATAATGAGGCTTAGTCGTTCATTGCGGGCGACGTGCGTGGAGGTGGTTGGATTAATGATCCATTGTCTATCGGCTGTTGCTTCTCAACAGCAGTGTCGTTTTAACGCACATTCTTCTGTTTTTTCCCGTCTTGTTTCCACACCATCTACCCGATGTTACACCCATTTGGGGGCGACTCAGGATTCGCGGGCCGGTTAACGCCTGGTCGCAGCATTGAGCAAGGGTAGCCTGCTGCCTTTTGGCAGGATGTTTCTTGCCCAGATTCATGAAGTTTGAACCGGGTGCCATACAATTAGATGAGTGGTATCACCCACAGCTTTCCAGTTGCGGTGTTGTTGCCTGCATACGCTTATGCCAAGAAAAAACATTCGGTTGCAAACGTAACAGAATGGGTTTTTATAGCGTTTTTGGCTATTATTCTGGATAAGTGTATCGTCAAGGTGCGATATGAGGCGAGTAATGTCTGATGATTTGTTGATTCACCGCCCGTCAGTTGCGGGCGAAAATTTATCTTTGCGCTCCATGCAGGAGGTTGCCATGAATGATCGTAATGCCAGCAAGATGCTGCGTACCTATAATGTCGCCTACTGGGGCAACAATTATTATGATGTCAACGAATTGGGCCACATCAGTGTGTGCCCTGATCCAGATATTCCACATGCGCGTGTCGATCTTGCCGAACTGGTAAAAGAACGTCAGAAAGATGGCCAGCGCTTGCCCGCCCTGTTCTGTTTCCCGCAGATCCTGCAACACCGCTTGCGTTCGATTAACGCCGCATTTAAACGTGCGCGTGAGTCTTTTGGCTATGAAGGGGGCTATTTTCTGGTTTACCCCATCAAGGTCAATCAGCACCGCCGGGTGATTGAATCCCTGGTCAACTCCGGCGAACCGCTGGGGCTGGAAGCGGGTTCCAAGGCTGAATTGATGGCCGTGCTGGCTCATGCCGGTATGACTCGTTCAGTAATTGTCTGTAACGGCTACAAAGACCGTGAATATATCCGCTTGGCATTGATCGGTGAAAAGCTGGGGCACAAAGTGTATCTGGTGATCGAGAAGATGTCGGAAATCCAACTGGTGCTGGAAGAAGCCGAGCGTCTTAACGTGGTGCCGCGCCTTGGAGTGCGAGCGCGTTTGGCTTCGCAAGGTTCAGGGAAATGGCAGTCAAGTGGGGGGGAAAAATCCAAGTTTGGTCTGGCAGCGATTCAGGTATTGAAACTGGTGGAAACGCTGCGCGAAGCGGATCGCCTTGATAGTCTGCAACTGCTGCATTTCCACCTGGGCTCGCAATTAGCCAACATTCGAGATATTGCCACTGGGGTGCGTGAATCTGCGCGTTTCTATGTGGAATTACACAAACTGGGCGTCAATATTCAGTGCTTCGACGTTGGAGGTGGCCTGGGGGTTGACTACGAGGGCACCCGCTCGCAATCGGATTGCTCGGTTAATTATGGTCTGAACGAATATGCCAACAACGTGATCTGGGGGATTGGTGATGCCTGCAACGAGCATGGTTTGCCGCATCCTACGGTGATTACTGAATCTGGCCGTGCCGTTACCGCGCACCACACGGTGCTGGTCTCTAATGTGATTGGCGTGGAGCGTAATGAATTCTGCGACCCGGTTCCACCGGTTGAGGATGCCCCGCGTGCTCTGGTCAGCATGTGGGAAACCTGGCAGGAGATGAACGAGCCGGAAAACCGCCGTTCACTGCGTGAATGGCTGCACGACAGCCAGATGGATCTGCACGATGTGCATACGCAATACGCGCATGGCATGCTGGATCTGACCAAGCGCGCCTACGCCGAGCAGTTGTACCTGAATATCTGCAATAAGATCCAGCAGCAGCTTGATCCCAGCAACCGCGCACACCGCCCAATCATTGATGAATTACAGGAACGGATGGCGGATAAGTTTTACGTCAATTTCTCGTTGTTCCAATCGATGCCAGATGCCTGGGGGATCGATCAACTGTTCCCGGTGTTGCCGCTGGAAGGGTTGGATAAACCGCCAGAAGGCCGTGCAGTATTACTGGATATCACCTGCGATTCGGATGGCACCATCGATCATTATGTTGACGGTGACGGTGTTGCCACCACGATGCCGATGCCGCCGTACGATCCAGAAAATCCACCCGCGCTGGGCTTCTTTATGGTCGGTGCTTATCAGGAGATCCTGGGTAATATGCACAACCTGTTTGGCGATACGGCCTCGGTTGATGTGTATGTATTCCCCGATGGTAGCGTAGAAACCGAGCTGTCTGACGAGGGGGATACGGTCGCAGATATGTTGGAATATGTGCAGCTCGATCCGACTGTGTTGTTGGCTCGTTTCCGCGATCAGGTGAAAGAAACCGATCTGGACAGCGAATTGCAGGCGCAGTTTGTCGAAGAGTTTGAAGCCGGATTGTATGGTTATACTTATTTGGAAGATGAATAATTAAGCATGACAAGGTTGGGTATCATCTTGGTACTCAGCCTTTTATTTTTTAAGATGTTAAGTGTTTCATGATGAATATTTTCTATACCCCAAATAATGCGAGTTACAGGAAGGCGGCAAGAGAGTGAATCCTCAGAAGCGCAGTGGCCCCGAAGGGGCAAGGCTATGTATGAGCCGAGTAACGCCACCAACATCCATGCAACTTGAAGTATGGCGGGTATATGCAGATAACATCAAATAAGCAGGCCGATACACACGCTTGAAGCATAAACGAAATATGACGATAATCGGCTCCAGCAGCAGTACTGAAACAGATACCGAATAAATCCCTTTCTCGTCGGGCTAACGACGCGGGAGGGATTTTTTGTTACCGCCTGAGCGACACGTTATGGGCGAACCGTTGAAATGTGAGGGTTTACTATGAGTACCTTAGGCCATCAGCCCGATAATTCGTTAGTGTCCAACGCCTTTGGTTTCCTGCGTTTTCCGCTGAACTTTATGCCTTACAGCAGCGATGCAGAGTGGGTTATCACTGGCATTCCATTCGATATGGCGACCTCCGGCCGTGCCGGTGGCCGCCATGGCCCTGCGGCGATCCGCCAGGTATCAACCAACCTGGCCTGGGAAGGTGCGCGTTGGCCATGGAGTTTTGATCTACGTGAACGCCTGAACGTGGTCGATTGTGGCGATATCGTATTCAACTTTGGCGATGCGCAAGACATGAGCGACAAACTGCAGGCGCACGCAGAAAAACTGCTGCAAGCGGGCAAGCGGATGCTCTCTTTCGGCGGCGATCACTTTGTGACATTACCGTTGCTGCGTGCGCACGCTAAACATTTCGGTAAAATGGCGCTGGTGCATTTCGATGCCCACACCGACACTTATGCCAACGGCAGCAAGTTTGACCACGGCACCATGTTTTTCCACGCGCCGAACGAAGGCCTGATCGATCCGCACCACTCCGTGCAGATTGGTATTCGCACTGAATTTGATTGTGACAACGGCTTTACGGTATTGGATGCGGCGCAGGTTAACGATCGTGGCGTGGACGATCTGCTGACGCAGATCAAGCAGATTGTGGGCGATCTGCCGGTATACCTGACTTTTGATATCGATTGCCTGGACCCTGCGTTTGCACCAGGAACCGGTACTCCGGTGATCGGTGGCCTGACGTCCGATCGGGCACTGAAGCTGGTGCGTGGTATGCAGTCATTGAATATTGTTGGCATGGACGTGGTAGAAGTGGCACCGGCTTACGATCAGTCCGAGATCACCGCGCTGGCTGCCGCCACGTTGGGCCTGGAAATGCTCTATCTGCAAGCGGCTAAAAAACAGGGATAGTCCCCTGCGCCATGGAGTCGGCACCTGTTTGCCGTGAAGATCAAATGGAGGAACCGTGCTGACTGAACCATCAACACGCCTTAACAAATATATTAGCGAGAGCGGTATCTGCTCACGCCGCGATGCCGATCGTTACATCGAACAAGGCAATGTTTTTATCAATGGCAAACGTGGTGCACTGGGCGACCGGGTATTCGCTGGTGACGTCGTTAAGGTTAACGGTCAGCTTATTGAACCCCGGAACGAAGACGAACTGATCTTTATTGCGCTCAATAAACCGGTGGGGATTGTCAGCACCACGGAAGATGGTGAAAAAGATAATATTGTTGATTTCGTCAACCACAGTACCCGTATCTTCCCGATCGGGCGGCTGGATAAAGATTCGCAAGGGCTGATTTTCCTCACTAACCACGGCGATCTGGTGAACAAGATCCTGCGTGCGGGGAATGACCACCAGAAAGAGTACCTGGTTACGGTCAATAAACCGGTAACCGACGATTTTATTCGTGGTTTGAGTGCCGGTGTGCCGATGCTGGGAACGGTGACCAAAAAATGCAAGGTAAAGCGAGAAGCCCCTTTTGTGTTTCGTATTGTACTGGTGCAGGGGCTTAATCGTCAGATCCGCCGCATGTGTGAGCATTTTGGCTATGAGGTGACCAAGCTGGAACGCACCCGCATCATGAATATAGGCCTGGCCGGGCTCCCCTTGGGGGAATGGCGTGATTTAACGGACGATGAGCTGGTGGAGCTGTTTAAATTGATTGAAGGCTCTTCCTCCGAAGCGAAACCGGCCAAGAAAGCCAAGCCAGCGGTGAAAAAACCGGCGAGCAATGGACCGAAAAACACCGATAAGCCGAGTAACAATTTGGCGGCTCGCAAGCGCTTTACTCAGCCTGGGCGCAAAAAGAAAGGGCGCTGAGCGGTAAAACCCGTCAGGTGCAGCCATCGATCACTCCACGTCTCTGAAAGTGCGGATTACCCTGGGCTGAGAACTGCCCAGGGTAATCCCATATGCTGCACACCGAGCTAATTTAAACGTTCTTTACTGGTTTCTTTGATAAAGATGAAAGCGAACAGCGATAAGCTGCAACCTGCAATCACATAGAATGCCGGTGCTGCCGCATTACCTGTCAGTTTGATCAGATACGTGGCAATCGAGAGTGAAAAACCACCAAAAATACCCACCGCGACGCTGTAAACCAGAGAGAGCCCAGTAGTTCTGACATGGCGTGGATAGATTTCAGGCAAAATGGTAATTGAAGGGGAAGCGCCAATAATATTAATCGTGCTCAATACAATCATGATGGCAAACATCAAATGCACACTGGGGTAACTGCTTAACAGATAAAAGGCCGGGTAAATTAACAAGGTAATGGCGAGCCTTGAACCGGCAATCAGCGGGCGCCTGCCAACGTTATCAGACCACATTCCCGCCAGCGGGCCACCAATGAGAGTGATTAATCCACCGATTGCGCCTATCAGCATGCTATAGCCGGTATCCAGCTTCAAAATACTGATCGCATAGTTGGGAAGATAAAACATAATGATCATATGAGGGATAGTTCCCCCAATGGTTAATAAAATGCCGGACAGGGTTTCTTTATAATAGGTGGTGAGCACTTCAATTAAGGGGATTTTAGGCGCTTTATCTTCCGTAGCCTGCCATGTGTGGGTCGCGGTTTCCTCTAATTTTGAACGGATATACAAACCGATAGGCGCAATAACTATCCCAAGCAGGAAGGGAATACGCCATCCCCAGTCTTGCACGCTCTCAGCAGGCATCACGTTGACCAAGAGCACCAACGTCATGGCGGCAAACAAGTTACCTGCACCCTGGCTGGAAACCTGCCAGCCACCATAGAATCCACGATTGTGGGGTTTGGCATATTCCACTAATAACGTGGTTGATGCGCCTAACTCACCGCCAGCAGAAAAGCCTTGTACCAAGCGGGCCAGCGTAATAATGATGGGGGCGGCAATACCAATGCTTTGATAAGACGGAGTGAGACCAATAACCAGAGTACTGAGGCCCATCAGTAAGAATGTGAGCGTCATGGCGGGTTTACGCCCTTTCTTATCCGCATAGTGGCCAATCACCAGTGCCCCGATCGGCCTGGCGAGATAGCCCATACCAAAGATCATGAACGATGTCATGATACTGACCAACGGATCTGAGGCAGGGAAATAGGCTTTGGCGATATAGGTGGCAAAAAAGGCATACAGCACCAGATCAAAAAACTCCAGTCCATTCCCTAATGTGGTTGCCAGAATTGCTTTCGCGGGTGAAATTTTTTTCTTGGTACGATCCATCGTATATCCCTTAATTAAGAACCTATCCCATTAGTGCCATTTTACTTGCCATTTTGGCTCTGGGCAGTGCTCAGATAATTACGTACTGCGTGTATGCTCCGATTTCTGCATGGCTGCCAATTACGCCTGCATGGAATAGGCTCTCAGGCTTCTTTATTTATTTTAGAAATGCCTGTGTTAAAGCACTCCAATAAGCGATACCCCGCGTAATAATCGCATCATTAAAATCATATCCAGGGTTGTGTACCATGCAACTATTTTCACCCGCGCCGTTGCCTAAGAGCAAATAGCTGCCTGGCCGCTTTTGCAGCATAAAGGCAAAGTCTTCACTCCCCATTAAGGGTTCTGGTATATCAATAACCTGATCGTGGTGCTGTTCGCCTAACATATCTAATGCTACCTGTTTGGCAAATTGGGTCATTTCAGGTTGATTTACTAATACCGGATAGGCGTGAACGTAATCAATGCTGACTTGGGCACCAAAGGCCGCGGCCTGAGCCGTAACTACCGCTTTAATCCGCTCCTCAAGAAAATCCCTTATTACCGGGTTTAGGGCGCGCACGCTTAATTTTAATACCGCAGAATCAGCAATCACATTATTGGCAATACCGCCCTGAAATGAACCGACCGTAATCACTCCTGATTCTTGAGCACCCAGATTACGCGAAATGATGGTCTGTAATGCCATGACGATGCTGGAACCCACCACAACGGCGTCAACGGTGCCTTTGGGCATGGCACCATGTCCCCCTTTGCCATGGATCGTGATGGTGACATTATCGCTGGATGCCATAAATGCCCCTTCGCCAAAGACAAACTGCCCCTCAGGGAATCCTGGCATGTTATGCATGGCAAAGATGGCATCACAGGGAAATTGTTCAAATAATCCGTCGTCCATCATCTTCTTTGCGCCTGCCAGGCCTTCCTCTGCGGGTTGAAAAATGACATTTAGCGTGCCATTGAAGGCAGGGTGATCGGCCAGATAATGTGCGGCACCGAGTAACATGGCGGTATGACCGTCATGCCCACAGGCGTGCATGATGCCGTGGTGCACGCTGCAATAAGGTAAACCGGTATTTTCAACAATCGGTAGAGCGTCCATATCGGCGCGAATCCCTATCGCACGTTGACCGTTCCCTTTTTTCAACGTGCCGACGACGCCGGTAATACCCAGCCCGCGCGTGACCTGATATCCCCAGGCCGAAAGCTTTTCTTCCACCAGGCTGGCGGTCTGTTGTTCCTCATAGCCTAATTCGGGGTGCTGGTGAATGTGTTGGCGGAGAGCTTGGCTTTCTGCAGCATACTGTTTGAAGATATCTAGATTTATTGCATTAAACATCATATTGATAGCCTCTGAACACGGATAAAAGCGGGACTTCCAAGTCTCCTGTACTGCAATGGCCTTGGTTGCCGATGAACTTTATGGAGTTTATGCCGTTTTTCGGGATTGAATATACATTTCTCATTTCTCATTTCTCACTTCTCACTTCTTATGCCAGTACATACTTTCGTGATCCACTCCGCATTTGCAACTTTTAAATAACCATTCATTAACATTCACTGCATTAGCGACTTGACGGAAAATTCACCAGAATTATATTAACTGTATTAAATAAGAAACTGAGTTTCATATATGAAACAATCAGATAGAGGACATAAGCAATGAGCTGGAAAAACGTGTGTGAAGTGTCTCAGGTGAAAGAAGATTTTCCCTTCTCCGCCAACGTGGAAGGGAAAGAGGTCGGCGTTTATTTGATCGATGGTCAATATTACGCGCTGGAAGACGTTTGTCCGCACGCCTATGCCTTGCTGAGCCAGGGGTTTGTTGATGACGGAAAGGTAGAGTGCCCGCTGCACGAAGCCGTGTTCGATGTTCGCACTGGCCAGTGCCTGCGTGAACCGGGCGGCCGCGATCTGCAAATCTATCCTATCCGGGTGATCGATAACCAAATCCAAATCACCTTTATTGCGGAGGAATAAGCATGCAGCACATTACCGATTTCAATCCTTGGCTGCCGGACACTCAACAAGTGAGCCCGGCGCGTGAAGGGGGCAACGGTCAGATTCATCAACCAGGTCAATTCCAGAACGTTATCTGGCAAACCCGTGCACGGGTTCCAGACGGTTTTGAAACCGCCTTGGTGGCGGCGTTGGAAGAGATTTTTGAACAAGGGGCGGAAGAACTGGAACAAATTGTGAGCGCGCTTAACCAGCGCCGCCTGTTCGACCGCAGCGGCCAGCCATGGAATGAAGCAGCATTCCGTGAATTCCTTCACGTCAACGGTTTCTGAGCCGCATTAGGGAGAAGACAATGACAGCCAATACAGCATCCTCCGCACAGACATTACAGAATTATCTTGATCAAGGATTACGTGGCATCTGGTATCCGGTGCTAGCCAGTTGGGAAGTGGGCAACAATCCAGTGGGAATCACCCGTCTTGAGCAACAAATCGTCTTGTGGCGTGATAAAGAAGGAGCGATCCATGCGCTGGAAGATCGTTGCCCGCACCGTGGTGCGCGCCTCTCAATGGGCTGGAACCTGGGCGATCGCATCGCCTGCTGGTATCACGGCATTGAAGTGGGTGGCGATGGAACGGTAAAAGATGTTCCGGCGGTGGATCGCTGCCCGCTGGTTGGGCAGAAATGCCTGCGCTCTTACCCGGCACAAGAAGCCCACGGTGCGGTATTCCTGTACTTCGGTGTCACCGCCGATGAAGAACCGGCAGAACTGGCTTTCCCACAGGAACTGGCGGACGAAGCCAGCTACAGCAACTTCCTGTGTACCGCCAGTTGGGATTGCAACTATCAGTATGCGTTGGAAAACGTGATGGACCCGATGCATGGTACTTATCTGCATTCATCGTCGCACTCTATGGCGGAAGGGGATCGCAAGGCTGATATGGCGTTGGAACCGACCGACAGCGGTTTTATCTTCAAAAAGAACGGCCAGATTGGGGTGAATTTCGATTGGGTGGAATTTGGCAGCAGCGGTGCCTACTGGATGCGCCTGTCGATCCCGTACAAGAAACGTTTTGGGCCGGGCGGCCACTTCTGGATTATCGGCATGGTAGTGCCGGAAGACAAAGATCATTGCCGCGTCTTCTTCTGGCGTATTCGTAAAGTGAAGGATTGGCAGCGCGATATGTGGCGCTTTATGTACCGTAACCGTTTAGAGCAACTGCACTGGGACGTGCTGGAGCAGGATCGCATCGTGCTGGAAAACATGGCACCGAACGCGCGCGGTAATGAATACCTCTATCAGCATGATGTCGGGCTTTCTCGCCTGCGCCGCATGATGCAGAAAGAAGCGCAAAAACAGTTGGCAATGCTCAGCGAGCGGGAGACGGCGCAGTGAATGGCTTGCTGGCAGACCGGCGGATTGTGGTTACCGGTGCGGCACGCGGCCTGGGGCGCAGCTTTGCGGCCGCGATAGCTCAGGCCGGGGCCCGCGTGGTGATGTGCGATATCCTGGCGCAAGAACTGCAAGACAGCGCGGCCATGCTGCGTGAGCAAGGTGTGCAGGTGGAAACGCAGGTGATCGATCTGGCATCACCGTCATCGATCACGGCGGCGTTCAGCGCCATAGCCAAGGGGGGAGCGATCGCCGGATTGGTGAACAACGCAGCGTTGGCGACCGGGGTTGGTGGCAAAACCATGATGGAATACGACATCGACCTGTGGGACAAGGTGATGCAGGTCAACGTGCGTGGCACCTGGTTGGTGAGCCAGGCGGCGGTACCGCTGTTGGCACAAACACCGCATGCCAAGATCGTTAATATTGCGTCAGATACTGCCTTATGGGGCGCGCCACGGCTGATGGCCTATGTGGCGAGCAAGGGGGCCATCATCTCGATGACTCGTTCTATGGCGCGTGAGCTGGGGCCGCAGGGGATCTGCGTCAACGCTGTCGCTCCGGGCCTGACGCGAGTCGAAGCCACCGAATACGTGCCTGCCGAGCGCCACCAGTTGTATGAGCAAGGGCGAGCGCTGTCAGGAGCACAGCATCCCGATGATGTGAACGGCAGCGTGCTGTATTTGCTATCGCCGCTGGCGGACTTCGTAACGGGTCAGTTGTTGCCGGTTAACGGTGGCTTTGTCTTTAACTGACCGCCCATAGGGCGGGCAAACAATTTCAGGAGCATCACATGGCAGAAGATCAAGCATGTAAATATCTGATCCCAGGTCTGGATCGTGGGTTACACCTGTTGCTGGCATTCAGTGAGCAGCATAAGGAAATGACCTTTGCAGAATTACATCGCCTGGTCGATATGCCAAAGGCGACGGCCTACCGTGTGGTGCAAACGCTGGAACACCTGGGTTTTCTGGAGCGTAATCCGCGTACCAACACCTTCGGGCTGGGGATCAAGGTGCTGCGACTGGGTTTTGAGTATATCGCGTCATTGGATGTGGCCCAGGCTGGTCAACCGGTGATCGAGCAACTGCGCGATTGCAGCCAGTGCAGCAGCCATCTGGCGATCCGCGACGGGCGGGATGTGATCTACATTGCTCGCGTCAGTGCTGCGGGTTCGCAAATCAATCAGGTCAGCGTTGGCACCCGTTTGCCGGTACACCGTACTTCTCTGGGCCGTATGTTGCTGACCAGCACCAGCCGCGAAGAGTTCGATAATCTGTTCCCAGATGAAAAGTTACCGGATGAAGCATTGGGCACCCCCGCTAACCGTGAGGCGTTGTGGCAGATGGTGCAGCAGGATAAGGCACGTGGCTACGTGATTGGTGAATCTTTCTTCCGCCACGGTATTTCTTCCATTGTTTATCCGATTTTTAACCGTGAGCAGCAGGTCGCAGCGGTGGTCAGCATTATGGTGCCATCCAATGAGATCCCTAAAGAGGATCGCGAACGCTTGCGCATGGAAGTGCGGGACGCCGCAGAGAAGATCTCCGGCTTTTTGGGGGCAACGCCGCAGGCGAAAGTCGGCTAGGCATCTGCGCCAGCCATACTGAATTTTTGACTCAGGCAGGGATAAGACTCATGGCAATGATGGGTCGGGGTTCGATCATGCCTGAAAAACGCATTCAGCGAGAACGAGAGGCACAATAATGAGCATAACCGGAATCGAAAAGCTGGAATTTGGCGTTGAAGATCTGCCAACGTGTGAAAAATTCCTACAGGACTTCGGCTTGCAGCCAATGCTCCAGCATTGGGGAGAGCCGCGCCGTGAATTTACTACATTAAGCGGAGCCAGCGTGGTGCTGTATCCGCAGAACAGTGAGGTGTTACCGGCGGCGTTTGAAGCCGGTTCCACCCTGCGCCGCATGACCTGGGGGGTTGAAAGCCCAGCGGCCCTGGCTGCGTTGCAACAAAAACTGGCGGACATGCCGGGTTTCCGCCAGGTGGGGGAAGAACTGGAATGCCGCGATCCGAATGGCATGACACTGCGCTTTGGTGTCACTGCCCAGCAGGCGGTTGAAGTACCGGTATTGCCGATTAACCAATGGGGCGATGTGCGCCGTATTGATCAGGCCAGCCCGGTTTATGCCAAGGCCGAACCGATCAATATTGGGCATGTGGTGTTTTTTGTTGAGGATTTGGCCGCGACTGAGCGGTTTTACCGTGAACAACTCGGCTTCCAGGTGTCGGATCGCTATATCGATCGCGCCGTTTTCCTGCGTACTCAGGTGCGCGGTGGGCACCACAACCTGTTCCTGCTGAAATTGCCTAATCGCTCGCGTGGCTTAAACCATGTGGCTTTCACCGTGCGTGATATTCACGAGGTGATCGGCGGCGGTATCGCCATGAATAAGGAACAATGGAGCACCTTTATTGGCCCAGGCCGCCATCCCATCTCCTCAGCCTATTTCTGGTACGTCAACAGCCCGGCCGGCGGAGCGTTTGAGTATTACACCAATGATGACTACCTGACGGAAAACTGGCAGCCGCGTGAGCTGGAACATTCGCTGGTGTCGTTTACCGAATGGGCGGTGGAAGGTGGTATCGATCATGACACGCGCCGCCAGCATAAAAAAACGGGTGCAGCATGAGCGCGGGCATCGTCATTATCGGCGGTGGGCAGGCCGGTGGCTGGGCCGCCAAAACGCTGCGCGACCGAGGCTATAGCGGCAAGCTAACGGTGGTGAGCGATGAGCCCTATGATTTTTACGAACGCCCGCCTCTCTCTAAAGCGGTATTACTGGATAGCAATGCGCCACTCAGCCGCCTGTTCAGTGAAGAGATCGTCGCCGGGTTGAATATCGACTGGTATCGCCCGCTGCGTGCCGAAAAGATCGACAGCCAACAACAGATAATCACCCTCAGCGATGGCCAGCAATTGCCGTTTAAGCAATTGCTGATCGCCACTGGTGGGCGGCCGCGCGTGCCAGATGCCCGTTGGGCCAGCCATCCACAGGTTATGACCTTGCGCTCGTGGAGCGATGCTATCCAACTGCGCCAAGGATTACAGCAATGCAAAAAGCTGGCGATTGTCGGCGGTGGCTGGATTGGGTTGGAAATCGCGGCATCGGCTCGCAAGTTGGGTGCTGAAGTCACGGTATTTGAACGCCAGCCTGCGTTGTGCATGCGCAGCGTTGGGGCCGATGTTTCCCAAGCGTTGCTGGAATTGCATCAGCAGCAGGGCGTCACCGTGCTGTGCGGCTGTGACGATATCCAGCTTGAAGATCGCCAGGGCAAGCCTTGGATCGGCACCGCTGGCAGCGAAGCACAGTCGTTTGATCTGGTGGTGGTCGGTATCGGGGTTGAACTGAATCTGGAACTGGCACACAGCGCCGGGTTGCAGGTTGAGGCCGGGATCGTAGTGGATGGGCAAGGGCGCACCAGCCACCCGGCCATTTTTGCCGCTGGTGATGTGGCGCGCCACCCCACGCTTGGCTTGTGCCTGCAATCCTGGGCCTACGCCCAAAACCAGGCCATCAGCACCGCCTGCGCCATGCTGGATGCTGCGGCAGCCCCTTACGATGATGTGGCTTGGCTGTGGTCGGATCAATACGACACCAATATCCAGATCCTGGGCATACCGATGGGAGGAGTGCATCACATTGTGCGCCGTACACCGCAGGCACAGGTATTTTTCACCCTGAATGCTGAACGGCAACTGGTGCAAATGGTGGCGTTTAACGATGCGCGCACCATCAAACTGGGCAAACGCTGGCTGGCCAGTGGCCGGGTATTGGAACCGCAGCAGTTGGCGGATGTGGAGTTTTCTCTGATGGCGTTGAAATAACGCCTGAGCTTCGGGAGCGTTTTATGACTACGCAAGATATTGACACCCGCGGCAGCCGGGTGGGGGATGTTGTTGACGAAAATCAGCCAACCCGCGTGCGTTGGTCGGTGCCGATAGCCCTGTTTGCCTGCGTATTGCTGGCGTTTTTCGACAAGATCAGTATTGCGGCGCTGTTTGCAGACAGCCAATTTCAAGAGGCGATGGGCATTGGTTTTGACCCGACCCGGCTGGGGCTATTGATGAGTGCTTTTCTGTTCTCATACGGCTTCTCTTCAATGCTGTTGAGCGGCATTGGCGATCGGCTGAACCCGGTCAACGTGCTGATTGGCATGATGGTGATATGGGGAATCTTGATGGTGCTGATGGGCCTGGCGCGTTCTTATCACACCATGATCACCCTGCGTATTCTGCTGGGCATTGCCGAAGGGCCGCTGATCGCCATGGCCTACGCGATTGTCCGCCATGCCTTCCCCCAGCGTTTGCAGGCGCGAGCCACCATGATGTGGCTGTTAGGGACGCCAATAGGGGCGGCGCTGGGCTTCCCGGTAACGCTGTTTATCCTCAATCGTTTTGACTGGCAAACCACCTTCTTCTTTATGGCATTCCTGACGTTGCCGGTGATGTTGCTGGTGATGTTTGGCTTGCGCCACCTGAATATTTCCCGCTCAGAGAAAAGCGCCGTCGCACAACCAGCCGCCGCCGAGCGCAAGCAACTACGCCGTGAATTATTCCGTACCCCGCATTTCTGGATGATCTGCCTGTTTAACATCGCATTTCTGACCTATCTGTGGGGCATCAATGGCTGGTTGCCCAGTTACCTGATCAAAGGAAAGGGTATCCATCTGGAACATGCCGGGTATCTGTCATCACTGCCGTTTATTGCCATGTTGCTGGGGGAAGTGGTGGGCGCCTGGTTATCAGACAAACTGGATCGGCGTGCGATGGCCTGCTTTATCTCACTGTGTGGAGCCGGGGTTGGCCTGGGCATGGTGCTGCATCTGGAAGGCACTTACAGCGTGATTGCCGCCATGGCATTCAGCACCTTTATGTGGGGAGCCGGTGCGCCGAATATTTTTGCCTTGCTGGCCAAAGCGACCAGCAGTCGGGTCAGCGCTACCGCTGGCGGTATTTTTAACGGGTTGGGGAATTTTGCCGGTGCGTTGGCGCCGGTGCTGATGGGGGCGCTGATCGCCGCGACCGGCAATATGGATAACGGCCTGCTGTTCCTGGTGGTGATGGCCTTTGTAGGTAGCACCATTCTGCTGCCATTACTGAAAAAATATTGATAGCGAAGGAGAAACAACATGTCCCAAGTTGAGAATAAAGCTGGCATCAAGCCACAGGATTTGTCGATGGCGCAATGGGTGGAATCACGTATCGCCCGTTTTGAAGGCCGTAAATATGACTGGAATGCCCTGAAATTCCAGGCTGATTATGACCCGAAATACCGCCGTGCGCAGATGCGTTATATCGGTACCGGTGCTACCGGGGTGGTCAGTGATACCAACACGGTTCCGGCAGGGAATTTTACCTTTTCCACTATGGTGTTGCCGTCCAAATGCGAAGGGCCATTGCACCTGCATGATGATGTGGAAGAAGTGTTTTTCATGCTCAAAGGCAGCATCACGCTGATGATTCAGGACGGTGAAGAATATTACGAAACCAAACTGAAAGAGCGCGATCTGATTTCAGTCCCGGCGGGCATTTATCGCGGCCTGTTTAACCACGGTGAGGAGGAGGCGCTGATGTGCGTCATGCTTGGCACCTCCAAACCGGAAACGCCGACTTACCCGGCAGATCATCCACTCTCTAAAGTGAAGCGTAACTGATGAACGCCTTACCGGAACGTCAGCAGGAGGACTGTAGTGGCTTTTGGCTTGGTTGGCGCGAAGCCGGGTATGGCCGGGCCGTGGTGCTGCTGCATGGCATCAGTTCCGGTTCTGCCTCCTGGGTGAAGCAGTTCAGCGATCGCGCCCTGACCGATGGTCACCGCCTGATTGCCTGGGATGCCCCGGGCTATGGCGGTAGTGCAGTGTTGGCGCAGGCGGAGTCAAAGGCGGCCGCCTATGCCAATGCGCTGGCGGCGCTGATCGCGGAATTGGAGTTAGAGCGGCCATTGATTGTCGGGCATTCGCTTGGAGCGCTGATCGGCAGTGCTTATGCGGCCATCTACCCGGCAGGGTTAAGTGGCTTGGTACTGGCCGATCCGGCGCAAGGCTATGCGAATGCCCCGCAGGAAAAACGCCAGCAGGTGTATGAGCAGCGTAAGCAGATGATCGAAACGCTGGGTCCGCAAGGTTACGGTGAACAACGTGCGGCAGCGTTGCTGCGTGACGGTGCCGATCCGCAGGATATCGCCTGGGTGCGCAGCGGTATGCAACAGCTCAATCCGGCCGGTTTTCTCCGCGCTGCCTGGATGCTGGCCAATGATGATATCAGCCAATACCTGTCGCGCTATCAGGGGCCATTGCAAATCTGGTGTGGCAGTGAAGATCGCATCACGCCGCCGCAGGGAGCGGCAACGCTGGCGCAGCAGCAGGATGCAGCTATGCGCCTGATTAACGCCGCCGGGCATGCCAGCTATCTCGATGCACCGGTCCTATTCAACCGCTATATACAGGATTTTACGGGGGCAATCCAACCATGAATTTTCAGATTGAGAAGCGCGTGGCCGTGGTGACCGGCGGTTCTTCGGGCATCGGTTTTGAAACCCTGCGTTTGTTGCTGGCGGAAGGGGCGAAGGTGGCTTTTTGCGGCCGCAACGCAGACAAACTGGCCAGCGCCGCCGCCAGCCTGCGTGAGGAATTCCCGCAGGCGGAGATTCTGGCGCTGCGCTGCGACGTTCTGGACGCAGAGCAGGTGGCGCAGTTTGCCCAGCAGGTCAGCCAGCATTTTGGTGGGGTGGATATGCTGATCAACAACGCCGGGCAAGGGTTTGTCGCGCATTTCGACCAAACCCCGCGCGAAGCCTGGCTGCATGAGGCGGAACTGAAGCTGTTCGGCGTGATCAATCCGGTACAGGCATTTTTACCCGCGTTGGAGCGTTCGGATATCGCTTCCATCACCTGTGTGAATTCATTGCTGGCGTTACAGCCGGAAGAACACATGATTGCCACCTCGGCGGCCCGCGCGGCGTTGCTCAACATGACGTTGACGCTGTCGAAAGAGCTGGTGAGCAAGGGGATTCGCGTCAATTCCATCCTGCTTGGCATGGTGGAGTCGGGGCAGTGGCGGCGGCGTTTTGCCGAACGAACCGATCAGCAACAGAGCTGGGAACAGTGGACGGCGGAAATTGCGCAGCGGCGTGGTATCCCGCTGGGGCGCTTGGGCAAACCACAGGAACCGGCGCGGGCCTTGTTATTTTTGGCATCGCCAATGGCGTCATTTACTACCGGCGCGGCGCTGGACGTTTCCGGCGGTTTTAGTCGCCATCTCTAAACCGAGGCTGAAAAGATGAAAAAGATCATGATGATTGGCTACGGCGCAATGGCGAAAGAGGTGCTGGCACGCTTGCCGGAAGGCGTAGAACCCGGTTGGATCGTCGCACGTGAACAGCACCATACCGAAATTGCAAAGGCATTTGCCGGGCGGGTGCAGGCACTGACGCATCCTGAACAGTGTACCGAATCACCGGATTTGGTGCTGGAGTGTGCCAGCCAGCAAGCGGTTGCTGAATTTGGTGAAGCCGTCATTAAACGCGGCTGGCGGTTAGCCGTTATTTCTACCGGTGCACTGGCGGATGCGGCGCTGCAACTGCGCTTGCAACAGGCCTGTGCGCGCCATCAAGGGCGGTTGATCGTGCTGTCTGGTGCGGTAGCGGGCATGGATGGCTTGGCTTCGGCGCGGGAAGGTGGGTTGGAGAGCGTTACCTATCAGTCCAGCAAAAGCCCGGCCAGTTGGCGTGGCAGCATGGCAGAAAAACTGATTGATTTGGGTGCTGTCAGTGAAGCGCAGGTGTTCTTTGAGGGCTCGGCACGTGAAGCCGCGCGCATGTTCCCCGCCAATGCCAATGTGGCCGCCACCATCGCGCTGCACGGGATTGGGATGGATGCCACACGGGTACGCCTGCAAGTGGATCCCCATACTCAGCGTAATACCCACAGCTTGCAGGTATGCGGTCAATTTGGCGAATTCCAGATTGAACTCTGTGGTAACCCGTTGGCGAGTAACCCAAAAACCTCAACGCTGGCGGCGCTGAGCGCGGTGCAAGCCTGCCGTTGCCTGGTGGACGGCGGTTTCATGGCCTGAATGGCAGGAGTAATAAATGGAAACGTTAAAGATTTTTCTTGCTGGCCGCTGGTGTGAAGGGCGTGGCGAAATGATGAACTCAGTCTTTCCGGCTGATGGCAGCATCAATGCTCGCTTGCACGCGGCCAACGTTGAAGACGTCAACGAAGCCGTGGAAGCCGCAGAACGCGCCTGGCGCGATCCGGCCTGGCGTGGACTGGTGCCACATCAACGTGCGGCGATTTTGCATCGCGTCAGCGATTTGATCACGGCGCAGGTGGACGAGTTGGCGCAATTGCAAACGCGCGACAACGGTAAACCTTTGGCGGAAACCCGTGGCTTGGTGATGAGCGCGGCGGCCACCGCGCGTTATTTTGCGGCGGCCTGTGAAGTGTTGGAAGGGGAGTTACCCACGCAACGCAACCGTGAAGTGATGACGCTGAGCCAGTATCAACCGTTGGGAGTGATTGCCGCGATCACACCGTGGAACTCGCCGATTGCCAGTGAAATGCAGAAAGTGGCCCCCGCTCTGGCGGCGGGCAACGCGGTGATCCTCAAACCGGCAGAAGCTACCCCGCTGCTGGCGCTGAAGCTGGCTGAACTGTTTGAACAGGCTGGGTTACCTGCCGGGTTGCTCAGCGTGCTGCCGGGCAAAGGTTCGGTAATTGGTGAAGCACTGGCTCGCCATCCGTTGGTGAAAAAGATCTCCTTTACCGGGGGCACCAGCACAGGCCGCCATCTGGCGCATATCGCGGCAGAAAAGCTGATCCCCACTTCGCTGGAGCTGGGCGGTAAATCCCCCACTATCGTGTTGGAAGATGCCGATGTGGAACAGGCAGCGCGTGGTATCTGTTACGGCATTTTCAGCTCTGCCGGGCAGGCTTGTATTGCCGGTTCTCGGTTGTTTATTCACCGTTCTTTATATCAGCCGCTGCTGGCGCGCTTGTGCGAATTGACTGCTGGCCTGCGTATCGGTAGCCCGCTGGAGCCGGGTATCCATCTGGGCCCGTTGATTAACGAAAAGCACCGGCAGAGCGTGGCAGACTACGTTGCGCTGGCCCAGCAGGAAGGGGGGCGAGTGCTGATTGGCGGCGAAATGCCTGCCGATCCACAGCTGGCACAGGGCAGTTATTACCTGCCAACCATTATTGAAGGGTTGAGCAACCAGGCCCGTACCTGCCAGGAAGAGATCTTCGGCCCGGTGCTGGTGGTCTTGCCGTTTGATGACGAGCAACAGTTGGTTGAACAGGCCAACGATTCTGTTTACGGGTTGGCTGCCGGTATCTGGAGCCGTGATTTCACGCGGGCGATGGCGCTGGCTGAGCAGTTGGAAACCGGCACCGTGTGGATCAATACCTACAAGACATTCTCGATCTCCACGCCGTTTGGCGGGTTTAAGCAAAGCGGCTTGGGGCGTGAAAAAGGCTTGCGGGGTATCCAGGCTTATATGCAGCAAAAGAGTCTGTACTTGGCTCTGAGCAATCAGCCCAACCGTTGGAGCGATTAAGTTGGCGATCCTTACGGCATAAGACAATTAAGAAGGTAGACGATGAGCGAAAAAATAACGGTGGGTGAGGCGATAGCCCGAACTCTGGAGCAGTATCAGGTAGCCGCGATGTACGGCATTATCTCGATTCATAATTTACCGATTGCCGATGCCATTGGGCAGCGCGGGGCCATCCGCTTTGTACCCGCTCGCGGCGAGGCTGGGGCGGTAACGATGGCCGATGCCCATGGGCGTTTTTCTGGCCTGGGTGTGGCGCTGACCAGCACCGGTGCCGGTGCGGGCAATGCGGTAGGCGCGATGATTGAAGCGCTGAATGCCAATACGCCATTGCTGCATATTACCGGCCAAGTGGAAAAGGCTTACCTGGATGCTGATGCCGGGTTTATCCATGAAACCAAAGATCAACTGGGTTTCCTGCGTGCCTGTTCGAAGCAGGCTTATCGGGTGAGCTCCCCCGAGCAGGCGGTGGCAGTGATCCAGCGGGCGATTCAGGAGGCGCAAACCGTTCCTTGTGGCCCGGTGGCGGTGGAAATCCCTATTGATATTCAAAACAGCCTGGTGGCGGCCAGCGTAGTGGGCAAAGCAATACGGCCCCCGGCATTGCCTGCGGCGGATGCTGCGGCGGTGGAAACCCTGTACCAGCACCTGCGGCGCGCCAAACGCCCGCTGCTGTGGGTCGGCGGTGGAGCGTTGGCCTGCCGTGAGGCGGTGAAACAGTTGGCGGATGCCGGGGTGGTGGTGATCTCCAGCACCCACGGGCGTGGTATTCTGCCAGACAGCCACCCGCGCAGCCTGCGCGCCTTCCACAATTCCCCCAGCGTTGAAGCTATCCTGACGCAGTGCGATCTGACGCTGGTCGCCGGTTCCCGGTTGCGCAGCAACGAAACCCGCACCTGGGCGTTACCCCTGCCGCGCCCGCTGGTGCAGATTGATATCGATCCGGCGGCGGCCAACCGGAACTATCTGGCGGATGAGCAGGTTAACGGCGATTGTGCGGCATTGTTAAGCGCAGTGGCAGCTCGTTTCGCGCCGGGTGAGAAGGTGAATGCCAAATGGGATGCCGAGATTGCCCAAGCGGTGCAACAGGCCGAAGCCGCACTGCGCGAACAGTCGGGCGAATATGCCAAACTGAACGATGCGATTGCCGCCGCATTGCCGCAGGATGGTTTACTGGTGCGTGATATCACGGTTTCCGGCAGCGTGTGGGGCAGCCGCCTGTTCCGGGCGATTTCTCCGCTGTGCAATATTCACTCTCTGGCAGGGGCTATTGGGATGGGGCTGCCGATGGCGATCGGCACCGCGCTTGCCAACCCACAGCGCAAGGTGGTCGGGCTGGTGGGGGATGGAGGGTTGGCGCTGGGATTGGGGGAATTGGCGACGATGGCGCAGGAGCAGGCCAATATCACTTTGCTGATTATGAATGATGGTGGTTATGGCGTGATGCGCGGTATTCAGGAAAAGTACTTTGCCGGGCGCCAGTACTATAACGAATTACATACCCCGGTATTCAGCCAGGTGGCCGAAGCGATGGGGCTGAAAGCCTGGAAAGTCAGCGATGCTGCCCAGTTCAGCGGTGTACTGGCAGAAGCGATTAACTACCCGGGGCCCTCGGTGGTAGAAGTGGAGATGAAAAGCGTCGGGCCACTGACGTTTGCCGGGCCACCGCAGAAGCTGTATTAATAATTCGATTTGGCAGAAAATTAGTTAGGGGCTCAAATAGGAGCCCCTAACTGTATTAGCTCAGATTTGAACTGACAGAGTTATAGCTAATCTGGCAGGTAGTTTTGTGTTAGGAGCGGACTATCGGTATTCTTAGTCACATTTTGAGTGGGCCAGGGGTCTGAAGCCTAATCGAGCAAAATCTACGTTTTGAGTCGATTTTGGGTGAAGACAGAAAGCGAAGGTTTGTTTGCACTTTCCATTGCTGTGATTATCCTTTATGCATTCAGCTCTTTTCGCAGCTTATAAGCTCAGTAATGAAATCCCCACAAATATTTTTTATAGTATAAAAACATTAATAATCATATAATTATGGTCTTAATGTGTATTCTTGTTCCACTATCGTCAAGTCCCCACCATGTAGCTTTGCTACTACAATATAAAAATTCACTACGATGTAGTTATATCTTATCAGTTGCAACAACTGATCCTAATAAGGGCATTCTATGAACGAATTTTTTGGATATGCGCGGAGTGTCAGTTTTTTACTTTTGGCTGTCTCTTTAGCAATACTTGTTTTTTCAATAACTCCAAGGAGTAATATAAATTACGAAAGAGCTTTGTTGGATATTGAATACTTTAAAAAATTAGAGGTAACTGATTATATTGATAGTAGTGACGAGAAGGGTGCTATAAAATATTATCCTAAATTAGCATCAGAAATCATTACGAGAGAAATAAAAAAGCTAGATTCAACTATTATGATTTCACCTGATGCTGTATATAGTGGAAACATTATCCTTGATTACCCCAGGGTTGATGGTAGTATTGCTAATTTAATTGAACATAGCAATTTTAGCAGACAGATTAGTTACACATTACCTTCCAAAATAACATTGGAAGAATTATTGCCCTCCATACTCGGTCGCAATGGGAACAAGAAAGGGAAATGTTTGAATAAAGGTGTCGACTCATCAGATGAAAAGTCAGAGCCAATCATTAAAAGTTGCAAACCAGTTAATACTGACTTAGTTTATTTCGGTTCATGGAGTTATCGCCTAGGAAGCCAAACTAGCTTTCCGATTTTAAGGGGAGAAAATGATAAATTTATTTTAATTCTTACTTTCATAAACAAACATACTGGGAAAATTTCATTGTATGCAGATTTTTACACTTATCCCAGGGAAATAGATAATACAGCTAGGTTCAGTGAATGGTTTAGCAAACTATATAACTCAGAATCATCAATAACAGAAGCAGATGGAAAGACTAATCCTTTTTTGAAGGTTTTTTTTAAATTTCAGGATAAACCAGATATTACTCTGAAGGGGCTTAAAATCCTGCACGATGAAATTGAAAGAATGTCAATTGTTGAAGCTGAAAATTTTTTAAAAAATGAGATTGTAAAAAACAGACAAAACATCAACCTTCTTGGGCAGAATATTGATGAGCGCATTCTGACTGTTGTGTCACCATGCATATTATTTGCGTTGGTACTGGCGCTAAACTCTGCAGTTTCAATGATTGGTAAAGTAATTAATGTGGGTAATGAATCACTAAATGATATAGTTTATCCATGGTTCTGTCTATGGAGTGATACTGCCTCTACATTCATTTCCAACATGATTATTTTAATTTTTCCAAACATATGTTTTATTATTATATTGTTATCGCCAATAGAGGGGAGGGGGTTAAGTTTCATTCTTTCTTTGACTTTGTTTTTTTCCTCATTATATTACTCTTATTTAACAAAGAAATCCTTGAATAAAATAAAATCTTTAATAAAAATTAAAATCAATCCAGATTTAGACCGGTAGCCCTGTCCAGTTTGAGTTAATTAAAGGGACAGGAGAAGCTGTTGCCGCATTGATAAAGCTTGGCAAGTTGCATAGTAAAGACTACTTGTTCCAATCCTGGGTCGGCTCAATCCGACACTACAATCGCATTTTTCATGGATATGTAGAAAAGTTTGGTCTCGATGATTCGATGTACAGCACACATTCTATGAGAAGAACAAAACCTTACCTGATGTATAAGAAAACCAAGAGCCTCCGGGTGAACCAACTTGTATTGTCCGTAGGTTGAGTCTGAGCGAATCATCATGTCAGTTCAAAAAAGTCCGTTAGGCTAAACGCATGGTTTATCATAAAAATAACCAAGTAAGAATGCATTCCAACGAACAAAACAGCTTCATTTGTAGAAAAAATGGGATCTAAACATGGAAATGAGCTTTTAAAACGATGTATATATATCATTGTGACATAAGGAAAAATGACGAATGAATCAAGATTGGATTCTCCAAAAGAAAGAAACTCGCCGAGCTTTTTCGAATGCAACTTGGGTTCCTTTGAGAACATCTATTAATGATGAACAAGGTGAAGTAAAAAAAATCGGATATATCAGTGAGTTCTTTGGATGTGGGTCTGTAGCTTTTCCTCCAGAGCACAAAGGAACTGCGGAGCAGCTTAGTTGGAGTGATATTGGAATAGGTTGCAAAGCACATCCCTATGCTTACGAAGATGGTTATTATTCTTCGATTGAACAGTACCTATATAATGATAAAGAACCCATTGGAATTCACCTTGTATTTGACCACCCTCAACCAGTAATCGGTGGAAGCATATGGGTATTGAATCCTGACTTGATTGTTGCGCTTCGACTGATAAAAGAAGGCTCTAATTGGGTAAGGCCAGAAGAAAATTTCGTTGTAGTGGCACGGGAGGTGCTTGATGAAAAAGGCGAGCAGCGTCTCATTGAAATTAAGCGAGAGTTTCTAATTGATTATTTGGCAGCAAGGAATCTGTCACTTCGCCTCTCGTACTACCGTCAAAGAGTAGAAAATGTAGCTTCGCTTGAGAATAGTGAGTACGCGAACTTAGTTGATCATCAAGAACAACGAGACAGAGGAAAGTTTATACTCCTCATTCGCAGTTTAAATGATGTCTTTGGAGGTGGTTGGGCTATGTTCCGTACATGGCGAACTGATGTTGATGAAGATGATGATGCTCCTGTAATGGGGCTGGAAGGTAATGATAATACCGACTATGAAAAATCGCAGGGACATCATAGTGGCTTTGACGGTGTGCGGATAGAAAGTGAGTTTTGGCGCGATGAATGGATTGGACATCAAGGCCAAAGCAAACGTGTCCGAGGAGATGTAGATTTAAATCTACCTCAGTTCATAGTGGAGACGGACGGAACACGTATGGCGTCAGCCGACTTAAATGATGAAGATATTGGTCGGTGGCTTTGGTTTCGTTCAAGTATAGTGAACGAGCTTCTAAGCTTTCGTGGTTTTTCTCTCAAGTGGTATACGGCAGAAACTGGTGGTATCAGATCTACATCTGGGAATCGTGTTCATTTCGGATTAAATGCTTCAGATCTAATTACAGTTTACGCGTGTGATATTGCTCGCCTTGCTGCATGGGAGCAGCATATTTGGGCGGCCCATAATGTAGTTCCAGATGGGAAGGTATCAAATGAGCTCTTGGCAGCGCAAGTAAAAGCGCAACCAGCATCTACTTATGCTGTTGAAGACTTGCTTTACAAAGTTATGGGAATGCTGGAGGTAGGATTTCGTCAAGAGTATGCTGTGTCTCTTTTCTCGCATTGCTTAGAGCATTCTGAAGTTACTCAATACATATCCCGCTTTGCAAGTAAGGATCAAGCATCATTACTTAGACTAGCTAAAGAACTCGTTCGAGTTTTTTCTGATCGGCTTAATGTACGTGAGCTCCGTAAACTATCAACACATTCAGATAAAGAAAAACTCGGCTCGAATAAGCTGTTACAGGATGTTTTGGCCCAAAAAGTTGGTGTAGAGAAAGCTCGTGATATTTTTGGGTCAATTGTTGGTGCATATGACATGAGAGTAGGCGATGCACATCCCACCAGTTCAAAGATCAGAGATGCTTTAAAACTTGCTGGAATTGACGAAACTAAATCGTTTCTGAGGCAAGGCGAACAATTGATTTCGAACTTTGGACAGTCAATTTGGTTGATAGGAAAGTTGCTGTTTGAAAAACCGAAAAAATAATGGACAGGCTCAGATATGAATATAGATCTTTGTAAGCCTTTAGACCTTCCCGATGGATTTGTTGCCCGGCTTAAGGCAATTGAAAGCTCTTGCATTTCTCAAGAATTTTCAGAATCATTGGTCGAGCAAAGTAATATTTCTACTTTGGTTAGAGATATTAATCAGTATTGTTTAAATAATCGAATTATAGGTGTTCATTACACAAGGGCTCTGCCTGAAAGTATCCGTTCAAAAGGGCTATTGATTCGAAGTGGTAAGGAGATAAGGGAAACGTTCCTGAACCAGCACGGGCATCTATTTTCACATGAGGAAACTCTGATTATCGAGGAAAGATGGAATCGTTACTATGATCATGGCCAGAGCTCTGTTAGAAATGACCGTATTTTCTTCAATTTTACAGAAATTGAACTGGGGTGTAGCGGAACTAAGTATTTGCTTGGATTGTATGGTGGAGAACAAGTCAGCATGTGTTTTGATCTTGATGAGCCAGTTGGACTCAAGCTTGGAGCAATTGGTGAACCGATGATTGTCCGATGCTCACTTGATCCTAACCAAGTAAAAACGTTTATCGAATACCCTTGGGGAAAAATATTGGTTTCTTCCTTTCATGCATTAATAAATCCTGATTCGTATCGAATTGATCAGGATGGATATCAGTCAATACCTGTGGCACCAGAAGATATTGCTGAACTCAGGGTACTAAAAAATCAAAGCTGCGCTGGTGTTTGAAATGTTAATGTCTGCCCCTCACTCAAAGCCACCCGTCAGGTTTGATAGTGTGCTGCCTGAGAAAACTGTCAGGTCAAGTATGAACTAATCCTCCCAACTATCCTGCTTAGCATTCCTGGTTTGATGGGCCGAAAGCCCATCGCATTAACGGCAAAGCGGTATTACGGCGTAATTAATGTGCCTGCCATACCCGCCAGTACCAACTCGATATCCTTTAATGCCCCGATGTGGGCCACTTTCCCACTGCGCTGTACAAAGCGGCTGACGGCCATGATTTTCGGCCCCATTGCGCCGTCGGCCACTGCCAGCGGTGCCAGCTCCTTGGCGGTAGCCGAACGAATCGCTTTCTGCTGCGGCGTTCCCCAGTGTTGATAAACGGCATCCGCTTCGGTGAGGATCAGCAGATGATCGGCGGACAGCGCTTCTGCCAGCAATGCAGAAGCCAGATCTTTATCAATCACTGCCTCAGTACCAACCATGCCTTCAGGGGAAGCCACCGTAGGGATACCACCACCGCCGTTGCAAATGACAATGTGCTTTTTGGCTAACAGCAGCTCGATCGCGTCGAGATCGATAATCTTTTTCGGTTCTGGCGAAGGGACAACGCGGCGCAGATATTTCCCGTCCAGTTTCATGCTCCAACCGTATTCTTGTTGCAACGCTTTCTGCTGCTGCGACTCATAAACCGGGCCGATAAACTTGCTAGGCTGTTGATAGGCGGCGTCCTGATGATCCACGAGTATGCGGGTCAGCAGAGTGGACACCGGCTGCGAGGGGTGAAAAATACCTAACTGCTGGGCCAGCATATAACCGATCATCCCCTGGCTTTCCGCCACCAGAATATCCAGTGGATAAGCGGGTACGTCACGGTAGGCCAGATTTTGCAATGCCAATAGCCCTACCTGCGGGCCATTACCGTGCACAATGGCAATCCGGTATTTTTTGGCCAGCTTGCCAATAGCATCGGCCACTAATGAAATACTCTGGTACTGGTTTTCAGCCGATAGCACCGCACCGCGCTGTAACAGGGCATTTCCCCCTAAAGCAATCACTAACGTTTCCATTCCACTTCCTGTCGTTAACTGTGCCGAATAATATCCGGCATGTTGCCTAATAAAGGCGGTCGATTGCCATCACGCCCAACCAGATGCCCAACAAGGTGTCTGCACCAGAAAAATGCCCGATATCTAATAGATCGCGGATGGCATCAGGTAATTGGCTGGGCTGGAGCAAGGCATGCGCCAGCGTCTGTAACGGCGTAGAGAAAATCCCTTGCTCTGCAAACTGTAGATAGTGTGCACTCACTAATGTGGTCAACTGGCTCAATGGCTGGCTGCCAGAAAAAAAAGCGGGTAATCGGGCTACCTCCACGCGGCTATCAAGATGAGCGCTGAGCAACATCCCTACCAGCGTGTCATCATTGCTTGGCGTCAATCCTGGCCCTTTGCCAAGCTGCGTGCTCCAATCAACCTGTTGTCCTTGCAACCAGCGGAGAAACCGCAACTGAAGCTCGCGCGCTTCCAGGCACAAGGGGTGCCCAACGATCTGTTCCAGGCGGCCAAACAGACCAGTGTGGGCCGTTTCATCAGCCAACGCAGCATCAAGCGGAGCCAAAAGGATTTCACCTTTCTGATTCAGGTGAAGATTGAGCCGTGAACCCTGGCGGGAAATAAACGTATCCTCTAACTGGAGCCCCAGTGGGGAAAGCTGGCAACGCTGCGCCAAAGGTTGGCTATCGAACACCTTATCGAAATCATCATCACGAATTTCCCACCCCATAGGGCTGATCCCATGGTTTTCACGGTGTAGCGTTAACAGGTGGCCACTCTGCGAGAGAAAATTGATCGCATTGTTAAAACGCCCCGCACAGCGCAACGGGCCATAGTCTTGCGTGGCATGAACGCTGAAGGTTAATGCGTTAATGTTCATTGCACTCTCCCGTGGCGGCTGTCAGCCGGGTACGCAGGTTAATCAGGCGCTGATGCCCAACTTTTCCGCCAAGGCTTCAATGGCTTTCTCAAAACAGCCCAGTGGTGCACGCACGGTTCCCGCGCCGATTTGCCCGATACCGGCTTCCCGGTGAGCAATGCCGGTGTTAATTAATGGCGTGATGCCCGTTTCCACCACCCGCCGCGCATCCAGCCCCAGGCAAGCCCCCTGAAAATCCCAGGTCGGGATTTGCAGCATCATGTTGCGCTCAAGGTAAATCTCTGCCATTTCTTCTGAGATATCGGTAGCGGCACTCATGCCCCCCGCAGCACCCACAAAGCGGGTCACGCCAGGCGCTGCAACCATCGCTGCTCCGCCAATACCGAAGGTTTCAGTGATGGCACTATCACCAATATCCGGGTTGGCATCCGCCTGATTAAAGCCAGAGAAGAATAAACCCTCTGGGGTATTGACCGGTGCGGTGAACCATTTGTCACCCATTCCACTGATTTTTATGCCGAAATTTTTTCCATTGCGCGTCATCACCGTGACAATCGTGCCCTGCTTGATCTCTGCACCCGCATCCATCGCCGCTTTGCAATAAGCCATGGCCAGATTCAGGAAGAACTGATCGGTGATACTGAGGAACTGCATTACCTTGACCAGTTCGATTTTATCCCGCTCAAGCAGGCTGATTTCGGGGGCTAACTGGCGCATCAGCAGTGCCGATGCGGCAATATTGCGCTGGTGGAATTCATCCCCCATGGTGATCGCCTGTGCCATGATCGCTGTGAGATCGATACCATCAACGAATGTCGCCAGAACGTCTTTTAAGACCGGTGCCAGTGAGTCGCGCATCCAGCATAAACGCGCCTGCACGTCTGGCCCATAAGCACCAAAGCGCATTACTTTGCCGATCCCTTCGTTCATGTTGCAGTAGGCGTAGTTGCCATGAACGAGGTTCTTTATCACCACCAATGGCATATTGGCTGAGGTAATCCCCCCCATTGGCCCAACGGCACTGACGTTATGGCAGGGGATAAATTCGATTTCACCGTTTTCCAGCAAAGCCAGCGCCTGTTGCTCACTGCTGGCCCATTGCTCGAACAGGCAGGCGCCAATACAGGCTCCGCGTACCGGGCCACTCATTTCCTGCCAGGCCACCGGTGGCCCGGCATGCAGCAGTTTTCTCCCCTGAGCCAGCTGCGGGATCAGGTTTTTAGCTAAGTCAACGGTCTGCCAATGCGGGCGAGCTTCACGGATCCTGGCGATAACGGCAGCATTTGCTTGTTCAATAGATGCGTACATATCAATCCCTTACTTTAAATTTTTCAGTATGTTAGCCAATCGTTGATTGCCGCCGGCAACCGGAGCCCATTGGTAGTGGACCACGGGAATTTCATTGGTTTGCAAATCATCGGCAAAGCTGCGCAAGCCCGCATTGATCACGGAAAGCCCCGCCAGCAGGGGGGGAATGGGGTCGGTTATGCCAACCGGCGGCGGGGTGATTAACTGGCTGGCCAACGCGACGGCCTCAGGCAGTGAGTTCATCACCGAGATACCCGCTTCGGCCAGCGTGGCAATCTGTTTTGAGCGCTGCTGAGGATCCTGTTCGGTTCCCGTTACCGTCGCGATAACGGCCAGTGGATGGGCCGCACCACGGTTGGCACGAACCCGTTTGACGGTATCCGCCAATGAACGAGCAGGATCTTCCTGTGCGCCATAGCCAATCACCACATCCAGCAGCAATACGCCAACCTCTGGCTGCTGTGCGAGACGGGCGATTTCCTGATTGCGGGTAGAAGGATCGATCATCGGATGCGGTTTACCCTGGGTATAAAAATCATCCCCCATATCGATAATCCGGTGCCCTTCGGCGTTGAGCATTGAACCCTGCTGGTGGGTGCTGTCGGCTTCAACGCCAAGACGATCGGCCAGCAGCATGGCGCATTCTGCCGCCAGCGTGCCGCCAGCGTATAAACCGGAAATTTTGCTGCCGCAGACGGCGGGTTGCTGGGCTGCCATTTGCTGTACATGTGCCAGCATCGCGGCGAGGCGTGCAGCTTCATCTAGCGTGGCGGCGAAGGTGATATTGCCGTCTTGCTTAAACGGCGCTTTGGCACCCAGAAAGAGTGCCACTATTGGCTTGCCAAGGCTTTTCATCTCTTCGATGATGCGTTGGCGTACTGCTTCTGCCGGAGGTTTGGAAACAAACGCCAGTACCTGACTGTGTGGATCGGCCGCCAGCATGCGCAGTGCGCTGATGGCGCTGATACCGCCAACCTCTGCGGATAAATCGCGCCCCCCCAAGCCAATTGCGTGTGAAATGCCTTGCCCGGCCAAGGTCACTTGTGAGGTCAGTTCCTGTATCCCGGTGCCCGAAGCCCCGATGATGCCGATATTCCCCTTGGGGGCAATGTTAGCAAAGGCCATTGGCGCGCCGGCAATGTTGGCCGTGCCACAATCAGGCCCCATCACGATCAGGCCCTTGCTGCGTGCCTTGGTTTTTAACGCGACTTCCTGTTCCACACTAACGTTGTCGGAGAACATCATGACGTTGCAACCGTCTTCCAATGCCTGATCGGCCAAGCCTGCGGCATATTCCCCAGCAATGGAGATCAGTACCATATTCGCCTGTGGCAGTTTCTGCCGCGCCATACGCCAACTGCGTGCCTTGAGCAGATGCTTCCCTCCTTGCTGCCCTTGTGCAATGGCTTTCAGTGCGGCATCTAACGCTGCACCGATTTGTTCGGTGATGCTGTCATTGGCCGAGTCCGTTTTGATTGCGACACAAATATCATTGGGTGTGGCGCTGCTGAATTGTGGGTGCCAGAAACCAGTCACCTCAAGTAAAGATTTATTGGCGGGTGTCCCCATCATGACCGATATTTCTTCGACGTTGGGTGAATCACTGAGTTTACGGGAAATTAGCATCAGGCTGACCGAGTCCTGAAAGCTCCCTTTTTTTATAAAAGCATGGATCATTACGATATCCTTAAAACAACATATGAACGTCAAATTGACTCATCAACCATGAATGGCAATTGAAGATGTGTTCAGTAATCTATTTATTGATACCCCTATTATTTTTCCAACGCTACAAATAAAAACATAAGGTAACGGTGAGTATCATCACATTTTTTCTATTGTTAGAAAAAATCATTAAATCTACCGGAAATTAATTAAATAAATGGCAAGAACCAGAGCCAGACAGCTTTGTTAGAAACATTTTAATAATGCCAAAGATATTCAACGAAAATTTAAGTCAATAAAATAATGGCTGTCTGGATCACATTATTTACTCTATTCTTTATACATCATCTTGCCAGGGTGATGTTAAATAAACCGCAGTAATAAAAAGGACTCTTCATGAATGTCTCTAAGCAGCAATTGCATCAGCTCATTCAAAGTAAAATCCATTCTGCTGGCTTAAGCCAAGAACACGCGGGGATTGTCGCAGACGTTTTAGTTCATGCAGATGCTCAGGGCATCCATTCTCACGGCGCAGTAAGAGTTGAGTATTATTCTGAACGCATCAGTAAAGGCGGCACCAACCACAATCCGCACTTCACGTTTGAAAAAAAGGGCCCATGCAGTGCCATATTTGATGGGGATAACGGTGCTGGGCATGTCGCTGCCAAGATGAGTATGGATCGTGCCATTGAAATGGCGCAAGAGAACGGCGTAGCGGTAGTGGGGGTGCGCAACATCGGCCATTGCGGTGCGCTGTCTTACTTTGTGCAGCAGGCTTCTCGTGCAGGGATGGTGGGGATTTCTCTGTGTCAGTCAGACCCGATGGTGGTTCCGTATGGCGGCGCGGAAGTTTACTACGGCACCAACCCTATTGCATTCTCGGCACCGGCCGAAGGCGATGAGATCATTACCTTTGATATGGCCACTACCGTTCAAGCCTGGGGCAAGGTGCTGGATGCCCGTTCACGCAATGTGCCAATCCCTGATACCTGGGCCGTTGACCATGAAGGCAACACCACCACAGATCCTTTTGCCGTCAGCGGGTTGCTCCCTATTGCCGGGCCAAAAGGCTATGGTTTAATGATGATGGTGGATATTCTTTCCGGTATTTTACTTGGCTTGCCCTTCGGCAAACACGTTAGCTCAATGTACCACGATCTGAGCGCTGGCCGGAAATTGGGCCAACTGCATATTGTTCTCAATCCGGGTTATTTCACTAACGCAAGCGCCTTCCGTAAGAATATCAGCCAGGTGATGAAAGAGTTGAATGAAATCAAACCGGCTCCTGGGGTGGAAAAAGTGCTCTATCCTGGCCAAAACAGTCACATGCGTGAAATAGAAAGTGAGCAGAATGGCATTGAGATTGTCGATGACATTTATCAATATCTGATTTCAGATGAGTTATATCAGCGCTCCTACGATCATAAAGATCCGTTTGCCAGTTAATATTACGCAAGCAATTAATCAAAGAAACGATACTCTCTCGTTAATACAGAGAGCCGTTGAGATCTATTTTTTTGTAACTCACTCAGGGAAAGCAAGGCTATGGAAATATTATATGTTTCGCAGCCAGGAATTAACTCTGTGAAATTTAAAGTGGGCAAATGAATATGAAAAACTTCCAACAAGAAATTAACGAAATTTCCGGCTGGCTATCAAAGATAGGGGCCGATCCCAGCGGAGGCATGACACGCCGACTATATACCCAAGAGTGGGTTGACGCGCAACGGGCACTGCAACAGACATTCGAGGCGGCAGGTTTAACCACCTCTTACGACGCAGTAGGCAATTTATCCGGCCGCCTTCAGGGCAGTAAATATCCAGACCAGGTTATTCTTTCCGGCTCGCATATTGATACGGTGGTCAACGGCGGTAATCTCGATGGGCAATTTGGTATCGAAGCTGCCTATATGGCGATTAAGTATCTCAAAGAAACCTATGGCCCCCCTTTACGGACTCTGGAAGTGATTTCACTGGCGGAGGAGGAGGGTAGCCGTTTCCCTTACGTTTTCTGGGGCAGCAAAAATATTGTCGGTTCAGCCCGCCCGGAAGATGTGCGAAATATTTGTGATGCCAAAGGGGTGAATTTTGTTGATGCCATGCACGGTGCAGGCTTTGACTTTCGCCCGGAGCACCAACCATTGCGGAAAGATATTGCCGCTTTCGTTGAGCTGCACATCGAGCAGGGGAAAGTATTGGAGGCAGAAGGCAAGACCATCGGTATTGTCACCAGTATTGTCGGCCAGCGCCGTTACGACATAAAACTGAAGGGTGAGGCCAACCATGCTGGCACAACGCCTATGGGTTACCGTAAAGATACGGTCTATGCTTTCAGCCGCATCTGTTGTGAGTCCATCGCCAAAGCCAAGGCCGAAGGAGATCCACTGGTACTGACCTTTGGTAAGGTCGAGCCCAAGCCCAATACGGTGAACGTAGTACCCGGTTTTACTCATTTCACTCTCGATTGCCGCCATACCGACAAAGCGACTTTGCTGCGTTTTACTCAGGAGATCGAAGCAGATATCCAACGCATCTGCGGCGAGATGGGTATTGAGGTCGAGATCGATCTGTGGATGGATGAAGTGCCAATCCCCATGAACAAGCAGCTGATCGCCTGCGTTAACCACCTGTGTGAAACCCAGAAGATAAACTACCGCATGATCCATAGCGGAGCAGGCCACGACGCGCAGATTTTTGCCCCACACGTTCCTACGGTCATGATGTTTGTGCCAAGCATCGCTGGGATCAGCCATAACCCGGCGGAGAAAACCCATTTGGCCGATCTGAATGAGGGCGTGAAAATTTTGGCTCATACGTTATATCAATTCGCTTATACCGAGCAGGGAGCCTGTCTATGAGCAACGCCACCACCTCCGATGCAGGAAGAGAATCGCTTTATTGGAAAAAGATCGTAGTTGTCCTTTGCCTTGGATGGGCAGTTATCTGGATTTATCGCACCGTCCTGACCCCGATCTTTCCAGAGATCCAGGCCACCATCGGTGCACATTCGAATGCTGAAATGGGGTTGATCGCCAGTTTCTATTTCTTCGCCTATACGGGGATGCAAATCCCCGCCGGGATACTGGTAGATAAATTCGGCAAAAAAGTGGTGCTGATCCCAGGTTTTTGCCTGTTTATTATCGCAACCCTGCTCATCGGTAACGCCACCAACCTGACCATGATTTATGCAGGTAGCCTGCTGGCCGGGTTGGGTTGTGGTTCTTACTACGGTTCTGCCTACTCGCTGTCGTCAGAAAATATCCCATTGGAACGCCGTGGTTTAGCTACCGCAATCATTAACAGTGGTTCTGCGCTGGGGATGGCTATCGGCCTGATCGCCTCCAGCCTGCTGGTGAAAAGCATGGGGATGGATTGGCAAATTATGTTGTTCATCATCACCGGTTTGCTGGTACTGATGACGCTGGTTTTCTTTCTGGTGATTAAAGGGGGCTCATATTCGGCCTCGCTGGTGGCTAACCCCGCGGCCAGTACGGTTCCTGAAGTTGAAGATACTCAGGAACCCAGTGGGTTGTTCAGCCTGCGGATGATTTCAGCCTATGTCATGTACTTTGCCACCTGCTATGGCTACTACATGATCGTCACCTGGTTGCCTTCCTTTCTACAGCAGGAGCGGGGTTTTGAAGGCGTGGCGATTGGCTTCTCCTCCGCGCTGGTAGCGTTTGCTTCCGTACCGGGTGCGCTATTCTTCAGCCGCATGTCTGACCGTTTTCGCGCCAAGAAGGTGCAGTTGATCATCTTTCTGGAAATCTGTGCCGCGGTGATGCTGGTGTGTACGGTGATCTCGCCTGATTCAACCACCCTGCTGGTCAGCCTGGTGCTTTATGGCTTACTCGGGAAACTGGCCGTTGACCCGATCATGATCTCTTTCGTCGCGGACAACGCGCCAAAGAAAGGCTATGGCACCAGTTTTGGCGTGTTTAACTTCTTTGGTATGTCTTCTTCGGTAATTGCCCCGTTCCTCACCGGGGTGATCTCAGACAGTACCGGTTCCAAGGTGATGGGCTTCTATATTTCTGCGGCCATTTTGCTGGTCGGTACCCTGGTTTTCTTCACCGTGAACGTTTTGATGAAGCAAAAATCGCCCCCTCAGACAGCAGCACAGGCATAAATTTTATACCGGAGCGGAGAAGAGCTCCGTCAATAAACAGGAGAATTAGTGTGGGTTACATAAACGATCAAATTGGCTATCCAAACGATATTTTGTCATCACGTTCCATCATCAAACGTGATAACTATGCGTTGATTCCACCAGCAGGATTAGTGCGTAATATCATCCCTGGTTTTGAGAATTGCGATGTTACCATTCTTGCCAGCCCTAAACTGGGGGCGACCTTTGTTGATTATCTGGTGACCCTGCACGACGGTGGCCGCAATCAGCAAGGGTTTGGGGGCGAAAATATTGAAACCCTAGTCTACGTCATTGAAGGTAAGGTGACGGCTTCAGCCGACAGTTCCGATTATGAGCTCACCAGCGGTGGTTATTTGTATTGCCCAGCAGGCGCGATGTTACGGTTGGAAAACGCCAATGGCGGCAAACCCAGCAAGCTGTTCCTGTACAAGCGTGTCTATAACCGCATCAAAGGTTACGAAGCGCATGTGGTAAGCAATAACGTCAATAATCTGGAAAAAATTCACTATGAAGGCATGAGCGATGTGATCCTACAGGATCTGTTGCCAAAAGATTTGGGGTTCGATATGAACATCCATATTCTTTCCTTCAAGCCGGGCGCCAGCCACGGTTACATTGAAACGCATATCCAAGAACATGGTGCCTATGTCCTCAGCGGCGCTGGCGTCTATAACCTGGATAATGAATGGATTCCGGTGAAAAAAGGCGATTATATTTTTATGGCAGCCTACGTTCCGCAAGCAGGCTATGCGGTTGGTCAGGAAGAGTTCAGCTATATCTACTCGAAAGATTGCAACCGCGACGTTGATTTATAGATCCCACTTAAAGCCACGCCAAGCTTGGCGTGGCTTTATTTTCCCAAGGCTTTTGGAGCGGTGATGCACAGTGCTCCATATATCAACCCCGGAGCCCATATCACTTCAACAATATAATCAATAAGTTAAAAATAAGGCGGCTCACTTTCGAGAGAAAGGCGGGGAAGACAGAAGTCAGTGCGATCGCAATCATGGGGATTTGCTTTGCAACTGACCAGCGTGTAAATAAGGTAAGTAGATTCTTTTCCAGTGTTATGGGAATGATGGCTACACCCCTTAAGGAATCGACATGCTGGATCATGAAACTATTCGATCATTTATCAAGGTTGCGGAGTGTCAGAGTTTTTCCCGCGCAGCCGAATTGCTGCATAAAACGACCGCAACTATCAGTTACCGCATCAAAACGTTGGAAGAAAGCATCGGCACACAGCTTTTTATTCGCACGACTCGCAGTGTGAGCCTGACTCCGGCAGGGCATTACCTGATGGAACGTTGCCGGCAGTGGCATAACTGGCTTGATTCTATGCCGAACGAACTGCGGCAGATCAACGATGGTGTGGAGCACCAGGTCAATATTGTGATCAATAATCTGCTGTACAGCCCGGTAGCCGTGGCGCGCTTACTGGCATACTTGCAGGAACGTTTTCCGTTTACACAATTTCATATTTCGCGCCAGGTTTATATGGGAGTATGGGATGCGTTATTGAATGAAGATTGCCACCTGGCTATCGGGGCGGCTGGCAATGAATCGCTTGAAAATACGATCAATGTATTGCCATTAGGCAAGATCGACTGGGTGTTTGCCATTGCCCCTCACCATCCTCTGGCTAAGGCGGCAGAATCTTTGCAGGAAGATCAGCTACGGCCTTACCCGGCGATCAACGTTGAAGATACCGCTCGGCATCTGGCCAAGCGTATTGCTTGGCTACTCCCCGGCCAACATGAGATCAAAGTGCCAGATTTGCACACCAAGCTGGAGTGCCACTTACGCGGCGTTGGCATCGGTTTTTTGCCGCGCACGCTCTGCCAGCCTTACCTGGATAGCGGTGAATTATTGCAGAAGTGGCCACAACATTCCCGTCATCCATCAAGCTTGTCACTGGCCTGGTCAAGCCACCATGGTGGCGAAGTGGTAAAAAACATCATTGCCCTGTTTCAGAACCATGATCCCCTGATTCAGGAGTTTATGTTATCCCTGGATTAGGGGCGTGGGATAACGGCTAACGAACGGGATGGCTAGCCATGTAGGACAGGTGGTGCAAAAACGGGCAGAGTCTCTTGATCAGGAGCCCTAATCAAGAGACAACCCTGTGGGAGAGGGGGTTACTTACCTGCGGCGATGCGCTCACGGATATGCTGCGCGCGGGCTTCTGACGGTGGGTGGCCGTCAAACATGCTGCTCTTGCGGCTGCCTTCCATCTGCGCCAACTTCTCGAAGCTGGTCACCAAGCCGTTTGGATCGATACCGCGCTTTTTCAGCAGATCGAACGAATAATCATCGGCTTCGGTTTCCTGCTTCTGAGAGAACTGGGCATTAACCAGTTTTTCGCCCAGATCGGCCAACTGAGACTCAGACAGTGAACCTACGATACCGCCAGCCGAAGCAGCAGCGGTGCGCACTGCAACGGTGCTGTAAGCCACCTGCATGGCTTTGCGGGAGTGGCCCAATGCAACGTGGCCTATTTCGTGCCCCAGCACGCCTTCGACTTCGTTGTCATTCATCAGATCCATCAGGCCGCTGTAAACGCGAATACAGCCGTTGGCCATCGCCCAGGCATTCACGTCTTTTGTCAGGTAGACCTTGTAGTTCGCGGTAGTACCGTTGATATTATCACCCAGTGCAGCGGCGATTTTATTTAACCGCTGTGTGTAAGTGCTGTTTGCTGGCGCGATTTGTGACTGGCTGTCCATCTCTGCACAGGACTTATCACTTAAGGCTTTGACGTCCGCGTCACTCAGCGTGGCTGCTTGGTATGCCTGCGCCCCAGATTGCATCAGAGTATCGGTGTTAAGGTTCTGACAACCACTCAGCAGAGTGGTAATACTTAATGCAATCAAAGAAGTACGAATTTTCATAAAGCTATCTTCCCATGATAGTAAGAGTCAATGATATTGGTTTGCGCACTGTTTATTGAAGTTGTCTAGGTTACGCAAGCCTAGTTTACGCCAAAAGTGGTAGAAATAGTGTAATTCCGAAAAATTGCTCGAACGTGCTAATAAGTTGTGAACTGGCTCTCATTTGGCATTAGGGATTGCCGTTTTAATGCTGAGTCTGAGAAAATAGAAAACTTGACTGCTTTTTTTATCCGAACTGGAGTAAAACATGTCCTCTCGTAAAGAGCTTGCCAACGCCATCCGCGCCCTCAGCATGGATGCCGTGCAAAAAGCGAAATCCGGCCACCCCGGAGCCCCCATGGGTATGGCTGACATCGCTGAAGTCCTGTGGCGTGACTATCTCAACCATAACCCTGCCAACCCACTCTGGGCTGACCGTGACCGTTTCGTGCTGTCTAACGGCCATGGCTCCATGCTGATTTATAGCCTGCTGCATCTCACCGGCTATGATCTGCCGATGAGCGAGCTGGAAAACTTCCGCCAACTGCATTCTAAAACTCCGGGTCACCCGGAATACGGTTATACCCCAGGGGTGGAAACCACCACCGGCCCATTGGGCCAGGGGATTGCCAACGCTATCGGTTTTGCCATCGCCGAACGCACGCTGGCGGCGCAGTTTAACCGCCCAGGCCACCAGATTGTCGATCACCACACCTATGCCTTTATGGGTGATGGCTGCATGATGGAGGGTATTTCCCACGAAGCCTGTTCTCTGGCTGGCACCATGAAGCTCGGCAAACTGACCGCGTTCTATGATGACAACGGCATCTCCATCGACGGCCACGTAGAAGGCTGGTTCACCGATGACACTGCCGCACGTTTCGAAGCTTATGGCTGGCACGTGGTGCGTGGCGTTGACGGTCACAACAGTGATTCTATCAAAGCGGCGATTGAAGAAGCTCACCGCATCACCGATAAACCTTCACTGCTGATGTGCAAAACCGTGATTGGTTTTGGGTCACCGAACAAGGCTGGCACCCACGATTCCCATGGCGCTCCGCTGGGCGAAGCTGAAGTAGCGGCGACTCGCGTGCAACTGGGCTGGAAATACCCGGCCTTTGAAATCCCGCAGGATATCTATGCCCAGTGGGATGCCAAAGAAGCGGGCAAAGCCAAAGAAACCGCCTGGAATGATAAATTCGCTGCCTATGCCAAGGCCCATCCTGAACTGGCTACCGAATTTAAACGCCGCATGAACGGTGAACTGCCTGCTAACTGGAAAGCTGAAGCGAAGAAATTCGTTGAGCAGTTGCAGGCAAATCCGGCCAATATCGCCAGCCGTAAGGCTTCGCAGAATGCGCTGGAAGCGTTCGGTAAAGTGTTGCCGGAATTCCTCGGCGGTTCTGCCGATCTGGCACCGAGCAACCTGACGATGTGGTCTGGCTCTAAATCTCTGGGTGATGATCCGGCAGGTAACTATATCCACTACGGGGTGCGTGAGTTCGGCATGACCGCTATCACCAATGGCGTCGCGCTGCACGGCGGCTTCCTGCCGTATTCCGCCACCTTCCTGATGTTTGTGGAATATGCCCGTAACGCGGTGCGCATGGCGGCGTTGATGAAACTGCGCAACGTGTTTGTCTACACCCACGACTCCATCGGTCTGGGCGAAGATGGCCCGACGCACCAGCCGGTTGAGCAACTGGCCAGCCTGCGCGTGACTCCTAACATGAGCACCTGGCGGCCATGCGACCAGGTGGAATCGGCGATTGCCTGGCAGTACGGTATTGAGCGCAACGACGGCCCGACCACGCTGGTGTTCTCACGCCAGAATCTGGCGCAGCAGCCACGTACCGCTGAGCAGTTAGCGAACGTTTATCGTGGTGGTTACGTGCTGAAAGACTGTGCGGGTACACCTGAGCTGATTTTGATTGCGACCGGTTCTGAGGTGGGCATTACCGTTGAAGCGGCTGACAAGCTGGCTGCCGAAGGGCGCAAGGTGCGGGTGGTATCCATGCCGTCTACCGATGCGTTTGACAAGCAGGATGCGGCGTACCGCGAATCTGTACTGCCGTCTTCTGTTGCTGCGCGTGTGGCAGTGGAAGCAGGTATTGCGGATTACTGGTATAAGTACGTGGGCCTGAATGGTGCCATCGTGGGCATGCATACCTTCGGTGAGTCTGCTCCAGCAGAATTGCTGTTCAAAGAGTTCGGCTTCACCGTAGAAAACGTGGTGGCTAAAGCCAAGGCGTTGTTGAAATAATCTATTAGGGGCTGCGTGAGCAGCCCCCAAGATGTTTGAACTGCGATCAAAAAGCCCGGTTTCCCGGGCTTTACTGACTCAGAGCGGAGTCAGCCGTTTCACTTCCAAATTCTCCAGCTTCCCTTCCAGCTCAGCCAAAAAAGCATCATGGTAAGACATCGCCATGTGTTCTTTCAGCGCTTGCTCAGAGGTCCAACGTTCGATAAACACGAAAGCACCTGGATGACCTTGTTCTTCATGCAGATCATATTGGATACAACCTGGTTCGGAGCGGCTTGGGGCAACCATGGCACGCACGGCGATACCTACGGCATCACGGTGTTCCGGGGCGGCTTTAATCAGGGCTACAACTTTAACTTCACTCATTTCTGCTCCTTGTTATGCAACATTGGCAATAGAGATTGATATCCATCAACATTTGATAGCCAGACTCACCTTGCGTCAAGCCTGCTAATGGAGATCAAGGTAGTAAAAAATGTGCGCTAGATCATTTTATTTTCGCAAAATTGCATCTACTTGACAGGCTCGGCATCGCACCTGTTCCTTTTGGTAAAGCTTTGGTTTATGCTCGGCTGAAGCGTTTCAGTTTATGCTATGTTCAACAGAAATGCCTGAGTGAGCGGTTGCGATAAGCAACAGGGTTTGACAAATAATGTATGCAGCGATTCACAGCAGGCGGTACGCTAAAGTACCCTATGCGGTTAATGATATCCAGTCAGCGGCCCCTTTAGCTGGAGTAACCACGACAGGGAGGCCCCGTTTCAGGGAATAGCATGACAATCCGCATAGCAATAAATGGCTTTGGCCGCATTGGCCGCAGTGTGTTACGCGCACTGTATGAATCGGGGCGACGCGCTGAAATCTCCGTCGTGGCTATCAACGAACTGGCGAACGCCGAGGGAATGGCCCATCTGCTGAAATATGATTCCAGCCATGGCCGTTTTGCCTGGGATGTCCGCCAGGAGTGTGACGTGCTGATCGTCGGGGATGACAGTATCCGGTTGTTGCATCAACTGGCGGTGGAACAGCTTCCTTGGCGGGAGCTGGGCATAGATGTGGTGCTGGATTGCAGCGGCGTATACGGCAGCCGGGCGGATGGTGAAGCCCATCTGGCCGCAGGTGCGAAGAAGGTGTTGTTCGCCCATCCTGGGGGGAACGATCTGGATGCTACCATCGTGTTTGGGGTTAATCACCAGACGCTGCGTGGTGAACACCGCATCGTTTCCAATGCTTCCTGCACCACCAATTGCATTATTCCGGTTATCAAACTGCTGGACGATGCATACGGCATTGAGTCTGGCACTGTGACCACCATTCACTCCTCAATGAACGATCAGCCGGTGATTGATGCCTATCACCAGGATTTGCGGCGTACCCGAGCGGCAAGCCAGTCGATTATTCCTGTCGACACCAAGTTAGCTGCCGGTATCACGCGCATCTTCCCGCAGTTTTGCGATCGTTTTGAAGCGATTTCCGTGCGTGTGCCCACCATCAACGTGACGGCCATTGATCTTAGCGTCAGCGTGAGTTCAAAAGTGTTGGTGGCAGAGGTCAACCAGCTGTTGCAAAAGGCCGCACAGGGAGCATTTCGTGGTATAGTTGACTACACAGAACTACCATTGGTTTCGATTGATTTTAACCATGACCCGCACAGCGCCATCGTTGATGGCACGCAGACTCGGGTCAGTGGGCAGCACCTGATAAAGACCTTGGTCTGGTGTGATAATGAGTGGGGCTTTGCCAATCGGATGTTGGATACAACACGGGCAATGGCCGCAAGCGGTTTCTAGTCAGGCGGCATCAACGTCGGGTTGATGCGCCGTTCAGGCAATTTTATAGAGAATCAACTAAGAGGGTTCACCATGTCTGTAATTAAGATGACCGATCTGGATCTGGCGGGGAAACGTGTTCTGATCCGTTCCGATTTAAACGTACCAGTGAAAGACGGCAAAGTGACTTCCGATGCACGTATCCGTGCTTCCCTGCCAACGATCGAAGCGGCGTTGAAGCAAGGTGCGCGTGTGATGGTCACTTCACACCTGGGCCGCCCTACCGAAGGCGAGTACAGCGAAGAATCTTCCTTGCTGCCAGTAGTTAACTACCTGAAAGAGCATATGAAATCCCCAGTACGCCTGGCGAAGGATTATCTGGATGGTGTTGAAGTTGCAGAAGGTGAGCTGGTGGTTCTGGAGAACGTGCGCTTCAACAAAGGCGAAAAGAAAGACGACGAAACCCTGTCTAAGAAATATGCGGCGCTGTGCGACGTGTATGTGATGGATGCCTTCGGCACCGCACACCGTGCGCAGGCATCCACTCACGGCGTAGGCAAGTTTGCTCCGGTGGCCTGTGCTGGCCCGTTGCTGTCTGCCGAGCTGGAAGCACTGGGCAAAGCGCTGGGTAACCCGGCACGCCCGATGGTGGCGATCGTGGGCGGTTCCAAGGTGTCAACTAAACTGACCGTATTGGATTCCTTGTCGAAGATTGCTGACCAACTGATCGTTGGCGGCGGCATCGCCAACACCTTTGTTGCCGCGCAAGGCCACAACGTCGGTAAATCCTTGTACGAAGCGGATCTGATTCCAGAAGCGAAGAAATTGCTGGAAACCTGTGATATTCCAGTACCTACAGACGTGCGCGTCGCCACTGAATTTTCTGAAACCGCTGCGGCAACCCTGAAGCCAGCCAGCGAGATCAAAGATGGCGAGCAAATTCTGGATCTGGGCGATGTCTCTGCCGAGCGTCTGGCTAAAATTCTGAAAAACGCCAAAACCATTCTGTGGAATGGCCCGGTTGGCGTATTCGAGTTCCCTAACTTCCGTAAGGGCACTGAAATTGTCGCCCGCGCTATCGCTGATAGCGAAGCCTTCTCTATTGCAGGCGGCGGTGACACGCTGGCAGCGATCGATCTGTTCGGTATTGCTGACAAAATCTCCTATATTTCTACTGGCGGCGGTGCTTTCCTGGAGTTCGTTGAAGGGAAACAATTGCCAGCAGTAGTGATGTTGGAAGAACGCGCCAAGCAGTAATTCCCGTAACGGGGGGCGTAAGCCGCCCGTTTATTTCGCCTGCTTGATGTGGTGCGAAATGTAAAAGTAAAAATAGATATCTATCCATCCCTACCCGTTAGATTTCAAGGTGCAGCAACACCGTTGCAGCTTGAAAGATAAAAGGTATACCCCATGGATTCCAAGATGCAGGCAGCCAACATCCCTGTAACTTGAAAGACGGAGGGTATATAACGGCCAACGAAACAGGACAAAGTCGCATGTCTAAAATATTTGATTTCGTAAAACCGGGTGTCATCACAGGTGATGACGTTCAGAAAGTATTCGCAGTCGCTAAAGAGCATAACTTTGCTCTGCCAGCGGTAAACTGTGTGGGTACCGACTCGATCAACGCCGTGCTGGAAACAGCTGCAAAGGTGCGTGCTCCGGTTATCGTTCAATTCTCTAACGGCGGCGCTGCGTTTATCGCGGGCAAAGGCGTGAAGACGGACATTCCACAAGGTGCTGCGATTCTGGGCGCGATCTCCGGCGCACACCATGTTCACCAGATGGCTGAACACTACGGCGTGCCGGTGATCCTGCATACCGACCACTGTGCGAAGAAGCTGCTGCCATGGCTGGATGGCTTGCTGGACGCGGGTGAAAAACACTTCGCGGCGACCGGTAAACCGTTGTTCTCTTCCCATATGATTGACCTGTCCGAAGAATCTCTGGAAGAGAATATTGAGATTTGCGGTAACTATCTGGCCCGCATGGCGAAGATCGACATGACGCTGGAAATCGAACTGGGCTGCACCGGCGGTGAAGAAGATGGCGTGGATAACAGCCACATGGATGCTTCTGAACTGTATACCCAACCGGAAGATGTGGCATACGCGTACGAAAAACTGAGTGCGATCAGCCCACGTTTCACCATCGCGGCTTCCTTCGGTAACGTACATGGTGTGTACAAGCCAGGTAACGTGAAGCTGACCCCAACTATTCTGCGTGATTCGCAGGATTACGTGTCCAAGAAGTTCAACTTGCCACACAATAGCCTGAATTTCGTGTTCCACGGCGGTTCGGGTTCCAGCGATGCAGAGATTAAAGAGTCGGTCAGCTATGGCGTGATCAAGATGAACATTGATACCGACACTCAGTGGGCAACCTGGGAAGGTATCCTGACCTACTACAAAGAGAACGAAGCGTATCTGCAAGGCCAATTGGGCAACCCTAAAGGCCCAGATCAGCCGAACAAGAAGTATTATGATCCGCGTGTATGGCTGCGTGCTGCCCAAACGACCATGGTTACCCGTTTGGAACAGGCTTTCAAAGACCTGAACGCCGTCAACGTGCTGTAATCGTTCGTGGTTTCGGCGGGGTTTACTCTGCCGCTGAAAGGCTCCCATTTGGGAGCCTTTTTTGTTGCTGGTAGCCTGAAGTATGAGAAATATAGTCCAGCCAGAACAGAGGGTTATTTTTATTGATTGGATTGGCACAGGGGGGAATGTTGGTTACGCTTAGAAGCGTGGTTTTCTTACTGGTAATAGTGTGACCAGTGCAATTGTGAATCTCCCGCGATTAAGGGAATAAAGTAGGACATTACAATGAAAGATCTCAATATTATTGAGGACATCAATCAGGCTGGCGGTTGGCTGGTGGATCATCAGGATCTGTTGCTCCAGTATGCAGTGAACATCGTGGCGGCGATCGTCATTTTCATCATTGGTTCGATTGTTGCCCGGATCATCAGCAATGCGATCAGCCGTGTGATGAAACTGCGCGGCATTGATGCCACGGTGGCTGATTTCCTGGCTGCGATGGTGCGTTACAGCATTCTGGCGTTCACGCTTATTGCGGTACTGGGGCGAGTCGGGGTGCAAACCACCTCGGTGATCGCCGTCTTGGGTGCTGCGGGTTTGGCGATTGGCCTGGCGCTGCAAGGATCGCTGTCTAACTTTGCGGCAGGGGTGCTGCTGGTGGCTTTTCGTCCGCTGCGCGCGGGTGAATTTGTCGATCTGGGCGGCGTGACCGGGACTGTTGATCAGGTGCAGATTTTCTCTACCACTCTGCGCACGCCTGATAACAAAATCATCGTGGTGCCGAACGGTAAAATCATCTCTGGCAATATCATCAACTTCTCCCGCGAGCCGAATCGCCGGGTGGATATTGTGGTGACGGTGGCTTATAGCGCCGATGTTGAGCGGGTGAAACAAGTGCTGGGTGACGTGATTGCGGCCGATAAGCGCATCATGCACGATAAGGGCGTGACCGTGCGTTTGAACGAAATGGCGCCACCTACGCTGAAGTTTGTCACTTATTGCTGGACCACCAATGCTGAATACTGGGACGTTTACTTTGATCTGATGGAAAACTTCAAACACCAGTTGGATATCAACCTGATTGGTGTGCCATGATCGCGGATGGATGTGCATGTCCGCCAGATCGCTAAGCCAGAATAACCGGCAAGGCCACCGTCATGGTGGCCTGTTGGGATCTCATCAAACAAAAGGCGCTAATGGGTCGGCGGCGGCAAAGGCCACTTCTCGTTCTGCTTTCGGCGGATAGATCAATTCGTTGGTGATAGCGATTTTGATTTTCTTGGCGTCTTCCCGGGTGGATTTAACCACCTGTTCCCAACCTTCGGTGTAGACCGCTCCCCAGGCTCCCAGATCCAGACAGGTAACATAATTCACCTGGCGGTAAGGCAGGGGGGCAACGCCTATCAGATCGGCGGCCACGTTATGGCCGACAAAACGCCCCAACATAATAGCGTGCTGACAGGTCATCAGGGCGTGATTGCCCAGATCGTCGGTGGCGGCGAAGGCTACATCCCCAGTGGCATAAATCTCTGGCTGGCCTGCGACGCGTAAATGTTGATCAACATGTAACCGGCCCTGTGGATCGCGCTGCGCTGGGATCTGCCGGGTTAGCGCACTGGCCTGTACGCCCACGGTTGAGATCACGGTGCTGGAGGCGATATGTTGACCGTTTTTCAAGGTAACGCCTTTCTCATCGATCGTCATAATCTCAGCATTGAGCAACCATTCCACCCCGAGTTCGTTGGAGGCCTGCTCGATAACGCCGCGCAGTTGCTCGCTGTAGCGCCCGCCAATCACCGAGCCGCGTTCGACGACAATCACTCGTACCGGCGTGGCATGTCCCAGCACGGCTCGCAAACGTGCAGGTAACTCGGTGGCCATCTCAATACCGGTAAACCCACCGCCGCAGACGACCACCGTATTACGTGCTGTACTCTCCGGCCGATCAGCGAGGGCATTGATGTGGTGTTCCAAGCGGGCGGCACTTTCCAACTGATCCAGATCGAAAGCGTGCTGCTGCGCGCCGGGTAACGCAGGGTTGATGTGGCTACCGGTGGCCAGAATTAGACGGTCATAGCTGGCAGCGGCAAGCTGCCCTTGAGCATTGTGATACCAGACCTGCCGGTTTTTGTTATCGATCTCACTGGCGGTACCGGTCAAAAACTTCACGCCGGTAACGCCGAATAACGGCAGCAGCGGTGCGGCGAAGGTGGCGACCTTGGCCTCATAGAAACGCGGGCGAATGCGCAATTCGGGCTGTGGGGCCAGCACGGTGATTTCAATGTCTGTGCGATCGTACAGATTTGTCAGCCGCGCCGCGCTCAAGGCTGCCCACATCCCGGCAAAACCAGCACCGAGGATAAGAATTTTTTCTTTCATGCTTTGACTCCGTTAGCCACCCTGTTAAAGGATGAGTGATTCATTAACTACGACTATAATTATCGTAGTTATAAATGACAAGCGTTTTGTTAATATGGGGTGTGGTTGATATCTGGCCTGATTTAATCCTGTGTCTGGTTAAAAATTGCATCATTGATAGGAAGAAATTACTATATAACTAAGACTTAATGGTGCGGAGATAAGATGGCGTTCTACAGTTCCGGGGTGGAGTACGGTATCCATAGCCTGATGTGTATGGTTGATGGCAAGGGAGAGGGGCGCGAAATGAGCGTCCGTGAAATCGCTGAGTTACAGGGCGTTCCCTATGACTATCTGGCCAAGATTTTCACCAAGCTGTCTAAAGCTCAACTGGTTGAAAGCACCGAGGGCAAAGGGGGCGGCTTCCGGCTGGCAAAACCGGCCGAGCAGATTACCGTGCTGGATATTGTGGCGGCTATCGACGGTGAAAAATCGATTTTTGACTGCAAAGAGATCCGCCAACGCTTGGCCGTATTTGATGAATCTGCACCGGAGTGGGCCTGCGAAGGTCTGTGCGGAGTGCGTCAGGTGATGCTGGTCGCCCAGCAACGTATGGAGGAGGCGTTGTCGCAGCATACCGTGCTGGATTTAGTGCGGCGGATGTTTAGAAAAGCGCCAGACGTATTCCCGATTCAGATTGAAGAGTGGATCGACCGTCGCCGTAATGATTGAATTATATCCGTCATACTGCAAGCAGCAGGTGCGTTGGCTTTGTTACTCGGCCCAAATCTGGGCCGAGCTCTTACGGGGCCTGCAACTTGCATTATTTAGGGGATAATAAGCAACATACTTTACCCATTCTCCCGCTACTACTGCCCGTAATAAGCGTGTTTGCCATGTTTGCGCTGGTAATGTTTATCCAATAGCACCTGCTGCATACTGTTGATACCCGGCGTTAACTGGCGTGAAAATATCCCCATATAGGCAATTTCCTCCAGCACTACTGCATTGTGCACCGCATCGTGCGCATCTTTGCCCCAGGCAAACGGCCCATGGGCGTTAACCAGCACCGCCGGGATAGCGCTTGGTTTGAGGCCGCGCTGATGGAAGGTTTCAATAATCACCCGGCCGGTTTCCCGTTCATAATCCTGTTCGATCTCGTCGGCGGTCATCAAACGGGTGCAGGGAATGGTGCCGTAGAAGTAATCGGCATGGGTGGTGCCCCAGGCCGGAATATCCAGCCCGGCCTGCGCCCAGATGGTGGCGTGGCGCGAGTGGGTATGCACGATCCCGCCGATATCAGTGAACTCGCGGTACAGCATCAAGTGGGTAGCGGTATCCGAAGAAGGTTTTTTGCTGCCTTCCTGCGTGCGGCCAGTGGCGAGATCGACCACCACCATATCGTCTGCCGTCATTTGCGCATATTCCACGCCGGAGGGTTTGATCACCACCAGCCCGCGTTCACGATCGACCGCGCTGACGTTGCCCCAGGTGAAGGTCACCAGCTTATGGCGCGGCAGATCGAGGTTGGCTTCCAGCACCTGCTGTTTGAGTTGCGGCAGAGTTAACATGTGATTCCTCCTTGCTGCATTTTCTGTTCGATAAAGCGGCGCGCCTGCACGATCTCGGCCACCGGCTCGTCGGCTGTTTCGGTCCACATTTCAATCAGGAAAGCACCGCGATAGTTGAGCTGTTTCAGCGTGCGGAACAGCGCCGTAAAATCCACGCAGCCTTCGCCAAAAGGCACATCGCGGAACTGGCCCGGTGAGGTGTCGGTGACCGGGAAGGTATCTTTAAGATGAATGGCGGCGATGCGGTCGATGCCCAGTTTCAGCTCCTGCGCGACATTGTTGCCCCAGGCACTGAGGTTGCCGACGTCCGGGTAAACGGTGAACCACGGCGAGGCTAGGCAGGCGTCCCAGGTTTTCCATTTGCTGATCGAGTTCATCAAGGCGGTATCCATAATTTCTACCGCCAGCATCACCTGTGCGGCGGCGGCACGTTCTACCGCCCACTGCAAACCCTCGGTGAAGCGAGCAAGGGTGCCTGCGCTCTGCTGTTCGTAATAGACGTCGTAACCGGCGAGTTGAATGGTGCGGATACCGACGTCTTTTGCCAGTTGGATCGCCTGCTCCATGATGCGGTAAGCCTGCTGGCGCGTGGCTTCATCATGGCTACCAAACGGAAAGCGGCGGTGGCCGGAAAGGCACATCGATGGAATGGTGATGCCGGTTTCCAGCGTTGCACTCACCAGCGAAAGGCGCTGTTCTTTGCTCCAATTCAGGCGAGCCAGCCGTTCGTCACTTTCATCTACCGACATCTCGACAAAATCAAAACCACAGGCTTTAGCCAGCGCCAGTCGTTCCGGCCAGCTCAGGTGCTTCGGCAGGGCTTTTTCATAAATTCCTAATGGGTGCTGACGCATATCAACCTCTCCAAATATCATTAATGGCGCTATGGAACTGGCGCGCAGCGGCGATCGGATCGGCGGCTTCGGCCAACGCTCGCCCGGCGATAAACGCCGTAACGGCGATGTCTTTAAATAACGGTAAATCGGCTGGGGTAATGCCGCCGGTGATCGACAGCTCAATCCCCATATCTGAAAGTGCTTTCATGATGTCGAGATCCTGTTTGCTCCAGGTTTGTCCGCTGGCCTGAGCATCACGCCCCCGGTGGTAAATCGCCTGCCTGATACCGAGATCAAGCCAGCGTTTAGCATCCTCCAGCGTCCAGCGGCCAAATAGTTCGATCTGAATTTCCCCCTGATGGCGCGCTGCCACTGCCTGCGCGCTGGCCATGGTGGCTAAGGGGGCGGCGCAGATCACGGTCATCCAGTTAGCGCCCTGCGCAAAGGCTTGCTCTGCCAACGTAGCGCCGGCATCGGCCACCTTCAGATCGGCCACCAGCGTATGTTGCGGGCAGCGCTCACGCAGGGCGCGCACCGCCTGGATCCCGGCGCTGATGCACAAAATGGTGCCTGCCTCGATAATGTCGACATACGGATGCAGGCGTTCGGCCGTGTGCAGGGCGGCATCCAGGCTGGTGTGATCGAGCGCCAGTTGCAGGCGCGGTTTGCTGGTCATAGAACCTCCTTGGAACCACTGTTTTGCAGTGCCCGTAATGCGCCGATCAGCGCCTGATAACGTTGGTATTTCTGCTGGTAAGCTTCCTGGGCCTGCTGGTCCGGCAGCACGGTTTTGAGGCGTGGGGCCAGAACTAACTGGGCCGCGGCCAGGTCGTGAAATGCGCCGGTGCCGACCATTGCCACCATCGCCGCCCCCAGGCAGCCGGTTTCTTCCACCTGCGGCAGTTCCAGCGGCAGGCCGCTGACGTCAGCCAGCATTTGCATCCACGGGGCAGACTTTGCCGGGCCGCCGGTGACGCGCAGTGCTTTAGTGTGTGGGAAACGTTGCAACATAAGGTTCAGATGGGTCATATGACAGAACACCACCCCTTCGAAGATCGCTTGCACCAGATGCTCACGTTGGTGGAAGGCTTGCAGGCCATGGAAGCTGGCGCTCAGGCCGAGCCCGGCATTGGAGCCGTACAGGAACGGGGCGAACAGCAATTGACTGCCTGCTTTGGGTAAGGCTGCCACCCAGTGGTTGAGTTGCTGGTAATCGTGCAGCCCCCATTGCTGGCAAAACCATTCCAGATTGGCGGCAGAGGTTGGGCTGGCTTCGTGAACGATATATTTGCCCGCTTCGGCATAACGGCCATAGACAAACGGGTGATCAAAACCGGTTTCGATCGTCTGGGTAATCCCGCTGGTGACCGACCAGGTGCCCATGACCGCATTCAGCCGGGTTTCGTCCTGCAACCCGGCACACAGCGCGGTGGATACTACATCGAACACCCCACCGACCACGGGCGTACCTGCCAGCAGGCCGGTTGCTGCGGCGGCGGCAGAATTGATCCATCCGGCAATCTCGGTTGAGCCGACGATAGGGGGCAGGGCTGTCATCGTTTCACTGATACCGAGCTGCTGCGCCAGCGCCAGGTCATAACGGCCTTGAGCCATCTGGTACAGATTGGATTCAGAGATATTGGTTTCTTCGCAGGCCAGTTCGCCGGTCAGGCAATAGCGCAGATAATCGTGGGCCATCAGCACGCTGCCGATTTGGCGATAGCGCTCCGGCTGATGCTGTTTCACCCAGCGCAACAGTGAAACCGGGTGGCCGCTCCACAGCGTTTGCCGGGTTTGCTGATACAGAATGGGAGGAATACCGGCTTTTTGCCACGCTTGCACCAGCGTCAACGCCCGTTGATCGGAAGAAAGTATGGCATTTCCCAACGGTTGGCCCTGTTTATCCAGCAGGAACAACCCTTTCCCCTGAGCAGAAATGCCCACGCCCTGAATGCTTGCGGCCGGAATACCGACGTATTCCAACACTTCGCGAATCACCCCGGCGGCGGCCTGCCATAACGCAGGCATATCCCGTTCAGCCCAGCCGGGCTGTGGGGCGATAATCGCCAGGCTCCTGCGGGCAATACCCAGTTCCTTTCCCTGCGGGTCATACAGTCCGGCTTTGATAAAAGTGCCACCGCAATCGAGCCCTAACCAATATTTCATGACGCACTCCCCGCGTTCTGATCGCATTTGTTTGGCAGCATCAGCGCCAGCACGGAAGCAATCGCCAGCGATACCGCCAGGCTATAAACGCCGACGTCTTTGCTGAACAGGCTGATCAGTACGCCGACCATATAGGGCCCACAAAAGCCGCCAAGGTTACCGAGCGCGTTGATCACACCACGCGCGCCACCGGCCACTTCGGCGTTAAACAGCTTCGGTGGGATGGTCCAGAACACGCCTGCCGCAGCCTGAATAAAGACGCCGCAGCCGACCAAGGCGGCATAAGACCACCAGATATGCTCTTTCAGCAGCACCGACAGCGCCATGCAGAGGGCAAAGCAGGCCAATGGTAGGGAAACAAAGATTTTGCGTTTGCCTGTGCGGTCAGACAGGGTGGAAATGATCAGCATGCCGAAAATGGCACCGACATAGGGCAGAATGGCAAGCCAGCCGACCTGTTCCATATTGCCGTTGGTCAGCCCTTTCAGGATGGTCGGTAGCCACAGGGTGTAGCCATAAATCCCGGTCTGGTAGAAGAAGTTAACCAGAATCAGTTGCCACATAATCTTGTCGCCCAGCACGCGCCGCAGCGACGCATTGCGTACCGTTTTGCCTTTGATCAGCAACTGTTCGTCATGCAGGGTTTTGATCAGGTAATATTTTTCTGCCTGTGAGATCCATTTGGCTTCTTGCGGGCGGTTGCTGATGGTGAAGTACCACAGCACCATCACCAGCAGCGATAATCCGCCCTCCACCAGAAACAGCATGCGCCAGTCCCAGGTAGTGATAACCCAGCCGGAGAGCGGAGCGGTGAGGATGCCGGCGATCGGCACAAACATGATCACAATGGCGTTGGCGCGGCCGCGTTCCTTGTCTGGAAACCAGTTACTGATCATGGTCAGCACCACCGGCAGCATCCCGCCTTCTGAGACACCGAGGGCGAAACGCAGAAACAGCAGTTGATACTGGTTGGTGATCAGCCCGGTGAGCGCCGAAATTACCGCCCAGGCCAGCAGTGACCAGCCGATAAACTTTTTACCGTTCCCATTCACCGCCAGCTTGCCGCCGGGGACTTGCAGAAACAGATAGCCGATAAAGAAAATTCCGCCGGCTAACCCAGCCATGGAAGCGGTAATACCCAACTCTTTATCCATGCCTCCGGGCATAGCGAAGGCAATATTAACTCGATCCATATAAGAAATAATGCAGGTAATAAGAATAGGAGGAACTATTCGCAACCAGCGTAATTTAGGTATGGCCTGGCTACGGCCAATAGAAATAGAGGCTGTATTCATATTATTAATACCTTCACGTAAATAGGGTTATACCCGTCATCCTTCAAGCGGTATGGGCGTTGGCTGTGCCCAGTTATCACCCTGCGGGCCAGCGCTTGCCGCCGATGTGCAACTCGAATTATTTAGGATATAACTCGAAATAAGTCCGTATTTTTACTTGCGTAGCGCCATGCTGCATAGAAAGCTTTCTTTCTCCCCAAAGGAAAGAGAATGAGTTAGCTTTAACCAAACGGTATTAAATAATTAAATTTTTCGGTTTATTCATTCGTCTTAATAAATAATGCCAGCGGTATTTTCACCACCACTTTTCTAATATTGCATGGGTGTTGGTTAATACAGGCTGGGCGATGAACGTCCTGCGGAAAAAATACCGCAAAATTACCCGGCTGCATGGTCAGCCAAGATTCATCCTCCATGTCTTGATAAAAAATAATGTCGCGCTGTTCTAATAACTCCTGCTCGATAACGTTATGACCGTTATCGATGGCAACGCCGATAAGTTCGGTGCCGCTCACCAGAAACTGTACGTCGATATTTTTGCGGTGTACCTCTGGGCGCAGCGTGTTTTTGGCTTGGGTGTATAGGTCCAGTATCTGCACTACATAGCCGGTTTCTGCATCTTCATAACGCCCGGCGGGCAGGGCGGTGAAGTCGGTTTTCTGCAAATAAGCCACGGCGTTAGCGATGGCCGGGGGATAATGCTCTGCTGCCGTATGGGCAATATGGCTGAATATCATAGCGTTTTCCTGTTAGAGCGCCTGAATGCGCGCCCAGATGCGATCGTCAACCGGAATACCGTTACGCTGGTTTTCGGCACGAATAGGCGGGAATTTGTGGCCCGGCAGGCGAATCGCAGCCTCGGGGTTATCGCGCTCGGCGCTGGTGATGTAATCCATGATGCGCTGCAATTTTTCATCGCGCGTTTTGCCGTCGATCAGGCGTTCGATCTCAATGGCGATAAACACCTGTGAAACAGCGTATTCATCGCGGTTATCTTCGGTGATTTCCGCAACGGAATGGCCGCCAGACAGCAGGGTGGCAACCATATCCAGCACCACCGAGAGCGCTGAACCTTTCCAATAACCCATGGGTAAAATACGCCGATTCTGTTCAATGGTGGCCGGATCACGCGTCAGGTTGCCATCATTGTCAAAGCCGCCCTCCACCGGCAACGTGTTGCCTGCCAAACGGTGGGTTTCCAATGCGCCGTAAGAGAACATCGACATCGACATATCCACCATGGTGATTGGGTTACTCGGCACGGCCACGATCAGCGGATTGGTGCCGATGCGGCACTCTTTAGCTCCCCAGGGCGGCATCACGGCAATCGAATTCGTCCAGCAGATACCGATGTAACCTTTTTCCGCTGCCTGCCAACCATAGCTACCGCCGCGCATCCAGTGGTTGGCATTACGCAGCGCCACCAGGCCGATGCCATGCCGATCGGCCAACTGCATGGCACGATCCATCATCTGGCGGGCAATCAGGTTGCCGATCCCTTGCTGCGCATCCCATTGCTCGATAGCACCCAGCGCCAGCAGTTTGCTCGGTTTAGCGTCGGGGATGATGTCGCCAGCCTCCAACTGCTGAATAAAACGGGGAAAACGGTTCACACCGTGGGAATAAACACCGCTTTCGGTGGTTTCAGCAAACATCTCGGCGCACGCATCTGCCGTTGCTTCCACTACGCCTCGCGCCAGCAGCACGCGTTTGAATTGTTGCTTTAATTCGGTGTAACTCACTCTCATGCGACGTCTCCGCTACGGCGTTTTGTGTGTTTGTAGATCTTTAAATTTCATTATGCGAAATTGAATTTCAAATTAATGCTATACCTGCACTGGAATGAAGTCAAAGCGGAAGGGAAGTAAGTAGGTGTTTAAAAACAAATGGTTAAATTAATTTAATGTTTTTGTGACTGGCAACACATTTTGCGGGAATTACCGTGCTACAGGCGTCACAAAGCAGGGCGAGGCAGGCTCACCCTGTATCAGGAAAACTACCGGTTATCCGCGGGTATTCAAGACTACCCGATAGAGCGATGTGGTGGCCGTAATGTACAGTTCATTACCGTCTGGCCCACCGAAGGTGCAATTGGAAACGCATTCTGGCACCGGAATTTTGCCGATTTGTTTACCTTGAGGATTGAAAATAATCACCCCGTCGGCACAGCTGCAAAACAGGTTGCCAGTGGCATCAAGGCAGAAACCGTCTGGAAAGCCAGGAGCAACCTGGGCGAAATGGCTGCTGGCCCCCAGCTTGAACCCCTCTACCGGGCACACCCGCAGTTCACGGCGGCCAAGCGTAGGGAAATCGACAATTGACATATCGGCTACGTACAGCAGGCGTTCATCCGGCGAGAAAGCTAACCCGTTTGGCCGTTGCAGATCGCTGGCGGCAATGTGCAGTGCGTTATCGCGCGGATCGAAGCAATACAGGTAACAGCCGACCACCTGGCTTTCCGCTTTATACCCCTCTTCATCACCGATGATGCCGTAGGGGGGATCGGTAAACCACAGCGTGCCGTCAGAGCGCACCACGACGTCGTTGGGGGAGTTGAAACGTTTACCGTCCACGCGTTCAACCAGCAAGGTGAGGCTGCCGTCATGCTCGGTGCGGCTGATGGCGCGCCGCCCGTGTTCGCAGGTGATGACGCGCCCTTCAGCATCCCGGGCATTGCCGTTGGCATAATGCGCAGGGGAACGCCACAGGCTGAGTTCCCCGTTACGCGCCCAGTGAAACATACGGTTGCCCTTCACGTCGCTAAACACCACGGCATCTTGCTGTGGCAGCCATACCGGGCCTTCGGCCCAGATGGCAGGTGAGCATAAGCGTTCAAGTGGTTGTTCAATCATGGCAATTCCTCCGCTTACTTCACGCCCCAGATGGCTTTGTAATGCCCTTGATAGCCGTTCTGCGGGTCGTACAGGTTATTGGCACCGCCATCGCTGGCGACATTATCACGGGTGACCAGATGCGCCGGTGTGACATAGCCAGAAGGCGGCTGTTTGGCAAAGGCGCGGTTGAATTCATCCAGCAACTGCCAGCCATGCAGTTTCAGTGGTTCTGGCACGGTGGCAGACTGGCTGTCTCCTGAACGGATACGCTGATAGGCAGAAATCGAACCATCACCGGCCGAGATGTTATACGGGGCATGGCTGCCTCCTTTACCGGCGGTTTTCAGCGCCGGAGCCATAAAATCGAAGTACAGATCGTTGATCGCCAGTGCGTACTGGAATTTGTCGCCGTATTTCTGCAACAGGCTGAACGTCATGGTTGGCATACGGCTGGCAGTATCTGCCAGCGGCGTATCGATAAATTCCAGCACGGTGCAACCACGGCATTTGCCGATTTCTTCTTTCATCACATTGGCTTTATCCAATGCGATTTGGTACAGCGAATCGGTAAAGATCAGCACGTTGGCCTGCCCACCGGATTGCACCACAGCGTATTGCGCAGCGATGCGCGCCACCTCATTGGAATCGGAGGTGACGTTATAGAACACGTCATATTTGGCGATTGGGCCGGGTTCTGGCACTGCGTGCCAGGCGGTCAGCACGATGCCTTGCTGGATCGCCTTTTTGAGCGGGATTTTGGCTACGTTAGGGTTCCAGCCGCCAATGACAATGCCGTCAGGTTTCTGGGCGATTGCCTGATTGAGCGATGACAACTGATCCTTTACCGAACCACCGCCGTCTAGCGTTTCCAACTGCCAGCCCGCCGCTTTGGCGGCTTCGCTCAGCCCTTGCTGTACCCCCTGCACGCCGCCGTTCTTCATATCGGAAGCAATAAAAATGATTTTTTTATTCGGCAGCAACCGCGGGCCGCTGGTGGGGCCATTCCACTGGCTGGCGCTGGCCGTGGCCTTGTTCACCGCAGCGGTGGCCTGATCGAGATAGGCATCAGCCCATACCGGTGCAGTGGTTAACAGTAACGTGGTGAACCCTGGTAATATCCAAAAATGTTTCATTGGTGAACTCCTGAGGAAGGATTGATCGTCTTCTGGTTATTCTTTTTGGCGAAAGTCGCCTGACTGTGTTGTACCGCTTTTTGATTGAGTAACCGGCGGCGCTGGGCATAGCCCGCCAACGTGATGGAAAGCAGCAGCGTGGTACCGTTGAACAAGGGTTCAACCCAGAATTCACCGCCAAACTGTTGGATACCGGCAATGCCGATCGCCAGAATGGCAATACCGATCACGGTGCCCCAGACGTTGACCCGGCCAGGGCGAATAGTGGTGCTGCCAAGGAAAGCACCGACCAAGGCGGGTAATAAGTAATCCATGCCGACGCTGGCCTGCCCGACCCCTTGTTCAGCGGCGATCAGCACGCCGCTAAAGCCGGTGAGCACGCTGGAGGCCATGAAAGCGCCAATGGTAAAGCGGTTGACGGAAATACCATTCAACCGGGCGGCTGCCGGGTTGCCGCCTACCGCATACATGCAGCGCCCCAGCGGGGTGTGTTCGGTGCTCAGCCACAGGATGATGGCGACGAACAGCACATAGAAGGCGACGATCGGAATACCGGCAAGTTCGGTATGGTGCAGGGCGATAAAGGCGTCGGGTAAGTCACCGACAATCTGCCGCCCGCCGGAGTGCCACAGGGCCACTGCATACAGCACGGTGCCGGAACCCAGGGTGGCGACGAAGCTGTCGATATCTGCCAATGCCACCAGAATACCGTTCAACAGGCCATACAGCGCGGAAATCACCAAAACGGTTAAGACCGCCATCTGCCAGGAAAACCCGTATTCCACCTGTAAGGTGATCGCCAGAATGTGCCACAGCACAATACCGAAACCGACGTTAAGATCGATCTTGCCGACGATCATCGGAATAGTCGCTGCCAGCGCCAGCAGCGCGATTTTGGCTTTGCTGGACAGGATCGCCTGTAACGTCAGCATTGAGGCAAACGACGGCGTGGTCAGTGAAAACAGGATCACCAGCAGAATACACAGCAGAAGCAGGCCATAACGGGTGAGGATCTGCATTAACCACGGACCAGCGCCGTCTTGCGCCAAGCTGACACGTTGTTCTAATGCTGTTGATTTAATAGATGTTTTATTCGACATGCAGTTTCTCCACCACGGCTTCCTCAGCGCTGGCAGAGGCCAGCTCCAATAAATTAGCGAATGAGACTTGTTGGTTTTTGAGCTCGCCGACCACCTTGCCCCGGTTGAACACCAAGGCACGGTTGCAGAGATGGGCAATCTCCTCGAAATCGTTGGAAATCACCAATACGGCTACGCCTGCTGCCAGAGATTGATTTAACAGGTGATAGATTTCCGCCCGTGCGCCCACATCAACTCCGGCGGTAGGATCTTCCAGGATCAGTAAGGGCGCGCCCAAATGCAGCCAACGTGCCATCACCACTTTTTGCTGGTTGCCGCCGGACAAGGCGCTGATATCGATATTGACGTCCTGTGGCCGCACGTCGAACAACTGTACTTTCTGTTCGCTGGCGGCGATTTCGGCGTGGCGGCTGTAGCGTGCCAGCAGCTTGTGGCCACCGGCGCAGGGGTTGATAAACAGGTTTTCGCGCACGCTCATCGACAGGACCAGGCTTTCACCGGTGCGATCGCCCGTGACCAGTGAAACACCGCAGGCCATTGCCTGTTGCGGATGGGTGGCAGCGTAAGGCCGATTGCGGAATTGGATCGCGCCGCTCTCGTGCTGGCGCAGGCCAAACAGCAGGCGGCCAATTTCTTCCTGCCCGGCACCGCGCAGCCCGGCTAACGCCAGCATTTCACCCGGTTGCAGGCTGAAACTGACCGGGCCGATGTCACCGACCACCACGTCAGTGAGCTGCAATACCGGCGGTTGCTGTTCTGGCAACGGTTGACGCTGGTTGCTGGGCATCGCTTCGCCGACGATCATCTGCACCAGATCGCGCAGTGAATAATCTGCCGTGTTACCTCCGGCGACATAGCGCCCATCGCGCATGACGCAAACCCGATCGGCAATTTCCATCACCTCATCCAGCCGATGGGTAACATAAATCATGCCGACTTTTTTGGCTCGCAGCCGATTGATTACGGCAAACAGATGGCGCACGTCATTGGCGGGCAGCGACGCCGTGGGCTCGTCCAACACCAACAGTTCGGCGTTCACCGCTATTGCTCGTGCGATCGCCAACAATGATTTTTCGGTGCGGGAAAGTTCAAACACTCGGGCGTCTGGCTCCAAGACAATCCCCACATCCTGTAATGCTTCGCTGGCACGCTGGCGGATAGCGCGCCAGTCAATCAGCCCGAAACGGCGTGGGAAACCCATCACCAGCGCCATATTTTCCGCCACCGTCATCCATTCGATCAGCCCTAAATCCTGATGGATGAAAGCGATAGGCTGATGATTGGCGCTTTTTAGCGCTGCGGCTGAGGCTATGCTGTTGCCCTGAAAGCGGATATCACCGCTATCGCGTGGGTAAACGCCAGCCAGTACCTTGATCAAGGTTGATTTACCCGCACCGTTTTCTCCCAACAGTGCCAGAACTTCACCGGGCATCACCCGCAGGCTGACATCGTTAACTGCGACGTTGCCGCCAAACCGCTTCACGATATTACTGAGTGCTAGCATGGGTTGAACCACGTTGCTTTGAGTCATGTGATGCGCCTCTGTGTCCGGTTTGCGCCGTTTGTGCGCTGCAAACAAGACAAATTTGCTGGTTAATTAAACTTTATATTTCACAATGCGAAATTCAATTTCAAAAATAATAGGCCGAACGCTGATCTAAAGCAAAGCCGAACGGTTTTTAATTGTGCTTAATAAACAAGGGATTATTTTTGTCTTTGCGAATTTGTGACCTATAACTCACTTCTGAAGTTGCCAGAATGTTGCACATTTCAAGGGGGCTGCCGACAATGAAACGGCGTTCCGCCTTCACCTGATTTGGCCGTTAGGGTAACATTCCTGGCAAAGAGCCGGTTATACCCCATGGCTTGCAAATTGCTGCCTGGCTGCGATTTGAAGGGCAAAGGTATACCACGCCGTGGCATTGGCAGGCGGTTCGATATTGGAGATTGTTTGTTATGAGTGTGAAAGCTGTTGACGAGAAAGATGATAAAAAAGACAAGCCGCTGGGTAGCCAAAGCCTGTTTCGTGGTTTGCAATTAATTGAAATATTGAGTAATTTCCCCAATGGCTGCCCACTGGCACACCTCTCTGAACTGGCTGAGATGAACAAAAGCACGGTGCATCGCCTGTTGCAGGGGCTGCATGCCAGTGGTTACGTCACGCAGGCACCTTCACCTGGCAGCTATCGGTTAACGACCAAATTTATTTCTATTGGTCAGAAAGCTCTGTCTTCGCTGAATATCATCCATGTGGCGGCACCGCATCTGGAGCAACTGAATCTGGAAGTGGGTGAAACGGTAAACTTCTCCAGCCGCGAAGATGACCATGTGATCCTGATCTACAAGCTGGAACCCACTACCGGCATGATGCGCACTCGTGCCTATATCGGCCAGCATATGCCTTTGTATTGTTCAGCAATGGGTAAGATTTTCATGGCGTATGGCAAAAGTGATTACCCGGACCATTACTGGGAAACTCACCAGCAGGCGATCCAGTCTCTGACGCGCAATACCATTACCGAATTGCCGAAGATGTATGAGGAACTGGCCAATATCCGCAAGCAGGGGATGGCGATGGATCGTGAAGAAAATGAACTGGGCGTTTCCTGCATTGCTGCCCCGGTGTTCGATATCCAGCAACGTGTGCCTTATGCCGTATCGGTTTCCCTGCCGACCGCCAAGCTACAGCAGGTGGGTGTGAAATCGTTGATGAAACCGGTGCTGGCCACGGCGCAGCGTATTTCCCAAGAGTTGGGGTTTATGACCTACGATTGAATATTAGCAATGCTGATGCTGCATTAGAAATATCCATTTCCCCTAATAATTATCTCTTCGTATGATGCGCGTGTTGAACGGCTCGCGCCGCTTTTCTGGCGCTCTCAGCATCGCAATGCGGCCAACACGCTGCATTTCGCAGGGTAATGACCGTGTTTTTAGAGGGAATAAAATGTTAGCCATCTTTTTTCAAGGTTTTGCCTTGGGCGCTGCGATGATCCTGCCGCTTGGCCCGCAAAACGTCTTTGTCATGAACCAAGGAGTGCGTCGCCAATATCATTTGATGATCGCTTCGCTGTGCGCATTGAGTGACATTGTTCTGATTTGTGCCGGTATTTTTGGCGGCAGCGCCTTGTTGAGCCGTTCGCCGCTGTTGTTGGCATTGGTAACCTGGGCTGGGGTGGCTTTTTTGCTGTGGTACGGCTGGGGCGCTTTCCGCACCGCATTCAGCCAGCATTTGGCGCTGGCCACTGCCGCAGAGATGAAACAAAGCCGCTGGCGCATTGTAGTAACGATGCTGGCAGTAACCTGGCTGAACCCGCATGTTTATCTTGATACCTTTGTGGTGCTCGGTAGCTTTGGCGGCCAACTGGCACCGGAGATCCGTTCCTGGTTTGCCCTTGGCGCGATCAGTGCTTCCATCATTTGGTTCTTTGGTTTGGCTTTGCTGGCTTCGTGGTTGGCCCCATGGCTGAAAACCCAAACTGCGCAGCGGGTTATTAACCTGCTGGTGGGGCTGGTTATGTGGGGAATTGCCCTGCAATTGGCCTGGCAAGGCGCCCATTAATGAGAATTTGTCACTATTCCGAATAGAAAATGCCGCCGGATATGCTAGCTTTAGGCCAAGAGTAAAGTTTGCCATTCTAAGTTAAGGAGATACTGTGAAGCTGAAAGCATTGGCTATCGCCACAATGATTGGATTAGGTGCGTTACCGCTGGCGCTGCACGCGGCGGAGCTGCCAGCAGGGCCGCACGTAGTGACTTCCGGTTCTGCCAGCGTGGAGGCCACCCCGGATATCGCAACATTGACGATTGAAGTGAGCGTTTCCGCCCAAGATGCCGCTCAGGCGAAAAAGCAGGTTGATGAACGCGTGGCGCAGTATTTTGATTTCCTGCAAAAAAACGGTATTGAAAAGAAAGATATCGATGCAGCCAATCTACAGACGCAGCTGGAATATGATTATCTGAAAACGGGAAAATCGGTGCTGAAAGGCTACCGTGCCGTGCGCCAGGTGCAGGTGACGCTGCGTCAGTTGGATAAGCTGAACGAGCTGCTGGACGGTGCATTGAAGTCTGGCCTGAATGAGATCCGCGCGGTTGAATTAGGGGTGGCAAACCCAGAAGGTTACCGTGAACAGGTGCGCCAGAAAGCGATAGAAAATGCGACCCGGCAAGCGGCTTCATTGGCAAAAGGGTTCCAAACCACGCTAGGGCCGGTGTACAGCATCAGTTATCACGTTGCTGAACCTCAGCCAATGCCGATGGCGCGTATGTATAAGGCTGCGTCTGCGCCGGAAAGCGATGTAGCGCAAACCTATGAGCAGCAAAGTATTCGCTTTGACGATCGGGTTGATGTGGTGTTTGAGTTGCAGCGTAACGCAGCGCAGTAAGCGATATCAGGGTGCAGCAATTGCACCCTCTCTTAATCCTGCCTTAACACCTGGTGACCGTGAGCCAACAACGCATCAGTCACCTTGCGCATCATGCGGCTTTCAGGGGCAAAACGGTGCCAGAACAGCATACGGCGTTGGAACAGGCCCGGTGTCAGATCGAGCAGATCTCCAGAGGCTAATTCTTTCTCAATCTGTAGATGTGGGATCATACAACAGGTAGTGCCCTGCCGTGCCAACTGCACAAAGGCTTCCGAAGAGTTAACGATATGGCATGGCACACTGCCTGGCGAAAGATCGAAATTTTGCTGCAAAAACGCCTGGTGCATATCATCAAGATGATCAAACGCGACTGCCGGTGCTTTCAGCAAGGCTGAACGGGTAACGCCGTTGGGAAAATAGCGTTCGGCAAACCCTTTGGACGCGACGAACAGATAATCTAATGCCCCCAACCGATCCACCAGACAGCTTGGCAGTGGCTGCGGTTGGATACTCACCGCTCCCACTACTTCACCCCGGCGCAGCCGCTCTTGGGTGCGGGTTTCGTCTTCTACCTGCAAATTTAAACGGATTGGGGAATCGGCCAGCACCGGTTTCAACGCCGGTAACAGCCAGGTTGCCAGACTGTCGGCGTTGACCGCCAACGACAGCAGCAACGGTGTATCAATGCCGTTGTCATTACCCAGCCACTCCTCCTCTAACAATTCAACCTGATGCAGCAGCGCCAGGAGTTTTTGCCCTTGCTCTGTCGGGCGCGGGGGCACGGTGCGCACCAGCAGCGGTTGGCCGAACAGGTTTTCCAGCTGTTTAATGCGTTGGGATACTGCCGATTGGGTGATACAAAGCTTTTGCGCCGCACGTTCAAAACCACGTTCACGGATCACGGTGTCCAGCGCTTGCAGCGTCCGATAATCTGGGCGTTTCATCGGAGAGATATCCCTTAAAAGTAAACTGATATTGGCACTATGCCACATTTTTACAATTTCCCGGGTGAAAAAATCGCGTGATTTCAAACCACAGCGCGTGGTACTTGAGCCGGTGCGGAGAAAAATGTGCAGCAAGGTGAATAAGTGTGATCCTGCCGAAGTGAAAAACAGCGTTTTGCCCTATAATACGCCCACGTTTTCGTACATAGGCTATAAACCAATCATGACTCAGGATGAACTGAAAAAAGCGGTGGGCTGGGCGGCACTGGAATATGTGAAACCCGGCACGATTGTCGGGGTGGGTACGGGTTCCACGGCGGCTCATTTTATTGATGCGCTTGGTTCGATCAAAAATCAGATCGAGGGGGCGGTATCCAGCTCCGATGCGTCCACTGCCAAATTGAAAAGCCTGGGAATTCACGTTTTTGACAGCAATGAAGTGGACTCGCTGGATATTTATGTTGATGGCGCGGATGAGATCAACGGCCAGATGCAGATGATCAAAGGGGGCGGTGCTGCCCTGACCCGAGAAAAGATCATTGCGGCGATTGCCCGCCAGTTCATCTGTATTGTTGATGCAACCAAGCAGGTTGATGTGTTGGGTAAATTCCCGCTGCCGGTGGAAGTGATCCCGATGGCGCGCTCCTATGTGGCGCGTGAATTGGTGAAGTTGGGTGGTTTGCCGGAATATCGCCAGAACGTGTTGACCGACAATGGTAATGTGATTCTGGACGTCCATAATCTGAATATTCTTGATGCTGTGGCGTTGGAGAATAAAATCAACAGTATTGCAGGTGTGGTGACCGTCGGCCTGTTCGCCAACCGTGGCGCGGATGTCGCACTGGTAGGGACACCGAATGGCGTTAAAAAAGTCGTGAAATAAAGATGCTTGCTGGGCGCAGTTGACTGCGCTCATCTGCTCTCTGCTTTACATAATCCCCCCTAAAACATCTTTTCTGAAAATGGCTAAATTTGGTGATATATGTCACATTACTGCAAGAATGTCCGCTAAGTTCCTGCCGAATTTTTCCCTGGTGGCATTTTCTACCAAAAACCACCGGCGGTATGCTCTCCGCCATGAACGGGAGAGCAATCGTTTGTATTGCCGGACGCGTTATTTTTGCTATGTTGGGGGGACGTGCTGTCTTGTATACCCAAAGTACTTTCAAGTAAGAGGGGTATGGCAGCCACTTTTGGAGTCTGAATATAGGGTCAGGTAAATGGCAAAAGTATCATTGGAGAAAGACAAGATTAAGTTCCTGTTGGTGGAAGGGGTTCACCAGAGCACGGTAGATAATCTGCGTGCTGCCGGATATACCAACATTGAATATCATAAAGGTGCGTTAGACACCGAATCGCTCAAAGCATCCATTCGTGATGCGCACTTCATCGGCCTTCGATCGCGTACCAATCTTACCGAAGAAGTTTTCGCTGCCGCAGAGAAACTGGTGGCGGTGGGTTGTTTTTGTATCGGTACCAACCAGGTTGATTTGAAAGCGGCGACCAAGCGCGGCATTCCAGTGTTTAATGCGCCATTCTCCAATACCCGATCCGTAGCCGAAATGGTGCTGGGGGAATTGCTGCTGATGTTGCGTGGGATCCCTTCCGCTAACGCCAAAGCGCATCGCGGTATCTGGCAGAAACTGGCCGTTGGTTCGTTTGAAGCCCGTGGCAAGAAGCTGGGGATTATCGGTTACGGCCATATCGGTACGCAGCTCGGTATTCTGGCTGAAGGTTTGGGAATGAAAGTATCGTTCTACGATATTGAGAACAAACTGCCGCTGGGTAACGCGCAGCAGGTACGGCATCTGTCTGATTTGCTTAATATGAGCGATGTCGTGACGCTGCATGTACCAGAAACGCTATCAACCAAGAATATGATAGGTGCCGAAGAACTGGCAATGATGAAACCAGGAGCGATCCTGATTAACGCTTCGCGCGGCACCGTGGTGGATATTCCGGCACTATGCGATGTATTGGCCAGCAACCATTTGGCAGGGGCGGCGATAGACGTTTTCCCTGAAGAACCTGCGACTAACAGCGATCCGTTCAATTCGCCGCTGTGCGAGTTTGATAATGTGTTGCTGACGCCGCACATCGGTGGTTCGACGCAGGAAGCGCAAGAAAACATTGGTGACGAAGTGGCCGGGAAACTGGCGAAATACTCCGACAACGGTTCTACGCTGTCTGCGGTTAACTTCCCGGAAGTGTCGTTGCCGATGCATGGTCCGAATTCCAGCCGCTTGCTGCACATCCACGAAAACCGCCCAGGTATTCTGACGCAGATTAACCAGATCTTCGCAGAGGAAGGTGTGAATATCGCGGCTCAGTACCTGCAAACCGGGGCAGAGATCGGTTACGTGGTAATTGATATCGAAGCGGAAACCGAGCGTGCGGCGGCGGCGTTGCAACGTATGAAAGCGATTGAAGGCACGATTCGCGCTCGCTTACTGTTCTGATCGGGGGTACGACTAAACGCTGAGGCCGGAGAAATCCGGCCTTTTGCTATCCCACGCCCATGTGCGCGACGGTGTGATGATCTCCGGCAGCGGGATGTCCCACTGTTCTACTGGTAACTGTTCTATATGTTGGCAATCATGGGCCAACCCTATCGGGTAGGGGCCGTGATGTTGCCAATTCTGCAAGGTGCGATCGTAAAATCCGCCCCCCATTCCCAACCGCTGGCCCGCCGAATCGAACGCTACCAGCGGCGTCAGAACAATATCCAACAGTGATACCGGCAAAACGGTACGTACATCAAGCACAGGCTCCAGAATATTAAACCGGTTGTGTACCAGCGGCGTATTCGGGGAATAACGCAGAAACAGCAGGTTGCCAGGGTTGAACGGGTGCAATACCGGCAAATAGACCTGCTTACCCAGTTGCCATAATTGCTTAATCAGCGGGTGGGTATCCAGTTCACCATCGAAGGAGAGAAATACCGCAATGTGCTGCGCCGCTTGAAGGCGTGGATGCTGTGTAACACGAACGGCAATCTGCAACGCAAAATCGTGTTGCTGTGCTGCTGTTAAAGCCCGGCGCCGTTGACGGATTTCGTTGCGGATAGTTTGGCGTTGCTGGGTGAACTGGGGTTGAAAAGGCATAATGCTGAATTCGTGTGACATAGTGAACTAACACATTGAAAACACTAAATGAAGGGAATCTCCGAGATGCCGTCGCAGGCTGTAACCCTTGAACCCATGGTTCAAGGTGAACGCGCTGTCACAACCTTAAGGCTTCTCGGACGGGCCGAGCATGCACACCGGTCGCGGAACATCACATTCTGTTGGTACTAAATATCGGCTCAGGGGACTGACCCGCTGGCAAACATCTCAGAGAAATTTTTTACTCATTGCTGAAACCTTCAACTTCAGCAACTTACGTTATTCGAATTGTACATCCTGACGTTCAGAGATGCGACCTTGTTCAAGCAATGCCTGCTCAATGGTCTGTTGCAGCATACGGATGCGTTGTTCCATATTGGCCGCATAATCACGCGTTTTCAAGCGTTCTTGAGCAAGTTCGTGACAGACATTCAATGCTGCGATAAAAACGAGTTGCTCTGTATTTGTGACTCTAGTGCGAACTTTAAGATCTTGCAACCGTTGGTTAAGATCTTCTGCTGCCATGTTCAACGCATCTTGTTGTTCTGGCGGGCAATTAACTCTTAATGAACGGCCAAAAATTTGAATATCTACCGGTTGTGCAGACATGCCACCTTCCTGCCTAAATTTAGCACCAGCCCCGATCACCTTTGCCGGGCAACTCAAAGCGGGCGCCACTATATATATCTCGCTACCAAGATACAACCCTTTTTTAACACCTTTGTGTTTGAAATTACAGGGTTGTTAGCGAATCCGCCAAGTATCTTCAGTACCTGATTGTTATCTACTTTGTTAGACATTAGCAGATAAAAAAAGATTTCAAAATGCGTATTTACTGCATTTACCCTACACTGACAAAGTACGGATACTGGCGTAGCATAATGATAACCCACCACTGAGGTGTCGCACTCAACTGGTATCGCGACTGACCTTGGTGGTAGCATAACACGAACTTATCTTGCCAACGACGACGAATGCGCATGTCTATATTGAATACATTTCCCAATTACCAATCTTTGACCGCCGCTCTCAACCAGCAGGCAGTAGCCTTAACGGCCGCAGAAATGCATGGCCTGATCAGTGGCCTTTTGTGCGGCGGCAACCGTGATGCCAGCTGGTTGACGCTGGTGTTCGAGTTGACCAACGAAGGTATCGCCTTCCCGCAGGCGTTGAGTATGCCATTGCAACAATTGCATGAGGCGACGCGTGATACGCTGGAAGACGATGACTTTATGTTCCAGTTGCTGATGCCGGAAGGTGAAGCGGTCGATGTTTTTGATCGTGCTGACGCGCTGGCGGGGTGGGTGAATCACTTCCTGTTAGGGTTAGGAATGATGCAGCCAAAACTGGCGCAGGTGAAAGACGAAGTGGGGGAAGCTATAGATGATTTGCGCAATATTGCTCAATTGGGCTATGACGAAGACGAAGACCAGGAGGAGTTAGAACAGTCGTTGGAAGAAGTGGTGGAATATGTGCGAGTTGCTGCGATCCTTTGCCATACCGAATTTACCCGTCGTAAGCCAACGGCACCGGAAAATAAAAAGCCGACGTTACATTGATTGTTGAGTTTGAGAATTATTGATGTTGCAACAAGAGAGTTATCCTCAGTTTTCGCCTGTAAACTGGGGATAAACGTGAAATAGGCAAGGCGATGCCTATTATCGCTAAACGTGGCTACGTATTATCAGAGAAAAAATCGGAACATGTGGTGCTGATCTCATCCATTAACCGTTTAGCCAACGGCGTTAGACCTTGTTGCTGTTTGTAAATCAAAATGTACAAAGCATCCGGTAATTCTTCTTTGATCGGAACCATTGATATAAGGTCTTTTATATAAGGTACTTTGAGGATCGCTTTAGGGCCGACGAACAGATAGTCTTTGTTTAAAACCAACTGTTCACCAATACTCATTGAATCACCATAAATAAGTGTATCGCCATTAGCTCTCCCTTGTGGGAAAATAAATTTCTCTAATGTTTTATAGTGCCCGGTTCTGGCGTTAGGGAAATACCATTTGGCACCTTTTAATTGATCTAATGAGGTGCTTTTAATTAAAGGATGCCCATTGCGAGCAATAATACAAAATTCTGCATTGATTGAATACTCAACGGAAAACTCACTCATGGATATTTCAGGTGACGCTATACCAATAAAGAAATCTAATCTCCCTAATCGCAACGATGTCATTAATTCTGAAAGTTGCCCCTCAACAATGGTAATACTGGAAGCCGGATGCTGCTCTTGGAATTTATTAATCAAAGAGGGCATTATGCTAAATGCTGGCAGGTGGGAGCAGCCAAAGGATATCGTACCTTGCGAGAGTTCATTTGATTGGTGTAGTTCATCTATGGCCCTTTCCAGGTCATTGAGTATCATATTAACTCTGGGTTCAAAGATACGCCCCATTTTAGTGAGCGTCATACCTTGAGGCCCTCTGGCCAATAAAGAAACACCCAGAATTCGTTCTAATTCCTGAAGGCTTTTGGTCATGGCGGGTTGTGTTTGAAACAAAGCTTGCGATGCGGTTCTGATACTTCCATAACGAATTATGGCTTGAAAGTTCCTGAGTTGATTAATTTTGGGGAGTTCTTTCATAGTGCACCATTATGAATTTTATAAAAGATAACACTAATTATGTGAATGAATTTTTTCTTTAAGTATTAATCAATCATAGCTAATTCTTTTTTTTTATCAAGAATGACGCATTGGTTTTACAATGTCTTTAAATATCAATGGGTTTTTACTGCCTGCCATTCTAACTCGCCGTGAGCCAATGTTGATATTATCACTTAAGGTGAAAGTTCTTTTGTTCCATTATTATCATTATCCTCCCGATAAAAGCTGGAAAAATGCCCATAAAATTTTTAACTCATTGTAGTGATGATGGGGCGGCCTTCAAAGAGCTAGAAAGGTGCTTCTTTATGGATAATGTTCTCTGTGGTTGATAAAGAGCTGATAAAGTTTATGGTGTGCTCGTCAGAAAAGCTGGTTTAGCTTCGTTTTCTTCATACCAAGGATAGTTTTTGCATTCCCACAACAGCTTATCCATCATCTTTCTGGCAACCTGCGTCAGTGGTAAACGCCGGGAGTAGATAAAACTGTAAGATGCATCTGGTAATGGTTCGCTAATCGGTATCGTACACAATAACTGATTTAGGTAAGGTACTCGTAACGTTTCCTTGGCTGCTACTGTTAAGAAACCTGCATTCAGCACCATCTGTATCGCCATGATTGCAGTTCCCCCTCTGATCACCATTTGTGGCGATTGTTTCCCTTCGGGAAACAAAAAAGTATCCAGTTGGTTGTAGTAACCTAATTGTGAGGTCGGCAAATACCATTTAGCCCCTTGGAGCTGCTGTAGTGAGTGGCTTTGAGCCAACGGATGCTCCCGGTGTGCCAATATACCAAAAGGAGCGGTAAAGAACGGTTCCTCGATAAATTCGCTGGAGATAATATCTTCAGACGATGCAGCGCCGATAATAAAGTCTAATTTCCCAGCGCGTAAGGCTGGCAAAAGTTCAGAAATCTGCCCTTCCGTGATATTGATACTGATTTGTGGAAAACGTTTTTGAAAACGTAAAATTGCCGGAGGTAGCATGGTAAAGAAGGGCAAAGAAGAACTCCCTAACTCAATGGTGCCTCTGGATGCTGCGCTAAATTGTTTTGTTTCAGTAACAGCGCGCTCTAATTCTTTCAATATTAGCTGTACACGAGGTTCAAAGAGTTTCCCTGCATCAGTCAGCACAACACCACGAGGTCCGCGGATCATCAACTGCGTGCCTAACATCTTCTCAAGCTCGTTCATTGATTGTGTTAAAGCGGGCTGAGTTTGATGTAGGGCTTTAGCCGCTGCACGAAAGCTGCCATGTTCTATAATTGACTGGAACATTTTCAGCTGATTGGGTTTGGGTAGGTTTCTCATGAATATTTTATCTTTTTCATCCATTACTAATTTTTTATGTTCAATTGATGCTTGTGAAATATAAAATAGGTGATTTTACGATAACTCTATGAACAATAATTACTTTTTATGAATCAGGTGTAAAGGAAAAGACTAACAAGATAGAAAGAGGTGCTGGCATTTCTATCCTGATGTCAAAAAAATAATTTAATACCAAATGAATATGTCAAGTTCAGCTAGGTATAATGTGGCCGCTGATAGGCGCAAGCTGTTTGTTCTCTCAACATCGTTCAACGAAAGTTAGGTTAATACTGTCAACCATATTCTGTAGTTAATCAGTTTACATAAGTCTCTTTCTTTATCTGATACCCTGGCTTGTGGTACATGATTCCCCACTGATTTATCTAAGTTCTTGGGGGCACTACGTCACATTTTTCCAATTATTTAGGGCATGGTTGCGAACCAATAAGGGGCATAATGAACGCATACCCAGCTTCGTTAATGCAGCTCGTTTGTGGTGGCTTATCGTTTTGTAGTTTAGTTGTAAATCGTTAGCTATCTGGCTTGGCGTTTTTCCAGCCAGTAAGTTTTGTAACACCACCCACTCGCGTGACGTGAGCATGGCAGAAAATCTGCCGGTATCTTCACACTGTTCCTGGTGGGAAGGAACAGTCTCCAGCAAGCGTTTTTGCAACTCTTCCAGGCTGATTGAGCTATCCAGTGTGAGCCAGACGTTTTGTAGCCCGCTAAAATAGTTTTTCAGTACGTCAACATACGCCACTTCACTGAGCAACACGACTTTGCAGGAAGGTGACGTTTGCGGTAAATATTCACCAATAAAACGCAACAGCGCGGCAAGATTATAATCGCTGTTGCTGAGTGTCAGGATCACGATATCCACAGTCGGCAAACAGCTTAGAAGAGTCTCGCAGTATTTTAAATTATCGGTACTGGCAACAATCTCAAGTTGTCCAGATAAATGAGTATCGCTGATGAGCGATTTTAATCCAGCTTGAGTAAAATTACAGGAGCATTGAAGCACTACTTTTTTCTTTCTCATTGTTTCCTCAGGAAATTTTTAGTGTATAAATATCTTTTTATAAATAAACACAATAAGTGAAATTTCATCAGAGCCAGGCTGCTTTCAATATACTTACGAATAAATTGCCTTTGAGAACATTAACAGTGCACAGGCAGTATCAATATAAGTTTTAAATTCAATCTGAACTTTGCTTGCTGAGGAGCGGCTGAGATCATCAATCGCAATAAACCCATCACCTAGGCTGGGATAAATTTTGTCATGAAAATCCTTTTCATTTAGTATCAAGAAACACATTAAAAACATATTGTTAACATGTTTCTGACTGGCAGGATTAATTTAATGAGTTAGCAAAATTTTTTATCAGCAATACCTGTTTTTTAAACTTTAGGATGAACCAATAACCTTTTATCACATGAGGTCAATATTCATGTTCGGAAGGTTATTTATTGTTCATCCTCCTATCGTTGAGAGGCTGTTTTAGAGAATGCCCCACTTGATGAGAGGTAGTATAGGATTTTACTTACATCCTGTGAAGGAAATATTTTTTATCGGTGATAACAAAAAATGATAGTAAAGCGTGGAAATTAAAAAAAAGAAATTTAATGATTATGGTATCGCTTTGCAGCATAGCAATTCATTGAGTCATCGATAGTATAACAGCAACAGGATACAAAATAATGAATGGATATGCTAGCCTAGAGTTAGTTATAAGGAGTAAATCCTCGTTTGGTGTTAACGGTTTTCTTTTTTACATTAAAGTTATTGAATAATAAAACATATCATTACTTATAAAACCAAATATTATGCGGGAAATAGTTCATTTAATTTTATCTTTTCCCATTTATTAATGTTGGTATTAATATTTTTTTATCACTGATAAAAAATACTTACTTTACTACCACTAAGTTAAATCTTATAGTGTTTGCATATTAACCACCGCCATGTTTGGATTGCTTGAACTTTGAGCAGAACAGTAAAAGGAATTTATCACTTTTTTCATCTTTTAATTCTTTGAGCGTATTGAAAATAATCTTCTAAATGAAGGTTATTTTTATCCCGTTCAATGATGAACATTAAATAAGCATTGTAGACGTTTCTTAATGATAAGGACGTCAAATTCACTGTAAGTAAGGAATATTTTAATGAAAAAGATTCTTCTGTCTGCTATTGCAACCGTTGCTCTGTCTTCTGGTGTGGCTCAGGCAGCTTCCACCGGGACTATCACTTTTAATGGCGAACTGACTGCAACAACCTGTGATGTGATTGTTGATGGCCAGGCTGCTGACGCTACCGTTGTTCTGCCTACCGTTGGTACTAACCAACTGCAAGCTGCTACCCGTACTGCTGGCGCTACAGGCTTTGTGATGGCGCTGAACAATTGCTCTGGGACTCTGGAGTCTGCTTCTGCTTTCTTCGAAGCGGGTGCTTCAGTTGATCAGGTAACAGGCCGTCTGCAAAATGTGAGCGGTAGTGCAACAAATGTCAGCCTGCAATTGCTGGATGCTTCAAGCCCAACTCAGGCAGTAATCGAAGCCGGTAATCAGAGCCAGGTCGCTAATACCACCTATAAGAGCATTCTTAGCGGTAGCGCCAGCTTGCCTTATATCGTTCGTTACTACGCTGAAGCACCAACCACTCCTGGTACTGTGATCAGCAACGTTGTTTATTCAATTCAGTACGAGTAATAGGATTGGGAGGGGGTTCCCCTCCCAACCAATTGTTTTATCTGGAGTTTATAATAATGAAGTTTCTTTCTCTCAATATGCGTCAGATTTGCACCTTTGCCGTTGCTGCCCTGCTGAGTGCCAATAGTTTGGCCAGCGTGGTGATCAGTGGAACACGGGTGATTTATCCTTCTGATGCGAATGAGGTTAGCGTTAAAATCAGCAATGGTGGCCCTTCTCCTGTCTTGCTGCAAAGCTGGATTGATACTGGTGATGCTGATGCCAAACCTTCTGCGATCAAAGTGCCGTTTGTGCTGACCCCACCAATGAACCGTGTGGAGCCTGCCAAAGGTCAGACGTTGCGTATCAGTTACGCAGGGGGTGCATTACCGATGGATAGAGAGTCAGTATTCTGGCTGAATGTGCTGGAAGTTCCGGCCAAAAATCAGGCGAAAGCTGACGAAAACCGTTTACAGATGGCTTTCCGTACTCGAATCAAACTGTTTTATCGCCCGGTTGGCTTGGCAGGCAATGCCAATGATGCAGTGAAAGCGTTAACTTGGGGCAATCAGGGAAACCGTGTACAGGTGACGAATCCCACTCCGTATTATGTATCTTTGGTGAATCTGTCGCTTAATGGTAAGAAACTCGATCATGCGATGGTGGCACCGCGGGACACAATGGTATTGAATCTACCGGGTAATGTAGGAAATAAAATTACCGGGAGTGTTGTTAATGATTATGGTGCAATTAATACTTTTGATGCAGTAGTGAAATAAGCGACCCGCAGATATATAGATATAGCTGCCATCTTTCAAGTCGCATGTGCGTTGGTTTCCCGTTACTTATCTAGGGTATATCATCAGGATTATGATCACCCTATGGGCTAGCGCAAGCGCTGTTTAAGTCGGTCTGTTGCCGATTTTTACTGCTTTCCTGCAACTCGAATTGTTTTGGGGAAATATATTCAATTACTGCATCAATCATTATTCAGGAAATAAGTTCTTGAAGGGATTTCTATGTCAAAATCTTTGCAATATAACCTTCGTAGCCAACTTTCTCCTTTGGCTATAGCTATTCTATCGACTTTTTTTGTGGGGAATGCCAGCGCTGAAACGACGGTTTCGGCTCCGCAAGAGATTGCAAAGAATTTGGAATTCGATGCTTCTTTCCTGAACGTTGATGATGAAAAAACGGTTGATCTCAGCCGGTTTGCTAACGGTTCGGCAGTTTTACCTGGGGTATATAGAACAGCTGTTTATATTAACAACGAGCCAATCAGCAATATTGATATTGAATTCAAGGTGCGGGCTGATCAGTCGGTTTATCCTTGCCTGAGCCGCGAGCTGGTGAAAAATATTGCGTTTAACTACAGCAAATTACCCTCAGGTTTTTTAAATTCACAAAATTCTGATGACCTGTGCCTGGATTTGCAGAATAAATTGCCAGAGGCACAGGTCAATTACGACAGCAATGAGCAGCGGCTGGATATCACCATTCCTCAAGTCTATATGCTGAAGGCAGCGCGGGGTACTGTCAGTTCCGAACTATGGGACAGCGGCGTACCTGCGCTATTGCTCGGTTATAACGTCAATGGTTATACCAGCAGATCGCACGGTACCACTTTCAACTCGATGTTTGCCGGAGTGAATGCCGGGATGAACGTTGGAGCGTGGTATCTGCGCCATAACGGCTCTTATCTTCGTATGAATGACGGGCCGAACCAGTACAGCAGTATCAATACCTACCTGCAACGCGATATCCCGGCACTCAAAGCCCGGGTGTTGATGGGGCAATCGAACACCAGTGGGCAACTGTTTGATACGTTGCCGTTTACCGGTATTCAATTGGCCACTGACGAACGAATGTTGCCGGAATCCCTGCGCGGTTATGCGCCAGAGATCCGCGGTATCGCACGTACCAATGCCCGGGTAACGGTCAGTCAGAGCGGCCAGGTGCTGTATGAAACCACGGTCACACCGGGGGAATTTCTGATTAACGATCTGTACCCGACCGGCTACGGTGGGGATCTTGATGTGACGGTACGCGAATCCGATGGTACCCTACAGACGTTCCGCGTGCCTTATGCCTCGGTGGCCCAATTGTTGCGCCCAGGGGCGTCACGCTATACCGTTACGGCGGGTGAATTGCGTCACGATAACCTGCGGGAGAAACCGGCGCTGTATCAGGGAACCTATCAGCTCGGGCTGACCAATGCTATTACCGGCTATGGCGGCTTGCAGGCCAGCCAGAACTATTATGCGCTGCAACTGGGGGCTGCGGTCGGCACGCCGATTGGTGCCTTGGCGTTTGATGCGACTCAGGCGCGCACCCATTTGGCGAACGGTACTGATACATCAAGTACCAGCCTCAGTGGGCAAAGTTATCGGGTGAGCTACAGCAAACTTATCAGCGAGACCAACAGTAATTTATCGCTGGCAGCGTACCGTTTCTCCACCGCCGGTTATATGGATTTTATGACCGCAATGCGAACCCGCGATGCGGTAGAGAAAGGGTATCTGCCGGAGTCGATTTCACGGGCCAAGAACCGCCTGACGCTGACTGCCGGGCAAGGATTACCTGAGAACTGGGGGCAACTGTATATCAGCGGTTCATTGCAGAACTACTGGAATCGTGATGGCAGTGAGAAGCAGTACCAAATAGGCTACAACAACCGTTACAAGAGTTTGTCTTACGGTTTCAGTGTCAATCGTAGTTTCTCCAGCCTGGGCATAGCGCAAACCAATTATCTGTTGAGTTTCAGTTTGCCGCTGGGTCGGGATGATCAGACGCACACGCCACAGCTACGGCTGGATCTGTCACATGACAGCAGTGGCCGTTATGGTCAACAGGCCTCAGTATCCGGCACCGCTGGGCAGGATAATGCATTCAGTTACGGAGTGACGGCGATGAATGCCAACCAGGGGACTGGTTCCAGTGGGGCATTGAGTGCCAACTACCGCAGTGCGGCTACGGCGCTGAATGGCAGCTATAGTACTGGTAAAGGTTATCAGGGCGCATCTGCCGGGATGAATGGCACCGTGATTGCGCACGCCGGTGGTGTGACATTTACACCATACACCTCAGATACTTTCGCGTTAATAGAAGCTAAAGGTGCGGAAGGGGCCAGCGTATCGTCCTATCCGGGGGTGAGGGTTGATTCACGCGGCTATGCGGTGGTGCCTTATCTGAACCCGTACCAGATGAACGAGATCAGCATCGATCCAAAAGGCACGGCGGCTGATGTGGAACTGGATAATACTAACCAGAAAGTAGCGCCGTATTCCGGGGCGGTAGTGAAGATAAAATATACGGCTAAGAAAGGTACGCCTATTCTGGTGAATGCGACCTATCAAGGGGAACCGGTACCGTTTGGGGCCGATATCTTTGACAGCCAAGGCAACAGTGTGGGGTCGGTAGGCCAGGGCGGGCAGTTGTATGCACGTGTGGCGCAAGAACAGGGGCAGCTACGTGTGCAGTGGGGCGAAGGCAGCCAGATGCAATGTATGGTGGGCTATAGGCTGATGCCGGTGGCTAAAGGGCAACAACAAATCTCGATACAGCAGTTTAACACCGCTTGTATCCCAGCCCTGTCTACGCCAGCGATGACCAATGTAGGTTAACAAACGATTGTCCTTTCTGGCCGTAGCGGTATGCCTGCCGGAAAGAGGGAAAGAATATCACCATGTTATCAATAAAAAACGTACTGAATCTACTGGCCGCCGGGCTGCTGATGTCCATAAGCCACAGCAGCTGGGCGGTGAAGTCATGTGCGCTTCGTTCTGATATGAGCCCGGCATCGCTGACGGTTCCACTGAGCCCACCGGTGATTTCAGCCGGTGCTGATATTCCGATCGGCACCATTATTTACCAGGGAAGTTGGTTTGATGCGCCATTCATGGCTGTAGATTGCCCCTCGGATGGTAATGTTGGCGTCGCGAACTGGGCCGTCGCGATTCTCCAGGCCCCCTATGCGCTCAGTGGGTTAAATACCGGCCCGTTTGCCGGGGCGGTGTATCAGACCAGTATTCCTGGGATTGGGGTGGCCATATCACGGTACAATAATCGTGCCGCCGCTACGCTGGGAGCGATGGGGTACCGTGATGAAGATATTGAAATTGGCACGCTTGGGGGGGAAGTTAATTTCAGTGGTGCCACGCGCTATATTTCGCTGATTAAAATAGGTCCGCTGACGCCAGGGAGTTATTCCCTTTCGGCTGCAAGCCTCCCAACGGCGAGCGACAATATGGTGAACTCTCGTTCTGGTGCGGCCATTCCAGGATTACCGATCCAGCTAAACCGAGTCACGTTTCAGGGGAACCTGACTATCTCAACGCAGACCTGTACCACCCCGGATGTCACGGTTGGCCTGGGAACTCATGATATCCGCGATAATTTCAGTGGGATAAATTCGACTACGCCCTGGGTTGATGCCTCAATTTCATTAACCAATTGCCCTACGTTCTACGGTTTTTATAATCAGACTAACACCACGCGGATGATGAACTTCACTACAGGGGTTGGCACTGTTTCTTCGTCAATCAATAACAGCATTGGTGTGCGTCTGGCGCCAACGACAGAAGTGATTGATGCCGCTAACGGGATCATGGCAATTGACTCAACGGTTCCCGGTGCGGCGTCGGGCGTAGGTATCCAGATTGGTTGGGGAGATAGTAGCCAAACGCCAACGCTGTTTAACTTTGCGGCAGAACAAACGCAGATATTACCGAAAGACGGCAGCCCGACCATTCGTGTGCCGCTGGCAGCGAGATATATTCAAACCGCCACTACTCCTACGCCAGGCAAGGCAAATGGCAAAGTGACATTTACCATTAATTATTATTAAGCAATAAAAGAGGGGGGTGATCAGAAGAAATGTCTCTCTATTTTATTACTGATTATCCCCCAGTATGAGCTGGGGTCTAAAGAGCAGCCAGAAGTGAATGCCTAACCGGGCTGCTTTTTCGACCCCATCGTTTTAATACTTTTAGCGCCAACAGCAAGGCCGCGAGTTCCCTACCATCCATTTCCCCTCATAAAACAGCGATTTCCTCATAGATAGCCACTTCTGCCTCCACGATACCGACGGCTTCCAGTATGGAGGGTGATGCAACCCAAAGCCGAAGAGAGTAAAGTGGGATGGTTTGCGGGGATCTGTTGGTCGCGGTTAACTAAAAACCGTAAAATCAGATAGTTGAATAATGTGGGCTAACGCTGATATTTTTGTAGCCGACATAAAAATCCATCGACATCAATGAGGCTAATTTGTTGACTCAGCAAGAATTTCACAACCGCCGTCAGGCGTTATTGGCGAAGATGGCTCCGGCCAGCGCAGCCGTTATTTTTGCGGCACCGGAAGCGACACGCAGCGCGGATTCTGAATATCCGTATCGTCAGAATAGTGATTTCTGGTATCTGACCGGTTTCAACGAACCGGAGACCGCGTTGATTCTGGTGAAAAGCGATGAAACCCATAATCACAGCGTATTATTTAACCGGGTACGCGACCTGACGGCTGAGATCTGGTTTGGCCGCCGTCTGGGGCAAGAGGCGGCCCCGGCTAAATTGGGGGTGGATCGCGCCCTGGCGTTCGATGAGATCAATGGACAATTGCATTTATTGCTGAACGGCCTGGACGTGGTGTACCACGCTCAGGGGCAATATGCTTACGCAGACAGCATCCTGTTTGGCGCGCTGGATCAACTGCGCAAAGGCTTCCGCCAGAATCTGCAAGCCCCGGCCAGCATCACCGATTACCGCCCGTGGCTGCATGAAATGCGCCTGTTTAAGTCACCAGAAGAAATTGCCGTGATGCGCCGTGCGGGTGAGATCAGCGCATTGGCTCATACCCGCGCGATGGAAACATGCCGCCCCGGCATGTTTGAATACCAATTGGAAGCCGAAATCCTGCATGAATTCACCCGTTTGGGGGCGCGTTACCCTGCTTACAACACCATCGTTGGCAGCGGTGAAAATGGTTGCATCCTGCATTACACCGAGAACGAGTGTGAAATGCGTGGCGGAGATCTGGTGTTGATTGACGCAGGTTGTGAATACCACGGTTATGCCGGGGATATCACCCGCACTTTCCCGGTCAGCGGCAAATTCAGCAAGCCGCAGCGGGCGGTGTACGATATTGTGTTGGCGTCAATCAACCGGGCATTGGAGATGTTCAAACCGGGGATCAGCATCCGCCAGGTAAACGAGCAGGTAGTGCGTATCATGATCGCTGGCCTGGTTGAACTCGGTGTGTTGAAAGGCGAAGTGGATCAACTGTTTGCCGAGCAGGCGCATCGCCCATTCTTTATGCATGGCCTAAGCCACTGGCTGGGCCTGGATGTGCATGATGTGGGTCATTATGGTTCCCCTAGCCGCGACCGTATTCTGGAACCGGGCATGGTATTGACGGTCGAACCCGGTTTGTATATTGCGCCGGATGCCGACGTTCCGCAGGAATACCGTGGTATTGGCATCCGTATTGAAGACGACATTCTGATTACCCAAGACGGCAACGAAAACCTGACCGCCAGCGTGGTGAAGGATGCAGACGCGATCGAAGCCCTGATGGCGGCGGCCAAATAACATGAGCATCATCATTGTGGGCGGCGGCATGGCTGGCGCAACGCTGGCGCTGGCGCTTGCTTCTCTGACTCAGGGCAAGGTGGCAGTCGATCTGGTTGAGGCAACGCGGCCAGACAGTCACTCGCACCCCGGTTTCGATGCCAGAGCCATTGCGTTGGCGCAGGGAACCTGCCAGCAGTTGGCGCGTGTCGGTATCTGGCCCGCACTGCGTGACTGTGCTACGGCGATCACCCAGGTTCATGTTAGCGATCGCGGCCATGCCGGGTTTGTAAACCTGCATGCGCAGGATTATCAGGTTGATGCGCTGGGGCAGGTGATTGAGTTGCACGACGCCGGGCAACGGCTGTTTGCCCTGTTGGCAAAAGCTCCAGGCGTAACACTGCATTGCCCAGCTAAAGTGGTTGATGTGTTGCGTACTGCTGACAGTGCCGAAGTTCAGTTGGATAATGGGCAGCGTTTGAGTGGGCAACTGCTGGTGGCGGCAGATGGTTCACGTTCGGCATTGGCGCAGGCTTGCCATGTGCAGTGGCAGCAGCGCGCTTATCCGCAGTTTGCGACCATCGCGAACGTTACCACCGCAGAAGCACCGCAAGGGCGGGCATTTGAACGCTTTACCCGCTTTGGGCCGCTGGCGCTGTTGCCTATGTCACAGGGGCGTAGCTCGTTGGTCTGGTGTCACGCCAAAGAAAATCGTGAACAGGTGGATAGTTGGGATGATGAGCGTTTCCTGAGTGAACTACAGCAGGCGTTTGGCTGGCGGCTGGGCAAGATACTGCAAGCTGGCAAACGCCACAGTTACCCTCTCAATCTGTTGATCGCCAACCAGCATGTCAGCCACCGCCTGGCATTGGTAGGGAATGCAGCTCAAACGTTGCACCCGATTGCCGGGCAGGGGTTTAACCTGGGCCTGCGCGATGTGGTGTCGTTGGCAGAAACGCTGGCAGCGGCGGCACAGGCGGGTGAAGATTTGGGGGCTTATCCGTTATTGAGCCGTTATCAGCAGCGGCGGCAGCAGGATCAGCAGGCGACCATTGGCGTGACCGACGGTTTGATCCGGCTGTTTGCCAATGATTATGCCCCACTGGTTGCCGGGCGTAATCTGGGATTGATGGCGATGGAACAGTTACCGGCGGTGCGCGACGCCTTTGCCAAACGCACATTAGGCTGGGTTGAACGCTAATTTAAGGAATTAACGCAGTATGCAATCTTTTGACGTGATTATCGCTGGTGGCGGTATGGTGGGTTTAGCGCTGGCCTGTGGTTTGCAGGGCAGCGGCCTGCGCGTGGCGGTGTTGGAACAGCGGCGGTCGCAAAGTTCGCCGTTGCAGGAACAGCCGGCATTGCGCGTATCGGCCATTAACGCTGCCAGTGAACGTCTGCTGCAACAGATTGGCGTGTGGAGTGAGATCCTCAACCTGCGTGCCAGCGCTTACAACGCGATGGAAGTGTGGGAACGTGACAGCTTTGGCAAGATCGCCTTTCGGGGCGATGAATGCGGTTTCAGCCATTTGGGGCATATCATTGAAAATGAAGTGATTCAGCAAGCGCTGTGGAACAAAGCGGAAACGCTGGCCGATGTAACACTGATTGCCCCCGCGGCGTTGCAACAGGTGGCATGGGGCGAGAATGAGGCTTTTGTCACCTTGGAAGATGGCCGCATGCTGACCGCTCGTTTGGTGGTGGGTGCCGATGGTGCTAACTCCTGGCTGCGCCAACATGCCGATATCCCGCTGACGTTCTGGGATTACCAGCACAGTGCGCTGGTGGCGACGATCCGCACTGAGGAACCGCATTTAGCCACGGCCCGTCAAATCTTCTACGGCGATGGTATTCTGGCATTCCTGCCTTTTGGCGATCCACATTTGAGTTCAATCGTCTGGTCGGTGGCGCCGGCGGAAGCGGAACGGTTGAAACAGCTTGAGCCTGCGGCTTTTAACCATGAACTGGCTATCGCTTTCGATAGGCGGCTGGGCCACTGTACACTGGAAAGTGAGCGTATAGCTTTCCCACTCACCGGGCGCTATGCGCGCAGTTTTGCTGCGCACCGCTTGGCGTTGGTGGGAGATGCGGCGCATACTGTGCATCCATTGGCTGGGCAAGGGGTGAATCTGGGCTTTATGGATGCGGCTGAACTTATATCCGAGCTGAAACGCCTGCAACGTCAGGGGAAAGATATCGGCCAACATCTGTATCTGCGCCGTTATGAACGCCGCCGTAAGCACGGCGCAGCAGTGATGCTGGCCAGCATGCAGGGGTTCCGCGAGCTGTTTGCCGGTAGCAACCCGGCTAAAAAATTGCTGCGTGACGTTGGCCTGCGCTTGGCAGACAGTTTGCCGGGCGTGAAACCCAGGCTGGTACGTCAGGCGATGGGCCTGAATGACTTGCCTGAATGGTTAGCATAATCGCTGCACGGGGCCAGCGTGCTGGCCTCTTCGGTTTTCCTCCTTATTTCCTCACATTAAAATCTGTCTACTGAGCAGCCAGCGTTTTCCCCCGATCTCTTCCCGTATTCATTTGAGAAATTCTAATTTCAGTGAGATTTTATCATTACTTTTTCTAATTCTATTGCGTATTCTAAAACCTCAAAATGCCCTGATGCATAATCTGTTTGTTATATAATTTCGATTTTTTGCCGCTTTAATTGTTGGTTTTGTGCTTTTTGGCGCATTTTACCAGTGAAAAATTCTGCATAATAAAAAGTAGGTTCACTGGCGCTGAACGACGTTGGGTATATTTTAACTTATGGTTAACCTGCTCGTTCAGTGATAACGTCAGGGCAAAGATATCGTTTGCGTCGTGACGGTTATACCCGCTTTACTTGCAGCTGCGGCGTTGTTGGCTGTAATGCCGAGTAGCGGTATTTCACGGCGCGGTAACCTGTTGAACGGTCAGTGTGCGCCACGCAATCAGGCTGGTGAGATGTTCTGCGAGCTAAACCAGCCTGATTGCGTAGTAACACCCTGCCTTCGGCCAGTTTGAGTGGAAAGAGGGATAAAATGGCAAAGCAAACCCCACTGTACGAGCAGCATGTGGCCTGTGGTGCGCGTATGGTCGATTTTCATGGCTGGATGATGCCGCTGCATTACGGCTCTCAGCTTGATGAACACCACGTTGTGCGCCAGGATGCCGGGATGTTTGATGTCTCCCACATGACCATCGTGGATCTGCACGGTGCCCGTACCCGTGAATTCCTGCGTTACCTGTTGGCAAATGATGTTGCCAAACTCACTCAATCAGGCAAGGCGCTGTATAGCGGCATGCTGAATGCGTCCGGCGGCGTGATTGACGATCTGATCGTTTACTTCTTTACTGAAGACTTTTTCCGCCTGGTGGTGAACTCTGCCACGCGCGACAAAGACCTGGCCTGGATCGCCCAACATGCTGCACCGTACAGCGTTGAATTAACGGTGCGCGACGATCTGGCGCTGATCGCGGTGCAAGGCCCACAGGCTAAACAACGCATTGCCACCTTGTTTACCCCAGAGCAAAAGCAGGCCGTGGCGGGAATGAAACCTTTCTTTGGCGTGCAGGCTGGGGATCTGTTTATTGCTACCACCGGTTATACCGGTGAGGCTGGTTACGAAATTGCCCTGCCAAAAGAACAGGCGGTTGATTTCTGGCAGCGACTGCTGGCTGCTGGCGTCAAGCCCGCAGGGCTGGGCGCGCGTGACACACTGCGGCTGGAAGCCGGTATGAACCTTTACGGGCAGGAAATGGATGAGGGGATTTCCCCGCTGGCCGCCAATATGGGCTGGACCATCGCCTGGGAGCCGCAAGAGCGCCAGTTTATTGGCCGCAGCGCGTTGGAACAGCAACGCGAGCGGGGCACTGAACAACTGGTCGGCTTGATCATGACGGAAAAAGGTGTATTACGTAATGAGCTGCCGGTGCGTTTTACCGATGCAACTGGCCAAACCCATGAAGGGGTGATTACCAGTGGCTCCTTCTCACCAACGTTGGGCTACAGTATTGCATTGGCGCGTGTGCCTACGGGGATTGGCGAACAGGCCGTTGTGCAGATCCGTAACCGTGAAATGCCAGTGAAAGTGATCAAACCAGGTTTTGTGCGTGCCGGTAAGTCACTGATTAATTGATTTTTCATTCAATAAATACCCGGTGGATTTTGCGCGGGAGCGTGAAAAATGCAGGGGAAATTATTTCTTTGAAAGGAGTAGCAGGCCAATGAGTAATGTGCCAACAGAATTGAAATACGCTGCATCTCATGAGTGGGTGCGTGATGAAGGTGACGACGAATACGTTGTGGGCATCACTGAACATGCGCAAGAACTGCTGGGCGACATGGTATTTGTCGATCTGCCGGAAGTGGGCGCGACCTTTTCCGCCGGTGATGATTGTGCCGTAGCGGAGTCTGTGAAAGCCGCTTCTGATATTTATGCACCAATCAGCGGTGAGATTATTGCCATTAACGAGGAACTGGAAGCTTCTCCAGAGCTGGTCAACGGCGATCCGTATGGCGATGGTTGGTTGTTCCGCATTAAGGCGTCTGATGCGGCAGAACTCGATAAGCTGCTGGACGCTGATGCTTATCAGGCTTCTATCGACGAATAATAAGCCAACGCCCCGTATGTGACCCCACAGCGGGGCGTTTTGCCATTCAGACGCTATCCCATACATACTCCGCAAGCATTCAGGAATTAGTCGCAATGACCCAGACACTCAGCCAACTTGAACACAGCGAAGCCTTTATTGAGCGCCACATCGGCCCTTCTGCACAGCAACAGCAACAGATGCTGGAAATGGTGGGCGCACGCACGCTCAACGCGCTTACTCAACAGATTGTGCCGGCAGATATTCAGCTGCCAGGGCCACCGCCGGTGGGGGATGCGGTCACTGAACATCAGGCGTTGGCTGAGCTGAAGGCGATTGCGGCGCAAAATCAGTGCTATAAATCCTATATCGGTATGGGCTACAGCGCAGTGCTGACGCCGCCGGTGATCCTGCGTAATATGCTGGAAAACCCAGGTTGGTACACCGCTTATACCCCGTATCAGCCGGAAGTATCGCAGGGCCGCCTTGAGGCGCTGCTTAACTTTCAAACCGTTACACTCGATCTGACCGGGCTGGATTTGGCATCGGCTTCGCTATTGGATGAAGCGACTGCCGCAGCAGAAGCGATGGCACTGGCCAAACGTGCCAGCAAGCTGAAAGACGCCAACCGTTTCTTTGTGGCGGATGACGTACACCCGCAAACGCTGGATGTCGTGCGTACCCGCGCTGAAACCTTCGGGTTTGACGTCATCGTCGATAAGCCAGCGAAAGTGCTGGAGCTGCAAGGGGTGTTTGGCGTGCTGTTGCAGCAGGTGGGAACTACCGGCGAACTGCATGATTACAGCGAACTGCTGGCGGAGCTGAAAACCCGCAAAATCATCACCAGCATGGCGGCCGATATTATGGCGCTGGTGCTGCTGATTGCTCCAGGTAAACAAGGTGCGGATGTGGTGTTCGGTTCTGCACAACGCTTCGGTGTGCCAATGGGTTACGGTGGCCCACACGCAGCGTTCTTTGCCTGCCGTGATGAATTCAAACGTTCAATGCCAGGCCGTATCATCGGTGTTTCCCGTGACGCAGCGGGTAACACCGCGCTGCGTATGGCGATGCAGACCCGTGAGCAACATATCCGCCGTGAAAAGGCTAACTCGAATATCTGTACCTCGCAGGTGCTGCTGGCGAATATTGCCAGCCTGTACGCGGTGTATCATGGGCCACAAGGCCTGCAACGCATTGCCGGGCGTATCCATCGCCTGACCGATATTCTGGCGGCTGGATTGCAAAAAACCGGCCTGTCGCTGCGCCATAAAACCTGGTTCGATACCCTGACCGTGGAAGTGAAAGACAAAGCGGCAGTGCTGGAGCGTGCGCTGAGCTTTGGTATCAACCTGCGCACTGATATTCGCGGTGCCGTGGGCATCACGCTGGATGAAGCCACCTCGCGCGAAGACGTGCAGGCGCTGCTGGCGGTACTGGCGGGGGATAATCATGGTTTGGATATTGACGTGCTGGATACCGAAGTCGGCAACGGGAGCCTGTCGATCCCGGCGGCAATGTTGCGTCAAGATCCGATCCTCACTCACCCGGTGTTCAACCGTTACCACAGCGAAACCGAGATGATGCGCTATATGCATCGCTTGGAGCGCAAAGATCTGGCGCTGAACCAGGCAATGATCCCGCTGGGCTCCTGCACCATGAAGCTGAATGCCGCCGCAGAAATGATCCCGATCACCTGGCCGGAATTCGCTGAACTGCACCCGTTCTGCCCACCAGAGCAGGCTGCCGGTTATCAGCAGATGATTAGCCAACTGTCGCGGTGGCTGGTGCAACTGACCGGCTACGACGCAGTATGTATGCAGCCGAACTCTGGTGCGCAAGGGGAATATGCCGGTTTGCTGGCGATCCGTCGTTATCACGAAAGCCGCAGCGAAGCGGGCCGCCATATCTGCCTGATCCCCAGTTCGGCACACGGCACCAACCCAGCTTCTGCCCAGATGGCGGGTATGAGCGTGGTGGTGGTGGCTTGCGATAAGCATGGCAATATCGATCTGCACGATCTGCGGCTGAAAGCCGAGCAGGCTGGGGATGCGCTTTCCTGCATTATGGTGACTTACCCGTCAACCCACGGCGTGTATGAAGAAACTATCCGCGAAGTGTGCCAGATTGTGCATCAGTTCGGCGGCCAGGTGTATCTCGACGGTGCCAACATGAATGCCCAGGTGGGTATTACCACGCCGGGCTATATCGGTGCTGATGTCTCGCATCTTAACCTGCACAAAACCTTCTGTATTCCGCACGGCGGCGGTGGCCCTGGTATGGGGCCAATCGGTGTGAAAGCACATCTGGCACCGTTCGTTCCGGGCCACAGCGTGGTGCAAATCGATGGCGTGACCACGCAGCAGGGCGCCGTGTCTGCCGCCCCGTTCGGTAGCGCTTCGATTCTGCCGATTAGCTGGATGTATATTCGCATGATGGGGGCGGAAGGCTTGAAGCTGGCCAGCCAGGTGGCGATCCTGAATGCCAACTACATCGCTACTCGCCTGAAAGACGCTTATCCGGTGCTGTATACCGGCCGCGATCACCGTGTGGCGCACGAATGTATTCTGGATATCCGCCCGCTGAAAGAAGAAACCGGCATTAGCGAAATGGATATCGCCAAACGCCTGATCGACTACGGTTTCCATGCGCCGACCATGTCGTTCCCGGTGGCGGGCACACTGATGGTGGAGCCGACCGAATCAGAAAGCAAAGTGGAGCTGGATCGCTTTATCGAAGCCATGTTGGCGATTCGTAGCGAGATCGACCGCGTACATCAAGGCGAATGGCCGCTGGAAGATAACCCACTGGTGAATGCGCCGCATATTCAGGCCGAACTGGTTGCAGATTGGCAGCACGCCTACAGCCGCGAACTGGCCGTGTTCCCGCTGGTCGGCGTGCGTGAGAATAAATACTGGCCGAGCGTGAAGCGTTTGGATGATGTCTATGGCGACCGTAATCTGTTCTGTTCTTGTGTACCGATGAACGAATACGAATAACGCAATCTGCCAAGCTTGTTATCAAGGGACACTGCATGATGCCGTGTCCCTTTTTAATGACAGCGCTGTGGGGATTGTGGCTTACTGATTTAATAACAACTTTTATGAAATAAGGATGCGACATGAAAGCGGTGATCGTAAATACATTGGGGCAGCTACCGCAACTAGGCATCTTCACACCGCCGCAGGCAGCAGACGGTGAAACGATTGTGGAGGTCATGGTAGCGGGTATCAAACAGTTGGATCGCGCTATTGTAGCGGGCACCCACTATTCAAGCCCGAAAAACCTGCCGTTCGTGCCCGGTACTGATGGCGTCGGGCTAACGCCGGACGGCCAGCGGGTTTACTTTGCCTCTTTCCGCCAGCCGCACGGCGCATTGGCGGAACGGAGCGTGGCGTCATGGGCTGTGCCGGTACCTGACGCACTGGACGATGCGACCGCCGCAGCCTTGATCAACCCAGCGTTGGCGGCCTGGTTGCCGCTTTATTGGCGGGCCAACATTCAGCCAGGGGAAACTGTGCTGATCATGGGGGCAACGGGAACCTCCGGCAAGCTGGCGATTGCCGCGGCCCGTCAGGCCGGGGCTGGGCGAATTATCGCTGCCGGGCGGCGACAGAATGTTCTTGATACATTGGGGGCCGATGCCACAGTCGATCTCGGCCTGGCAGGTGAAGCCTTGAAACAGGCCTTTACCGCTGCCGCCGGGCCGCAAGGTTATGATGTGGTGGTGGATTATATCTGGGGGCCTGCAACAGAAGCGTTGTTGGCAACCTTTAACCATCATGATTTATCCTCCCATGCGGGTGGGCAGGGTATCCGCTTGGTGAATGTGGGAGCGATGGCTGGCCCGAATATCGCCTTGCCTGCGGCGGTACTGCGCAGCACACAGCTACAGATTTTAGGCAGTGGCACCGGCAACTTCCCACCGATCCCGCAACTGAAAAAAATCGTGGCCGATATTTTGGCGCTGGCGGAGGAAGGCACCATCAGCGTTGAAACGCAGGAGCATGCTTTAGCGGAGATTGCCGAAGTGTGGGATATCAATAAGAAAAGCGATATTCGCTCGGTGATCCGCATCCGTAACTGACGCAGGCCAATAGCAAGCACTCACCGCAAGGAGCAGACATGACGAAAGTAGCATTGGTAACCGGTGCCAGCCGCGGTATCGGCCGCGCGACGGCGTTATTGCTGGCCCAGCGGGGTTATGCAGTGGGGGTTAATTACCAGCAGGATGAAGCTGCCGCAGAGCAGGTGGTGGCGCAAATCCGTGCGCAAGGTGGCCAAGCTCAGACGCTGCGGGCAAACATTGCGGAAGAAGAACAAGTGGTGGCGATGTTTGCTGCCTTGGATAGCTCGCTTGGCCCGATTGGCGCGCTGGTGAATAACGCGGGGATTCTGTTCCAACAGGCAGGCATTGAGCAACTTACCGCTGAACGTATCAATAAAGTATTTGCCACCAATGTTACCGGCTATTTTCTTTGCTGCCGCGAAGCGGTAAAGCGCATGGCATTACGCCATGGTGGGCAGGGAGGGGCGATTGTTAATGTCTCTTCTGCTGCGGCGCGCCTGGGGGCTGCGGGGGAATATGTTGATTATGCTGCGTCGAAAGGGGCGGTGGATACGTTGACCACCGGTTTGGCACTGGAGGTGGCGGCGCAGGGGATCCGTGTTAACAGCGTGCGGCCAGGGTTTATTTATACCGATATGCATGCCAGCGGCGGTGAGCCGGGGCGGGTGGATCGGGTTAAAACGGCGGTGCCCATGCAGCGTGGCGGCCAGCCGGAAGAAGTGGCGGAAGCCGTTGCCTGGCTGCTTTCTGACGCGGCTTCTTACGTGACCGGCTGTTTTATCGACGCCGCCGGCGGGCGTTGAATCAACAGGGGCATTCATGAAGTGCAGGGGGCTAGCTTTTAGCCCCCTGCTCGGGCGCGTTATTTGCGCTTACGATGAAGGCAATACCTTGACCGCCCGAAAAGAATACTCATCCCAATAGGTGAACAAGAGGCAACCCCGAAGGTGAGAGAACGGGTGAGTCTTAACTGATCGATATTGCACCCTGCATTTTACTTCAGCCAGCCTTTGCGCTGTGCGTCCTGCAAATGCTGCAATAAATGTTTCCACAGTTCCGGCTGGGTGTCTGCAATCATCGTATTGCGTGCCAGCACCTGTTCCAGGCGGATATCGTTTTCCACCCAGCTTTGGCCTTCATTGTGCAGGTTCATCAGTATCGGCATACTGCGATCCAGCACCTGTGCAAAGCGGGCATCTGCGCTTTCACCGTCTTCATATTCCTGCCACAACGCGGTGAAATACTCACGTTGCGGTTCTGGCAGCAAACCAAACAAACGTTTCGCCGCTGCGATTTCCTGATCGTGAATCGCCGCACGCGCTGCCAGATCGTAAACCATGACATCACCGGCATCGATTTCGACGATATCGTGCAACAGAGCCATCTGGATCACCCGCTGAATATCGACGTTTTCTCCAGCATAAGGAGCCAGGCTTAATGCTGCAATGGCAAAATGCCAACTGTGTTCGGCGGAGTTTTCCTGACGCTGGCGGCCCAAAACCTTAGTGCGACGCTGCACGCTTTTCAGTTTGTCAATTTCCATCAGGAATTGGATGGCCTGAGTCATGGAGCCAAAATCTAAGGTGGGTACAACAGATGGCATGATGTGAACCTCAAGGTCGGTTGGCGGGAAAAGCCTGTGATTGTAGCCCAAGCGCTGGGAAATTTTACAAGCATTCACAGTTTTATTTTAGCGTACACTTGTACTCTGAAATTATTCTCAGTTAAGCTCTTTGACACTGATTTTGAACAATACTGGCGGCTTTGCGGGTTGGCGCATGAGGGGCAAAATGGCGGTGATAAAGGTCGAAACGAAGAAGTTTACTGATACGGTTTATCCATGGGCTGAAGAGATTGCGAACAGTATCAGCCACGGCATTGGCGTAATTTTAGGGATTGTGGGTTTGGTGTTGCTATTGGTTCAGGCGGTGAATAGCGGCGCTGATGCCACCGCCATCACCAGCTACAGCCTGTATGGCGGCAGCATGATTCTGCTGTTTCTGGCTTCAACGTTATACCACGCGATACCTCATCAAAGGGCTAAATACTGGCTGAAAAAACTCGATCACTGCGCCATTTATCTGCTGATTGCCGGGACTTATACACCATTCCTGCTGGTGGGGTTGGATTCTCCGTTGGCAAAGGGGCTAATGGTGGTGATCTGGGGAATGGCGCTGTTTGGTGTCATTTTCAAGCTGGCGTTTGCGCATCGTTTTGAAGTGTTATCGCTGGTGACCTATCTGACCATGGGGTGGTTGTCGTTGATTGTGATCTATCAGTTGGCGACCCGGCTGGCGACCGGAGGCGTTACCCTGCTGGCGGTGGGTGGGGTGGTATATACGCTGGGCGTGATTTTCTATGCATCAAAGCGCATCCGCTTTGGCCATGCTATTTGGCACGGTTTTGTGCTCGGCGGCAGCTTATGCCACTTTATGGCGATTTATCTGTATGTCTGATTTGTTGTCTTTTTGAGAATGTGCTTTTTTGTGTCAAAAATCAGCGTATCCAGTAAGCGGTGGTTAATGCCGAAGTTCGCGCTACCTATCATTTCTCTGGTTTATGACCATAATGCTAATTGCGGTTCGCAGGCGGTTCTGACGTACGGCAGGGAGAACTCATCATGATGATTGTTCGTTTATCCAAAGCACTGCTTGTTTGTGCTATCGCATTGTTTACCTCGTTAGTCGCCTTCGGCAATATGACTGATTACGCTACCAATTTCGTTTTTGTACGCCATGTTTTTCTGATGGACACCATATTCCCCGATGCCAAAATCGCTTACCGCGCTATCTATTCTCCTTGGCTGCATCATGCCGGCTATATAGGCATTATTGCACTGGAAATCCTGACTGCGGTGTTGTGCTGGCTTGGCGCGCTAGGTTTATTGTGTGGCCTGAAATTGCCCGCAGCGGCTTTTAACCGGAAGAAAACGCTGGCGGTTGCCGGGTTGACGTTGGGGTTTCTCACTTGGCAAGTTGGTTTTATGTCGATTGGTGGGGAATGGTTTGGCATGTGGATGTCGAGTCAATGGAATGGCGTACCCAGCGCTTTTCGTTTTTTTATCACCATTTTGTTAGTGCTGATCTATCTGGTGCAGCGCGACGGTGAACTGGATGAATAACCGTAGATAAAAGGCAGTGGACATATAGCCCACTGCCAGATTGATTACTTATCTTCTGCCAGTGAGTACGGCAGAGCTTTGATGGCAAGCTGACTACCCGCATCTTCTCGCACACGCAGTACGCTGTTGGCATCCAGATCGTTGTTCAGAACCGCCTGCACCCACAGGGTGCCGTCATTCAGCGCACTTGCTGCCAGGATCGTACCAGTACGCCGCCAATTCTCGCCCAGTTGCAGTTCCAGATCTTCTCCCGCTTGCGGTACTCGATCCGCTTTGCCTTCCAGCCAGTACAGGGCACGTTTGTTGGCCCCGCGGAATTTGGCGCGTGCAACCATTTCCTGCCCGGTATAACAGCCTTTGCTGAAACTGATGCCTGCCAACGCCTGCAAATTGGTAGCCTGCGGCACTAACTGTGCGCTGTTGGCGGCATCAATAACCGGGTAACCAGCCTCAATCTCCAGCGCTAGCCACTGGCGGCTATCGTTCAGTTCCGCCTGCCCATTGAGCCTGCTGACCAAATGTTCGGCTGCTTCTGCGGTGGTGATCAACAAAAAGCGCTCTGCGGGCAGCGCAAAATGCAACAAGGTGGTAGCGCCATCCTGCACCACTTGGTGTTCTGCATCGGGCAAGGTCGCAAAGATAGTCGCCAGGGCTGTACGTGCTTGGGAACCCGCCACCCCCAGCAGAACCGCATCATCCTGTGCAGCAATGGTCACTTTGGAAAATACGGCATATTTTTTGATTTCTGCCAATTGGCTGCTCTGTACGCTGCGGCGTTCCAGATAGGCAAGGCCTTCACCATAGTGGAACAGGCGCAGATTGCTCCACATTTTGCCCTTGGCATCGCAATGGCCGCACAGTACGTGTTGTGCGGCGGCTAGCTGGTCGATATCGGCCGTCACCTGGCCCTGCAGGTATTTCACGGTATCCGGCCCATTGATTGTAACTAACGCCCAATCTTCCAATGAGATCAGGGTCAGTGGCAAATGGGAGGAGGCAGAAGGTTGACGGGATGGAAAGGGAATATTGAATGCCATAATGGGTTCCTGCTTCATATTCAGTTGGCCTGAAAGGGTTAACAGCATGGTAAAAGAGCTGGCAGGCTTTGCAAACCGTTATTATATCTATCGTGGCTGAATGACTCGAAGGGACTCTGTTGCCACCTGCCTGCCTCTTGAAAATCCATCGTGTAAATTCTTTGATGCTTTATTTTAACATTTTGCGCGTTAGATCGGAGAACGGCTTTTTCTGCGAGTATGTCAAATTGTTACCCTGTATACTTGGGAACTTGTCCAATAGGCTCTTAATACTCAGGGCAATGGTAACTCTTTGTCGGCTGATGGAATTATATTGCGTGCGTGTTGCCATACAGAGTGTTGGTTTGCCACGTTGAAAAGAGGTTAGCGATAACAACATGGATATTAATAACAAAGCCCGTATTCACTGGGCCTGCCGCCGAGGAATGCGTGAGTTGGATATTTCGATCATGCCGTTTTTTGAGCATGAGTACGATACGTTGAGTGACGAAGACAAGGCGCTGTTTATCCGTTTGCTTGCAAGTGATGATCCCGACTTGTTCAACTGGCTGATGAATCATGGTGCTCCGCAGGACAAAGAATTGCAGAGAATGGTTTCCCTGATCCAAACGCGAAATAAAGACCGTGGCCCAGTGGCGTTGTGATGTCCGCATTTCCTGGCGAACCCAGTTAATCTCGTTGTTGACCCATGGTGTACTGATATTACTGATCCTGATTTCACCTTGGCCGGAAGGTTATGGGCCTATTTGGTTGGTTTTGTTGACGCTGGTGGTTTTTGAATGCATTCGTAGCCAGAAGCGCATCGCATCAAGGCAGGGAGAGTTGCGGTTGCTGGCGGAACGGCGGGTGGAGTGGCGTAACCAGGAATGGTTGATGTTGAAACAGCCCTGGATGATAGGGATGGGCATTTTGCTGACGTTGCAGCAGGTTAACGGCAAAAAACGCTGTAGATTATGGCTGGCTTCCGATTGCCTGAGCAAAGCGGAATGGCGTCATCTACGCCAGTTGCTGCGGTATTCCCCCTCTAACGAAAACGGAAATGCATCATGAAACCGCTGCTCTGGCTGGTGGAAGATGAACCCAGCATTGCTGATACGCTGATCTACACCCTGGAAAGTGAAGGTTTTCAGGTGCGCTGGTTCGAACGCGGTGAACCGGCCTTGCTGGCGCTGCAACAGGGAGCTCCGGCACTGGCTATCCTTGATGTTGGTTTACCTGATATCAACGGTTTTGAACTTTGCCGCCGGTTATTGGCGCAGGCAGCGGATTTACCCATTCTGTTTCTTACTGCCCGCAGTGATGAAGTTGATCGCCTGATTGGGCTGGAAATGGGCGCTGACGATTATGTCGCTAAACCTTTTTCCCCGCGTGAAGTCAGCGCCCGCGTCAGAACAATCCTGCGGCGCCTGCACAAACAGCAGCGCCTGCAACAGCCAACAGTGTATCGTTTTGGTGCTTTTGCTCTGGATGAAGCAGGCGCTTCGATTAGCTATCACCAGCAACCGTTGCCGTTGACCCGCTATGAATTCCTGCTGTTAAAAACTCTGCTGCTGGCCCCTGGGAGGGTATTCTCGCGCCAGCAACTGATGGACAGCGTTTGGACGCAGGCGGAAGAGAGCCTGGATCGCACGGTTGATACCCATATTAAAACGCTGCGCGCCAAATTACGGGCGATTGATGCCAGTGAACCACCGATCCACACCCACCGTGGATTGGGGTACAGCGTGAGCCGTCAGCCATGAGGATTGGTTGGCACCTGCTGCTGGGGTATTTCCTGATCGTGGCGGTGGCCGGTTATTTCGTATTGAGCATCTTTGTGCAGGAAGTGAAGCCGGGTGTACGGCGGGCCACTGAGGGGACTCTGGTGGATACCGCTAATCTGCTGGCGCAGGTGGCAAGATTGGATATGAAGCACGGTGATGCAGCGTATGGACAGTTGGCTCGCTCTTTCGCCCAGATCAATCAACGGCCGATTGGCGCGAATATCGCTGGTATCCGTAAAGATCGCAATGAATACCGTGTATATCTTACCGATGGGCGCGGTAAGGTGATTTTTGATTCCAGCGGTCAGGCGGTGGGGCAAGACTATTCGCGTTGGAACGATGTGTATCTGACGCTGCGCGGTCAATATGGCGCCCGCAGTACGCGCAGTATTCCTGATGACGAAAACAGCTCGGTGATGTACGTTGCTGCGCCGGTGGTGGAGCAGGGGCAGATTATCGGCGTATTGAGCGTCGGCAAGCCAAATAGCGCGATGGCATCGGTTATCCGGCGCAGCGAACGGCGCATTTTGCTGGCGGGGGCCGTGTTGCTGGGGATCGCCCTGGCGATCGGGCTGGGGTTTGTCTGGTGGATCAACCGTTCAATTAACCGCTTGGTTTTTTATGCCAACGGGGTGGCGCAGGGAGATGCCATTCCATTGCCAAAAATGGGCAGCGTTGAGCTGGCACAGTTGGCACAGGCGTTGGAAAGTATGCGCGTGAAGCTGGAAGGCAAAGCGTATATTGAGCAATACGTGCATACCCTGACGCATGAACTGAAAAGCCCGCTGGCGGCGATCCGCGGCGCAGCAGAACTGTTGCAGGAAATGCCGCCACCGGTGACAGCAAAACGTTTTCTGACCAATATCGAACAACAGAGTGCCCGTATCCAGCAACTGATCGATAAATTGCTGATTCAGGCACGGCTGGAAAGCCGGCCGGGCCTGGAACTGGCGCAGGTGGCGCTGGTGCCCTTGTTGCGGCAGGTTATTGCGGGTAAAGAAGCGCAGGCCACCCAGCGCACGATAGCCATGCAGATGGGGAATTTGGCCGAAACTACCCTGACTGGCGATGCCTTTCTGTTGAATCAGGCGCTGAGTAATCTGCTGGATAACGCACTCGATTTTACGCCGGTGGGCGGAACTGTCCGCATTGAGAGTGTACGTTTGGAGCATCACTATCAGATCACCGTGAGTGATACCGGTAGCGGCATCCCTGATTACGCGCTGGATAAAGTGTTTGAACGCTTCTATTCGCTGGCGCGCACGGATAAAGCCAAAAGCAGCGGCTTGGGGCTGAATTTTGTGCAGGAAGTGGCGCGTTTGCACCGTGGTTCAATTCGTCTGCACAACCTGCAACCACACGGCGTGGCGGCTATTTTCACTTTACCACTCTAACTTCACCTTTCCTTCACATAACCACATTCTGTTTTCACTTACCGATTTTATTGTTGCGTCATTACCTACAAGGAGCACGCAGCGATGTTTAAATCGGTATTGTTTTGGAAAATAACAACCCTGTTGGGATTGATGATTCTGATGATGATCCCCGTGGGGCAACTGATGAATGTGGTGCAGGAGCGCAGTGGTTATCGCCAGAGTGTGGTTGGGCAAGTGAGTGAAAGCACCAGCCGGGCACAGCGAATTTTTGGGCCGCTGATCGTTATTCCTTATACCTTACGGGAAGAGCGAAAAGATGAAAAAGGGGAGATCGAGGTACGGATCAGCCAGCATCAACGGATTGTGCTGCCGGAATCGTTGCTGGTCAACGGCAACCCGAACGTAGAAGTGCGTAAGCTGGGGATCTATCAGACTCAGATTTACCAAGGGCCGCTGAAGTTTCAGGTAAAATTTGCCCAGCCTGAGCTGGAAGATTTACACAACAGTAATGTGACGATTGGTCAACCTTTCCTGATGGTGTCATTGAGTGATTCACGTGGCATCAAGAGTATTTCACCATTGAATGGTGTGCAGCCGCAGACCAAGTTTGAACCAGGAACGATGGTGAAAGGGTATTCTCAGGGGATTCATGCGCCGCTGGCGCTGGAATCTTTACAAAAAGACGGTTTAGAAACGAATTTCACTCTTACTCTGGCTGGCACCAGCAGCCTGTCTCTGGTGCCGCTGGGGCGCAGTTCTGAATTGGTGTTGGAGAGCAACTGGCCACATCCGAATTTCCTGGGCAATTTTCTGCCAGATGAGCGCAAAGTCACAGAGCAAGGTTTCACTGCCCGCTGGCGGAGTACCTGGTTTGCCAACAATATCAACAGTGCGTTTCTTTATGATAACGGCATCATCGATGAAGATAGACTGCCCACTTTCACCACCAGCCTGATTGAACCGGTGGATCACTACCAACTGATCGAACGCGCAGTCAAGTATGCGGTATTGTTTCTGGGGTTGACGTTTATGGCGTTCTTCCTGTTTGAAACCCTGACTGGGCTGCGGGTGCACCCGATTCAATACCTGCTGGTTGGTGCGGCGCTGGTGCTGTTCTACCTGATTTTGCTGGCTTTCTCGGAACACCTTGGTTTTGACGTGGCTTATCTGCTGGCCAGCCTGGCTTGCAGCAGTTTGATTGCCTTCTATCTCAGCGCGGTGCTGCGCGGCAAGCTATGGGGTGCGCTGTTTGCCGTGAGTCTATTGCTGCTGTATGGCGTGTTGTATCTGCTGTTGCAATCGGAAGATAACGCGCTGGTGTTGGGATCGGTACTATTGTTCGTGATTCTGGCTGGTATTATGTTGCTGACGCGTAAACTGGATTGGTACCAAGTGGCTGATGCCGTGCGATTGAAAGAGAACGTAGCGACGGCGGAAATCACAGCAGAAACCACTGTGGAAGCTACGGCAGAAGCGGGTGAAACACCGGTCAGCAATGGCGAAAGCCGTTTCAGATTGTGGAAGTAAAATCTATTTTGGGCGCGATAAGCGCCCAATGCTCTTAAAGCAGCGGCTCCATTTCCAACAGGATCTGTTCGCACCACTGTTGCAGCCGCTCTTCGCTCATGTCGTACTGATTCACCTCATCCAACGCCAGGCCAACAAAATGTTTGCCATCGGCACTGAGGGGTTTTGGGCTGGTGAATTCAAACCCTTCGGTCGGCCAGAAACCGATGAACTGTACGCCAAGTGGGGCTAAACAGTCGTGCAGCAACCCTAACGCATCCAGAAACCATTCCCCGTAGCCTAGCTGATCGCCCATCCCATACATAGCAACAATCTTGCCGTTCAGGTCAAGCTCAGACAGCTGCGGCCAGATGGCCTCCCAATCCTCTTGCAGTTCGCCGAAATCCCAGGTAGGGATACCAAGGATCAGGACGGAGTAATCTTCCATCAGCTTGGGGGAAACGTCTTTCAGGTTGTGCAGATCGACCAGATCTTCGCCCAGAATCTCACGGATTTTTTCTGCGGCCATCTCGGTGTAGCAGGTGCTGGAGCCGTAAAACAGACCAATCTTCATGTTTAAACCGTTATATTACTGTGTGCGGAATTGCAGCGAGTATACTCGATTTACCGTGGCGTAAGGCATAATGTCACGACCCGCCGGTTGGCTATGGTTCATCAATGCCTGGAAGATGCAGGTACAGAAGTTATAAACAGAGAGGACCACATGCAACAGCAAGAACATGCGCTGATTGAGCAATTTCTGGATGCGCTGTGGCTCGAACGCAATCTGGCGGAGAACACGCTGGTGTCTTACCGGCTGGATTTACAGGCGCTAACGGGTTGGTTGGAACAGCAGGGCAGCAGCCTGCTACAGGCTGAAGCGCTGGATTTGCAGGCATTTCTTGCCGAACGGATCGAAGGGGGATACAAAGCCACCAGTTCCGCTCGCTTGCTGAGTGCCATGCGCCGCTTATTCCAGTATTTTTACCGCGAAAAGCTGCGGGTGGACGATCCAACCACGCTGCTGGCCTCGCCTAAATTACCCCAGCGGTTGCCGAAAGATTTAAGCGAAGCGCAGGTTGAAGCGCTGCTCCAGGCTCCCTGTGTTGATCAACCGCTGGAATTACGCGACAAAGCGATGCTGGAAGTGCTGTATGCTACCGGCCTGCGCGTATCGGAGCTGGTGGGGCTGAATGTCAGCGATGTCAGCTTACGGCAGGGTGTGGTGCGGGTGATCGGTAAGGGCAATAAAGAGCGTTTGGTTCCGCTGGGGGAAGAAGCGGTGTACTGGCTCGAGAATTATCTGGAATATGGCCGCCCATGGATGGTGAATGGGCAATCACTGGATGTATTATTCCCCAGCAACCGCAGCCAGCAAATGACCCGGCAGACGTTCTGGCATCGGATCAAACACTATGCGATCCTGGCGGGTATCGACAGCGAGCGTTTGTCGCCGCATGTGCTGCGCCATGCTTTCGCTACCCATTTACTGAACCACGGTGCCGATCTGCGTGTCGTACAGATGTTATTGGGGCATAGTGATCTCTCGACCACGCAAATTTATACACATGTAGCAACTGAACGGCTGAAACAGCTACATCAACAGCATCACCCGCGTGCATAGCGCACGGGGTTTGAAAGGATTGGAAGAATGAAAAAAGGTTTAATGTTGCTTTCTCTGCTGGTGGCGTCGGTGACCGGTACGGTGCATGCTGATGATGCAGCAATCCAAAAAGCACTCGGTAGCCTGGGTATTCAACAGGCCGATATACAACCTTCACCAGTGGCTGGTTTGAAGACCGTGTTGACCGAGAGTGGGGTGCTGTATATCTCCGAAGATGGCAAACATATTCTGCAAGGGCCTTTGTACGATGTCAGTGGCAAGCAGCCCGTTAATATCACCAATCAACTGTTATTCACCAAGCTGGAAGCGCTGCAAGATCAGATGATCGTCTACAAAGCGGCGCAAGAAAAACACGTCATTACGGTGTTTACTGATATCACCTGTGGCTACTGCCACAAACTGCACCAACAGATGAAAGAGTACAATGAGCTGGGGATTACCGTGCGTTATCTGGCATTCCCGCGTCAGGGGCTGAATTCACAGGCAGAGAAAGACATGCAGTCCATCTGGTGTTCTGCTGATAAGGCCAAAGCCTTTGATGCGGCGATAAAAGGCGATGCTGTGTCTCCGGCAACCTGTAAAACTGACATCAGTAAGCATTATGCTTTGGGCCTGCTGTTTGGTATTCAGGGTACTCCAGCCATTATTATGCAGGACGGCAGGATGATCCCAGGCTATCAGGGCCCGAAAGAAATGGCCGCGATGCTGGATGCACATCAAGCTCAAGACGCAACGAAATAAGTCTCAGTGATCATCAAAACTCAATTACGCCGCCGAGCAGCGGCGGACGCCAGTCTTTTGCCAGCTAGTTTGCCAGCGTTGTTACGCCGTTTATATGCCTTACGCGGTGTGCGGGGTGAGCAGGAGCTGGAGCGCAGCGTCAAAGGGATGCTGCCTTGGCAACGGTTAGACGGCATTGATGCTGCCGTAGCGATCTTGCAGCAGGCATTGATCGATCGCCAGCGCATTATGGTCGTGGGGGATTTCGATGCCGACGGTGCCACCAGTACCGCATTAACGGTGCTGGCATTGCGCAGCATGGGCTGCAATCACGTTGACTATCTGGTGCCGAATCGTTTTGAAGATGGTTACGGTCTGAGCCCGGAAGTGGTAGAGCAGGTGGCCGTGCGCGGCGCTGAACTGATCGTCACCGTGGATAACGGCATTTCTTCCCATGCGGGTGTTGAACTGGCACATGCCAAGGGGATGCAGGTGCTGGTCACCGATCACCATCTGCCGGGTGAAACCCTGCCAGCGGCGGAAGCCATCGTTAACCCCAATCTGCGTGATTGTGATTTTCCGTCCAAATCCTTAGCCGGTGTAGGTGTCGCGTTTTATCTGATGCTGGCGCTGCGCGCTCGGCTGCGCGACAGCGGCTGGTTTGAACAACGCACACTGACCATGCCCAATCTGGCAGAACTGCTGGATTTGGTGGCATTGGGTACGGTGGCCGACGTGGTGCCGCTGGATACCAATAACCGCATTCTGGTGTATCAGGGGTTGAACCGCATTCGCGCTGGGAAATGCCGGCCCGGCATCCGCGCTCTGCTGGAAGTGGCAAACCGTGATGCACGCCAGCTGGCGGCCAGCGATCTGGGTTTTGCCTTGGGCCCACGGCTGAATGCGGCGGGGCGGTTGGACGATATGTCGATCGGAGTCGCTTTGCTGCTGAGCGACGATATCGCTCAGGCGCGTATGTTGGCTAACGATCTCGACGCGTTGAATCAGACCCGGCGTGAGATCGAACAGGGGATGCAGGTTGAGGCGCTGCAACTGTGCGATCAACTGGAACGCACCACCACCGCATTGCCTTATGGGTTGGCGATGTACCATCCAGAATGGCATCAGGGTGTGGTCGGGATTTTGGCTTCACGCATCAAAGAGCGCTTTCACCGCCCGGTCATTGCTTTTGCTCCAGCGGGAGACGGCATTCTGAAAGGCTCAGGCCGTTCGGTAGCCGGGTTGCACATGCGTGATGCATTGGAGCGGCTCGATACCCTGAATCCAGGGCTGATGATGAAGTTTGGTGGCCATGCGATGGCGGCGGGGTTATCGCTCGAAGAAGCTAAATTTGATGAGTTTCGTCAGCGTTTTGGCGATCTGGTGGGCGAATGGCTCGATCCGGCGATGCTGGAAGGGGTAATCTGGTCCGATGGTGAATTGAGCGTTGAGGAACTGACATTGCCTACGGCGGAACTATTGCGCGACGGCGGGCCATGGGGGCAGGCGTTCCCAGAACCCATTTTTGACGGCAAATTCCGTATCCGGCAGCAACGGCTGGTAGGGGAAAAGCACCTGAAACTGATGGTGGAACCGCTCGGTGTCAATCCACCGTTGCTTGATGCAATTGCTTTCAACGTCGACATCACCCAGTGGCCCGACAATAGTGTGAAGGAAGTTGAACTGGCGTATCGGCTGGATGTTAATGAATTTCGTGGCAACCGCACCGTACAGTTGCTGGTTCAGCACCTTTGGCCTTGTTAGCCGGTAAATAGGAGCGCCCTGCAAACGGTATAGCTAAAGTGGTTGGCGTGGCAGCCAACCCCTGCAACTTCAAGTAAGAAGGGTCTATAAACTGGCGGCGTGATCCGCTAGAATTATCGGTTCCAATGGCATTTCGCCATCGACGACATCAACGTAAGAACGCTAAAAATCATGTTTGAAATTAACCCGGTAAAAAACCGCATTCAGGATCTGTCTGAGCGCACCGCCGTTCTTAGGGGGTATCTTTGACTACGATGCCAAGAAAGAACGCCTAGAAGAAGTCAACGCTGAACTGGAACAGCCAGACGTTTGGAACGAGCCTGAGCGCGCGCAGGCGCTGGGCAAAGAACGTTCGGCTCTGGAAGCCATTGTTGAAACCATCGATCAGATGGAACAAGGCTGTGAAGATGTTTCTGGCCTGCTGGAATTGGCAGTTGAAGTGGAAGACGAAGAAACCTTCAATGAAGCCGTGGTTGAACTCGATCAACTGGCTGCCAAGCTGGAGCAACTGGAATTCCGCCGCATGTTCTCTGGTGAATACGACAGCGCAGATTGTTACCTGGATATCCAGGCCGGTTCCGGCGGCACCGAAGCGCAGGATTGGGCCAGCATGCTGTTGCGGATGTACCTGCGTTGGGCCGAGTCGAAAGGTTTCAAAACGGAAGTGATCGAAGAGTCTGACGGTGACGTTGCGGGCCTGAAATCAGCCACCATCAAAATTATCGGCGACTACGCCTTTGGCTGGTTACGTACAGAAACCGGCGTGCATCGCCTGGTACGCAAGAGCCCATTTGATTCCGGTGGCCGCCGCCACACTTCTTTTAGCTCTGTCTTTATTTACCCGGAAGTGGATGACGATATCGACATCGACATCAACCCGGCCGATCTGCGTATTGATGTGTACCGTGCTTCTGGCGCGGGTGGCCAGCACGTGAACAAAACCGAATCGGCGGTACGTATTACCCACTTGCCAACCAACATTGTGGTGCAATGTCAGAACGATCGCTCTCAGCATAAGAACAAAGATCAGGCCTTCAAACAGCTGCGTGCTAAGCTGTATGAATATGAAATGCAAAAGAAAAATGCTGATAAGCAAATGATGGAAGACAACAAATCCGATATTGGCTGGGGCAGCCAGATCCGCTCTTACGTGCTGGATGACTCCCGTATCAAGGATTTGCGCACCAACGTAGAAACGCGTAATACGCAGGCCGTACTGGATGGCGACCTGGATAAATTCATTGAAGCAAGTTTGAAAGCCGGGTTATGAGGAACAGAAATGTCTGAGCAACAAACACAAAGCGCCGATCAGGCGTTGGATCTCAACAACGAGTTGCAGTCCCGCCGTGAAAAGCTGGCGGCGCTGCGTGAGAACGGCATTACGTTCCCAAATGATTTCCGCCGTGATACCACGTCTGACCAACTGCACGCTGCCCATGACAATAAAGACCACGAAGAGTTGGAAGCTTTAGGTCTTGAAGTCACCGTAGCGGGCCGCATGATGACTCGCCGTATTATGGGCAAGGCTTCTTTTGTCACTTTGCAGGATGTGGGTGGCCGTATTCAGCTTTATGTTGCCCGCGACGATCTGGCTGAAGGTGTTTACAACGAGCAATTCAAAAAATGGGATCTGGGCGATATCCTTGGAGCGCGCGGTAAACTGTTCAAGACCAAGACCGGTGAGTTGTCGATTCACTGTACCGAACTGCGTTTGCTAACCAAGGCGCTGCGTCCGTTGCCGGACAAATTCCACGGCCTGGCCGATCAGGAAACCCGCTATCGTCAGCGCTATCTGGATCTGATCGCCAACGAAGAATCACGCAATACCTTTAAAATTCGTTCTCAGGTGATGGCGGCGATCCGCAACTTCATGGTGGGCAGAGGCTTTATGGAAGTCGAAACCCCAATGATGCAGGTGATCCCCGGTGGCGCTTCGGCCCGCCCGTTTGTCACTCATCACAATGCGCTGGATATTGATATGTACCTGCGTATTGCGCCAGAGCTGTATCTGAAACGTCTGGTGGTCGGCGGTTTTGAACGCGTGTTTGAAATCAACCGTAACTTCCGTAACGAAGGTGTTTCTCCGCGCCATAACCCAGAGTTCACCATGATGGAACTCTATATGGCGTATGCGGATTATAAAGATCTGATCGAACTGACCGAATCTTTGTTCCGCACGCTGGCGCAGGATGTGCTGGGCAATACCCAAGTACAGTATGGCGATGAGGTGTTCGATTTCGGCAAGCCGTTTGAAAAGCTGACCATGCGAGAGGCGATTAAAAAGTATCGCCCTGAAACCGACTTGGCCGATTTGAACGATATGGCTAAAGCGGTAGCGATTGCCGAATCTATAGGTATCAAGGTTGAAAAGAGCTGGGGCTTGGGCCGCGTCGTCACCGAGATTTTCGAAGAAACAGCAGAAAGCCATCTGATTCAACCTACCTTTATTACCGAATACCCGGCGGAAGTTTCCCCGTTGGCGCGCCGCAATGATGAGAACCCGGAAATTACCGATCGCTTCGAGTTCTTTATCGGCGGCCGTGAAATCGGCAACGGCTTTTCTGAGCTGAATGACGCAGAAGATCAGGCACAGCGTTTTGCTGACCAGGTAGCGGCGAAAGATGCTGGCGACGATGAAGCCATGTTCTATGACGAAGACTACGTGACCGCGTTGGAGCACGGCCTGCCGCCAACCGCAGGCTTGGGAATCGGTATTGATCGTATGGTGATGCTGTTGACCAACAGCCATACTATCCGTGATGTGATTTTATTCCCGGCGATGCGCCCGGCTAAATAACATGGCGTAAATGAATCGACCGGTGCAGGCAACTGTGCCGGTTTTTTTCACTTGTAGCGAACAGAAGGGCAGTGCTATTGCTAACCGCTTAAAACATCGGCAGTTATACACTTTCTCCGCTTGCCCGGCGCGTATAACCAGTTATAATGCCACTCGCACATCAAAGCGGGTGTAGTTCAATGGTAGAACGGCAGCTTCCCAAGCTGCATACGAGGGTTCGATTCCCTTCACCCGCTCCAAACACACTTTTCCCAACGTCTACCAAAGCCTACTAAACCCAGTAAAATCAAGCCTTCCAGCGAAATCTCGTTATCCCAAGGTCTACCCGTATCTACCAAAATCTATACATCTGTGTGTATAGGACGTTGGATCTTCTCCGGTGCTATACACAATGCCCCTCACAGACCTTGATTTTGTCGGTGGCTGAACTGCCCGACTTTTTCCGTACCTTCAACACCTAGATCGGCAGCTTGATCGTTAAGTTGGTCGCCGGGAAATGCTTCAGTGGTATGCCGATTATATGGATATGTTGGTATTCAAACGCGCCCATCCTCTGATTACCTTGCGTACACTTAAGGTGTACGTTTGAAATGTACATCACATAGGAGGGATTATGCTCGTTTACACGTCTACACAGGCGCGCGCCAATATTTCAGCAGTTCTTGACGCAGCCACCAGCGGGGAACCGGTAGAAATTACTCGTCGTGATGGTTCTGCCGCCATAGTGATCAGCAAGGCCGAGTTTGAGGCATACCAAAAGGCAAAACTTGATGCCGAATTCGACAGCCTTATGCAGCGCCACGGGCGGACGGTTGAGGTTTTGACTGATAGATGAAGTGGGTGAACGCCAGTGAAATAGTCATATTCCACGACAGGATTTTGCAGCTTTATCCCGGTGTGGCAGGTATGCCAGATGCGGGCAGGGCAGAGGCCATTATTCATCGGGTTCACAATTTTGCTCACTATGAAGGTGTGAATGATGTGTTTGACTTGGCGGCTGCCTATTGGGTTGCTATCGCGCGCGGGCATATCTTCAATGATGACAACAAGCGAACGGCATTCTTTACCACCATGGCGTTTCTAAGGCGTAACGGTGTGCTAATCCGCGATGAGGGTAACACGCTTGAAGAACTGACCGTCCAGGCCGCTACTGGTGAACTTACTCCGATACAATTAGCGCAAAGCTTACGCGAGCTTGCCGAATGAGAAGTGTTTTTTCTGGCCGGTGGGTTGTCGTCACTGGCGGCCCTCCACCAGCACCGCTCCCTATATGGTTAAAAATTACTCGCAATCGCGGCAAGCGAGAACAAATGTGTGTAGTTTCATTTTTATAAACTCATAGGGTTCCGTATTTACTGGCTTTAAATGCTGGCGTTCTACTCCATTCACCGCTCCACTCTAAGTTATTTTCTCCTCTCATAAAGTCTACTTTCCCCAGTAAATACGGCATTCTCAGAGAGTTTTGGTTATTCTGAGGTCTATATACATCTATTGAAATCTACTACCAGTTGGGGGGAAATATGGAGGTATCAAAAATACCCCATGGAAAAACACCCCCAATGAAACTGAATGCCCGACAGCTAGAGGCTGCAGAGCCAAAAGATAAACCCTATAAGCTTTCTGATGGCGGAGGGTTGTTCTTGTTGGTCAATATCAATGGCTCCCGTTATTGGTGGTTGAAGTATCGTGTTGCAGGCAAAGAGAAGCAGGAACTCGACCAGGTGAATTACGGCAGGCGGAGTGGGGTGAATTTGATTTCGATAAAGCACTTTGGGAAATACCCGCAAGTAAAATGAAAATGCGTCGCCCCCATCTTGTGCCACTATCTAAGCAGGCAATTACACAATTTAAATTACAGTCTCGGGCCGGGAGAAATCCCGGCCCTTGTCAATCATAGAGCCAGCGGCCAGCCTTGGCGGATTCGATTAACATAGCAATAGTTAATGGTTCTGGCTCAATATAGTAAACCCGCTGTGATTTAGGTAAAAGAAAGTTAGGAATAAACCCTTTTTCATATGGCCAGTATTTTAGAAAATCGAATCCCGCACGTTCTACTCTAAACTTGTCGAAGAACTCATTCATGATGCGGTCACCTTCTTCTCTTGCCCAGGGGTATTTACCTGTAGACAGGCTGATCTCTATTGTTAATGGTCGTTTCTTGCTGAATGGGGTGGGAAGGTTCCATTTCGCATCATACCATTCAAAAACCTCTTGCGCTTTGTCATCTAGCCCCATAGTTGATCTCCATTTCTGGCGATGAGGTTATAGGTTTTGATCGTTTTCCATGCGATTGTGGACACATCATTAGCGATGAAAGCTATACCTAAAATAGGTATCCACCGTCCAGAAAAAGCGCCAAGATTGGTCACGTAGCTGAATTTCCGTTTTTTGATAGATGCATTTGTGAGCGTTGGTAGTTGCATTCCGGTTTCTATATTGATCCAGCGTCGAAGATTCTCACTAAGAATGCTTGTACCCTTTGTTGTTCCTGCTGGCTTCCGCCTTGTGCTCTTAAGTGGTTGGCCCAAAATAACCAACGCTAAAGCAATAACATCACTAACCCCTAACTGCTTTTGGGCTTCTTCAACAAAAACCCAAAAGAACAATTCCCCAGCACTTAGGTTATGCATCCCTTTATAAAAATATTTCCCACCTAGTTCCTCGACCGTATCCATCACTTTTCCTTGTCGATTGGCTTGGGTGTAACATAGCCAACTGCACACAAGGTTTCAATGGTTCTTGGAATCTGAAATCCACTCATCTGCGGAATCGAGCTTGTTGAATGAGAAGGTTTGCTTGGTTGGTGGGTGATCATCACTGATGGTGAGCTGCCAGAGCCGATCTCTATATGAGTGAAAAATGCACAAATTCGCAGCAAGCGAGAACAAATGTGTATAGTTTCATTTTTATAAACTCATAGATCGCCGTATTTACTGGCTTTAAATGTTGGCGTTCTACTCCCTTCACCGGCAAAAAATTTTACTCAATGAACAAAATCAAACATGAGTGAATACCCTACGTGCATGGGAACATGAAGCCACTCAGACCATCATATTGGCTATTGAACTAAGGCTTATTCCGATAGTAAATTTTTGCTTAAGCATTATTATGATTTTCCTTGGTAACAGAAAGACTCACAAGGAGATTTTGTCGTGGGAGAGGAAAAGGATGTAAAAGAAGGGATAAAACGACCTCTGACATTTGGTGAGACAGTTTTATCACGCGGAGTATTTGGTAATTCAATTAACTATGGCTCTGTTTTTGTTCATTGCGATAGTTATTTACCATTTGGACTGCAAGATAATAGTATCGGCTTGATGATAAAAGACTATTAAAAGATTACCCAATGGAACAACAAGTCTCTATCATTGCCGATTACTTCTTCCTGAAAAAACAAGACTATGCCGCTTGGTTGAGAGCTATCGGGCCAACGATTAACTTTCGCGGTATATCTGATAAAAATATTGCCGGAAAATATGAATATACACTCTCTCAGTTTCTAAAACAGAGGTAAAACTATGAAAAGGATTATTCTTGTTGGTGTGTTTACTTCATTGTTGGTTGGTTGTTTTCATATTGGAGACACACGAGCAAAGCATTATAGAGCCTCCGTAACAACCATCGCCGATAATGTATGCGTTATGATTCAACCGGAAGGTGATGAGAAGCTCATCAGTCTTATTATTGAAGAAGTTGGAAAGCCTAATAATAAATTGGAAAGATTTTATTATGATGATGCTCTGACAGTATCATCTGATAAGTGTCTCCCAAATTTTGGTTATCTTTTCGAAGTAGGCAAAGCGTATAATTATTCTGTTATTCTTGAGTCACCTGATAAGAAAAAGAACGGTGTTATTCCCGCAAGCCGAATATATGGTGTTGATTTTACCTTGTGGGAGAATAATGGGAAGCTTGAAGCTAATACACTTTACTGACTATAACCGGGGAAACCCGGTTTTCCAGTTTTTTGAAAATAAAGTCATATAAAATAACCCACCTTTACAAATTGAACCAACATACCTTTACTTATATAGAGAGAAATAAACGGTAAGAAAAAACGCTTTCAAACGATGGAGTCACGATTCATTCTGTATAAGTTGCTATTAGTCCGAGTTTTCTCTTAGAGATGTACATCTAGAAATCACATGCCGCTGTTCAGAAGGAAGATCTATTTCGTTACTGCGAGTTGACGATCTAGCAACCGCCCATGATGCGGGTTTATCCTGTATGTACCAGAGGACAAAAATGTCCTGCGGGTAAGATATCATTGGCGGGAGCTGTTAAGGTTGTACGGGAAGTTAAAGCCATATCGCTACCTTTTCTTTTGAAAACCGACAACTGCCACGAAATTTAAGTATATTTTTGAGTACATAAATAGGTCATGATCGGCAAAACCGTTATTACTAACTGACATTTGCATCTAATCCTGGGGGTAGGTTAGTGGTTGTGACTGAGCATCTCAAGGCAAGTGTGAGAGTTACACAGCAGAAACACCTTTCATAATGGCTAATGACTGCCCATATATTGAAGTGCATCACATTAAATACCTGGCAAACGGTGGTTTTGATACTGCTAAAAATACTGTTGTATTATGCTCCAGCTGCTATCGAGCGCTGCACTATGCCATGAATAAAGATACATTTGTTGAAGATCTCTACCAGCGTATAGTACGGCTTGTCAGGGAATAGTAGGATGGCAATCCTCAGGAACTTACTCCGGTAAGTGACTGGAGTAAGCGAGGACAACCGATACACCTGCAACTTGGAGTATGACGGGTATAAAGTTGAGTTGAAACAAGGGATAACGAAAAATACAAGGAATTTAAATGTATAAAATATTAGGGTTCTTAATCACCATGCCATTACTTTCGGGGTGTGCAGCACTCTATGGTAATGGCGGTAATTTTGCGAAATATTATGAAGGGAAAAATGTTACCGAAATTAAAGCTGCGGAAAACTACATTCCTTGTTCCTATCAGGAACTTGCTGTTCATACACTGAATGCAGAACAATTTAATGATATCAAAAAGTTACGTACAGGTGCGTACAGACAAGGTTATATTCTTATTGGGCAGTCCCATGGAGAGGGAACGTCCAATGCATTTACCAAGAACGATGTAACAGGCTTGGCGTTGAAGCTGTCAGCTTGCCTGGCTTATTGGGGGAGTTCTGGTTTTTCCTATGCTGAAAATCAAACTCGTACTTATTATGAGCAAGTCGTAGACGGCATTTATTATGATAATAACGGGCAGCCTCAGTATGCTATGCGTAATGAGGAACGTTACGAGCAAGTGAACGTTAATTATTATAACTTCCATTCATATTATTTTATCAAGTTGGATCTGAATAAATCGTTTGGTGCCTTTTATCAAGAATTATCAGCCGAGCAGAAAAAAATAGTGGGCCTCAATTACGGTGTATTTATCCGTGCGGTTGCTAACGGTAGCCAGGCAGAAAAAGAGTTTAATTTAAGAGAAAATGATATTTTGCTTGAGTACAATGGGCAGCAATGCACAATAGATAACAGCCCTGACTTCTGCGGTGTTAACGTTCCTGTGCATACCGCTCGTGTGTACCGGGAAGGGAAAATCATGAACATTGACGTTAGGGCCCTACCAGTAAAAGGAGGGGCGGCGTAGCGAAAACTTGGGCCAGGAGATGTACTTGTGATTACCAAGTAGGCTGCAAAAGAGATTGCATAATTTCCTGTTAATGAGATGGTCACCCCACCCTGTGAGCAGTACGCTGGCAGGGTGATATGTGTTTTCTAACAACGTAAACAGGCACATTATGGACGAAAAGAAACTTAAGGCACTTGCTACCTAATTGGGCAAAGGCCTTAAAACCAAAGCCGATCTCAACCAGTTTTCCCGTATGCTGACGAAGCCTTACTTGGTAAGTATTTAGTAAGTTCTATCTATATAAGCTGTATTCGTAGCGGTGCCTGATGAATAAACGCGAAAGCCCTGACCAGTGGCGAGTTATTTTAACGCGCTTCGCTGGGCAGGGCTGCCTCCTCTCCGATTCAGGCACCGGTTTTCACCTGTTCACCTCCTTCTTCTACATCTTCAGCGTTCGCCACATCGTCCTCATCCGGCTTTTTCTCTGGATGATAACCATTGAAATACAGGTTAAGCAGAACAGCAGAGACAGAGGAAAGCAGGATCCCGCTGTGCAGCAGTGGTTGCAGGTAAGACGGCATATGGTGAAAGAAATTACCGGCAACGATCGGGATCATACCAACCCCCAGGCTGATCGCGACAATGTAGGGGTTATAGCGATTGGTGCTGTAGTTGACTCTGGCTAATATCCTGATCCCGGTTGCCAACACCATACCGAACATCACGATCCCCGCTCCCCCCAAGACAAACTGTGGAATCGAGGCGACCAGAATAGACATTTTCGGGATCAGGCCAAACAGCACCAGTATGACGCCAGACATAACGCACACCCAGCGGCTTGACACCCGGGTAACGCTGACCAGCCCGATATTCTGGGAAAAGGAAGTGTGCGGGAACGTATTAAAGATACCGCCAATGATGGTGCCAATACCGTCAACCCGCAGCCCGCGCACGATATCCTGCTTGGTCGTTGGGCGCCCGACAATTTCCCCCAGGGCCAGAAACATCCCCATTGATTCAATAAATACGATCAGCATGACGATTGTCAGCGTAATAATTGATGCGGGATCGAAGGTTGGCCAGCCAAAGGCAAAGGGCCTGACCATCGCAAACCAGTCGGCATTTTCTAATCCAGAAAAACTGACTTCCCCCATCAATAGCGCCAGAATAAAGCCAAAGCCAATCCCCAGCAGCACGGAGATATTGGAAATAAAACCTTTACAGAAACGCGTAATCAGTAAAATGAAAATCAGCACTACCAGCGATACGCCAATATAGGCCGGGTCGCCGTAATTGGGGTTTCCTTTCCCGCCTGCCGCCCAATCGATCCCCACTTGCATAATGCTGAGGCCAATAGAGGTAATTACGATCCCGGTCACTAGCGTTGGGAACAACGGCATCAGGCGACCAATCAACGGCACCAGCAGTGTGGTGATCACGCCGGCCGCAATGGTTGCGCCAAAGATACCGGTTAAGCCAATATCGGGGTTGGCACCAATGGCCAGCATCGGCGTTACCGCAGCGAAGGTGACGGACATAATCACCGGCAGGCGAATACCGGCAAAACGGCCAATCCCCACGCACTGTAGCAGCGTAACGATACCGCAGCAGAACAGATCTGAGCTGATCAGATAGGCGATCTGCTGCTTATCCAGCCCAAGGCTGCCGCCAATCACCAGCGGTACGGCAACGGCACCCGCATACATCACCAGGACATGCTGCAATCCCAGAGTAAAAAGGTGCGTAATTGGTAAAATCTCTTCAACCTTATCAATCTTTCTATCGATCTCTTCGTCAGGCGAAATATCATTAATGTTGGTCATGAAACATCACTCCTGTACCGCCTGATTCAGGTTGTAAAACCTGATGGCTACGACTTAGGGGGCAATAATTCTGCAACCCCCTGGCTATTGATGTACCGCATGAACATCTGATCTTTGACGATTGTTGAAGGCCATCATCCCGTCGCCACCCTCAGCGGCCATATCGCTTACAGAAAGGATCATTGGATGAGAACCTACATTGAGCTGTAGCATTCTCATCAATAAATGACACTCTCATGGATTAGCCACAAGAATCACAACGGGTTATTTTTAGACCCGGGAAAATATATGCATATTATGTGCAAAAATTTATATCCGGCAGATAATCTTTTTATTGAATACGGTTAAATGAGAAAAGCATCACAGAGGAAATCCCATAAGTTTAAATATGGTTAATTTTATGTTTAATAAAAACAACATGAATAGAAAATAATTGCACCTTTCTTGGTCAAGGTGACGAATAAAATTACCAATATGGTTATGTTACGTCTCAATCCGCATGGATTATCGTCTCAATTTGAGAGTTGGAGCAGATATACCACCGCGCCTACTTGCAACGGCATCGTTATTGGTTTATTTGCCACCTGGATGTGGCTCTACTTATTTAAGGTATATAAAAAAACCCGGTGCAAGAACCGGGGTTTGAGATTGATGCCAAAGCTGACGATGAAGGAAAACAGAGATGAGAGCCCGCGACGTTTCGGTCGCTAAACACACGTTGTCTCATGAGAGATTTCAGAGAACACCATTATCTTTAGCAATGCTTCTGGTGATGTACTGAGCCACTACAATTCAGATCCCAGGCCTATCGTCATCTTCCAGGTAGGTTTACTGGTTTTACTGAGCCGCTACAGACTTTCTTCCACATTGATAATGGTGCCCACTCTGATATCCAGCGAAGATAAAGACTAAAATGGCGTTATCTCTTTCATTAACGCCCCTGTTTTATCTGCTCCAATAAACATCATGAGCTACTTTTTTCCGCAATGTTCAGGTTATTTCCTTGTTACTCACAATGGATTTTGACACTAGCCCATATTCGATCGCCTCTGCCGCCGGCATCCAAAAGTCACGCTCAATGTCGTGCAAAACTTTTTCCAGCTTCTGCCCGGTTTGCCTGGCGATCAAGGCAGCAATCCTTTCCCTAATCCGGATAATTTCTCTGGCCTGAAGTGCGACATCGGTGGCTTGGCCGCCAATCCCCCCGCTAGGTTGGTGGATTAGAAAACGGGTATTGGTCAAACAGAAGCGGCGTTCCTTGGGGACCGCCAAGAACACATTAACCGCAGCGCTCCCTACCCAACCGCTGCCGATCATATTGACCGGAGCATTAATAAAGCGGACGACATCGTGGATCACATCCCCCGACTCTACATGACCGCCAGGTGAACAAATCAGGAAATTAATCGGATCGGAAGACTCGTCGGACAGCGCCACCAGTTGCTTGACGACATTGTAGGCCACCGTGTCATTGATTTGCCCAAACAGCAGGATAGTTCGCGACTTGAAGGTTCTCTCATCCAAAAAACCATCGCGTTGAAGAGGACTTACTTCCGTTTTTTCTTCCATCTAATACCTCGTCTATTTTATGAGCCGCCCTCACCATCAAGCTCGGGGCGGTGGTTGAAGCCATCTTTAGTGCAGCATCCTACTCAACTGGATGACTGTAGTAGCTCAGTCATTCCGAACATCTCAATAGCCTGTTAATGTTACAACAGAAAATTGAGGTAATCGAACATGGCCTAACGTAAACATATCAAACTGAAGCTGAAACCCATGGCATCACGCCTGCCGGCATAGCGTTGGCTCCAGGCCAGCGTTGCATTCAGGAACTGGAGAAACAGGTGCTGCGTCTGGAGAGAGAAAAAGAAATTTTAAAGCAGGCCGCCGTGTTGATGAGCGAAATCCCCGTCAAGTCTGTGCGTTGAGCACACGGCTGAAAAAGAAATAGCCAGTGGTGCTGCTGTGCCGCTTGCTGAAAATCCGCCTTCATAAATACAACGGCGGTTTATCGCCGGTGAGTATGAGAATCAGTGGAAAGAAGCTACAAGGGTATCCTACTACACTGATATGGAAGAGGAAAAGACTTTGGCAGCAATTTGAAACCCCGGTGCAAGAACCGGGGTTTACACTTTGCAGGAAGAACAGGCAACGGTTTAACTTAACGCATCCATCCGTTGCCACAGCCGCATGGCGCTGCGGCTGGCTTCCGCATAGATCGACTCAACTTCAAACGGGAACTGGCGAGCTTCATATACCATGCGCCCTTCCACCATCACGGAATGTACGCTGTTAGCGCTCATGCCAAAGGCCAAATGTCCGCCAATATTCTCTGCCACCAGCGGCGTGGGAGAGGCGTAATCACAAATGGTAAAGTCTGCTTTGTAACCCGCCTGCAAGCGGCCAAACTGTGCGCCAAAGTTGCGCGCCAGCAGCTCATTGCCCGCATGCAGGAAACGCAGGAAGCTGTCTGGCCACAGCGGCCCCCCGGCATCACGGTGTTTGAAGAAGGCAAACTTCATCTCTTCAAACATATCCGCCCCGATCCCATCCGTGCCCAGTGCCAGATGATTGTAGCCGCCAAGCCGCTGGTTATAACCCACATGGTTGTTCATATTGGAACGCGGGTTATGCACCAGAAAAGCCCGGTGCCGGTTGATAATCTCAATATCCTTATCCGAGAGATACAGCCCGTGCGCCACCAGCGTTTTTTCATCAATCAAGCCAAATTTATCCAGACGTTCAATCAGGTCCAGCCCATATTTATCGTGGCTGTGAGAAACATCATAGCGGTCCTCGGCTGCGTGGATATGCAGGCCGCGCCCGGTGGCCCGCAGCGCTTCGGCAAGCATTGAGAGCCCTTCATCTGGTACGGTAAACGGGGCATGTGCGCCGATGTGCGCCTCAACCAGGTAGGGCACACGGCCCCCCGTTTTGGCAGCATCGATCTGGTTGGCAAAATCGATATTCTCTTCAACGCCCTCGCGCAGTTCACGCAGACCACCGTTACGATCGGTGGTTTCATAACAGGTCATACCGCGCAGCCCAGCCTTGAGAAACCCCTGGCGCAGGGTATTCAGTGAGCCACGGATATAGTTGGGCGATGCATGATGATCGATAACCGCCGTACAACCGCTCTTGATCGCCTCAAGCGAACAGATCAAGCCGCTGTAGTAGAGTGATTCTTCATCCAGCGCCCGATCCAGCCGCCACCACAGGTTTTTCAGCGTCGAGATAAAATCCGGGCTGGGCTTGATATTGGCCATGATGCCGCGCGCCAGGCCGGAGTAGAAGTGGTTATGCGCGCAAACGATGCCCGGCATCACCAGCTTTCCCTGCATCTCCTTCACCGCCGCCTGCGGGTATCTGGCGCTTAAATGACTGCCGACTTCTTTTATCAGCGCACCTTCGATGGCGATATCCTGCCCTTCGCTCACGCTGGCGGGTTCAAACTGTACCAGCGTGGCATTCTTCAGTATCAACATGGTTTACTCCTCAACGCGCCCCAGAAGATAAGCGTGATAGTGATGTACATGGCTGATAATGCGGCACATATCCTGCAATTCAGCCGGAACCCCAGCAATATGCCCCTGCGCGTCAATGCTGAGCTGATACAGCTGCTGGTTCTGGCGCACCTTCAGTTTGCCGCCGTCAACCAAAAAGCCGGGGTTACTGCTGTTGATAAAATCTTTTTCCAGGTTGTAAATGGTCACCTTGTCTTTGTAAGGTTTTCCCTGCCACGGGCAGAACTGGGCGCAGTTACCACATTCGTTGCAGTAGGCATCGATATGCAGCGTCTGGAACGAGTCACGGAAGCCAGGCACCGCAATGGAAATATTGGCGCGGTTCGGGCAAACGTCGACGCACTTGCTGCACACATAGTTACATTCCAGGCAGCGCTGCGATTCCTGCGCAACGAACGCAGCGGTATCGCTCTTATCAACCATCTCAACGGCGATGGTGCCTTTACGCGCATAAATTTCCGCGGGATCGACGTTCAGCCAGCGCTTATCGTTGTGATGTGATTTTTTGTTCTCCCGGCTCAGGATCGCATCACTGGCGTAGCGGGCGTTGGCAATCGCTGCAACGATGGAAGAAGGGCCGTTCTGAACGTCACCAATCAGGAATACGCCAGCGCGTGAGGTTTCACCGCTGTTGAGATCCACCACCGGCCAGCCATCCTCACCGAGCGGTACGCCCATGGCAGCCAGGCGCTCGCAGTCTGCCTGCTCACCGATGGCGCTGATCAGCGTATCCATCCGCAGCTCAATGGTTTGCTCTGTCGCCACCGGTCGGCGGCGCCCCTGCTCATCGGGTTCCCCCAATGCCATCACCCGCGCGGTCAGCTTGCCGTCGCTGTCAAAACGCTCGGGATTGGTCAGGAACATAAACTGCACGCCGTCTTCCAGCGCTTCCAGATACTCTTCACGGTAGGCTGGCATCTCCTGAATCGAGCGACGATAAAGCACGGTGACGTTTTTCACGCCCGGCACGCGCAGCGCGGCGCGCGCGCAGTCCATCGCGGTATTTCCCGCGCCGACCACCGCAACCTCACTGCCCAATTCCAACCAGTCTCCACGGTTGAAACTGCGCAGGAACGGCAGGGATTTATACAGATTCCGATTATCCCCTTGCAGCCTGATGCCGCTGTTCTTATCAGTACCGATACCGATGCAGACATACTTAAAGCCCTGCTGACGCAGCTCATCCACCGTCAGATGAGGATTGCAGCCGTACTCGAACTTAACGCCGTGAGCAGCAACGAAATCAATGTCATGCTGGATAGTCTCGGCAGGAATACGGAACTGCGGGATGATATTCTTGACCACGCCGCCGGCGTTGGCTTCGCGCTCAAACAACGTCACCTGATGACCAGCCCGCGCCAGGAAGTAGCCCGCCGCCAGCCCGGCAGGGCCCGCACCAATCACCGCCACTGGATGCCGATCGCCGGAACCGGCTGGCCTGTGCCAGCGTTGCCGGTATTCATCCCAGCCTTTCTCCAGCGCAATCTTTTTCAGATCGCGAATATTCAGCGCCTGGTCATAGTCCATACGGGTACAGTTATACTGGCACTGATGATCGCAGATGTGGCCGGTGATCGCTGGCAGGGCGTTGCGCTGATAGATGATTTCCAGTGCGTCTGCATAGCGCTGTTCGCCGAGCAGGCGAATATATTCCGGAATATCCTGCTTAATTGCGCAGGCCGATACGCAGGGTGCAACATAGCAGTCCGTCACAGGCAAAGGCCCACCGGCATCGATTTGGTCCTGCGCCTTCCACTCTTTCTGGGTATAGTCCATGCTCAGAGCCTGCTCAGCCAGCGCTTGCAGTTTATTCACATCAATCTGGGTCATTTCCCAGGCGTTGGAGCGATCCAGTTCATGCATGCACTCGGTCTGGCGCAGGTAGCCACCGGGCTTCAGCAGGTCGGTAGCCATCGTGATCGGGCGGATACCGGTTTCAAAAATGGCGCGAATGTTAAACTTGCTGGCCCCCCCTGAGTATGAAATAGGCAGCTTGCCTTTAAACGCCTGTGAGAGCACCGCAGCAACGTTGATTGACAGCGGGAACAGCGCCCGGCCGGACATATACATTTCATCCCCAGGCAGCGCCCCCTTGCCGTTGATGGTGCCAAGGGTATTGGTCAGCTTGACGCCAAAGCTGAGCTGTTTCTGTTTGCCGAGCGCCAACAGGCGTTCAAGCATCTCCAGTGCGCGATCCAGCTTGAGATCGTGTTCAAACGACTCCTCTTTCAGGCCGATATAGTCAAAGCCACAGTTGTCGAGGATCTGCCGTACCCGCGGATAGCCCAGCAACGTGGGATTCAGCTTCACGAAGGTATTCAGCCCTTTTTCTTCCAGCATGTAGCAGCAGATGGCTTCGATTTCGTGCGGAGGGCAGCCGTGCATGGTAGACAGCGTAACGCCGTGCACCATACGGCTGGGAATGCTCTGCGGCAGGGCGCGCAGTTCCGCCTGCCGTTCGGCCAAGCCAAGCTGCTGGATAAACGCCGGGCTTTCCAGACGGGAACGCAAAATCTGCTGATACTCGCTGAACTTGGGGTGCTGAGCAGAATCGATCATACTGTCGATGAACGCCTGCATCGGCGGCTCTTTAATCCCTTTGAGATCGTAGCCAACGCTCATATTGAAAATAAAAGACTTACTTTCCCCCGCCGCGCGTGGATCGAAGATCGCCTCCAGCAAATAAAGCGCAAACCAGGCTTTTAAATACTCGTCGTGTGCCTTTTTCAGGGTGAATTCGGTTGACCATTCGGTGTTAAAGCACTCGTCTTCAGCATCAATACAGGGTTTTTCCAGCTCAAGCCGATCCAGGATCTGCACCGTTTTCAGCTCAATAAAGCGCCCCCCGGTCAGCCAGGAGACGATAATATTCTGCGCCAGCTGGGTATGAGGCCCCGCGGCAGGCCCAATAGGGGTTTCACAGGTTTCACCGAAGACTTTAAGTAATTTTTCATCGGTTTTACGATAAAACTGCCGTTCTGGAATACCGAAAATAGAGCGGCTTTCTTTATATTCTGCAAAAATTCGCGTCAGGAGTTCTCCAAACGGAATGGGGCGCATGATGTCTCCCATCATTATCTCCTTGCTGAATGACCCTGCTTACACTTCAAGTGCGCGGGGTATATGACATTGACCCAATCACAATCGTTAACGGGTGGTGAGGTTTTATTTTTGTATCTGACTGAATAGCGGAGCAACAATCAGGCCAGATTGAAATAACGCGGTGAGCAATAATTAATTTCGTGAGATCGGTCGCAAGACAGTTTATTTTTTCAGCCTGGCAACATTAATCAATGAGAATAAGAATCAGCCCGTCAGGAGGGGGTATCTCTATTACTGAGGCTGATTCAGGTAATTATCATAACAAGATAACCCTTTCTCATTATGATATTTATCGCAACTTAACTCGCCTTTATTTCCGCAGTTCCGCGTTGAAAACGCTGCGCGGTGTGATTCGGCAAACAGAAATAAACCTGAAAATGACGAGGCACAAAGTTTGCATAACTTAAGCGACGTAAATTGATCGTTCGCCGAACCACTGTCAGCATCGCTAGCAAAGGAACGACGCCAAGGGTGCCGGGTATCTCTCAATGTGAGACGCAGCGAACGTATGAAAATACAGACAAAGGTACATCAGCCTATGAACATCTTTTCTGAAGCCGCTCGCCGGGTCAAACTTAACCAGCCCTTCGCGTTTACGCAGATCATCGAAAGCCGGGGTTCAACGCCGCGCCATAGCGGGCAGATGCTGGTCACCGCAGAGGGAGAGACGGTTGGCACTATCGGCGGTGGCATGATGGAGCGGCTGGTGATCGAACAGGCTGTCGCCGCCATCACCGAGCAAAAATCCAGGGTCTTTCATGGCCGTATGGCGCGCAACGGCAGCGACGCCGTCGGCTCCGACTGCGGAGGGGCCATGACGGTGTATATCGATGTACACGGTATGCGGCCCAAGCTGATTTTGCTGGGCGCAGGCCATGTGAACCGCGCCATTGCTCAGCTTGCCGCACCGTTGGAGTTCGATATCCACATCGCGGATACCTACGCCAGCAGCCTGAACCCTGATATTTTCCCTCCTGGGTGCCAGCTGTTGCTGGCCGAAAGCTTCACCGCTGCCGTTGCTCAGTTGACTATCGACGCTGACAGCTTTGTGATTATTGCCACCAATCATCAGGATAAAGAGACGCTGGAAACGCTGATTGAGCGGCCGGTGCGCTTTCTTGGCCTGCTGGCAAGCCGCCGCAAAGCGCAAACCTTTAGAGAACAATTGCGGCAGGCGGGCTGTAATGAAGCCGCTATCCAGCGCCTGCGTGCGCCGATAGGTTTTGATATTGGCGCGGAGACACCGGCTGAAATCGCCGTCAGCGTGATGGCGGAAATTCTACAGGTGAAAAATCAGGCGGCCGGCGGTTTGATGCAGGATCAGTTGTAAATACGGCGGCGGAAATCCCTCTTTATCACCGCAGCAACCGCTGCGGTGATATCCGTTTTACGGCCCTTACTGGCAGATTATCGTCCCGGTTTTTCCCGCAATCCCTTCACGCGCTTTACTCAATACGGTGATCAGCGCTTGGCGTCCCGCTTTTGACTCAGCGAAAGCCAGGGCTGCCTCAACCTTGGGCAGCATCGATCCTTTAGCGAAATGTTCTTCTTCGATAAAGCGATGCGCGTCGGCCGGGCTCAGCCTATCCAGCCACTGTACGTCAGGCTTGCCATAGTTCAGTGCCACTTTCTCTACCGCCGTGAGAATAATCAACATATCGGCATCGATCATCTCTGCCAGCTTGGCGCTTGCCCAGTCTTTATCGATTACCGCACTGGCTCCGCGCAGGTGATTGCCCTCAACCAGCACCGGAATACCGCCGCCGCCGACGGTGATCACCACCTGATCCGCCTCCAGCATGGCGCGCACCGTTTCTTTTTCAATAATATCCTGTGGCTTTGGTGAGGCCACCACGCGGCGGTAACCACGGCCGGAATCTTCACGCAGGGTATGGCCGTTGCGCATCAGCCTCTCGGCCTCTTCTTTGGTGAAGAAAGAACCGATAGGCTTGGTGGGGTTGAGAAAAGCGGGATCGGCCGGATTCACCGCAACCTGCGTAATCAGCGTTGCAACCGGTTTATTGATACCGCGCTCCAGCAGTTCCTCACGCAGCGCATTTTGCAGATCATAACCGATATAGCCCTGGCTGAGCGCCACGCATACCGACATCGGCAGCATCGGCGTATGCGAATCGGCCTTCGCTGCGGCCTCGAAGGCCTGATTAATCATGCCTACCTGCGGGCCATTGCCGTGAGTCACCACCACCTGATGCCCGGCCGCTATCAGATCCGCAATTGCCTTTACCGTGGTTTTTACTGCCTGCATCTGCTCTGCCAGGCCATCGCCCAGCGCATTACCGCCCAGTGCCAGCACAATTCTCTTTTTCATTCGCCCTTATCCTTAATCTCAACAAATGGCCGACGGTGGATAAAACGTCCGTATCCTGCGCGACCCGTAAAATGCCCCTGTTTAGCCACGATCTCTCCCCGACAGAGCGTCAGCACCGGCCAGCCCTGACAGGAAAACCCCTCATAGGGAGAATAATCGGCATTATCGTGCAAATGCTGGTGCTGAATGGTTTGCTGCAATTGCGGCTCAAACAGCACCAAATCCGCATCCGCTCCCGGTTCAAGGCAGCCTTTTTGCGGCCACAGCCCGAATAACTGCGCGGGCCGGGTGCTGGTCAGCTCCACGAAGCGCGACGGTGAAATACGCCCGCTGGCTACGCCGTGGGAAAACAGCAGCGTCATGCGGTTTTCTACCCCCGGCAGCCCGTTGGGGCAGCGGCTGAAATCCTGCTGCGCCATCTGCTGACGCAGCCGATAGGGAAAGGTGCAGTGGTCGGTCGCGACGGTGTCAATGGAGCCGTCGGCAATCCCCACCCACAGCTTGTCCAGCTCGGCATGAGGACGGAGCGGGGGACTGAGGATATATTTCAGGCCGTCTGCGCGCAGATAGTGATTGATATCCAGCAGCAGATACTGCGGGCAGGTTTCCACCCAGACTTTCTGCCCCGAGCGCTTTGCCAGCCGGATATAGTCCAGCCCCAGGCCGTGGGAAAGGTGCACGATGTACAATGGCGCATTGTCCGCCAGACGCGCCAGATTGATCGTGCGGGCGATTGCCTCTGCCTCACACTCCAAAGGGCGGCTCAGCGCATGATAAATCGGTGCCGTTTTCCCCTGACGATGCAGTTCGGCACGGCGCCAGGCGATCGCGGCATCGTTTTCCGGGTGAACCGTCGTCAGCGCCCCGACTTCGCGCAGGCGGGAAAGCGCGCGCAGGATGTCGCCATCGTCGAGCTTATACTGATAGGTCAGGTACAGTTTAAAACTGCTGATCCCTTCCTCGCTGACCATTGCCGCCATTTCCGTCAGGATCTCATCATCAATATGCTGGATTACGCCGTGAAAACCGTAGTCAACGGCGGCTTGCCCTTCGGCATAGCGATGATAGGTAGCCAGTTGATGGTGCAGGCTACACCCCTGAGGGCCAAAACCCATATGATCCACAATGGTGGTGGTGCCGCCGCAGGCCGCAGCCCGAGTGCCGCTGAAGAAATCATCACAGCTTCTGGCGATGCCAACGTCAATATTAAAATGCGTGTGTACATCAATACCGCCGGGCATCACGTACAGGCCGGTAGCGTCAATGACTTCCACCGTATCATCGACAACGATACCCGCCGCGCGTTGGGCAATGTGTTCCCCCTGGATTAACAGATCCTGCTGGTACTCGCCCGTAGCATCGACCAGAGTACCGCCTTTGATCAGCCGCTTCATAACCCTTCCTCCGATCGGCAATGCCGGAGCTGCGCTATCGCTCCGGCCTGTCAGGGATCAATACCCGTCATTCTGCAATAATTGGGGGAGGGCTCCCCCTTGGGTACGGGCCTGTAACCTGAAGTTTACTTGCCCAACTCCTGCATATACAGCAGCGGAATGGCGGCATACATTGCGGCGCAGGTCACCAAATGCTGTTTCCATGTTTTTTCATTTGGCGCATGCGCTTCCGGCTCTTTTCCCGGGCCGAAGCCGATCACCGGAATACCGTGGCGGCCCATGATGGAAACGCCGTTGGTGGAGAAGGTCCACTTATCCACGGTGGGCTTCTTCCTGAACAATCCCTCATAGGCTTTGCTCAGGGTTTTCACCGTAATATGGTCTTCTTCCACCTTCCAGGTCGGGAAATAACACTCGGTTGGATACACCAGCCCGGTATAGGCAGGGCGGTCATAGTGATACATGGAAACCTCTGCCTTGGCCGCCTGAACGGCGGGCAGAGCGCGGATTTCTTCCAGTGCGCCTTCCCAGGTTTCGCCCCAGGTCAGGCGGCGGTCAATGGAAACCGCGCAGCTGTCGGCAACCGCACAGCGGCTCGGAGAGGTAAAGAAAATCTCGGAAACGGTCAGGGTGCCCTTACCCAGAAAATCATCATCGCCAAGGTTCTTTGACAGCCCCTGCAACTCATTCAGAATCGGGCCCATTTTGAAGATGGCATTATCGCCACGCTCCGGCGCGGAGCCGTGACAGCTCACGCCCTGTACGTCGATGCGAATCTCCATACGCCCACGCTGACCACGATAAATCTGGCAATCAGTGGGTTCGGTGCTGACCACAAACTCTGGGCGAATGTTGGATTGCTCAATAATGTACTGCCAGCACAGACCGTCGCAGTCTTCTTCCTGTACGGTGCCGGTCACCAGCAGGGTATACTGATCTTCCAGGCCTAACTCTTTGATAATCTTACCGGCATAGACCATGGAAGCCATCCCGCCTTCCTGGTCAGACGAGCCGCGCCCGCCGATGATTTCATCATCTTCCATTCCCTGATAGGGATCGAAGGTCCAGTTTTTCAGGTTACCCACGCCAACGGTGTCAATATGGGCATCCATGGCAATCAGGTGCGGCCCATGGCCGATATAGCCAAGAATATTACCCATCGGGTCGATTTCTACCTTATCGAACCCCACTTTTTCCATCTCTTCCTTGATGCGCAGCACCACGCGTTCTTCATCACAGCTTTCACTGGGGATGGCGATCATGTCGCGCAGGAACTGGGTCATATCGGCTTTATATTGATACGCTTTTTCCAATACCATCTCAAAAGGCACTTGCTTTCCCATTATCTGGTTTCTCCAAAACAATCATTGACAGGCGATACCCTGCTTACCCGGTGGGGCATTGATTCATTTCGTCTATCTGTGCTGCCCGCCACTCCCGGTACTTCGGGTAGATATCTTTCACAGCTATTGGGCGGAAACGCCGTGTTTCCCTTCCCAGACCACTTCTCGATAGTGTTTTACGTCAGTGTCCCCTTCGGTACTGATTGCCAGCACAATGGAGTCGGCATTCAACCCCAGCTTGCTCATCAGTTGCTCACGCAGTGGGTGGCAGTGCACCGCAGCCAGCAGCCCCACGCCCACCGCACCGGATTCACCGGAGATAATGCGCGGATCCTCACCGAGAGGGTTACCAAGAACGCGCATGCCCAGAGCGGCCACGCTGTCCTGACAGGAGATAAATTGAGTGGTGCAGTTTCTCAACAGCGGCCATCCCAACGGGTTAGGCTCTCCACAGGCGAGGCCCGCCATGATGGTGGCCATATCGCCTCCCACGCTGACCAGTTCCCCTTTCACGCCGGAACGGTAAACACAGTCAGCCAGCTCGGGCTCAACCACCACCGAGTGGAGATTTCTTGCCCCATAAATATCAACCAGATAGCCGAGCACTCCCGCCGCCATCGCCCCTACGCCAGCCTGCAACAGCACGTGCGTCGGTTGCCCCACCTTCAAAGCATTAATCTGTTCCACGGCCTCATCTGCCAGGGTGGCGTAGCCCTGCATAATCCAGGTGGGGATCTTGGTATAGCCTTCCCAGGCGGTATCCTGCACCACCTGCCAACCCCGTTCCTGTGCCTGCTTCATGGTCATGCGCACGGTGTCGTCATAGTTCATGTCCGTCACGATGCACTCGGCACCCAGCCGCAGGATATGGTCAACCCGCTCCTGGGCAGAGCCTTTCGGCATATAGACGACGGCGTTCTGCCCCAGTTGCTGCGCCGCCCAGGCCACACCGCGGCCGTGGTTGCCGTCAGTGGTTGTGGCAAACGTCATTTTTTCCGTCATCCGCGCCTTCACCGCGTCGAAGGAGAAATCGTTAATATTGATTTGATACTTTTCGCACAGCAGGCGCGCAATGGCATAGGCACCGCCCAGCATTTTGAAAGCGTTAAGCCCGAACCGCTTGGATTCATCCTTGACCAGCACTTTTTTGACGCCGATCAGGTGGGCAAATGCATCCAGTGAACACAGCGGCGTCGGCTGATAGCCTTGCAGTTTTTTATGAAAGGCGCGTGCTTTTTGCGCCTCCTCGCGCGAAAAGAGCGGGGAGGTTTCAGCGGTAAAATTCTGATTATCCGCAATATCCATTTTTAACGAAAAGACAGACATATTCAGACCTTAATAACGAGTACGATAGTCACCCGGATAATGCCAATGCTCACCTGGTGTCGCGCAATAGAGAGAAAAATGTGAACTTACCGGCGGTGCCGCGGCTCCAGCTGCGAGCGGCACCGTCATACCTGATTTATTTAACGCGTTGTTGAGCTTCCTTCAGCAATTGCTGTAGGATCAGGCTGGGTTTGGAGAACTTACGCGCCACAATCATGGCGGCGATGATGTAAGGCTTCCAACTGGCTTCCTTATAGGTGGCAATGCGGTATTTTTCGAAAACTCCCTCGCTAACTTCCCCTTCTTTACAGGAAACGCCGGAGATATCCGCAGGCAGGCAGTGCATATACAGCGCTTCCCCCTTCTTCGTCAGCTTCATCATCTCTTCCGTGCAGTGCCAGTCTTTATGCTTGGCATTCTGCGCCAGACACTGCTGTTCAAGAGTTTTCAGCCCGTCGTGGTTGTTGGCACGCAGCAGTTCGGTGCGTTGTTCCATCACTTTGTAAGGGGCCCAGGATTTGGGATAGACGATATCCGCATCTTTAAAGGCTTCCGCCATTGAGGTGACCTGGCGGAAGCTGCCGCCGGAGGCCGCTGCGTTATTCGCGGCAACTTCAACCACGTCGGGGATCAGATCGTAGCCTTCAGGATGGGCCAGCGTAACGTCCATACCAAAGCGGGTCATCAGGCCGATAATGCCCTGGGGTACGGAGAGCGGTTTACCGTAGCTGGGTGAATAGGCCCAGGTCATGGCAATTTTTTTGCCGCGCAGATTTTCCAGGCTGCCGAAATGCTCTTGCAGCCAGGCCAGGTCGGCCATTGACTGAGTCGGGTGGTCTATATCACATTGCAGATTAACCAGCGCCGGGCGCTGAGGCAGCACCCCCTGCTGAAAACCTTCATCTAGCGCCGCGCCGACCTCTCGCATATAGGCGTTGCCGGCACCGAGATACATATCATCGCGGATACCGATGGCATCGGCACAGAAGGAGATCATGTTGGCGGTTTCACGCACGGTTTCACCGTGAGCAATCTGTGATTTCCCCTCGTCCAGATCCTGCTGGGCCAGCCCCAGCATATTCAGTGCAGAAGCATAGGAAAAACGTGTGCGGGTGGAATTATCGCGAAAAACGGAAATACCTAAACCACTGTTGAAAATATTGGTGGCAATATTTTCGGTACGCATGGTTTTTAGCGCTTCGGCTATATTTAATACTGCCTGAAGTTCATCACGGCTCTGTTCCCAGGTTAATAAAAAATCCTTTTCATGCAGATTAGATTTTAATCCATTGAGCGTCTTAATCAATTCGTTCACTGTTTTCATCTGTCTGGCCCCAATAATAATAAATAGCCTGCTATCCGAGCGAATAACGAGATTATTCTGTCGAATGGAAATAATATGGTGCTAACAAGCTATCAATAATCGTGCCAATCATGAAATAATGAGACGTTAATCGGCAAAAATGAAATTATTATGTGATTTGCATGGCAAATATATTGCTTTTGAGGCGAAAAAGTATATATTTCCTGTACGTTGTCACAGCCCAGGCAGGGAATAAAATTTAATAAACAGCGGCGGATGATAAAAAACCAGCCAATACGACCAAAATGATAAACTAACGGAAAGAGGCGTTTATCATAATGATAATGACACTGGAAGCCACGGAAAATCCAGCCGAAAATAATGAATATAAATCAATGTATTAGTTATTAATAATGGTTAATGATGCAGTGACCACAGGTAAACTCGGCTGTTTTATTGTGCTGGCTTATTTTTCCCTTTAATAGAGTGCCATTTGATGCCTGTCATAACATAGCGACGTTATACGGGGTATTTTGTTGTGCTGTTTGACCGTCGCTATAGCGAGGCTGTGGAATAGACAATGGAATGGATCCCTACAGTCCTGAGGCGCTAGGCCTGCTGGGTGAGCAAGGGCAACCAACAGTGTTGCCCCCTGGAAGATGGACGAGGATATAACGTCCTGCTATCAAAGGATTCCCTATATGATAATTGAGAAATCCTCTTCGAATTTAATGCAGATCCAGCCGACGATCTTACGCTTTACTAAAATGCTCTCAAGCGTATTGCAGTTGGAAGTTGAAATTATTGATGCCAACATGATCCGGGTATCAGGTACTGGCCCTTACGGTAAATTTTTTGGCCGTACCCTTAACGGTAACTCGCGCCTGTTAAAACACGTGTTGGAAACCCATGAAGAAAAAGTCGTTATCCAATCGCAGTCTGACCCGCTGTGCATCGACTGCGGCATGCGGGAAAAATGCCAGGAGAAAGCCTTCCTTGGCATACCGATTATTGTTCAGGATACCTGCATCGGCGTGATCAGCCTGGTTGCTTTTACCACCGAACAGCAGCAGCGCCTGAAGGAGAATATTCAGGTTTTTTCCGACTACATTCGCCATATTTCTACCATCTTTGTCGCTAAGCTGCTTGATAGCCAGGGGCATAACGTTGAGGGATTAAACAAAATTTTTCTCACGCTGATCACCAATATGGACCAGGGCGTGATTGTTCTTGATGATGAGAATCAGGTGAAATTTATCAACCAGAATGCTCTGCAACAGTTGCAGACGACCCAGAACAAGATTGCCGGTAAAAGTATCAGTATCCGGCCGCTGACTTTTCAGCAGAACTACAGCGGTGGCCACCTGCAACATATTATCTCTTTTGATGAGCATCAGGAGCTGATCATCGGGCAGATGCATGATGTGCATAATCATCAGCTATTCCTGATGGCCTTCCATCAGTCACATACCCGATTATCCGAAGACTATAATCCCGATGAACCACAGATTGATCAGCTGATCGGCGAATGCAAACCCATCAGGGTGCTGAAACGCCTGATTACCCGCATCGCTCCCAGCCCTTCCAGCGTACTGATTGTGGGGGAAAGCGGCACGGGTAAAGAAGTGGTGGCGCGCGCCATTCATCGGCTGAGCGATCGGCATGATAAACCCTTTATTGCCATTAACTGCGCCGCCATTCCCGACCAACTGCTGGAAAGTGAGCTGTTCGGCTATGTGAAGGGCGCTTTCACCGGCGCTTCGACCAATGGAAAAGTCGGGCTGATTCAGTCCGCCAACAGCGGAACCCTGTTTTTAGACGAGATAGGGGACATGCCTTTGACGTTGCAGGCCAAGCTGCTGCGCGCCATCGAATCCCGTGAAGTGTTGCCTATTGGCTCCAGCAAGCCGGTGGCGGTGGATATTCGTATTATCTCTGCCACTAATCAGAATTTTGAGCAGTACATCGCGGAAGGCAAGTTTCGTGAAGATCTCTACTATCGGCTGAACGTTATCCCGCTCTCGCTGCCGCCGCTGCGGGAACGCCAGGGCGACATCGAGCTGCTGATGCATTTTTTCCTCAATCTTCACACCAAGCGCATTGGCAGCGTTTACCCTGGCGTCAGCCCGGAGGTTATCGCCCAGCTCAAGCAGTACCGCTGGCCGGGCAACGTGCGCGAACTCAGCAACCTGATGGAGTACCTGATCAATATCGTCCCCAACGGGGAAGTTATTGACAGCTCGCTGCTGCCGCCGAACTTCCTGGCGGCCAGCATAACGCCGGTTTATGCCCAGCCGCCGACAGAAGAAATCGCTGAGCTGGAGGATGCCCGCTGCGCTACCAATCTGGAGTCGATGGAAAAACAGCTGATCGAAGAAGCGCTGAAGCGCACTGCCAATAAGAAACAGGTGGCAAAGGAATTGGGCATCGGCGTTGCTACGCTGTATCGCAAGATCAAGAAGTATGAACTGACGTACTGGTCATAGCCGGATGAAAGCGCGGATTGAGCTTTAGTAGGCAGGTCGCTGGTGGGGCTTTACCCACCAGCACAGCGCCAAAACTGACCATCAGCATGGTTTTGTTTAAGCGTTTACGCTCTGGGGAAGCTGACGATACTGCTCCGGCGTATCAATATCCCAGTGGATGGCCGGATTTTCTACTGCCAGATAGCGCGGTTCATCGCTTTGAATAATCTGCTTCATGTTCTGCTCCGGCGTTGCCCGCTGCACCGTTTCAATCAGGCGCTGTGGCAGTAAAACCGGGTGCCCCTTGCCGCCTGCAAAGCGCGGGATCAGGCAATAGTCACCGCGCTGCTGCCACAGCTGTGCGTAAATAGAGCTGCTGATGCAGGGCATATCCCCCAGTGCCAGAAAAAAGTGCTGGCTCTCAATATGTTGCACCCCACAGCGAATCGAAGAAAACATCCCCTGATGATAGTCGGCGTTTGCCACCAGGCAGATCTGCGCATACCCGCTATAGCGCTGATGCAGCTCATCGCCACGATAGCCGGTCACCAGCACCACTCTGGAGCAAAACCCCAATGCGTTGTTTATTGCCGCATCCAGAATCGTTCCCTGCCGGTAGGGCAACATCATTTTCCAACTGCCCATGCGGGACGATAACCCCGCAGCCAGGATAAGAGCATCCGCCTGATCCGTTGCCATAGTCGTTTTCCCTGATTGTGCCGCCAGCGTGAATACCCTCCTTAACCGAAGCCGCAGCGCTTTAGCGAACTCCGGTTAATTCGGGGATTAAAATCTCGCTACCCGCAACGCCGGTTATTTTGCACTTAACACGGCTTTGATCGAGGTGATGATCGGTTGGTAACCGGTGCAGCGGCACAGATTCCCCTCCAGCGCCTCCTTCAGTTCCTCATCGCTGGGAGCTGGATTGCTGTCCAGCAGTGCCTTGGTGCTCATCAGCACTCCTGGGGTACAAAAGCCACACTGTACACCGCCGTATCGGATAAAGGCATTTTGCAGCCGCTTGCCGATAGGATCGTGATGCAGCGCTTCAACGGTGGTGATTTCTGCCCCTTGGCACTGAGCGGAAAGCACCAGACAGGAACAGACGGATTTACCATTCATAATCACCGTACAGGCACCGCACTCACCGACCGAGCACCCTTCTTTGGTGCCGGTCAGGTCCAGTTTTTCGCGCAGGAAGTCAAGCAGGCGCGTGTTGCCATCCACCTCAGCACTCCGGTTGATACCGTTTACCTTCATTGTAATCGTCGTCATTTCTACGCTCCTTACTGGCGCTGTTCGGCAAGTACTTCATTCATCACCTGGGTGAACATTTCAAGGAAAACCGGCATCTTATAGGCTGCCGACCAGCGTCCACCGATGGCTTTCTCCACCAGCTCGGTAAGAACGCTTCCCGCTGCGGCAATGGTGGATTCACTCAGCGTTTTGCCGATCAGCGCCTGTTCTACCGCCACTAAACGTTGCGGTTTGCTTAACAGAGCACCGTCTACCAGGCGGCAATAGTCCACCACGCCCTGCGGCGTCAGCGCCATTTGGCAGGTCAGGCTTTGCCGCGTAATGTTCAGCGCATTGCGCCGCCCTAACTGGTTATAGCGTTGTTGCAGCGGCCGCGTGACTGGAGCAGGCAAAATCACCTTCACCATCAGCTCATCCGCCTGCAACTGGGTTTTATAGCCGGAGATAATGAACTCACTGAGCGGCATGCAGCGCGTCCGGCTGGCGCTTTTCAACACCACCTCCGCATCGTGGATCACCAGCGGAGGCACCGAGTCAGCGCAGGGTGCCGCATTGATAATATTGCCGCCCAGCGTGGCGCGGTTGCGCAGTTGCAGGGAGCCAATGGTTTTACAGGCCGTGACCAGCAGCGGATAGCGTTCTTGTACCAACGGATGTGCAACCAGCTCGCTGAAGCAGACGCCAGCGCCAATGTGTAATCCTCCTTCACAGTCAACAATCTGCCGTAGCTCAGACAGCCCGGCGATGTTCACCAGTTTCTGTGGCTGCGTTTTCATCCGCGCCTGCACCAGCGCGTCGGTCCCTCCGGCCAGCGGCATCGTATGCTCCGCCATCATCATCTCCAGCGCCTCTGCCAACGACTGTGGCGTTTCAACGGCAAGGGTGTTCAGGCGCAGTACCTGTTTCTTCTCCTCACTTTCGGCCACCACTTCACTCTGCCGCACCGGTTTTTTCAGGTTATAACCCAGCTTCACCTGTTCCAGCGTCAGCGGCAGCGTATGGTTCCAGCGCCCCAGCGCAAAGTTGACGGCGTTGTTCAGCGCCGCCCCCCCCAGCTCCAGCACCGGTTCACCGATGACCTTGCCGCCAAAAGGACCGGCCTTGTCGCTATTCTCAACGGCGATAATCTGAATATCAGGCATATCCTTGATGGTCGGCAACAGATAGGTATCAAAGTTTTCCGACTTCACAACGCCCTGTTCAATATTAAAGTCTTCCAGCATGCCGTAGCCGACCATGCCCTGTAGCACGCCGCCGTAAACCTGCCCTTCAAAGCCTACCTTGTTAATCACCTTGCCCACGTCATGAGCGGCGGTAATCCGGTTGATCACGATCTTGCCGGTGCGGGTATCCACCGCGATATCGGCAATCTGGCAACCGTACACCCAGGTAAAGTAGGGGCTGCCGGTTCCTTTTTCCTCATCCCAATGAATACTCGGTGCCACGTGCCAGCCGTAGGCGGAGAGATTGGCGCCAGTGGCCTTGGTCATATCAACCACCTGCTGGAAACTCAACGCCTCCTGCGGCCGGTTACGGTGGAACACCCGGCCGTCGCGCCACACCAGATCGTCAATACTCTCCGCATGCAGGGCCGCCGCTACCGCGTCCGCCATACGGCGTTTGATTTTATTCGCTGCGCTGAGAATCGCCTGTCCCCCCATCAGCGTGCCGCGCGAGGCTACCGTTGAGCCACCGTCAGCAATCATCGAGGTTGCCGGTTCACTGAACATGATGCGATCCAGATCCAGGCCAAAAGCCTCGGCGGCAATCAGCGCCATTGTCGTCTGCAATCCCTGACCGTTTTCCGAAACCGAAGTTGAGATATTGATACTGCCGTCCGCATTAACCTGCATCAGCGCCGAGGAAGCATCCAGGCCTTCAGCCCCGAGAGAACAGCCGCGATGGCTGATAGCCAGACCGATACCGTAGCGGATCGGCCCACCCAGCGCGTTCAACTGCCGATAATGTTCGCGCTTGTGCTGAAACTCTGCGCTCTGCGTCGCTTTCAGCATCACTTCTTCAGCGGAAACGGTGTGCTCGCTGAACACCTGCCCCGCCATACTGGTATCGCCCTGCTTGAGGATATTGCGCTGCCGCAGTTCGATTGGGGTCAGGTTAAAATGTTCAGCTACTTCGTCCATCAGCGATTCGTTGGCGAAAATAACCTGCGGTGCGCCAAAGCCACGGAAGGCTGACGTATAGTTGTTGTTGGTGTACACGCCGGTCACGTCAACGCGCACGTTGGGAATATTGTAGGGCCCCGCCGCCTGAACGGAGCTACGCCAGGTAACGAAAACCGTCTGCCCGGCATAGCTGCCGCCGTCAGCAAGAATATCAATCTTGATCGCCTGGATACGCGCCTCATTATCCAGGCCAATCTTGTACTTCATCTTGTAGGGATGGCGTTTGTAGCTTTCGCGCATTGACTGTTCGCGGTTATAGCTGATTTTTACCGGCCGCTGAGTCAGATGCACCATCAACGCAGCGCGGCAGGCTAGGTGGTCGATAATGTCATCCTTGCCGCCGAAGGAGCCACCGAGCACCGAGCGTTTTACGTTAACCTTTGACTGCGGCAAATCAAGATACTTGGCGACGAATCCGCGTACCCGGTGAGCGTTCTGTATCGAACCGGTAATGGTCAGCACCTGTTCGTTGGGATCAACATAGGCGGTGATGGATTCTGGCTCAATGTAGGCGTGCTCCTGATAGCCCACCTCATATTCACGCTCGAAAATATGGGGCGATGCGGCAAACCCCGCCTCAATATCGCCCTTCACCGTATGATGGTGATTGATGATGTTACTTTCCGTATCGCTGTGGATCAGCCGGGCACCGGGTTTGATGGCCTCTTCCACATCCACAATCGGGGCATGCGGGGTATAGCTGATGTTGATCTTGTCGGCTGCCAGACAGGCCGCCTCGTAGGTTTCTGCCGCAATCACCGCAACAACATCGCCACGGTAGATCACTTCACGATCGATAATCGGCGGATAGTCAGGGATCACCACGCCAATCTTCTGAACGCCAGGGATATCTTTATAAGTGGCAATTTTGACCACGCCAGGCACCTGCTCTGCGGCCGACAGATCGATAGCGGTAATCACGCCCGCCGGAATATCCGCGTAGCGGCACACGCCGTACAGCATGTTCTTCATTTTTATATCATCGCCGTACAACGCCGCGCCTGTTACTTTCGCCAGGCCGTCGACTCGTGGTACTGACTTGCCCACTGACATTGTATCCATAGCATTCTCCATTATTCATATTTCATCATTGCTAACAGACAGCGCTGAAATATTTTTCGGGTGTGAGATGAAGATAAATCAAGCAATTGCTATGCCACGCAACGTCAACTTGAATATAAATATTGCAGTTTGTGATTGCGTATAAATAAAATCGCGAAATAAAACGTGAAATGACGCATTACATTAACATTTCGCTCATATCATTATTTCAAGTTGATACGCGTTTTTTCATTATGAGAAATTTATCGTTGCCCTTTCCGCACGCAATTAACAATAAGAATCAATTCACTCATACATCACCGAAATAATGTGATAGTGCGCAAATTATCGCGATTAAATTTATTACTTGCGCATTTTTGCCCTGTTTCTTGCATTTATTCCCGGTAACCAAATTCATTTGAGCTACGGCAGTAGGCCACGAGGGTAAGTCTGCCCGCCATATTTCAAGTTGCTTGGGGGTTGGTTTCACTCGCTTCCCCTGTGGGCTAGCACTTGCTTACCGCCGACAGGCAACTCGAATGATTTTAGGTATATGCACCTGAACCAGTAAGGGAGAAAATATGAATCGGTTTGTTATCGCTCATGCCCATGACTGTATCGGATGTCGGGCCTGCGAAGTTGCCTGTGTAATGTCTCACAATATGGCCAGCTATCCAGACAGTGCCGATGAGTTTCATCCCAGAATTAAGGTGATCAAGGGGATCGTTCAAACAACGGCGGTGCTCTGCCGCCACTGTGAGGATGCCCCCTGCGCCAAAGTCTGCCCGACGCAGGCGCTGGTTCGCCGCAATGACAGTATTCAACTGCTCAAAGAACGCTGTATTGGCTGTAAAACCTGCGCCATCGCTTGCCCTTTTGGCACCATGAGCATAGTGACTGAAAGCGTACCACAGGGGGCATCTGCACAGGCTGTTGCCCATAAATGCGACCTCTGTGCCGGTAACGCGGCAGGGCAGGCCTGTGTAAACGCTTGCCCCACCCAAGCGCTACGCCTGTTCAGTCCACAGGCGCTGCACGATAGCCTGCGCGAGAAACAGCGCAACAGTGCGCTGCGTAGCTCAGGTTCAGCGCAGCAGCGGCCGAGGGCAGAGTATCGGGTGGCTGCTCTGTTGTCATCACTGCCCCAGCGCCCGCGCGTTGAAGCGGAAAAAACCGCCATTGAACTGCGAAAAACCACCTTCGTCGAAACCTATCAGCCCCTCTCAACCCCGCAGATGGAGGCTCAGGCTGGCCGTTGCCTTTCCTGTAGTGAACACGCCGTTTGCGAGTGGACCTGCCCACTGCACAACAACATCCCTGAGCTGCTGCGGCTGGCCAAGGCGGGGCGCATTCTGGAAGCCGTCGAACTTTCTCACCGCACCAGCACGCTGCCCGAAGTGTGCGGCCGCGTCTGCCCGCAGGATCGCCTGTGCGAAGGCTCCTGTACCCTGAACGGTAGCCACGGTTCGGTTACCGTAGGGAATGTTGAACGCTACATCACCGATACCGCGCTTGAGATGGGCTGGACACCCGATCTTTCCCACGTTATTCCCAGCGGCAAACGGGTCGCCGTGATCGGTGCTGGCCCGGCAGGCTTGGGTTGTGCCGATATTCTGGCGCGCAACGGTGTTCAGGCCGTGGTCTTTGATCGCCATCCAGAAATTGGCGGCCTGTTAACCTTCGGTATTCCCGCCTTCAAGCTGGATAAAGAGATCCTGATCGCTCGGCGCAGATTATTTACTCAGATGGGGATCGAATTCTGTCTGAATACCGAGGTAGGTAAGGATATTTCCCTTGAGCAGTTGCTTGATGAATTCGACGCGGTGTATGTCGGTGTCGGCACCTATGAATCCATGAAGGCCGGTCTGGATAATGAGGACGCTCCCGGGGTCTTTGCCGCACTGCCGTTCCTGATTGCCAACACCAAGCATGAAATGGGGTTGCCCGAACTGCCCCATGAACCTTACCTCAATCTGGCCGGCAAGCGTGTGGTGGTGCTCGGCGGTGGCGATACGGCAATGGACTGCCTGCGTACCTCAGTACGCCAGGGAGCCGCCAAGGTGACCTGCGCCTATCGCCGCGATGAGGCCAATATGCCGGGCTCGAAAAAGGAGGTGAAGAACTCCCGCGAAGAGGGAGCGGAATTTATGTTCAACGTGCAGCCGCAGTATATCCAGCTTACCCCACAGGGCGAAGTTGCCGGTATCGGGCTGATCCGTACCGCGCTGGGAGAACCCGACGCCAGCGGCCGCCAGCGACCGCGCCCCATTCCCGACTCCGCGTTTTTGCTGGAGGCAGACGCGGTGATTATGGCTTTCGGCTTCAGCGCCCACCCGATGCCCTGGCTTGATGGTGCCGACGTTAAGCGCAACTCGTGGGGATTGATTGAGGCTACGGCAAGCAGCCGCTATCCCTATCAGACCAGCCATCCGAAAATTTTTGCCGGTGGCGATGCCGTTCGCGGTGCGGATTTAGTGGTCACCGCAATGGCGGATGGCCGTAAAGCCGCTCAGGGGATCATTGCGGCACTGGGGGTCACTCCACAGTCGCAGTCACCCGTCCGTTCAGCCCAAGAGGAGAGGGTATGATGAACCCATTTATACTGGCCGATGCCGATCGGTGTATCGGCTGCCGCACCTGTGAAATTGCCTGCGCCGTTGCTCACGCTGGAGATAACGCGGCCGTACTGAGCACACGGCATTTCTTCCCGCGTCTGCGTATTGTGAAAACCACGCAGGTCAGCGTGCCGATTATCTGCCGCCAGTGTGAAAATGCCCCCTGCGCCAACGTTTGCCCCAGCGGCGCTATCGTTCGCAGCCGCAGCGGTATGCAGGTTATTCAGGCGCTCTGCATTGGATGTAAAAGCTGCGCGGTGGCCTGCCCGTTCGGGGCCATTGAGGTAGTGACCATGCCGCCGCTCACCGCGCTTGACCGGGAGGATACGCATAACAGCGAGGCGCATAAATGCGACCTCTGTACCGATCGTGCCAAAGGGCCGGCCTGCATTGAGGTGTGCCCAACTCATGCACTCCAGCTCATCAGCCCAGCCACTCTCCAGCAGCAGATCGCCCAAAAACAGCGAGAGACCGCCTGTAATAACGCGGATATTCATCTGTTTTAATCTGTGCTGGCTACAGGAGCCTTACTATGGAAAAAGTACTCACGGTTTGCCCCTACTGCGGTTCAGGATGCAAGCTCAACCTGCTGGTTGAGCAGGGTAAAGTGGTTGGCGCCGAAGCTGCCGATGGCGTCACCAATCAGGGAACACTCTGCCTGAAAGGGTATTACGGCTGGGATTTTCTCAATGATACCCGCTTGCTCACTCCGCGTTTGAAGCAACCGATGATCCGCCGCCAGCGCGGTGGGCCCTTTGAAAACGTGGATTGGGATGAAGCCATTCAGTTTGTCAGCACCCGGCTTGCAGAAATCAAACAGCAACACGGCGCAGAGGCCATTATGGTGACCGGTTCTTCGCGCGGGCCGGGTAACGAAACCAACTATGTGATGCAGAAATTCGTCCGCGCCGCGCTCGGCAGCAATAATATCGACTGCTGCGCCCGCGTCTGCCACGGCCCTTCCGTCGCCGGACTACAGGTCACGCTGGGCAACGGTGCCATGAGCAACTCCATTGGCGATATTGAGAACAGCGACTGCCTGCTGATCTTCGGCTATAACGCCGCAGATTCTCACCCCATCGTGGCGCGCCGTATTCTGAAAGCCAAACAGAACGGTGCCAAGATTATCGTCTGCGATCCCCGCTATATTGAAACCGCGCGCCTGGCGGATCTTTGGCTACCGCTGAACAACGGCAGCAATATGGCACTGGTGAACAGCTTCGCTAACGTCCTGATCGAAGAAGGACTTTATCAGCATCAGTATGTGGCGCAGCACACCGAAGGCTTTACCGAATACCGGCAAACCGTCAGTCGCTATACGCCGGAGTATGTGGCAGCTATCACCGGCCTTACGCCAGCGCAGATCCGCGAAGCCATGCAGATCTATGCCGGTGCCAAAAACGCAACCATCCTATGGGGGATGGGGGTGACCCAGTGGGGGCAGGGTGTTGACGTCGTTAAAGGCCTTTCAGGCTTGGCGCTGCTGACCGGTAATCTTGGCCGCCCTGCCGTTGGCGTCGGCCCCGTGCGTGGGCAGAATAACGTGCAGGGTGCCTGCGATATGGGAGCATTACCCAACACCTTTCCCGGTTATCAATCGGTCACCGACAGCGCGGCGCGCAGCAAGTTTGCTCAGGCGTGGGGGGTGAAAAAGCTGTCTGGCAAGATAGGCTGCGCCATCACCGAAGTGCCGCACAGGGTGATGGAAGGCAAACTGAAAGCCTACTACATCATGGGGGAAGATCCGCTCCAGACCGAGCCTGATCTGTCGCTGATGCGCCAGGCCTTCGAGAAGCTTGAGCTGGTCGTCGTGCAGGACATCTTCATGACCAAAACCGCCGCGATGGCCGATGTGATCCTGCCAGCAACCTCCTGGGGGGAACACGAAGGTGTCTATACCAGCGCCGACCGCGGTTTTCAGCGTTTCGCCAAGGCCGTGGAGCCGGATGGCAATGTGCTGCCTGACTGGCAGATTATCAGCCGCATCTCAACTGCCATGGGTTATCCCATGCACTACCGCAACACGCAGGAGATCTGGGATGAGCTGCGCGGCTTATGCCCACTCTATGCCGGTGTAACTTACGAAAAGATGGCGGGGCTGGGCTATGTTCAGTGGCCCTGCCCGGATGAGGCCCACCCCGGCACGCCTTATTTGTACAAGGATAATATTTTTTCCCGCCCCGGCGGCAAAGGGCTGTTGTTCGCCTGTGAATGGCGCCCACCGCAGGAACAGACGGATGCACAGTATCCGCTGGTACTCTGTACCGTGCGCGAGGTGGGGCACTATTCCTGCCGCTCCATGACCGGTAATTGCAGCGCGCTGCAAACGCTGGCTGACGAGCCGGGCTATGTACAGATCAACGATACGGATGCCGCCGCTCTGGGCATCAAAGATAACCAACTGGTGTGGATCAGCTCGCGCCGAGGTAAGGTGATCAGCCGCGCTCAGGTAAGTGGCCGCACTAACCGGGGGGCCGTCTATATGACCTATCAGTGGTGGATTGGAGCCTGTAATGAGCTGACGCTGGATCATCTCGATCCGATTGCCAAAACGCCGGAGTACAAACACTGCGCCGTGAAGCTGGAAGCCATTGACGATCAACACTGGGCGGAAAGCTACGTTATACAGCAGTATGACCAGTTAAAAGCACGGCTGCGCAACACCGCCGCCGTCTGATACCTTTCAGGCTATCCGGTTATCATCGGATAGCCTTGTTGTATACACCTTCTTGCCGGGATCGCTGTGGCTATGACGCAATTCACGCCGAATAAACAGACTGATCCGGCGGCATTTCATAACGATTTAAAAAGAGAGAGCCTGTAACTTATTGCTGTTGAGCCAGTTTGTTACTATCACAACCTGTGCTCTTACACTCACGTTCCACGCTTTTCAGGAAATTGATCCGGCTTTGCATGGTTTTGTTTGAGCATTCAAGGAACAGACGCGAACCGTCGCTGCATTCGTTATCCCGGCTTTGCAGCCACTGGAGCTGCGATTGTTTCAGCGTTTGTTTTTGCTGTTGATTCAGCAGAGCCATGACTTTTTTGTATTCCACATTCAGTTCCTGATCCAACTGAACCATTTCCAGTGACGCACAGTAGGTTCTGTCATAGGCGTTACGTGGGTTGTCACAACCACCCGCCAACGCAGTGGCAGAAACCAACAGCAATGAACATCCCAAGATTGTTTGTTTAATCACGTCGTACTTCTCCTTATGGTGTTGGCAATGCATCAGATTGTACAAAAAATAGTTACGGGGCACAGCTTAATGTTTTGATTCTTAAGGCCATCAAGTCGGTTTCATTCTGCAACTGTGATGAATAAGGTTAATTTGATAAGGCTTTCAGTTGTTCCAATAAATCTTCGCTTAACGGAATACAGTGGATATCTTCCAACCTTTGTACTGCGCGATGGGTAAAGTTCATGTCGCTGAGATGGTGCTTACGATATTCTGTTGGCGTCATATTGCAGTATTTATTGAAGGCGACAATCAGATGCTTGTGTTCCCTAAAGCCACAAATATGGCTGATTTCTGTAATGGGATAAGAAGTATCTTTTAATAATTGCCGCGCTTTATTGACTCTGGTTAGCGTTAAATACTCTTTGAAATTGTGATTACTGACTCTTTTAAACATACGAGAAAAATAGTGATAACTGACCCCGGAATAGTCAGCCAGCAGACCGAGGCTCAATTCCTGTTCGTAGTGCTGATTGATGTATTCGATACTCTTTTTGATCATTTCAAGGTCGTGGGCAAGAATCTGGTTGTTAGGGGCGGGCTTACCTGCTTTTACCAGTGAATCCAAAAGAAGATAAATGGTTGCAATGCGGCGAAAAGAGGGAGCAAGGTGTAGCAGATCCTCAACGAGATGGGCAATCATCCGGTAGACCTGACGATCGTCTTCATGTTTTCTGTCGCGCCACTCCACGGAATAGTTAGTCTTAGGTGCAGGATGGGCCTCATCGAACAACAGAGGGGAAAACTGTATTGTCAGTAGGCTGCTGTCCGCAACACGAGCCTGTAGCGAATGGATGTCTTCTGCATTGATATACAGCAGATCGCCCGTGGAGAAGGATTGGGTATGGTTGTTAACGGAGATCGAAAATCCACCGGATAAAACCAATATCAATTCCGGTGCAGGATGCCAATGGGGTTCACAGTAGCGAACCTCTGCGGAAAATACGTTCAGTTTTTCGGAGTTAAACGTAATTAGCTCGTAGCCGGGTTGCCCTGACCGTGATTTCGTGGGTGGCGAAGCTTGCTGCCGGGTAACAGAAAAGGGGAACATAGACGGTGCTCCAGGGGAATAAAATGGCTTTCCTGGTCAGAAAGCTTACATATACCCGTCGCCCTTCAAGATGCAGGGGTGTTGGCTACGTTACTTGCCTCTTCGGGGCCGCTGTAAGCAGCGTTCAAATCAGCCCCGGCAGATTTGTCTTTCACCCTAGTCACACTTACTTGAGTAAGTGACTAGGGCTTCGCTTGTTGCTGCCCGGCATCTCGAAGTAACTCTGTACAGATTATATCAGATGTGACCAATCACGAGCCGGAACGGCCATTCAGTGCTGCGCTCAGTTCCTGGTGGCTTATATCCAGCGCCAGAAACTCGGTGAGGGCAATGAACATTCCGCAAAACATGTCCGGTGCAAGAGCAATCAGCCTGTCCCTGATCTGGGCTTCTGGCTGCCCATTTTTTGCCGCGATCAGGCTGACGACGCGGGAAAATGCGCGGGGGTGATTGATAAGCTGTTGCAGTGAGTTATCGTTCTGCAAGGGAGCCTGCTGCGGCTCACCAAGAACCTGTAAATCACTCTCCAGTGAGATGTCTCGGGAGGATTTGCCGAGCTTGATACGATAGATACCACTTTCGACTATCCAACCCCCGATCCCTGGATGATAGCAAGCCAGATCCTTCCAGTGCAGCTTCAGCGTAACTTGGCGAGTTTCCCCTGGTTGCAGAGATATTTTAGTGAAGCCTTTCAAAGCCTGGGGCTCTCGCAGTAGCTCCCCCTGAGGTGCGCTAATATACAATTGAACAATCTCTTTGCCGGCCATTTTCCCGGTATTGACGACTTCCAAACTGATATCCAATGTTTCGTTTGAGAGTAACGTTGATGAAGATAATTGCAGGTTATGATATGCAAATTGGGTATAACTCAGACCGAATCCGAAAGGAAATAGCGGGGTGATATGGCGTTTGTCGTAGTAGCGGTAACCAACGAAAAGGCCTTCGCCATAATAATGGCGTAAATTCTCCCCGGGATAGTGGAGCCAGGCCGGGGTTTCTTCCAACGTGTTGGGAATGGTGACCGTCAGTTTGCCGCTAGGGTTGATTCGCCCAAAAAGAATATCAGCGACGGCGCGCCCCATGCCCTGGCCAGCAAAGAATGTTTCCAGCACGGCCTTACAGCAGGGTAGCCAAGGCATCACCACGGCATCGCTGTTGGCCAGAACTACCACCACATTAGGCTGAACCTGTGCCACCGCGCGGATCAGGGCTTCATGAGTGGGTAAAATGTTGAGATCTTTACGGTCACCGTTTTCCCCATCTTCACCGATGGCGGTGCTAACAAAAATCACGGCGACCTCCGCCTGGCTGGCAAGCTCCACGGCTGCTTTCTGCGCTTGTTCATCTACGATGCTGTCGTTGGGAGTACCGATGGCATATTTGATTTGAAAATCACTGCTGGCGATGTCAAAAATCTCGTCCAGTGGTCGATCAAGTAGATAAGGTCGGGTTGTCGCACAGCCGGAACCTTGGATCACCGGTTCCTGTGCCGGTTTGCCCAGAATGGCAATTTTATGCACATGGGCAGGGGTCAGCGGCAGTAATTGCCCCTCGTTTTTAAGCAGCACGATAGATTCTGCCGCCAATTGTTGAGCCAATAGATGGTGGCGGTTGAGGTCTGCCCGGGTATTTTGGCGGCGGTTGCGCTGTACTTTATCAATCAGTGTCAGCATGCGCATACAGGCACGATCCAGTAAGTCTTGCGGGATATCCCCTCGCTCTATGGCGGCGAGTAACTCTTCTTTATAACCCCGGGTTTCCGGCATGGCTAAATCATTGCCTGCCAGCAATGAAGCCGGGCGATCTTTGATACCGTACCAGTCGGACATCACCAGCCCTTCATACTGCCACTCATCGCGCAGCACGGTGGTGAGCAAAAAGCGATCTTGAGAAGTCTGTACACCATTCAGTCGGTTATAAGAGGACATCACTGTCCAGGGATTGGATTTTTCAATAGCACGCTGAAAGCCAGCTAAATAGATTTCTCGCAACGCGCGTTCCTCAATCACTGAGTCCATCTCGGTGCGGCGATATTCAGAATTATTACCGGCAAAATGCTTGAGGCTGGCACCAACACCGGTATCCTGTAGGCCGTTGATCAGGGCGGCGGCGAGATCGCCACTGACAACCGGGTCTTCTGCATAATATTCATAGCCCCGCCCAGCCAGTGGTGTACGGCGAATGTTGATGCCGGGGCCCAGCAGGATATCGACGCCCATTTCCTGACATTCGCGCGCCAGAGCCTGGCCCATCTGGTATACCAGCTCGGTATCCCAGCTACAGGCGAGGGTAGAGCCATTGGGGAAGCAGGTTGCTGGTTTTGAGTGGCTGAAGAGTGCTTCCGAGCCACCTCTGGCTGGCTCTTGGTTCTGACCCAGATCGCCGGCGTTTTGTGTGATGACGGACAGGAAGTCATCCATACTCCAGTTTTCCCCATGGTCAATCTGTGCGGTGCTGTAGCGGACGCCATAAGTACCGTCTGTCATCACGATATCTTTTATTCCGTGCTGCGGCAGAGAGGACGTGCGCCACAGTCCGTTCCCGGTCAAAAAGGTCACTTTCTCCGCTGCGGACATGGCCGCAATCGTCTCTTGAAAATGGTTATTCATCGTTGAAATCCTTGGTATTACAGTGAGCTTTGTTTGCGTAGGGCAATCTTTTGTATGATATCCCGATAGGATTTTTCATTAAGGGAATAGAAGGTAACGAATATTCCACCGAGGAAAAACATGGCGGCAGGAAATAACGTCATCATAATGTTGATACCCTCTAAAGCACTGCTGCTAATATTTTCGGAACTATAATCAAAGTAATCCAGCATTAAACCGGCGCAACCACCGCCGATCGCCATGGCTATTTTGGTGATAAAGTTAAAGAAACCGTAGATAGCCCCTTCAGTTCGGACGTTATGTTGCCACTCGGCATATTCCACGGTGTCTGCAATCATTGACCACATGGTGACGAATCCCATGCCCAGCGTTATGCTGTAAAGGCAAACTCCGCCCATGATTAACCAGATGTTGTTGCCTGCCAGAAAGTATTGCATTAACAGACCTATGACACCTATTGCCAGTGCCAGCAGGGTCAGGTTCTTTTTCCCCATGGCAGCGATTAGCTTCTCGGAAATAACGGTGCCAGCAACGTAAGCTACAGACTGAATAGCAAAGAACTTGGCGGTGAAGCCTTCATCCCGAATAACATATTTAATGAAGTAAATGGCAATGGCCATCCAAACGGTATAGGCAATATAGAAAAATACTGTGAAAAGCGACAAATTAATCAATGGAATATTGCGGCTTACTGCCGTAAACATTTCTTTCAGCGTGGGCGAAACGGCAATATCCTCATCGGCAGCGACACGCTCTTTCGTCATACCGAAGCAGGCCAGAAAGAAGAAGGTCGCCAGCAACGCAAAACAGGAAACCGCGAAGACATATCCGGTATGTTGTTCAGTAAAACGGCTAATGAGGGCATCTGCGCTTGTGGATACAATCATATAACCGATAATAGCAAAGACGAATCGGTAGACGGACAGTGAAGAACGAGAAACCTCATGTTGTGTCAAACGGTTGGTGAGTGCCGAATAAGGTGTGTTAACCGCAGTATAAGCCAGACAATAAATGGTGTATGAAACTAAGGCGTAATAAAATTTAAGTTCACCGCCAAACGTGGTGAAACATAATATTGTGAGTATTCCTAGCGGAATAGAGCCATAGAGTAAATAGGGGCGTAATTTACCATGCCGACTGTGGGTTTTATCGACGGCGTAACCGATAAAAATGTTAAAAATAGCATCAATTACCCTGGCGATAACAAAGATTAAACTGGCTTCCGCTGCTGAAATACCATAGATATTAGTATAGAAATAGAGTAAAAAAAGGGACACAAAGCCAAATGAAAGGTTAGAGGCTAAATCTCCAAAGCCGTAGCCAATTTTTTCAAGAGTACCAATTTTTATATAGCTGTTAGAAAGTTTTCCCTGGTGTATATCCATTGTGATGACCTCCTGGATGGTGTTCCCATAGTATACTTTGGCGTTTTTATTCTTCTTTCCGTTATTTGTTCGCGGAGTTGCCTTTTTTTGTCTTTTTCAAGATTTCTAAATAGAATGTGATGGCTGTCACGGGGGAAAGATAAACGGCGTTATACCTAAAATAATTCAAGTTGCAGCGGCCCCGAAGGGCGATTAACAAAGCCAACGCACAGACAATGTGAAGTACGATGTGGATACATTGTTAGGAAAATAATGATCTTGGCACTTCTTGATAGCGGACGGTGAAATCTTGCTGCCGTCCGTTGGCATCGCTCATGCACCTTTAGCGTTGCTTGCGGAGCAGAGTGTGATGAAGGTAGCAGTGCGCGTGCGCTATGCAGGCTGCTTCGGTTATTCCGGCCATTTTTCTTAAAAGTAACCTTCCTGCCATATAATAAGTTGCCCTGTGTTAGAGTTCGTCAGTTAAACAGGGAGAGGGCAAGGATGAGTAACAGGAATGACATTATTGATGGTCGCCAAAGTCACCTGAAATATGGCCTGATTTATACAGAAGTTTTGTTCTGGGCGGAGTCGATTTCGGTCATGCACAATGCGTAATTCATACAAAATACTCGCTGTCGTTGCCGTTGTGATGGTTGCCACGCTGGCATATGCCTGGCCTTATATCGCCATGGAATTCGCGGGCAGTGCGCATTATAGCGAACAGGACACGCGGGAATATGAGTTTTACACTCCCGAGATACTGAAAAGAATGCCGCGAATCTCTCCCCGTTATGACTTTGATTTTGCAAATATCACCGGGCCGGCAACTCATGTATATGCTGTAAAATTTTATGATACGGAGGCAACCAAAGAAATTGAGGAGTATCTGGAATCCACAGGATACATGCAGGAGATGTGTGATTTTGAAGTGGTGTGCTGGCGTAGCAGTGACCCTCAGGAGTCAGTTTATGTTGGTACGTTGAATGGTGAAAAAACCGTCATTATTCAGGTTGTATACAACTTCACATAACCATTATTCTTGTTTGCGGTGATGGTGATCCCGGCGAAGTGGAAGCTTGAAGCCCTCTTTATCGCTAAAGAGGGCTGGGTAAAGGTCAGTTAGGCTTCTGTTTCAGCCACCACCTCTTTTTTGTCGGAATTCATGCAGCTGTAAATCACCGGCAGTACCAGCAGCGTCAGCACGGTGGCAAAGCCCAGGCCAAACATGATGACCACGGCCATGCTCTGGAAGAAAGCATCACTGAGCAGCGGTGCCAAACCGAGCACGGTGGTGAAGGCGGTCAGCAGAATTGGGCGTAAACGCGACGTAGAGGCATCGATAATGGCGTCCAGTATCGGTTTTTCCCGGCGCTGCAAACCAATCTCTTCCACTAACACAATACCGTTACGGATCAACATACCGCTTAAGCTCAACAGGCCGATCAGTGCCATAAAGCCAAACGGGATACCGGTTAACAGGAAGCCCAGCGTGACCCCAATCAGCGCCAGCGGGATGGTCAACCAAATCGCCACGGCATTTTTCAGTGAACTGAACATCAGCACGGTGATAATGAACATGATCACAAAGGCGATGGGCAGGCTGGTGAACAGCCCGGCTTGTGCCTCTTTGGTACTTTCATAATCACCACCCCATTCCAGCTCGTAGCCACGTGGCAGTTTGATGGCCTCAACACCCGGTTTGATGCGTTGCAACAGCTCTGCCGACGTTTCGCCGCTTGGGGAGCTAGGATCGGCCTGCACGGTCAGCGTCCGTTTGCGATCCAGGCGCATAATCAGCGGATCTTCCCATTCAGTAGAGAAACCATTGACGACGTTATCGATAGGAATAAACGCCTGCCGCGCCTGGCTCCAGATCATCACATCATTCAGCCGTTCGGCATTCAGGCGTTCAGAGTCTGGTGTCCTGAGCACAATCGGCATCAGCCGGGTGCCATCACGGTACAGCCCCACCGTCACGCCACCAAAGCTCATCCGTAATGCGCTGTCTATTTCGCGTTTATCCACCCCCAACTCACGGCCAAGATGATCGGAGAACTGCGGGCGAATCACTTTGCTGCGTTCTTGCCAATCGTTCATAACGCCATCAGCGTTTTGATCCGCACTGACCACTTGCTCTGCCTTGGCAGCGAGTGAACGCAGCACGTTCGGATCTGGCCCAATAAAGCGTGCTTCGATTGAGCTGTTATTGGACGGGCCGAACATAATGCGTTTGGCCTGAACATTGACCTGCGGATAATTCGCGCGCACATAGGTTTCTATCTGGCCGATCATGTCCGGGATCTGGTTCAGATGTTTGGCGCGCACCATCACCTGCGCATAGTTGGAGTATTGCCGCTGTGCGTTATAGGTGAGCATAAAACGCATGGCACCTTGGCCGATGGTGACCATGGTATCGCTGACGTCGGGTTGCTCCTTGATGTGCTGTTCGATCTTGGCAGCAATTTTTTCGGTATAAGCGATATCGGTGCTGTAGGGCAGCCAGAGATCGACAAAGAAAATCGGCGTATTGGACGGCGGGAAGAAACTTTGGCGCACGCTACCAAAGCCGATCACCGAAGCCACCATTAACGCCGCCAGTACCGATAGCGTAATGGCGCGCTGGCTCAGCAATTTACTTAACAGGTTGCGATAGACGCGGAACAGCCAACCATCATAAGGGCTTTTGGCGGGTTCATCGGCTTTCGGCTCTGCGATTTTCTGTTTCTCAAAGGCCCATTTGGTGAATACCGGTGTCAGGGTCAGCGCGGTAAACCAACTCAGCATCAGCGAGATCAGCAGTACCTGGAACAGTGACTTACAATATTCCCCGGTAGCGTCGTTCGACAAGCCAATCGGGGCAAATGCCAGCACGGCGATAATGGTGGCTCCCAACAGTGGGAACATGGTGCGTTTCACCACATTGCTGATGGCTTTCAAGGTATTTTCACCCTGTTGCCGCCCGACCAGCACACCTTCAACAATGACGATGGCGTTATCCACCAGCATACTCAACGCAATCACCAGCGCCCCGAGTGAAACCCGCTGTAGTTCGATGCTGAACAACTTCATCAGCAGCAGGGTACCCAGCACGTTCAGCGCCAGCGAAGCAGCGATCACAAGCCCGCTACGCACCCCCATGAAAATCAACAGCGTGCCGACCACGATCAGCAGTGCCAGCAGGAAGTTCATGATAAAGCCGTTAACTGCGCCTTCTACCTCATGAGACTGATCGTAGAAGATGCTGATATCCATGCCAGCCGGGCGTTCGGCCTCCAACTGAGCGAGACGGGCCTTAATCGCTTCACCCACCACGATCACGTTAACGTTCGGCGCAAAAGAGACACCGATGGAGAGCGCTGGCTTCCCGTTGGCACGGTAAATATTGTTTGGTGAGTGAGTGACCCCTTGCGTGATGGTGGCAATATCGCGCAGGTAGACGCTTTTGGCGCTGCCCGGTTCGCTGATCAGCAGGTTGCCCAGCTCTTGAACGTTGTCGAATTCCCCGGTTGGGTGCAGCCTGATCGACTCGCTGCCAACCAGCAAGTCGCCAGCGTTGGAGACAACGTTTTGCCGGCTCAGCAGATCGAACAGCCGCTGCGGGATAATATTGGCCGCAGTCATCTGGGCGCGAGAAATTTCGATCTGCACCTCTTCTGGCACGATACCGACAATCCCGACCTTACCTACGCCGGGAACCACCACCAGTTCACGGCGCAGCAGTTCGGCAAAATTGCGCAGTTCCTGATTGCTGTAGCCGGGGCCAGACAGCGAGAAGAAAAAGCCATACACATCACCGAAGTCATCATTGACGATGGGCGGGCTGGAACCCGGTGGCAAGCGCATGGTGGCATCATTGATACGGCGGCGCAGCACATCCCAGATTTGCGGCAGCTCGGCCGCGCCATACTCGGCGCGAATATTGATGGTGATCTGCGATAGCCCGACGCTGGAGATGGAAGTCACATTATCAATGTAAGGAAGCTGCTGGATCGCATTTTCCAGCGGCAGGGTGACCTCCTCTTCAACCTGTTGAGCTGAAGCACCATCATAACGGGTGACCACTACCGCGGTTTTGATGGTAAAAGCGGGATCTTCCAGCCTGCCGATATTCAGGAAAGCGATCACACCACCAATGCCCAGCAGCAAGATCGCCAGCCAGATACGCGTACTGTTGTTGATGAAGTTCTCTGTCAGTTTCATCACAGACCCCGCTCACGAACCCAGGCGCGCACTTCTTGATTGGGGCGCAATTCACGAGTACCGGCAGCGACTATCTGTTCACCATCAGCCAGGCCGGAAACAATCTGAATACCATTAGCGGTTAATTGCCCGGTTTCAACCCGGCGGGATTCAACAAACAGTTTTCCGTCGCGTGATTTAACCACCCACACATGGGGTTGATTACGCGGCGTATCGTCCGGGTTGAAGACGGCTTCTACGGGCACCACAATATTGCTGGTTTGCGCAGCATTGGCCAGGTTACCGAGGTTTATTTTTACACTGCCACTCATACCGGAAAGCATGGGCAAGTCCGATGGGCGAGGCATGGTCAGCGTCATCTGATAGGTTAACGAACCTGATGTGGTGTTAGTGGTGTGTTCTTTATAACTGGCAGTGAATTCTCGGCCAGGTAGATTATTCAGTACGACCCGTGGTTGATATTGCGCATTGTCATAATCAATGACGGCGAACAGGCTTTCAGGAATGTTGAAAACGACATCCAGTGAGTCCAGCGAATCCAGGGTGGCGATCGCTTGGCCGGCCGCAATAACCTGATAATTCCTGGCGCTGACCGAAGCAATAACGCCGGAGAAAGGGGCGCGAATCTGCATGTCGCTCAATTCTTCCTGGGCCAGTTTCAGTGCTGCTTGGGCTGAATCACGCGCTGCGCGCTGCACGTCCAATTCGGCGCGTGGAATGACATTGCGTGCGCTCAAGGTGGCGAAACGGTTGAACTGGGTTTGTGCCAAATCGAATGTTGCCTGACGATCTCTGAGGCGCAGCCGGGCATCATTGCTGTTGAGTTCAGCAATCAATTGCCCTTTACTGACTCGCTCACCTTCACGAACCAACAATTGTTGCAATTGACCCGGGCGTCTAAAAGCCAGATCGGTTCTGTCGCCCGCGATGACTCTGGCGGGGAAGATCCGCACGCCTTGTTGGGCACTGTTCATAACATCAAAAATGCTGACCGGACGTACGCTTTCGTTATTTTCAGGAGTCCCTCTGTCACAGGCGGAAAGAAAAAGTGTGAAAAGCAGCACGGCAACAAGTTTTATATTCACGATGCAATCTCTTAGGATCAGATTTTAAGGGAGCGATGATTTCACTTATTTATCCACACACGCTGCCAGCGCTGTGGCTTATCGCTCGTCTGGGCCTTCTCCGGCCGTCATTCACGCGGTAGCGAGAATGTAAACAACTCGTGGTCTCTGTTTGGATGAAGTAACAAACAACGAGCTAAACGTGCAAACAAAAAATACAGCGGTAAAACGTTAATCAAAATTTCAGATTATTCTTTTTTCCCCTATTATTACTTGAATTTACAATGAGATGCAATATTTTATGAACTTGCTCTCTGGTAAAATTCAGCCTTACAAGGCCGCAGCCCACAAATCAGCTCCCAGCTAGATTTGCCACTCGCTTACGGCTTTTAATAACTTTGCTGGAAAGAGAACCAACCGCTGTCATTCAGTAGCCTACTCAGCCCTTGGCCCATTTCCCCAACCTTAACCACCTCTTTTTGTCGTTGTTGTATTACTACGAGCGTAGGCCATAACTACGCTGGGCGACAGAGTAAATCTGCTATTTTAGTTACCCATGGTTGGCGCTTAAGAACGTCAGCGTTTCCTTTTGTTTCAACCACTCGCCACTTTGACAAGTTTAGTGCGCTTACAGAAATTATGATGGAATTATCTTTAGGTTACATTGCTCGGGTGTTGCAGATTTGCTTGGTGCTTTCGGAGGGCATGCTGAGGTTCCTGAATGGCAACGCATGCTACGCTTGTCTGTGTGGCTGAAAGGGAGCCATCGAATAGCGTTCCACGGCCAGTGAAACCTGTATGGTTAAGAAGACCGTAGGTGCTACACATGATAAGTTTAAATGAGAGAATAATTGAAACAGGATCTATATAGAGATTTAATATTGTGGAGTGCAATAGACAGTAAATATATTTAGGCATTTTTTTCTTATATCAATCTTATCTTTTAATTAAATTTTAAGCAGATAAAAGTCATTTTTATATTGAGGATTGTATTTTTTGAAGAATGATATTTTTTATACTAATGGTCTTTATTTTACCTTTAAAAATAATCATTAAATATCAATTGATTAGGTTTTTTTTAGAGTGGTATTCCGATGTTGTGAGTGGTTATCTACTTGAAATTTCACAGGTAACCCTGAAGAAATAATAATTATTCAGTTTGTGGTGTGGAATTTTTAAGCGAATATGGGTTAATTAAAAGTGAAATCCACAGTGTTTTTTCCTGGTTTGAACAGTTTTTCTAATAAGAATATTCTTGATTGCGCTAATAAAGCAGGGTACATAGTAACAGTCTGTAAGATGAAGCGCCGATAGTAAGGTTTACTTTGGTCTGCCCTATCAGCCTTTCGGTAGCCACCTACACCTCACAGTTTAGCGGTTGCCATGATTCTTTTTGAAAGAGGGGGAGTGGGATATCGGAACGAAGTGTTTTCTGCATATTGAGTAAAGTGAAATACTCAATAGGATGTTTTTTATACGATGCTCTTTGCAGCTTGGATATGCTTAACCGACAAGTGAGTTTGAAGTAACAGCGTTCAGATTTTACGCTGAGCATAAGCGAATTCCTAATATTGTGATGGAAAATGCCCATCACGTTTTCTTTAGCATTATAGCCATAGTTTGCAGGGTTAAATGAAAATCTAAGAAATATCCTTAGTGCTTTGTTTTTATTAAATCCCGAAATATCTGGTTGTATAAATGTGTGTTTTAATTAATATAAGAAAATACAAGAAATATCCTGTATTAATGTTTTTGTTATTTTTAAACATCATGTTGTTACGGTTAAAATTATATTGATCTGTTTCATGCGTCACGCTATCCTTCACCTCAATACAGATGGAATGTAAATAATCTTCCTAAGAATATACGCTTTAATAAAGGCATAATTTTTTATGCCTTTATATCAAGCGTAGATTTGTCTTATCATGATGATAGGCAATACTAGGTCTGATTTTATTTCACTTTTATATAAGGATGATGTCGTGAAAAAGGTTAATTTTACAGAAGCTAGCGCAATTGTTGGTGGTACTTGCACAACTACTTGTACTGTTCGCTATGTTAAAAACGGTAACACTTGTAATGCAGTGACTACCTGTGTAGACAAGAATGGTAAAGTACTCAGCACTGACTCTAAGTCAACGACTCTGACCAACTGTGGCATCATTGTTGAAGCCTAAGCATTAGTTTAATGCCCCTATTTCTTTAGGGAATAATTTCAGCGCTGATGCGATAGTAGTTATCGTATCAGCCTGTTTAAGAGGTGTGCTTTTAAATGGACAGGGATGTGGTTGCTGCTGGTTTATTACTGGTGCTAGCTGGTTAAAAAGACAACGAATATCCCTTCCGTTATAAGAGTTAACTGAATATGTTTTTTTAGGACGTATTTTCTATGTTCAAAAAACCCCTATATCTTATCGCTTACACCCTTTTGGTTATTGTTATATCCTCTTTGGTAACAACGGCTTATTTTCACTATTTTATTCTTAATCAAAATGCTGGTAATGATACAGAACAAGTCAGTCTGCGCTCGGTCAGTGATCAAGATATTCAAAATAGCCCGATAAAAGATGATAATACTATTATCGAGTTATTTTCCTATGCTTGCCATTATTGTTCATTGAATGAGGAAAATATTAGCAAGTTGGAAGCACGGATGCCACAGGGGGCCAAATTGATCCGCTTGCATGTCAATGGCGATCAGATGGGCGTCTTTTCAGATACTGCATCGCTGTTTGCCACATTGGCCGTGATGGGGATTGAACCACAACATCGTGCAAATGCCTATAAGGCGGTTATCAAAGATAGAATCGATCTGAATAACCCCAAATATCGTGATAGTTGGTTAACCGATAATGGTATCGATCTTGATGCATACGCAAAAGCCAGCCAATCACCGCAAGTGAAAGATCTGCTGAACTATATGACTGAGGTTTCTCAGTACTATAAAGTCAATGCGACACCCACGTTTATCGTTAATAAAAAATGGTTAGCGATACAGGATCGTGATTTCCCTGAGTTCTCCGATCATCTGTTGTCATTGCTACAACATGATAAGCCACTGGAGCAATAATGCGTTTATTTGCCGTGTGGTTTTATTTGGCGTGGAGAAATCTTCTCACAAAAATAGCGAGGGGTTTCAATCCAATCCGCTTTGCGCACGGTAAAGTGCTTTGTTGGATGCTGCGGTATGGTGATTACCGGTTACTGCTCTGGTTGGCAGCGCTTGGCCGTGGGTTGAAGCTGAGTAAGCGGGGGGAGCGTATCCGGGGTTTTGTCGCCGCAGCCAATAAGCAATGTCTGATTGCCGATGGCCGTCAGGTGAATTTCGTTAAGATCAGTCAGCGTCGTCGCTTGCTGAATCTGGCCGCTACCTTTGGGCAAAATCCACAGATATTGGCGCAGTTAGAACGTTGTAAAGCCGAGCTGAATGCGGTGGTTGAGCCGCTGCATCAAGCGGGGTCGCCGGTGGTACTGGCTCCGCTGCACATGGTTTCTGATGTCTTGGCCGGTATGGTCGGTGGGGGCGTTTATCCCGGCCAGGCTACAGTGATCGTCTCTGCCAGCGTTGAGATATATCAGGAAGAAGCCCGGCGGCAAGGGGGGGTTAATCTTTCCTACTGTTCTATTCATGATGATAACCGTGCGATTGCTGGCAATCTGATGACGGCAATTATGGAAGCGGTTGAGCATCAGCGAAATATTATGATCTTCCCCGATATCACGCCTGATTACACCGTGAATACCAATGATGCGGAAACGGCGAAGCTAAATTGCACATTATTTAATCGTTCGGCTAATTTACACAGCGGCATTATTCGTATAGCCCGAGCGTTGTCGGCGCAGGTGGTTTTTTATTATTTGTATTACGACAAAGGAATAAAAATTCACATTTATCCGGTGGTGCCGGCACGTAGCCTTAAAACCAAATTGCCGGAAATTATTGAAACATCAATCACCCAGCACCCTGAAGATTGGCTGCTATGGCACTCACATTCGTTATTTTTTATCAATGAATAACCTGGAAATTAAAGAAATCAGATCATGGAAAAGATAATCCCGGCGCTGGTGTTTCAAGGCGAAACGAATGAATGTGGGTTGGCCTGTCTTGCCATGATGGCAGAAACTCAGGGTATCAGCGCACCGCTAGAGAGTTTACGGGAGCGTTATCCTGCCTCACAGCATGGTACTTCGCTGGCCACGCTGTGTACCATCATGTCTGAGCTGGCGATGCCGGCTTATCCCGTGGCGTTTGAACATGATGAACTGGCCGAGTTACCGCTTCCTGCCATTCTGCATTACGGCGCTAGCCATTACGTGTTGTTGGCCTATCGCAAAGGAAATTATGTCTGTGTGATGAACCCGGCGATTGGGCAACAGTTGTTGCCTATCGAAGCCTTGAAGCAGGAGATCAGTGGCTATGCCCTGGTGCTGGACGGTGAGACACCGGCCGATCCACAGGCGCTGGCTAACGTAAAGCGCAGCAAGCGTTTCAGCGCGCTGGAATGCATGAGCTTGAAAGAAACCGCAGGGATTCGCGGTATTTATCGCCTGATGGTGCTGGCGTTCTTGATTTCATTAACCCTGTTTATCATGCCAACGATGGTGAGCAGCGCCATCAATAAAGTGTTCTCCTCGGCAGGGGAAACCGATTTCCCGTATTTCTATTTCCTGTTGGCTTTTGTGGTATCAACAACCCTGGCTTTTGCCGTGCGCTGGGTGACGGAACGCTTTATCAAACGTTTTGTGGTGGTTAACAGTGTGGCGGGTTTTTCGCGGTTGCTTAGTAATTCCCTGAACTTTTTTGATAAGCGTGCGCCGGGAGAAGTGTTCAGCCGTTTTTCCAACTGGCAACTGGCTTCCGGGATCAAGATTGAGCTGGATAACGGCCTGCGTACAGACTGGATTATTGGGGCGATTGCCCTGGCGGTGATGTGCTACATGAGCCCGCAGTTGGCGATGGTATCTGCCATCGGCGTCACGCTGATGGGGCTGGTCAGCATCTGGGCGATTTATCGTGATCGTTTTTATACACAGCAATTGCAGGTAAAAACGGCTGAGCAAAGCGATTTTATTCTGGAAAGTATTCAGGGTTTTTCCACCATCAAATCTGCCGGTTTGGACAGCCAACGCAAAAGCCTGTTTGCCAAGTATGCGTTGTCATTATTTACCTGCCGCCAGCAGCAAAACGTGTATGAACAGGTAAAAAGCAGCCTGTATCAGCTTATTGGTAGCCTGGAGATGGTGTTCTTTATGCTGCTGGCATTGCCACTGTTGAAAAAAGGCACCATTAGTCTGGGGGAATTCTTTGCCTACAGTTTTGTGCGCGAGATTTTTACCTCGTACATCACCAAAATTTTCTATGCCATTTTGCAAAAGAACCAGCTCCATGTGATCGACACCCGCGCACGCGACCTGTTCCCGACGCAGCCGGAACCTAATCAGCCTGAAAACGCGGTGCCTGCGGCGATCCCGCTATTCACCTCACAACTGCGCTATCGCAATATTGCTTTCGCCTATGATGCGCAGCAACCGGTATTGCATGATTTATCTTTGACGCTGAAACCGGGGCAAAGCATTGCCATTGTTGGTGAGTCCGGGGCGGGCAAAAGCACCCTGCTGAAAGTGATGACGGGGTTGATGGCTCCCCAGCAAGGGGATGTGATGGTTGACGGTCAGGCGATCGATTATCGCCAGGTGCATTCCTTGTTTTTCCTGCAAAGCCAGGAAGATATTCTGTTCAATACCTCGGTACTACAAAACATCACACTGTTTGATGAGGATTTCGATGAGCATAAACATCGGCGGGTTGAGCGTTCACTCAAAGGGGTGAACCTGAATTCGGTGGTGGAGAAGTTACCGGGGGGCCTGAATGCTCTGATCCGTGAAAGCCATGCCGGGTTGTCTTTGGGCCAGCGCCAGCGCCTGCTGTTGGCCCGTGCGATGTACAGCAACTGCCCGGTTATGGTGCTGGATGAGCCGACCGCCAACCTGGATGAGGAGACAGCGCACCAGGTAATGACCACGTTGTTGATGCATTGCCGTGAATATAAAAAAACGTTGATCACCGTGACGCACAGCGAAAGCGTATTGCCGATGTTTGACCGGGTTTACCGCATGTCCGGTGGCCGTATGGAACCTGTTTCTGTGGGGGTTGAACCTCAACCGGCTTTAACGACGGCGGTGTGCTGATGAAGATGATGGCTGGTGTAGGCAAACGTAAAATGCGCGTGATGTTGGCGGTGGCTTTACTGGTGCTGGCGATACTGGTTGGTGGCGGCATTTGGTATTTCACCACGCCTGCGCAGAATGGCATTTTCACTACAGACGTTGTTACCCGTGGCGATATTGAAAAAACGGTGCTGGCCACCGGGATTCTTAAACCGGCTTTGCAGGTCAGCGTAGGTGCGCAAGTTAACGGGCAACTGAGAAAGTTGCATGTGAAGCAGGGGGATCGCGTTACGCGTGGGCAACTGCTGGCAGAAATCGATCCCACCTTGCAACAGAATGAATTGCGTAAGTCAGAAGCCGAATTGCAAAGTGCTCAGGCGCAAAAACAGGTCACGCAGGCCACATTACGGCAGTATCAGCAGGAGCTGAAACGGCAGTTGAGGCTGGATCGCGATGGTGCCGGGGTTAAAAGCGATCTGGAGAGGACTCAGGCACAATTCCAGACACAGGTTGCGCAGCTAAAAGTGAACGATGCGCAGATCGTACAAGCGCAGATGGCGCTGGAAACTGCCAGAGCCAATCTCAGTTTTACCCAGATTGTTGCGCCGATCGACGGTGAAGTGTTGGGTATTGTTACCAAAGAAGGCCAAACCATCGTTTCCTCGCAAACGGTGCCGACGATCTTGGTGTTGGCCGATGTGGATACCATGGCGGTACATACCCGGATTTCGGAAACCGATATTCTGAAAGTTCGTGTTGGGCAACCCCTGTGGTTTTACGTGGTGGCCGATCCTAAACAGCGCTATGAGAGCGTGATGGGGGCGATTCAGGAAGCACCGAATGATGCGTTATTAGAAGACAGCCCGATGAGTTCGGGCAATCAGCAACCTTCGGCGGTGTATTACAACGGTGTCTTTGTTATCGCCAATGGTCAGCGCCTGCTGCGAACCTCCATGACGGCGCAGGTATTTATTATTACCGAGCAGGTGAAGGATGCGTTGCGTGTGCCAGTTGCTGCCTTTGGTGAGCAACAGGGGAAAGATCGCTACCAGATACAGGTGATGAATGGCGATCAGATGGAGTCACGTTGGATTCGGATCGGGATCAATGACCGCCAGTTTGCGGAGGTAAAAGAAGGGCTGAAGGAAGGGGAGCGTGTGGTACTGAATCAACACGCTGCCGGGAGTGGCAACAATGGTTGATCAGCTCTCCCCATTAATTGAACTGCGCGGCATCTCGCGCCATTTTGTCTCCGGTTTACAAACGGTTGCTGTGCTGAAGAATATCTCGCTGTCCATTCAGCCGGGCGAAATGGTGGCGATTATTGGGGCTTCCGGCTCGGGGAAGTCCACGCTGATGAATATCATCGGCTGTTTGGATAAACCAACCGAGGGGGAGATGCGTATCAAGAGTGTCTCAACCCAACTGGCTAGCAGTGAGCAATTGGCTCAGCTAAGAAGCCAGTACATCGGATTTATTTTTCAGCGCTATCACCTGATGCCGTACCTGAGTGCGGCAGAAAATGTGGCGATCCCGGCATTGTATACCGCGATGCCGGCGGCTGAACGCCAGGCGCGGGCTGAATACCTGCTGACCCGGCTCGGTTTACAGCAGCGGATGGAGTACAAACCCGCGCAGCTTTCGGGGGGGCAGCAACAGCGGGTGAGTATTGCCCGAGCGCTGATGAACGGCGCGGAAATCATTTTGGCCGACGAGCCGACCGGTGCGTTGGATCGCGCCAGCGGCCAGGAATTGATGGGGATTCTGCATTCGCTCCACCGTTCTGGGCACACCATTATTATCGTGACGCACGATCGTGATGTTGCCAATCAGGCGCAGCGTATTATTGAAATCAGCGACGGGGAAATTATCGCCGATAAACGCAATGAAGCGATACCGCCGTTGGAGAGTAAAGCGTCAATGCCGGCCGCGGCCGCTACCGGGCGTACACAGTTCTGGCAGAGTGTCAAAGAGGCGGTCAAGATGGCCTGGCGCGCGCTGCTTGGGCATCGGGTTCGGGCTTTTTTGTCCATGTTGGGCATTATTATCGGTATTTCTTCTGTGGTTTCGTCAATGGCCGTCGGTGAAGGTGCCCGGCAAAGTATTCTGAATGAAATCAGCCAGCTTGGTAGCAGTACGCTAGAAATTCGCCCAGGGCTGGGTTGGGATAAACCCCGCCCCGATCTGGCCCGTTCACTGACCATCGCCGATGTTGAGCTGTTAGCGCGCCAACCTTATGTCGACAGCGTTTCCCCGATGGTCAGCAATACGGTTACCGCGGTGCGCGGGGGTAGAGAAGCATTGGTGGCAATTTCGGGGATCAGCAATGCGTATTTCCGCGTACAAGGCCTGAATTTCCTGTCTGGTAATGGTTTCACTCAGCGTGATCTGGACGATCGTGAACCGGTCGTCATCATCGATCCTGAACTGCGTTCAACGTTGTTTGATGCGGATGAAGATCCGCACGGGGAGATCATCCAACTGGCCCGCACGCCTTACCGGGTGATTGGGGTGGCTGAACGTAAAGGTGGCAAATTCAGCGGCATGATGCTGGGAGCGTGGATGCCCTATACCTCATTGCTGGAACGGATGTCGGGCAATATGCCGATTGAATCGATCACCCTACGGGTACATGACGGTGTTTCGCTGGATGATGCGCAGCTTAAGGTGGAGCTCTTGCTGGAACAGGCGCATGGGCAGCGTGACTTTTTTACCCAGACCAATGATCAGATGACACAAACCATGCGTAAAGCGTCTGATTCGATGTCGCTGCTGATTACGGCCATTGCCGGGATCTCGCTGTTGGTCGGGGGGGTTGGCGTGATGAATATTATGCTGGTTTCGGTTACCGAACGGACTCATGAGATTGGTATCCGCCTTTCCGTTGGGGCGCGGCCGGCGGATATCATGCGCCAATTCCTGGTTGAAGCCATGGTGATCTGCTCACTGGGGGGCATGATTGGCATTATCGGCTCAGGGATCGCCGGGCTGATTTTTGCCCAGATTACAGAGCAATTTACCATGATTTTCACTTGGCCACCGATCGTGCTCGCCTGTGGATTTTCGGCGCTGATCGGTTTGGGGTTTGGTTTTTTCCCTGCGCGCAACGCGGCGCGCCTTCACCCTACGGAGGCGCTGGCGCGCGAGTAATGATGAATAAGCTCTCTTTGGTAATGGCAGTGTCTTTATTGTTGAGCGGTTGCGGATCATTAGTGAAAAGTGACTATCAGCAACCGATGGTGTCAGTCCCTGAGCAGTGGCGGGTACAGGAGCCTGCACAGGATACCGGTGCGGGTTTTCTGCACCAGACCGAACACTGGTGGGATCATTTCAATGATCCACAGCTCTCTACGCTAATCAGCCGTGCGTTAACCAGCAACAACGATTTGGCGATTGCCGGGTTGCAGCTGAAGCAGGCGCGGCTCGCCGCTGGGCTGGCCAATACCAATCTGACACCGAATGTCGCGGTGAGCGGCAGCGCCAGTAACAATAAAAATCTGCGCAGGAATACCGAGCCGCAAGAATCTTACAGTACGTTACTGGATCTGAGTTATGAGCTGGATTTATGGGGCAAGCTGGCGCGAGCACGTGAGCAGGCCGGATGGCAGGCCGAAGCTACGGCGCAGGATCGGCAGAACACAGCTCTGACACTGATTGGCGACACCGCGCAATATTATTGGCAGATTGCTAATCTCAACCAGCAAATCACCCAGCAGAAAGCGGGGCTGGAGATTGGCAGGAAAACGCTTGAAATGGTACAAGCGCGTTATGCTGCGGGTGCAGCAGGGCAAATTGATCTGTTGCAGGCACAGCAATCGTTGCTTGAGCGTGAAAACCAGTACCGCAATTTGCAGCAGCAGCGTGAACAAGCCCGTAATGCTCTGGCGATCCTGTTCAATAGTTCACCTACCGATCGTCAGCCAGAACGTACTGCTCTGGATATGACACAAAATGTACCTATCGCCCAGACTCTGCCACTGGAAGTCATCGCTCGTCGCCCAGATGTGCAAGGGGCTGAGGCGCGCCTGCGCGCCGCGCTGGCCGGCTCCGATGTTGAACGCCTGAGTTTTTATCCGACGCTTTCATTGAGTGCTTCGTTAGGGGCGGCCAGTGAGGTTTTCCAGCAGTGGTTCAGTAATCCATATCGCACATTGGGCACCAGTGTTGCGTTGCCGTTCGTGCAATGGAACACCGTGCAATTGACCATCGAGAAATCAGAACTTGACGTTCAGCAAGCGGCAATAACCTTTCGCAGCAAAGTTTACAACGCGCTTTCCGATGTGGATAACGCCATGACACAGCGGCTCAGCTATCAGCAGCAAAGAAAGAATCAGCAGCAGAACCTGCAACTTAGCCAACAACGCTGGGCGCTGGCAAAAAACCAGTATGAGGCGGGGGCGGTTTCCTTCCAGACGTTGCTGGATGCTGAAGATGCCCTGCTGACCAGCGAGATCACATTATCGGAACTGCAATATAACTATCTCAACGCCACCATGAAGCTCTGGTTGGCGCTGGGAGGCGGTGTGGAGAAAGACAATGCAAGGAATGAATCATGAATAGAAATTCTTCACCACGTCGTGTGGTGGTTACCGGGTATGGCGCTGTTACTCCCATGGGAATGAACGCTGAGCAAAGCTGGGCGGCAATGATGGATTATCAACTGGGCTATCGTTATTACGATAAATCCCATGCTGGTATCCAATCACGCTTTATGGGGCTGATTGACGCTGAACCCAATCTGAAAGGGATCCCCGCAGCTATCCGCCGCCGTTTGCCACGTTTTGCCCGCTTGGTGCTAGGGGCGGCGCGTGAAGCGATGGAGATGGCGTTTGAGAATGCGACCCCGGCAGATTATTACGACTTGCTGGACTGTGGAACGATCATCGGCAGCGGCTGGGCTGGGCAGGATGAGACACACAGTAATTATGAAGATTATCTGCGTACCGGGTTAGGATCGCCATTTGGCTGTTTTCTGACCATGCCGAATGCGGCAACGGCGGCTTGCAGCCTTTACTGGGGGCTGCGAGGTTATCAAAATACCCCGATTGCTGCCTGCGCCACCGGGACTATTGCCATTGGTGATGCTTTTGAAGTGATCCGCAGTGGCCGCGCTTCCATGATGCTGGCCGGAGCGGGTGAATCGCTGCGTACCGATGCCGCCGTGTGGAATATCGATATCCTGCGGGCGCTGGCGAGTGAGCAGGAAGATATCAAGAAAGCCTGTTGCCCGTTCAGCCTGGATCGCAATGGTTTCGTGCTCTCCGAAGGTGCTGCTGTTGTGTGCCTGGAGGAGCGTGAAGCCGCGTTGGCACGTGGTGCAACGATTTTGGGCGAAATCAAAGGGTATGGTAACTATTCCGATGCCTTCGATTTCACGGCACCCGCCGAAGACAAGATTGCCAGGGTAAAAACCATCCAATCTGCCCTGACGCAGGCGGGATTGAGTGCTGCCGAGATTGACTACATCAATGCGCATGGGACTTCAACACCGCTTAACGATCTGAATGAAACTCAGGCGATTAAACAGGTATTCGGGGCAGCCGCTTATACTACGCCGGTTTCCAGCACCAAATCTTATTCCGGGCATCTGATTGCGGCCGCGGGTAGTTTTGAATCCATTATTTGCCTGCAAGCATTAAAGCATCAGCTGATGCCCGCAACCTGTCATCTGAATAATGCCGATCCTGAATGTGATCTTGATTACATCAGTGAAGGGCACCGTTCGGCCAGATTGCAGAATACGCTGAATCTGAGTTTTGGCTTTGGCGGTGCCAATGCGGCATTGGTGATCGGGCAGGCATGAGTATGATCCTGAATTATACGGTGCGTGATGCTGAGGAATGGGCGGCCTTTTCCGGGGACTACAACCCGATCCATTTTGATCTGCAATACGTGCGCAACATGGGGGGCGACCAGTTGAGCGTCCATGGTATGCGCGCCATGTTGGATATGAAGCGTTATCTGAGTGAAGCTCTGCTGGCTTCTCCGTTACAGGAAGATTTTTACGCTTTTAGCACACGTATGCGTCGGCCAGTGCTTTGCCATACATCGTATCAGTTGCAGGTTGCGGAGCATGGCGCGCAGATCACCGGTAAGTTGCTGGATGAGGCAACGCAAGAGAGCTGTTTCAGCAGTAAGTTAGCGGCAGCGCAGCCGTTGGTGCTGGCGAACGTTGAGCAGGAAAGCAGCCTGTCGCTGGCCGAAGTGATGGCGTTTAGCCAGCAATTTCCAGGGGTAGCTGCCGATGCGGCTCAGACCTGGGGATTCTTTGATGCGTTGCTGTTCCAACTCTTGGTGAAATCACCGGAAACGCTGGCGACGCTGACTGCCGCATTGCCCGCATTGAAGGCGGCATCGCTCATTGAGGTGTTTGCACAGATCCCGGTCGTTCAGACGCATCATGAAACTCATTTCAGTGCGCAATTGTTCACTCCACAGGCTCATTTTCACCTTGGAGAGCAATTGTATTATGCAATCCAGCCAACGTTAATTATGGGTAATAAAGATAGCGGTTTTGTCTTACGTACCGTCATCCAGGCAAGAACCCAACAGCAGCCATTAATCATGACCGCTGTCACATTGAAAACATGGCCGCTGGTCAGTAATTAATATAAGGATAGAAAAATGGAAAAGTACGAACAGGTTTACAGTACCGTTTGCGAAATGATTTGTGATGCAAAAGATCTGGAGATGTCCGATTTATCACCAGAGATGCCGCTGCACCAGTTGAAGCTAGACAGCCTGGATTATGTTGAACTGATGGTATTGGCCAAGCGCGAGTTTGGCGCGACGCTTAGCGCCGAGATGTTTATCGATAAACCGGAGATGACATTAGGTGAGCTGTGCCAGAATCTGGTGGAACAGCAGAAATAATTCTATGACTAAACAATGGGTGTTAGTTACCGGCGGCAGCCGAGGTATTGGCCGGGCGCTGGTGGAAGAACTGGCCACACAGTGGAATGTGGTGTTTACCTGCCGCAGTAACCAACCACAAAATGCAGAAGTGATAGAAGCTTGCGCGGGGTTGCCTGGGTGGGTAGAAAGCTGCATTTGTGATGGTTGCGATGAAGAGGCCGTGAACCGGGTTGCCCCTGACTTGCTGGCGCGTTTTGGGGCGCCTTTTGCTGTTATCCATAATGCTGGTATTACGCTTGATGGTTTGCATATTCAGCAAACGGGAGACAACTGGCGGCAGGTGATGGATACCAATTTAAATGCCCTCTTCTATTGGAACCGGCACCTGTTGCCAGCGATGATGGCACAGGGCGAAGGGGCATTGGTCTTGATGTCTTCTGTTTCGGGGGTTAAAGGCAATATTGGGCAAACGGCATATGCAGCGACCAAAGCTGCCATGATCGGCATGGGGCGATCATTGGCATTGGAAGTGGCGCGTTTTGGCATACGAGTGAATTGCCTGCTGCCGGGTATTATTGAAAGTGACATGACGGATGCTATCCCCGCAGAGGCGTTGAAAGCATTGCGTAAGCAAATTCCATTGCGCCGCTTGGGTAAAGCTCATGAAGTGGCTCGGGCTGCTGCCTTTATGATTGGTAAGGACAGCTGCTATATGACAGGGCAGACCTTGATACTTGACGGTGGTTTGACTGTTTGAGCCAAAAACTGGGTAGCTTGATGTCCGGGGTATCTCTATACCCCGTTTTCTAGAACAATGCCTTTTCTTTTTTCCGCTTATCCATGCCGCACAGCCATAATATTGAAGATGAACCTTCTTAATTTCTTCAGACTTGGTTTCTGACTAATAAAAATACCCTCATCAAAGATTATTTTCCTTAATGGGATAGTATTGGCATCAATTTTCAATAAGATTTTTCTTGTTTTTTTATCAGTAATTTCCTTTAATTTCTCATAAGTAGTGTTTTGATTATTACTTTTAATGTTGATTTAATATTTTTTAATAATGATGATTTTTTATTTTATATTTTCTCTAACTTACCTTGTTCTTATTTTTTTATTTAATTTGGTTGTTTTGGGTTATTTAAAAATTACTGCTTAATGGGTTAATTTTTCTCCTGTGATTGTTTTTTATTTAATTAATATAATTAATGTTTTAATGCCCATGTTGATATGTTAGATGAATAAATATTAAGCTGTTACCTTTTAACTTATCAGCTATACTTTATGCAGGATTCAGGATGTTATCCGGAGGTAGGAGCCAAGACTCCTTTAGGCTACTGTGGAAATGACAAAGGAAAAAGAAATCCACATTTTTCTTTGTGAGAAATTAAGAGGTACTATGAGCAGTCGTAAGCATTTAACACCTTCAGAAGTGGAGAAGTTGCTTGAGGCAACCCTGAAAGGAAAGAACCCTGAACGCGATTATTGTTTGATTTGGATGTGCTTTATCCACGGATGCCGAGTGAGTGAAATCAACAGTTGGCGGCTGTCTGACATAGACCTGGAAGGCGGCAACATTTATATTCATCGATTAAAAAATGGTTTCTCAACAATTCATCCTTTATATGTTCGCGAAAGGAAGTGCTTGCAGCGTTGGATGGCTAAAAGAAAGAGTTATCGGGGGGCGGATAGTGAATGGTTATTCCTTTCTAATCGAGGAGCCCGTTTATCGCGCCAGCGAATTTATTGGTTAATTCGTAATTATAGTGAAGTTGCGAATTTAGAGGTAAATGCGCATCCGCACATGCTCCGGCATGGCTGTGGTTTCGCGTTGGCAGATAGAGGGATTGATACGCGTTTGATTCAGGATTTTCTTGGCCATAGGAATATTCAGAATACGGTGTTATATACTGCAAGTAATGCGAAAAGGTTCAAGGAAGTATGGTAATTAACGCGTAATTAAATATGTCTAATGAGTCACTTTGAACTAAATTGCAACCTACTCTAAGGATGCTCAAAAATAATGTCAACACTAACAATTCAATATTTTATCCTGTTGATTAATTTCTCTTTAAAACAATAAGTTATACCATTCCCCACATCATAAATATCATGTAAAAATCTAAGTTTTTTCTTGCTTATTCTCATAAAAAACCAAAACATCAAAAAAACTTAACTTTATTCCTAGGTTTATATTCTTATTTTATGTGTTTTTTCGGGATAAAAATCCAATACGTTGTTTTTAATTCATTCAATTTGGATTTAAAAACTAAAGGAGTCACTTTAGTTCAAAATGAATCGTTTGGCTGGAAAGGCTAATGCTGCTCAATACTCATTGGCAGGAGGATTTCTGGGCTCTGAACTAAATAAAAAGGAATGACATAGGATTATGTCAAAAATAAACAAGTGCGCGAAGATAGTGCATTATTTTAAAGGAAAGTAGTATGAACAAGAATCTCATTGCCGTTGCAGTACTGGTCACCTCCGCATTTACTACCAACGTGTTTGCTTCAAATGGCGAGATTAGCTTTAAAGGTGCCATAATCCCTAACCCTTGTGATGTAACTACTGATACTGCCAACCAGGTAGTACAACTGGGTACTATTGGGGTTAATGCATTCAAATTTACTGGTGACACAGCAGCAACCCGAAATTTCTCAATCAAATTGACCAACTGCCCAACTACTGTCACTAATGCTGCTGTAGTTTTTGAGGGTACGGGTACCGGACCAGTTGCAAACGACAATTCTGCATTGGCTTTAACTGATGCTCCTGATGTTGCGACCGGCGTGGGTGTTCAGATTGTTGATGCCCAGAATCAGGTAGTCAAGATGAGAGAGGATTCTTCTGCATATCCATTGCTCAGTGGTACTGCGGTGAATACTTTAAGTTTCTCTGCTAGTTATGTTTCTACTGCTGCAACTGTGACTTCTGGTTCAGCTAATGCTGTAACCAATTTTACCATTACTTATCCATAAGTTTTATCTGCTGACTCTTATTCAGGCAGCATAAAGCTTGGTCGGGGGGGGTGTAAACCACCCCTGGCTTATCTTTCAATGGGTTAAGTGGGTAAACAAGAAATGAAAGTTTGGCAGAGAACGATAGTTACAGCGTTACTGTTAACGTTTGGAGTTCAGGTTCAAGCGGGGATTATTATTGGTGGAACCCGTTTGATTTATGACGGTGCAAAAAAAGAATCCTCTTTGAGCATTAATAATCCCGACAAAGTTCCTTACCTGATTCAATCTTGGGTAGATACGCAGGATGGTGATACGTCTAAAGCCCCATTTATTATCACTCCTCCATTATTTCGTTTGGATGCTGGACAAGACAACATTCTGCGCGTGGTACGTGCTGGCGGTAATCTGCCAGAAAATAAGGAATCTTTATATTGGTTGAATATCAAATCAATTCCTTCAGCTGAGAAAAAAGATAACACGCTGCAAATTGCAGTTAAAACGCGTATCAAACTGATTTATCGCCCTCAAGGTTTACCAGGCAACCTGGATGAAGCAGCTAAGGCATTAACGTGGCAACGCAGCGGTAATGCGGTACAGGTGACCAATTCATCACCCTATTACATCACTTTCTTTAAGATCAAAGTGAATGGTAGCCAACTCAAGAATGCCACTATGGTTGCACCACAATCCAGTGCTCGTTTTGAATTACCGGCTGGCAGCAACGGCGGTGCTCTAAGCTGGGAGATTATCAATGACTACGGCGGCACCAGTAAACCGTTTACCGGGAATTTATAAAAAGCACTCGTCAAGATAAATAAAATCAATCCTTATCAGGTAGTGATAAGGAAAGGACGCGGCTTGCCGGAGTTGACTGGCACTGCTGATAAATGGAGTTAAGTGGATGAATAACCCGAAGCGTTTAGGCTCTCGCGGATTTAACCGTACCCCACTGGCTTGGCTGATTTCATGCCAGGTTGCATTATTGATGGGGTTTTCTGGTGGTGTGCAGGCTCGCGATTTCTTTAACCCAGCTTTGCTGGAACTCGATAATCCGTCTCAGCGGGGGGCCGATCTGACGGTTTTCGAAGAAGGTGATACCCAAGCTCCCGGTAAATATCGGGTTGATGTTTTTCTAAATGGGGAAATGGTTGATACTCAGGACATTGAGTTTTCTCTACAGAGAGATGCTGAGGGGAAAGATAGTCTACAACCTTGTCTAAGCAGCGGTATGCTTGAGTCAATGGGCGTGAAAGTAGATACCTTTCCCGTGATCAAAGCCTCTGGGCAATGTGTCAATCTGGCGCAGGCCATCCCGCAAGCGTCGGCTACATTCCTCTTTAACCAGCAACGATTGAATCTGAGTATTCCGCAGGCAGCAATGAATTCAACTGCCCGTGGCTATGTTTCATCAGATAAATGGGATCAGGGTATACCCGCGCTATTAGTGAACTATAGTTTCAGCGGTGCCAGTAACTGGGCCCGTAATAATGAAACCACGGACAGTGACACCTATTTTCTTAACCTGCGCTCTGGGGCTAACCTGGGAGCATGGCGTTTACGTAATTACTCCACCTGGTATCGTGATGGTGAAGGCCAAGATCACTGGAGTTCAATCAATACCTATTTGCAACGCGACATTATTGCGTTAAAGAGCCAGTTGGTTTTAGGTGATAGTACTTCACCCAGTGAAGTGTTTGATAGTGTGCCATTTCGCGGCGGCCAATTGGCCTCAGATGACGAGATGATGCCAGACAGCATGAGAGGTTACTCACCGGTAGTACGGGGGATTGCGCGGAGTAACGCTCAGGTGACCATCCGGCAGAACGGTTTTGTCATTTATCAGAGTTATGTACCACCGGGTGCCTTTGAAATTAATGACTTGTATCCGACGGCAGGCAGCGGTGACTTAAACGTATCAATCAGAGAAACGGACGGCACTGAGCAAAATCTGGTAGTACCATTTGCCTCGGTACCCGTGTTGCAGCGCGAAGGGCGCTTCAAGTATAGCCTTACCAGTGGTCAGTATCGTTCATCCAACAGTGATGTGGAAGATACACCGTTTACACAGGGTACGGGGATTTTTGGTTTGCCATGGGGAGCCACTCTCTATGGTGGGGTACAGGCGGCCAGCAAATATCAGTCTCTTGCAATCGGTTGGGGGCAAAACATGGGGATAATCGGTGCGATTTCTGCCGATATCACCCAGGCATGGGCCAAACCTGAAAATGCAGAGAAAGATAATGGCCAATCGTATCGTTTCCGTTACGGTAAAAGCTTTGTCGAAACCGGGACTAACTTCAGTCTCGCGAGTTATCGCTATTCGACAGAAGGCTTCTATTCATTGCAGGAAACCCTGGACACCTATACCGATGGCAGATCTGCACCTTTTATTCAGCACAAGAAGAGCCGTGCTGAAGTGTCGTTGAGCCAGAGTTTGTGGGAAGGGGCGGGCTCCTTGTCTATAAACTTGATCAGTGAAGATTTCTGGAATGACAACCGCCGCAGCCAGTCTGCAAGCGTGGGGTATAACAATAGCTGGAATAGCGTCAGTTATGGCTTTAACTATACCTACAGCAAAAACGGTTATGACAGAAACGGCGAACGTGACTATTTTGACGACCATATCTTTGCGTTCAACGTGAGCGTGCCATTAAGTCAATGGCTGCCTAATAGCAGCGTGTCATACAGCATGAACACGAGCCGCCATGGTTCAACCAGCAACCGCGTTGGCCTCAGCGGCACTGCGCTACCTAATAACAACCTGAGTTATAACATCAGCCAAGGTTATACCAGCCAAGGGCAGGGGGCTAACGGTAATGCCGGCCTTAATTTCCGTGGTGGCCTGGGTGAGATCAACGTGGGTTATGGTTACGACCGTTCACAACAGCGGCTCAACTATGGCGTACAGGGTGGCCTGATGGTGCATGAGAATGGCCTGACGTTGTCCCAGTCTCTGGGAGAAACGGTGGCGTTAGTCAAAGCACCAGGGGCTAAAGGTGTCAACATCATGAACCAAACCGGGGTTACGACAGACTGGCGTGGTTATGCGGTAGTGCCATATGCATCCGCTTATCGCCAAAATATCGTTGGAATAGATACCACGACGATGCCGGAGGATGTGGACATGACCTTGAGTAGCCAAACTGTTATTCCAACCCGTGGTGCCGTAGTGCGTGCCGAATTCAAACCGAACGTCGGGCAGCGTGTATTGATGACCTTGCTGATGCAGGGCGGAGCACCTGTACCATTCGGTGCCACCGTAACCAATGAAGATGGCAATGCCAGCATCGTGGGCGACAGTGGGCAGGTTTATCTCACCGGTATGACGGGCAGCGGCAAGCTGAACGTGAAATGGGGTAATGACTCCTCACAACAGTGTCAGGTGTCTTATAGCTTGGTAGAACAGAAAGAAAATACCGGCATTCGACTGATGAACGGCCAGTGTCTATAAAGGTCTTGATGATGAAAAGATTACAATCAATAGCGCGCTTTTTGATAGTAGGTGGAGTGTGCGTAAGCAGTTTATGCTGGCTACAGCAGGCACAGGCCGCTACGGGGTTTTGCAGAGCATTGGACGGAACCAAGGAATATAATTTTAATTTTCAGCAGGTATTTAGCGACCCGGCAATAAATATCGCTGGGCGGATTATAGCAAATGCTGATAATGGCAGTTGGAGTCAGTCTAACAGCACTTCTTTTCCTGTAGCCTGTGATTGCCAAAACCCTCCATATGTAGGGCCATCGTTTATTTCAGCTTCGTCACCGTTACCCCAAGGTGGACCGCTAATTAACAATATGAAAGCGCATATTCTGAATGATTATCTTTCGGTAGCGGCTGAAGTGGTTATTGGTGGTTTTAGAGGTGATTATGTTTCTATTCCTTTTGAAAATGAATCAAATAACTCAAATACCTCTACAGGGCAATTGTGTACCCGGTGGAATTATTTAAGTGGCTCCAAAGGACGGATTCATCTCTATTTTAGGCGCCCTTTTGTTGGTACGGTGAATATACCCAAAACTGCTATAGTTGATGTGTCAGCTTCCACGATAAGTGGTGTCAAGAGCCCGACTAATATATCTAGAGTATATATGGAAGGTTCAGTTACCGTGCCACAAAACTGTGAAATCAATCCCTCACCAATTGTGGTTGATTTTGGCGAGATTGCGGCGAGTAATTTCAAAACAGCTGGGGCAAAACCAACGGGTTTTTCAGTACGTAATCAGCCGTTGACGTTAGCCTGCCGTAATATCTCTGATGGCGTTAAAGTCAGTCTAACTATCCAGCCTTCGGCGACGGGGGTTGATCCTCGTTTCCCTGATGCATTGAAAACGACTAACGACGATATTGCTGTCAGAATTGAAGATAGAAATGGTGCGATAATTTCACCAATAAGCGGCCATATTCCAGTCTCAATGGGGCCTCTGAATGGAGTAAATAGTACAGGTCTGACAGAAATGAATTTGTACCCGATTAATACCACCAACAACACACCCGCTGTAGGGGTATTCACGGCAGAGGCAACCGTAAAGGTTGAAATTGAATAATCTATTTATACCCAGAAGGCTATTGTAGCCGGGCATATTTATTGACTGAGTTTTTATAAAAGGATAAGGATATTATGAAGAAACTTAAGCAGGTATTGAAAGGCACGGTATTATGTATGGCTGTTGCTAGCATGGGTATCAGTTATTCTGTATTGGCGGATGCGCAGTTAAAAATCTCTGGTACGGTGAAAGCATCACCGTGCAACGTAGATGCTGTTGGTGGTGAGGTTAATGTCAATCTGGGAAATGATATTCAGGCGGCGAGTTTAACCGCTGGGAATGGTTCTCCATGGAAGCAATTCACCTTGCATCTGGTTGATTGCCCAACCTCAACGACGTCAGTGACGGCGACATTCAGCGGTACTCCGGAGCCTGGAAGCCCAACGCTTTATAAAAACACCGGTGATGCTACCGGTGTTCAGATTGAATTGCAGAGTACAGATACCGCAACGCCAGGCAAAAACCTAGGGAATGGCCAGGATGCAGTAGCTCAGGTTGTTACAGCGACCCGTGATGCGACTTTCCCTCTGCAAGCCCGTGCGTATTCCACCAATAGTAATGCCGCACCAGGCAGTATTGTCGGCACCATTCAGGTGGCTTTTGAGTATCATTAATACCCTTTCCGTCATGAGATACTATCGCCCCATAATCTCATGACGGATATTGACCTTGGCTGTGTCTATGTGAATTATTGCTTGTGGTTTTTTATTTCGTTGAGTTTTAAGCAAGCATTAGGGAATAATGAAGAAAAACAATGCCCCTCAGTGAATAAGAGGGTGGTTATAGATCAATTTATAAAGGACGCAGTAAAGAAAAAGTAACCAGTTAGAAAGGGAGAGTAAATATGACTATAGCTCATACTTATCATAGAGTTAGTGCGCCTTCACCACATCCTTATGGGCAAAAAGGGGAAAGTGTGATTGTAATGGAGTCTTGCCCAATCACTGCACTCGGTATGCGGAATATTTTAGCCCAGTCTTGTGGGTTCGCAGATGGGGTACAACTTGTCAGTAATCTTTCAGAAATCCCTGGATTGATGCACCATCGCCCCGCCAAATTACTGATTATGGAATTATGTGGGGAAGAAGAATCTGTGTTGGATGGCCTCAGGCTGATTGCACTTTGCCTGGAGCACTGGCCATCAACTTCCATGATTATTTGTACTGCGCTTGATGATCCTCGGGTGTTGCAACTGCTTACTGCATCAGGGATTAAAGGCCTGGTACTCAAGCAGGAACCCGCCGTTGCGCTGACACAATGTGTGCAGCAGGTGATTTCTGGCCGCCGCAGTTATAGTCATAAAGTCAGGCAATTATTGTCTAATCAATCCTCTGGTGGAAAAGCACTGACCGCTCGTGAACTGGATGTCTTGTCTTATTTGTTTTCCGGAAAAAGCGTGACTACCGCAGCTTTGATGATGCATCGTGATGTCCGTACTGTGAGTACCCATAAACGCAATGCGATGCACAAATTAGGCTTCCAAAGTGACGGTGAGCTTTATCTGCAAGGTAAATGGATGGCAAAAACTGGCCCGGTATTTGCCCGATAGAATTTATACTGACTATATGTACTCATTCCCGGATGGAATGAGCGTGTTATTCGTACAGGAGTAGTGTATGGACCCTTTATCACAAAAGCCGATCGGCATAGCCCTGATGGATCGCAGCCCTCTTACTTTGGCTGGTCTGTCATGCTTTATTGGAACGCTGAACGAACCGAGTGAGATTATTGTGCAAGAAACCAGTATGACAGCGGTTTCGGAAGGGTTGTTGTATCAGCCTGTCGATATTCTTATTACCGAATTAAATGGCCTGAATGAAACAACGTCCCAAGGGCGTGAAACATTATTGAGCCTATGTACACAGCTGCCTACGCTGCGAGTGATTGTTTATACCCGTAATCAGAAAGGGGATGACTTAGGTAAGCTACTTGATGTTACCAATATCAGCGTTATTTCCCGTGGCGATGAATTGCAATTGGTGGGGGAATTTTTCAACCGAGTGTTCAATGGCGAGCGAGTATTAAGCCCATTGATTGGTTCCTACCTGGCCCGTGCTGATTCTGATGATGTTTCCAGTTTGCATAATCTAACCCGTTGTGAAAATGATGTGCTGACTTCCCTGTTCAATGGGATGAGTCTGCGTGAAATTGCTGAATTACAGCACCGTAGTATTAAAACGATCAGCGCACATAAATGTAATGCTATGCGGAAACTGCAGGTTAAGAATGACAGTGAGCTGTTTTCGCTAAGGAAAAACATTACCCAACAATTCGCGTGTGATTGACGGTTTGTAAATAGGGGCATGGCATCCTATTGGGCCACCTATAGGTAAGAGTAGTATTAGATGCTAGTGGAGCATTAGTCCTTGTTCTCATGGAAGAGAATCCTCATGACTTTATATAACCCACCGATTTCACGCGTTGCATTGCTAATTCCTTGCCAAATGTTGACGAGTGGTATTGAATACCAGCTGAAAGCGCAGGGGGATACCCGGCAGTTTTGGCGAATAGGATCTTTGACCGAAGCACGCTTACGGTTAATGGCGTCCGACATTGAGATGCTGGTCATTGCCTTCAGCCTGCAACAGGCTGACTGGCAGCAACGGTTGCAATTTATTCGAGCATTACGTCAGACAAAACCCGGTATGCGAATCGTCGTGATACTGGATGTCTATATCCCCTATTTTCTGCGGCAGTTGTCTGAGTTGAGCGTCAGCGGTATCTTAAGCCAGCATGATTCTCTGACAGATATCAGGGAAGCTTTTGCGCAAATAGGGCGTGGAGCTCTCTACTACAGTGCCAGAATAGAAAATGCATTGTTGTGTAACTTGAGCAAAACGCCAGATCAGGTAACATTGCGCCTGATGGAGTTGAGAGTATTGCAGCACTTGTTGGACGGCGACTCGGTAAAATATACCGCCAAGATGTTGTTCCGCAGTGAGAAAACGGTTATGGCGCTCAAGGGTAAAGCTATGCACAAGCTGGGCATCACCCATAGCGCTGATCTGGTGGCAATGAAAGAGATGCTGGAACACTTGTATCTGAAGTTGGCCCTGCATGATGCACCAGAGTATCCAATTAATAATCTCTCGAACCGTATTCGCAGCAATGGTAGAGAAGTAAAAACATTGTTGACATGGTTACCCCCGGTTGAGGTGAGTCACTTTAGAGGGGGGATAGCCGGTCCTTATCCAGCAAGGAAGGAATAAAATTTGGAACAGCTTCAGAAAGCCAACGGGCGTGGGCGACTGTTGGTTGGATTTATCTTCAGTAGCAGCCTGTTATTGGCTGGCTGTGGGAGTAAAAGTACTGCCTCTTCACCACCTAGAGTACAACCGGTCGTTGCTGCTCCTGTTGCTGTTGAAAAGCCGGTCCAGCCTGTGATTGAAAAACCTGAGGTGAAAGAAAATCGTCTGGGGTTGTGCCAGAGCGAACTTGCCTCATTGAAAATGGTCAACCCGAAAGCTTACGCTGCCAGAAAAGCTTATTTCGATAATCTGGTAAGAAATGCTTCGGTTTACAGCGCTGTCCGTGGTGATGTGAACTCATCAACCAAGGATACTCTGGATGCACTGTATAAATATAAAACTAATCAGGTGTGCGCTGAAATTGAACGCGATGTATTGAATGGATTGATCCGTAAAGGGGAGAGTGTTAAGTGAAGAAGGGTTTAAAGTACGGCTTTTTTCTTACACTGACACTTCCTCTGAGTTGTGCTTTTGGTGTTGATCAGCTGCAAGATGACGTAACCAGTTCAACGCTTGAGTCGTTAAACGCGATAACCAGCAAAGTGGACGAAGCTCCGGCATTATTATTATTGACGCCTTCTCAGTTGGAAGAGGCAGCTCCCCCTCGCGAGAAAAAAAGCACGGCTAAGCCGGCCAAGAGCGTGCTGAATCAGCGAGCCAGTGAACCTCAATCTGCCCCGGTTGCAGAACTAAAAGCCCTTCAAGCTAAGATCAATCAGTTAAATGCTACCCTGAATCAGCGGGATGAAGCGTTGAAACAGCTGCGCCAAACGGCTCAGCAGGATGCGGATGCACGTGCTGAAATTGCGCAGTTGAAACAAAACCTGCAAGAAAACCTGCAGGCGACGGAACAAATGCAGCAGGATTTAGCGGCGGCTACGGCGATGAAGTCGGAAAATAAGCAGGATGCCAGCCGTTTGCAGCAGGCTTTGGATAAAAGCCAACTGCAAAGTTCCGCATTGCAAAAACAGTTGGATACGCTTGCATTATCATTTAAAGATAAAAACAAAGAAAATCAGGCACTTCAGACACAGCTGAGTGATAGCCGCAAACAAGCTGAAGAAGTCCAAAAATCATTGTCAGTATTAACTGAAAAAGCCAGCGAAAAAGAACAGAAAGCATCAGTGTTGCAAAAGCAAATGGATGCTCTAACAGTGGCTCAAGCGAGCAAAAACAGCGAGCAGGATGCCCTGGCAGCACAATTAGTGCAGAGTAAGAAACAGAATGAGGCTGCACAAAAGCAACTTACAGCACTGACGGATAAAACCGCTGAGAAAGAGCGGCAACTGGTTGAGATGAAAAAACAGTTAGAAACGTTGACTGTATCAGAAAGTGAAAAAAATAAAGGTAATCAAGCGTTGCAGGCTGCTTTGGATGAGAACAGCAAGCAGCGTGAAGCGTTACAAAACCAGCTGGTTGCATTGCAGGATCAAGCCGGTGAGAAAATGCAGGAAAACAGTGATCTACAACAGCAGTTATCTGCGTTGCAGAAAACACAGAATGACGCGATTGTGAAGCCTAAAACCGAGAGCGAAATTCGTGATTATGCGATTGGTAGTTCTTTGGCGGATGATATGTTGACGCTGTTGAAAGAGAGAGCTGCGCAAGGGATTACGGTAGATAATCGTCTGGCCTTGGCCGGTGTGCAGGATACATTCGCAGGCAAGATGAAACTGCCGCAGGAGCAGATAAATAAAGCACTACAGGCCACAGAGGTTGCGTTGGGGGCCAATGAAAAGCAGCGTAAGTTGGAAACTGAAGCCGCAGGCTCGCGTTACACGGCACAATTCAGAAAACAAAAACAGGTGAAGAAAGAAGCTTCTGGCTATTTCTACCGTATCGACAATGTGGGTAAAGGCAAGATTGATGATGCCAGCATTGTCACTGTGGCTGTAAAAGAAAGTCTAACGAATGGTAAGGTAATTAAAGACATGGATGCGGCTGGCACGTCAATCACGCAGCCATTGAATAGTTACCCACCGATGTTTAGATCTGCACTGTCGCAGTTGCAAAATCATGGCAGTATGACAATGGTAGTACCGCCAACCTTGGCTTACGGTGATAAAGGCCTACTACCCGACATCCCGCCGGGTTCTACGATGGTGTATAACGTGAAGATATTAGATGTGGTGGCTCCTGCCGATACTGCTGCTCCTACTTCCGTGAGATAAAACGTAATATTGATTAAAACCGAGAGCGCTGAAGCAAATTTAGAATAATTCGAGCATTTGAATTAAAGATATATTGCCCGAAAGCGCTCAACGTTGCTTGCAGTATAAATAACCGTGTTCTGGATGTTTCTATGCCCCAGATAGTCTTGAATTAGCCGCGTATCGACCCCTCTGTCAGCCAAAGCATAGCCACAGGAATGGCGTAACATATGAGGGTGTACCCGGACGCTGATACCGGCTAATTCTCCATAAGCTTTTATCAAACGATAAAGCTGTTGCCGTGAGATTTGCCCACCATGGCGTGAAAGGAATAACCACGGGCTGTCGGATTCCAGGTAGCGTGGGCGCTGGGCCAGCCATTTGTTCAAGGCTGAACGTTCGCGAATTTGAATAGGGTGCTGAACGGAAAAGCCATTTTTTAAACGGGAAACATGTAAACGATTAGTGGTTAGATCAATATCCTCTAACCGTAATCCACGAAGTTCACTGACGCGTAATCCGTGAATGAAACACATCAGCAGCATGCAACGATCCCGCCAACCATTAGGCCCATCTGGTATGGCAGAAATCATTTTTTCAATTTCAATATGGCTGAGATATTTGCGTTTTTTCATTTTCTTTTCCTGCGTGACAGAAAGCAAATATTATCTATGAAGTGTTTATTTAAACATCGAACACTCATTTTCAGCAATTAAAATAAGAATAGTTGAATCTAAGAAATTTCCGTTAAAATTTACCCAATGCTAGTGTTTAAGAGGCATTGCGCATTATTAACGTGAAAAAAAATAGTATATCAGCTCATTAATTAACCATTTTTCGTGTTTGCTAATGACATGATACTCTGTGATAAACGCAATTTTTAAGCGTTAATAAGTATTTTCTTGGTTTTCCTGCCAGTGGTGCCTTAAATGTGTTATTAGAATACTTGATTTTAGTGAATGTTTTAATTTCAAGTGAAAATTTTATATTATCGCTAATATTATTTTTCATATTCGACTTTTACCCTCCATTAATCTTCTATTTTTAGCCAATGTGAGTTTTTGCAAAACTCACAACAGCTTATTTCCACTGTAATATTGCGGGGTTAGATGAAAATATCTGTGGTTGAGAAGGAATTCAGGCCACCCGCAAAACAAAATATGATTATTATTGATATCATGCTGTCAGTGATTACAATGCCAGCCATTGTAAAGTTTTAATGTAGGGTTTCTCATGGCGTTGTTACGGGTTGTCTTTCACCAGTATCGTTGGTCATTTTTGGCGGTTATGGTATTGACTATGGCCAGTGCCGTGTTGGGTATTGGCATCATTGCCTTTATTAACAAGCAATTGATGGGAGCAACTGAAGATCCATTGGCTGTATTGCCCCAGTTCATTGGCTTGCTGGCACTGTTAATGGGGGTAACGCTGGGTTCACAACTGGCCTTGACCACGCTGGGCCACCATTTCGTTTATCGTCTGCGCAGCCAATTGATTAAGCGCATACTGGATACCGATATAGAACGTCTGGAGCAATTGGGTAGTGCTTCGTTGCTGGCCAGTTTGTCAAGTGATGTGCGTAATATCACCATTGCCTTCGTTCGCCTGCCTGAACTGATTCAGGGGGTGATCCTGACGCTTTGTTCGGCAGTTTATCTTGGCTGGTTGTCTCCTGCGATGCTGGGTGTAACGGCGGTATGGGTTGCTGTGACCGTTTTTGGTAGTGGGTATCTGGTATCGCGAGTTTACCGGCATCTGAATAGCGTGCGTGAGGTGGAAGAACGCCTGTATCAACATTACCAGTCGGTCATTGATGGCAGCAAAGAGTTGGCGTTGAATCGCCATCGTGCCAAAAAGCTGTTCCAGCAAGCGTATCAACCCGATGCCGATGACTATCGTTGCCATATCATTCGTGCCGATACTTTCCATCTGAGTGCCGTTAATTGGTCAAATATCATGATGCTGGGTGCTATTGGTTTGGTTTTTTATATGGCGAATAGCTTGGGGTGGGCAGATACCGTAATAGCTGCAACTTATTCACTGACTTTATTGTTTCTACGTACTCCACTGTTGCAGGCGGTGGGGGCATTCCCAACGCTGATGAGCGCCGAAGTGGCGTTTCACAAAGTAGAATCACTCAAGCTGGCTGAATATCAACAGGCCTTTCCCGTTACTCCGGCTAAAATATGGCAGACGTTGGAACTGCGGGATGTGTTTTTCCGCTATGGTGTTACCGAACAGCAGCAGGGATTTGAGGTTGGGCCGATTAACCTGACATTACAGCGTGGTGAACAGGTGTTTTTGATCGGTGGTAACGGGAGTGGTAAATCGACTCTGGCGATGCTACTGACTGGGTTATATTCCCCTGGCAGCGGGCAAATTCTGCTGGATGGGGTGCCAGTGAGTACGGTAGGCATGGAAAGCTATCGTTGTTTATTCTCGGCCATATTCACTGATTTCCATCAATTTCATCATCTGTTGGGGCCCGAAGGGGAAGAACCGGAGGCAGAACTGGTGGAAACGTGGCTCCAGCGGCTGAAAATGAAAGACAAACTGGAGTTTGATGGTTGCCGTGTGGTTAACCCACAGCTTTCACAAGGGCAGCGTAAGCGTCTGGCTTTGTTGCTGGCCATCGCGGAAAAACGGGATATTTTGCTGTTGGATGAATGGGCCGCAGATCAGGACCCACAATTTCGTCGAATATTTTACCGCGAGTTACTCCCCCAACTGCGTGCCATGGGGAAAACGGTCTTTGCCATTAGCCATGATGATCACTACTTTGAACATGCCGATCGTTTATTACAAATGCGTGCTGGGCATCTGGTGGAACTCATAGGCGAAAAACGCCAACGAGCCAGTAAGGATTCTGTCGCTCAGCTTGGGTAATGAATACCATGCCGGAGATTGGGCCTGTGTGGTGAGCTCTCGGGGGTTACAGCACGGATCACTGCGCATTGGGGCAGCGTTTGAAAAGTAGGGAATAACAGGCTTCGGGTACGTGCGGTTGGTGGGTTCCCACTTTAGGATAGGCATTATTTCTTTAGTGAGTGGCTTTTATGCGAGTTTTCTGTATTTTGGATTTGCATTTTGGTGAAAAATTCAGCATTTTATTTCATAAGGTTATGTTTTCGTGCCGTGGCGACATCTTTTGATAATGTTTCAAATAATTAATTTGTTGAGATTTATCTATAGGAATAAACTACTGAATCGATTGCTTAAAGCTATAAGAAAGATCGCAGCAATTAGTTTATGCTCGGTCACAGTTTTATTGTCATTATCACGAACGAGCAGAATCGATAGATGAAGAAACCCCGTTTGCTTTGGTATTACACAGAAAGCATTTAGGGGGAGGGTGACTCAATAACCTATTGAATACAGGGTAGTTAGGGACGGTGCAATGGATAATAAATCACGTACTTCTAATAGGGATGTGCAGCTGCAACATGAGGCAACACTCCCACCTGCTTGGCAATTGAATGAATTACAACGCGCCTTCATTGAAGATCTTTGGCAGTCAGAGGTGGGCGGTGGCGAATTGCCTGGCGCAACAGAGCACTTGGCAACTTCTGATTAGTATGAATGGTATTACTCTGCGAAAGCTCATCATCGTGGCAGAATTCTTTTGAGTCTGGTTCGAATAACACAGGCTTTAGTGCAGCTGGCGATAGAGCCGCGAGGCTGCACTTTCACTTTGAAAACGCCTAAATCTGTGGTGGTGTAGTTCTAACAAGCACTGTGCCAGCACCGGTAAGTATCCTTTATTTCCTCTCCCGCCTTTATAACGTCTATCCACTCTGAATGGCCACCTGAACTTGCCTTCTCTGTTAAGTATGGACAAATAACCCGACAAATGAGAGCAACTACAGTAAACTCATTGTTGATTTGTATAAAATAAAGAGGAATTACCATGCCCTATTATAATCCCCGCCGTATCGTCCTTTATACCGTTGCTGTTATTCTCATTTTAGTGATTGTCGGGCTGGTGACTTATGTTGGTGTCGGTTTGCTGAGCTAAGTGGATTGATGATGTGGCAAAATTGAATTCTTAAGGAAAGAAAAGCCTTTTCGCTATCTCACGCCGAAATGGCTTTCATTGTTATATTGTTAACCTACCGTTTTGCCTGCCAATAGCAGATTTTATTTCGACTTAAAAACTTTTACCCTGAACTAATAGGTATTAACGAAGCAAAGTGCAAGACGTGCATATTGCATGCGGCCGGGATTTGAGTGGTTCGTTAAACAAGGGAATTTTGGGATAACGCCTCTTTATCTTTCAGGAAAGGTGAGGGGAAGAGCAATAACTGCGGTGCTCTCCCCCAACTGTTCTGGCTAGCTTGGCATTGGTAACGGACCTGGTGCCATCTGGGCTGGCCCATTTTCACTGCGCTTGAAACGCCAGCAGGTCTGGTGATACTTCGCTACGCTGTTGCGGTGTGCCACGCTTACCAAAGTGACATCGGGTAATTCATCCACCAGCAGGCAATACATCAGTTGTTCGGTTTCATCATCCAGCGCACTGGTGGCTTCATCCAGAAACAAAATATCGGGGCGCGTCAGAATTGCCCGGGCAAAGGCCAGCCGCTGTTGTTCACCCGGTGATAATCGGTGGCTCCAGTTGGCGCTGGTATCCAACCCTGATTGCAGGTGTTGCAGACGGCAATTTTCCAGTACTTTCATCAGTTGTTCATCGCTGTACTCTTTATCCTTATGCGGATAGCTCAGCGCCTCACGCAGAGTCCCGATAGGGATATAGCTGCGTTGTGGCAGGAACAGCGTACTGAACTGATCATCCAGACCGATTTCACCGGAACCGTAAGGCCAAATACCGGCGATGGCGCGCAGCAGGGTGGATTTACCACAGCCCGAAGGGCCAACGATCAGGACACGTTCGCCACGTTTCAGCGTTATGGTGGTTGCCCCTAACAGAGGTTGCCCATCAGGTAAAGTCAGGCTGAGATCGCGCAGCGCCAGGGGTAAATGATCTGTGGCTTGCAGTTGGATATCGCGTGTCTGGTGATGGATTTCGTCTACAGCAGCGTTAAAGCCAGCCAGACGGTTGACGCAGGCCTTCCAGGTTGCCAGATTGGAGAATGCATCAATAAACCACGACAGCGCGCCTTGCACCTGGCCGAAAGCAGAGGAAATCTGCATCAGCCCCCCCATTTGGATCGCACCGGAAAAGTAACGTGGTGCGGCGACCAGAAACGGAAAGATATTGGCAAACTGGGCGTAAAAGTTAGTGGCGATATTAAGCCGTCGAGTGATGCGCATGATGGCCCACCAGTTGGCGCGGATTGTTTCAAATCGGCCACTTAACTGTTGTTTCTCCCGTGGCTCCCCCTTATAGAGAGCAATAGCATCGTTATTCTCACGGATGCGGATCAGGCCAAAGCGGAAGTTTGCCTCGTAGCGTTCCTGGTTATAGCCCAGCATGACCAATGGCTTACCCAGCCACCAGATCAATAAAGAACCCAGCACGGCGTACAGCAGGGCAAACCACACCATGTAACCTGGCAGGGTAATGGTATGTTGCGCGATGGCGAAGGTCATTGGCCCGCTGACGTTCCAGAGAATGGTAATAAACGAGAACAATGTCACCAGGCTGGACAGGAGGCCAAGTGATAAGGAAAGCGTGTACTGTGTCAGCACATTGAGATCGTCGGCGATACGTTGGTCTGGGTTATCGACAACCTGCTGTTGTTCGGTATGGTAATAGGCTTGATGTTCCAGCCATTTTCCCATGAATTTTTCTGTCATCCAGCGTCGCCAATGCATCTGTAACCCTTGGGTCAGATAGATTTTATAGACTGCCAGCACGATGAAGATCAACGCCAGATAGGTAAAACGCCACAGTTGTTCTTTAAACACCGGGTAGTTTTTGTTTTGCAGCGCGTCGTAGAATACCTGGTTCCACTGGTTAATCAGCACGCTGATATATACCAGGCCAAGCGACAAAGCGATGATGGCGATCAGCATTGCCCAGGCACGCCATTTTTCTTCCGAGACCCAAAAGGGTTTAATTAATAGCCATACGGCATGTTTCTGCGAGATATTTTTGTTCATGATCTTCCAGAATGTGTTGTTTTCTTATCAGCATGAGCGAGCTGCGCATGATCAACAAACGATGATATGCAAGCAGCCTTATTATTACTAACCTTTTGAAGTATGGCGAATGTACGGTGGAATACAAAGAGAGTGGCTCCACCAAGTATATCTGTGCTGTCTTTCACGTTGCAGATTGTTGGCTACCTTAAAAAACCAGCAACGAAAGGGGAGTTTTCCTGTTACTGGCTTATTTCAAGCAGAGGCGCCGGATGTTTTGCTTTAATAGAGAGAGTTACGCTGAATATTCAGCCTAGCGTTTAATCACTGTGGCTAAACGGGCTGGGAGCTGCTCTACCTGCTGTTGCAAATGTCGCATAAATGTCGCCACCAGTGCCGAAGAGGGGCGGTGCAGTGGCCGGATCAGGCTGACGGTGAAAGGCACTTCCACGCTGAATGGCCGCACATGCACACCATGATTGGCATAATCCAGGGCAGTCAAAGGGTTGATGATCGACACACCAACCCCGGCTTTTACCATGGCACACACCGAGGAGGCGCTGTGGGTTTCCAGCACCATCCGGCGATTGATACCCTGTTCATGAAACAGTGAGTCCAGCAATTGGCGATAGCTGTCGGTGCTTGAGAGGCTGATAAAATTCTCCCCGCTGAAATCCTGTGGCGTCAGCACTTTTTTTACCAACAAGCGGTGCCCGGCAGGCAAGACACAGACTTCATTCATCGTCATCAGCGTGATGCGTTCGGTGCCTGCGGGGGTAAGGGTGTTTTCCGTCAGCCCCAAATCGTGGCGCTGGGCCGACAGCCACTCTTCCAGCAGCGGTGATTCCTGCGGGAGCACGCTGAAATTCACTTCCGGGTAACGATCGATAAACGATTTGCAGACCGCGGGCAGCAACGATTGGGAAAACACCAACAGACAGGCGATGGAAAGTTGTGCCTGTTGAAACTGGCGGATACCAACGGCGGCATTCTTGATGCGATCCAGGCCGTAATAAGAGCGCTGCACTTCTTCGAATAATCGCAGGCCTTGTACCGTGGGATACAAGCGGCCACGCACGCGATCAAACAATTGTAACTGGATCAACTTCTCAAAGCGCGCCAGTTCGCGGCTGACGGTTGGTTGCGAGGTTTGCAGCAGTGCTGCGGCTTCGGTCACATTACCGGTGGTCATTACCGCATGGAAGACCTCAATCTGGCGTAGGGTAATGGTATGCATAGCGGCGATCCACAAGGTAAATAAAGCCATATCATAAATGAATAGACTATGGCGAAATAGATATTTTTCAAATCGACATCCCTCCGGCATGATGATGAAAACTCCATCTTGAGAAGACAGTGATGCCACGCGATTTGAACGATACTTCTACGGCACTGAACGCCACCAATCTGTTGGCATTGCCACCACGTTTTGGTTGCCCGGTCTGGGCCTATGATGCTGATATTATTTGCCAACGTATCAACCAGCTACGCCATTTCGACGTGATTCGTTTTGCGCAGAAAGCCTGTTCGAATATCCACATTCTGCGCCTGATGCGTGAACAAGGGGTGAGGGTCGACTCGGTTTCTCTGGGGGAGATCGAACGTGCATTGCAGGCCGGTTTTCAGCCAGGAGGGGAAGAGATCGTCTTTACGGCCGATGTATTGGATCACGCAACGCTGGCCCGCGTCAGTGAACTGAAAACCCCGGTGAACGCCGGTTCTATCGATATGCTGGAACAGCTTGGCCAAGCTGCGGCTGGCCATCCGGTATGGCTGCGGGTGAACCCTGGCTTTGGCCATGGTCATAGCCAGAAGACCAATACCGGGGGGGAAAACAGCAAACATGGTATCTGGTATACCGACCTGCCACAGGCAATAGCCAAGATCCAGCAATATGGCCTGAAACTGATTGGGGTGCATATGCATATTGGTTCTGGCGTCGATTATCAGCACCTGGAGAGCGTGTGTGACGCTATGGTGCAGCAGGTAATTGAACTGGGGCAGGATATCAGCGCGATTTCCGCTGGTGGTGGGCTTTCGATCCCTTATCAGTATGGGGAAGAAGCGATTGATACCGAACACTATTACGGTTTGTGGCATCGCGCCCGCGAGCGCGTGGCCGCGCATGTGGGCCACCCGGTAAAACTGGAAATTGAGCCGGGGCGTTTCCTGACGGCAGAGGCCGGTGTGCTGGTAGCAGAAGTGCGTGCGGTGAAAGACATGGGCAGCCGCCATTTTGTGCTGGTAGATGCCGGTTTCAACGATCTGATGCGCCCAGCAATGTATGGCAGTTATCACCATATCTCTCTGTTACCGGCGGATGGTCGTGATACTACGGGCCAGCCACAGCGCGATACCGTGATTGCCGGGCCGCTGTGTGAGTCCGGTGATGTCTTTACCCAACAGGAAGGGGGGGGCATTGAAACCCGTTCGTTGCCAGCGGTGAAGGTGGGCGATTATCTGGTGTTCCATGATACTGGAGCCTATGGTTCATCGATGTCCTCCAACTACAACAGCCGCCCGCTGTTGCCAGAGGTATTGTTCGAAAACGGTGAAGCGCGCCTGATTCGCCGCCGCCAAACGATTGAAGAACTGATCGGCCTGGAACTGATCTAACAAAAATCAACCGGCATACGGCCCTGGAACCACGGATTCCCGCAGTTTCAGTTCGCCGGTAAATGGGGTTAACGGCTGTATGGGTTCACCGTTGATTAGGCGAAGAGCTTGGGCGATCGCGGCTTCAATCATGGCATCGATCGGCAGATAAACCGTGGATAATGCCGGTTGCAGGTAAGCGGCGCTGGGTTCGTCGTCAAAACCAAACAGCGAAACGTCCTGCGGCAGGCGTTTACCCGCTTCATGCAGCGCTTTCATCGCACCAATCGCCATATCATCATTGCTGGCAAACAAGGCGCTGAAGTGGGCACCCGCTTGCAGCAGCGTGTTGCAACTGCGATAGCCCCCCGGCACGCTGCTGTCGCCGTAGGTGACGAGTGCATCGATAAAGCCAATCTGATGCTGTGCCAAAGCCTGACGATACCCTGCCAGCCGTGCTTGAGCGGTTGGCGTATCAATAGGGCCGGTAATGCAGGCGATGTCGCGGTGCCCTTGGCGGATCAGATAATCCACCACGTTGAATGCGGCCAACTGTTGTTCGAAGAATACGCAGCGTTCACGGGCTTTGGGCAGATCGCGGTTAATCACCATAACCGGCACTGACAGGTTGGTCAGTAACCCCATCAGCGCGCTTTCGCTCATAAAACGGGTATACAGAATGATGGCATCACAACGGCGATCCGCCAGTAACTGCACGGCTTGCAGTTCATCCTCTGGCGTATCGTGGCCGTCGGTAACGATCAGGTATTTGCCGCTGGCTTCGATCAGTTTGGCGGCCTGGCGCAGCAGGCGGCCAAAATAAGGCCCATCGAAGTTGGAAACGACCAGACCGATGCTGTTGGAGCTTTTGTTCGCCAGGGATTGAGCAAGAAAATTTGGCCGGTAGCCCAGCTCATCCATGGCTTTAAACACCGCATCACGCGTGCTTTTTTTCACCTGCCCGGTGTCATTTAACACGCGCGAAACCGTGGCTTTAGAAACCCCCGCGCGAATGGAGACATCCAACATGGTGATCATCAGTGGTTAACCTCTTGCAACGCCCGCTCGGCAAATAAGGCTCAGTTTAGCATAGGGTTAGGTGACATCTTGCATTGCGCGTGGTTTGAGCCATAGCATAGGTAAAATATTTTTCAGGGGAAGAGAGTGTTTCGTATTGTTCATCTGGCGGATTATCCGCAGCATCAGCAGCAGGTTATTGATTGGCAATGGCAGGCCTTTGGCAGCGATAACAGCCGGGCTTTTTTCGCCAGTATCGTGGAAAGCAGCCTGCGCCGTGATGGGTTGCCGGTCACCTTTATTGCGCTACTGGGCGATAAACTGGTGGGAACGGTGGGCTTATGGCGCTGTGACCTGATTAGCCGCCAGGATCTGACCCCCTGGCTGGCGGCGCTTTACGTTGATGAAAGCCAGCGCGGCAGCGGGCTGGGGCTGCAATTGCAGCAGTTTGTGCAGGATTACAGCCAGCAAGCCGGGTTCCATGAGCTGTATCTGTATGCCGACTTTAGCGGTTATTACGAACGCCACGGCTGGCAGTATATCGGCGAAGCGCTGGATTACCCGGATCGCCCGGTACGCCTGTATACCCGCCATCTTTCAAGCTGCAACTTGAAATCTATAGGGTAATCCATCGCCTTCGGCGTTAGTTTTGCTCGAACACGTTATTGATACTGGCAACGGAATGGCGGCGTACCAGCGTTGGGCTGAACATATTAGTGATTTCCGGTAACGGCTGATGGTTAGCCAGGGCTAACGCCAGTTCCGCCGCCTGGGTGGCCATCGCCACCACCGGATAACGGATAGTGGTCAGGCGCGGGCGCAGGTAGCGCGAAATCAGCACATCGTCAAAACCAATCAGCGACATCTGGCCCGGCACATCAATGCTGTTATCACTCAGCACCGAAAGCGCCCCGGCAGCCATTGGGTCGTTATAGCAGGTGACGGCAGTGAAGTTTTTGCCGCGCCCCAGCAACTCGGTCATGGCGTGTTCCCCGCCGATTTCATCCGGTTCACCGTAGGTAATCAGTTTATCATCGACCTCGATACCGTATTCTTCCAGCGCGTCCAAATATCCCTGCAAGCGGTCGGTGGCATCGGAAATCTGGTGGGTGGAACAGATAATGGCGATGCGCTGATGGCCTTGCTGGATCAAATGGCGAGTTGCTAACCAGGCACCGTAGCGATCATCAAGCGCCACGCAGCGCGCTTGAAACTCTGGCAACGTGCGATTAATCAGCACCATGCCTGGAATCTGCCGCATCCAGACGCTCAGTTCATCATCAGTCAGCTTTTTGGCATGCACCACCAGTGCGGCACAGCGATGACGTACCAATTGTTCAATCGCTTTGCGCTCTTTTTCAGCGTTATGGTAACCGTTCCCAATCAGCAGGAAGTTCTTTGTAGCGTAGGCCACTTGTTCTACGGCTTTAACCATGGCGCCAAAGAAGGGATCGGAAACATCGGAAACGATCAGGCCAAGCGTTTCCGTTGATTGCTGAGCCAGCGCACGGGCATTGGCATTGGGGTGATAGCGCAATTCCTCCATGGCAACCAGCACTGCGGTGCGCGAACTTTCCCCCGCTTTGGGGGAGTTGTTTATTACGCGGGAGACCGTGGCGACGGAAACCCCTGCGAGTCTGGCAACATCCTTAATCGTGGCCATATTTTGTCAATACTTCCTGGGTAATCGCTTACATTCCTCAGTTTTGCGGAAAAAACCGTGAGCTGCAAGCGTTGACGTATGTAACTTGTGGCAGCCATTGCAGATAATGAATATTGTTTTGCCTGAGTATTCCTGAAGGCCGATTCTGGGTTTACATCTTGGCAAACACATCCACACTGCTGGTTACACTTTGCGCCTGACTGTTGCGATTGTCCGCTGGTTGGGGGAAAGCACTGCGGAGTACAGTGAATGTCCCAGAGGTATTAATTGGTGAGAGATCAACATACACGGTGTGTTGAGGCCATTTAAAATTGCACCAACCTACGCGGATGCGTAGGTTTTTTTTTGCCCGCAATATAGTATCCTTTTCCGACAATAAGCTATATCCGTCATACTGAAAGTTGCATGCGCGTTGGCTTCGTGAGCAACCCAGGTCTGGGCCTTGCTCCTTCGGGGCCTGTACTTGAATTATTTTGGGTAGATACCCGTCAACCCCAGGGAGAGTGGGATGATCTTTTCTATGCTACGCACGGTGTTTCGCTGGTTATTCCGGGTACGCGTTGAAGGTGAGGCGCGCTATTTGGAACAGCAGAAAGTACTGATTACCCCAAACCACGTTTCTTTTATGGATGGTGCGTTATTGGCGCTATTCCTGCCGATCAAACCGGTGTTTGCCGTCTATTCCAGCATCACCGAACGTTGGTTCATGCGTTGGCTAAAGCCGTATATTGATTTTGTGCCATTAGATCCCACCAAACCGATGGCGATTAAGCACCTGGTGCGCATGGTTGAACAGGGCAGGCCGATCGTGGTGTTTCCGGAAGGGCGCATTACCGTGACAGGCTCCTTGATGAAAATTTATGACGGCGCGGCGTTTATTGCCGCCAAGTCTGGTGCGACGGTGGTGCCAGTGCGCATCGACGGCCCAGAACACAGCCTGTTTGGCCGTATGGGCGGAGTATTCAAAATCCGTTGGTTCCCGCAAATCAGCATTCATATTTTGCCGCCGACTCAACTTCCAATGCCGGATGCCCCGCGTGCCCGTGAACGCCGGATACTGGCCGGTGACAAACTGCATCAGATCATGATGCAGGCACGGATGGACACCCGCGAACCACAAACCTTGTTCAGTGCGTTGCTGGCAGCGCAGCATCGCTATGGCCGCAACAAGCCCTGTATTGAAGATGTCGCCTTCAAAGAAGACAGCTACCAGCAGCTTATCAAAAAGGCGCTGGGGGTCAGCCGTATTCTGCAACGCTTTACTGAGCAGGGTGAACACGTTGGTATGCTGTTGCCGAACGCCACCATTACCGCGGCGGCCATTTTTGGTGCTTCGCTACGGGGCCGAATACCGGCGATGCTGAACTATACCGCCGGGGCTAACGGGCTGAAAAGCGCGCTGACGGCGGCTACCATCAAAACCATTGTTACCTCGCGCCAGTTTCTGGAGAAAGGCAAACTGACCCATCTGCCTGAGCAGGTGCCGGAAGCTAACTGGGTGTATCTGGAAGATTTGAAGGATACTGTAACTCTGGAGGATAAACTGTGGATCTTACGCCATCTGTTCCAACCGCGGCGGGCGATGTTGCCACAGCAGCCGGATGATGCGGCGCTGATCCTGTTTACCTCCGGTTCGGAAGGCAATCCTAAAGGCGTGGTGCACTCTCATGCCAGCCTGCTGGCGAACGTGGAACAGATCCGCACTATTGCAGATTTCACCCCGCGCGATCGTTTTATGTCCTCACTGCCGCTGTTTCACTCTTTCGGCCTGACGGTAGGGTTGATTACTCCGCTGATGACCGGCAGCCGGATTTTCCTCTATCCCAGCCCGCTGCATTATCGTGTGGTGCCGGAATTGGTGTATGACCGCAACTGTACCGTGTTGTTTGGCACAGCCACCTTCCTCAACAACTATGCGCGTTTCGCTCATCCGTATGATTTCGCCCGTTTGCGCTACGTGGTGGCGGGGGCCGAGAAGCTGGCGGACAGCACCAAACAGATCTATCAGGACAAATACGGTATCCGCATTCTGGAAGGCTATGGTGTGACCGAGTGCGCGCCGGTGGTGTCGATCAACGTACCGATGGCGGCAAAAGTGGGCACCGTGGGCCGCATTATGCCGAAAATGGAGGCACGTTTGATGACGGTGCCGGGCATCGAGCAAGGTGGCCGTTTGCAATTGAAAGGCCCAAACATCATGAAAGGCTATCTGCGCGTTGAGCGCCCTGGCGAACTGGAACCACCGGCCGCTGAGGACGAAAACGGCGTATTGCAGCCCGGTTGGTATGATACTGGGGATATCGTCACGCTGGATGAGCAGGGTTATTGTACCATCCGTGGCCGTGTGAAACGTTTTGCCAAGCTGGCGGGGGAGATGATCTCGCTGGAAAGTGTGGAGCAGTTGGCATGGCGCCTGGCTCCTGAAGGGCAGCATGCCGCGACGGTGAAAAGCGACAGCAGTAAAGGTGAAGCGCTGGTGTTGTTCACCAATGACAGCAGCATCACCCGCGACGCCTTGCTGCGGGTGGCGCGTGAACAGGGCAGCCCAGAGCTGGCGGTGCCGCGTGATATCCGTCTGGTGAAGGCGTTGCCGTTGCTTGGCAGTGGCAAGCCGGATTTTGTTACCCTGCGTAAAATGGCCGAACAGCCGGAGAATGCCTGATGAATGCTACCGATTCACCATTGCTGTCGCGCGGCATGATAGCCGTTATCTGTGCTCAATTCCTATCTGCGTTTGGCGATAACGCCTTGTTGTTTGCCACGCTGGCGTTGATTAAACAGCAGATGTATCCCGACTGGAGCCAACCGATACTGCAAATGGCGTTTGTCGCTACCTATATCATTTTGGCACCGTTCGTTGGTCAGATTGCTGACAGCTTTGCCAAAGGGCGGGTGATGATGGTGGCCAATGGCCTGAAACTGGCCGGTGCGCTGGTGATCTGCTTCGGTCTGAATCCATTCCTGGGCTACAGCCTGGTGGGGGTGGGGGCAGCGGCGTATTCACCAGCGAAGTACGGCATCCTGGGGGAAATCACCAGCGGTGAAAAATTGGTGAAGGCCAATGGCTTGATGGAAGCTTCTACTATTGCTGCGATCCTGGTCGGTTCGGTCGCCGGTGGTTTGTTGGCGGACTGGCATATTGTAGCAGCGCTGGCGGTGTGTGCATTGGTCTACGGTGCAGCGGTGGTTGCCAACCTGTATATTCCGCGCCTGCCGGCGGCGCATAAGGTGGCTTCCTGGCACCCGCGTGCTATGGGGCGCAGTTTTTTTAATGCCTGCGTGGTGCTGTGGCGTGATGGTCAAACGCGCTTTTCCCTGATTGGCACCAGCCTGTTCTGGGGCGCAGGGGTGACGCTGCGTTTCCTGCTGGTATTGTGGGTGCCGGTGGCGCTGGGCATTAGTGATAACGCCACTCCAACCATGCTCAATGCCATGGTTGCCATCGGGATAGTGGGGGGCGCTGGTGCAGCGGCGCGCTTCGTCACGTTGGAAACGGTCAAGCGCTGTATGCCTGCCGGGATTTTGATCGGGGTGGCAGTGGCGTTTTTCGCTGTGCAAACCACCATGCTGAACGCCTATATCTTGTTACTGTTGATTGGTGTGCTGGGCGGGTTCTTTGTGGTGCCGTTGAATGCGCTGTTGCAGGAGCGCGGTAAGCGTTCAGTCGGGGCGGGCAATGCCATTGCGGTACAGAACCTGGGTGAAAACACGGCCATGTTGCTGATGCTTGGTCTGTATTCGCTGGTGGTTAAACTGGGCGTGCCGGTGGTGGGCGTCGGGATTGGTTTTGGCGTGGTGTTTGCCCTGGCGATTACCGTGCTCTGGGTATCACAGTTCCGGGCGAAATAAATAAAGCGGGGGCGCAGATGCGCCCCTAAATCATTTATTAAGGGGCCGGAATGGTAAAGCGAGTGTGGATCTCTTCTAACGCCTGCAACACTTCCTCTTCTAGAATCACATCAAAACTGTCGATATTACTTTTCAACTGTTCCAGTGTGGTCGCCCCCAGCAGGGTGCTGGCAACGAAAGGCTGCTGGCGTACAAACGCCAAGGCCATTTGGGCAGGATCAAGGCCATGTTTCTTCGCCAGCGCGACATATTCGGCAACCGCCAACTGGCTTTGCGCCGAAGTGTAACGGGTGAAGCGGCTGAACAGGGTATTACGTGCTCCAGCCGGTTTGGCGCCGTTCAGGTATTTGCCCGTCAGTGTACCGAATGCCAGGCTGGAGTAGGCTAACAGTTCAACCCCTTCGTGCTGGCTGATTTCTGCCAGGCCGATCTCAAAGCTGCGGTTTAGCAGGCTATAGGGGTTCTGGATCGAAACAATACGTGGCAGTTCATGTTTTTCCGCCAGTTGCAGATAACGCATCACACCCCACGGCGTTTCGTTCGAAATGCCGATATAGCGGATTTTACCTGCACGCACTTGCTCGGTCAGTGCTTCCAGCGTTTCCAGCAGCGGAATGGAGGCCTTTTCATCGGTATAGCGATAGTTAAGTTTACCGAAGCAATTGGTCGTGCGTTGTGGCCAATGCACCTGATAAAGATCGAGATAATCGGTGTTCAACCGTTTCAGGCTGGCATCCAGCGCGGCACGAATGTTTTTGCGATCCAGTGCCTGTTGCGGGCGGATACTATTATCACTGCCGCGCAGCGGTCCGGCGATTTTGCTCGCTAAAACGATTTTTTCGCGATTGCCACGCGCCTTGATCCAATTACCGATGTATTGCTCGGTCAGCCCCTGCGTTTCTGGGCGGGGAGGGACGGGGTACATCTCTGCGGTGTCGATCAGGTTGACGCCAGCGGCTAATGCGTAATCCAGTTGTGCATGGGCATCGGCTTCGCTGTTTTGCTCGCCAAAGGTCATAGTACCCAATCCCAGCACGCTCACTTCCAAAGAACTGTGGGGAATACGATGGTATTGCATTAACGGCCTTCCTTAAATATTAAGCGCTTGCGGATGGTGAAACAGAAAACGGCAATAAAGACGCCTTTCCTGACTATAACCAAGCTGTGCAGATGGGGAAAGTGGATTATCACCTTTGTGCTTGAGATGACAGGGGAAATTAAATGTGGCCCGCTAAAAATCAGTATAGGGGTGCCCTATATTGAGAAATGCCTTGCTAATAACGCGCCAGTGAAGCTTTTTTTCAGGTAGAAACCGCGTGGCAGAGTGAGAATAGGTTGGCCCTGTTCGCCGATGGCCTCGGTTAATGCTTTGCTATTGGCCGCTTTGGGGCGCAGTTGCAGCACCTCACCATGGCGGGCAGTAATACGTTCTACGTGGCCGAGCACGATGAGATCCATCAGTTCTTCCCAGTCGCGGCGCAGCATATCCTCTTCTTGCTGATTCGGTTGCCACAACAGGGGGGAACCGATGCGGCGCTGTGCCAGTGGGATCTGCCGCTCGCCTTCCACCGGTATCCACAGGACGCGGGCCAGTTTGTGGCGTACATGGCTGTTTGCCCAGGTTACACCGCTGTTGCCGGTGAGCGGAGCCACGCAGACAAAGGTGGTTTCCAGTGGTTTACCGGCGGCATCGATCGGGATAGTTTTTAACTCAATGCCCAGTGCGGGGAAATCTTGCTCTGGTTTGCTGCCAGCCATCGCTCCTAAATACAACTCCAACAGCATGCCTACCCAGCCTTTATCACGTTTCAGATCGTGAGGAATGGCAATTTGCGCGCGGGAAGCCAGTTCACCCAGATTGAAACCGGCCAGTGCCTGGGCTCGTTCAAACAACTGCTGTTCATTTTCCGGCGGTAGAGGGAGTGAGGATAAAAACGTCATAAATCAAACCTGTGAATTTAGGTTAAAAAACACACTGTGTTTGCTCACAACTGAAAACAGCGGAGTAACGTTGAGGAAAAGAATAATAATAGCATGATTTTTCATGGTTTTTTTCAAAGAAAAACGGCTGGGGAAAATCCTCATTTACGCTTGTGCACGTGAAGCCACCGACAATGAACAGGATCTTACACCTATTTATCCACAGATTTATGGGATAACCCAAATTTTTGCCGATCACTGGTTTGATTTACAGCCTTGACGTAGCCACTTTTTTGCGAAGTTGTTCGTTTTATACGTCACTTTAGAGGATAATCTGTGGATAAAATCAGCGCTGATGGATCTTTCGCCAGGAGAAGAACCTTATCGTGCTAAGAGCGCATTTTTCTCCTGTATATAAGTGATTTTATGTTTTTAGTGATTTGTTTTTTAAATAAAAAATTAAATAACGGTTAACGGGGGAGATGGTGTTAAACAGAGTTTTACCGGCTTATCCCTGGAGTTTTTCACACACCTATCCACAGAAAAAGTGAATAAAACCGCCGGTGGGATGCCCTGCATGTTTATAACTTTGCCATTATCTGTGAATTATCCCAATGTTATTCGAGCCACAGCGCTGAAAAGCAGTGGTTTACCGCCTGTAGCTTGTGTGAAACAATCAGGTTATCTATACGAATTTATGCTTATCGAGGTAGTCCGGTGATCGATGATGATGGCTACCGCCCGAATGTTGGTATCGTAATCTGTAATCGTCAGGGACAGGTCTTATGGGCCCGTCGTTACGGTCAGCACTCCTGGCAGTTTCCCCAAGGTGGGATAAACCCTGGCGAAACGCCTGAGCAAGCGATGTACCGTGAGCTGTTCGAAGAAGTGGGGTTGAGTAAAAAGGATGTGCGTATCCTGGCCTCAACCCGCAACTGGTTGCGCTATAAGTTGCCAAAACGTTTGGTGCGTTGGGATACAAAGCCGGTTTGTATCGGCCAAAAGCAGAAATGGTTTCTGTTACAGTTAATGTGCAGTGACGCGGATATCAATATGCAACGTAGCAGTACGCCGGAATTTGACGGCTGGCGTTGGGTCAGTTTTTGGTATCCGGTACGCCAGGTGGTGTCGTTCAAACGTGACGTTTATCGCCGAGTTATGAAAGAATTTGCCGTGACTGTGATGCCAATGCAGGAACAGGCAGCGCTGCGGCAGGTTTCCGCTTATCGCCGAAAGAGAGGTTAAGTCAAGCAGACTATGCTCACGCGCTTGCGAGAAATTGTTGAAAAAGTGGCCATGGCAGCCACGCTGACGGATGCGCTGGATCTGTTGGTCAATGAAACCTGTTTGGCGATGGATACTGAAGTTTGCTCCATTTATCTGGCAGACAACGATCGCCGTTGCTACTACCTGATGGCGACGCGTGGTCTGAAAAAACCGCGTGGGCGCACCATCGCGCTGGCGTTTGATGAAGGGGTGGTCGGGTTGGTCGGGCGCAGGGCGGAACCCATCAACCTGGCAGATGCCCAGAGCCACCCCAGCTTCAAATATGTTCCGCAGGTGAAAGAGGATCGTTTTCGTTCCTTTCTGGGGGTGCCGATTATCCACCGTCGGCAGTTGCTGGGTGTACTGGTGGTACAGCAGCGAGAACTGCGCCAGTTCGACGAAAGCGAAGAGTCGTTTCTAGTCACCTTGGCTACGCAACTGGCAGGGATTCTTTCTCAATCACAACTGAACGCCATTTTCGGCCAGTATCGCCAGACGCGTATCCGCGCACTGGCTGCTTCCCCGGGCGTGGCGGTTGCGGAAGGGTGGCAAGATAGCAACCAGCCTTCGCTTGAACAGGTCTACAAGGCCTCCACGCTGGATACCGCCAGCGAGCGTGAGCGCCTGATGCTGGCTTTGGAAGAGGCGGGCGCGGAATTCCGCCGTTTCAGCAAACGCTTTGCTGCCAGTTCGCAAAAAGAAAGCGCGGCGATTTTTGATCTCTATTCTCACCTGCTGAACGATGCTCGTCTTAAGCGTGAATTGTTTGCGGAAATTGACGCCGGTTCCGTGGCTGAATGGGCAGTCAAACAGGTGATTGAAGCCTTTGCCGCCCAGTTTGCGGCTTTGCAGGATACCTATATGCGTGAGCGCGCCAGCGATCTGCGCGCGCTCGGCCAACGCCTGTTGTTCCACCTCGACGATACGACCCAGGGTACCACTCAGTGGCCTGCCCGCTTTGTGCTGGTAACCGATGAATTGACGGCTACCCTGCTGGCTGAAGTGCCGCCGGATCGTCTGGCGGGCGTGGTTGTACGTGATGGTGCCGCCAATTCCCATGCTGCGATTCTGGTGCGGGCAATGGGGGTGCCAACGGTGATGGGTGCGGATATCCAGCCAGCGTTGTTGGCCCAGCGGATGCTGATTGTTGATGGCTATCGTGGCGAACTGCTGGTGGACCCTGAACCGGTGCTGGTACAGGAATATCAGCGCCTGATCAGTGAGGAACAGGAACTCAGCAAGCTGGCCGAAGATGACGTTGAACAGCCCGCACAGCTGAAAAGCGGTGAACGGATTCAGGTGATGCTGAACGCTGGCCTTAGCCCAGAACATGAACAACTACTCGGTGGGCGCGTGGACGGCGTTGGTTTATACCGCACCGAAATCCCGTTTATGCTGCAAAGCGGTTTCCCATCGGAAGAAGAGCAGGTGGCGCAGTATCAGGGCATGTTGCAGCTCTACCCGCACAAACCGGTTACACTGCGAACGCTGGATATCGGCTCAGACAAACAGTTGCCGTACATGCCAATCAGCGAAGAGAATCCCTGCCTTGGCTGGCGAGGCATTCGTGTTACCTTGGATCAGCCGGAAATTTTTCTCGTTCAGGTGCGTGCTATGTTGCGTGCCAATGCCGGGACGGGCAATCTGGGTATCTTGTTACCGATGATCGCCAGCCTGGAAGAAGTTGATGAAGCAAAGCGCCTGATTGATCGCGCTGGGCGTGAAGTTGAAGAAGTCTTGGGGTATAGCATTCCCAAGCCCAGAATCGGCGTGATGCTGGAAGTGCCATCCATGATTTTCCTGCTCCCCTATCTGGCAGGGCGTGTCGATTTTATCTCGGTAGGAACCAACGATCTGACCCAGTATCTGTTGGCGGTGGATCGCAATAATACCCGGGTGGCATCGCTCTACGACAGCCTGCATCCTGCCATGTTGCAGGTGCTGAAGCAGATTATCGATCAGGGTTCAGCCGCCGGATTGCAGGTCAGTTTATGCGGTGAATTGGCAGGCGATCCGATGGGAGCTCTGTTGCTGGTAGGCATGGGGTATCGCCATCTGAGTATGAACGGGCGCAGCGTGGCACGTATTAAATATCTGTTGCGCAGCATTGAATTATCCGATGCGCAAGGGTTGGTTCGGCGGGTGCTGAATGCTCAGATGACCACTGAAGTACGCCATCAGGTGGCGGCATTTATGGAACGGCGTGGCATGGGCGGCTTGATTCGTGGTGGCCGCTGAGTGGTTTCCTGCAAAGCGATTTTTTACAGAACTTTTCCCTGCTTGCAAGACCAGGCATGGCTAAGGCTATGTTATGATGCGTAACCTCAGCGCGGTACCCGTCACACCTCAGGTTGCAGCGTGGTCAGTGTGTGCACCTGGCTGCAACTGGAAATCCATCAGTTCGGGAAAGACTTGATACCGCGTTTGGCACCTGCCGCCCCCAAATGGGGAAGAATAACAGACATGTTGTGGTGATAGATGAGTAATAGCTATCTGGTGTTTCCCAAATTTGATCCGGTCATTTTCTCTATCGGTCCGATATCTTTGCACTGGTACGGTTTGATGTACCTGGTTGGTTTTATTTTTGCCATGTGGCTGGCGGCACGCCGTGCCAACAAACCCGGTAGCGGTTGGACCAAGAACGAAGCGGAAAACATGCTGTACGCGGGGTTCCTGGGCGTGTTTGTCGGTGGCCGAGTGGGCTATGTGCTGTTCTATAACCTGCCGCTGTTTCTGGATAACCCCCTTTATCTGTTCAAAGTCTGGGATGGCGGAATGTCATTCCACGGTGGCCTGATCGGGGTCATTCTGGTGATGTTGTGGTTCGCCCACCGCACCAAACGTACCTTTTTCCAGGTATCTGACTTTATTGCGCCTCTGATCCCGTTTGGCCTGGGCGCTGGCCGTTTGGGTAACTTTATCAATGGTGAACTTTGGGGGCGTGTGACTACCGAAACACCTTGGGCCATGCTGTTCCCCGGTTCCCGCAGCGAAGATATCGCCATCGCCGCCGTCAATCCGCAGTTATTACCAATACTGAACCAGTACGGTGTGCTGCCGCGTCACCCATCGCAGCTGTATGAGATGGTGCTGGAAGGCGTGGTGCTGTTTATCATTCTGAACCTGTTTATCCGTAAACCACGCCCGATGGGGGCCGTTTCAGGCCTGTTCCTGATTGGCTATGGGGTGTTCCGTATTATCGTTGAAGCATTCCGCCAGCCGGATGTTCAGCTTGGCCTGTTTGATGGCGTGATCAGCATGGGGCAAATTCTGTCCGTTCCGATGGTGGTGGCTGGTATTATTATGATGGTCTGGGCGTATCGTCGTCGTCCGCTGCAACAATTGTCGTGAGGAAAAATGAAACAGTATCTGGATTTGATGAAAAAAGTGCTCGCCGAGGGTACACCTAAAGCGGATCGTACCGGTACTGGCACGCTGTCGATTTTCGGCCACCAGATGCGTTTCAACCTGCATGAAGGGTTCCCGCTGGTGACAACCAAAAAGTGTCACTTACGTTCGATAATTCATGAATTGCTGTGGTTCCTGAATGGTGAAACCAACGTGGCGTATCTGCGTGAAAACAACGTCACTATCTGGGACGAATGGGCTGATGAAAAGGGCGATCTTGGCCCGGTCTACGGTAAACAATGGCGTGCCTGGGGCGCGGCGGATGGCCGCCAGATCGATCAGCTCAGCGCGGTGCTGCAACAGTTGAAACAGGATCCGAACTCACGCCGTATCATTGTCTCAGCGTGGAACGTGGGGGAACTGGATCAGATGGCGTTGGCGCCCTGTCATGCTTTCTTCCAGTTCTATGTAGCGGAGGGCAAACTTTCTTGCCAACTGTATCAGCGTTCATGCGATGTGTTCCTTGGCCTACCGTTCAACATTGCCAGCTATGCATTACTGGTTCATATGATGGCGCAGCAGTGCGATCTGGACGTTGGCGACTTCGTTTGGACCGGTGGGGATACTCACCTGTACAGCAATCATATGGAACAGACCCAACGGCAATTGGCGCGTGAACCACGCCCACTGCCGAAGCTGGTGATCAAACGCAAGCCGGAATCCTTGTTTGACTATCGTTTCGAAGACTTCGAGATTGAAGGTTACGACCCGCATCCTGCGATCAAGGCACCTGTTGCCATCTGAATAGTGTTTTATCATTTGCAGCATAAGGGCTCAGTGTATTGATGACTGAGCCCTTATGCTGTTCATCATTCCTGATTTATCCGCAATGCGAAGCTACACGCATTTTTTGCTGTTTTCTTGATAAATACATAAAAACTTTGCGCAGCATTTTCCAACCTGAATAAACGCTTAAGCAGCCGACAATCCACCGCATTACACTCGCCTCATGAACAGAGACTCATACTATTATGGTTGCAACCAGCAAGGGTTATCGCTGATTGAACTGTTGGTCGTGATGTTGCTGGCTGGCATGCTGACTTCTTGGGGCATCAGCCAATGGCATCATTATCAACAGGCACTGCGGCTGGAACAGACCGCCCAACAACTGCTGGCTTTCCTCACGCGCCTACAGGCCGATGCTAATTGGCGTAATCGTAATGCTCTGCTGTGGTTCAAGCCGGGGGAGCCTTGGTGCGTGGGCAGTGGAACGCCGGTTATTGCCTGTGCTTCAGCGGCGGGATGGGTGTTTACCCCGGGTTATCTTGATGTGCAGTTGCAGGATTTCACTCAAAAAGAGATGGGGTTTTATGGCTTGCGTAACAATGCTCAAGCTGGGCATATCCTGCTGAGCAATGGTGCGGGGCGCATACGTTTGGTGCTGTCTGCCAGAGGGCGCCTGCGGCTGTGCAGCGAAGAGATAGCTGTTCGAGGTATTGCCCTATGCCAGCCTTAGAACAAGGTTTTACCTTGCCAGAAGTGATGCTGGCAATGACATTTGGCAGCCTGATTGCTTTGGCTGCGGCCAAGACGTTACCTGTATTACGTCAGCAAACTGCTGATGTTGGTCGCCATTACCGGTTAGAACTGGTGCTGCGTCAGTTGGCTTTTGGTATTGAAAAAGACCTGCGTCGTGCCGGGTTTTGTGCCGGGCAGTGCCAAGGGCGGGCTTTAACGATCGGCAATGCCGAAGGTGAAGCGTCGAACAGCTGCGTGATTGTTGCTTATGATCTTAACCGTAATGGCCAGTGGGATAACGCGGCTGATGCGGAGTATTTCGGTTATCGCCTGCGCGCCGGGGCGCTGGAAGGGCAGCGCGGTGTCACCCAGTGCCGGGGCAATGGCTGGGAGCGCCTGCACGATCCCGAAGAGATACGCATTACCACTTTCTCTATCAGCGAAATTGCGGGCAACGGCGGAAAACCGTTGGTGTTGTTCAGCCTTGGGGGGCATTCAAATACGCGGGAGAGTATCCAACAGCGCCTGGAATGGATTGTCAGTATGGAGGCTTTCTGAACATGCGGGTACAGCAGGGGGGCAGCACGCTGGCGGCGGTGATGCTGTTGTTAGTAATGGGATTGATGTTGCTTAATGCTCAGCAGCGGCAATTGGATAGCGCCCTGCTGTTAGCGGTCGATCAACAGCGCTATCTACGCGCCTATAATCAGGCAGTTTCCGCCTTGAACTGGGGGCTGGTGCAGTCTTGGCCACGCGAACAGCTAACAACCGCAAGATGGCAATGCCAGCAATTGCTAGCCGATACTCTGCAAGCCTGTGCCCGGCGTTCTTCCCGCCCGGGCATAGTGCTGGTGCGCGGGGCGGGGATAATCCCCGAAAGTGAACCGCTGTGGCTCTACCAACTGGCTGCCGAAACCAGTGCAGTGGGCGATATCAGGCTGCAAACAGAAGAAGGTGGCTGGCTGGATTTTTGCCCAGAGAAAAAAGAGAGCGATTGTGCCGATTAAACGCATCAATGTATCAGCCCAGCAGGGATTCAGCCTGCCCGAAGTATTGATTGCAGCATTGTTGTTCGCTGTCTCACTGCTGGGGCTGTTACAATATCATCAGGTTTTGCTGCAATCCTTTCAGCGGCAATGGCAATATCGGCAAGCCTGGTCGCTGGCGCATCATCAGTTGGAAATGTTTAACGCCAATGCGGTGACGCAGGATAACCCGTTACCGTTGCCTCCCCACTGGCAGCGCGAAATTGAAACGCGGTCAGTGGAGGCCGATTGCCTGCGGCGCACGGTAAAAATACAAACACCGCTCCGGCAGCAGGTTGAACTCAGCCGATGGTATTGTGCCAATCAGTAGCCAAGGGGCAGCTTGGTATTTATTCGGTTTAAAGGAGCCTCATGTTTAGGGTTTATCACTCCAATCAGTTGGACTTACTGAAAACGCTGACCAGTGCGTTGATAACCAGAGAGCCTTTGGCTAATCCTTTTCAACAGGAAGTGGTGTTGGTGCAAAGCCCTGGCATGGCGCAGTGGTTGCAAATGCAACTGGCAGAGCAACTGGGGATCGCCGCCAATATCACTTTCCCGCTGCCCGCCACCTTTATCTGGGAGATGTTTACCAAAGTCTTGCCGGGCATCCCAAAAGAGAGTGCTTTCAGCAAAGATGCGATGACCTGGAAGCTGATGTGGCTGTTGCCTGAAATGCTGATTCAGCCCGAGTTTGCCACGTTGCAACATTACCTGACCGACGATGGCGACAAGCGCAAGATCCACCAGCTTGCTGGCAGGGTGGCGGATCTGTTTGACCAATATCTGGTTTATCGCCCGCAGTGGCTGGAAAGCTGGCAGCGTCAGGAACTGATCGAAGGGTTGCCAGATGCTCAGCAGTGGCAGGCAGCCTTGTGGTGCAGGTTGGTTGAGTACACGCAGGAGCTCGGGCAAGAAGAGTGGCATCGTGCCAATTTATACCGCCGTTTTATCAGCAGTCTGGCAACCGCAGTGCAGTGCCCGGCCGGTTTGCCACCCCGGGTGTTTATCTGTGGGATTTCAGCCTTGCCGCCGGTCTATCTGGAAGCGTTGCAGGCGCTTGGTAAGCACATTGATATCCACCTGATGTTTACCAACCCCTGCCGTTACTACTGGGGAGATATTCAGGACTATGCGTTTCTTGCTCGATTACAAAGCCGTAAGCGTCGCCATTATCATCAGGCGCGGGAGCAAGGGTTATTCCGCCAGCCAGAGCAGGCTGCACAGCTGTTTGATGCCGAAGGTAAACAACAACTGAGCAATCCTCTGCTGGCTTCATGGGGCAAACTGGGGCGTGATCATCTGTATCTGCTCTCGCAGATGGAGGCCGTACAGGAAATAGACGCCTTTGTTGATATTCCGGCTGACGGGCTGCTGCATGCCATTCAACACGACATGCTGGAGTTGGAAGACCATGCGGTGATCGGTACCACGCTGGAAACGTTTGAACACAGCGGTAATAAACGCCGGTTAGATCCGCAGGATCGTTCTCTCAGCCTGCATGCCTGCCACAGCCCGCAGCGCGAAGTGGAGGTGCTGCACGATCAACTGCTGGGAATGCTGGCCGAAGATCCGCAACTGACATCGCGCGATATCATCGTGATGGTGGCAGATATCGACAGTTATACGCCCTATATTCAGGCGGTATTCGGTAATGCTGCCAGCGAGCGCTACCTGCCGTTTGCCATTTCCGATCGCAAGGCCCGTCAGGCGCATCCCGCTTTACAGGCTTTTATCTCATTGCTTGATTTGCCACAGAGCCGCTTTACTTCAGAACAGGTGTTAGCACTGCTGGAAGTACCCGCGTTGGCTGCCCGTTTTTCCATTCAGGAAGAGGGGTTGCGCCTGCTGCGCCATTGGGCTGGGGAGGCCGGGGTGCGTTGGGGGCTGGACGACGATAACGTGCGTGAACTGGCGTTACCAGCAACGGGGCAGCACACCTGGCGGTTTGGTATTACCCGCATGCTGCTGGGGTATGCGATGGACAGTAAGGCGGGGGATTGGGAGGGGGTGTTACCTTACGACGAATCAAGTGGGCTGGTTGCGGAGCTTGCCGGGCAACTGGCGGATCTGTTGTCCCAACTCAGTGATTGGCGGAAAACCCTGAGTGAGGAACGATCGCTTGCAGAGTGGTTACCGCTGTGTCGCCGTTTGCTTGATAGTTTCTTTGAGACGGATAGCGAAACGGAAGAGGCATTAGCGCTGATTGAACGGGATTGGTTGAAGATTATCGACTACGGGCTATCGGCCCGTTATCCCGATACTGTGCCGCTGACGCTGCTGCGCAATGAGTTGGCGGCCCGGCTCGATCAGCAGCGCATCAGCCAGCGTTTTCTGGCTGGGCAGATCAACTTTTGTACCCTGATGCCGATGCGTTCTATCCCGTTCAAGGTGGTTTGCCTGTTGGGGATGAATGATGGGGTTTATCCACGCACGTTGCCACCACTGGGTTTTGATCTGATGGCTCAACAGGTTAAACGTGGCGATCGCAGCCGCCGTGATGATGACCGTTATTTGTTTTTGGAGGCGATCCTCTCAGCTCAACAACGGCTTTACATCAGCTTTATCGGTCGTTCGATTCAGGATAACAGTGAGCGTTATCCTTCGGTATTGGTTACTGAACTGTTGGAGTATCTGGAGCAGAGCTATTGTTTGCCGGGTGATGAAACCTGTGATGCAGACACCAGTGCTCGGCGGGTAGGTGAGCATTTGCTTAAGTACCATAACCGTATGCCGTTTGCGGCTGAAAACTTCCTGGCGGGGAGTGAAGCACAAAGCTATGCCGCAGAGTGGCTACCTGCGGCAGACGGGCAAGGAACTGCCTATCCGGCGTTTAATCAACCGTTGGTGGGGGAAGAGAAAACACAGATTTCCCTTGATGAACTGCTGCGCTTTTACCGCCATCCGATACGGGCTTTTTTCCAACTGCGCCTGGGCGTCAATTTCATTCTTGAAGAGACAGAGCTACCAGAAGAGGAACCTTTTACACTGGATAACCTCAGCCGCTACCAATTTAACAGCCAATTGTTGAATGTTTTGATCGAGCAAGAAGATACGGAGCGATTATTCCAGCGGATACGAGCCTCTGGTGGTTTACCTTATGGGGCGTTTGGTGAGATTTATTGGCAAACGCAGCAGGAAGAGATCGGTGAACTGGCTGAACGGGTGCGTAATGAGCGGCAGGAAAATAGCAGCCTGGAGTTGGATATTAGCGTTGCGGGTGTACGTATTACCGGCTGGTTGCATCAAGTCCAAGCCGATGGTTTGCTGCGTTGGCGGCCAGCCACGCTTTCAGCGGTAGACGGTATTTTGCTTTGGCTGGAACACTTGGTGTACTGCTGTGCCGGAGGGGCAGGGGAAAGCCGCATGTTCGGGCGCAAAAATTCCACCTGGCGCTTTGCTGCGCTCTCCGCTGAGGCTGCTCATCTTCAATTGGCTGAGCTACTCACCGGCTATCAGCGCGGGCTGTCACAACCTTTGCTGTTGCTGAACAAAAGCGGTTGGGCCTGGTTGAGCCAGTGTTATCAGGCAGAAACGCAGCAGATTGATTGGGCTGAAGATGTACAAATCAAAGCGCGTGCCAAGCTGTTGCAAACTTGGCAGGGGGATCAGCGTATACCGGGAGAGGGGGAAGATCTCTATATCCAACGTGTTTTCCGGCAGATGGACAATGCCTGCCTTGAACAAATTTTGCGTGAAACAGAACGTTATCTGCTGCCAATGGTGCAGCATAACCTGGGGTAACAATCCTGTGGTGGTGGTGATGGAGGGGAGATGATAAAAATAGTCAGGTTTGCCTTTGGCCATTGAGGTTGTCCCTGGTCTGATATGGCGTACAGGCATGGATTTTCTATACCCTAAGTAATTCGAATTGCAGGAAAGCCAACGCATAGGCAACTTGAAGTATGGCGGGTATAACTTGAAATCTGTTGGGCACCATTTTCAGTTTGTCGTTTTGCAGAATGCCGTTAACGCCAGGGAGTTGGCGTAGCGGCAAGAGAATAGGGGTTTATTTTGGATATGCGTAAACAGTTAGTTCGCATTACTGGGTTAGTGTTGTTGGTGATGTTTTGGGTACCGCTAAGTTGGGCTGCGCAGGGATGGCAACCGCTGGCGGAAAAAATCCACAAAAGCGAGCATGACCCACGTCATTACCAGGCGATTAAACTGGCTAATGGGATGACGGTGCTGCTGGTTTCCGATGCACAGGCACCAAAGTCATTGGCTGCATTGGCGTTGCCCGTGGGGTCATTGGAAAATCCCGCCAGTCAACTTGGCTTGGCCCATTATCTTGAGCATATGGTTTTGATGGGCTCCAAACGTTATCCAGAATCGGAAAACCTCGCTGAATTCCTGAAAAAACACGGCGGTAGCCACAATGCGAGCACGGCATCCTACCGTACCGCCTTCTATCTGGAAGTGGAAAACAACGCGCTGGAAGCTGCGGTTGATCGCATGGCGGATGCGCTTGCGGCACCACTGTTGGACCCGGACAATGCCGATCGTGAGCGGAACGCGGTGAATGCCGAACTGACTATGGCGCGTTCTCGTGATGGGATGCGCATGGCGCAGGTTGGGGCGGAAACGCTGAACCCGGAACACCCCAGCGCCCGTTTTTCCGGCGGCAATTTGGAGACTCTGAAAGATAAACCAGGCAGCAAATTACATGATGAATTGCTCAGTTTTTATCAGCGTTATTACTCTGCCAACCTGATGATGGGTGTGCTGTACAGCAACCAATCTCTTGAGGCGTTGGCCGAGTTGGCGACCAGAACTTTTGGCCGCATTCCGAATCGTGATGCACAAGTGCCGCCGATCACCGTTCCTGCGGTGACAGCAGAACAGCAGGGTATCATCATTCATTACGTGCCAGCACAACCACGCAAGCAACTGAAAGTTGAGTTTCGTATCGGCAATAACAGCGCAGAATTTCGCAGTAAAACGGATATTTATATCGGTTATCTGATTGGCAATCGCAGTAATAATACGCTTTCAGACTGGTTACAGGCACAAGGGTTGGCTGATGCCATCAATGCAGGTGCCGATCCGATGGTAGATCGTAACGGCGGCCTGTTTTCCATCAGTGTTTCCCTGACCGACAAGGGGCTGGCAGAGCGTGATAAAGTGGTTGCAGCTATTTTCAGTTATCTGAACATGTTGCGTAACGAAGGGATCAAACAAAGCTATTTTGATGAGATTGCGCATGTTCTGAATCTGGATTTCCGCTATCCATCAATTACGCGTGATATGGATTATATCGAATGGCTGGTGGATACCATGCTGCGAGTACCGATTGAGCATACGCTAGATGCCCCATATCTGGCAGATCGTTTCGATCCGCAAGCCATTGCAGAACGTTTAGAGCAAATGACGCCGCAAAATGCGCGTATCTGGTTTATCAGCCCGGATGAACCGCATAACAAAATGGCTTACTTCGTTGATGCTCCTTATCAGGTAGATAAAATTACCCCAGAGCGTTTTGAGAAATGGCGGCAGCTAGGTAAAGGGATAGCACTCTCTCTGCCCGTACTCAACCCCTATATCCCAGATGATTTCACTTTGCATCCCCCTGCTCGTGAGTTTACCAAACCTGAAATGGTGGTTAACCAACCGGGTCTGCGGGTGCTGTATATGCCGAGCCGCTACTTTGCCGATGAGCCTAAAGCCGATGTGATCGTGGCGTTACGCAATGCCAAAACCATGGATTCTGCACGTAATCAGGTACTGTTTTCTCTGATGGATTATCTGGCGGGTCTTTCGCTTGACCAATTGAGCTATCAAGCTTCTGTCGGTGGGCTGAGTTTTTCCACTTCGGCAAACAATGGCCTGGTGTTTAGTGCCAACGGTTTTACCCAACGTTTGCCACAGTTACTCACTTCACTGGTGGAGGGGTACTCCAGCTTTACACCTACGGAAGGGCAATTGGCACAGGCTAAATCCTGGTATTTGGAACAGCTGGATTCAGCAGAGAAGGGCAAAGCACTCGAACTGGCGATGCAGCCGGTGCAGATGCTTTCCCGGGTGCCTTATATCGAACGCAGTGAACGCCGTGAAGTACTGAAAACGCTGACGCTGCAAGATATTCTGGCCTATCGCGACAGCCTGATGAAAGAAGCCACCCCAGAAATGCTGGTGGTGGGAAATATGAGCCAACAGCAAGTGGAGACGCTGGCTGCTACGCTGAAACATCAGTTGGGTTGTACCGGTGTGGAATGGTGGCACGGTGAAAAGGTGATGGTCGTAAAAAATCAGTTGGCGAATCTGCAACGCTTTGGCAGCAGTACCGACTCGGCGCTGGCGGCGGTGTATGTACCAACGGGTTACGATGAGGTCACCAGCATGGCTTACAGTTCCTTGTTGGGGCAGATTATCCAGCCCTGGTTCTACAGCCAACTGCGTACTCAGGAGCAGCTCGGCTATGCCCTATTTGCTTTTGCTACACCGGTTGGCCGCCAGTGGGGCGTGGGCTTCCTGTTGCAAAGCAACAATCAGCAACCCGCTTATCTTTATCAGCGTTACCAGGATTTTTATCCCAAAACAGAAAAACGGTTACGCGAGATGAGCGAGGCCGATTTTGCCCAATATAAGCAGGCAATGATTAACGAACTGAAACAGCGCCCACAAACCCTTAGTGAGGAAGCCGATCGTTTCGGCAATGATTTTGATCGCGGTAATTTCGCTTTTGATACCCGCCAGAAACTGATTGCACAGATTACAACTCTGACGCCCACTAAATTGGCGGATTATTTCCATCAGGCGGTCATTCAGCCACAGGGTTTGGCTGTGCTGTCACAGGTGAGTGGCAGCAGCCAGGAGAAAGCCGATTTTGTCGTGCCGGGTGCAGATTGGGTCACTTATCCTAATGCTTCTGCTTTGCAGCAAACGTTGCCACGCCAAGTGGTAACGCCATGACAACCGTGGTTCCTAAGAAGCTTGATGCACTGACGTTGCCGTTGTTTGGTGAACGGCTGATTGAAGCTTCGGCAGGAACCGGCAAAACCTTTACCATTGGAGCGCTTTATCTGCGTTTGCTGCTTGGCTTAGGCCAGGCAGCGGCCTTTCATCGCCCTTTGACGGTAGAAGAAATCCTGGTGGTGACTTTTACCGAGGCAGCGACTGAAGAATTACGCGGGCGTATTCGCAGCAATATCCATGCGTTACGGATTGCCTGTGTACGCGGGCACAGCCAAGATCCGCTGTTTTCCTCACTGATGACGGAGATTGGCAATCTGTCTGATGCGGCGGTGCAGTTGCTGGCCGCAGAACGGCAGATGGATGAAGCAGCGATTTACACCATCCACGGTTTTTGTCAGCGAATGCTGACTCACAACGCATTTGAATCCGGCATTCTGTTTGAACAAACGCTGATACAAGATGAGTTACCGCTGCGGCGCCAGGCCTGTGCAGATTTCTGGCGCCGCCATTGTTACCCTTTGCCGCTGAATGTGGCAAGGGTGGTCAGCCAGGAATGGAGCGGCCCAGAAGCGCTGTTGAGCGATCTCGCCGGTTATTTGCAGGGCGAGGCTCCGGCATTGCGCCAGCCGCCGAAAGAGCACGAAACGGTATTGGTGCGCCATGAGCAGATTGTTGCACGCATCAATGCCATCAAAATGCAGTGGCAGGCCGATGCAGGGGGACTGGAAGGATTAATCAGCCAGTCTGGTGTTGATAAACGCAGTTACAGTAGTAAACACTTACCTAACTGGTTGCATAAGGTCGGCGAGTGGGCTGGGCAGGAAACGCAGGATTATCAGTTACCCAAAGAGCTGGATAAGTTCCGCCAGTCGGTATTGCTGGAGAAAACCAAAAAAGGGGAAGCGCCGCGTCATGGGCTGTTTGTGGCAATTGATGAGCTATTTGCGGAACCCTTGACGCTGCGCGACCTGATCATGGCTCGCGCATTAAGTGAGATCCGTACTTCCATTGCGCAAGAGAAACGCCAGCGTGCCGAGCTGGGGTTTGATGATCTGCTAAGCAAGCTGGACGCCGCTCTGCAAAGTGCCGGTGGTGAACAACTGGCCCAGGCGATTCGCCAACGTTACCCGGTGGCGATGATCGATGAATTTCAGGATACCGATCCCCAGCAATACCGTATCTTCCAAAAACTTTATCTTGGTCAGCCTCACTGTGGTTTGCTGCTGATTGGCGATCCCAAACAGGCGATTTACGCTTTCCGTGGTGCAGATATCTTCACTTATATGCGTGCTCGTTCAGAGGTGAGCGCCCACTATACGCTGGAAACCAATTGGCGTTCATCACCTGCGATGGTAGAGAGCGTGAATCGGTTGTTTGCCCAGGTGGAAAATCCGTTTCTGTTCAGACAGATCCCATTCATTGATGTGGTTGTCGCGCAGAAGAATCAAGGGCTGGCCTTTGAATGGCAGAACAAGCCGCAACCGGCAATGCAGTTTTGGTTGCAACAGGGGGAAGGTGTTGGAGTAAGTGATTACCAACAACTAATGGCCCGCCAGTGTGCGGCGCAAATTCGTGACTGGCTCAGCGCTGGGCAGGCGGGTGAGGCTTGGCTGGTTAATGGCGATAAACGGCGCAGCGTACAAGCATCGGATATCACCATTCTGGTGCGCAGCCGTGCTGAAGCCGCGCTGGTTCGCGATGCACTCAGCGCGCTGGCGATCCCCTCGGTCTATCTTTCCAACCGCGATAGCGTATTCGATACGCCGGAAGCCAAAGATTTACTGTGGTTATTACAGGCCGTGCTGGCTCCTGAGCAGGAGCGTACCTTGCGTAGCGCAATGGCTACCGGGTTGCTGGGGTTAGATGCGCTGGCGCTGGATGATCTGAATCAGGATGAACGGGCCTGGGATGCGCTGGTCAACGAGTTTGATGAATACCGTACTCATTGGCAGCGGCGCGGTGTTTTGCCGATGCTGCGTGAGGTGATGGTTCGGCGGCATCTGGCCGAAAACCTGCTGGCCAGCCCAGGTGGCGAACGCCGCCTGACAGATGTAATGCATCTGGGGGAGCTGTTGCAAGAGGCCACAGTGCAACTGGACAGCGAACATGCGCTGGTGCGCTGGCTGGCACAGCAGATCGCTCAGCCTAATCGCCAATCGGATAATCAGCAATTACGCTTGGAAAGCGATCGGCATCTGGTACAGGTGATTACCATCCACAAATCCAAAGGGCTGGAGTTTGATCTGGTGTGGTTACCCTTTGTCGGCAACTTCCGCCAACAACGGCAGGTGCTGTACCACGATCGCAAGACTTTCCAAGCGTTGCTGGATCTCAATGCCAATGAAGAAAGCATTGCCTGGGCCGAAGAAGAACGGTTGGCAGAGGATTTGCGCCTGCTGTATGTGGCGCTGACCCGCTCGGTATACCACTGTAGTATCGGCATTGCGCCGCTGTTTCTGGGTACGCGCAAGAAGCAGGGGGAAACGGATCTGCACCGTAGTGCGCTGGGGTATCTGCTGCAAGCAGGGCAGGCTGGCGATGCCGCTTACCTGAAAGAAAGCCTGCAAACGCTGGCGACAGGTGGGATTAAACTCACTTTGGTGGATGCACCCGCTGAACATCTCTGGCAGCCTCCGGCAGCGGCGGTTGCCGAACTGGCGGCAAAACGCTTTGCGCGCCAGATACAGGATTTTTGGCGGGTGACCAGCTACACCGGCCTGCAACAGCACGGTGCGGCCGGGATGCCGGAGTTATTGCCACGTTTGGATATCGATGCCGCTGGCGAACAGGGGGAAGATAAGGGGCCGGAATTGAGCCCACATACTTTCCCGCGTGGTGCAGCACCGGGCACCTTCCTGCATAGCCTGTTTGAAAACTTGGATTTCACGCAGCCGCTGAATGAGCCGTGGTTGTTGGAACAATTACTCCAGCAGGGGTTTGATGCGCATTGGTTGCCGGTAGTGAAAACCTGGATGCAGGTATTGCTGAATACGCCGCTCAACAGCAGCGGCGTGGCTCTTTCTGCACTGGCCGCGGAATTCAAGCAGGCGGAGATGCAGTTTTACCTGCCGATCAACGGGTTGCTTCAGGCTCGTGAGCTGGATGCGTTGGTGAAGCGCTACGATCCGCTGGCCGCCCGTTGCCCTGAACTGAGCTTCCAGCAGGTGCAAGGCATGTTGAAAGGTTTTATTGATTTGGTGTTCTGCTGGCAGGGTAAATACTACCTGCTGGATTACAAATCCAACTGGCTGGGGGATGGCAGCAGTGCTTACACTCAGCAGGCCATGGAGCGGGCCATGGCAGAACACCGTTACGATCTGCAATATCAGCTGTATACCCTGGCACTGCACCGCTATCTGGGGCATCGCCTGGCGGATTATGATTACAGCAGCCATTTTGGCGGCGTGATTTATCTGTTTTTACGCGGCGTAGATGCTCAACATCCGGGCAACGGGATTTTTGCCTGTCGGCCGGAGGAAGCGCTGGTGCAAGGAATGGATCGTCTGTTCAACGGTGAGGCGATCGGCGCGGAGGAGGGGCAATGATTGAGATCCTGAATCAGGCGTTGGTGTCGGGGGTGTTGCGCCCGCTGGATGTGCATTTCGCTCACATCGTTGCTGGTGATGATGAACCGGAGCTCCAGTTGGCGGCGGCTTGCTTGAGCGCGGAGGCAGGGGCTGGTCACGTTTGTCTGTTGCTGGAACAGTTGCTGCCGGAAAATCTGTTCAATGGCCGCCAGCCAGAACTGGCGATGGCGGCATGGCAGGCAGCGGGGAGCTTGGATTTAGCTCGCTGGCAACAACGTTTGGTAGCCTCGGCGGCGGTGAGTGATGGCAACAGGGCTACGCCGATGGTGTTGCAGCAGCATCGGTTATATCTGCAACGTATGTGGCAAAGCGAAGGCGAAGTCGCGGCTTTTATGGGCAGCAACAGTGTCCCGCAGGTGGTTGACGAAACGCAGCTACGCACAATTCTCGATCAACTGTTTGGTGAAGCGGCAAATGAACCTGATTGGCAAAAAATCGCCGCCGCCGTGGCGGCCACGCGCCGTATCGCCGTGATTTCCGGTGGCCCCGGTACGGGTAAAACGACCACCGTAGCTAAATTGCTTGCCGCACTGGTGCAACTTGGCGGCGATACGCGTTTGCGTATCCAGCTTGCAGCCCCGACGGGCAAAGCCGCGGCAAGGCTGACGGAGTCATTGAGCATTGCCAGCCGTCAGTTACCGTTAACACCGGAACAACGGGGGTTATTCCCGGTAGAAGCCGCCACGTTGCACCGTTTATTGGGGGCACAGCCTAACAGCCAACGAATGCGCTATCACCGAGGTAATCCGCTGCACCTGGATGTGTTGGTGGTGGACGAAGCGTCGATGGTGGATTTGCCAATGATGGCACGGTTGATCGCCGCTTTGCCGCCGGGGGCTCGGGTGATATTTCTCGGTGACCGCGATCAACTGGCCTCGGTGGAGGCTGGCGCGGTGCTGGGAGATATCTGCCGTTTTGCTGAACAGGGCTACAGCAGCAGCCGTGCGGCGCAGTTGGCCCGTTTAACCGGTTACCCGTTGCAGGGGCAAGCGGCAGAAATAGGGGCCGCAGTGCGTGACAGCCTGTGCCTGCTGCGCAAGAGCTATCGGTTTGATGCCAACTCTGGCATTGGTCAGCTGGCGCTAGCGGTGAACGCCGGTGACCGCCAACAGGTGATGGCCGTGCTGAATGGCCATTATGAGGATGTGGCTGGTTATCCATTGGCAGAAAACGAGGATTACCCGCAATTGTTGGCTGCCTGCGTTGAGGGGTATCGCGATTATCTTCGGCTGGTGGCCGCAGGGGCTGATGCTACCACGATATTGGAAAGCTTCGGTCGTTTTCAGGTGTTGTGCGCTTTGCGTGAGGGGCCGTTTGGCGTTGCCGGGCTGAATGAACGTATTGAAACCGGGTTGCAGCGCGCAAATCTGATTCGCCGTAGCCCCGGCCCCGCCGGGCGCTGGTATTTAGGGCGGCCGGTAATGATTGGCCGTAACGACAGCGCACTGGGGCTGTTCAACGGCGATATCGGCATTGCTTTGCCCGGCGAGGGGGGCGATCTGCGGGTGCATTTCCAGTTACCGGACGGCAGCATTAAATCGGTGCAGCCGAGCCGTTTACCAGCACATGAAACTGCCTATGCAATGACGGTACATAAATCGCAGGGATCGGAGTTTGAGCATACGCTGTTGGTGTTGCCGCATCATTTTTTGCCGGTGCTGACGCGCGAACTGGTGTATACCGCCATTACTCGCGCACGCAAACGGCTTTCACTTTATGCAACGGAGCCAGTTCTGCTAGCGGCTATTCGCACGCCGACTCAGCGCCGTAGTGGCTTGGTGGAACGGTTGCAGGCTTGACCGGTGAACTGGGCGCTGTGGTACAGCGCCCGTAAACCATTACAGATCGGCCAACAGGATTTTTGAACGGCGCTGATAGTTGTATAACGCCTGCTTTTGCATCGGTAAAACGTCCACTTCTGCGGGGGTGAAGCCCCGCTCCTGAAACCAGTGAATGCTGCGCGTAGTCAGCACAAACAGCTTCTGTAACCCCATTTGCCGGGCCTGGTTTTCTACCCTTTGCAACAGCATTTCGCCGCGCGACGAACTGCGGTAATCAGGATGCACCGCCACGCAGGCCATCTCACCAATTTTTTCTTCTGGGAACGGATAGAGTGCGGCACAGGCGATGGTCAGGTTATCACGTTCAATAATCGTGAATTTGTCGATCTCCATTTCCAGTTGTTCACGTGAGCGGCGTACCAGAATACCTTGCTGCTCCAACGGGCGAATCAGCTCAAGTATCCCTCCAATATCGTTGATGGTTGCGCGGCGCACCTGTTCTGCGCTTTCCATAACAATCTGAGTACCGATACCATCGCGTGAGAACAGTTCCTGTACCAGTGCACCGTCTTCCTGGTAACTGATCAGATGGCTACGGCGTACCCCGCTACGGCAGGCTTTGACCGCACCGCGCAGGAAACGCACGGTGCCAGAATGGTAATCACCGGTTTCTTCCAGTTGCTCAATGCGTTTTTGCGCATCGTTAGGGAACAGCTCAGAAATAATGTTGCGCTTGGTATCCGTCACCCCTTGTGAGGAGCAGAAACCGATCATTTTCTCGGCTTTCAGTTTAATCGCCAATTGAGTGGCAACTTCTTCCGAGGTCAGGTTAAAGCTTTCGCCAGTGACGGAAACCGCCACTGGGCCAATCAGCACAATGGCATTACTATCAAGCTGGCGATGGATCGCTTCATCGTCAATACGGCGGATACGGCCACTGTGACAGTAGTCAACACCGTCATCCACACCAAGGGGTTGGGCAATGATAAAGTTGCCACTCACCACGTTGATGTGTGCTCCTTGCAGCGGTGTGTTGTTCAGGCTCATGGAAAGCCGTGCGGTAATATCCAGTTGCAGCAGGCCAGCGGCCTGTTTAACCAGTTCCAGCGTGTGGGCATCGGTGACGCGAGTATGCTTGTGATAAACTGGTTCGTAATTATGCTGCGCCAGGTTGCTGTCAATCTGCGGCCGTGCGCCATACACCACCACCAGGCGGATACCCAGGCTATGTAATAACCCGATATCGTTGACGATATTGGAAAAATTATCATGTTCGATGGCTTCGCCACCCAGCATGATGACAAACGTTTTGCCACGGTGAGCATTAATATAGGGAACTGAGTGACGGAATCCTTGAACCAACTCTGTGCTACGTTCCTTCACGGCAAAAACCTCTTTTGCATATTTATACGATATTTTTGTATTTTTATTCTTTTATGGCTCTGATGGCAAGCAAGAAATGAGGTAGATTTCTCAGCCAACCGGGCTAATTCGTTAATAAATTGAAAAACCATAAAAAGATTTTCTGATGACAGCGCTGGATGGATTGGTTAAAGTTTTTGTTATTCTCACTTTTTGATGTTTTTTAATATCTTCATACCCAATAGATTACAAATGGCAGGGTATGCCACCGCTGGAGCCACATGTCTGACACGAATCACCATTTAGGCCGCCGTCGTTTGTTGCAGGGGGTTGCCGCAACCTGGTTGCTGAGTGTAAGCCGTGTCGGTTTTGCCGCTGCGACGCAGGTGATCGCCGTTCGCGTCTGGCCTTCTTCGACTTACACCCGCGTGACGCTGGAATCCAATCTGCCGCTGAAGTACCAACAGTTTGCGCTGACAGCTCCCGATCGTATCGTGATCGATGTTGAAGGTATTCAACTGAACAGTGTGCTGAAAGGGATCGCCAGCCAGGTGCGCAAAGAAGATCCTTACCTGACGCAGGTGCGAATCGGCCAATTCAATGAAAACACGGTCAGACTGGTGTTGGAACTTAAGCAAAGCGTCAGCCCGAATATGTTTACCCTGGCACCGGTGGCTGAATACCGTAACCGGCTGGTGATCGATCTCTATCCAACCTCGGGGGGCACTGGCGAAGAATATGATCCGTTGCTGGCATTACTGGAGGATTACAATAAGGGAGATTTGGAGCGTTCGTTACCGGCCGAAGCGCCGCAGGCGGGTAAGGCAGGGCGAGATCGGCCAATGGTGATTATGTTGGATCCTGGGCACGGTGGCGAAGATCCAGGCGCTATCGGTAAATATAAAACGCGTGAAAAAGACATTGTGTTGCAGATCGCCCGTCGCCTCAGCACGCTGATTAAGCGCGAACCAAATATGAAGGTGTTCATGACGCGCAATGAAGATGTGTTCATTCCATTGAAAGTGCGTGTGGCGAAAGCCCGCAAACAGCGCGCAGATCTGTTTGTGTCAATCCATGCTGATGCTTTTACCAACCGCGCGGCGCGGGGATCGTCGGTGTTTGCGTTGTCAACCAAAGGGGCAACCAGCAATACCGCCAAATTTCTGGCGCAGACCCAGAATGCCTCTGATGAAATTGGGGGCGTAAGCAAAAGCGGGGATCGTTATCTGGATCATACGATGTTTGATCTGCTACAGACCGCCACCATTAATGACAGCCTTAAATTTGGCAAGGAAGTACTCAGCCGAATGGGCAAAATCAACCCTTTGCACAAAAATCGCGTCGATCAGGCTGGTTTTGCCGTATTAAAGGCGCCTGACATCCCATCAATCCTGGTTGAAACCGCCTTTATCAGCAATATAGAAGAAGAACGGAAATTACGCACCAGCCATTTTCAGCAGCAGATAGCGGAATCTATTCTGGCAGGGATTAAGGCTTACTTTGCTAACGGTGGTGCGCAGGCTCGCCGTTAAGCAAGATGCCCAGTAACGGAATTCAGAAACAAAAAAACACCCGTTAAGGTGCTTGTTCGTTGCCGTCAAGATTGGTTGCGGAGGCCGGATTTGAACCGACGACCTTCGGGTTATGAGCCCGACGAGCTACCAGGCTGCTCCACCCCGCGTCCGTCTTGATACTGATATTATCTGATACTGGAGCCTCAGTTGGTTGCGGGGGCCGGATTTGAACCGACGACCTTCGGGTTATGAGCCCGACGAGCTACCAAGCTGCTCCACCCCGCGTCCGTATAATATCTGTTTTACCATCGAATCCAACCTGTTATCTGATACTGCTATTGCAGTATCGGTTGGTTGCGGAGGCCGGATTTGAACCGACGACCTTCGGGTTATGAGCCCGACGAGCTACCAGGCTGCTCCACCCCGCGTCCGATGGAAGCGCACTATACTCTCCATGCATTTTGTTGCAAACCCTTTTTGCAAATAATCCATTGAAAGGCATTTTTCTGTCGAATTAGCCCGCAAATCGGTTTCTTTTTCATCAAAGTTATTTGACAGGGAATTTTTAACAGCAAAGATTTCTTTATTTGTAGCCGTTTGTTATCGTTCGCCAGCTTACCTTTATTACTTGAGTGCTTTTGCTGGCAAGCGGTAACCCCTCAGTATTTTGGGTATAAAACAATCAGTTTGAGAGAGAAAACAATGAAAGGACGTTGGGGTAAATATCTGCTGTGTGGGGTCGTGGTTGCTGTGCTGGCGGGGTGCTCATCAAAACCGACCGATCATGGGCAGCAGTATAAGGATGGCCGTCTGGATCAGCCGCTGGAATGGGTGAGTCAGCCTAATACCAAGGGCGTTCCTATGAATGGCAAAGATTATTCCGCTCAGTTAATGGAAATAAAGCGCGCCTCTCCGTCTCTTTTTAGCCGTAATACCTCTACCTATCAGGCAGTACAAAGCTGGTTGGCTTCTGGAGCGGATACCCGCCAGTTAAGCCAGTTCGGTCTAAGTGCCTACCAGATGGAAGGCGTAGATAACTACGGTAATGTCCAGTTTACCGGTTATTACACGCCAGTTTTACAGGCACGTTATACCCAGCAGGGGGAATTCCGTTACCCGCTGTACCGTATGCCAGCGAAAGGCAAACGCCGTTTGCCGAATCGCGCGAGTATTTATTCCGGTGCGCTGGATAGCCGTTACATCATTGCATATACCAACTCGCTGATGGACAACTTTATGATGGAAGTCCAGGGCAGTGGTTATGTGGATTTCGGTAACGGCCAGCCGTTGGTGTTTTTTGGCTATAGTGGCAAGAATGGCCATGCTTACCACAGCATCGGCAAAGTGCTTATCGATCGTGGTGAAGTGGCCAAAGCAGATATGTCAATGCAGGCCATTCGCCAATGGGCGGCTACCCATAGCGAAGCCGAAGTGCGCGAACTGCTGGAACAGAACCCTTCCTTTGTTTTCTTCCATCCACAATCCTTTGCCCTAGTGAAAGGTGCCAGCGCCGTACCGCTGATTGCCAAAGCCTCGGTGGCCTCCGATCGCTCGCTGATCCCGGCTGGCACCACATTGCTGGCGGAAGTACCGCTGCTGGACAATCAGGGTAAATTCACGGGAAAATATGAAATGCGCCTGGTGGTAGCCCTGGATGTGGGCGGCGCAATTAAAGGCCAGCATTTCGATCTGTATCAGGGGATCGGCCCGGAAGCGGGTCATGCGGCGGGTTATTATAATCACTATGGGCGTGTGTGGGTGTTGAAAGGGGCTAATGGTGAGTTGCCACTATTCGGTGCTTACCAACCACCATCTGCTGCCGGTAAAGCTTTGTTGGCCACCCGCTAAAGCGGATAATGTGAACCGCAAGGGGCGGTTTTCCGGCCCTGATCATTGGTATGAGCAAGAGTAATTAAAACGAAATGAGCACCCCCTATTCAGAAGCCTATTTACAGCGTTTTGGCGGCACGGCGCGTTTGTATGGCACGCCCGCGTTAGCACTCTTTGCCCAGGCGCATGTTTGTGTGATTGGTATCGGCGGGGTTGGTTCGTGGGCCGCAGAGGCGCTGGCAAGAACCGGTATCGGTGCTATTACCTTGATCGATATGGATGATGTGTGTGTTACCAATACCAATCGTCAGATTCATGCATTGCGTGCGCACGTTGGCCAGTCAAAAACCGAGGTGATGGCGGAGCGTATTCTGGCGATCAATCCAGAATGCCGGGTGAGCTGTGTGGATGATTTTATCACTCCAGATAATGTCGCTGAGCTGTTGAACCACAATTTCAGCTATGTGATTGATGCTATCGACAGTGTGCGACCGAAAGCCGCGCTATTGGCCTATTGCCGCCGTTTTAAAATCCCGGTAGTGACAACCGGAGGAGCCGGTGGGCAGATCGATCCAACGCGGATTGCCGTTGTGGATCTGGCGAAAACCATTCAGGACCCGTTGGCGGCGAAGCTGCGTGAAAGGCTGAAAAATGACTTTCACGTGGTAAAAAACAGCAAAGGCAAATTGGGGATTGATTGTGTCTTTTCCACCGAACCGCTGGTTTACCCACAGCCAGATGGCTCAGTATGTGCTTCGCGCAGCACGGCGGAAGGGCCGAAGAAAATGGATTGCAGCGCCGGTTTTGGGGCGGCAACCATGGTCACCGCCACGTTCGGTTTTATCGCAGTTTCTCATGCGCTGAAAAAGATGCTGGCTAAAGCGGCGCGTCAGGCGTAGCGTGCCGCGATCTGCTTAACGCCAGCGGCCAGGGCTTCCAGACCGCTGGCGCGGGTAACGCTGAGTTGGGCACGCAGTGCCAGGTGATCAAACAAGGCCAGAGGATCATCGGCCAGAAGCTGTTGCGGTGTTTTACCTTCCACGGCGGTCAGCAAGACCGCCAACAGGCCACGCACGATACGGCCTTCGCTATCACCATAGAAATGCATTGAGCCATCTTCCAACCGCTGGTGCCCTAGCCAGACCCGATTTTCACAACCGCTTAGTTCGATTTCTGGCTGCCGGAGCTCTGCCAGCAACGGGGGTAACTGTTTTGCCAGCATGATCAACTGGCGGTAACGATCTTCCCACTGTTTCAGCGCGCTGAATTTTGCCACCAGCGCTTCGGCGGTGATGGCATGACCAAAAGGATGAGGGGCAAGCAGATTCATATTATTCCGCCAACAACGCAATGGCGTTTTCTAACGCCTTGACGAAAACATCCACTTCTTCCGGCTGATTATAAGGGGCAAATGAGGCGCGCAGCGTTCCGTTAACCCCCAAAGCGGCCATTAACGGCTGAGCGCAATGTTGCCCGGCACGCAGCGCGATGCCTTGTTCGGCCAACAGGGTGACAATATCACTGTGGTGAACACCGGCAATATCAAACGCCAACAGGCTGGAGCCGGAACAGCGGAAACTGCGGAAGCCCGGCAACAACGCTAAGCGCTGCTCGGCACTGTGCGCCAAATTGCGGCTGTATTGTTCAGCGGCTGCCATATCTTGGGTACTCATCCATTCCAGCGCCGCTGCTAAGCCAAGCACACCGGCGATATTGGGTGTGCCTGCTTCAAAACAGTGTGGTGGTTGCTGCGGAGTGAAACCGCTGAATGAAGCCTGGGTCAACATTTTACCGCCACCCTGCCACGGGCTCATTTCCGCCAGCAGTGCCGTTTTGCCGTACAGTACGCCAATGCCGGTCGGGCCATAGAGTTTATGCCCAGAGAAAGCGTAAAAATCGATATTAAGCCGCTGCACATCAGCTGGGCAATGCACAATACCCTGCGCACCGTCGATCATCACGACGGCACCGGCGGCGTGCGCTAACTCAATGGCGTGCGCCAGATCCGGGCATCCTCCGGTGACGTTGGACATCTGGCCCAGAGCCAGAATACGGGTTTTTTCATTGAGCAGCGAAGAAAGCAATGTCAGATCCGGTAGCCGATCGCTACCCAACGGCAGCTTGACTACCTGAGCACCGGTCTGCTCCGCCACCATCAACCACGGGATCAGGTTGGCATGATGTTCTGCTTCGCTAACCAGAATCTGATCTCCCGGTTGCAGGCGTGGGCGGGCATAGCTCTGTGCGACCAGATTGATGGCTTCGGTGGTTCCGCGTGCCCAAACGATGTCATCAGCTTGTGGGGCATTGATCAGCGTAGCAACCCACTGGCGAGCTTGTTCGAAGCGGGTGGTGAGATCCTGTGCAGCGCGATGCTGGCTGCGATGGACGGTCGCCGCGTCTGCGCTGTAAAACTGCTGCGTGGCGTCGATAACGGCCTGCGGTTTTAGTGCAGTGGCGGCGCTGTCCAGATAAATTTCAGCCTGTTTCAGAGCAGGAAACTGGCGGCAAAAAAGAGCGGGATCGAAAGGCGTCATAAGTTAATTATCACTGGCTACATTAAGCCGTGATCCTGGCCTATTTTTTGGGCTGAGACAAGCTATCCTGAACAATTTGGCGTGCAAAGAAGAGGGGGAATTATGAGCAAAAAAAAGCACTGCAAAATTTGCAGTGCTGCATAAAATCACTATGGACAGACAGGATAAATGTACAGGAAGTGAAAAAACAGTAGCTTAGCTACCATGTCCGCATTGCCGGACAATCTGCAAACACAACATCACCACCACAAAGCCAAAAGTTCATCGGTATCTTCGATACCCAATTCCTTTTCGTTCCGGCCTGGGAAGTGCTGCCACTATAGGTATTTACTGGCGCAGGCTCAACGGACAATTTATAATGCTTCGGATTAAAAAAACTAATGAAAATAGTTCGCTCTGGCGAACCGATTGCGTTATAGAACACGCTGCCTGAGCTATTAGGCGAAATTATTCGGATAATTATTACATAACTGTAGTCATACCCAATAAATTTCAAATTCCAGCGAGGCGGCAAACGCAAAACATTGGCCGATTTGAACGGCACATGCAGCCAACGATGCTGCCGCTTGCGAGACAAAGGGTATAATTCATGTCTAAACGCCTACCACCACTGAATGCCTTGCGGGTTTTTGACGCGGCGGCTCGTCATCTGAGTTTTACTAAAGCCGCAGAAGAACTGTTTGTGACCCAAGCCGCTGTGAGTCATCAAATCAAGTCACTGGAAGATTTCCTTGGCTTGAAACTGTTTCGGCGGCGTAACCGTTCGTTGTTGTTGACGGAAGAAGGGCAAAGTTATTATCTCGATATCAAAGAGATTTTCTCTTCGATCAATGAAGCAACGCGTAAGCTTCAGGCGCGCAGTGCCAAGGGCGCTTTGACGGTCAGCCTGCCACCCAGTTTTGCTATTCAGTGGCTGGTGCCACGCCTTTCTGGTTTTAACTCTGCTTATCCTGGGATCGACGTTCGTATACAGGCTATTGACCGTGAAGAGGATAAATTAGCGGACGATGTCGATGTGGCGATCTTTTATGGCCGTGGTAATTGGCCGGGGCTGCGAGCCGAACGTCTGTATGCGGAATATCTGCTGCCGGTTTGCTCGCCCAGCCTGCTGGCTGGCGAACATGCGCTGAAAGTGCCGGATGATCTGGCTTATCATACGCTTCTGCATGATACTTCACGCCGCGATTGGTTGGCCTATACCCGTCAATTAGGATTGCAGCATATCAATGTGCAACAAGGGCCAATCTTTAGCCACAGCGCGATGGTCGTTCAGGCGGCGGTGCATGGCCAGGGTATTGCATTGGTCAATAATGTGATGGCACAAAGTGAGATCGAAGCCGGGCGGTTGGTATGCCCATTCAACGATGTGCTGGTCAGTAAAAACGCTTTTTATTTAGTATGCCATGACAGCCAGGCAGACCTGGGTAAAATAGCTGCCTTTCGCCAGTGGATCCTGGCGCGGGCAGCCAGTGAACAGGATAAATTTCGTTTTCGCTATGAACAATAATGCCGGTTACGATGAGGCTGGAACAGGTTAATCTCGATTAAGGTAAATCACGATGAGTAGTCGTTTGATGCTGATTTTTGCTGCTATCAGCGGTTTTGTATTTGTTGCTTTGGGAGCGTTTGGTGCGCACGTATTGAAGGATACGTTGGGAGCCAATGAAATGGCCTGGATACGCACCGGGCTTGAGTATCAAGGGTTCCACACCTTGGCGATTCTGGCATTGGCCGTTGCGATGCAGAACCGGGCCAGCCTGTGGTTTTATTGGAGTGGGGCGTTGTTGGCACTAGGAACCGTATTGTTTAGCGGTAGCCTGTATTGCCTGGCGCTTTCCCACCTGAAGATTTGGGCTTATGTCACGCCGATTGGCGGTATGTGCTTCCTGATCGGTTGGGTATTGATGTTGATTGGCGCTTTGCGTCTGAGGAAAAAGGCCGAACGCCATGAATAAGCTCGCGTTGTACTGCCGCCCTGGTTTTGAAAAAGAGTGTGCGGCAGAAATCACTGACAAAGCCGCCCAGTTGGAAATATTCGGCTTTGCACGAGTCAAAGAAAACAGCGGTTACGTGCTGTTTGAATGCTATCAACCAGACGATGCCGATCGTTTGGCGAAAGAAATCCCGTTCCGTGAGCTGATTTTCGCTCGTCAGATGATTGTGGTTGGGGAACTGCTGCGTGACTTGCCGCCGGAAGATCGGGTGTCGCCGATTGTCGGGATGCTGATTGGTGTGGTTGATCGCGGTGGTGAACTGCGGGTAGAAGTACCGGATACCAACGAAAGCAAAGAACTGATGAAGTTTTGCCGCAAGCTGACGGTGCCTTTGCGCGCTGCCATGCGCGAACAGAAAGTGCTGATGGCGCGTGAAAACGCAACGCGTCCGGTAGTGCATGTGTTCTTTATCGCTCCAGGTTGCTGCTATGTGGGGTATTCCTACAGTAAAAATAACTCTCCATTCTATATGGGGATTCCGCGTCTTAAGTTCCCGGCGGATGCGCCAAGCCGCTCTACATTGAAGTTGGAAGAGGCTTTCCATGTGTTTATTCCAGCCGACGAATGGGATGAGCGTTTGGGCAGCGGCATGTATGCGGTTGATTTAGGGGCTTGCCCTGGGGGATGGACCTATCAACTGGTTAAACGCAGCATGATGGTACATGCCGTAGATAACGGTACTATGGCTCAGAGCCTGATGGAGACTGGGCAGGTGACCCACCACCGTGCTGACGGCTTCAAGTTTGAACCCACGCGTAACAATATCTACTGGCTGGTGTGCGATATGGTAGAAAAACCGGCGCGAGTGACAAGCCTGGTGATTAATTGGCTGCTTAAGGGTTGGTGCCGTGAGGCAATCTTCAATTTGAAGCTACCGATGAAGAAACGCTATGAAGAGGTTTCACAGAATCTGCAAAGTATTCAGGAAGCCTTGGCGACAGCGGATATCAGCGCAGAGATTCATGCCAAGCAGCTGTATCATGATCGTGAAGAGATCACCGTACATGTGCGCCGCATGTGGTCTGCTATTCCAGGCCGCCGCGACGAGCGTTGATCGCGCTTATCCTCTTGGCTCTCTGTTATACCAAGGGGCAACGTGCTGGTAATCGCAGTTGTTGCAGGTTACCGGCCAGAACCAGATCGGTGCGCAACGTGGCGACTTGTTTACTGATATAGGCCATCTCGCGGTGTTGTTGCAGCCTGTTGCGCCATTTTTCTGGCACCTGTTCCAGATTGGCGAACAGTGCGTCCAGATCCCCTGCCTGTTGTAATAACAGGGCTGCCGTTTTGGGGCCGATGCCCGCTACGCCGGGGATCTTGCTGCTGCTGATCCCGGCCAATCCCCAGTAATCCACCAGCTGATGTGGCGATACGCCGAACTCATTTTGCACGAATGGCAGATCCAGCCAGCGTTTCTGGAAGTAATCACGGATTTGTATGTTTGGTGCCAGCAACTGGCAATAGCCTTTATCGGTGGAAACGATGGTGACCTGATAGCCGCTATTGGCGACTTTAGCGGCTAAGGTTGCTGCCAAATCGTCCGCTTCATTGCCTGCTGAATGCCAGCAGGCAACTCCTAATGCTGCGAAAGCCTGGCGCAGTTGCGGCATTTCCTGTTGCAGATTTTCGGGCATCGGTGAGCGCCCGGCTTTGTAATCGGGCAGAATGCGGTGGCGCCAGCTTTCACTGCGGTCGTCTTCGTCGAACACGGCGACGGCATGGGTTGGTTGGCTGTGCTGAATCAACTGTTGCAAAGCATTCTGGCAGCGATTCAGGCAGGGGGAACCCTGGGCGGCATGAATGCGGCGAATTAAGTTAAGGGCGTCAACGATCAGTAAGTGTATTGGCATATCCCGGTTGTCTTTCAAACAGTTACTTGGCCAATGAATAGGTAAGCGACAGTATTCATAACAGAAGGGGCGGCGTTATGCCGCCCAGGAGTATTACGCCACAATCTCATAGCAGGGCACATAAGCCGTACCCGGTAGCTTCATGCGGTGCTGGGCGACAAACCCCTGCAACAGGCTATCCATCTGCTTCATCATCAGCGTATCGCCGTGCAGTTTATAAGGGCCGAATTGCTCAATAGCATGAATACCATTCTCTTTTACGTTACCGGCAACGATGCCAGAAAATGCTCGGCGTAGCGCGGCAGCCAATTGTTCTGCGGGCTGATTTGGGTACAGATTGAGGTTGGCCATGTTTTCATGGCTTGGCTCGAACGGCAGTTGCAGATCGGGTGCAATACGGATAGACCAGTTGAAGCTGTAAGCATCGCCCGTATTACGGCGGTTTTCTTTGACTAATGGCATGGCCTTTTTCATTTGCCGAGCGACTTCTGCCGGATCGTCAATGATAATGGTGTAATGTCGGCGTGCTTCATCACCCAACGTATTCATGATGAATTCATCCAGCACCCGGAAGTAATCCGCGCTTTCTTTTGGCCCGGTGAGGATCAGCGGTAGCACTTGCTCTCTGTTTTCTGGGTTCATCAGAATGCCCAGCAGATAGAGCAACTCTTCTGCGGTACCTACGCCACCTGGGAAGATGACAATGCCGTGTGCGATACGCACAAAAGCTTCCAGGCGTTTTTCGATGTCCGGCATAATCACCAGTTCGTTCACCAGTGGATTAGGCGGCTCTGCGGCGATGATGGAAGGCTCGGTCATACCGATAAAACGGCTATTACGGTAGCGCTGCTGCGCATGGCCAACGGCGGCCCCTTTCATTGGGGCTTCCATGGCTCCTGGCCCACAGCCAGTACAGATATTCAGTTCGCGCAGGCCCAGTTGGCTGCCGACTTTGCGCCCATACAGGTATTCATTTTCATTGATTGAATGCCCACCCCAGCACACCACCAGATTAGGATCTTCATCAAGATGCAGCGTGCGAGCATTACGCAGGATGGAAAATACCAAGTTGGTGATATGGCTGGAGTTTTCTGGATCAAGGTGCTGGAAAGACTTGGCGCTGACGAGCTGCCCATGAACGAATAGGATGTCACGCAAGACAGCAAACAGGTTAGCCTGCAACGAACGGATAATGCGGCCATCAACGAATGCGTCTTCTGGTGGGTTAACCAGCTCCAGTTTTACCCCGCGCTCGCGGCGTAATACGTTGATATCGAAAGTTTCATAGCGCGACAAGAGTTGCTTGCTGCTGTCCGTCTGGCTGCCAGAGTTTAATACTGCCAAAGAGCAGTTGCGGAACAAACGGTACAAATCACTGCTGGCGGTGCGTTTCAGCATGTCGACTTCTAGCTGCGACAGCAAGTCCATCGAGCCCAACGGGCTGATATGTGTAATCAAAGTAGCTCCTTTACGCTCACTGTGGAACGATAGTAATCCGTACGGCAGTAGCATTGCTTTTTGTGCATTCGCCTGTTATCTACTGCGGTAAGAATGTTGAATTGCCTGCCAGAATATTAGCTAAACAGCAGATACCTTTGATTTAACCTTACCGCCGCCTCCCGATTTTTACCAATACAAACCGCGCGTTAGCTCAGTTGTTGAGCACTATCTCGCATTATTGGCAGGCCAGACGGCCATGAGCAGGTTTATGGGTTGTTCTCCAGCTTGCGTTCATGCAGCCAGCTCTTGGTAATGAGGATATCAGCTGCCACCATGGGCTTGGGCAGGTACAATGGCTGCCAGTTTAGCGTCGGTGAGAAAAATATGGATCGTGACGATGTACCACACGCACTGCGTGAGTTTACCCAGCGTTATATCGGCCTTTGGCAGCAGCAACATGGCCATGCACCTGCAAGCCAGGAATTGTACGGTATTGCTTCACCGTGCATTGTAGAAAACCATGAGGATGAGGTGCTGTGGTTACCACAGCCGTTTATGCCGGCGGCCACCTTAGTGAAGGTGGAGAATGCGCTGGATTTGCGGCTACAGCCGGATATCCACCTTTTTTATACCCAGCAATATGCTGGAGATATGCACGCACAGTTTGCAGAACAGCAACTGACGCTTTTACAGGTATGGAGTGAAGATGATTTCATTCGCCTGCAAGAAAACCTGATAGGGCATCTGGTTACGCAAAAACGTCTTAAACTTTCCCCGACATTATTCTTGGCGACGACAGAGTCGGAGATGACGATGGTGTCGTTGTGTAACGTCAGTGGCAATGTAATGCTTGAGCATTTTGGCAGTGATAAACGGGTCTTTTTATCCGGCTCATTGGCCCATTTCCTCAATACGTTATGCCCTGTGTTGAAGTAGCTTGCTTATTTTGTACTAAGCGCGTGTGAGAGATCTCTTACAAAAGCTGTGAGAGATCGCTTTTAATTTTTTCTGCTGGGTGGCTTATATTGGACTTATTGCTATCCAGATCAATTAGTTAAGATTTAATTAAAATAACTCCGATTCAGAATTTACTGTAATCCTCCTTACATGACCTTGTGGAGGCGGAAGAATTAAGCGATCTTATGTCTACCGGCAAGGAGCTGGTTGGAGCAGGAAAACATCAGGATGATGTAGCTTCAGGAAGAAGAAAAGGATGCACTCAGGAAGAGTGGAAAAGGATTGGTGTCAGGGTGACGCTTAGGATGTTTCAGGATTGAAACCAAGGACACCTCCAGGACGGAGATTGAGAGCCAGCACAGGAATGTTGGCGGGTCAGGAAGACTGAGGAACTGCATCAGGACGATGTTATAGGACTTAGCAAGGATAGTTTGGTCAGGATGGCCGAGGGAAAAGTTTTCAAGGATCGAGCAGGGAGCACACATTGTAGCAGGATAGCTATAAAACGAACCGGGGGCACTGTTGATGCAGTGCCCCCAATTTTTTGCATCTGAACATTGAATATAATGTTCAGATTGATGAATGAGTTACTTCCGTTATCAACCAATGGCTCCCAGCGTATCTCCAGTGCTGTGCTTCCTCGGTAACAGGAACAACGTCGCATAAATATCCAAGAGATAAATCCCCGCCAGCAGGCTGATAGCCGCCGTAAACGAAACCTGTGTCACCAATGCTCCAATCACCAATGGCCCAAGGCCACCCACACCGCGCCCTAGATTAAACAGAATGTTTTGCGCCGTAGCGCGCGCTTGTATTGGGTAAGTATCTGAAATTAAAGCACCATAGCCCCCAATCATACCATTAACGAACACCCCCATCAGCGCGCCTGCAAACAGCATCAAGGTAGGATCGCTGAGCTGGGCGTAGCAAATGACCATCACGACTGCGCCAATCTGGTAAATCACAAAGATTTTCCAGCGCGGGAAGCGGTCGGCCAATACCCCGAATAGCCAAATACCAAAGGTCATACCGAGCACGGTAACCGCCGTCCATACGCCGGACTTGGTTAACGAAAAACCAAAGTTTTTTGCCAGATAGGTCGGCATCCAGATCATCAGCCCGTAATAACCGAAGTTTTGTACCGAACACAGGATGAGTATCCCCAGGCTGGCTTTGCCAGTGGGGCGATCTTTGAAAAGGAGTTTGACGCGTTGAGTGAAGGATAGCTGCTGTTCATGGGTATTTTGTTGCACAAATTCCTTGGGTTCGCCCATCGTGCGGCGGATCAGGAAGGAAACCAGAGCTGGCAGCAAGCCAACCAGGAACATGCCACGCCAGCCGATATAGGGGAGCAATAGCGGGGTAAGGAAGGCCGCAGCCAGCACGCCAAGTTGCCAGCCCATTCCCACATAGGCTGAAGCGCGGTTGCGTTTTTCTGCTGGCCAGGCTTCGGCGATCAGCGCCATACCGATACCAAACTCACCGCCCAAGCCGATACCGGCCAATGTGCGGTAAACGAGCAGATCCCAGTAGCCGACGGCAATCGCACATAGGCCGGTAAACAGAGAGAACATCAGGATGGTGAGCGTTAAAATACGGATGCGCCCGAAACGGTCGCTGAGGTGGCCGAAGATCACGCCGCCGATCACTGCGCCTATCAACGTCCAAGTGACCAGCGAACCCGCTTCCGATGAGGTTAAGCCCAATTCATAGGTGATCACCGGCAGCATAAAGCCGAGTATCAGCAAATCGAAGCCATCCATGGCATAACCGGTAACGGAAGCCAACATGGCTTTACCGGGTGTCGCATGATTTTTTGTTAGTGATATTTCAGACATGTTTTTTATCTGTGTGGTTTTGAGTGGGCGTATTGTGCCGTGCCGTGGGCAGAGCTACCAGATAAAATATACAAAGAGCTTCAGCTCAGTAGGGTTGGGGCCATCAAGCACAAATGCTATGCTTTTGCGCCAAGAATCAGGGCCTACAGTTCGGGAATATAGATGAGTATTGAGAACCAGATTCGCCACAGTTTACAGTCGATTGAGCAAGCTATGCGGGATTTGGCATTGTGGCAGACTGAACCGCCTGAGGCAGAGGCATTCGCCAGCACGGAACCTTTCTGCGTAGATCGTATGTTGGCGGAGGAGTGGTTGCAGTGGGTGCTGTTGCCACGTATGCATGCGTTGCTGGATACCAAGGCGCAACTACCCACGAGTTTTATGATCGCGCCTTATTTTGATGTGGCGCTGAAGCATAAGCAACCGGGTTGCGCACCATTGTTGGAATTGTTACAGCGCTTGGATGCATTGCTGAATAAAGAGCCGCAATAGTAGGCATGATTACGTTACTATGGATGAACATCGTTTGATCGTGAATATACAGGGAAGGCTGCTTTATGCTCAGGAAAGATCTTTTCGGTTGGCTCGGGATCGCTGTCGGTAGCATTGCGCTGCTGATGGCGATGCTTCATTTCTATGCTGGGCCATTCTCTCCTCAGCCGACTCTGGAAAGCATCGTCGCCAGCAAAGCGGTGGCAATCAAAGAATCCGTTCTGGCTTCGCTGGCGGGTAACAGTGTTGCTGCCAGTGTCTCACAGCCCCGTTATGACCTTGATCGGATATTGGAAATCATGACTGCGGTACTGGCGGCGGCTGCCGTGATTCTGGGGGTTATTGGTAGTGCGTGCCGGGTAAACCGGCGAATTGTCTCTGGCGCGTTGATGCTTGGTACAGGCACGTTGGCTTTTCAGTTTGCTGTTTTTGCGTTTGGCGTTATTGCGGTCATTTTTCTCATTGCGGTTGTATTGTGGCTGATTATGGGGGGGTAGCAGGCCAAATAATCGGCTTTCTTCTGGTATACGTGCTAGTGTCAGGATGCTGTTTTCTGGGTATTTGTAAGGGTTCATAAGGTGCTGCAATAATGGATTTATTAAAGTTCATCCTTCGTCTGCCTTTTACATTGATAAAAGGCGCATTTCGCCTGCTGGCTTTCATTCTGGGGTTGCTGGGTTGGTTGTTGAAGCCACTGATTGGCAAGGTTAATTGGAGTGCCCCTGGCTGGTTGGGCGGGTTGAAACGTGGCTTTCTGCGCTTGGAAAGCGGGGTGAATAAATATCCGAAAGCCATCAGCCTGGCGCTGGTGGTGTTGTTGTGTGCCGCTGGTGGCGCGTTTTACGGTTGGAACTGGTGGTTGAACCGGCCACAGCCGATTGAGCCTGCGCCGATGGTATACCAGGAAACCCGCGTGCAGGTTTCTGATCCTGAGCCTGTCAATTATGCGCTAGCGAAATCAGTACCGCAGGAAGTGGGGCTCGCTTTTCTGAATTCGGTGGCCCCACTGACCGAGGTGGGTAAAGTGGTAGAAAAAGGGATTACGCTTAACCCGGCCGCAGAGGGCCAGTGGAAATGGCACAATGCTCAGACATTGGTGTTTACACCGAAAAATCCGCTGCCAATGGGCGCTAAATATGAAGTAAATCTCGATCCTGCCGTTCTGCTGGCTCCGCAAATTAAACTCAAAAACACACGTTATAGCTTCAAGGTGCCCGCGTTCGATTATCAGTTGGGGAAAGCGGAGTATTATCAGGACCCGCAAGATCCGCAAAAGCACAGTGCTATCTTCAACATAAAATTCAATGCACCGGTCGATGTGGCCAGTTTTGAAAAACAGCTCGCGTTAGGGGTGACGGAAGCTAAGGCCAAAGTGGCGAAGAAGCTTAACTTCTCACTGGTATACGACGAGAAAAAATTGAATGCCTGGGTTCACTCAGAACCGCTGAAAGCGCTGGATCACGGTGGTACTGTGCAGCTCACCATTGGCCCTGGCGTTAAATCTGTGGTGTCTGCCAATGCAACGGCGGAGACAAAAAATAATCGTGTAGTGGTGCCAACGTTGTATAGCCTGGCAGTGAATGATATTAATGCCCAAGTGGTGGGAGCCGATGGCGCACAAGGCCAGCGTGTGCTGATTGTGACTTTTAGCGACGCCGTGAAGGATAAAGAGCTTGGCAGCGCGATCAACGCTTGGTTGCTGCCGCAGCATGACCCTAAGGCTCATGAGGCCAATCAGGAAGCAGATGTTTTCCATCATTGGGATATTCAAAGCGTTGATAAGAGTGTTCTAGCGCAATCAACGCCGTTAAGCCTCACGCTCAACGACGCAGAAGAAACCTATCAGCCGCAGTTCAGTTTCACATTTGATGCGCCAGCTCACCGCTTTATGCTGATAGAAATCAATGATCTGATGACCTCATCCGGCGGTTATAAAATGCCGGAGAAACTTTACCGCATTGTAGAAGTGCCAGATTATCCAAAATCCTTGCAGTTTATGTCACAGGGTTCGCTGCTGTCGGTTAACGGTGACAAACAAATCAGTGTGGCAGCCCGCAACGTACCCGGCCTGCGCCTGGACATCAAACGGGTGATCCCGAGCCAGTTGCAACACATTGTCTCTTTCAAAAGCTGGGAATATTCTTCAACGCAGTTCAATCGGCTCAGCGATGAATATTTTACTGAACACTTCCAATACCAGACGGCGGTCAATAACGATAAACCGGGAGAGGTAAGTTATCAGGGTATTGATCTTTCACGTTATCTCTCCACCAATCCTGATTCCCATCGCGGCGTATTTTTGTTAACGCTGTCGGAATGGCAGCCGAACAAGAAATTATCACCCGCACCGGAAGAAGAAAGTGAACCAAATGAAGAAGAAAGCGATGAGGCGCCCAGCGTAGGGGATTCGCGCTTTGTTGTAGTGACCGATCTGGGAATTATTGCCAAACGCTCTCAGGATAAAACGCGTGATGTTTTTGTGCAGTCGATCCACAACGGGGCACCGGTCAGCAACGCCAAAGTGTCAGTGATCGCTAAAAATGGTGTGGCGCTGTTGATCCGAACGACGGATGCCAACGGGCATGTGCGGTTCCCAGCGTTGGAGGTGTATACCAACGAGCGTAAACCGGTGATGTTCCTGGTAGAAAAAGAGGGGGATGTCTCCTTCCTGCCAACCGGTGACTATAACGATCGCGGGCTGGATTTCTCGCGTTTCGATATTGCAGGTGAAGAAACACCGGTCGATCCACGCACGTTGAGCAGCTACCTGTTCTCCGATCGGGGTGTTTACCGGCCGGGGGATACCTTCAATATCGGCTTGATTACCCGCGCGGTTGACTGGGGGGTTGCTCTGGCTGGTGTACCGGTGCGCGCCGAGATCCGCGATCCGCGCGACAAACTGATGACCACGGTACCACTGACTCTCGGCAGCAGTGGTTTCAACGAATTGAGCTATACCACTGACGAAAACTCGCCGACCGGTGAATGGAACATTTACCTGTATCTGATTGACAAAAATAATGATCCTTCCGCACTGCTTGGCCACACCGCGGTTAACGTGAAGGAGTTTGAGCCCGACCAGTTGAAAGTGAAACTGGAGCTGACGCCGAATCGCCAGCAAGGATGGGTGAAACCCTCTGAATTGCAGGCAAACATTGATGTGCAGAACCTGTTTGGTACGCCAGCCCAGGATCGCCGGGTTGCCTCAAGGCTGACGCTGCGGCCGATGTATCCGAATTTTGATCAGTTTCCTGATTACGCTTTCTATGAAAATCGTCAGAACAGCGATGGGTTTGAAACCGAACTGGAAGACAGAACCACCAATGAGCAAGGTATGGCGAATATCCCGCTGGATCTGAAATCCTATGCGGATGCCACTTATCAGTTGCAGTTGTTGTCTGAGGCCTTCGTGGCCGGTGGTGGGCGTTCGGTGGCGGCGACCGCGCGCGTGCTGGTGTCACCTTATGATTATCTGATCGGTGTGAAGCCAGATGGTGATTTAGGCTACATCAACCGTGATGCAGTGCGTCATCTGAACGTGATCGCTGTCGATCCGTCATTAAAGAAAATTGCGCTACCCGAGCTGAAATGGGTATTGATCGAGCAACGGTATATTTCAGTGCTCACCAAACAGGATTCCGGGGTTTACAAATATCAGTCGAAGATGAAGGAAGTGCAACTTTCGGAGCAGCCATTGGCGCTGGCTGAACAAGGTAATGAGCTGACGCTGGCGACCAATAAACCGGGCGATTTTGTGCTGGTGATCGAAGATGCGCAAGGTACAGTGCTCAACCGCATTGCTTACAGCGTGGCGGGCAATGCTAACCTGAGCCGTTCGCTGGATCGCAATGCTGAACTGAAGTTGAAACTGGATCGGGCGGAATATCAGCCAGGGGAAGAGATCGAAGTCTCGATCAATGCTCCTTATACCGGCAGCGGCTTAATCACCATCGAGAAAGACCGGGTATATGGTTGGCAATGGTTCCATACCGATACCACCAGTTCGGTACAAAAAATCCGTGTTCCTGCCGGAATGGAAGGCAACGGTTACGTCAACGTGCAGTTTGTGCGAGATGTGAATTCCAGCGAAATCTTTATGAGCCCGCTGAGCTATGGCGTGATGCCGTTTAAGATCAGCACCCGTGCCCGGCAAAATAACCTTGAAGTGCTGGCCCCTGCGGTGATTAAACCGGGCGAAAATCTGGCAATGACGGTGAAAACCGACGGCCCGCAGCAGGTGGCGCTGTTTGCTGTAGATGAAGGGATCTTGCAGGTGGCACGTTATCGCCTGAAAGATCCGCTGGAGTATTTCTTCCGCAAACGGGAGCTGAGCGTAGCCAGCTCGCAAATCCTCGATCTGATCCTGCCGGAATTCAGCAAGCTGATGGCGTTGACTGCGGCTCCGGGGGGCGACGGCGGCGAGGGGCTGGATCTTAACCTGAACCCGTTCAAGCGCAAGCGTGACAAGCCGGTAGCCTACTGGTCTGGCATTACGGAAGTGAACGGTGAGAAACAGTTCGATTATCCGGTGCCGGATTACTTTAACGGCAAAATCCGGGTGATGGCGATTTCGGTCACGCCGGATAAAATCGGTAAAGCGCAGACGTCTACAACGGTGCGTGACAACTTTATCATGACGCCCAACGTGCCCTCGATGGTGGCTCCGGGTGATGAGTTTGATGTCAGCGTAGGGGTCAGCAACAACCTTGAAGGGTTGAATGGTCAAGCCGTTGCGGTGAGCATCCAGCTAACGCCGCCACCGCAGTTGGAGGTGGTGGGCAATGCGGAACAAAACTTGTCGTTGGCGGAAAAACGTGAAGGAGTCGTGAGCTTCCGCCTGCGTGCCAAATCGAGCCTCGGTGATGCGCCGCTGGTGTTCGATGCCCGCTATGGTGACAAAACCAGCCGCCGCACCATCAGTACTTCGGTGCGCCCGGCAACGCCTTATCGCACGCAGTCGGTGATGGGCCGGATGAACGGCAGCAGCCAGAATATTGATAACCTGCGGCAGATGTTCGATGCCTACGCGCAGCGGCGGGCGGCGGTGTCTTATTCGCCATTGGTATTGACCAGCGGCTTGGCGCAGTATCTGGCAGATTATCCGTATTACTGCTCTGAACAGATTGTCAGCCGTTCAATCCCGCTGATGCTGCAAGGCCAGCACCCGGAAATGAATAGCAGCTTGAGCCAGGCAGAGGTCAGCAAGCAGTTGAAAAACCTGCTCGCGGTATTACGTTCCCGCCAGAATGACAGCGGTGCAATAGGTGCCTGGCGTTCATCACCGGATGCCGATCCGTTTGTGACGCCGTATGTGGTGCAATATCTGTTGGAAGCTAAAGCGGCGGGCTATGCGTTGCCAGCCGGTATGCTTGATGAGGCCAACGGTGCGCTGCGTGAGTTAGCTGCCAGCCGCTATGACGATCTGTATCACCTGCGTCTGCGTACGTGGGCGGTTTATCTGTTGACGTTGCAGGGGGAAATCACTACTAACTCGCTGGCTGCGGTGCAGGCTACGTTGCAGAAACTGTATCCAGATAGCTGGAAAACCGATCTGAGTGCGTTGTATCTGGCTTCTGCTTACCGCCTGTTAAAAATGGATGATGAAGCCAATGCCTTGTTGCAGCCGAGCTGGAACCAGCTCAGCAAAGCCTATGACAAAGCCTGGTGGACGCAAAATTACTTCGATCCGCTGGTGCAGGACGCCACGCGGTTGTATCTGATTACTCGCCATTTCCCGGAAAAAGTGTCTGCCATACCGCCGCAGGTGCTGGATAATATGGTCAGGGCGCTGAGAGAGGAGCGTTATACCACCTATTCTTCGGCCATGAGCATTCTGGCGTTGGAGAGTTATTCGGCACAGGTGACGGCGCAGTCGGCCACCGCAGATGCGTTGAAGATCGCGCAAACCAGTAAGCACAGCAATGTCGATCCACAGATAATTTCGGCGTTGGAGGGGCGGTTTATCAAAGGGCAGTTTACCGCAGAGGCACAGGCTATCCACTTTGAAAATAGCCGTGATATACCAGCCTGGTACGTGGTGACGCAGGCCGGTTACGATCTGGCTGCGCCGCAGAAAGCGATTTCGCGCGGGCTGGAAATCACCCGTGATTACACCGACGAGCAAGGCAAACCGCTCACGCAGGTGACGCTGGGGCAGAAAATCAATGTGCATCTGAAAATCCGCGCCAACTCGCAAGAGGGGCAGGATAATCTGGCGATTGTCGATCTGCTGCCTGGCGGGTTTGAAGTCGTGCAGCAAACGCCTCCGCCACCGGCAACGGAAAATGAGGGTGAAAGCAGTAATGCCATTGACGCTGGCTGGCAGTCACCGCTGGCGGCGCCGGGCTCCACCTGGGCACCGGATTACAGCGATATTCGCGAAGATCGGGTGATCATTTATGGTAGCGCCACGACGGATGTGCAGGAGTTTATCTATCAGATTAAAGCAACCAACACCGGCAGCTTCGTGATCCCACCGGCTTATGGCGAAGCCATGTACGATCGTGAAGTGCAGGCGGTGTCGGTCAGTAATGGTAAGTTGGTTGTTGTACCCGCGAAAAACTAATAAACCACCATCAGCCTCTGATCGTTACTCAACGGCAGGGGCTGATGTGCTGAGTCAACCATGAAAATCCCTCCTGTTTTCTCTGCGGCGGCAAAACGCTGGTTGCAAAATATTTTGATGGCTGTCGTGCTGCTGGCGCTGGGGTTTCTTGGTGTGCGGCTCTGGCCACATCCGCCGCTCTCTCAGGGCGTGCCTCTTTCTGCGGTTTATTACGATCGCCAGGGGGTGCTGATGCGCATCACGCTGGCGAATGACGATCGCTATCGCTTGTGGACACCGTTGGAACAGGTTTCTCCGTTGGCGATACGAGGCATCTTGCTGCACGAAGATCGCTGGTTTTATTACAACCCCGGTTTTAACCCGATCAGCCTGGTGCGTGGTTTTTGGCGCAGCTATGTTGCCGGGGGCAAAATGCAGGGCGGCTCAACCATCACCATGCAACTGGCGCGGATGCATTGGCGGCTGAATACCCGCACGCCGAGCGGTAAGTTGATGCAGATTGTGCGGGCCGTGCAGTTGGAACTCAGCTATTCCAAACACGATATTCTGGAAGCCTACCTGAATTACGCCCCTTATGGCCGCAATATTGAAAGTATCGGTGCTGCCAGCCTGATTTATTTTGCCAAAGCGCCGCAAGACCTGACGCTGCCGGAGGCGCTGACGCTCTCCGTGTTGCCACAATCACCCAGTTACCGTATTGATCCGAAAACCGGCGTGTTGGGCAACGCCCTGACGCAGGCACGCAATCGCCTGTTCCAGCGTTGGCAAGGGATTTATGCCACCGACAGCAGCCAGCAAGCCTTGTTCCAGTTACCGCTTGCGCTACGCCAGCCGGAACAGATGCCGTACATTGCGCCGCATTTTATCGAGCAACTGCGCCAGCAAAATCCGCCGTTGATCCAGCGTGATACCCGTATTGATACCACGCTAGAGGTGGGTCTACAGCGGCTGATTGAAAAGCAGGTGAACGCGTTCATCGCCCGCAATCAGAGCCGGGGCATCCATAATGCGGCGGTATTACTGGTGGATAGCCGTGATATGGGGGTGCGGGCGCTGGTGGGTTCTGCCGATTATTACAACCGCGAGATCCAGGGGCAGGTCAATGGCACTCATGCCAAACGCTCACCGGGTTCCACGCTCAAACCGTTTATTTATGCGCTGGGGATGGAGCAGGGCGTATTGCACCCGATGACTATTTTGAAAGACGTATCTTCGTCATTTGGGGCCTATGCGCCAGAGAATTTTGATCGGCGTTTTCTGGGGCCTGTTACTGCGACGGATGCGCTGAATTTCAGCCGTAATATTCCGGCAGTGTACGTGGCTTCACAGCTGCGGCAGCCAACGTTCTATCAGTTTTTACGTTTGTCTGGCGTGGCGAACATGGCCAGTGAGAACCATTACGGACTTTCGCTGGTGCTAGGCGGTGGGGAAGTTACGGCGCAGGAGTTGGCAAAACTGTATGCGTTACTGGCAAACCGTGGCGCACTGCGCCCGTTGCGGATGCAGGAAAGCGATGTTTCTCCTCTGCCGGTGCGTTTGCTCAGTGAAGAGGCCAGTTTTATCACCTTGGATATGCTGCGCCAGCACCGCCGGCCTGGTGATACCTTGGCGCAGCGTTCTTCTGCGTTGCCGGTCTATTGGAAAACCGGCACTTCTTGGGGATTCCGTGACGCCTGGAGCGTGGGTATTTTCGGGCCCTATGTATTGGTGGTCTGGGAAGGGAATTTTGACAGTAAAGGCAACAACGTGTTCGTTGGGGCTGATGCGGCGGCACCGCTGTTTTTCAATATCATCGACAGTATAAATGCCAGCTATCCGGCGTTGCAGGAGCCGAAGCATACGCTGCCAAAACAGTTAAAGCGGGTGGAGATTTGCCTAGCCAGCGGCGATTTGTCCACGCCGTGGTGCCAGCAAAAAGGGAAAACCTGGTTTATCCCCGGCAAATCGCCGATTAAGGTGGATACCGTGTATCGTCCGGTGGTATTGGATATTGAGAGTGGTGAAGTGGCTTGCCCGCCCTATGATGAAACGCAAACCCGCACGGAAGTGTTTGAATTCTGGCCTTCCGATCTGGCAAACGTATTTGCGCAGGCTGGTTTGCCAAAACGTGTACCCCCGGTGAATCATTGTAAAGATAACGGCGTTGCCGTCAGCGGCAACCCGCCGCGCATTACTTCGCCGCTGAAAAATACCACCTATACCTTACGGCAGTCGCAACAGGGGCGCGACAAAATCACTTTCAATGCGGTAACCGATGCTGACAGTAAAACGGTGTACTGGTTTGTGGATGATATTTACCTTGGCAGCAGTGCCAGCAAGAAGGCGATCGATTGGCGGCCGGTAAATAATGGCCAGTACCGCATCAGGGCGGTGGACGATCATGGGCGGGCAGATAGCCGTATGATCATGATTGAACTGGTGAACTGACCGGCGCTGCGTGAGAGGAATACCTCTTACAGCATTTCCCTGATACAACGCCGGTCATTGTGTTATGCGCAGAGAACCCCGGCTTTCTGCGCCATGTTTTGCAGGTGACCAAACACGTTGCCGACGCGCAGGCCATTGTGCTCATACTCATTGGTGATCCACGGGGTCAAATTCCCCACCTGCTGCGCGGTTTCCAGCGACAGCCGAACATCGACGTACATATCGCTAAAGTAAACGGCGGCGAATACTGGCACCTGATTCTCAAGCAAGCGCTGGCTGTTATAAAGTGGTGACCATACCCGGCGTTCGGCCAGTAATTTGACGGCATTATTGAATGGGCGCAATGCGTTGATATCGGTAAACATCCAGGGATAGATCATCTCACCGGTCAGATAAAGAGGCCGACGATCTTCGGCAAAAGCATCAAAACGATGCCGTTGGCGCTGTGCCGCCCAGTTGGTGGCTTTATCCTGCGCGTAGATGCTTTCATGCAGGACGGCAAACAGCGGATTTTCCGCATAGCTGGTGAGCGTCATCACCTGCGACAGGAAGGTATCACTGAATTGCCCGTCGGGATTAAAGGCTTCGTCAAACAGCCAGAGCAGCCGTTCATAACCTTCACTCATACCAAGATCGATCCCCAGGCTTTGCAAACGTTTTACGGTCAGGCGATCGCCATCGGGCAGCAACACTTCTTCGTGCTCAAGCCGATCGGCGATCCGGCCTATTTGTTCTTCCAAGTGTGGATAGCGTTGATAGAAAATCCGGTTTTTCGCCACCACCTGCGGGTAGGTATGGGCATAAACCTCATCAGCGTCGGGTTGCAGGCTGGCGAGGCCACCGGTCATAAAACAGGTATGTAACCCTTCGGGGGCCTGGGAAAGGTAAGTCAGGGTAATAAAACCGCCATAGCTTTGCCCCAATGTGCTCCAGGGGCGATCGCCAAAACAGTTTTTACGCAGATATTCAGCGTCGGCCACAATTGAGTCTGCGCGGAAACAGGCCAGATAATCTGCTGCCTGAAGATCGCTGAGCCCGGCCAGGCTTTTACCCTCAATCCGGCTGCTGCGCCCGGTTCCGCGCTGATCGAGCAAAATCACTCTGTAGGTTTTCAGGGCTTCGGCAATCCAACTGCTGCGTGCGGTGGGGCGTGGGCTTTTCCCACCTGGCCCACCTTGCAGAAACAGCAGGCAAGGTAGTTGGTCTCCACGGCGAGTAGGATCGACCAATTCGCGGGCAAAAATTTCAATAGTGCGTGTATCTTGCGTATCGAACCAGTTAAGTGGTACTTGGATAAGATGTTCCCGCACCCAAATCGCGGGTAGCAAATATTCTCGTTCAACAGCCATGTGGGAGCCTTCCTTTTGTTTGTTCGTCAATAACTGTTATGTGGTAAACGGTAGTCTGGGTGCCAGGAAGTGGGGCTGGGTTATTTCAGTGAGTCAGTAAGCGGCTCGTATTGGCGGCAACCATAGTAAGTACTGCAAGCGTTGCAACGTATTGATCTAATTGGAGCTCAGTCAATTTTCAGTACGTGTGTTTTACACTGGATAAACATAACTCGCAATGAAGGAACTGCGCTAGTACGTTAACGCTATGTAAAATGATCGCTATCACAATATTGATGACAGATTTTTATAGACTTACTTATTGAAAGGTTATATGCCATCTATCCTGAAAAGACTTATTACGGTTAAAGGATGACTATGAGCGTTTATATTGAAAAAGCGTACCTCGCAGATGCACAGGCCATCACGAATTTAGTCAATATGGCTTATCGCCCTGAAGCAGGTAGACAGGGCTGGACTCATGAAATAGGGTTGGTTTCCGGTGCTCGAATTACCGTTGAACAAGTTGCAGCTCTGCTGGACAGCCGTTCTACCATCTTGGTGATGCGTAATGATGATCGCATCTTGGCCTGCGTGCAGATTGAGCCTTCAGATAACCAATCGTGCTATATCAGTATGTTGGCAACGGCACCAGAAGCGCAGGGTAATGGCATCGGTAAACAAATGCTTGCGGCTGCTGAGTCACTTGCAGTGGCAGAATACTCGGCTTGCGTATTTAAAATGTCTGTTCTCTCTCCCCGTCAGGAATTGCTCGCTTATTACAAGCGGCGAGGCTATGTACTGAGCGGATATTCTGAACATTACCCAGTGGCTGCGGAAGTAGGTATCCCCATGATCGCCGGGCTCCAACTGCTAGGTTTGGAAAAACAACGAACCTAGCTGGCGTTTTGTGGTGCAATCCGGTGCCAGTAGCGGCAAATATGAAGGGCTCAGAAAGAGAGATCCACCGTAATTGTATCACTGTAGTTACCTTCCACCGGGGTTGTCTGGCCGCTTAAAAGGGTTGCCGTGTAGTTGTAGTTGCGGATCAGTTGATTGGTGCTGACCGACGTTGCGTTGGTACTTGACCAACGCTGTGACGCAATGCTGCTGCCCCAGCGATTATTGGTGGTTGACTGGTAAATATCATAGCGAATCAGATTGCTGCCGCTGGCCATATTGCGCACGCCATTCACCGCATGAATACCATCATTGAGCCCTACGGTATACACGCTCCCTTTGGTGCAGGTGACAGAAATGGTTTGTACCACGGAGCTGAAGCTGCTCAACAACGGTGCTGTGCCAAAGTTCACTGCGGGAGCAAGAATGGTTGTGCAGTCATTGGTGACCTCCAATGTCACCGTCAGGGATAACGTTGCTGAGCCGTTTTGGTCGATAACACAGATCTGTATACCGCCAATACCGACTCCTAACCCGGTACAGATATCCCAGTTGGTCAGGAAACTCAACGTGGTGGTATAAGTACCCGCGGCTACGGTTTGCCCTGGCTGGGTAGAAAAAAACAGCGGTATCGTAAAGTTTTTCCCCCCGGTCAGCAGAAAAATAGACAATTGGGTAGAGTTAAATGTTGTAGCTGGTGCACCAATGGTCATCGGTGAACCGCAGTTTTGTACCGAAAGGCAGACCGTGATGGGGATATTATCACCACTGCTGTCACCGACTTTTTTCATTATCGCCTGGGTGCCGGAAGCAAAGGTGGATGCGGTCAGCCGGACGCTGATGGTATCCGTATTGAATATCGTCGCTAACGACGAACCGCAGTTGACAGAAAGCGAGCCCGATGACGTGCTGGCCGTGCTGTTAACGGCAAAAGAGGTGACGGAACCAAACGAGGCGTTGACCACCGGTGTACTGCAAGCGGCCTTTGCCGATGGAATTCCCCAGGCGACGACCAGAATAATAAAAGCCAGCATTGCCATTCTTTTATGCATATCATGCCCCGGTTGGCTGGCAACGCAGCGGTTGAGGAAAAGGAGAAGTGACAGGTGCGGATGGCAGTACCACTTGGTAGCGTTGTCCTTCGGGCGCGACCACATTTAATGCCGATCCAGGGTTGGCCTCTTCCAGATACACCATGCCATCCCAGCCAACGTAGGTCAGCGTGCGTCCATTTTGTTCGATTCGGCTGGAAACAGGGAGCGGATTCCCGTGCGGATCCTGTAGCATTAAGGTTAAAGCCTGGGTTTTCTTCAGCGGGAACGTCACAAGATAACCACTCTTGCGCTGAACTGAAAGGCGTTGTTCAGTGTCAATTGTTGCAACATCGGCGGGCAAATCGAGCGTATCTATCTCATATTTGGCTGGATAATAGGAAATCACTCGCGGTATCAGCAGATAGCCCCGGCTGTCAGTTTCACCAATAGGCTGATTTTCATAGCGTACTTTGATATTGGGATAACGGTTGGTGCTGATTAAGACGAAGGCATCACTGATCTCATTGCTTGCAAACAGCGAACCATCCATCATCACCAGTGAACCACTCATGTCCGCCCACTGGGTATAATTATTGCTGCTGCCATAAATCCCGGCTTTACTTTGCAGTACAGTGTTACGCCAATTTAACGACGCCTGTTGATAGCTACTGTCGCCCGGTTGATTGGCATAGGCCAGATCCCAACCAAACCCGCCATCGCTTGGCATCCCCCGGCTGTAGCTCAGTTGCTGCCGGGTACGGCCTTCGGCGGTACGCTCGGTGCTTATCCCAACGTTGGAATATGAGCCGAACGGGATGGTCAGCGATAGTGCACTGGCCCAACCATCCTGGCTAATATTCTTACTGGCGGATACGGTGAGATTGCTACCCTGCCAGAGACTTTTACTCCACGAAAGATTAAGCAACCGTGTGCGCTCGTCCCGCTGGCCAGTAATATCAATGTAGGCGGCACCGACATTGCCAAACCGGTTCATTGCCAGACTGGTGGAGTATTGTGAACTACGGCGGCTTAAGGAGAATGAGGGGATATGCGCATTTTCATCATTAGATTCTGTTTGAGTCTTGGTGTCATACAGGGCCAGATTGGCAAAATCGCCGCTGCGTTGTGTATGCTGCGTGCTGATACTGAATGCATTGTAACTATACTGATAACCCCAACTGTGTTGATGGCCGGTTTGCCCGTTCAGTCGGCTTTGCGTATAGGAGGTATTCAGGATGCCATAGTGAGCAATTTTCACTATGCCACCTGCTCCGCCCGCTGCCAGTGAACTGGCTCCTTCCGCATGGCTCTCTACGGTAAGGTAATCATTGATACCGTAGCGATAAGAACCACTGGCGGCGGTTGTACCGTAGGAAAAATTTTTAATGCCGTAATCCTGGCGCAGTGCACCGACGGCTAATGAGTAATCTGATAATCCAGGCTTAAGCAGTGTGCTACTGGCGTAAAAAGGTAACGTGAGTGAAACCTGTCTTCCTTGAGCATCCTGAGTAATGATCGTCGCTTCACCCGCCCCATTGATAAAGGGCATGTTGCTGACAGTAAAAGGCCCTGGCCGAACTTGAGTGCTGGCGCTGCGATTACCGTTGATGAACAGATCAACCGTCGTCGGCACTGCCGCTTCCCCGGAAAACTGTGGCAGCGGATAGGTGACCATGTCGGGCCGTAGCGAGAAATCGCGTGAAACCTGTACCCCTCCAAGGCGCACGCTGTTGCTCCAGGTTAGCGCATTAGTGATTAAATCGCCTGCCCGCCAACTGAGGGCATGTTGTTCATCAAAGTTACCCAGAGTGGTGTCGTAGCACAGATAGTGGCTACTGCCTTCCGAGCGGCGCTGGTTTACCAGGCCGCTGTTCGACAGATAGCCATATGGGCTAAACAGACGCAGCTCGTTTCCAACTGACAGTTGGTTACCATTGCGGTCGGCCCGCGACGCATAAATATCATAGTTCAGCAGTGCACCTGTGTTGCTTTGCGCAGGGTAGTGCAGGGGAACTTCGTCACCGGAGAAAGATTGTGGCTGTAGCCATTCTGGGGGAACGTCAAGCAGCAGACGCTGAGATTCACTCTCGTAATGAACATGGCTCCCTGGCAACGCACTAACGTTAACCTCTCCTGCCGCCAGTTTTTCCTTCCTGATACCTGCTTGCAGCAGGGCGCTGGCGGCGACGAAGTAGGCTCCGTGACGAAGCGTCACTGGCACAACCTCACCGGTAGCATACTGATTAATCACCAGTTCCAATTGATATGAAAGTACTTGCTCAGCAGACATGGCGGTTGGGGGCGGCGGAAGAGACGTTGAAACTTCCCCATTATTAGACAGAGCTCCCTGGGTGAAACCGCCGAATACTATGGCTGTGACGATCCTGAACGAAGGTTGAATGCCATTCTTCATTACAATCCCTGCTAACTACGCTGGTAAGCTCACTGAGTACTTAATGGATAAGGTTTGGCTTCTCTATCTTCGTTCACCTTCATCACCAGCGCACTCGCAGGGGATGAAGAGGTCATTTCAATTGGCCAACGGCGCGTGGAATTGGCGAGGACATAGCCCAACAAACCGTCAGTGATTTTGGTTTCCTTGGCACCTTGCTGAATACGGACATCACTCAGACGGGCGTGGATCTTGCCATGATTAGTCACTTGCAGCAGGTTTTTCCCTTGCTGTTGCACCAATTGCCAGCTCAGGTGGGGCTGATTGAATGAACCCGCTTTTTGAGCCTGATCATTGCCTGCCGCATTTGGGCTGTGGTTCAGGCCATGGCCGTAAACAAACAGTGGAATGGAGTAACGCATCTGGAATTGAATGCCAGCCCCGTTGGCTTGTTCGGTTGGTGCCGGAATTTCATCGACCAGAATACGATAGGCCGTTTCCTGCGCAGCAGGCGGCTCCGTATTTTTTATCAGGCGAACTAACTGCTTTTTGCCCGGCTCAACCTGCACCAGCGGCGGGCTGACGATCACATGCTGTTGCTCCTGATAACCTTCATTGCCGTCTGCCTGTAACCAGCCCAGTGCCCGAACCTGCATCAATACCGGCTCGGTTCCGTGATTCTCAATCCACAGCGTGGTAGCTTTCTGATCGTTGGTGATGGTGGGGTCTATCGGCCAGATAAGAACCTTACTGGCTTGCACGGTGCCTGCAACAACCAGCAGCAAGCTGCAAATCACCTGTTGTCGCCTCCTTTGTTGATACCACATACTTAGCCTCGCTATGTGCCTACCATGAAAGCGTCACCATCAGGTTATCCGTATAGGTTCCCGCATAAGAATGGCCGTCAAGCGTGAGTTGCCCATAAAGCGGCAACACAATGTTATTCGCATTGGCAAAGGTTATGGGGACCGCCTGATTAACCGGGATCGCTGTATTGGTCGCGCTGTTATAAATATTATAAGGAACCAAATTGGTATTACCGCTGCGCTTCAAATTTCGCCCCGCGTTATAATTGGCCCCACCATCAATACTCATCTGTAGATGGGTGCCCGGAGTACAGAGCAGCGTAATTGTTGCATTCTGTATATAGTTAGCAGTCACTTGGGCGGTAGATGTTCCTGGATAGGAACCGAAGTTAATTGCACCAAATACGCCAGTGTTACTCCCTTGTACTAAACATCCTGCAACAATATTGGCTGATACTTGAAAGGTTTGCGTTGGTAATGCCAGAGATAAGGGGCAAAATAATAATGGTAGCACGCTTATGTATGTATAAATATTCATCATTCATAGTGCCTTGTTATTTTCCCCTCTATAATTCAAGGCAAATCAGTAATCAACCTGTACGTGAATGACGTCGCTATAAGTGTCCGCATAAATACTGGTATTATCGGTTACGCCGATAATACGACCAAAAATAGGATAGATGTCGCCATTGGTTGGGTTTGACGAGCCGGCAGCCGCGAAAGTTGCGTTATTGGCAATGATATCACCAGCAGCAAAGGCTGCCGTATGGGACAGTACGTAGGCTACCCCTTCATTGGTATAGGTATTCCCGACCAGATAACGCGCCGCTGTTGTTGGTACAGTGCCATGTATAGTTCCGCTTGGTGCGCTGTTACTGCCCGTGACTTTTACAGTATAGGTAGAACCGGGGGAGCACTTCACCGTTATGGCGTTATTGGTGCTGTTGGTCAATGAAGCATCGGCAGTGGTAAATGTCTCCGCATTATAGGTACCAAAACTGAGCGACCCTAAACTCAGATTAGATGTGCCTGTATTACCGTTAACAATGCAACCAGACGTAAGAACCAGGGAAGCATTGATGGTTCCGGTTGTGCTACCGGCAAATACAGGATTGACGGTACTTAAAATTAGCCCTATACCCACAAGAAAACCATATTTTTTCATCGTAAATCCTTATTAAAAAGACCAGAATATGATGATGGATCTTTTATTTAATGCAGAAAAAAATAACCTACAAAAATTAAAGTAGAATACTAAATACAGAGTGTCAATGTGTTGGTTTGCTATTTTTTGCATATATAAAAAAGGCATTAATCGAGCGTTTTTTTGTTTTTTTCAAATAAAATGCAAGATTGTTCCTAATCCACGATGGTAAGCTGTGGTTACTACTATGATGCTATGTATCGATGCTGTTGTCGTTAAATCAGGTAAAAAGCTGGTGTTTATCGCATGAATTTATTGTTAGTAATTTATTTATTGAAATTTGTGGGTTTGTAAATTTTTAAATAAAGTTAAATGTTGCTGAAAATATTATTTGGAAATGAGGTTTATATCGTGTTCGATTGTCATAATAATAGGTAACTGTTGATATCCTCTATCGGTCTATTTCTCAATTGTCATTGAGAGGGCTATTTTTATTTAAATACGGGCGTTGATACCCTTGTTATACATGTACCGATGTCGATGATTTTGGAGTGATAATCTCGATTTTCATTACCAGAGAGTATGGCTAGTGCGTAGGTATCGATTTATTAAACGTCATGAAGCCATTAATGTTATACACTGGGCCACTTTTTTCTAAACGATGTTTTAACCTACAGTACAGAGATAGAATGTAGTGTTTTTTAGTGAGATTATACTTATCAATGATATAAACCATAAAAAATCAACGGAAATAAATGCCTATGATGGTGCTATATCAGGATGAACATCTGATCGCCGTAAATAAACCCACAGGTTGGCTGGTACATCGCAGTTGGTTGGATCGTCATGAAACACAGTTTGTGATGCAAACCGTGCGCGACCAGATTGGGCAACACGTTTTTACCGTGCATCGCCTTGATCGCCCTACCTCTGGCGTGCTGCTAATGGCGCTATCTAGTGACGTGGCTCGCGGCTTGTCACAGCAGTTTGAACGGCATGAAGTGCAGAAAGTCTACCATGCAGTAGTACGTGGTTATGTGTTGGCAGGGGGAACGATCGATTATGCGCTGACAGAAGAACTGGATAAGCTGGCAGATAAACAGATAAATCTGAATAAAGCTCCGCAACCTGCGGTGACTCACTACCAGCCACTGGCCACGGTAGAAATGCCGGTGGCGATTGGGCGCTATGCGACTTCACGTTACAGCCTGGTTGAATTGCAACCGGAAACCGGCCGTAAGCATCAGCTGCGCCGCCATATGGCGCATATCCGCCACCCGATCATTGGGGATACCGCCCATGGTGACCTGCGCCAGAACCGTGGGATGGCGCAGCATTTTGCCAGCTCACGCCTGATGCTGCATGCTAGCCATCTGCAATTCCAACATCCGGTTACGGGTAAAAGAGTGCATATTTCTGCGCCGCGGGATTCCTCCTGGCAAGCAGTGATGTCACAATTTGGCTGGCTTGAGGCTATTCCTGAATTTCCAGGTATTGAGTTGCCGCTGGCTGACGCTAACGGTCAGGATAGCTGATTATTTTTAAACGATGCTTACAGCACTTGGCGTTAAAGCTCAGTGGCCCCTATCTTCACGTGCAAAGGGCATCATCAAAGGAGTTGGAGTGATGGTTCAGGTGGGTATTTTTGTCGGGACAGTCTACGGTAATGCATTGTTAGTGGCGGAAGAAGCGGAAAATATCCTTAAAGGACAAGGCCATGAGGTCAAACTGTTTGAGGATGGGGAACTGGAAGCTTGGCAAGGTTACCGTCAACATTATGTGCTGGTGGTAACGTCTACCACAGGGCAGGGGGATTTACCCGACAGTATTGCGCCACTGTTCCAGGCGATCCGCGATCAGGCCGGTTATCAGCCAGAACTGCGTTATGGGCTGATTGCGCTTGGTGACAGCAGCTATGACAATTTCTGCGGTGCCGGGCGTAGCTTTGATGCGTTGTTGCAGGAGGTTGGGGCGACCCGCGTGGGTGATGTATTGGAAATCGATGCGATAGAACACCCTGAACCAGAAGTGGTGTCCTATCCTTGGGTTGAGCAGTGGGGTTCATTGTTGAAATAATAAACTCCGGGTGGGTGTTGATATTTTTTTTCGATTATCAACGGCCATGATTTTTGGTGAGCAACTGTGCGGCGTCGAAATCGGCAAATAGCGTGCAGGCTGGATGCAGACGTAGAATGGAGGCTGGGATAGCTTCCGTCAGTGGCCCTTCCAATGCTTGTTTGAGTATCGGTGCTTTTTTCTCCCCAGTGACCAACAGGAAAATATTTTTGGCCTGCATGATGGTTTTGATCCCTAAAGAGAAATAAGCATCGGGAACGTTTGCTATGTCACCCACTTCGTTGGTCAATACTGCCATCAGCGCCGGATTTTTACGGTCAACCGCTATGCGGCGCGCTTCGCTGTCAAACGAGGTGCCAGGTAGATTGGCGGCGATATGCCCGTCGCTGCCTAACCCCAACAACAGCAGGTCTATTCCGTCATCGCGCAGTATCTGCTGCTCTGCCTGAGAGTAATTGCTGCCGTTTAACGGATGGATACGTTCATCAGGTATTCCGGCAGGTTCAAACAGATGGCGCTGCAAGTGACGGTAAATAACCCCTTTATCATTCTCGAAGGGGTGTAAAGGTATTTCATCCTGAGTGTAATAATGCACATGATGGTATTGCTCGTTATTGTGCAGGTGCGGCGTTAATGCTTGATATAAAACCAGAGGCGTTGAGCCCCCGGTTGGGGCAAAGTTGAAGCGCAAGCGTTCTCGCATGGCGTGTAAAATATCACTGACTATCTGTGTAGTGAGCTGTTCTTGATTGGGGAATAATTCAATTCTCATTAGGTTTTCCTTGTGTGGTTGGGGGAGCCAATTTGATGCAAAAGAGATGTGCGTTGTTGGGAGTGCAGGGCAAAAAAAAACCTAATCCCTTAACCACTTCTGAAGCCACAGCTTAGAAGTATTAAAGAATTAGGTTTTGCCTGCTAAGCAGTAGCAATCCTTTTAATCACTTACTGACCATAACACAGTGTGAATGGTTTAAATGTGAGCCCAGCGGCACGCTGGGCAATCAAGGGTTGTGTACTACTTACCGCGCGTCAGTTTTTCCAGATCGGATTCAATTTCGGCAATTTTGTGGGAAACCACGTTTTCCAGATGACGCAGGTCGTCAAGAATTTTACGTTTCAGATCCACTTCGATCTGATCGCGCTGGCAGAGCTGATCCAATTCGTCGATCACGTAACGCAGGTTCGGGTTAATTTCGTGGATTTCTTTGTAACCTTGGCCAGCATTGTCGGCTACTACGGTTTTGCGCTGGCGCGGGTATTTGAATTTAACGCTTTTGGCAAAGAACTCGCCTTTGTCCTTACGGAAATAAATCTTAAGAATGTCGTTATTGGCCTCCTGACGCAGGCTATAGCGATCGACATCCGCCGGTTGATTGATTCCTAAGCTTTTCAGATTGTCATACATAATCGCGCCACCTTTTTATCGACGTTATCCCATTTATCCTTCAATTGGCAGTAGGGTTGGCTGAGAATTGGTATTCATCAGGGATATTCCACTGCCAGAGAGTATAACGAAAACTGCCGCCAGAGACTGTGACGGTTCGCGTATTGAAGGCAAAAAATAGCGGGTGATTCACCCGCTATTTCAATGTTAGTCGATGGTGCGTAATAACTCATTAATCCCGACCTTACCGCGCGTTTTGGCATCGACTTTCTTCACGATTACCGCACAGTACAGGCTGTATGAGCCATCTTTGGAAGGCAGGTTGCCGGAAACCACCACCGAGCCCGCAGGGACACGGCCATAGTGCACTTCACCGGTTTCGCGGTCATAGATGCGGGTGCTCTGGCCCAGATAAACCCCCATGGAGATCACTGAACCTTCTTCAACGATTACCCCTTCCACCACTTCAGAACGTGCACCGATGAAACAGTTGTCTTCGATAATGGTTGGGTTGGCCTGTAATGGTTCCAATACGCCACCGATGCCGACGCCGCCGGACAGGTGAACGTTTTTACCGATCTGCGCGCAGGAACCCACGGTGGCCCAGGTATCAACCATCGTACCTTCATCTACATAAGCACCGATATTGACGTAAGACGGCATCAGCACGGTATTGCGGGCAATGAATGCCCCTTGGCGTACGCTTGCCGGTGGCACTACGCGGAAGCCTTCTTTTTGGAAACGCGCTTCGTCGTAATCGGCGAATTTCATCGGTACTTTGTCGTAATAACGCGTTTCAGCACCGTCCATGACTTGGTTGTCGTTGATGCGGAAAGAAAGCAGGACGGCTTTTTTCAGCCACTGATGCGTGACCCACTGGCCATCAATTTTCTCAGCGACGCGCAGGGCACCGCTATCCAGCAGGCTGATGACGTGGTTTACCGCTTCACGCGTTACGCGGTCTGCGTTGGCCGGAGTGATATCTGCACGGCGTTCGAAGGCGCTTTCAATAACGTTCTGTAATTGCTGCATGCTGTTTTCTGTCCTGATTTTATCTATAGATATGAAAAATAACCTGTATACCCTAAATAATTCGAGTTGCAGGAAAAAACCTAGCCAACACATCTGCAACCTGAAGTATGACGGGTATATCACATTTTATCGTTTGGGTTGAGTGCCTCTGTCAACCGTTGCTCCAACTTTCTGCGCGTCTCTGGATTCAGAGCGTGTCGATCGCTATCGGCTAAAATAAATAAATCTTCAACCCGTTCGCCGATAGTGGAAATCCGTGCACCATGCAGTGAAAGCCCAAGAGCGGCAAACACTTCACCAACCCGCGCCAGCAGGCCAGGCTGATCGAGAGCGATCAGTTCCAGATAACTGCGGCGATCGGTGTGTGTTGGCAGGAAACTCACCTCGGTTGGTACGCTGAAATGGCGCAGTTTGGAGGATGGACGCCGTACCCGCGGTGGCTGATATTCCCGTTGAGTGATGGCTTGCTCCAGCGCATGACGGATCGCCGTATGGCGATCCTGCGCCAATGGGCTGCCATCGGGCTCCAGCACGATAAAAGTATCCATCGCCATACCATCGCGGTTGGTGAAGATTTGTGCGTCATGCACGCTGAGGTTACGCCGGTCCAGTTCACCTGCGACAGCGGCAAACAGGTAAGGGCGATCCGGGCTCCAGATGAAGATTTCCGTACCGCCACGTGTTGCCTGGCGGCTAACCAGCACCAGCGGCTTACTGAGATCATGCACCAGCAGATGGCGAGCGTGCCACGCCAACTGATTCGGTGAATGGCGCAGGAAGTAGTCAGCGCGGCAACGGCTCCAGATACGGTGCAGAGCTTCTTCGTCGATATTATCCATACGCAACAGGGCCAGCGCCTGTAGGCGGTGATGGCGCACTCGTTCGCGCAGATCCGGGCTGTTCTGCATACCACGGCGCAGTTGTTTTTCCGTAGCGAAGTACAGTTCGCGCAACAGGCTCTGTTTCCAACTGTTCCACAACGTTTCGTTGGTAGCGCAGATATCGGCTACCGTCAGGCAAATGAGATAACGCAGGCGGGTTTCGCTTTGCACTTCACTGCTGAATTGCTGGATAACGGTGGGGTCTTGAATATCGCGCCGCTGGGCAGTGACGGACATCAGCAGATGACAGCGTACCAGCCAGGCGACCAGCTGTGTTTCTCGTGAGTTCAGGCCGTGCAACTCTGCGAATTCCAGAGCGTCTTGCGCACCAAGAATTGAGTGGTCGCCACCGCGCCCTTTGGCGATATCGTGGAACAGTGCTGCCAACAACAGCAACTCAAGGTGTGGCAAACGGGGATATAGTTCAACACACAGTGGATGGTGCGGCCGTGTTGCCTCATCGGCGAAGCTTTCCAGCTTTTGCAGGACGCGGATAGTGTGCTCATCAACGGTATAAGCATGAAACAGGTCAAACTGCATCTGGCCAACAATACTGCCCCATTGCGGCATGTAAGCCCAGAGTACGCTGTGGCGGTGCATGGGCACCAGAGCGCGTGAAACGGCGCCAGGATGGCGCAGGATGGCCATGAACAGGTCGCGGGCTTCGGGAATGGTGCACAGTGGTTGTTGCAGGTGGCGGCGCGCGTGGCGTAGTTGGCGCACCGTGGTGGAGTAGATGCCTTTGATGTCTCGATTACGTACCATCAGGTAAAACATCCGCATGATGGCTTCTGGTTGGCGGATAAACAGCGTTTCGTCACGCAGATCGATCAGATCGCCGCGCAGTTGGAAATCGTCGTTCAGCGAACGGGGTTTTTCTGTGGTATCCAGTGCCAGAATAGCTTCATCAAACAGCTGTAACAGCATATGGTTCAGTTCGCTGGCGCGGCGCGTCATGCGGTAGAAATCTTTCATCATGCGCTCTACCGGCTGGTTGCCTTCCCCTTCGTAACGCAGCAGTTGGGCGACATTGAGTTGGCGATCAAACAGCAGGCGGTTGTCGTAGCGCGGTAACACCAGATGTAACGCAAAACGGATGCGCCACAGAAAGCTTTGACACTCTTTCAGTTCGTTGCGTTCGGCCTGGGTCAGGAAGCCAAAGCCAACCATTTCATCCAGTGAGGTGGCGCCAAAGTGGCGCCGCGCGACCCACAATAAAGTATGAATATCACGCAGGCCGCCGGGGCTGCTTTTGATATCCGGCTCCAGATTATAACTGGTGCCATGGTAACGCTGGTGACGCTCCTGTTGTTCAAGCACTTTGGCGTGGAAGAATTCTGGCGATGGCCAGAAACCATCGCTGAAAATGTGTTTCTGCATTTGTAGGAACAGGGCGACGTCACCGCAAATCATGCGTGATTCAATCAGGTTGGTGGCGACGGTCAGATCGGCCAGCCCTTCCAGCAGGCACTCTTCCAGCGTGCGCACGCTGTGGCCGACTTCCAGCTTCAGATCCCACAGTAAGGTAATGAATTCGCCAACGCGAACCGCCTGTTCCTCACTCAGGCGATGTTGGCTGAGCACCAGCACGTCGATATCGGAAAGCGGGTGCAGCTCGCCACGGCCATAACCACCAACGGCAACCAGTGCGGTTTCTGGGATATCAGCAAAACCATAAAAAACCCACAGGCGGCGTAGGAGCCGGTCAATGAATTCGCTGCGCGCAGCGACCAGGCTTTCGGCGCTGGAACCTGCGTTGAAAGCGGCTGCCAACCACTGCTGGAATTGTTCGAGGTGTTGTTTGAGCGCCACGCAATGGAGCTCTTCATCACTGTAGGCAGTAGGGTAGTCAGGCTGCTCGGGTAATGCCTGCTGCGGAATAACCGGGATGCCCCGCTCATGATGGTTTTCAGACATGATTAGCCGCCCATAAAAAAGCCGGCATCAGCCGGCCAGTGCCAAGAAACGAGACAACCCTTCCTACTGTTGCTCGTGCGTAATGACGTTGGGGATAGTGTCATCCTGGCGCAACGTCATTATCTCGCAGCCGTTATCTGTGACCACAATAGTATGCTCATACTGTGCCGACAAGCTGCGATCTTTGGTTTTTACCGTCCAACCGTCTTTCATAGTGCGGATACGGTAATCACCGGCATTGACCATCGGTTCAATGGTAAAGGCCATACCGGCCTGCAACACCACACCACCATCATCAGCATCGTAATGTAATACTTGAGGTTCTTCGTGGAACACTTCACCAATACCGTGCCCACAATATTCGCGCACCACTGAGAATCTCTCGGCTTCAATATATTGCTGAATTGCTTTACCCAGGCTACGCAGGCGGATACCTGGCTTGACCATTTTCAGTGCCAGATACAGGCTTTCTTGCGTAACACGGCACAAACGTTCGCCCAGGATGGTGGGAGTACCAACGATAAACATTTTTGAGGTATCACCATGGAAACCGTCTTTGATCACGGTGACGTCGATATTGACGATATCGCCGTCTTTCAACACCTTGTCATCACTCGGGATACCGTGGCAGACCACTTCATTCACCGAGATACAGACGGATTTCGGGAAGCCGTGATAACCCAGACAGGCAGAAATGGCCTGCTGTTCGTTGGTGATGTAGTCGTGACAGATTCGATCCAATTCGCCGGTAGTGACGCCTGGTTTGACGTGCGGTTCGATGATTTCCAGCACTTCTGCGGCCAAACGGCCCGCTACGCGCATTTTCTGGATGTCATCAGGTGTTTTTATTGAGATTGCCATTGAAGTTAGTCCGTAGGTGTCTGGTCGTTGACAATATTTTAAGGAAAGGCTTGGGCTTATGGTATCAGCCTGATTTGGGGCTGCCAAATTTGATTTCTGAATGATGGGTAAACGCAACAAATGTTGGTGTCTGGGGCGGGTTTATGGTATAAAGCGCGCCGGCAGATCCGTACTTCAATCCTTAGTGAGCTGTACGGAATAGCCGAGATACTTTAACTGCACTCATATTGTGTAAATAACACACACGTATCGACACATCCGCCGGGGTGCCTAAGATGAGAACATCATTCCTGGGTCGGCGTTATGGGATACGTGGAGGCATAACCCCAATCAATCTATAGAGGTTTAATCATGGCAACTGTTTCCATGCGCGACATGCTCCAGGCTGGTGTACACTTTGGTCACCAGACCCGTTACTGGAACCCGAAAATGAAGCCTTTCATCTTCGGCGCACGTAACAAGGTTCACATCATCAACCTGGAAAAAACCGTACCTATGGTCAACGCAGCGTTGGCTGAACTGACCAAGATCTCTTCCCGTAAAGGTAAGATCCTGTTCGTGGGTACCAAGCGCGCAGCAAGCGAAGCGGTAAAAGAATATGCTAACAACTGCGATCAGTTCTTTGTGAACCATCGCTGGTTGGGCGGCATGCTGACTAACTGGAAAACCGTTCGTCAGTCAATCAAACGTTTGAAAGATCTGGAAATCCAGTCTCAAGATGGCACCTTTGACAAGCTGACCAAGAAAGAAGCGCTGATGCGTACTCGTGAATTGGAAAAGCTGGAGAACTCTTTGGGTGGTATCAAGGACATGGGTGGTCTGCCAGACGCTCTGTTTGTTATTGATGCCGATCACGAACACATCGCGATCAAAGAAGCCAACAACTTGGGTATCCCGGTATTCTCTATCGTTGATACCAACTCCGATCCAGACGGCGTTGACTTCATTATCCCTGGTAACGATGATGCAATCCGTGCAATCAAATTGTATCTGGGTGCCGTTGCTGCCGCCGTCCGTGAAGGTCGTTCTCAAGATCTGGCCGTTCAGGCGGAAGAAAGCTTCGTAGAAGCTGAATAATAAGGTCGAGCCCTTATTAACCAGGTATTGACATATGTTGGTTAGGGGGGCCTATAAAGGCCCCCTTTGCTTATCTGAATGAGAACTGTCTCCACGTGAGATAACCGAGGAAAAAGAAATGGCTGATATTACCGCTGCCCTGGTAAAAGAACTGCGTGAGCGTACTGCCGCTGGCATGATGGAATGTAAAAAAGCGCTGGTTGAATCTAATGGCGACATCGAGCTGGCTATCGAAAACATGCGTAAATCTGGTGCGATCAAAGCGGCGAAAAAAGCAGGCAACGTAGCTGCTGACGGCGTGATCAAGACCAAGATCGCCGGCAACTATAGTATGATTCTGGAAGTTAACTGCCAGACCGACTTTGTGGCTAAAGATGGCGGGTTCCAGGCGTTTGCTGACAAAGTGCTGGATGCGGCTGTTGCAGGCAAAATCACTGACGTTGAAGTGCTGAAAGCGCAGTTCGAAGAAGAACGCGTAGCTCTGGTGGCAAAAATTGGTGAAAACATCAATATCCGTCGTATCGCTTCCCTGGAAGGCGATGTGCTGGGTAGCTACCTGCACGGTGCGCGCATCGGCGTTCTGGTGGCTGCGAAAGGTGCTGACGAAGAGCTGGTTAAACAGTTGGCTATGCACGTTGCAGCAAGCAAGCCTGAATTCGTGAAGCCTGAAGATGTATCTGCTGAAGTGGTAGAGAAAGAGTACCAAGTTCAGTTAGACATCGCTATGCAGTCTGGCAAGCCAAAAGAAATCGCAGAGAAAATGGTTGAAGGCCGCATGAAGAAATTCACTGGCGAAGTCTCTTTGACCGGCCAGCCTTTCGTGATGGACCCAAGCAAAACCGTTGCTCAGCTGTTGAAAGAGCACAATGCTGATGTGACCAACTTCATCCGCTTCGAAGTGGGTGAAGGTATTGAGAAAGTTGAAACTGACTTTGCTGCTGAAGTTGCAGCAATGAGCAAACAGTCTTAATACCTGTTAATGGGGCCGCCGTCAGGCGGTTCCATTTTATCCAGCCAGAGAAATACCCCATGTATTCCAAATTGCAGCAAGTGCAGGTAACCACGCTGCGGTTTGAAAGATGGTGAGTATAATCCGGTGGCGAGCTTTGTGCGTCTATACTCAGCACAGCGCAACGTATCGGCTGAAATCCCCAATACTATTACTGCTTCTTAGGACAGAACACCATGGCAACCAATGCAAAACCCGTTTATCAGCGTATCCTGCTCAAACTGAGTGGTGAAGCCCTGCAAGGTGCAGAAGGTTTTGGTATCGACGCTAGCGTTTTGGATCGCATGGCTCAGGAAGTAAAAGAGCTGGTCGAACTGGGCATCCAAGTCGGTGTAGTGATTGGCGGTGGCAACCTTTTTCGCGGTGCGGGCTTGGCGCAAGCGGGTATGAACCGTGTCGTAGGCGATCACATGGGAATGCTGGCGACCGTGATGAACGGCCTGGCTATGCGTGATGCGTTGCACCGCGCCTATGTGAACGCGCGTTTGATGTCTGCAATTCCATTGAACGGTGTGTGTGATAATTACAGTTGGGCAGAAGCGATCAGCCTGTTACGCAACAATCGCGTGGTGATTTTCTCTGCCGGTACGGGTAACCCATTTTTTACCACGGATTCTGCTGCTTGCCTGCGTGGGATCGAAATTGAAGCTGATGTGGTATTGAAAGCAACGAAAGTGGATGGTGTATACTCCGCTGATCCGGTGAAAAATCCGGATGCAACGCTGTTTGAACAGTTAACTTATCAAGATGTGTTAGAGCGTGAGTTAAAAGTGATGGATCTGGCGGCGTTTACGCTGGCACGTGACCATGGCTTACCTATCCGCGTGTTTAACATGAATAAGCCGGGCGCACTGCGCCGCGTGGTGATGGGTGAGAACGAAGGCACGCTGATCACCAAATAAAGGGTGTTCGGCCAAATTTCGGGGGAGTAGATAACGCCGGGCGTTGTGTGCTTCTATTGAGTAACATTCACGGGCTATATTTGTTATACCCAAGATACTTGGTGTTGCAGGTAGGCGGCAACTGAGCGCATTTCCAGAAGCTTACTCAAGTAAGTGGCTGGGGTGAGTGAAGGCAGTTTGCGATGTTAAGTATGAAGGGTAGGTATTGCCTGCCAAGTAACCAGCTTCCAAGGGTTTGTAACGTGATTAATGAAATCAGAAAAGATGCTGATTCACGCATGGAAAAAAGCGTAGAAGCATTCAAAAACCAAATCAGTAAAATCCGTACCGGCCGGGCTTCTCCAAGCATTCTGGACGGTATCATGGTGGAATACTACGGTTCTGCAACACCGCTGCGCCAGTTGGCTAACGTGACTGTGGAAGACTCCCGTACTCTGGCGATCAACCTGTTTGACCGTTCTCTGGGTTCGGCAGTGGAAAAAGCGATCATGTCATCCGATCTGGGGTTGAATCCAAATTCAGCCGGGAGCGTGATTCGTGTTCCACTACCACCATTAACTGAAGAACGCCGCAAGGATTTGATCAAAGTGGTGCGTGGCGAAGCCGAGCAGGGGCGTGTAGCCGTGCGTAATGTGCGCCGTGATGCCAATGAGAAAGTCAAAGCGTTGTTGAAAGATAAAGAAATCAGTGAAGACGAAGATCGTCGTTCGCAAGACGATATTCAAAAAATGACTGATGCCTATATCAAACAGCTTGATGCTGCATTGGCAGACAAAGAAAAAGAGCTGATGGATTTCTAATCAGCATCGCGCAAAAATAAAGCGTCGCCTGTGCGGCGCTTTATTTTTTGTGGCGTGGATCCCGTATTATCGTACTGAAGGGTCATGGACAAGTAGTGGTTCAGGTTACACACTAAAGCACTTTCGATCTTATCAGGCAGTGATTCAGAGCGAATTCATGAAGCAACTGACTATTCTGGGCTCTACAGGCTCTGTGGGTACCAGCACCCTGGCCGTGGTCAGAGAAAACCCCGATCTTTTTGCGATCAAGGCATTGGTTGCTGGCCGTAATGTTGCGGTGATGGCGCAGCAGTGTATAGAGTTTCGCCCGGCTTATGCATCAATGGCCGATGAAAGCGCGGCGCGTGAGCTACGCACCATCCTGGCGGAAAATGCGGTGAAAACCGAGGTATTGGCGGGTGAACAATCTGCCTGCGAACTGGCCGCATTGAGCGATGTTGATCAAGTAACAGCTGCCATTGTGGGGGCCGCAGGGTTGTTGCCAACCTTGGCCGCCGTGCGTGCAGGTAAGCAGGTATTGCTGGCAAATAAAGAGTCGCTGGTGACCTGTGGCCGCTTGTTCATGGAGGCGGTACAAAAGAGCCAGGCACAGTTATTGCCGCTGGACAGCGAGCACAACGCTATTTTTCAGAGTTTGCCTGAGAGCGTCCAGCGCCAGCTAGGATACGCTTCGCTGGAAGAACATGGCGTCTCGCGCATCGTTCTGACGGGATCTGGCGGGCCATTCCGCACCTTACCTGTGGCGCAGTTTGCGGCGGTGACGCCGGATCAGGCTTGCGCGCATCCTAACTGGTCAATGGGGCGCAAAATTTCGGTAGATTCCGCCACCATGATGAACAAAGGCCTGGAATATATTGAAGCCCGTTGGTTATTTAATGCCTCCGCGGAACAAATGGAGGTGATCCTGCATCCGCAGTCGGTAATTCATTCCATGGTGCGCTATATTGATGGTAGTGTGCTGGCCCAATTGGGAACACCAGACATGCGTACCCCCATTGCTCATGCGATGGCTTATCCGCAGCGTATTCATTCTGGGGTGGCTGCGCTCGATTTTTGTCACATAGGAGCGTTGACGTTCTCTGAACCGGAACCTGAACGTTACCCGTGCCTGCATTTGGCTATTGCAGCCTTTGATGCAGGGCAGGTTGCCACGACGGCGCTCAATGCGGCCAATGAGGTTGCCGTAGCTGCATTTTTGCAAGAACAGATTCGCTTTACTGATATTGCTATGGTGAATCAGAAAGTGGTTGAGCAGTTAACATTGCCGGAACCTGCGTGCGTTGATGCAGTTTTGGATATCGATCGCCAGGCTCGTGAAATCGCTTATGGTGTGACTCGCACGCTGTGTCTTTAAGGGCTAGTGGATTGTCTGATTTTGTTTTTAAATTGTGTATGCTGCCATGGGGTTTGTTTGTTCAGGCTTCGTGTAAGTGGTATAGTCTGCGCCACCTGTGAGCGGTTATACCGTTGAATAATGGCCGGATTGGTACACATCAGCCAATTTTTCCCAGAAATATCTTGGGATGTAAGGCGGGTAGACTGGAAAAGCTGTGTCAGGCACACGGCTTTTTTTGCGCGTCAGGGTCGGATGTTCCAGAAAAGTTGTCTGTTTCTATTGAAGGAATAAGTACGAGTTATGTCGTCTGCAAACCAACAAGAAGCTAATCTACCTCTTCAAGGGCCGCGTCACGTTGCTATTATTATGGATGGCAATGGACGATGGGCTAAACGTCAAGGTAAGTTACGTGTCTTTGGTCATAAAGCAGGGGTGAAATCAGTACGTCGCGCGGTCAGCTTTGCCGCGAGTAATCATCTGGATGCGCTCACGCTGTATGCCTTCAGCAGTGAAAACTGGAATCGCCCGGCGCAAGAAGTTTCAGCTTTGATGGAACTGTTCGTCCGAGCTTTGGATAGCGAAGTAAAAAGTTTACATAAACATAACGTCAGGCTGCGTGTCATTGGCGATATCAGCCGTTTTAGCACGCGTTTGCAGGAACGTATTCATCGTTCTGAACAACTGACGGAAAATAATGATGGTCTAACACTCAATATTGCCGCCAATTACGGTGGCCGTTGGGATATCATCCAAGGAGTGAGGGGTCTGGCCGAGCAAGTGCAGCAGGGTGTGCTGCACCCGGAGCAGATTAGCGAGGAACTGCTGAGTGAACACGTCTGCATGAGTGATTTGTCACCAGTGGATTTAGTAATCCGTACCGGTGGTGAACATCGCATAAGTAACTTCTTGTTGTGGCAAATTGCTTACGCCGAGCTTTACTTTACTGATGTACTCTGGCCTGATTTTGATGAACTTGTCTTTGAAGGTGCGCTGAATGCATTTGCACAACGCGAGCGCCGCTTCGGGGGAACTACACCTATCGGCGTTAATGCGTCCTAGGGGGAACTTTTGCTGAAGCATCGCCTCATAACTGCTCTGATTTTAATTCCGCTGGTTATCGCAGCGCTATTTTTGCTGCCGCCGTTGGGTTTTGCCCTGGTAACACTCGCCGTATGCATGTTGGCTGCCTGGGAATGGGGGCAACTTGCTGGCTTCGCAGCCCGCTCTCAACGTATCTGGCTGGCGATCATATGCGGCTTTCTGCTGGCATTGATGATGCTCAGTGTGCCCGCTTATCACCATTCCGTTCATCCATTGCAAATCAGTGGGCCGCTGTGGCTGTCACTGGTCTGGTGGTTGACCGCGTTATTATTGGTGCTCTTTTATCCTGGTTCCGCTGCATTGTGGCGGAATTCACGCCCACTACGCCTGTTTTTCGGTCTGTTGACCATTGTCCCGTTTTTCTGGGGGATGGTGGCTCTGCGCCAGCTTGGTTATGAACAGAATCCGTTTATCGGTGCCTGGTGGCTGTTGTATGTCATGTTGTTGGTATGGGGAGCTGATTCTGGTGCCTATATCTTTGGCAAACTGTTCGGTAAGCACAAACTGGCACCGAAAGTTTCTCCAGGTAAAACCTGGGAAGGGCTGTTCGGTGGTTTGGTGACTTCGGCCGTTATCTCTTGGCTGTTCGGCCGCTATGTGCCGCTAAATGTAGCTCCGGTGACTTTATTGTTTTGCTCCGTGATGGCGGTGCTGGCTTCGGTATTAGGCGATCTTACGGAAAGTATGTTCAAACGTGAGGCGGGTATCAAGGATAGCGGCCATCTGATACCGGGGCATGGTGGGATACTGGATCGTATCGATAGTTTGACCGCAGCAGTGCCTGTATTTGCTTGCTTGATGCTGTTAGTGTTTTAATCCGTCATTGGCGGGAAATGAAGGGTTTATATGGCCAGCGTGCTCTGGAACTTGGTAGCGTTTGTTATTGCTCTGGGTGTATTGATCACCGTACATGAGTTTGGGCACTTTTGGGTGGCTCGCCGTTGTGGTGTCCGTGTAGAACGCTTTTCCATTGGTTTTGGCCGGGCGCTGTGGCGCCGGACTGACCGTTTGGGCACTGAATTCATTATTGCCATGATCCCTCTGGGCGGCTATGTCAAAATGCTTGACGAACGCGTAGAGACGGTAGCACCAGAGCAACGTCATCAGGCGTTTAACAATAAAACAGTCTGGCAGCGGGCGGCAATTATCAGCGCTGGCCCTATTGCGAACTTTCTGTTTGCCATTCTTGCTTACTGGCTCGTGTTTATCATCGGAGTACCGAGTTTCCGCCCGGTAATCGGCGAAATTGCCCCACAATCAATCGCTGCCAGAGCTGAAATTTCCCCAGGAATGGAACTTAAATCCGTTGGCGGTATCGAAACGCCTGATTGGGAATCAGTTCGGCTGGCGCTGATTACAAAAATCGGTGAAACACAAACTGAGGTTGGCGTAGCTCAGTTCGGCTCTTCACAGGTCATAAGCAAAACTCTGGATCTGCGCAAATGGAGCTTTGAGCCAGATAAAGAAGATCCTGTCCGTTCTCTTGGCCTGATTCCACGTGGTCCGCAGATAGAATCAGTATTGGCGGAAGTGCAGCAGGGTTCCGCAGCGCAAAAGTCGGGTTTACAAGCAGGGGATAGGATCGTTAAAGTCGATGGTCAGTTGCTTGGGCGCTGGTCAACGTTGGTTAAACGTATTCACGATGGCCCAGGAAAACCTCTGGTTTTAGAGGTTGAAAGAAATGGTGTTCCCTTGTCTTTAACACTGATACCAGATACAAAATCGGTGGAAAAAGATAAAATGGTAGGTTTCGCAGGGATCATACCGAAGGTACTGCCGTTGCCTGACGAGTATAAGACGATTCGCCAGTATGGGCCGTTCTCTGCGCTATACCAGGCTGGGGACAAAACTTGGCAACTGATGCGGCTGACGGTCAGTATGCTGGGCAAATTAATCACCGGTGATGTAAAGCTGAACAACCTGAGTGGCCCGATTTCCATTGCACAGGGAGCAGGGGCGTCAGCAGAGGTTGGGTTTGTGTATTATGTGATGTTTCTGGCGTTGATCAGTGTCAACCTGGGGATCATCAACCTATTTCCATTACCAGTATTAGATGGTGGGCATCTCCTCTTCCTGGCGATAGAAAAGCTGAAGGGTGGGCCGGTTTCTGAGCGAGTACAGGACTACAGCTACCGCATTGGTTCAATCGTGTTGGTGCTGCTAATGGGTCTTGCACTTTTCAATGATTTTTCCCGCCTTTAGGGGCGGGGATAGGTTAGGAAGAACGCATAACAACGATGGCGATGAAAAAGTTGCTCATAGCGTCGCTGCTGTTTGGCAGCGCCACCGTATACGGTGCAGACGGGTTCGTGGTGAAAGACATTCATTTCGAAGGCCTGCAACGAGTCGCCGTTGGTGCGGCGTTACTCAATATGCCGGTTCGCGTAGGCGATACCGTCTCTGATGATGATATCAGTAATACCATCCATGCCTTGTTTGCCACTGGCAACTTCGAGGACGTTCGCGTACTGCGCGATGGGGATACGCTGATTGTTCAGGTCAAGGAGCGCCCTACCATTGCCAGCATCACTTTCTCCGGTAACAAATCGGTGAAAGATGACATGCTCAAGCAGAACCTGGAAACCTCTGGCGTTCGGGTTGGTGAAGCACTTGATCGCACCACCTTATCCAGCATTGAAAAAGGGTTGGAAGACTTCTACTACAGCGTCGGTAAATACAGCGCTTCGGTGAAAGCCGTTGTCACGCCGTTGCCGCGTAACCGTGTTGACCTGAAACTGGTGTTCATGGAAGGGGTTTCTGCCACAATTCAACAAATCAACATTGTCGGTAACCATGCCTTCACCAACGATGAGCTGATCTCACGCTTCCAACTGCGTGATGAAGTGCCGTGGTGGAACGTGGTTGGCGATCGTAAATACCAGAAGCAAAAACTGGCGGGTGACCTTGAAATCCTGCGCAGTTTCTATCTGGATCGCGGTTATGCGCGCTTTAACATTGATTCAACCCAAGTCAGCCTGACACCAGATAAAAAAGGTATCTATATCACCATCAATATTACTGAAGGTGAGCAGTATAAGCTTTCCGGTGTGGTGGTGAATGGTAATCTGGCTGGCCACTCGGCGGAAGTTGCACAGTTAACCAAAATAGAGCCAGGTGAATTGTATAGCGGAAGCAAAGTGACCAAAATGGAAGACGACATCAAGAAGATGTTTGGCCGTTATGGTTACGCCTATCCCCGTGTGCAGACTCAGCCTGACATCAACGATACGGATAAAACCGTGAAGTTGAACGTAAACATTGATGCGGGTAACCGTTTCTATGTTCGTCGCATCAAATTCGAAGGTAATGACACCAGCAAAGATTCCGTACTGCGCCGTGAAATGCGCCAGATGGAAGGCGCCTGGCTGGGTAACGATCAGGTTGAGCAGGGGAAAGATCGCCTGAACCGCCTGGGTTACTTTGAAACTGTGGATGTGGAAACTCAGCGTGTACCAGGGACTGCGGATCAGGTTGATGTGACTTACAAAGTCAAAGAGCGTAACACGGGTACGCTGAACTTTGGTATTGGTTACGGTACTGAGAGTGGCATCAGCTTCCAGGCGGGTGTGCAGCAGGATAACTGGCTGGGGACGGGGTACTCTGTTGGTATCAATGGTACCAAAAATGATTATCAGACCTATGCAGAACTGTCGGTCACCAACCCATACTTCACTGTAGATGGTGTCAGCCTGGGTGGGCGCATATTCTATAACGACTTTAAGGCAGATAACGCCGATCTGTCAGATTACACCAACAGTAGTTATGGTGTAGACGGTACGCTGGGCTTCCCAATCAACGAGAACAACTCACTGCGTATCGGGATGGGTTATGTCCATAACTCCCTGTCTCAAATGAAGCCGCAGGTCGCCATGTGGCGTTATCTGGACTCTGTGGGTGAAAACCCGGATTTACTGAATCGTGCGAGTTATACGGCGAATGATTTCCCGCTTAATCTGGGCTGGACCTATAATAATCTGGACCGCGGCTTCTTCCCTACTTCGGGTAACCGTACTACGCTGAACAGTAAAGTGACTATTCCTGGTTCCGACAATGCGTACTATAAATTTACGTTGGATAGTACACAGTATCTTCCTATTGACGAAGACGGGACTTGGGTGGCGTTGGGGCGTGGTCGCATAGGTTATGCTGATGGTCTGGGTGGTAAAGAATTGCCGTTTTACGAGAACTTCTATGCCGGTGGTTCAAGCAGCGTGCGTGGCTTCCAGTCCAATACCATTGGCCCGAAAGCGGTTTACTACAATTCTAATTCGTATACATGCCCGAATGTGTTGAGTAACAACGTGCCTCAGATTATTTGTAATTCTAACGACGCCGTTGGTGGTAATGCCATGGCCGTTGCAAGCTTGGAGCTGATCACACCAACGCCATTCATTAGCGAGAAATATGCGAGTTCAGTGCGTACTTCGGTATTTATTGATGCAGGTACGGTATGGGATACCAAGTGGGAAAACACTGCTCAGACGCGGATGTACGACATTCCTGATTACAGCAAGGCGAGCAATATTCGTGTGTCTGCTGGTTTGGCTGTGCAATGGATGTCGCCGCTGGGGCCACTGGTGTTCTCTTACGCCGATCCGATCAAAAAATACGACGGTGATAAGTCTGAACAATTCCAGTTTAATATTGGTAAAACCTGGTAACAGGTTGTACCGCTGGTCATGACGATTAAAAAACAATCGCAAATGCCAGGCTGACATCAAACGGAGAGGATTATTCTCATTGTTTTATGTGTAATGTCTGGCAAATTGTGTACTTCAAAGTGTCGTATGACACAAATGGGTGATGGTAAGGAGTTTATAGTGAAAAAGTGGTTGTGTGCCGCAGGCCTTGGTTTAGCTATGGCTGCTTCAGCAGGAGTTCAGGCAGCTGACAAGATCGCAGTCGTTAACGTTTCCAGCATTTTCCAGCAGTTGCCAGCACGTGAAACCGTGGCTAAACAACTGGAAAATGAATTTAAAGGCCGAGCAAGTGAACTCCAGGAAATGGAACGCAGTTTGCAGACCAAAATGCAGACTTTACAGCGTGACAGTTCTACCATGAAGGCCAGCGAACGTTCCAAAATGGAAAAAGATGTAATGGCACAGCGCGAACAGTTCTCTCAAAAAGCTCAGGCTTTTGAGCAGGATAACCGTCGTCGTCAGATGGAAGAGCGTAACAAAATCCTGAGCCGTATTCAGGACGCTGTAAAAGCTGTGGCCAGCAAAGAAGGTTATGACGTAGTGATCGATGCTAATGCGGTTGCTTACGTAGGCACTTCTAAAGATATCACTGCTGACGTGCTGAAACAGGTTAAATAACAACATGCCTTCGATTCGACTGGCTGATTTAGCACAGCAGTTGGATGCACAATTGTACGGTGATGGCGATATCGTCATCACCGGCATTGCTTCTATGCATTCTGCCCAGGTTGGCCAAATCACGTTCTTATCAAACAGCCGTTATCAAGAGCAGCTTGCCCTCTGTCAGGCAAGTGCTGTTGTCTTGACCTCGGGCGATTTACCGCACTGCCGTTCCGCAGCACTGGTTGTTAAAAACCCTTATCTGACCTATGCGCGTATGGCGCAATTGATGGACACCACGCCAGCTCCTGCTGCGGATATTGCACCGAGTGCGGTGATTTCTCCAGCGGCCTTGCTGGGGGACAATGTTGCCGTTGGTGCGAATGCGGTTATTGAGTCTGGTGCCGAACTTGGCGATAACGTGGTTATTGGCCCAGGTTGTTTTATCGGTAAAAACGCACGCATTGGCGCAGGTACACGTTTGTGGGCGAATGTTACGATTTATCATGAAGTTGAAATTGGTCAGCGTTGCCTGATCCAGTCTGGCACGGTAATCGGTGCGGATGGTTTCGGCTATGCTAACGAACGTGGCGAATGGATCAAAATCCCACAGTTGGGTACGGTGATCATCGGTGATCGTGTTGAAATCGGTGCTTGTACCACCATCGATCGCGGTGCGCTGGATAACACTCTGATTGGGAATGGTGTTATCATTGATAACCAGTGCCAGATTGCACATAACGTGGTGATTGGCGAAAATACTGCCGTTGCTGGTGGTGTGATTATGGCTGGTAGCCTGAAAATCGGTCGCTATTGCCAGATCGGCGGAGCCAGCGTGATTAATGGTCACATGGAGATTGCCGACAAAGTGGTTGTTACCGGGATGGGAATGGTTATGCGACCAATCACTGAACCTGGGGTATACTCCTCTGGCATTCCGTTACAGCCCAATAAAGTTTGGCGTAAAACGGCTGCGTTGGTGATGAATATTGACGAGATCAGCAAGCGCTTAAAGGCTGTTGAGCGGAAAATCGGAAAAGACGATACCCAATAGATTGCGTGTGGTAGCGCGGTGGTAACACAGTGTAGCTTACCGATTGCTTGCCTTATTGGGTACAAAACGAAACGCGTTGGCCATAAGGCCAAAAGCGCAAAGAGTTGTTAATTTGCGGCCTGCCTGATGATCTCCTTTTGGGGTCAACGCAGGCCGTGTTGTTAATGTCATCAGTTTTTAGAGACAGGAAGAGTATTTTGACTACTGACACTCATACTCTGGATATTGCAGAAATTTTGGAACTGCTTCCCCACCGGTACCCATTCTTGCTGGTTGACCGTGTACTGGAGTTCGAAGAGCACAAATATCTGCGAGCGGTGAAAAACGTCTCTGTTAATGAGCCGTTTTTCCAGGGGCATTTCCCTGGTAAGCCAATTTTCCCAGGCGTGTTGATTCTGGAAGCGATGGCGCAGGCTACCGGTATTCTGGCATTCAAGAGCGTGGGTAAGCTGGAGCCGGGGGAACTGTATTATTTTGCTGGCATTGATGAGGCTCGTTTTAAACGCCCTGTAGTGCCTGGCGACCAGATGATCATGGAAGTCACTTTCGAAAAAACCCGCCGTGGCCTGACGCGTTTTAAAGGTGTGGCGACCGTTGACGGAAAAATTGTCTGCGAAGCAACCATGATGTGTGCCCGCAGCCGGGAGGCATGATCCGTGATTGATAAAACCGCCTTTATCCATCCGAGCTCCATCGTTGAAGAAGGTGCCGTGATCGGTGCTGCGGCGCACATCGGCCCTTTCTGTTACATCGGTTCCCAGGTGGAAATCGGTGCGGGTACGGTATTGAAATCCCATGTGGTGGTGAATGGGATCACCAAGATTGGTTGTGACAACCAAATTTATCAGTTCGCTTCTGTCGGCGAGGCGAATCAGGATCTGAAATATGCAGGTGAACCAACACGTGTTGAGATTGGCGATCGCAACCGCATTCGTGAAAGCGTAACCATTCACCGCGGTACTGCACAGGGTTCAGGTGTGACCAGGGTGGGTAATGATAATCTGCTGATGGTCAACGTACACATTGCTCATGATTGCATTGTTGGCAATTCCTGTGTACTGGCCAACAATGCAACGCTGGCTGGCCATGTGGAGATTGATGATCATGCCATTATCGGTGGGATGACAGCTATTCATCAATTCTGCGTGATCGGCGCGCATGTCATGGTTGGCGGTTGTTCTGGCGTGGCGCAGGATGTCCCTCCTTTTGTTATTGCGCAAGGTAATCATGCAACGCCGTTCGGTGTTAACGTAGTCGGGCTGAAACGCCGCGGTTTCAATAAGGATGAAATGCAGGCAATTCGTAATGCCTATAAAATCCTTTACCGCAGCGAGAAAACGTTAGAAGAAGCGAAGATAGAGATCGAAGCCTTGGTACAGCAGCAGCCTGTGGTGCAATCGTTCCTTGATTTCTTTAGCCGTTCCACCCGTGGGATTATTCGCTGATTTATGCCAAATCGTCCATTGACTATTGGGCTGGTTGCCGGAGAAACCTCTGGTGATATCCTGGGTGCCGGATTAATTCGTGCGCTCAAGGTGCAGCATCCTGAAGCACGCTTTGTTGGTGTGGCTGGCCCATTGATGCAGGCTGAAGGGTGTGAAGCCTGGTTTGAGATGGAAGAACTGGCGGTAATGGGAGTGGTGGAGGTTCTTGAGCGTTTACCACGCCTGTTGAAGATTCGCCGGGAACTGACGCGTCGGTTCACTGAGCTTGCACCTGACGTATTTGTCGGCATTGATGCACCAGACTTCAACATCACGTTGGAAGGCCGCCTGAAAAAGCGTGGTATCCGTACTATTCACTATGTCAGCCCATCAGTTTGGGCCTGGCGTCAAAAGCGAGTTTTCAAAATTGGTCAAGCGACTGACTTAGTGTTGGCGTTTCTCCCTTTCGAAAAGGCGTTTTACGATCGTTTCAACGTTCCCTGCCGTTTTATTGGCCATACCATGGCCGATGCGATGCCGTTACAGCCAGATAAACTGGCCGCGCGTGCTGCGTTGGGAATTGCTTCTGATGCACATTGCCTGGCACTGTTGCCCGGTAGCCGTAGTGCTGAAGTGGAAATGTTGAGCGGTGATTTCCTCAAAACGGCCCAGTTATTACGTACTCATTATCCAGATCTGGAAGTGGTGGTGCCGTTGGTGAATGCCAAACGGCGCGAACAATTTGAACGTATTAAGGCCGAAGTGGCGCCGGAGTTAACGGTACATCTGCTGGATGGTAAAGGGCGTGAAGCCATGATCGCCAGTGATGCAGCGTTGTTGGCTTCGGGTACTGCTGCGCTGGAATGCATGCTGGCGAAATGCCCGATGGTAGTTGGCTACCGCATGAAACCTTTTACATTCTGGTTGGCAGAGCGGTTGGTGAAAACGCCCTATGTTTCGCTGCCGAATCTGTTAGCAGGGCGTGAAATCATTACCGAACTGCTACAGCATGATTGCGTACCCGCCAAGCTGGCTGCGGCCTTGTTGCCGTTGCTGGAAGACAGCCCGCAATCCGAACAGTTGAAACAGACCTTCCTTGAATTGCACCAGAGTATCCGCTGTGGTGCCGATGAACAGGCCGCTCAGGCGGTGTTGGAGTTGGCAGAAGCATGATCGAACCTTTTGTTTATCCCGTAGCTACGTGGATCGCTGGTGTGGACGAAGTAGGGCGCGGCCCGTTGGTGGGGGCTGTGGTGACTGCCGCCGTGATCCTCGATCCGGCACGGCCAATCATTGGTTTGGCAGACTCAAAAAAACTCAGCGAGAAACGCCGTGTGGCGCTGTATGAAGAAATCGTTGAAAAAGCGCTGGCTTGGAGCCTGGGGCGGGCTGAGCCGGAAGAAATTGATCAACTGAATATCTTGCATGCCACGATGTTGGCGATGCAGCGTGCGGTTGCTGGGTTGTCTCTTACGCCCGATCTGGTGTTAATCGACGGTAATCGTTGCCCTGAGTTACCAATGCGCTCGCAGGCGGTAGTCAAGGGCGACAGCCGAGTGGCGGAAATCAGTGCTGCTTCGATTCTGGCAAAAGTGACGCGCGACCGCGAAATGAGCGAACTGGATCGGGTATTCCCTGATTATGGTTTTGCCCAGCATAAAGGCTACCCAACCGCTCTCCATTTGGAAAAACTGGCAACATTGGGGGCTACACAGCATCATCGCCGCAGTTTTGCGCCAGTGAGACGGGTACTGGAGTTGTAGTACCCTCAAAGATAAAAGTGTTAACCCTGGCCCAGTAAGCTGAGCCACTACACCTTGGTATCTGGATATGGCCGAACCTCGTTTTATTCACCTGCGCGTTCATAGTGACTACTCCATGATTGATGGATTAGCCAAGATCGGCCCATTGGTGAAAAGAGCCGCTGCGCTTGCCATGCCCGCTTTGGCGATCACTGATTTCACCAATATGTGTGGTTTGGTGAAGTTTTACGGTAGTGCACATGGTGCCGGGATCAAACCGATTATCGGTGCGGATTTTTATGTGCAGAGTGATGTACTGGGCGATGAGCTGGCGCACCTTACCGTGCTGGCGGCCAATAATGCAGGCTATCAAAACCTGACGCTGCTGATTTCGCATGCCTACCAGCGTGGTTACGGTGCTGCTGGGCCGGTAATTGATCGTGATTGGTTGATTGAGCACCGTGAAGGGCTGATCCTGCTTTCGGGTGCGCGGATGGGGGATGTTGGTAAATTCCTGTTGCGTGGCAATCAGGTGCAGGTTGATCAATGCCTGGCGTTTTATCAGGAACATTTCCCCGACAGCTACTATCTGGAGCTGATCCGTACTGGTCGCCCAGACGAAGAGAACTATCTGCATGCTGTCGTGGCGCTGGCAACTGAGCGTGGTCTGCCGGTGGTGGCCACTAATGACGTGCGTTTTTTGGTGGAGGATGAATTCGACGCCCATGAAATCCGTGTGGCTATCCACGATGGTTTTACGCTTGACGATCCTAAACGCCCACGTAATTACACCTCACAGCAGTTTATGCGCAGCGAAGATGAGATGTGTGAGCTGTTTGCTGATATTCCAGAAGCTTTGCTCAATAGCGTCGAGATCGCCAAGCGCTGTAATGTCACCATTCGCCTTGGTGAATACTTCCTGCCGCAGTTTCCTACCGGTGAAATGACCACCGAAGATTTTCTGGTTATGAAGTCCAAAGAGGGATTGGAAGAACGCCTTGAGTTCCTGTTCCCAGACCCGGAAGTGCGTGCTCAGCGCCGCCCGGAATACGATAAGCGTCTGGATGTTGAACTACGCGTGATCAACCAGATGGGCTTTCCTGGTTACTTCCTGATCGTGATGGAATTTATTCAGTGGTCAAAGGACAACAATGTGCCGGTGGGGCCGGGGCGTGGTTCTGGGGCCGGTTCGTTGGTGGCCTATGCGCTGAAAATCACCGATCTAGACCCGCTGGAATTTGACCTGCTGTTCGAACGTTTTCTGAACCCGGAACGGGTGTCGATGCCTGACTTTGACGTCGATTTCTGCATGGAAAAACGCGATTTGGTGATCGACCACGTCGCGGATATGTACGGCCGTGAAGCGGTATCGCAGATTATCACCTTTGGTACGATGGCGGCGAAGGCGGTGATCCGTGATGTGGGGCGCGTATTGGGCCATCCCTATGGTTTTGTTGACCGCATCTCCAAGCTGGTGCCGCCCGATCCGGGGATGACGCTGGAAAAAGCCTTTGCTGCGGAACCGCAGCTGCCGGAGATATACGAGGCTGATGAAGAGGTCAGGGCGCTGATCGATATGGCGCGTAAATTAGAAGGAGTGACGCGCAACGCCGGTAAACATGCGGGTGGGGTGGTGATTGCGCCAACTAAAATCACCGATTTCGCGCCGTTGTATTGTGATGCTGAAGGTAATCACCCGGTTACCCAATTCGATAAGAACGATGTGGAATACGCCGGGCTGGTGAAATTCGACTTCCTTGGCCTGCGTACTCTGACCATCATCGACTGGGCCTTGGAGATGATCAATGCTCGCCGCGCCAAGACTGGGCTGGAGCCGATTGATATCGCCGCGATCCCGCTTGATGACAAACCAAGCTTCGACATGCTGCAACGTTCGGAAACCACGGCAGTATTCCAGCTTGAATCGCGTGGCATGAAAGATCTGATCAAACGCCTGAGGCCTGACTGTTTCGAGGATATGATCGCACTGGTGGCCCTGTTCCGCCCTGGCCCATTGCAATCGGGCATGGTGGATAACTTCATTGACCGTAAACATGGGCGCGAAGAGATTTCTTACCCGGACATCCAGTGGCAGCATGAATCACTGAAACCGGTGCTGGAGCCGACGTATGGCATCATCCTGTACCAGGAACAGGTGATGCAGATTGCTCAGGTATTGGCAGGCTATACATTGGGTGGGGCAGACATGCTGCGCCGTGCGATGGGGAAAAAGAACCCGGTCGAAATGGCCAAACAGCGCGGTGGGTTTGAAGATGGGGCCAAAGCACGCGGTGTCGATGGGGAACTGTCGGTAAAAATTTTTGATTTGGTAGAAAAATTCGCTGGTTATGGCTTCAATAAATCGCACTCTGCCGCTTATGCCTTGGTGTCATATCAGACGCTGTGGCTGAAAGCCCACTATCCTGCCGAGTTTATGGCGGCGGTAATGACCGCTGATATGGATAACACCGACAAAGTGGTCGGGCTGGTAGATGAATGCTGGCGTATGGGGCTGAAAATCTTGCCGCCGGACATCAACAGCGGGCAATACCATTTCCATGTTAACGGCGAAGGTGAAATCGTTTACGGCATCGGTGCGATTAAAGGGGTAGGGGAAGGGCCGATTGAGGCAATTATTGAAGCACGCAACAGTGGTGAACAAGGGTATTTCAAAGATTTGTTCGACCTGTGCGCGCGCTCTGATATCAAAAAGCTGAACCGCCGGATTCTGGAAAAACTGATCATGTCTGGGGCATTTGATCGCTTGGGCCCACACCGTGCCGCGCTGATGAATTCGTTAGGCGATGCGTTGAAAGCGGCCGATCAACATGCCAAAGCGGAAGCGACTGGCCAGGCTGATATGTTTGGCGTATTGGCGGAAGCGCCGGAGCAGGTGGAGCAATCTTATGCTAATGTACCCCCGTGGCAGGAACAGGTGGTGCTGGATGGCGAACGTGAAACGTTAGGGTTATACCTTACTGGTCATCCGATTACCCAGTACCTGAAAGAAATTGAACGTTACGCTGGTGACCAGCGTTTGAAAGATATGCATCCAACGGAGCGGGGTAAGATGACAACCGCCGTCGGGCTGGTGGTTGCCGCTCGGGTTATGGTCACCAAACGGGGTAACCGTATCGGCGTTTGTACGCTGGATGACCGTTCTGGCCGTCTAGAGGTTATGTTATTCACCGAGGCGCTGGAAAAATATCAGCATTTGTTGGAAAAAGACCGTATCCTGATTGCCACTGGACAGGTCAGCTTTGATGACTTCAGCGGTGGGCTTAAAATGATGGTCCGCGAACTGATGGATATCAGTGAAGCCCGTGAAAAATACGCCCGTGGGCTTGCTATCTCGCTGACGGACAGGCAAATTGATGACCAGCTTTTGAACCGTCTCCGTCAGGCGTTGGAACCTCATCGCTCGGGGACGATTCCAGTGCATCTCTACTATCAACGGGAAGATGCGCGAGCCAGGCTGCGTTTTGGCGCAACCTGGCGCGTGACGCCGACCGACCGCTTGTTGATAGATTTGCGGACCTTGGTAGGTAATGAGCAGGTGGAACTGGAATTTGACTAAAATAGGAATGCTATGAGTCTGAGTTTTCTTGATTTTGAACAGCCGATTGCAGAGCTGGAAGCGAAAATTGACTCGCTGACTGCAGTTAACCGTCAAGACGAAAAATTAGATATTAATCTGGACGAAGAGGTTCAGCGCTTGCGTGAAAAGAGCGTTGAGCTGACGCGCAAAATTTTTTCCGATCTTGGGGCTTGGCAGATTGCCCAATTGGCACGCCACCCGCGCCGCCCTTATACACTGGATTATATCGAACACATCTTTACCGACTTTGAAGAACTGGCTGGCGATCGTGCTTATGCCGATGATAAAGCCATCGTCGGGGGGATTGCACGGCTGGATGGCCGCCCGGTGATGGTGATTGGTCACCAGAAAGGGCGCGAAACCAAAGAGAAAATCCGCCGCAACTTCGGTATGCCCGCACCAGAAGGTTATCGCAAGGCATTGCGCCTGATGGAAATGGCTTCCCGTTTCAAACTACCACTGATTACCTTCATTGATACCCCTGGCGCTTATCCGGGGGTGGGAGCGGAAGAACGTGGCCAATCAGAAGCGATTGCTCGTAATCTGCGTGAAATGTCCCGCCTGAATATTCCGGTGATTTGCACCGTGATCGGTGAAGGGGGCTCAGGTGGTGCGTTGGCTATTGGCGTTGGCGATAAAGTGAATATGCTGCAATACAGCACCTACTCGGTTATTTCACCGGAAGGTTGTGCTTCCATTCTGTGGAAAAGTGCTGACAAAGCGCCGATTGCCGCAGAAGCAATGGGGATCACCGCCCCGCGCCTGAAAGAATTGAAACTGATTGATACTGTGATCCCAGAGCCACTAGGGTCTGCACATCGCGATGTATCGGCAATGGCGGCTTCATTGAAAGCGCAACTGTTGGCCGATCTGGCCGATCTGGATGGTTTGAACAATGAGGAACTGCTCAACCGTCGTTATCAGCGCTTGATGAACTACGGTTATTGTTGAGAGTGTCCGTATCATAAGAAACCGCCGTCGGGCGGTTTTTTTATGCCTACTATTCTGATACAACGGTTTTTGACGCAGACAAAACCGCAACGTGAAAGACGAAGAGTATAAAAGGAGTATGTCCATGCTGGCATTACGGCAGATCCATCATATTGCAGTGATCGGTTCTGATTACCTTACCAGTAAACATTTTTACTGCGATATTCTTGGCTTTACGCTGTTGGCGGAGGTTTATCGCGCAGAGCGCGGCTCTTGGAAAGCCGATTTGGCGCTGAACGGCCAGTATACCATTGAGCTGTTTTCCTTCCCGTCGCCTTCAGCTCGCCCTAGCAGACCAGAGGCCTGCGGTCTGCGCCATCTGGCATTTAGCGTGGACGATATTGATATCGCCATCGCCGAGCTACAAGCCGCAGGGGTGGTTTGTGAGCCAGTGCGTGTCGATCCTTATACTCAATCCCGCTTCACCTTCTTCAACGATCCTGATGGCTTACCGCTCGAATTATATGAACTGCAACGGGGTTAATACTTGCTTGATAAGAGAGGGCTGGTTAACGTGCAACTATGTGGACGTGACCAAGCACAATCAATGAATACCAATCAACTCCTTGCACAATTGGGTGACAAGCGCCAATTGTTAGTGGCATTTAGCGGCGGGCTGGATTCCAGTGTGCTGCTGCACTTGCTGGTGCAATTGCGCCAGTTACAGCCGGAACTCATTTTGCGTGCGGTGCATATTCATCATGGTTTGAGCCGTTTCGCCGATGAATGGGTGGTGCATTGTCAGCAACAGTGTGAAGCGTGGCAGGTGCCATTGATGGTGCATTATGTCCAGTTGGACAAACGTGCTGGGGGGCTAGAAGCAGCGGCGCGCGCAGCCCGTTATGCCGCATTCAGTGATACGTTGGCCGTGAATGAAACCTTGTTGACTGCACAACATCTTGACGATCAATGTGAAACCTTCCTGTTAGCCTTGAAACGCGGTAGCGGCCCGGCGGGGCTGTCGGCAATGGCGGCTGAGACTCAGTTGGGCAATCATGCGTTGTTGAGGCCGCTATTGGGGCATTCACGTCAGCAGTTGGAGGAGTATGCGCACCTGCACCACTTGTGTTGGATTGAGGATGACAGCAATCAAGACTCTCGATTTGATCGCAACTTCCTACGCTTGGATGTATTGCCGCTGCTGAATGAACGTTGGCCGCATTTTGCTTCGGCAACGGCGCGCAGCGCCAGCCTGTGTGCAGAACAGGAACAACTGCTGGATGAACTGTTGGCAGAGCAGTTAACGCTGTTGCTGAATAAGGAAAAATCATTGGCAATTGCTGGATTGCAAGCGTGTTCTCCAGCCCGGCGTTCTGCGCTGCTGCGCCGTTGGATTGCTTTGTTTGGGGTCGCTATGCCTGCGCGTGAGCAATTAACCAGGATATGGAACGAAGTGGCGAACTGCCGGGAAGACGCAGAACCTCAATTACAACTGGGTAATTATCAGATCCGCCGTTTCCGCCAGCGTTTATATCTGCTGCCGTTGATGGTTGATTTACATGCACTGCAATTACCTTGGGCACATCAGTCAGAGCTGGAATTGCCCGATGGGCTTGGTACGCTAATTGCCGGAGAAGGGGATAATCTGGTGCGCGTACCGCAGGCACATGAACGGGTTAGCGTGCGTTTTGCTGCCAAAGGCCGAGTACGTATCCTTGGTCGTACTGGTTCAAGGCATATCAAGAAGCTATGGCAAGAGTTGGGGGTTCCCCCTTGGCAGCGTGAGCGTATTCCATTGATTTACTATGATGAGCAATTGATTGCTGCTCTGGATGTTTTCGTTACTGAAGCAGGGCAGGTGCCGGTAGAAGAACGTCCGTGGCCACTGCGTTGGAAGAAAAATAATAACAATATCTCATAAGGAACAACCATGAAATCTATGAGCGTAATAGTAGTGGCAGGGTTATTGAGTTTTTCCGCTCTGGCGGCAGGGGATGCCGCAGTAGGCAAGAATAAATCGGTCAGCTGTGTGGCGTGCCATGGTGCCGCAGGCAAAGTCTCGATACCCATGTACCCGAACCTGGCCGGGCAAAATGCGATGTATTTGGAGCAGGCATTATTGTCTTATAAAAAAGGGGAGCGTTCTGGTGGGCAGGCGGAGGTGATGAGAGCCTATGTTTTGGCTTTGTCAGACACAGATATTGCCGATCTGGCGGCATACTATGCCAGTTTACAGCCATAAATGACGAGGGCAGCCGTTGGGCTGCCCTGTGGGGATGGCGTTACCGAAGTTATCAGTCGGAAAGACTCACAACAACGGTACCAATTTCAGGATGACTAAAGCTGCTGATGTGGTCCAGACGCACGTCACGCTGAGTACCGTTTTGTTCGATAGTCAGATATTCAACGCGTTTTTTTTGCAGCAGATCGACCGCTTTGGCTTCGAGCACTTCTCCGTCGCGTAACTCCAGTTTCAGAGTCAGTTTATGCTGACAGGCGAGTTCCAGGTTGTCGTAGTCATCGCAATTGATGGGTTGATATTCATCATTCATCAACATAGTCGCTCACCAATAAGTTAGCGGCGGCAAATGCCGCCTGTTCCCTGACTGAGGACGGTAGTGCGCTATTCGCTGCAACAGCGTCCAATGCCTTTAAAACACATGTCAATGCATCAGGCACGTAGCCGAGATCTCCACTACCAATCTCGGCATAAAAACGGCGTACTAACTCACAGTATTGTTGCACAGTTTCCTCCCTTGAGAATCTCTGCATTATCGCCAACACAAGTTGCGATGAGGCACAGACACTTGGAGCTTTATACTATCTAGACGACTATAGCACAGGTGTGGGGGAGTTATTAGCACCTGTTATTGGCCCGCGTGCCTTGTTTCGGCTCCAGAAGCTGGCCGCGGACCAAGCTTATCAGTACACTGTGGCCTGCAAATAATGAGGTTACCCATGGCGCTGAAAGCAACAATTTATAAAGCCACGGTCAATATCGCAGATATGGATCGTCATTTTTATCATGACACAACGCTGACGTTAGCCCAGCATCCTTCAGAAACTGAACAACGTATGATGTTGCGCCTGCTGGCCTGGATTTGTCATGCCGATGAACGTTTGGTGTTCACCAAAGGCCTGAGTGCGGAAGATGAGCCAGAAATTTGGCAGCATAACGACCATAATGGGTTAGAGATGTGGATTGAGTTAGGGCTGCCGGATGAAAAACGCCTTAAAAAAGCCTGCAATCAATCTCCTCGGGTGGTGTTGTATGCTTATGGTGAGCGGGCAGGGCATGTTTGGTGGCAGTCTATGCAGAGTAAAGTGATAAACTATAAAAATCTCAGCATCCGTTTTCTTGATGATGAACAATTATCCCGTCTGGCTGCGTTGGCCAGCCGTAATATGACGTTACAGGCCACGTTGCAGGAAGGTACGATCTGGCTTTCTGATGATGAGAATAGTCTGGAAATTCAATTTGCCGAATGGCAACGAGCACGGGTGTAACCGGTGCTGGAACTGTCAAGAAACCTAGCAATACCGGATAGCGAGATAGAATTGACGGCAATCCGTGCCCAAGGCGCGGGTGGTCAGCATGTAAATAAAGCCTCAACGGCCATTCACTTGCGCTTTGACATTCGAGCATCTAGCCTGCCAGAGTATTATAAAGAACGGTTGTTGGCGCTTAATCATCATTTAGTCACCGCTGATGGTGTGGTCATTATTAAAGCGCAAGAGTATCGCAGCCAAGAGTTAAATCGTGAAGCGGCACTGGCTCGGTTGATGGTATTGCTCCAACAGGCGATGGTGGTTGAGAAAACGCGCAGGGCCACGAAACCCAGCAAAGGTGCAAAACTACGCCGTCTTGAAAGTAAGGTGCGTAAAGGGATCACCAAAGCGCTACGCGGCAAGGTTCGCCCTTAAGAAATACTATCTGGCACCAGGCTGTGGGTATAAATGGAACACAGCAGGAGAATAACTGTGAAGAAAATAGCAATCGCCCTGTTTTTAGCGGCTGGAGGTATTTCGCTACTGGGTTGTAATAATCAATACCAACCAAAAGAACAACCACTTCAACCAATGCAGCAGAGCTATCAGGGTGTATTGCCTTGTGCCGACTGCGATGGGCTGGAGACCGCTCTATTTTTAGATAAAGATGGCAGCTTTATTTTACAAGAAACGTATCGCGGGGCCAAAGAAGGGGATAGAACCTTTGCCAGCTATGGGCAGTGGGCGCGTACGGCCGATAAGCTGGTGCTAACCGAAAACAGCGGTGAAAAGCGTTACTTCCGCCCAGTCGGTAAAAATCTGCAAATGCTGGATCAAAGTGGGGCACCGATTATATCCAAGCTTAACTACACCCTATCTCCAATAGCGCAATCGTTGCCAGAAACGCCGATGCTATTGAGAGGGTTTTATACTTACTTTGCAGATGCGGCGATATTCAAAGATTGTGTGACGGGAAAAACGTTCCCGGTAGCCAATAATATTGAGTTAGAACAAGGTTATATAAAAGCACGCAGTGCTCCGGGTGAACCGGTATTCCTGATGCTTAATGGTCATTTCAGCGTGCAGCCGTCAATGGAAGAAGGGCAAATGGAGAAGGCACTGATTCCTGAAGCGGGTGGAAAAATCATTTTCGATAACAATAAAAATTGCAGCAGCCATTGATAGCGAAAGATTCAGCGGCAGAATGTGATTGATATTGCAGGACAGAGTCCCTGTTTTTATTGATGGGGCTCTCAATGGTGAATAACAAAATCCCTTAGTGGCGAGTTCAAAGTGTGTCACGGTTTGCTTGAAGCGTGGGGGGAGTTTCCTGCGGGTTATTCCTCACCAAAGCACGAGAGCGTAAGTAGATACCCGGTTTGATATGCCCGATATAAGCCAGCGCCTGATTGGGTGCCAGTGTTGCCACATCCCCTTCCCGCATATGCAGTAAATCACCAGGGCTGACCCAGCCAGATGAGGCCAGAGTAAGAGGGTGACCGGCATGCTCAAAGGCGGCCAGAACAAACTGTGAGCAGAAATAACTCGATTCATTGCTGGTTGGTGTGCTGAGCTGAGCAGCAGCTAATCCTTGTACACATTGCTGACGGAAATCCTTTGAGAAAGGATTCAGTGAGCAAAGTTGCTTGGTCACCATAAAGGGCATCATCTCGATAATCCCCTGATAATTATAGCGGCTACCGGCCTTTTGTTGCGCGAAGTGGCGAATCTGTTCTGCCTGATTTGAGGTCAGGTTAGGCATGCGTAAAGCAAAGAGTTTGTCGCTATGGGCTAACACGGCTTCCAAACTAACAATTTGCACACCATCACCTACTGCCTCGGCGACTTGGCCGTTACCAATATAGATAGCGACATGGCTGACGGAAGAAGCACTAAACAGACGTATTCCCAATGAAGTCAGGCCAATCGTTGAGGAAAAAAGCAGATCGCCATCCTGTAAGGCTGTTTCATCAACTTCCCGAAAGGTGTTCTGTGGCGCAGAACTGAGGGCTTGAAACTGAATATCCACAGGAAGGAGAACGGGATGTTTCTCTTTTTCGGATAATGCAATATCCATAGTGCAGCCCATCAGAAAAATAGGCAGCAATGCAAACAAGCGCGTAATCGAAATGGAGGATAACGGCATTTTTTAATCCTTTAAATAAACGGCGTCCTTAGCAAAACACCCTGCGAAACAGGGTGTTCCTTATACCGTATTGAATATATCAGCGTTTGATTTGAGCCAGCAGGAAATCAACGATTTCGTCGGTTTTAATCATCTGCTTTTCGCCAACCCGGCGGTTTTTGTATTCAATTTCTTCACTGTCAAGGTTACGATCGCCGATCACGATGGAATGAGGCACGCCGATCAGTTCCATATCGGCAAACATCACCCCAGGGCGCTCCTTGCGGTCATCAAGAATAACGTCAATACCGTGAGAACGCAGAATGTTGTAAAGCTCCTCAGCCAGCGCCTGCACGCGGAATGATTTGTGCATGTTCATGGGCAGAATGGCAACCTGGAAGGGTGCAATCGCGTCTGGCCAGACAATGCCACGATCATCGTGGTTCTGCTCAATGGCTGCTGCTACCACGCGAGTCACCCCAATACCGTAGCACCCCATCGTCAGTATCTGATTACGGCCATCTTCGCCTTGTACGGTGGCTTTCATCGCTTCTGAATATTTAGTGCCTAACTGGAAGATATGGCCTACTTCGATACCGCGTTTGATCAGCAGAGTCCCTTTACCATCCGGGCTGGCATCGCCTTCAACGACGTTACGAAGGTCAGCAACCTGCGGCAACGGCAGATCGCGTTCCCAGTTAATACCGAAGTAGTGTTTACCATCGATATTGGCCCCGGCACCAAAATCGCTCATTGCCGCTACGCTGCGATCGATGATCACAGGCATCGGCAGTTTGATCGGGCCAAGAGAACCAGGGCCAGCACCCACCACAGCACGGATTTCTTCGTCAGTGGCGAAGGTTAATGGCGTAGCTACCTGCGGCAGTTTCTCGGCTTTGATTTCATTCAGTTCGTGATCGCCACGTACCAGCAAGGCAACCAGCTTGTGGCCGCTCTCTTCGGCAGCACGCACCAGCAGGGTTTTCAGCGTTTTTTCAACCGGCAGTTGGAATTGCTCTACCAGCTCGGCGATGGTTTTAGCGTTAGGGGTATCAATAATACGCAGTTCTTCCGTTGCCGCACCACGTGGTTGAGCTGGCGCGATGGCTTCTGCCAGCTCAATGTTGGCCGCGTAATCGGAGCCGGTGGAGAACACGATATCATCTTCGCCGCTGCTTGCCAGCACTTGGAATTCGTGTGATGCACTCCCCCCAATCGAGCCGGTATCGGCCAGCACCGGACGGAAGTCCAGCCCCATGCGGCTGAAAATCTTGCTGTAGGCGGTGTACATGGCGTCATAGGTCGCCTGTAGGGATTCCTGTGTCGTATGGAATGAATAGGCATCTTTCATCAGGAATTCACGAGAACGCATAACGCCGAAACGCGGGCGAACTTCGTCACGGAATTTTGTCTGAATTTGGAAGAAATTCAACGGCAATTGCTTGTAAGAACTGATTTCATTGCGAATCAGATCGGTAATGACTTCTTCATGCGTCGGGCCGAGAACGAAAGGACGATCGCCGCGATCAACAAAACGCAGCAATTCAGGGCCATACTGTTCCCAACGGCCACTCTCCTGCCACAAGTCCGCAGGTTGGACGACTGGCATGGAAACTTCGATCGCGTTGGCATTGTTCATTTCTTCACGAACGATGTTTTCAACCTTCTTCAGAACCCGCAGGCCCGTTGGCAACCAGGTATAAAGACCAGAGGCCAGCTTGCGAATCATTCCGGCGCGCAGCATCAACTGGTGACTGATCACTTCGGCATCGGCAGGTGTCTCCTTCAACGTGGAGAGCAAATATTGGCTAGTACGCATGATGTTTTGGTTCCGTTAGAACTGCAAATTGCATCGGGCTACCAGGAGTGGCAGCCAAAATTTTCAAAAGTGGCTTAGTTTACCAGCGCAGGGCGGTTGTCAAAAGAGAGACGGTGGAATTTTAACGGGTGTCGAGTGACAGCACTTCAGTTTGAGCATTGACAACCCGCCAGCGCACGTTGAACTCCAATAACCAGACCGCATATTCCCGTTCTGCCGTTTCCTCTTTGCGGTAGGCTGGCCGAGGGTCTTGCGCCAATACCTGACTGATAAAACGGCGTAAATTAGGATAGCGCTGCAAATGCTGCTGCAATTGTTGCTCTGCCTGAGCAGAGAAATAGACCGGCATATCACCAACAGGGGCATTTTGTGCGAACCCGGCACGGGCTTGAGGATGGCTTTCGGCAAACGGCAGATAAGGCTTGATATCAATCACCGGCGTACCGTCAACCAGATCGAGGCTACCTAACTCTAGCACCACTTCACTGCCTTGGATTTTGACGCCTTTCAGCTCAATCAGTGACATACCGAGCGGGTTAGGGCGGAAGGTCGAACGGGTGGCGAAAACCCCCATACGAGCATTGCCACCCAGCCGTGGTGGCCTGACCGTCGGCCTCCAGCCCCCCTCCATGGTTTGATGGAAGACGAACATCACCCACAGATGGCTGAATTCGCTGAGGCCACGTACCGCCTCTGCCTGATTATAAGGCGGCAATAACACCAATTCCCCACCGCCGTCTTCGACTAACCCCGGTTGACGGGGAACCGCGAATTTTTCTTTATACGGTGAACGGATAATACCGATCTGATTAAAAACGAACTCGGTCATTTGGCCGAAACGTTAAGCGCAGAACCTTGGCAAATGGCCTGTTGATAACAACCAGCAACGCCCCTGATAATCTGGCAGTCATGCAGCAAAACGGCATTGGCCTTCATTGAGGAAGCGCGGTTTTGCATACGTTTGCGGGCCGTTGCCAGATTCGGAGGGGGGGCCTGAATGGACATTTGGCAGGATGAGCCGGAAACTTCACCCAGATCGCGGAAAGGTTTACCCAGTAATTCTTCTGCATTTTTGTACAGCCTGACGGGTGCTGGACGTGCTGCTGGCACCGATTTTGCCGGTGCGGTTGCTACCGGTGTGCTAGTGCTGTTTGTTGTGGATGGTGCTTTGTGCTGCGTAGAACATCCGGCCAGCAAAAGCGCTAACAAACAGAGAGGTAGAACACGCATTGAGATTCCTCTGTCTTTTGTATAAACGTGGCGTTATTGAAACAATCTCTGACCAAAATAACAAGACGGGCCGGAGCCCGTCTTGCAATTATAGGAATAAAATTAAGTATTGAACGATTACCAGCCTTTCACTGCGCCACCGTTGAAGATTTTATTTGCTGCGTCGTAAACTTCGTCAGACTGATAAGCCTGGACGAATTTCTTCACGTTTTCCGCATCCTTGTTATCTTCACGAGCAACGATGATGTTGACATAAGGTGATTCTTTATCTTCAACAAACAGGCCATCTTTGGCCGGCGTCAAACCAATCTGGCTGGCGTAAGTGGTATTGATGATGGCCAGTGCAATCTGCTGATCGTCCAATGAACGTGGCAATTGTGGGGCTTCCAGTTCTACCAGCTTGAGGTTTTTCGGGTTTTCGATCACATCCAGTACGGTAGGCAGCAGGCCAACACCGTCTTTCAGTTTAATCAGACCTTGTTTCTCCAGCAGTAACAGTGAACGCCCCAGGTTGGTTGGGTCGTTAGGCAGTGCAATTTGCGCCCCCTCTGTCAGCTCATCCAGGGATTTGATCTTTTTGGAATAGCCAGCGATGGGGTAAACAAAGGAATTACCGACCGGAACCAGTTTATAACCACGATCTTTGATTTGTTGATCCAGATAGGGTTTATGCTGGAAAGCATTCAGATCGATATCGCCTTTGCTCAACGCTTCGTTTGGTAAGACATAATCGTTGAATGTCACCAGTTCAACATCCAGACCATATTTTTCTTTAGCAACTTTTTGCGCAACTTCAGCGACTTGTTGTTCAGCACCGACAATAACGCCCACTTTGATATGATTCGGATCTTTTTCGTCCTGGCCACAACCGCTTAGAGCCAGAGTGCCGATCAATGCGCCGATTACTGCGATGGATTTAAATTTTAACGACATATCCTTTCCTCATTAGACTCGCATATGAAATACGCTTTACCCTTCATTTTCCAAGCCACAACCTGAAATCTGTTGGATTGATGTGAGCGCGTTGCTGTAAAAACTATTTATGAGTAACGGCCTTAACAATACGGTCGCCACAGAACTGAATCAGGTAGACCAAAACGACCAGTAATATTAATACCGTATTCATGACAGTCGCGTTATAACCAATATAACCATACTGATAACCAATTTGACCTAAACCCCCAGCGCCCACTGCACCGCCCATCGCGGAATAACCTACCAAGGTAATCAGCGTGATAGTAGCCGCATTCACCAAACCGGGGAGCGCTTCTGGCAACAGCACTTTCTTGATGATTTGCATTGGCGTGGCTCCCATTGCGCGGGCGGCTTCTATCAAGCCAGATGGGATTTCCAACAGAGCGTTTTCCACCATGCGGGCAATAAAGGGCGCTGCACCAACGGTCAGTGGCACGATGGCAGCCTGCAAGCCGATAGAGGTGCCAACGATCATACGGGTGAAAGGAATCATCCATACCAATAAGATAATAAAGGGGATGGAACGGAAAATATTCACTAACGTAGATGTTACTCGATAGTTAGTAAACAAGAGGCGAAAAATAAAAGCATAAGCTTTATTGCGCGTATTGACTTGTAATAGCGCTCCTTTGCTAAACATATTTTTGTTGTCAATAACCGACTGTCCTGGCCGTGAAATGTAGAGCGATACGCCTATCGGCAGACCCAGTACAAAGCCGAAAAAGCCGGAGACAAAGGTCATCGTGATAGTTTCCCAAATCCCACGCGCCATTAACCATATCATTGCCTCAGACATAACCCAGAACCTCTACTTTTACCTGATTTTCCTGTAGGAATTGAATTGTTGCCAGTGCATCCTCGTCAGAACCATGCAACTCAGCCAGCATTACGCCGAATTTAACACCACCAGCGTAGTCCATCTGCGCGCTGATAATGTTGTTATTCACGTTAAAGCGGCGAGCGGCTTCTGATAACAAAGGAGCATCAACAGATTGACCGGTGAATTCCAAGCGCAACAGCGGCTGGCGCCCGCTGGTGCGATCCTGCACCAGGCGTGTGGCATAATCATCTGGGATATCCAGATGCAGTGTGGATTGAATAAACTGTTGTGCTAAAGGTGTTTTGGGGTGGGAAAATACTTCACCGACGCTGCCTTTTTCAATCAGTTGCCCTTGGCTGATAACAGCAACCTGATCGCAAATGCGTTTTACAACGTCCATCTCATGCGTAATCAACAGAATGGTCAAACCCAAGCGGCGGTTAATATCCTTCAGTAACTCCAGGATGGAACGCGTTGTGGCTGGGTCGAGTGCGCTGGTGGCTTCGTCACACAACAGCACTTTAGGGTTGCTGGCCAAGGCACGCGCAATTGCCACCCGTTGTTTCTGGCCACCTGATAAATTAGCCGGATAAGCATCATATTTATCTGATAAACCGACCAGTTCGAGTAGCTCAGCCACGCGTTTTTTGATTTCTGCACGTGGTGTGTTGTCCAATTCTAGCGGTAGCGAGACGTTACCAAAGACCGTGCGTGAAGAGAGTAGATTAAAGTGCTGGAAAATCATGCCAATCTGACGGCGCGCGTGTGTTAACTCGCTTTCCGATAAGGAAGTCAGATCCTGGCCATCCACCAAAACGGTGCCGGATGTTGGACGTTCAAGCATGTTGGCGCAGCGGATCAGTGTACTCTTACCGGCGCCAGAGGCACCGATAACGCCATAAATTTGCCCGGCAGGGACGTGAAGGGTCACGTCAGAAAGTGCACTTATGGTGCGTGATCCCTGCTGAAATACTTTGGTGATGTTCGAAAGTTTAATCATATTCTTCTTATTTTAGCGTGGTTGCCCGTGGCTAGATAAAAGTAAACCTCGGCTGGAGCCAAGGTGTAGCTCAGATGTTAAGGCGTCTAGACGTCTAAGTCAACGCTAACGCTGTTCTTCAGCGTTCTCAGACTGTGGTAAAACATGCGATACTGTGTGCGTTTTCAGCCCTTCAGGAGCAAACCGGTGACACAACGCGTTCCAGCAATTTTCTTAGATCGTGACGGTACGATTAATGTAGATCATGGATATGTCCATGAAATAGACGACTTCCAATTTATTGATGGTGTAATTGATGCATGCCGTGAGCTGAAAAATATGGGCTTTGCGCTGGTGCTAGTCACCAACCAGTCAGGTATCGCCCGTGGTAAATTCAGCGAAGATCAGTTCATGCGGTTGACCGAATGGATGGACTGGTCGCTGGCCGATCGTGATGTCGATCTGGATGGCATTTACTTCTGCCCACATCACCCGGAAGCAGTAATAGAAGAATATCGTCAAACATGTGATTGTCGCAAACCGCAGCCGGGTATGTTGCTGCAGGCGCAAAAAGAGCTGAATATCGATCTGGCGGCTTCTTATATGGTTGGCGATAAAATCGAAGATATGCAGGCTGCTACCGCAGCGGGCATAGGCACTAAAGTCCTGGTACGAACCGGTAAACCCGTTACGGCAGAAGGCGAAAAAACGGCGGATTGGGTACTGAACAGCCTGCAAGAACTGCCGGGAGCGATTAAAAATCGGGTTTCATTGTGTGCGAATAATGAACGATCAGAATAAAAGTGAATATTATCCCTTGTTATTCTGAATCCGCTCCCTATAATGCGCCTCCATCGACACGGAGCCTGCGAATACCATCACAGAGTCTCTGAAGGTCACAGAGAAAAAACCTGCAAATTAAGGTTGACTCTGAAAGAGGAAAGCGTAATATACGCCACCTCGAGTTAGCAAGCGAAAGCGCGTAACTCACTGCTCTTTAACAATTTATCAGACAATCTGTGTGGGCACTCACAAGACGATATCCAGCCACTTCGGTGGCAAAAAATATCAAGTCTTGAAGAGTGACCAAGCAGTAATTCATTTAAGTGAATTATTACAAACGTTAGTTTTCGAGCATCGCTGCACGTGTTGCAGCACATCAAGCTTTTAATTGAAGAGTTTGATCATGGCTCAGATTGAACGCTGGCGGCAGGCCTAACACATGCAAGTCGAGCGGCAGCGGGAAGTAGCTTGCTACTTTGCCGGCGAGCGGCGGACGGGTGAGTAATGTCTGGGAAACTGCCCGATGGAGGGGGATAACTACTGGAAACGGTAGCTAATACCGCATGACGTCTACGGACCAAAGTGGGGGACCTTCGGGCCTCACGCCATCGGATGTGCCCAGATGGGATTAGCTAGTAGGTGGGGTAATGGCTCACCTAGGCGACGATCCCTAGCTGGTCTGAGAGGATGACCAGCCACACTGGGACTGAGACACGGCCCAGACTCCTACGGGAGGCAGCAGTGGGGAATATTGCACAATGGGCGCAAGCCTGATGCAGCCATGCCGCGTGTGTGAAGAAGGCCTTAGGGTTGTAAAGCACTTTCAGTGGGGAGGAAGGGTACAGTGTGAATAGCGCTGTGCATTGACGTTACCCACAGAAGAAGCACCGGCTAACTCCGTGCCAGCAGCCGCGGTAATACGGAGGGTGCAAGCGTTAATCGGAATTACTGGGCGTAAAGCGCACGCAGGCGGTCTGTGAAGTCGGATGTGAAATCCCCGGGCTTAACCTGGGAACTGCATCCGAAACTGGCAGGCTAGAGTCTTGTAGAGGGGGGTAGAATTCCAGGTGTAGCGGTGAAATGCGTAGAGATCTGGAGGAATACCGGTGGCGAAGGCGGCCCCCTGGACAGAGACTGACGCTCAGGTGCGAAAGCGTGGGGAGCAAACAGGATTAGATACCCTGGTAGTCCACGCTGTAAACGATGTCGACTTGGAGGTTGTGCCCTTGAGGCGTGGCTTCCGGAGCTAACGCGTTAAGTCGACCGCCTGGGGAGTACGGCCGCAAGGTTAAAACTCAAATGAATTGACGGGGGCCCGCACAAGCGGTGGAGCATGTGGTTTAATTCGATGCAACGCGAAGAACCTTACCTACTCTTGACATCCACGGAACTTGCCAGAGATGGCTTGGTGCCTTCGGGAACCGTGAGACAGGTGCTGCATGGCTGTCGTCAGCTCGTGTTGTGAAATGTTGGGTTAAGTCCCGCAACGAGCGCAACCCTTATCCTTTGTTGCCAGCGGTTAGGCCGGGAACTCAAAGGAGACTGCCAGTGATAAACTGGAGGAAGGTGGGGATGACGTCAAGTCATCATGGCCCTTACGAGTAGGGCTACACACGTGCTACAATGGCGTATACAAAGAGAAGCTACCCTGCGAAGGCATGCGGACCTCATAAAGTACGTCGTAGTCCGGATTGGAGTCTGCAACTCGACTCCATGAAGTCGGAATCGCTAGTAATCGTAGATCAGAATGCTACGGTGAATACGTTCCCGGGCCTTGTACACACCGCCCGTCACACCATGGGAGTGGGTTGCAAAAGAAGTAGGTAGCTTAACCTTCGGGAGGGCGCTTACCACTTTGTGATTCATGACTGGGGTGAAGTCGTAACAAGGTAACCGTAGGGGAACCTGCGGTTGGATCACCTCCTTACCGAATGATATTGATTGCGTGAGTGTTCACAACAGATTGTCTGATGAAAAGTAACGAGCAGAAAACCCTTTATAGGCTTGTAGCTCAGGTGGTTAGAGCGCACCCCTGATAAGGGTGAGGTCGGTGGTTCAAGTCCACTCAGGCCTACCAAATTTGTACTTATGCTGCGTTATGCGCGTGGTCGTTTACCGAAAGTGAACGTCCCTTTCGCATGCCTTGCCTGAGTAACGATTGACTCTTGGTTGAGTTGGTACCCATAAAGGTTTTTGCACGTGACGTATGGGGCTATAGCTCAGCTGGGAGAGCGCCTGCCTTGCACGCAGGAGGTCAGCGGTTCGATCCCGCTTAGCTCCACCATAACGTCCTTGATGATACTTCAGAGTGTACTGGCAACAGTATACTGCGACGTATTTTGCTCTTTAACAATCTGGAACAAGCTGAAAATTGAAACCTGACAGCTGAAACTTATCCCACCGTAGAGTTATGGGGATAAGGAGTACCCTGTCAGAGAGTCTCTCAAATGTTTACAGCACGATGTGTTCTCTGTTTACAGAAGACACCTTCGGGTTGTGAGGTTAAGTGACTAAGCGTACACGGTGGATGCCTAGGCAGTCAGAGGCGATGAAGGGCGTGCTAATCTGCGAAAAGTGCCGGTAAGGTGATATGAACCGCAATAACCGGCAATACCCGAATGGGGAAACCCAGTGTGTTTCGACACACTATCATGACATGAATCCATAGTGTCATGAGGCGAACCGGGGGAACTGAAACATCTCAGTACCCCGAGGAAAAGAAATCAACCGAGATTCCCCCAGTAGCGGCGAGCGAACGGGGAAAAGCCCAGAACCTGAATCAGCCTGTGTGTTAGTGGAAGCGTCTGGAAAGTCGCGCAGTAAAGGGTGATAGCCCCGTACACCAAAATGCACAGGTTGTGAGTTCGATGAGTAGGGCGGGACACGTGACATCCTGTCTGAATATGGGGGGACCATCCTCCAAGGCTAAATACTCCTGACTGACCGATAGTGAACCAGTACCGTGAGGGAAAGGCGAAAAGAACCCCGGCGAGGGGAGTGAAACAGAACCTGAAACCGTGTACGTACAAGCAGTGGGAGCCTCTTAATGGGGTGACTGCGTACCTTTTGTATAATGGGTCAGCGACTTATATTTTGTAGCAAGGTTAACCGAATAGGGGAGCCGTAGGGAAACCGAGTCTTAACTGGGCGTCTAGTTGCAAGGTATAGACCCGAAACCCGGTGATCTAGCCATGGGCAGGTTGAAGGTTGGGTAACACTAACTGGAGGACCGAACCGACTAATGTTGAAAAATTAGCGGATGACTTGTGGCTGGGGGTGAAAGGCCAATCAAACCGGGAGATAGCTGGTTCTCCCCGAAAGCTATTTAGGTAGCGCCTCGTGAACTCATCTTCGGGGGTAGAGCACTGTTTCGGCTAGGGGGCCATCCCGGCTTACCAACCCGATGCAAACTCCGAATACCGAAGAATGTTATCACGGGAGACACACGGCGGGTGCTAACGTCCGTCGTGAAGAGGGAAACAACCCAGACCGCCAGCTAAGGTCCCAAAGTCATGGTTAAGTGGGAAACGATGTGGGAAGGCACAGACAGCCAGGATGTTGGCTTAGAAGCAGCCATCATTTAAAGAAAGCGTAATAGCTCACTGGTCGAGTCGGCCTGCGCGGAAGATGTAACGGGGCTAAACCATGCACCGAAGCTGCGGCAGCGACGCTTAGGCGTTGTTGGGTAGGGGAGCGTTCTGTAAGCCGTTGAAGGTGGTCTGTGAGGGCTGCTGGAGGTATCAGAAGTGCGAATGCTGACATAAGTAACGATAAAGCGGGTGAAAAACCCGCTCGCCGGAAGACCAAGGGTTCCTGTCCAACGTTAATCGGGGCAGGGTGAGTCGACCCCTAAGGCGAGGCTGAAAAGCGTAGTCGATGGGAAACGGGTTAATATTCCCGTACTCGGTGTTACTGCGAAGGGGGGACGGAGAAGGCTAGGCTGGCCGGGCGACGGTTGTCCCGGTTTAAGCGTGTAGGGGGAGAGAATTGGTAAATCCGTTCTCTTATTCAACCCTGAGGCGTGATGACGAGTCACTACGGTGGCGAAGTGGTTGATGCCAAGCTTCCAGGAAAAGCCTCTAAGCTCCAGGTAACACAGAATCGTACCCCAAACCGACACAGGTGGTCAGGTAGAGAATACCCAGGCGCTTGAGAGAACTCGGGTGAAGGAACTAGGCAAAATGGTGCCGTAACTTCGGGAGAAGGCACGCTGGCACGTAGGTGAAGGGACTTGCTCCTGGAGCTGAAGCCAGTCGCAGATACCAGCTGGCTGCAACTGTTTATTAAAAACACAGCACTGTGCAAACACGAAAGTGGACGTATACGGTGTGACGCCTGCCCGGTGCTGGAAGGTTAATTGATGGGGTTAGCCGCAAGGCGAAGCTCTTGATCGAAGCCCCAGTAAACGGCGGCCGTAACTATAACGGTCCTAAGGTAGCGAAATTCCTTGTCGGGTAAGTTCCGACCTGCACGAATGGCGTAATGATGGCCAGGCTGTCTCCACCCGAGACTCAGTGAAATTGAACTCGCTGTGAAGATGCAGTGTACCCGCGGCAAGACGGAAAGACCCCGTGAACCTTTACTATAGCTTGACACTGAACATTGAGCCTTGATGTGTAGGATAGGTGGGAGGCAGTGAAGTGTGGACGCCAGTCTGCATGGAGCCAACCTTGAAATACCACCCTTTAATGTTTGATGTTCTAACTTTGCCCCGTAACCCGGGGTGAGGACAGTGTCTGGTGGGTAGTTTGACTGGGGCGGTCTCCTCCCAAAGCGTAACGGAGGAGCACGAAGGTTAGCTAATCACGGTCGGACATCGTGAGGTTAGTGCAAAGGCATAAGCTAGCTTGACTGCGAGAGTGACGGCTCGAGCAGGTACGAAAGTAGGTCTTAGTGATCCGGTGGTTCTGAATGGAAGGGCCATCGCTCAACGGATAAAAGGTACTCCGGGGATAACAGGCTGATACCGCCCAAGAGTTCATATCGACGGCGGTGTTTGGCACCTCGATGTCGGCTCATCACATCCTGGGGCTGAAGTAGGTCCCAAGGGTATGGCTGTTCGCCATTTAAAGTGGTACGCGAGCTGGGTTTAGAACGTCGTGAGACAGTTCGGTCCCTATCTGCCGTGGGCGTTGGAAGATTGAGAGGGGTTGCTCCTAGTACGAGAGGACCGGAGTGAACGCACCGCTGGTGTTCGGGTTGTCATGCCAATGGCACTGCCCGGTAGCTAAGTGCGGAAGAGATAAGTGCTGAAAGCATCTAAGCACGAAACTCGCCTCGAGATGAGTCTTCCCTGGTCCCTTGAGGACCCTAAAGGAACGTTTAAGACGAAGACGTAGATAGGCTGGGTGTGTAAGTGCAGCGATGCATTGAGCTAACCAGTACTAATGAACCGTGAGGCTTAACCTTACAACACCGAAGGTGTTTTGGTGAGAGACAGAGAGTAGTGAGTTTTAATATTCAGCGATGTTCCCGGATTGGATTGACTGGCTGCATGCAAGTGAAGCGGGTTGATTAAATGGAATTTGCCTGGCGGCAATAGCGCGGTGGTCCCACCTGACCCCATGCCGAACTCAGAAGTGAAACGCCGTAGCGCCGATGGTAGTGTGGGGTCTCCCCATGCGAGAGTAGGACACTGCCAGGCATCAAACAAGTGGAAAGCCCCATGCGAAAGCATGGGGCTTTTTGCTGTGTGCTAAAAACAACGTTGGGCACATTAGTAGCGTGCAAAGGTGATAAATGCTGTAAGCGAGTACCGTCTTCCTAGCCGTCCCCTCTGGCGATGAAACATTTTCACCTTCTTATTGTGAGAATATCCTGTTTCGTTACAGACAAAAAAACCCGGCATTGCCGGGCTGTGTTGGAAATCGTTATAACGGGGCTAAAGTATACGGCTAATCAATCTGTCGATACGAATACGGCGCAGGCGACGAATCAGTTTGTGCACTTTAACCGGATATTGCTGGATGCTTTGTAGCTCAAGATAACTATTGACCACGATGGTGTGGGTACGAATCATCTCTAATTCTTTGTGGCGTTGTTCCCGTATCTCTTGTTTAGGATCGTGGATCAGGATCGCATTCTCCAGATCTAGCCGCCAAGCTCGTGGATTAAGGTTATTGCCGGTGATTAATTGCCAGGTATCATCTACCCACATGCCTTTCAGGTGGTAGCTGTTATCTTCGTCTTTCCACAATCGCACGATAAGCTGGCCTGTATCGACATAACGCTGTAGACGGTTCAGGAAACGGCGTAGATTAATCTCGTAAAGATAAGGTAATGCACCGATAATCTTGAACGGTTGATCTTCAGGAATGTAGAAATCATTAGCAGTTTTATCACCAACAATGATTTCTACCTGTTTCCCTTGGCGCAGCAGATGAATAATATTGCGTACCAATGGAGTAGGTAAATTGAAGTAAGGTGTGCATAGCGTCAATTTTTGATCGGCGCAGGCCATCAGGTGATGAATGGTTTTATTCAGAAGACTTTGTTTACCCAAGCCGACCAGTGGGGTCACGGCCAGTTCGTTATTACTCGCTTTGCCATGAAACTGGTAATTCGCGCGGCGTAAAGCAAAACGGAATAGACGGGTTTCGTTTTTGATCTCCAAATTTTTGGGGCGATCATTACGGTCAAGCCGTTGTACGGCGCCTGCGGTCAACAAATGCTGTGTGATATAACCGGTCAAGGTGTTCGCTAATACCTCATTGGTGACCAACTGATAGCGATCATAGCGGTACTTATCATGCTGATGCAGGTAAACGTCATTGATACTGGCACCGCTGTAAATAACGGTATCGTCGATCACAAAGCCTTTCAAATGCAGTACCCCTAACGCTTCACGGGTATTAACCGGTACGCCGTAAATGGGGACTAAAACCTGCGGATGTTGGGCCGCCATAGCACAATACCAATCCGCATTGGTATTGGTTGCAGCAGCACCAATACGCCCGCGTTGGGCGCGGTGCCAGTCAACCAGTACACAAATCTCCAGCTCTGGGCGTTGCTGTTTGGCCTGATAAAGTGCATTCAGGATATCGCGGCCTGCGTCATCATGCTCGAGATAGAGCGTGACCAAATAGATACGCGTTTTAGCGTTAGCGATCGATTCCAATAGCGTGGTGCGGAAATCAGAAGGAGCGTAGAGAGTACGGATATTAGCAGCCGTCTGGGGGAGTTTGGGCAGTTGGGCAAGGTGTTGTTGATGTTTGCTACGTTTGAATTTTGACAACATCACAGTGCGCTTCTTCTCTCAGGTTTGGATGGCCGGAATGCCACTTATATTCGAATCATTTTCTCGAATAGTTAGGAATAATACCACTATCCCCTTTGTTCTTGAAGTTATGGCGGTATAGTACCGCCCTGCGGAGGTTCAATTTTGCTCTGGGTGTAAAATCATTGTGTTACGCTACGCCTGTAACGGCAAGGTTAAATTGACAATCCCCTCGTCAATTTGTATATCAATCGCAAAGCCAAGCTTTTGCGCCAGCATTACCATACCTCGATTATTCGGCATCGTAATACCGATCAGGCGAACCAAGCCACGTGCACGCGCATAACCAATCATTTTCAGCAATAGTTGCCGACCCAGTCCCAAACCTTTCAGATCTGAGCGTACCAAGACGGCGAATTCTGCATCGGTATTATCGGGATCTGAATAAGCACGGGTGACACCAATAATTTCTTCGCCATTACGTACCGCGACGAATGCCATCTCACGATCATAGTCGATTTGGGTCATGTTAGCCAAATCATCATGGCTAAACTCATTGATCTCACTGAAGTAGCGGTAGTAAAGATCCTCTTTGGTGACTCGATCGATAAAATGCTTTAGTGCAGGTTCATCTTCCGGCAGGATCGGGCGGAACAGGCATTGCGAACCATCTTTCAATGTAATGGTTTCTTCCAGTTCGTGAGGATAGGGGCGGATAGCCAGCCGGGCCTGAGGATCGCCGCTGAAAGCGGTGAGCTGCATTGACACATCTAATAGGGTGAATTCGTTGCCAGAAGCCAGTACCGGGTGAATATCAAGACGTGAAATCTGTGGGCAATCCAGAATCAGGTTAGAAACCTGAACTAACAACCGGCTAAGCCCAGGAATATCGAGCGGGCGTAACGCACTGCGGCCACGGATCTTACCGCCCTTTACCGCCTGCAATATCAGATAACGTGCCAGCGCCATATTCAGCGGCGGCAGTGCAACGGCAACCTGATTTTCCTGCCGCCACTCAACCCCACCTTCGCCCAGCATAATGAGTGGGCCGAAAATGGCATCTTGCTCCACGGCGATACGCAGTTCCTGTGCTCCAGCACGGTTGGCCATACTTTGCACCAATAATCCGTGAATGCGCGCTTGCGGATAAGTACGTTTCACCCGATCAAGAATCGCTTCTGCTGCGCGCTGTACTTCGGTGGCTGTGCGTAGATAGAGCATCACACCCTGCACTTCGGATTTGTGTGGAATATCTGGGGAGCGCAGTTTCAGTGCGACTGGATAGCCTATCTGTTCGGCAATATGTACCGCTTCGGCGCTGTCACTGGCGATCCAGGTTGGTAATGTGCTGAGGCCGTAGGCTTGCAAGATCGGCTGCACTTCATGAGTGTCGAGCTGGGTGGCGCCTTCTGCCAATGCCTGATGAATCAATTGGTGTGCATCGGCAGTATTAGCAGTGAGCCCTATTGGCAGCGCCGGTGTTTCTTTCAACTGTTTCTGGTTACGGCGATATTCCACCATGTGCATAAAGGCGGTAACCGCGCCTTCAGGTGTGCGATAGGTAGGGATCCCGGCCTCGGTAAACAGACGGCGGGCTTCCTGTGATGAATATTCCCCGCACCAATTGGTCAGCAACGTGATGCGTTTTCCACGTGGGTGCTGCCGTATAGTCTCAATCAACTGCTCGGCGGTTTCAGTTCCTGGTGATGCCGCACTGGGGGCATGGATCAGCAGTAACGCATCATAATCATGGCTATCAAGCAGCGGTTGCAAGGCTGCCAGATAGCGTTGTGGTGTAGCATCATCACGCAGATCGATAGGATTACCCGCCCGAATAAAACCTGGCAGGGCGGCGCTAAGTTTTTCCTGCGTTTCTTCCGCCAACGTTGCCAGCTTACCATTGCGGGCCAGTAGTTGGTCCAGAGCCATGGCCGCTGGTGCCGCGCCATTGCTGACAATCATCAGCCGTTCGCCGCGTAACGGGTACATATGGCTTAAGGTTTCCACGGCAGAAAACAGCTCGTGGGTATCTTGTACACGCAGTAAACCAGCGCGCTGGATCGCAGCATCATAGGCGGCATCCAAGCCCTGCTGGCTATTGAGCAGCAACTGAGCCTGTTGGCTGCGGCCACTTTTGATCACCAATATTGGTTTATTGCGAGAAGCGCTTCGGGAGGCAGAAAGGAAGCGCCGTGCATCATTGATACTCTCTAGGTACAACAGAATGGCGCTGGTCTTGCTGTCACGAGCCAGGAAATCGAGCAGATCGTCAACGTCGATATCCAGGCTATCCCCCAGAGCAATAAAATAAGAAAAACCGACTTCACGCTGTTGCGCCCAATCTAACACTGTATTGGCGACGGCGGCAGATTGGGAGATAAACGCCAGCTTGCCTTTCTGGATTGGCACCGGTGAGAAACTGGCGTTGATGCCTTGCCAAGGCGCGAGCAGGCCCAAACTGTTTGGCCCAAGCAGGCGCATCGAATAACGCTGTGCGGTGGCTTTGAGTTCGGCGAATTGCTCCACCGGGGAAGAGAGTACGATAGCGGTTTTGCAACCTCGAACCCCCAGGGCTTCAATCAGTGACAGGTTGCGCTTTGGGTTAGTACAGAGTACGGCCAGATCGGGCGTCAATGGCAGGCTGGCAACGTCTGGATAGGCCATCACTCCACACACGGCTTTGTAACGCGGTGTCACGGGCAAAACTGGGCCGTTAAAACCACCGGCTAACAGGTTGCGCATCATTAAATAACCTGCGCGATTGGGTTGTTGCGAAGCTCCGATGACGGCGATCGACTTGGGGCGTAACAATGCTTCTAACCCACGCTGGCTCATAGATGGCTCCCAGAATCCCCTAATCTTTCACACCATAGCGTGAAAGGATTGATATATAGATATCTTATCCCTGATTTTAGGCACTTTTTGCCAGGTTTGTTGTGACCGGTGCCTCTGGGCGGGAAGGTTTCCCCGCCAGATACTGTTCGCGGAAGTGATTGAAATGCTGGCTAAGGCCGATAGCGGCCTGCTCGTCTCCTGCCTGTTGCAACAAGGCAGCGGCCACCTCTGCGGTACAGTGCTGCTCGGTACGGCTGGCTTCACGCAGTTGATAGCCAGAGGCAGTGCGCACGTTCAGCGAAAAGACCGGGAGTTGATCCAGATACGGGCTTTTACGGAACATCTTGCGCGCTTCTGACCAAGTACCATCCAGCATGATAAATAACGGTGGTTTTCCGTTGGCCGGTAACTCACTGAACACCGGGCGGGCAGGGTCGGCATAGGAGGCTGGAAATACCACGTAAGGCTGGCGTTCGGGATCGCTAATCGCCGCTAGCAGCCCTGGATCGACTTCGGTTCGTGCCCAAAAAAATGCTTGGGTATCTGGCAAGATATCAGCGATCAGTCGGCCTGTGTTGCTGGGTTTAAGGGGTTCAGCCCCGAACATCATCAGACAGAAGCGGCTGTTGGCGTGTTGCGGCTTGATGGTAGCACACAGGCAATTCTGCTGTGGCAATAAGCAATTCTGGCAACGCATCACACGGCAGCCGCGAGCTCTGAATGGGCGGGTAGCATTGGCTAAACGAAATTGACGCAGGCGGAGTACAGCGTTGTCAGTCATAACGATCCTGAGAAAAACCACCATTGTATACCCAAAATACGTGGAGTTGCAGGTAGGCGGGCCACTGAATGACATATCGGTGAAAGCGGCTAACGCCCCAGTCGCTTCAAGTTATTAAGGGGAGAGCGCAGAAAAAGCCCGGTGGGGGGCACACGGGCTTGTTGCTGGCGTTATAAATCAGGGGCAGCGCAGCAGGTGTTTTTACGTTAGACTAAGTCGTTGAGCCAGTTATCAAATGGCACTTTCGGCATGGCACCGTTAAGCATATCGACCATTTTGCCCTCACGGAACATAATGATGGTAGGAATGCTGCGGATACGGAAACGGGTGCTCAGTTCGGGTTCGGCTTCGGTGTTGACCTTCACAAAGCGGATCTTTCCGGCTCGTTCTTCGGCCACATCTTCAAAGATAGGCGCGAAACTGCGGCACGGGCCACACCAAGGGGCCCAGAAATCGACCACAACCGGCAAATCGTCCTGCAACAGGTGGTCAAGAGTCGCGGTAGTGGCGTTGATCACTTCGCCATTGAATAATTCATGGCCACAGCGGCCACATTTAGCGCCATCTGCCAAACGATCTTCAGGGACGCGGTTGATGGCATTGCACGCTGCACAGACTGTATTCATGGGGGGCCTCGGGTGCTAATGCAGCGCTATATACTCGTCATACTTCATGTTGCATCGGTGGCTGCGTCCGCTCACACCTGTCACATAGTTGGCTATGCTCTTGGTGATTATGAGCCTTATGACTAAGGTTCACCCTACGGGATTGCCGCCTACAGGCAACTCGAATGATTTAGAGTATGGGCTGCGGGTATGTATCTTGAATGTTGTTTATTATCAGTAAAAATGCTGCATTGAACCAAATGGTTTATTCGATGAGTGTAATAGTTGCCAGCTTTTGCGCAAGTGAGTGGCTTAGTGTACTAACATCAGGTAATCTTCGCGCCCAGCGCGTTGGTGGAGAAGACAATGAACGATTCATTTAGTGGCAAGAACGGTAAGGTCAAAGTGATGTACGTCCGCAGCGATGATGACAGTGGCGACAACCGTGACAAAAATAAACGTCGGGATGGTAAAGGCCGCCCGGCTGATAATGCACGCTCTGGCCGTGCTGGCCAGGATAAATCGCGCGGTAATGATCGCCGTGGTTCTGATTCCCGCCGCAGTGAAAGTGATCGCCCTCGCCGCTCAGCGCGCACTGAAGATCGTGGTGGGTATGATTCCCCATGGAAAACCGTGTCTCGCGGTTCTGAAGAAGAACCTGCGTTTGACCATGGTGGGATCAGCGGCAAAAGCTTTATCGACCCAGAGCAGTTGCGCCGCCAGCGTGCAGAGGAAACCCGTGTTTACGGTGAAAATGCCTGCCAGGCGCTGTTTGCCAGCCGCCCAGAAGCTATTGTACGGGCATGGTTTGTGCAGTCTGTCACGCCGCGTTTTCGCGAGGCGTTGCGCTGGATGGCTGCGAACCGCAAGGCTTACCATGTGGTAGATGAAGAAGAGCTGGCGAAAGCCTCTGGTACTGAACATCACGGCGGTGTGTGTTTCCTGATCAAAAAACGGCAAGGTCTAGATGCCTCAACCTACCTGAAAACTGCCCCGGCAAAAGATTGTGTGTTGGCGTTGGAAGAAGTGGGTAACCCGCATAATTTGGGAGCGATCGTGCGTTCTTGTGCACACTTTGGCGTTAACGCGGTGTTGTTGCAGGACCCTGCTTTGCTGGAGTCGGGTGCCGCGGTGCGTACCGCAGAAGGTGGTGCAGAGCATATCAAGGCAATTAATGCGGATGATTTCCTGTCGGTGCTGGATACTTTCCGCAAGGCGGGTTACACCATCGTGACCACCTCCAGCCACAAAGGTACTGCGTTGGCACAGGCTAAGCTGCCGGCCAAGATGGTGCTGGTATTGGGCCAGGAACGCGATGGCCTGAGTGACAGTGCTTGGCAACAGGGTGATATGAGTGTGTCTATCGGCGGTACTGGCAAGGTGGAAAGCCTGAATGTATCCGTCGCAACCGGTATTCTGTTGGCTGACTGGTGGCGCCAAAACCAAGCGTAATCTTTGTACTCCTTTAAAAACGGGCGCTTTGAACGCCCGTTTTGCTTTTAAGGTATTTAGTGAGCACCGCTGCTGCCACCACCGGAACTGAATGGCGGCTTGGCGAACCAGACCAAGGCCAATAGGATCAGGAAGACGCCCGCAGATAGCCAGAAAATCTCGTTTGCCGAGATGATCAGCCCCTGTGCGGTGATCTCATTGGCGATATACGCCGAAGCCTGCTGTTTACTCATCCCCAGTTCTTCAAGCTTGGTATACATCTCCTGCGACTGTGGGTTGAACGGATTCACAAACTCCGTCAAATTCGCATGATGCATCGACTCACGCTGGGTCCACAACGTGGTGGTAATCGAAGTACCGATAGAACCTGCCAACGTTCGGGTAAAGTTCGACAGACTTGATGCGGCGGCCATGCGCTCTGGCGGTAACCCTGACAAAGTAATGGTGGTCAGCGGCATGAAGAAGCAGGCGATGGCAAAGCCCTGCACAAACTGTGGCCAGGCCGAAGCACCAAAGTCCATCCCTGGCTCAAAAGTATAGGCGCGCCAGTAGAAACACACGGCATACATAATGAAGCTGAAGGTGACCAGGCGGCGCATATCCAACCGGTTACCAAAACGGCCAATGATCGGCGACAAAATCACCGGGATCAGCCCCACCGGCGCAGACGCCAGCCCTGCCCAGGTAGCAGTATAGCCATACACTTCTTGCAGCAACTGCGGCAATAGCACGATGGCCCCAAAGTACAGCATGTAGGCCAGGCTGATACACAGGCAACCGATAGTAAAATTGCGTGATTTGAACAGTGACAAATCCACTACCGGGTGGTCATCGGTCAATTCCCATACCACCAGGAACACCAGTGCGACCACGGCCACCACTGTCAGGATAATAATCTCCGTCGAATGGAACCAGTCCAGTTCTTTACCCTGGTCAAGCATGATTTGCAGCGAGCCGACACCCACTACCAACAAGACCAAACCAACGGTATCGATAGGTTTGATCTCGGTTTTGGTTTCCCGGCCTTTCAATGTCGACATGGCTGCCAGGATCACAAATATCCCGATCGGAATGTTGATAAAGAAAATCCAGCCCCAGTGATAGTTATCACTGATATAGCCACCGAGGATCGGCCCGAAAATCGGCGCGACGATCACCGTCATTGACCAAAGCGCCAGTGCCATGGCTCGTTTGGCTGGTGGATAGTTATTCAGCAGCAAACTTTGCGACAGCGGTATCAATGGGCCCGCCACTACACCCTGAATCACACGGAAAAAGATCAGCATGCCCAGGCTATTGGAGATACCGCACAGCCAAGAGGCGAGGACGAACAGCGCTGTTGACCACAGAAACAGACGTACTTCGCCGATACGCTTTGCCAGCCAGCCCGTGATCGGAATGGAAATGGCATTCGCCACCCCAAACGAGGTGATCACCCAGGTGCCCTGCGAACTGGAAGAGCCGAGATTCCCTGAGATGGTGGGTATTGCAACGTTGGCAATGGTGGAATCCAGTACCTGCATGAAGGTCGCCATGGCGAGCGCAATCGTCATCCAGGCAAGCTGGGCACCTTCAAGTGGTTTTTGTGCCAAGGTAGCCCCCGTGCGTTTAACCTGCGTTTGCATGGATCACATCGGCGATCATCTGGTCAACCGGTGCCAGATCCAGCATCAATGCGCTGGTTTCATACCGCGGTTGTTCACGCACTGTGTCGGAAAGCATCAGACCATCCCGGTTGTTGGTATCAATGGTGACCAACGTCGAAAGGCCGATACGTAGCGGATGTTCAGCAACCTGTTTCGGGTCCAGTTCAATACGCACTGGCAAGCGCTGCACTACTTTGATCCAGTTACCCGTGGCGTTTTGCGCGGGCAGTAAGGAGAAAGCGCTGCCGGTTCCCATATCGATTCCCACTACTTTACCGGTATACACCACGTCGCTACCGTAAATATCACTGATCACGGTGGCGGGTTGACCAATGCGCATATTGGCGATCTGGGTTTCTTTAAAGTTGGCATCCACCCAAAGGTGATCCGCCGGAACGACAGCCATCAGTGGGGTTCCTGGCGAAATTTGTGCGCCAACTTGCACACTGCGGCGTGAGACAAACCCCGTAATCGGGCTGAGCACGCGGGTGCGTTGCAGTGCCATCCAGGCATCGCGCATCTGCGCTGCGGCTTGCAGAATGGCAGGTTGTTTTGCCAGCGGAGTATCCAACACCATCGCCTGATTGGCATTGTATTGCTGCACCGCCACTTCCAGCGTAGCTTTGGCACTGTCTACCGCTTCGCGTGCGTGTTGCAATTCTTCGCGGCCAATCGCATCCACGCTGCCCAGCACCACACGGCGTTTAAGATCGTTTTCTGCTTTACTCAGCTCAGATTTTCGCAGCGCAATATTGGCCTGATACTGCTTGCTGTTGATCACCGCTTGATGCGTTTGGCGCACGCTGTTGGCCAGCGCAGTTTTCGCACGTTCAAAAGCTTGTTCGGCGTCAGTAGGGTCAAGCGTCAGCAGAACATCCCCTTTACGGACGAAATCCGTGCTATCGAATGTTACACTGTTTACGCTGCCAGCCACCTGAGCCATGATCTGGACCTGATTACCGGCGACATAGGCGTTATCCGTTTCCTGGTGGTGACGCAGTACCAGGAACCAATACACTGAATAAACCACCCCAATAACAATAAAAATAACCGTCAATAGCAGCAGCCAAAATTTCCGCTGCTTCTTTTTACTTTTCGGTTGCTGCGGGATTTGAGTTTCCTCGCTTGCACTCATGGTGTTCTCCACATTTTATATCTGTATTTATTATACTTTCGCATCTGCCGCTGGGGCCTGATAGCCACCCCCCAGCGCACGTATCAAGCCTATTTTCGCCTGTATCAATTCACTGCTGGCATTCAGTTCTGCCTGTTGTTGCTGTAATAGTTGTGACTGGCTGGTCAGCAACTCATCGCGCCCGATAACCCCTGCCTGATATCGGGCATTAGCGACTCGATAGACTTGCTGTTGGGATTGGGCCGCTGAAGCTGCCTGTTGCAATTGTTGGGTTTTGCTTTGCTGTAGGGTAATGGCATCGGCCGTTTCCCGTAGTGCGTTCAGGAGAGTCTGGTTATAGGCTTCCACCGCTTCGTCATACAGCGCAGACTCCTCACCTAGCTTGCTGCGCAGCGCTCCGGCGTGGAAGATTGGTAAAGAGATAGCTGGCATCACGTTCCAGGCCTGGCTTGCAGCTTCCAGCAGATTCGGGCTGGTGCCCCCCACATTGGTGGTATTCAGGCCAGCAAAGGCTGAAATTGACAGACTGGGGTAAAACTCTTTACGGGCTGCGCTGACACGTTGGTTATATGATTCCACCAGTTGGCGCTGTGCCGCAATGTCTGGGCGTTTACCCAGCAAATCGGCGGTTAATTCACCGGTGGGGGCCAGCAGACTTTCAGCAGGTAATGCCACAGGGTGCAACGATTGCATCGCTTTTGGCCCCTGACCGGCTAATGCTGCCAGTTGATGCTTAAGCTGTTCAATCTGTGACTGCAACAGGATGAGCTGCTGCTTGGTGCTGTCGGCCTGCGCCAGAGTCTGTTGTGGAATCTCTATGCCGTAGATCCCTGCCTTGTATTGCCGTTGACGCAGATCGGCCAACCGCTGGTGGTTGGCCACCTCCCGTTGCAGCACGTTTTCCTGCGCATAATTTGCCTGCAACTGGTAATAAGCCACAGCGACCGAACTGGTTAGTGTCAGTGCGGCCTGCGCCTGTTCAGCACGTGCGGCATCAACCTGAGCTTTGGCCGCGTTGACCTGATTGCGGTATTTGCCCCACCAGTCGAATTCGTAGGCTAGATTCAGGCCGAGTGCATTGGATGTTTCATAAATCGGTGAGGTCGGGTAACCAAATCCCTGGTTGGTATTTTGGGAGATGCGCGCGCGATCGCTGCTGGCAGTCAAATCCAGATTGGGGCCATTGGCGGCACGGGCTTCACCCACCACGCTTTGAGCTTCGCGTACGCGTGCAGCGGCCTGTTTGAGCGAAGGGGAACTTTGCAGCGTTTGGGCCATCAGTGCATCGAGCTGTGGATCATTCAGCGAGCGCCACCATTGTGGGCTAATCGCCAGTGAGCTGGCTTTAGGCTGCGCGAGCTGTAGATACTGCGGCTCCATCAATGTGGACTGCGGGGCAATATTGTCGGTAGATGCACACCCCGCCAGGACTAACACAGCGCACAATGGGGTAAATCTCCAGTTTAACGGGGATCGCATAAATAGATTACCTGAACAGAAATTATTGGGAGAACTGTTCTGAAACGTCCATCTGATCCAGGCGTGCCAAGAGTTTGCGCGTCAGTTTTTCAAGCTGTTGCTGCTCCTCGTTATCCAGCGTGGACCACAGGAAATGCAGACATCGGTGCTGCGGCGGCAGCAATTGGCCGATAAATGCTTCTCCGGCCGGTGTCAGGTGCAGATGCAGGCACCGACGATCGTTGTCACTTTCTCGGCGTTCAATCCAACCGCGTTTCTCCAGTTCATCGGCAATGCGGGTGGCGTTGGTACGTGAAGAACCTAAAGCTGAGCTTAGCTCAGAAGGCTGAATGCTGTGGTTTTCCTGCGAATCCAACGTAATGAGTGCCATAAATAAGGTTTCGTTGATCCCCTGTGCTTTTAGCATTTTATTGCGATTTTCCAGTAACTTGCTTTGCATATGCATACAAAGGCGAGTTAATAGAATTTCCTGGTAAGGGAAATTTTTCTGGCGTTTGGCACGGAAATTAAGCATTTGCTCTATGGGTGTAAACGAACTTTCCATAATTTTTGGCCTCATTAATTTCGTTAGTTATAGTAACGAGAGTGATTAATAATGTAAATCATCAGCAAGAGGAATAATTTAGCAATTTGTGTCATTTGTAAGTGGTTTGTAAATATTTAACCATGCAAACTGTGTGGTGTTTTAAGAGGAGACACAAATTCAGGTTTCCTCTAATGTTAAATACATAAGATTTTTTAACTTAAAAGAGGTGTTTCGGTATTCTGTGCTGGCATTAAGGGATGACAGAAAAACAGAGAGCCACGGCTATCTACTCTTGCTTTATAAGCGTTAGCTTGCAGCTTGGTGGCTATCAGGTCTTGGGCACTGACTTATCGTTTTCTATAATAATGTCAGGGTTCAAATCGTGTTTATACTCTGTATTGTTAATAAATTGCAACAAAAACGATAACGGTGCTAATTATTTCATGGCTTTTCCCACCGGATCATGACGTTTACCACGCCACCAAGTTAGCAGGTTCAGGAGGCACAATACCCCACCGATGATTGCCACCCCGTTCCAGCCAGCATGTTGATAAGCGGTAGCGGAAAGGACTGAACCTACTGCCCCACCAATGAAATAGCTGGTCATGTAGCCTGCGGTCAGGCGGTTACGTGCTTCTGGCATGATACGGTAGATCACGCTTTGGTTAGTGACATGCACGGCTTGTACCGCCAGATCTAACACCAGCACGCCGATAATCAAGGCCCACAGAGAATGCTTGGCTAACGCAATGGGTACCCAGGACAGTAATAGTAGCAGTAGCCCGGCGCTGGTGGTCAGCCCCGCTTTGCCTTTATCTGCCAAATGCCCGGCACGTGACGCAGCCAAAGCTCCTGCGGCTCCCACCAGACCAAACAACCCAATCACCCCTTCGGAATAATTAAACGGTGGCGAGGCCAACAGAAAGGCCATTGACGTCCACAAAATGCTGAAGTTGGCGAATGACAGCGCACCGATAATGGCACGGGTACGCAGCAATGGCGTGAAGTAGAATAGCGAGAAGATGGACTGCAACAACTGCGGGTAATTCAATCCTGAATGCTGTTTGTAACGTGGCAAGGCTCGCCACAGAACCAGCGCCATCAGGATCATCAACACGCTGGCAACCCAGTAAATGGTACGCCAGCCACCGAGAGCAGCCAGAGCCCCAGCCACGGTACGTGCCAGCAAGATCCCCAGCAATAGGCCGCTCATGATGATCCCGACGGTTTTGCCACGTTTCTCCGGGCGTGCCAGCGTAGCGGCCAAAGGCACCAACAGCTGAGCCACCACCGAGAACAGGCCAGTGAGTGCGGTTCCTATGATCATCAGTAGTAATGTGCTGGAAGTAGCAGTAATTAACATACCGCCAGCGGCCAGCAGCGTCATAAATACGATCAACCCACGGCGTTCAAACATGTCACCAAGCGGTACCAGAAACAGCAGGCCAACCGCATAGCCCAACTGCGCGGCGGTGACGATAAAACCGGCCTGATTGACCGAGAGGTTAAAGCTTTGTGCGATGGTTTCTAACAATGGTTGGGCGTAATAGTTGCTGGCCACTGCCAGGCCAGTAGCCATGGCGATCAAAAGGGTTAATGCCGGGCTCAAGCCCTGATGTTCGGTTTGTTGGTTCATGGTTATTCAATCAAAAGAATCAGTGAGGCAGATTATCAGGCAGGACAGGTTGTTAAACCAATGTTTAATTTTTATCTGATGGTTATAGGCCGCCAAAAAATCGCGCTGCAGGTCTGTCTTCTATTTATAGTTCTACATAAATGTATTTATGAATAAGATGGATTAACTCTGGCACTGCCTGAGCAGCACATTGGGGAAAGGAAAAGTAATACAGCAACCGTTGCTCAGCCTGAATAGGCTGTTAAAGTCGCCTTTGGCTAAGGAATTTACCCGGTAGTGGCCGTTATTGTTATAGGAAAATAGTGGGTGATGGCCAAAAACTACCGACGTTTTTTGCTAAAAAATACACCCACTATTTAAGTTCATTGTTAGGCATAGGCTGCACTGATTGGGTTTAATTCGGCTATATCCGGTGGCGACTCCCTTAAATAGCGGGTACCACCCTGTAGCAACCAATGGTAAAGTTCTTGATTACGCTTGAAGTTCAGCTTACGCATAGCGTTTTGCTTATGCGCGTTGACCGTTTTATCACTGATGTGTAAACGGGTGGCGATACCGCGCCCGTTCATACCCAGGGTTAAGTATTGTAGTACATCCACTTCTCGCGGCGTCAGCAGAGACATACGCAGACATTGGCAGTGGCGGTAAGGTGATGCTGATGGCATTACCGGCGGGGAGAGCACCTTATCCAGCAAACGCAGTAATGCAAAGATGTCCTGATGTCGATAGAATGTGCCGACGCCACATTTATCACACATTGTCCGGTGTATATCTGTGTTTCTGTACCTTCTTTCATCTTTGATAAAGAAGACCAGTGGATAGCATTTTTTCTGATGTAAACGGTAGAGCCAAGGGGGGCAGGTAGTGCTATTACCTAAAAAAATAATGTCAACATTGTTCAGCGTATGTTCGTTTTCGAACAGGTGAACTTCCTGATGCCGTGACTGGAAGAACGTTTGCAGCCCCAGGCGGAGCCCGTAGGTAAAGTAGTTATCGGTATCGGCAAGTAGGATGGAGAGTGCGTGTGTCATGGCATGGGGTCCTTTCTGCCCTGGGAGTAGTCATCCAGATAATAGGGTGATAGACACTGTATTAAATTAATAACACCGTAAAATAAAGACGAAATTTAGGCTATGTCACGACATAGATTTATTTTCTAGGTGTAAATGAGTTGCTTTTCTTTCATGTATACTGCTTGTGGAAAATAAAATAGGCTCTGCAATATACCAACGCAGGCTGTTATCGACCGATTTGGGGGCAACATGGACTTTATTGCTTTCTACCAGCTGCATTAAATAATAACGAGCTATATAAATAGTAATTTCACAATGTTCTGCTACATCGCGGGTTTTGGGCCACTGTTCCGTAGGTGGAAGGGTTGTCTGATGAATGTCACGGTGGCAAAGGGCTCGCAAAGCAACGAGTATGTTATTAAGATGCCTATCCCTAATTTTATTGATATGCGCCATTTTTCACCCTCCCTTTGTGTGCTTGGCAATAATTATTAGTCTGCTTGGAGTTAGTCTTCTTGAAATAAATACTCAGTACGCGTAGTAATTTCCTTCCATTGCATTAGTGCAGCGAGTCGATGAAGAGAAGTTATCCCTTCTTTTTATATGTAACACATACGAAATGCAACACTATCATAGATTATTGTTTTGTTAAATCATCATTAGCGCTCAATAAGATCGCGACTGTTTGTGTTTTCGATATAATATGTCGTGAATTTGATTTTCGCGATACTGATGATCGAATTCAGATTATTCTTGAGTAAGTTTGAGTTTTTTATGGCGAAATAGCGGTGTTTTTAAAAAATAACTTTTAATGTTCAAATGGGTTTGTAATAATTTTGGCCGACAAGGAGGGGGTATCTGATGAAAGGGCCTATTAATTTTCTGGCTTTTAAGTCTGGTAACAATAGGTCAATATGACTTTTTTGATTATTTTAGAGTAAAAAATGTAAGCTGTTAAATTATCGTGTAAATTTCTATTTTACTAATTTATTTTATTCTATAAATGAAGTCTCGGAAGAGTCTTTTTTCTGGATTACCCCTCCGTACGCAAGGAGGAAGGAAAGGAATACCTTCTTTTATACTAAATGAAAGGATGCTGCCTGATATATCAACTAGGGTTCAATAAAAACTGCGTTGCGTAGGCAAGCTCTGCTTTATTGGGCCGGATGAGGCATCGGGATTTCTCGTTAATTAACGTTTTAAGGATAAAGAAAGCATGAAATTGAATAATATCGCGTTGGCAACAATTCTGTCTCTGGGGATGGTGTCTTTGGCAAATGCTGATGCTGGCTCGGGTAAAGTTAATTTCACAGGTAAGATCATCGATGCGCCGTGCTCTATTGCTCCAGAAAGCATTGATCAGACCAAGAGCTTCGGTCAGGTAGCTAATGTGGCTCTGGTAAACGGTGGTAAATCCAGCGTACTGAACTTTGATATCAAGCTGCAAGGTTGTGATCTCTCTGGTACCAAAAACAAAGTGCAAGTGACTTTCGGTGGCTCATCTGGTGGCGCGACAGGCAACACGAATACCCTGCTGGCTATCACGGGTGCTCGTGGAGCAAGTATCGCTATGTTTGATGGTTCTAACCAGCCAATCACATTAGGCACCGCGACTACCGTGCAGAACCTGCTGGTTGGGGCTAACACCCTGAGCTTCTCTGCTTACCTGCAAGGGCACGCGGGTACTACGCTGGCGGATATCACGGAAGGCGATTTCACCTCGACCACCAACTTTACGCTGGCATACAACTAAGACTGGACGTGGCTGCATGCGGGAATCGTATGCAGCCTTTACTTGCCGTTACGGGAGTCAGGGATGTCAGGGAATACGTTTACTACAGCTATGTTATTGCTTTTGAGCGGGGCCATTGCTCTACCGTCTGCCTGGGGAGGAAGCCGCCTCAATATAAGCGGGACAATAGTCGCTCCAGCCTGTGATATCGACACTAAGAGCCGTGACCAGACCATCAATATGGGCACGTTACCCTTTGATCAGATTGTCAATAACAGCCAGGCATTGGCACTACCATTCAGTATTAGCCTGGTGAACTGCGCTCTGAAACATGTTGGCGATAATATCCTGGGCAGGCAGCATTTTCGGGTCACGTTTGACGGCCGCAATGAAAATGGGCGCTTCGGGGTTGATGGCGAGGCGCGCGGTGTAGCGCTGGTGTTGAGTGATGCCCAAGGACAAGAGGCTGCTCCTGGTGAGCCTTTACCACCGCAAACACCGGTATTGCAGGCTAAGGAAATGCGGCTGAATTATACCGCTCGCATGGTAAGCAACAGTCAACCGTTGCAGACCGGCACCTATTCGGCTTTGGTGCGCTACCAGCTCGACTATTACTGAGCCGCATGCTGACGTGATATGGATAGTCAGCGCGTCAAGACAGCTTTACTTCTCCGGCAGGGTATTCCCTTTAATAACAACCATAACGTCCGGGAAAGTTATTAACGCATAAAGGTCAATGGATGATGAGCATCCCACGTGTAGAAGTACAGGTTCCGCGTACCCGCCTGTTGCCGCTGCTGATTGCGTTAGCACTGGCGAATGGCCAAGTATCTGCCGCACAACCCATCGAATTCAATACCGACGTTCTGGATGTACAGGAGCGCGGCAACATTGATTTGGGGCGTTTTGCCCGCGCAGGCTATGTGATGCCAGGTGAATACAGCCTGGTGGTCAACGTAAATCAACAAGAACTGCCAGAACAATCGATTCAGTTTTACCCGGCGGAAAAGGACGCAGCCAGCACGGAAGCCTGCTTACCGCCGATCTTGGTGAAGCAGATAGGGCTCAAAGAGGAATTTGCCCGTCAACTGGCCTGGTGGCATAACGGCCAGTGTCTGGTGATCGGCAGCCTTGACGGGATGACGGTGCGCCCTGATTTAGGCAGCAACACGCTGTATCTCAGTATTCCTCAAGCTTACCTTGAATACAGCGCCGCCGATTGGGATCCGCCTGCGCGCTGGGACGATGGCATTCCTGGGTTGCTGCTGGATTACAACCTCAACGCGCAGAATCAGCGTCAGACGCAAAATGACAATGTGCAGAAAGGTTATAACCTGAGCGGTAACGGCGTGGTGGGAGCCAACGCGGGAAGCTGGCGGTTACGCGCCAGTTGGCAGACTCAGATTGAGCACCAGACCGGATCGGGGCAGCCGACCCGGCGAAATTTCGAATGGACACAGTACACCGCCTACCGGGCGATCGCGCGGTTGCGCGCCAAACTGACGGTGGGTGAAGATTTCCTTAACTCCGACATTTTTGACAGTTTCCGCTATACCGGGGTGAGCCTGGTGAGCGATGACGCCATGCTGCCACCTAACCTGCGCGGCTATGCGCCGGAAGTCAGTGGCGTGGCGCGTACTAACGCCCGCGTAGTGGTCAGCCAGCAAGGGCGGGTGCTGTATGAAACGCTAGTCCCGGCTGGGCCGTTCCGTATTCAGGATTTGAGTAACGCAGTCTCTGGGCTGATGGATGTGCGGGTTGAAGAACAGGATGGCAGCGTACAGGCATTCAGCATCAGTACGGCCAGTATTCCTTACCTGACGCGGCCGGGCATGGTGCGCTACAAGCTGGCTAGTGGTCGGCCGACCGACTGGCGGCACCGCACGCAGGGCCCGCTGTTTGGCAGCGGTGAATTCTCCTGGGGGATCAACAATGGCTGGTCATTGTTCGGGGGTGGCGTGGCCGGTGATGAATACAACGCTTTGGCATTGGGGATCGGCCGTGACCTGATGGCGTTTGGCGCCTTGTCGTTTGACGTGACGCAGTCATGGGCGCGTTTGCCACAGCAGGAATCTCTGTCAGGGGGCTCGTATCGCCTGCGTTATTCGAAGAACTTCGATCAGATTGGCGGTCAGGTGACCTTTGCCGGCTACCGCTTCTCGGAACGCAGCTTTATGACCATGGGCGAATTTATTGAAGCGCGCAATCTGGGCACCCGCAGCCAGAACAGCAAAGAAATGTACACCGTGTCTTACAGCCAGCAGTTCCGTAACATCGGGCTGACGGCCAACCTGAACTATGACCACCAGACTTATTGGGATCGGGATGCTAACGATCGCTACAGCCTGTCGCTGATGCGTTACCTCGACATTGGCCGTTTTAAGAATCTTAGCCTGTCGATGACGGGTTACCGCAATCAATACAATGGGTTGAATGATGATGGGGTGTTCCTGTCGCTGTCGCTGCCTTGGGGTAACAGAGGCTCGGTGAGCTACAGCGGAACATGGGATCGCAATGACAACACGCACCGGGTGAGTTACTCCGATCGCGTCGGCGATCGTGGCAGCTATCAGGTGAGCAGCGGCTGGACGCGCAAGGGCGCACTGGCGAGCGGTTTCTATAGCCACCAGGCGGATTGGGCGCAGATTAATGCCACCGCCAGTACTCAGGCAGGGAGCTACAGTGTAGTAGGGCTGGCCTTGCAGGGCGGAGCAACGGCGACCCGTGAAGGGGCGGCGCTGCACCGGGTAGTGGTGCCAGGCGGTACTCGTCTGCTGGTTGATACCGACGGCGTGGCGGATATCCCGGTGCGCAACTATGGCGCACCGGTGCTGACTAACCGCTTTGGTAAGGCGGTGGTAGCGGATATGAACAACTATTACCGCAATCAGGTGAACATCGATCTGGACCAACTGCCGGATAACGCCGAAGCGTTGAAGTCAGTGGTGCAGGCGACCTTGACCGAAGGGGCGATAGGTTACCGCCGCTTTGACGTCATCGCGGGTGAGAAGGCTATGGCGGTGATCCGGCTGGCGGACGGCACCATGCCACCCTTTGGGGCTACCGTACAGAATCGGAAAAAACGCGATGTGGGGATCGTCAACGACGGTGGCAGCGTATATCTGAGCGGCATCGAACGTGGCGAAAAAATGACGGTGTACTGGGATGAACAGGCGCAGTGCGAACTGATATTACCGGCCGTGTTGCCTAATAACGGGGCGAGTGAATTGCTGCTGCCATGCCGAACGATAGCCCCGAAAACAGAGACTACAGACTTGGCCGCAGTACAGACAAACGCTGAGACAATACGATGATGAGATATGGCATGAATAGAATGAATACGAAGGTGGTGCTGGCTGCCGGAACGTTACTGTGCGTATTGACAACGCAGGCTCAGGCGGCCATTGCGCTGGATCGTACCCGGATTATCTTTGCCGGGGGAGATAAGTCCGTCAGCTTGAACGTGAATAATGACAACAAGCAATTACCTTATCTGGCTCAGGGCTGGATAGATGATGCACAGGGCAACAAAGTGACCAGCCCGTTGACCGTGCTGCCGCCGGTGCAGCGTATTGAAGCGGGGGCGAAAAGCCAGGTGAAAATTCAGGCGTTGCCGATGGTGGATCAACTGCCGCAGGACCGGGAAACCTTGTACTACTTCAATCTGCGTGAAATCCCGCCAAAGAGCGATAAGGCGAACACTTTGCAGATCGCGCTGCAAACACGCATCAAACTGTTTTATCGGCCAAAAAGCCTGATGAAGACCACCGCAGAAATGGCCACACCCTGGCAGGAACAACTGACCCTGACGAAGCAGGGTGATAAATATGTGGTCAATAACCCAACGCCTTATTACGTGACTTTAGTGGATGCGGGTAGCCGGAAGGGGATCAGTGCACCGGGCTTTGAGCCGCTGATGCTGGATCCTAAAGGGAGTGCGCCGCTGGCGGTGAGCGCATCGGTGCTGGGGGAGGCGCCTGTGCTGACCTATGTTAACGACTACGGTGGGCGCCCGGCGTTGACGTTCCGCTGCGGCGGTGCGAGCTGTCAGGTAGTGCCGGAGAAGAAGGGTTAACCCAAACGGGTCGTGCCAGGTCACAGGGAGAGGGCGCGGTTCCGGTCTGCTAGGAGAGAACGTATGCAACAACATTATCCTGTACTGGGTGGGCATCGCAGGAGTGCAATGCGAACCGGGGGAGGAGGTAAATATCGTACCGGAGTATTACTGGGTATTTTGCTGATGAGTGCTCCATCTGTCGCCAATATGCCGGTAAATATCAGAGGGACGGTGATCATTCCTCCGCCTTGTACGATTAATAATAATCAAACGATTCAGGTGGATTTTGGTAACGAGGTGATGACCACCCGTATTGATGGCGTTAACTATAAACAGGCGATTACTTATAGTTTGAGTTGCGACATCCAAAAATCCAATAACCTGAAAATGAGCATACAGGGCACTGCGGCCACGTTTAATTCGGCTCTGCTGCGTACGGATAAAAACGGATTAGGTATTGCGTTATACCACGGGGCACAGCCATTAAATGCCAATACCTGGTTTAATTATACCTACCCCAGCAAACCGGAGCTTTATGCGGTGTTGGTTAAGCAGAGTGGAGTGACCCTGACCGGTGGTGAGTTTGCGGCATCCGCGACGTTATTAATCGATTACCAGTAAAGGAAGGGAGACATAAGTCATGTGGATTTTACGGTTTTCCCTGCTGGCTGCGGGTTTGAGTAGCTATTTATCGATTGCGTTTGCCGCCGGGGGGGATGTGGCATTTCGGGGAACATTACTTGAGCCCCCTCCCTGCACTATTAACAGTGGCAATAATATCACCGTTGATTTCGGCGTAAAGGTGGGGGTTAAAAAGGTCGATGGCGTTAATTATATGCAGGATATTAACTATGATCTGGTCTGTGAACCTAATACCCACAGTTGGGTATTAAAGTTGAAACTCACGGGAAACAGTACCTCTTTTGATAATGCGGCGGTACAGACCAATATTAGCAACCTGGGAATTAAAATCCTGCGTGATGGCCAACCGTTTGTCCTGGGAAGTGAAATTACCACCACGCCTGCCAGTAAACCCCAGCTTAAAGCCGTGCCGGTACAAAAACCGGGAGTGTTATTAACGGAAGGCGCATTTGAAGCCGCAGTCACGCTTCAGGCTGATTACCAATAATAGGGAGCGACATGATGCGCTTTGCAGCACTGTTATTGCCCATGCTGGCAGGGTTATTCGGTTCACCGAATTTATCCTTCGCAGCCGATAATCTACGTTTCAAAGGGGCATTGGTCGCAGAGCCGTGCACATTGAGAGTGGCAGATGAAAATATTACGGTTGATTTTGGTTCGATCGTTGAAAAATATCTCTACCTCAATGGCCGCACGCTGGGCGAACCGTTGGTATTACATCTGGATGATTGTGATATCAGTTTGGGTAATTTGGTGAAACTGACGTTTTCCGGTATTGAAAATACCAAACTGCGTGGGTTGCTGGCGATATCGGGTGCAAGCCAGACCAGCGGAATTGCCATTGGTATCGAAACAACGCAGGGCAATCTGGTGGCGTTAAATACAGGCAGTTATAACCAGGGGTTGGTTGCAGGGAATAATACGCTCAACCTGCGCACCTATGTGCAGGGGGAACCCGAAGCGATTACCCAGAAAACGATTACCCCTGGTGATTTTAGCGCCAGTGCAACGTTTTTATTGGAATATGAGTAGCCTGTAATACGGCTTACCCCGATGCCAACAATATTACTTATTAATACACGATGGATTAAGGATAATCACAGGGGCGTTTATGAAAGCCATTCGTATTATTTTTTTGGCTGTCACCATGTTGACAGCGTATAGCGCCCATAGCGCGATTTATTCTTATATTACTAAAAGTGAAGGGACACCTGCGAATGCTAAATATTGGTGGACCATTGAATATTGGGATACTGTCGATTCAACGCCGAATCCCTGTTATCGCTGGTCACAATGCACAGCATTTATCGGCCACCGCCACAGCGATGCGGGTGAAGCAGGGCCCGGTGTTTCGGATGGTGCAGAATTTATTGATGGTATCCAGAGTTATGCAACGGTAGGCGAGGTGGGAGCCGCTTTTCAGCGTAAGTATTCGCTACCGCGTAGCGGAACCCAGAATCACGTTGGTCCCGCCGTTACTCAGGAATGTGTCGGGGTATACTATAAATCGACCACAGGTACCGGTAGTGCTGCTGGGAGTATCATGATGCCCAGCAGTTTATGCGGTATCGTTCCGCCGCCGGTGGGTAAATGTGAATTTACCGAAACCAGCGTTGAATTGACGCATGGCCAGATCCAATTGAAAAATATTGAAGGGCATCAGGCGCGGCAGACCGGTTACATCCGCTGTACACAAGATATGGATGTCATGGTTTATGCCGCAGGGGCGGGCGGTAATGGCCTGGTAAACCTCAGAAGTGATGGGAGCCTGCAATCCCGCTTGACCATTGGCGGAGTGAATGGCGCAACAGGGGTCAGAATACGTGCTTTAGCGAGTATCAAGATGCCAGTGGAGTTTATGTCTACGCTGACGAAAACAGGTAACGTAGAAGCAGGTGATTTCTTCGGTTCGGCTACGGCTATTCTGGCGATGCCTTAGTTTGCAGTTATTAACGGTAGCGGCGAGCGGTTGATGTGAGCATATAAGCAATGGCAAAGGTATTTTAAATACCTTTGCCAAACCCTAACCTCCCGAAAGTGGCTCAGTTTTGCACTACCTGGTTTGGCGAATATTAACTAGGCAGTGTCCCTAAATTGTTGTCATTCGTTTTAGGGGGGGAGCGGGTATTACCATCAGGGTAATACCCGCCGCCGTTAACGGTCTGCCAGGAATTGGCGGGCTGGCCGCCAGCTTTTAAAGCGTCGGTTGTTCGGCGGTGGTTGAAGTCACCACTAACTCTACCTGTTGTTGTTGCAGCAACGTCCCCAGCGAAGGGGGCGGTGGCGCGTCGGTAAATAGTGCCGTAACCTGGCGGGTATTGCCAATTTCTACCGCCGCAGAGGCGTGGAATTTGGTGTGATCCGCCGCCAGCAGAATATGGCGCGAATGCGCCATCATCGCTTTCGCTACGCTGGATTCATTGACATCGAACTCCAGCAAATCACCATTCGCTTCAATTGCCCCTACGCTGGTGATCAGATAATCGGCACGGAACCCGGCGACGAAAGCCACCGCACTGGGGCCGATAATACCGCCGTTGTGCGGGCGCAGAGTGCCACCCGGCACCATCACTTCAAACTCGGTATTTTTATACAGAATATGGGCCACCCGCAGGCTGTTGGTGATAATCCGCAGGTGGCTGTGGTTCATCAGCGCACGGGCAATATGCTCAACCGTGGTACCGATGGTGATAAACACCGTGGAACGATCGGGGATGTAATCAGCAATTGCTTCCGCAATTGCGATTTTTTCTTCGGTGTAAGAGAGTTCGCGCTGCTCAAACGCAGTGTTGACCACGCTGGAAGCGCGCCCCGCGCCGCCGTGATGGCGGGTAATCAACCCCTGTTCGCTCAGTTTGCGGATATCGCGCCGTACCGTTTGGGTTGAAACGGTCAGCAGCTGCGCCAACTCATCAATGTTCATATAGCCGCGTTTGGCGATCAACTGAATCAGCTGATCGTGGCGCGGGTTGCCGGTAAGTTCAGTCAGATTCATGTTCATTTCTCTTAAATAGGGTCATCAGTTGGTCATTTTATACAAAACTGGCCAGGAAAGAGTCTATTTGATCACAATTGGGGATGCCTGCACGCCCGCCGGGGCGAGTACACTTCAGAGCGGCAACTGCATTGGCGTAGCGAACCGCCTGGGCAAGATCCGGCTGGGAACCCAGTGCTACCGCCAATGCGCCGTGAAAAACGTCTCCTGCTCCGGTGGTATCCACTACCTCAACCTTAAAGCCGGGCTGATGTTTCAGTTGGTCATTTTCTAGCCATAAACAGCCTTGCTTGCCCCGAGTGACATAGATTTGTCCGTTTTTGTCATTTTTTGCTAAGCGTAAGCCTTTTTCAATGTCACTGGTTCCCGTCATTCGTGCCAAGCCCGGTTCGGAAAACGCAGCGTGATCGGCCAATGCCACCAGCGGGCGGATGTCCTGCGGTGTTATGTCGGCATCCAGCAGCGTGGCGACTCCGGCGCGCCGTGCCAGCGTAAAGGCTGCCAGCGCCCCCTGGTGCCAACGCACGTCCGCCAGCACCACATCATACTGGCTAAAATCGATATCGTTTAACCAACTCGCTTCTTCCGGCAGGTCTGGGCTGGGGTGGTTAATGATGATGCGTTCACCCTGGGCATCCACCAGCACCGCCGATTGCGACGAGCGAGCCCGTGAGCAGCAGCGAGTATAGGCGGTGTTGACGCCATAGCTGGCTAACTCTGCCAGTAACACTTGCCCGGTGGCGTCGTCCCCGACGCGGCCAATAAAATCGACTTTCGCACCCAGTCTGGCGGCAGCTACCGCAGCCGTTGCCGCCGGGCCACCGCCAATTTCCCGGTAGTCGCTGGCAACAAACTTCCCGCCCCCTTGCGGCAGTTTCTCCACGTAATACAAACGGTCCTGCACCGTAATACCTACACAGGCAATGCGAGTCATGGTCTGGCTTCCTTATTTTCATCTGCTGTTAGCAAAACGATTTTCACCAAAAAGCGGCTATCGATCACGATGTCATCATTTTAATTTTCTCAAATGTGAAAAGAGTGATGCATGTCAATTTTTTGACTATAAATTACAAATACGATCAAAAACAGACAAAAACAGTCTGGGTTGTGGTCGATAAATTGACACAACGCTGACAACCGTACAGAACAGGAGAAGCACCATGGCACAGATCGCCTTTATCGGGTTAGGGCAAATGGGCGCACCGATGGCCAGCAATCTGATTAAACAGGGCCATCGGCTGAGCGTTTTTGATATCAGCTCTGCTGCGGTCAGCGCATTGGTAGCGTTGGGAGCAACGGCGGCAGCTAACCCGGCGCAGGCAGCGCTGGATGCAGAATTCGTGATCACCATGTTGCCGAATGGCGATCTGGTGCGTGAGGTGTTGTTTGCTGCCGATGGCGTGTGTTCTGCCTTGTCGCCAGCGGCACTGGTGATGGATATGTCCACCATTCACCCGCTGCAAACCGATCGGCTGATTGCCGACATGCAGGCGCGTGGTTTCAGCCTGATGGATGCCCCGGTAGGGCGCACTTCCGATCACGCGCAGGCGGGCACTTTGCTGATCCTGGCCGGCGGCACGGCTGAGCAGGTAGAGCGCGCTACGCCGGTGCTGATGGCGATGGGATCGGAGCTGGTCAATGCCGGTGGGCCAGGCATGGGGATTCGCGTGAAGCTGATCAACAACTACATGAGTATTGCACTCAATGCGCTGTCTGCCGAAGCCGCAGTGTTGTGCGAGGCATTGGGGTTGTCGTTCGATGTGGCGCTGCAAGTGATGAACGGCACGCCGGCCGGTAAAGGCCATTTCACCACCTCATGGCCGAACAAGGTGCTGAAAGGCGATCTCAGCCCGGCGTTCATGATCGATCTGGCGCATAAGGATTTAGGCATTGCGCTGGATGTCGCCAATCAGCTGCACGTTGCCATGCCGTTGGGCGCGGCGGCGCGCGAGGTTTACAGCCAGGCCCGCGCCAGCGGGCGTGGGCGTCAGGATTGGAGCGCCATTCTGGAACAGGTTCGCGCGGCTTCCGGGCTGGTGGGCAAGCATTGATTGATAACACAAGCGCCTGATTTTCAGCGCGCCAAGGGGAGAGAAAGATGTCTTATTTATCCGGTTACACCATGACGCAGCACGCATGGAACAACGGCTATGCGATTGGCGCTTTCAGCGCACACAATGCCGAAACCATTCGTGCAATTTTGCTGGCTGCCGAGCAGGAACAGGCGCCGGTGATGATTCAGGTGGGCCAGAAAGTGATTAGCGTGATGGGTCTGGAACCGATGAAAGCCATGATCGACGCTTTTATGCACGACATTAGCGTGCCAGTGTGTATTCACCTGGATCACAGCCGCAGCTTCGCGCAGACCATGCAGGCGGTGCAGGCTGGCTTCCAATCGGTGATGTTTGATGGTTCACATTTACCGTTTGACGAAAACGTGCGGATTACCCGTGCGGTAGCGGATGTGGCTCATGCCTTGAACATCGGCGTTGAAGGGGAGATCGGTAAGATCGGTGGCACCGAAGATGATATTTCGGTTGATGAAAAAGACGCCCTGATCACCAGCAGTGATGAAGCGTTGAAGTTTGCTGAACTGACCACGGTGGACTACTTGGCAGTGTCTATCGGCACTGCCCACGGCCTGTATAAACAAACGCCCAAGCTGGCACTTGCCCGCCTGCAAGAGATCCGCGAAATCGTCAGAAAGCCCATCGTGCTGCACGGCGGTTCCGGTGTACCGGACGATCAAATCTGTAAAGCGATTGCGTTGGGGGTAGCCAAGATCAATGTGGATACCGAACTGCGCCAGGCTTTCACTCAGGGCGTGGCCGAAGTGCTGAATAACGATCCCACAGAGTTTGTGCTGGCGGTTTCGCTTGGGCATGGCCGCGATGTGATGAAAAAGAAAGTGGCCGAAAAAATCAGGCTGTTTGGCAGCCAGGGCAAGGCCGCACTGTTTTAGGCATCCGTCGCGCTAACGGTAAGGGGCAGATTATGACAACGATTCAACGTCAGCATTTTGGTGAACATCAGGGGCAGGCGGTTTCTCTGTTCACGCTGAGCAACGCTAACGGTATGCGGCTGTGTGTGACCGATTACGGCTGCATCATTACTCAACTGTGGGTGCCGGATCGGCACGGCCAGGCAGAAGACATTGTGATGGGGTTTGACAACCTGGCGGCTTATCAGGCCGGGCACCCGTTCTTTGGTGCGATCGCCGGGCGCTGCGCCAACCGTATTGCCGGAGGGCGTTTCAAAATTGACGGCCAGGAATATGTTCTGGCCGCCAACGAACTGCCGACCGGGCAGCATTTGCACGGCGGGCTGCGCGGTTTTGACAAATATGTCTGGCAGGCGCAAGAAGATGGCGACGGCATTATTTTCAGCCGAATTTCTGCTGATGGTGAGGAAGGGTATCCAGGGAGTTTATCGGTGCGTCACCGTATCGGCCTAACCGAAGACAACGTAATGACGCTGGGTTTTGAGGCGGAAACGGATCGGCCGACGCTGGTTAACCTGGTGAATCATAGTCATTACAATCTGCGCGGTCACACACACCTGATCCACGATCAGCAACTCAAAATTGAAGCGGATTTTATCACTCCGGTGGATGAAACCACCATGCTACCGACCGGCGAGATCCGCCGCGTGGCCGGTACGGCATTTGATTTCCGTCATGCCCGCCGTTTGGGGGATGCGATGCGGCACCGCCCGGCGCAGGACTTTGATATGAACTATGTGCTTAAACCGGGCGACGGTACGTTGCATCCGGCCGCCAGCCTGATTTGCCCGCACAGCGGGCGAGTGATGGAAGTGCATACCTCGCTGCCGGGCGTGCAGTTTTATAACGCCTTTAAGCTGTCTAACAAAATCTGGCACGGCAAGGCCGGGCATCGCTATCAGGCGTTTTCCGGTATCTGTCTGGAAACGCAGGCTTTCCCAGACAGCATTCATCATGCTCATTTCGGTAACGTGGTGTTACGCCCAGGCGAAAAATATCGCAGCCGCACCGAGCATCGTTTCAGCACCGTGGCATAGAACTTGATTCATTTTCCCGATTACTGGAAGCAACATAATGACAAATAAAGCAAAAGTTGGCGTGCTGGCCTTAGGCCGCAATACCTTTGACGTTCCTTACGCGCAGGAGATGCTGGTGCAGGCGTGGCAGGCGCTCAACGGTATGGATATCGAACTGGTGGGGGAGCCGGTATTGCAGTTTGATGCGGCATCGGCCCTGCAAGCGTTGCCTGCGCTCAAACAGGCGGATCTCGATCTGTTGCTGATTTTGCAGGTGACCTTTACCGATGCCTCGTTGACCATCGAAGTGGCGCGTGATTTCCCGCTGCCAACGGCGATGTGGTCATTCCCAGAAGCGCGTACCGGTGGCCGCCTGCGGCTGAACTCGTTCTGCGGTGTGAATCTGGCCTGTCACGCGCTGAGCCGTGAGGCGATCAAGGTGCAGACCCTGCATGGCTTGCCGAGCGATAGCCGCCTCATTAACGAATTGCAGCAACTGGCGCAGGCAGCGGCGATCGTCAAACGTTTCAAACAGGCCAAAGTGATGGTGATTGGCGAGCATCCGCTGGGGTTTGAAGCCTGTAACTACAACCAACAGCAGTTGAAACGGCATTTTGGCGTAGAAGTAGCGCGCCAGCCGGTGCTGGAGTTTATCGACGAAGTGAAAGCGCTGCCGGACAGCGTGGCTGATGCACCCTATGCCCGCCGTGCCAAAGACTTTCCCAATCTGGCGGAAATGGATCAAAGCGCCACCCGCAAAACCCTCAAGGTTTACTCCGCCCTGCGTGAGAAAGCGCAGCGTGAAGGTTATACCGGCATTGCCGTGCGCTGCTGGCCGGACTTCTTCACCGACTACGGCTGTGCTGCCTGCGGTGCGCTGGCGCTGATGAACGAAGATAAAGTCCCGTGCGGCTGTGAGGCTGACATGTTTGGCGTACTGTCTTCGCTGATGGTGCAGTGGGCGTCCGGCAATGCGGCGTTCAATACCGATCTGGTGGATATCGATCCACAGGATAACAGCGTGGTGTTCTGGCACTGCGGCCAGGCACCGATCGACATGGCCGATCGCGATGGCCCGGTGCAGGCCACTATCCACTCTAACCGCAAGTTACCACTGTTGTCTGAATTTGCCCTGAAGCCAGGGCGCATCACGCTGTGCCGCATTACCCAAGGCGAAGGCAAACTGCGCCTGATGCTGGCTGGTGGCGAGATGATCAAAGCCCCATTGGCGTTTTCCGGCACCGCAGGCACCGCGCGGCTGGATGTAGATGCCGATACCTATCGCCAGCGGTTGATTGCCGCCGGTATGGAGCATCACACCTCGCTGGTGTACGGCGAACATCGGCCACTGCTGCGCAAAGTGGCCGATCTGCTGGGCTTAGAGGTGCTTGAACTCACTTGAATCACGATGCCAATACCAACACGTGAAAAAATAACGAATTTAACCTTTAGGAGAATGGATCATGGCTTCTCAGCAAGGCTTGGAACTGACGCAGCATGATGGCGGCTTCACCCTGATTTTTCAGCAGCGCGTATTGCTGCGCCACACCCCGGATGCTCCTTGCCTGTGGATCGGGCGCGGCAAGGCGGATATCGAGATGTTCCGTGGCAATTTCAGCATCAAAGATCAGCTCAGTGAGAAACTGGCGCTGACCGATGCCAGTATTACCCCACAGGCACAAGGCTGGAGCATCCGTTTCAGCCGTGGCAACGTCGCCCACAGTACGTTACAGATCACCACCGATGCGGCAGGGCGGCTGGAAATGCAGCTGCACAACAGCGATCAGACCAACAACCGTATGTGGCTGCGCTTGGCCGCTCAGCCTGCCGATCATGTTTATGGCTGCGGCGAGCAGTTTTCCTATTTTGATCTGCGCGGCAAGCCGTTCCCATTGTGGACCAGCGAGCAAGGGGTTGGCCGTAACAAACAGACCTATGTCACCTGGCTGGCGGACTGCCAGGAGAATGCCGGTGGCGATTATTACTGGACGTTTTTCCCTCAGCCGACCTTTGTCAGCAGCCAGAAGTATTACTGCCATGTGGAAAACAGTTGCTACATGAACTTTGATTTTTCTGCCCCTGATTTCCATGAGCTGGCGATCTGGCAGGATCAGGCGGTGCTGCGTATTGACTGCGCCAGTAGCTACATCGGTTTGCTGGAGAAGCTCACCGCGCTATTGGGGCGCCAGCCGGAACTGCCGGACTGGGTGTATGACGGCGTGATCCTGGGGATTCAGGGCGGTACGGAAGTCTGCCAGCAGAAGCTGGATCTGATGCGTGAACACGGTGTTAAAGTCAGCGGCATTTGGGCGCAGGATTGGGAAGGCCGCCGTATCACCTCTTTCGGCAAACGCCTGATGTGGAACTGGCGCTGGGACAGCGAACTGTATCCCGCATTGGATAAGCGTATTCCCCAGTGGAAGAAAGAAGGGGTACGTTTCCTCGGTTACATCAATCCTTATGTGGCGATCGAAAAAGAGCTGTATGCCGAAGCGGCCGAACAGGGCTATCTGACCAAGGACTACAGCGGTAACGACTATCAGGTCGAGTTTGGCGAATTCTATGCCGGGGTGGTCGATCTCACCAAACCGGAGGCCTACGACTGGTACAAGAACGTCATCAAAAAGAACCTGATTGAGTTCGGTCTTGACGGCTGGATGGCAGACTTTGGCGAATACCTGCCGACCGACACCGTGATGCACAACGGTGTGGATGCGGAAATCATGCATAACGCCTGGCCCGCGCTGTGGGCCAAGTGTAACTACGATGCGCTGGTGGAAAGCGGCAAGCTGGGCGAGATCCTGTTCTTTATGCGTGCCGGTTACACCGGCAGCCAGAAATATTCGGTGATGATGTGGGCGGGCGACCAAAACGTTGACTGGAGTCTGGACGACGGTTTGGCTTCGGTGATCCCGGCGGCGCTGTCATTGGCAATGACCGGCCACGGCCTGCATCACAGCGATATTGGCGGTTACACCACGTTGTTCGACATGAAACGCAGCAAAGAATTGCTGATGCGCTGGTGCGAGTTCAGTGCCTTTACGCCGCTGATGCGCACCCATGAGGGCAACCGCCCGGATGATAACTGGCAGTTCGATCACGATGTGGAAACCATCCGCCAGTTTGCCCGCATGAGCCGAGTATTCAGCACCCTGAAATCCTATATCAAACAGGCGGTAGCGCTGAATGCGCAATCAGGCCTGCCGGTGATGCGCCCGCTGTTTCTGCATTACGAGGACGACGCGCACACCTACAGCCTGAAATACCAATACCTATTTGGCCGTGATCTGCTGGTGGCACCGGTGCATGAAGAAGGGCGCAGCGATTGGACGCTCTATCTGCCGCAGGATAGCTGGATCAATCTGTGGACTGGCGAGCCACATAGCGGCGGCGGGGAAGTCACGGTGGCGGCACCGATCGGCCAACCCCCAGTGTTTTACCGCGCCAGCAGCGAATGGGCCGAGCTGTTTGCCTCATTGCGGGCATCGTCATTCTAAAAATGGTCAACCGCCATTGGCCCACCCGGCCAACGGCGGTTAACTCTGGAACAGGGTGTTTTCCAAGGAGAATCACCATGAGTAAAGCGAGCCAGGACCCGGTTACGCTAACGTTGCCATTGCGCGAAAAGTTCGCCTACGGCATGGGCGATGTGGGATCTAACCTCTTGTTATGCGTGGGTACGCTGTACCTGCTGAAATTTTATACCGATGTGCTGGGTATCCCAGCCGCCTGGGGTGGGGTGATCTTCCTGATCTCCCGTTTCTTTACCGCATTTACCGATATCGGCACCGGGTTGATGCTGGATTCCCGGCGTAATATCGGGCCGAAAGGCAAGTTCCGGCCGTTTATCCTGTACGCCTCAATGCCGGTGGCGCTGCTGGTGGTGGCCAATTTTATCGGTACCTCGTTTGATGTCACCGCTAAAACGGTGATCGCCACATTGATCTTTATGGCGTTCGGGCTGTTCTTCAGCATGATGAACTGCTCGTATGGCGCGATGGTGCCAGCGATGACTAAAAACCCGCAGGAGCGTGCGCAACTGGCCGCCTGGCGTCAGGGTGGGGCGACGATCGGCCTGCTGCTGTGTACCGTGGGGTTTGTGCCGATTCTGTCGCTGTTTGAGGGCCGGGCGCAGGTGGGCTATCTGGTGGCGGCAGGGGTATTCGCATTTGCTGGCATGCTGTGCATGTGGTGGTGTTACTCCGGCGTGAAAGAACGCTACGTCGAGCTACCGAAGCCGGGTGCGCCAAAACCGGGCCTGCTGCAATCCTTTAAAGCGATTGCCGGCAACAAACCGCTGTTTGTGCTGTGCATCGCCAACCTGTGTACGTTGGCCGGGTTCAACATCAAATTGGCGATCCAGATCTACTACACCCAATACGTGCTTAACGATATTACCCTGCTGTCTTACATGGGTTTTTTCAGCATGGGCTGCATTCTGCTCGGCGTGCTGCTGGTACCGACGGTGGTGAAACGCTTTGGTAAGAAAAACGTCTACCTGGCCGGTCTTTCTCTATGGATCCTTGGCGATGCGATGAACTACCTGTGGGGCAGCACTTCCACGCTGTTTGTGCTGTTCTCCTGCCTGGCATTTTTTGGCACCGCTTTCGTCAACAGCCTGAACTGGGCGCTGGTATCCGATACCGTGGAATACGGCGAATGGAAAACCGGCGTGCGTTCCGAAGGCACGGTGTATACCGGCTTTACCTTCTTTCGCAAAGTTTCCCAAGGGCTGGCCGGTTTTTTCCCCGGCGTGATGCTGGCCTATATCGGCTATGTGCCTAACGTGGAACAGGGGGCGGGTACGCTGGAAGGGCTGCGGCAACTGATCTTTATCTACCCTTGTGGGCTGGCGGTGCTGACGGCATTAACCATGGGGTTGTTCTACCACCTGACCGAGAAAAACTACCTCAAAATTGTGGATGAACTGGCAACCCGAAAACGCAAGATGAGCCCGGCAGTGTAAACAGACTCAACCTGACAACCCGTTTATGGCAGGCCATCGCAGCGATGGATAAACGGGTTAAAACAATAATAAAAGCCTATTGAGATAGGCTATGAGGACCTGTCAGATGGCCAACTCTACACTTTTTGCTGATCCTGTCACGCTGCGGCTGCCGCTGCGTGAAAAACTCGCTTACGGCATGGGGGATTTTGGTTCTAACCTGATGCTGTGTATCGGCACGCTGTATCTGCTGAAATTCTATACCGATATCCTGGGACTACCCGCGATCTACGGCGGGGTTATCTTCCTGATTGCCAAGTTTTTTACCGCCTTCACCGATGTGCTGACCGGCGTGCTGTTGGATTCGCGGCGTAATATCGGTGCCGAGGGTAAATTCCGGCCCTTTATTTTCTATGCGGCACTGCCGGTAGCGTTGTTGGCGGTGGCTAACTTCCTCAATAGCGGTTTCAGCCTGAACGCCAAAACTCTGTTGGCGACGGTGCTGTTTATGCTGTTCGGTCTGTTTTACAGCCTGATGAACTGTGCCTATGGCGCGATGGTGCCAGCGATCACCAAGAACCCGCAGGAGCGTGCGCAACTGGCCGCCTGGCGGCAGGGAGGGGCCACGCTTGGCCTGCTGCTGTGTACCGTTGGGTTTGTACCGATTCAGGCACTGTTCACCAGCCGCCCGGAGATCGGTTATCTGGTGGCGGCCACGGTGTTTGCCACCTGCGGCGTATTCTGCATGTGGTGGTGCCATGCCGGGGTAAAAGAACGTTACGTCGAGATGATACCGGAGCACCATAAACCGGGGATCGTTAAATCCTTATGTGCCATTTTTAACAATCCGCCGCTGCTGGTGCTGTGTATCGCTAATTTGTGTACGCTGGCGGCGTTTAATATCAAGCTGGCAATCCAGGTTTATTACACTCAGTACGTATTGCACGATATCCGTTTGCTGTCCTATATGGGCTTTTTCAGCATGGGTTGCATTCTGATTGGCGTACTGCTGGTGCCTGCGGCGGTGAAACGCTTTGGCAAAAAGAAAGTGTATCTCGGCGGGCTGCTGTTGTGGTGTTTGGGCGATTTGCTTAACTACGGCTGGGGAGATAGCTCGGTATCTTTCGTCGCTTTCTCCTGCATGGCTTTCTTTGGTACGGCGTTTGTCAACAGCCTGAACTGGGCGCTGGTGCCGGATATCGTCGATTATGGCGAATGGAAAACTGGTATTCGTGCGGAAGGTTCGGTCTATACCGGCTATACGTTTTCGCGCAAGATTTCTGCCGCATTGGCAGGGCTGTTGCCGGGGATCATGCTGACGCAAATTGGTTATATCCCCAATGTTGCTCAATCGCCCGCGGTGCTGGAAGGCTTACGCCAGCTAATCTTTATTTATCCCTGCCTATTGGCAATGGTTGCTGCGATTATGATGGGTGCTTTTTATAAATTAAATGAGCAGTTATTTGTGCAGATAATTGATGAAATCAATAGGCGCAAAGATACCCGCAGTAAGGAAATCGACTTTCAGCCAGCGGGTAACGTGCAAATTATCAAAGAGGTTTAGGTTATTCCGCCTAATTACCAATGACAGCACATATAATTCGGGTTGTATGTGCTGGCGATCCGTAGCCAGAAAGAGCTGGGGTGTTAGGCATTTGAAAAGCAAGCAGCCCACGGTTTCCCGTGGGTTAGACGCTCGTTTGTTTATTTCGGGGTGTTTAACGCCGGGCGAGCAACACGCCGATCACGATGCCAACGGCGGCACCGATACCAACTCCCTGCCAGGGGTTTGAACGCACATAACTATTGGCATGGGCAGCGACGTCTTGCGCATGTTGTGTCAGGTTGCTGGAGTCATTGAAGCGGGCACGGGCATGGCGTAAAACGCTCTTTGCCTTGCGGTGCAGCTCACCCAGTTCCTCTTGGGTTTTGCTGCTGGAATCGCGTAAAACCTCATCCAGCGTATCGGCCAGCAGGGTTACGTCCTGATCGATGTCTCGTTCTGTCTTTTCAGTTTTCTTAAACATTCGATTCTCCGTTTTAACACACATCTTTTAAGTATAGACCTTTTTCAAAATGTGGCGGCGATCACGGAAAAACGCTCTGTTTTTTCATCATTTATCTGCAAGAGCTTTTCTCAACAGCCAGCCGTAATGAAGTCACCGTTGGCGCTCACCGGGATCACGGAGCTGAACAAGATCAGGGCAAACAGCAGTAGCATGATTCCACCGAGTATCATGGCAATGCGTGTGGCCTGGGGTAGGTAAAAGTTAATTAGTGCGCCGCTGGTGTTGATAAATCGTTCACGTAGATGATGTACCAGCGTAGCCAGGATCATAATCGATAAGGCTGTGCCTAAAGCCATGCTCATGGCGGCAATAACGCCCCAAGTGAACATACCAATGGCGTTGGCAAAGACCAAAATCAGGATTGCGCCACTACAGGGGCGGATCCCGATGGCGGTAATCACCCATAATGCATTCCGCCATCCACCGGTCAATTCGTTAGCGTTAGGCAAATGCTTGTGGCCACAATGGCAATTTTCATCGTGGTGGTGTGCGACGGTGGCAGCAGATAACCTGGGTGAAGCCGGTAACGCGCGGATAACCGGTGAGCGACGCAGCCGCCAACCGCTGGCGCGCAATAGCAGCATCAGGCCAAAACAGGCAATAAACACCGCACTGCCTTTTTCTACCCAGTAGCGGCTGAGGCTGAGATCGCCCATTGAGAAATTGAAGATCACGGCCAGTATCAGAACGAACAGCACCGCCATCACGCCTTGCAGCAGGCTGCCGAACAGAGTGATCACACGGCTGATGTTCAACTGCTGGCGGTGAGTGGCCAGATAAGTGGTGATGACAAATTTACCGTGCCCTGGCCCGATGGAATGCAGAAATCCATAGAGGAAACTGCCTAGCACCAGCATAACCCCGCCGTGATATTGGTGATTTTGTTGTTGCAGCAGGTAGGTCACCAGATAGCGATGCATGTAAATCTGAAAATTAATGCAGTATTGTACAAACTCCGCCCAGTGGCGGACGAACAGATAGAGCAGTGCGGCCAACAGTAAACCACCGATACCCAGACCGGCAATATTGATTGGTGTTGTTTTCACTGCTTGCGTTCTCATGGCAACCCTATCGCGCATCTGTTTCTTTAAAGCATAACCTGATGTACAGGGTTCACAACTTTTGTACATTTGGTTACTCAGCGAAACCAATTACTCACGGAAGAGTGGAATTAATTCCTTTATGATTTTATTCAACGGCCCAAACGGGGCTTACCGAAAAAACACTCCTTGAGGAATTAAAAATGAAAAAAACATTAGCGCTGATCGTTGCTGCCACTTTGGGCCTGTCTTCTGTTGCTTTTGCTGCTGATACTGCCGCTGTAGCAGCACCGGATCATATGGCAGCGCCAGCCGCCTCTGAGAAAGCCCCGATGAAAACCATGCATCATAAGAAAGAACATAAAAAAGCAGTTAAAAAAGCACCTGAACAAAAAGCTCAAGCCGCTAAAAAACACCACAAAGCCAGCAAAAAAGCGGTAGTACCAGCTGCTAAATAAGCGAAGGCTGGTTATCAGCAGGCACAATATTCAGACACCCGGTTTTCCCGGGTGTTTTCTTTTATTGATTTCCTGATTGAGTGGATAGCCACGGTTGGATAAATGCCAGGATTGTCTTGATAGTTTGCTGGTGGGCCCGTTCACGTTGTGTTGCCGTAGAAGCACAGATCACGGTTTCATCCTCTTGTGCCAGAATTGCCAGCGCTGTTGAGCTGCACAACGGCAGGAAATCAAAGTGATTGGTTCCGGGCAATGTTACCGCAGTGATAGGGTGTTGGCCGTGGTAGGCTGCCAGTGCGCTACTCCCAAGGCCATTGTCGGCGTTGCCTGGCATATAGTGCTGGGCGGCGACGATCAGCAACGGTGCGTTCAACTGCCGCAGGCTTGCGGGCGTCAGATAAGGTACCATGCCTGGATCGAGCGCCACGGCAAATTGAAATCGGGTATCGGTATAGTTGGCGTTAAATGCAGCCGCAGGCACGTTGGTCAATTTTACCTCTTGGTAGAATTGACAGTTGGGTGACTGTGGCTGGCGCTGACAACCAGCGATAAAATCTTGCAGCACCACCTGGCCGCCGATGGTGGCGATAGCGCTGTAACCCCCTTTGGAATGCCCCATCACGCCAATCGCCTGAGTATTAACCCGTGGTTGCCAAGTGCTGTCATTGAGCATGGCATCAAGCAATGCCGAAATATCTTGTGTTTGCTGCCAGAGCAATACCGATTGTGCAGGGACAGAGTTGCCGGTGGTGCTGCCCGGATGATTGGCGGCGGCCACAATCACGCCCTGCCGCACCAGTGCCTGCGCCAGCCAGGCTTGGTTACCATGGTTGCCACCGCTGCCGTGGCTCAGTATCACTAGCGGAAAATGCCCGATAGCGGGTGGTGCATCAGGCAATGCATTAATCCCGTTAAATATCTGGCTATGTTCTATGCTCTGCGGCTGGCCGCTGGCATGGGTGGGGTAGTAGATACGGGTCACCAATTGGCGATCGCCGTGATGAAACGTTTGCAGGCGGCTGGCGACTTGCCAAGGCGCTGCCGTTGCCAGACTGCTAAACAGTAGCCATAGAATGCAGAGCTTTTTCATGCTTATTCCTTGCGTGTGAGAAAACTCAACGGTGGCAATTGGCAACACAATCCGCGACCTTGATCGCGATCCAGGTCGTTAACTGATTGTTTTAGCTGACTATGGCTTTTACACTCGTTGGTTTGCTGCCAATCAAGTATGGGGGGACTATGCCGCTTATTCCGCTGTCATTTCTGTTCAGCTTTTTATGTATTGCACTGTTGTTACGCCTTGGCTGGCAGCCCCGGCGCTGGTTACTGCAATTGCTATTGTTGGTATGTGGTTGGCAAAGCCTGCTGGTGGGAATTCGTTTTGGCTATCAGCAACCCTGGGTGGCTGCGTGGCAACCCCTTGGGGCGGCGTTGATTCCACCGCTGTGTTATCTGGTTTTCATACTTAACGCCCGCGGGCCGCTTAATTGGCGTGCGTTCGGGCACCTGCTGTTGCCGCTGGTGGTGGTACTGGCGCAGTGGCGGGCCTTGTTTGCGCTGGATGGGTTAATTACCGTTGGCTTTCTGGGCTATGGCAGCGCCATTTTGTTTTATCTGCGGCGTGGTGAAAACAGCCTGCAACAGGTGGCGCTGGCGGACAGCTGGCTTAACTACCGGCTTTGGTGCGGATTGGGGGGGCTGCTGATAGTTTGCGGTTTGGCCGAGTTAGCTATTGCGTTGGATTACACGTTGTTGGCGGGCCGCCATGCCGGTGCTTTGGCCGCTTTTGGCAACCTGATGATGGTTGTGGGGGTTGCGTTGGTGCTTGGCCGTGGCCGTATGCCACAGGAACAGGAAGAACCTCCGCTACAGACGGAGCCTGCCGGTGCCGTATTCAGCCGTGAGGAGTGCGAACGCTGGTTTAACCAGATTAACCAGCGGCTACGGCAAGATAACCTGTATCTGGAGCCCGAACTGAATCTGGCACGGTTGGCGCGCAAAGTGGGTTTACCGGCACGTAAGGTCTCACAGGCCATCAATCAGCAGGCGGGTATGAATGTTTCGCAATACGTTAATCAACTGCGCATTCAGCAAGCGGCTGAGTGGTTAATCAGCAGCAATCGCCCGGTAACCGACATCATGTTGGACGCTGGATTCAGCACTAAATCCAACTTTAATCGCGAATTCCTGCGGGTGTATGGCCTCAACCCAAGTGAATGGCGTAAACGCAAAACGGCAGATTAAATCAGTTGGATGTGCTTGAACAGGGAACGTTTTACCCGTTGGTGATGGCCTCGCGGTTATAACGCTCATTATAGGCGCGGCGAAACTGTGCCAGTTCGAATGCATCCAAATCCAGATCGGCGAAATAAAACAGGGCCGCCTCGGTGTGTTCGGCATGCAGTTCTGCCGATAACCCGGCGCGCAGCAGCATGTTGCGCCACAGATCGATCTGCTCATCGTCTGCCTGTTTGATAAACGCCAGATAGATAAACAGCAGGTAGGCGGCCTGATGCATTTCTTCGGTATAGCCGTTGTTCAGCGTGCGGATAAAGGTTTGGCTATTACGATTACCCATTTCCTGAAGCATTGATTCAATCAGCATCGGTTTAACTTTCAGCCGCTGTGCCAACGAATCTATCGCTTTGCGGGTGTCGGAAGTCAGAATGCGGTAACCAATGATAAATACCACGATCAGGGCAGCGATGATAATCCACGTCATGTAGGTAGTCTTATGCTCTTAATGCACCAGCAAGGGTCAAGGTTGCTCGCCGCTGAAATTGCCGGTGGCCCGTTGTTGATTATGAACGTGGCGATTAAAGGTGGCAGCGTCTTTAGCCAAGGCATCCAGGTGTGCCCCCAGCATTTTGATCTGTTTCACCAGCGCGTGCTGTTCCGGTATGGAGCTGGCGGTGCTCAACTGGTGTATCAGTTGCTCATTTTGTCTTTGCAGCACGGCTTCGCGCTGTTTGGCTTCTTCCAACTGCTGTTGCAGAGCCTGAAAATGTTGCTGCCATTCGCGGTGCTGCTTTTCGAAACTGGCCTGCAACTCATTCATTGCATTCTGAAACTGGGTATCCAGTTCACGCATGGGCATGATATTGATCCTTTACGGCACTCAATGATGGCATGCAGTATAGCGAAAATGGCTCAGAAGCTCACTTGTTGCTGGCAATTCCTGGCTTGCAACCTGAACAGGGTGTTTTACAATCCTCTATCTTCTCTCTATCAGAAGGTTTCCCTGGCCATTTATGGGTTGGTACAACGCCAAGAGTGATGCGAGATGAACAACGAAGATAAAGGTTTTTTTGAGCAAGAGATGGCCGATGTCACCCCGTTAGCCGAGGGGCAGCAGACGCTGTACTTTAAACCGCAAGATCCGATCGACAAACGTGCGCGCCGCGAAGCGCAGGCGTTGCAGTTGGAAAACTTCCTCAGCACTGACTTTCTTGACATCATTGCGTGCGATATTCCTTTGGAATACAAGGGTGAAGGTATTCAGCAGGGGGTGCTGGATAAGCTGCGTCATGGGCATTATGCGCCGCAGGCCAGCCTGAACTTGCTGAGACGGCCGGTAGAGACCTGCCGGCAGGAACTGTTTCGTTTTATTCTGCAAGCAGAGAAAGACAGCCTGCGTTCGCTGCTGATTGTGCATGGCCGTGGGCGGGAAGATCAGAGCCACCCCAATATCGTGCGCAGCTATGTAGCCAAATGGTTGGCACAGTTTGAGCAGGTACAGGCATTTTGCCGGGCACTGCCGCGTGACGGTGGTGAAGGGGCCTGCTATGTCACGCTGCGCAAATCCGCCGTGGCGAAAGCCGAGAACTTCGAACGCCACGCTAAACACAGCCGTTAAGCGTCGTTTCTCCGGCAGAATAGCGAGTTGGACCTGTGCGGTGCAGCGTTCTGTTATTTTTCAATGAAGGCCCCGATTAATCATCAGAGGAACAACATAATGAGTGAACCCGCCTCCTTTTTTCTCCATGCGCATATTACAGAGGATAACCTGAAGAAATTCTTACATTCTCCCTCCACCAATATTAAAGACTATGACGACTGGCTGGCATGGTTTAACCAAGAGCAGCGGATGTATGGCGATCCTGCGGAAATGCTTAACGATCTTGCCAACTGTAATACCGGAGAAAGCCAGGATAATATTTATGCCGAACATATTAATTTCGATAAAAAAACAGAAATAGTCACGATGGATCACATCTTTTTGTCGGAAAATTTCGGTGGCTTTATGCCGCTGGTGGTTTGTCTGCGTGGATTAGAGAAATTTATTACCCCCGCGCAGGATAATTTTTTGCTGATTTATTCTTACTGGTGGGGAACGGAAAAAGAGGTCAGCATCGCCATTGAATTTGATTCCAGCGCCAGCAGGATAACCGCGAAACCCAGAGCGGAAAATTTGGCCATCGCCAACGCCTTTTTCGATGAACATGGGGAAGCGCTGGCGAAAGAACTTTATGACAAACAGGGATATTATTGATTTCTTCACATACCCTGGCGATCTTTTCTTTCATTCCTGCCCGCACATGTTCTCTTTCTTTGAGTTAGGGGTAAGTGGCGCTATTTGGCCCTGTCGTTCAATTCGAGCAAAAAGCCAACGGCGCGGTGAAACGCCGTTGGCAGCAAAGCATTATTGTTTAAACCACTTATGGTCGAGAGAAAAACGGCCTGCGCCGGTGATCGACAGCAGCAGCAGCCCGGCAATAATACTGATGTTTTTAAAGAAGTTAATTTCGTTACCAAGCATTTCTGCCCCACTCATCCGCCAGAATGGATGGCCGATTAACGCCGTACCCAAGACATATACCGCATAAATAATGGCGAGTGGCCGGGTAAATGCACCCAGCACAATGGCGATCCCAAAAATAAACTCAACCACCACTGCAATCACGGCGGCCAGATAGGGCAGTGGTGTACCGTAACCTTCCATTGCTGTCACCGTGGCACCAAAGTTGGTTAATTTCATCCAACCGAAAATAATAAACAGAATCATCAGCAGTATTCTGGACAGCAGAATGGTGCTGTCTTTTAAACTTTCGCTCATTGTGAACCCCTTAGCCCTGCGGAATTGTGTGGTTGTACTGAGTAAATATTAGAACAAGTTCACACTTTTTCTAGTGTGAGCAGATAGATAGAGGGCGGCTACGGTCTGAAAGCCAATGGGGAAATCATGATATGCTGAGCAACGTGATTATTTATTTTCTTTCAGGGGAAACGATGTCTATTGAGATTCGCTCAGCGCAAAAACAGGATGCCAAATTAATCTTGGATATGATTATTGAACTGGCTGTGTATGAAAAAGCTCGCGATGAAGTGCTGACGAGCCAAAGTGAGATTGAAGAAAGCCTGTTTGGTGAACACGCCTGCGCTGAGGCATTAATTTGCAGTGTGAACGGTGAACCAGCAGGTTATGCCGTGTTCTTTATGAGTTATTCAACCTGGTTGGGCAAGAACGGCATTTATCTGGAGGATTTATACATCGCGCCGAAGTTCCGTGGTGTGGGGGCTGGCAAAGCGCTGCTGCGCCATATCGCCCAGCTAGCCTGTGAGCGCCGCTGCGGCCGCTTGGAGTGGAGCGTGCTTGACTGGAATCAGCCCGCTATTGATTTCTATCTCAGTATCGGTGCTGCGCCGCAAGATGAATGGGTGCGCTACCGTATGGAAGGCAAAGTGCTGGAAAGCTTTGCTTTTGCAGGGGTTTGATTGGATTGTGCAAACAGTTTGAGAGTCTTAAAGAATAAACACCACCGGAAAGTGCTGCATGGTGGGTATGCCTTTCCCTTCGGCCCCCACCAGACAGCGAATAGCATTGTAGAATAATGGCGTACTTATTTGTTTTTTGGCACCGCTTGATATGCGCTATTGATTCCAGGGCATCTTCGCCAACAGAGTGGCCATACCGCAAAAACCGCTGATACCGGCAAACAGCAACCCGGCACCAACAAAACTGGGCAGGAGAAAGAATAAAGGATTGAGCATATAGCCCAAAACCGCACCCAACAGAATCAGCGAGCCTGCGGCAATTTGTACCTGGCGCATAATGGGTAATGGCTGGTTTTTATCTTTCACAACATCAAATCCCTGCTGTTTCCAGGCATTAATCCCCCCTTCAAGCAGATAAACTTTAGCAGGTAAAGCTGCGGTTATCAGCGTTGCTGCGTTTTGCGCGGTACGCTTGCCGGATTGGCAGTGAAAGATAACGATATCCTGTTCAGAGAACGAGGGTAAATTTTCACCTTTTTCCGCCGCAGGCAGCGGGAACAAATGGGCTTGCGCAATATGCTCATGGGCATATTCATCTGCGTCGCGAATATCAAACAGGCGTGCTCCCTGTTTTATCAACCGTTGAGCGTTTTGTGAGGTTATCGTTTCTACCTTCATGTCATCCTCAGGGGCAATAGATAGCTTTTAGCGTGCCGATGATTTTCTGCACGGCGGTATTTTTGATGAAGTAATGAATGCGTTGCCCATCTCTGCTGTTTTCAATCACCCCTTCATCACGCATTTTGGCGAGATGCTGTGACGTTGCTGATGGGCTCAACCCCGTTATCGCGGCCAGTTCACCAGCCCCCGTACCCGGTGAATCCACCAGCATACAAAGGATCAATAAACGATGGGGGTTGCTCATGGCTTTCAGCAGCTTTGAGGCCGCATCGGCACTGGCAAGCAGTGATTGCAGATCTTGAGTCGTAGTCATAAGTATTTTAGCAGTTACTAAATTTAGTAAATACTAAAATATATGGCGGGACAATGTACACAGAATTTTTCGTTAGCGGCAACGGGGAATCGCGGTTTCTTGAGCGCTCACCGCCACTGTGCCAATTTCGCCATCCTCACTAAAGAAATCCCTCAAGCATCGGAACCTCTTCAACACCATATTGACGATTCTGTTTAACAAAAAACAAACAAAAACCACCTCAGCGTTTTGTATTCCGGTAGCCAGCGGCTTTTCCCTTTCGTTAAACAGAGCCAGCCGCGGCATTGCTTACACCTACAGTGGGGAACCTGCATATGGAACTCAAACATTTTACTCGGGTCGCTGAATCCATCGCCGATCAAACTCGTCAATTACTGAAACAGGAACGCCAGCGTTATCTCTACGGTGGCCGAGAATTTGCCACCAAAGACGATCAAAGCCCGGTTACCGTCATCGATCAGCAAGTTGAGCAATTGATCCGTGAGCAGCTAAGCCAGGCATTTCCCACCCATGGCATTCTAGGGGAAGAATATGGTGCCAAAGCGCAGCATGAAGAATGGGTATGGGTTATTGATCCCATTGATGGTACCAAACAGTTTATCGCTGGGGTTCCCGTTTATGGGACGTTGCTGGCGCTGTGCCACCATGGGCAACCCGTGATCGGGATCATCGATATTCCTGCGCTGGACGAGCGCTGGGTCGGCGTTGCCGGGCAACCCAGCACCCTGAATGGCCACCCCATTACCACCCGCCCTTGCAAGCAGCTGGCAGATGCCTTGCTGTCCACCAGCAATACCGAGTTTGTCCTTCCTGAACATCAGGCGGGTTACACCCATTTGCTCAAAGCCAGCAAGTGGCGGATCTACGGCGCAGCTTGTTATGCCTATGGCTGCCTGGCTTCTGGCCGTATCGATCTCAGCGTTGACAGCGGCGGCATGCGTGAAGTCGATTACTGCGCCATGGTGCCGATCATTGAAGGAGCCGGCGGCAAAATCACCGACTGGTACGGTGAACCCCTCACCATGTATTCCACATCCACCGTTGTTGCCGCGGGCGATCCTCAACTGCATGCGCAGGTACTGGCGGTTCTTTCCAACCCCAACGGCTCGCAGCCTAACTTCCTCATATGACAGGTGAACATGATGATCACGTGGATGAAATCAGCACCAGAGCAACCCGTCACCGCAGATGCTGCGCAGATTAATCAAACCTATCGTTATTGGCGTATTCATATCATGCTTGGTATGTACGTTGGCTATGCAGTGTATTACTTCACCCGTAAAAGCTTTAACTATGTGATGCCAGAGATGCTGAGCGATCTCGGGATGACCGTCGCGGATGTTGGCCTGATGGGCACCCTGTTTTATTTTATGTACGGTGCCTCGCGTTTTATCTCCGGGATTATGAGTGATGCCGCCAACCCGCGTTATTTTATGGGCATGGGCCTGATCCTGACAGGGGTGATCAATATTCTGTTTGGTTTCAGTTCATCGCTGTTTGCCCTGACCGTTTTCTGGATCGCCAATGCTTTTTTCCAAGGGTGGGGATGGGCTCCATGTTCCAAACTGCTCACCACCTGGTATTCGCGCAATGAGCGTGGGTTCTGGTGGGCAATCTGCAATACATCGCACAATGTGGGTGGGGCGGTTATTCCCCTGCTGGCAGGGGTGCTGGCTGTTAATTATGGCTGGCGTTATGGGATGATCGTGCCTGGGATTATTGCCATTATCAGTGGTTGTTTTCTCTGCCTTCGCCTGCGGGATCGCCCGGTGGCAATGGGGTTACCGAGCGTCGGCAATTGGCGAATGGACCCACAGGAGCTTAATCAGGAACAAAACAGTGCCAAACTGCCTCTTCTGGAGATTTTAAAGCGTTATATTTTTACCAATAAATATATCTGGCTGCTTGCCATCTCTTATGTATTTGTCTACGTAGTGCGCATCGGGATTAACGATTGGGGTAACCTGTATTTGATACAGAACCATGGTTATTCGCTGGTGAAAGCTAACTCTTCGCTAACTATGCTGGAAATCGGTGGTTTTATTGGCACCATTGTAGCTGGTTGGGGATCGGATAAGCTGTTTGCAGGTAACCGGGTGCCGATGAATATTATTTTCATGCTCGGCATTTTTGTCAGCGTGTTGTTGATATGGCTGCTGCGGATAGACAGTTATCTGTTTAATGCAGCCTGTTTCTTTTTTATCGGCTTCTTTATCTTTGGCCCGCAAATGCTGATTGGCATTGCAGCCGCAGAGTCAGCCCACAAAGATTCAGCAGGGGCAGCGACCGGATTTGTCGGTATCTTTGGTTACCTGGGCGCTGGGTTGTCGGGGTGGCCGCTGGCTAAAGTGCTCGAAATCTGGAGTTGGGATGGCTTTTTCGTGGTGTTATCCGCAACGACTCTGGTTTCAGCGTTTCTGTTACTACCGCTGGTTATCAAGCCACGGCGTGTAGAACCGATCACCGTCAACTGAGCGTAGGTGTAGCATATCGCTCCCCGTAGTGTTGGGAGCGATATGCTACAGATGCTTCCTGCGGTTAGGGCAGCCGGAAGCATAAATTTCATTGGTGATTTATCTTTTCCTTTGAACGACACGTCTTCCTTGGCAAGTCGATGCCCTTAAGGTTTTCCTGCGGCAGTATCAGCATTGATGATTCAGCCAGTAAACAAGCGCGTTACTCACACTGTCGGCAAGGTGTCAGGTCGCTGTCGGGTTGCTGACCTGTTGCCGCTGGTGGCTTCACCGCATACTGTGAGAAATGTCCATCGGCTTAAAAGGTGAGGTTTATGAGCCAGAATTGCATTAAACAACTGCGGCTTTCCAGAGCTTGGTCACAAGAGCAATTGGCAGAGCTGACATCTCTCAGTGTGCGCACCATACAGCGTATTGAAAATGGTGAGCAGGCCAGCCTTGAAACACTCAGTGCTATTGCAGCCGTCTTTAACATCAGTGTGACCGATATTTCTGGTGGTGGGGAAACGGCAGGCATTGCCCAACGTGATGATGCCCTGGATAAACAGATTGAAAGCGCCAAAGAAAGGGTTGCCGCAGAAAGCCGCTTCTACCGCAGCGTGTTTATCTATGTGGTAATCAACCTGTTTCTGTTCACTATTAATCGCGTTGTTACACCAGACAGCTTCTGGTTTGTCTGGCCGTTGGTCATCTGGGGTGTTTTTTTGGTGATGCAGGGAGCGAAGGTCTTTTTCTTACAGGATTGGTTAATTCGCTGGCAGCAGGCGCGTTTGCAGAAAATATTGCGTAAATAGCGTATGGGTGGGGGGGGTAGGTAAAAAGCGAGTCGTGCAATAAACATTAAAAACGGTAAGTTTGTAAATACTCGCACAAACTTACCGTTGAAAAGCGTGGTTTACGCCTGTTTGATCCGGTTTACCAACCAGATACCGCCACACACCAGCAACAATGCCAGGGCGTTTCGCCATTCCAGAATGCTTTCATTCAGGAAGATGGCAGAAAGGACGGCGCCAGAAACCGGGATCAGGAAGTTAAAGGGAGCAACCATCCCCACCCGGTTGTATTTCAGCAATAAACTCCAGAGGGCAAACGCCACTGATGACAGCAAAATCAGATAGGCTAACAGCAACAGCGCCTGCCAGCCGAATGCTGTCAACTGGCCGCCAAAGAGGTAGCCGCCTACGGTAAGAACAAAGCCGCCAATGGCAAGCTGGTATCCTGTCATCACCGTACTGTCTATTTGCTGAGATATGCGCTTACCATAAATTGTGGCGGCTGAGAGGATAAAGGCTGCCAGCACCACCGAGCCTTCCCCCATCAAAGTGAAGGTGAAGTTGGTGAGGTCAGGGCTGAAATTGACCACCATAACGCCAGCAAACCCCAGCACACAGCCAACGATTTTATTGAAGCTCAAGCGATCGTTCTGATACAGGTAGTGTGCCAACAGAACGCTGAAGAATGTGCTTGTCGCGTTCATGATGGAGCCTGCTACCCCAGTGGTATAAGCCAAGCCGATGTAGAAAAAAATATACTGCAATGACGTTTGGGTTAACCCTAAGATGGTCATCTGCTTGTAATGCACCGGTTTCATACGGGTGATTGATTTACCACTGGCAATGGCAAAAATCAGCAGAACAATCCCGGCTAACAGGAAACGATAACCCGCAAACACCATTTTGCTGGGAATATCATCTGGCGAGATATTAAACAGCTCGTAGCCGTTTTTGATTGCAGGATAGGCACTTCCCCAGAGGAGGCAACAGAACGTGGCACCAAAGAAGACGAATTTTTTGTTAGTAAAAAGAAGCGGACTGCGTTCCACAAAACATCCCTTTTAAAAGAAAAATGAAATACTGTTTCGTTATAGCGAGATCTACCGTAAAAGTCCTGACTAACTTCACTTTTTGCTACTTTTTGTGCCGCAAGCAACAAACCTTTATGGGCGAGGGGGGCTGGGTGAGTCGACTAGCTTTTTGTATTCATTGGTGAATTGGCAAGAGAATCAATAGGTAAATGCTCCCCCTATGGGGAGCATTTAGGCGGTCAGAACCACGGGAATTGGCCCATCACACTGCTGTAAAAAAGCATGCGCCCGACCAGTTCACCGGAAACTACCGCGCTGCCAACCAGTAACCCCATCGCTGGCGAGAAACGCATTTCGCTACGCAATAAAGTGAACAGTGCGGCGCTAATCAGTACGCTAGCGCTGAGTTGCCACCACAACAGTATGCCAGCTGCGCTGGCTTCTGCTACCTGATAGCGGCCAATCAGTGCCCCGATAACCAGCAAAATACCGAGCAACATTCCGTAGCGAATAATACGCGGAACGGCCAGACCGCCAACATTGAGCACAATGCCTAGGGTGGTAAAACCAAGCAACAGAGGAGTACCGAGAAATGCCAGTTGAGTAAAGGGAGCATGCCACAGTGAGTGACCTATCATTTGGGAGTAGATTTGCGCTGAGGCAAGAATTGCCGCAGCCCCCACGATCACACTGAGTAGCCCCAATGCCGCAATGAGTGCGGTTTGCCGCGGCCGCTGCCAACACGCGAGCAACCAGAGTAACATACAGCCATTCAGCAGTACGAAGGCGACGGCTTCACGGCTGAGCCAAGAATGGCCAATGCCAAGTACCGAACGATAAGCACCAGCGGGGCTACCGAGGTGTGCAAGGGACAGTGAGGAACCAACAACCTCAATCAGCCACAGTGCCAAAGCCAGAACTTTAAACTGCTGAGACGATAACCCGTTCTTACCCGAACGGACGACATTGAGCCGATATAGAGTGAGGGCCAGTACGCCACCAATACCCCACTGGCTCAGCACGGTGAAAAACACTAATGGAAATTCATATTGTTCCATAACGCCTCCTTATCTATCCGCCGGAATGATGACGACATTCGGGCCGCTGATACGATGATCCGGCAGATGATAGCGAGCCTCCAGGCTGGCCCAGTCAGTGGTATGCCGTTTTCTCAGCTCATCGATTTCACCGAACAGTAGTACGCCCGCTGGACAGGATTCGACGCAGCGAGGGAGCAGGCCCTCATCCAGCCGTTCGGCACACAGATTACACTTGCTGGTTTTTCCTTCTTGCGGGTCGAAGACGGGGGCATTATAAGGGCAGGCCATAATGCACATACGGCAACCGATGCATTTGTCATGATCCTGTACCACGATGCCGTCAGGCCGCTTACTGTAGGTGCTTGCAGGGCAAACTTTCATACATTGCGGGTCGTCACAGTGGTTGCATGACATGGAAATAAATCCCCCGGTATTGGGGTTGTCGGTGTTGTATTCACGCACTCGTCGCCACAGTACCCCCGGTGGGGTCATGTTTTCAGATTTACAGGCCATTGAGCAGGTTTTGCAGCCGTAGCATCGCTTGATGTCGATCAAAAAGCCATATTGTTTAGACATTGATTATCCCTCCGCTCTTACGTCAACCAACGTGCTGTTACAGCAATGGCCAGTGCCCAAGATTTCGAACTGATCGTTAGTGACGTGGCTGCTGCTACCTCCTTGTTGTTCCCACCAACCGTTATCCAGCGAGACCACGCCTTGCTTGATCTGGGTGGTAACAACGGCAATAGCCCGGTGTTCACCGCGATCGTTAAAGGCGACAGCCCAATCGCCATGACGGATACTGCGTTGCTGGGCATCCTGCGGATGAATCATGACGTTAGGTTGATTACGCTGTACCTCAAGAATCCATTCGTTCATCCCATGGCTGGAATGCACGCTGCGCGCCAATTTGCGCTGTACTGCCATCAGCGGATATTTCTGCGCCAGTTCTGGCGAACCTTTGATGGATTCTTTAACCTGCAAATAAGTCACCAGCGGTGAAAAATTCTGTTTTTGCCATTCTTCAATGAAGAAATGTGCCTTTTTGGTTGATGTACGGAATATACCGTCCTTGAAGGGAACCCAATCACCTTCAACTGGCCGTACCGGGCCTTTTTTTAGCTGCTCCAGGGTGATCCCTGAGCCTTGTAGGCAAGCGTTGATATAGTGCTCAATCGGTTGGTTGAATACCTCACCAAATCCAAAACGTTCTGCCAGGCGGGCGAAGATCCAGTAGTCGGGCTTCGCTTCACCCGGCGGCTCTACCGCTTTTTCCATCAGTTGCACATAGTGGCTGCGTACCCCGGCCATCAGGCTGACATCTTCGAAGATAGTGGTGACGGGCAACACCAGATCGGCATAGAGCGCGGTAGAACTCATCAGATTATCGGCCACCACAACGAAGGGAACCTTCTGTAACGCCTTGCGTACCTGATTGGTATTAGGCAATTGGGTCATCACACCCATCGTCATGATCCACCAGAGCTTAATAGGATGAGGTTTGTCGTTGACGATCCAGTCGCCGACTTTTGCAACAGGAATCGGAGTAATTTTCTTGGCGTTAGGGGCTGGGGGAATAATAGGGCTAAACTTCGCCATCTGCCTGGCACCACCCGCGTCGCAGACACCTGCTCCTCGCTTGCCGATGTTGCCAGTCAGCAGGGCAAGGTAGAACTGACTTGCTGCAACATAGGTGCCGAACTCTGTACGCTGGGCACCGGACATATTCTGGATAATCATCGCTGGTGCATTGCTGGCATAGTCGCGTGCTAAACGTAGAATAGTACCAACGGGAATATCAGTTTCTGTGGCTACCCGTTCTACCGGCCAAGCTGCCGCCTGCTGATATATTTGCTCAAACACCGTGCTGAAGCCGCTGTTGGCGGGAAGCTGGTGCTGGAATAACGCTGGTTCGATCCCTGGGCTGTCATGGCGCACCAATTTCTGACTGATGACGTCAAAGACCAGATAGCTGTCAGCGTCCTGTGGGTCAGCGCGCATCTGCTGGTTATCCGCTGTCACCAGATAGACTGCTCCGGTGTGTTGACGCAAGAATGCGGCGTCAATGCGCTGTTCTTCGATGATGATTTTCATCATGCCCAGCGCCAATGCAGTATCGGTACCGGGTACGATGGGAACCCATTCGTCGGCCCTCGCGGCGGTTTCACTGAAGCGGGGGTCAATCACGACAATACGGGCGCCGTTTTCCTGCGCTTTGATGTAGTTTTTGTAATAGGCGTGCATGGTGACCGCCGGGTTGTTGCCCCAGCAAATAATGTAGCGGCTATCGGCAATGGTATCGCGAGTGTCGGCATAGCGCAGCCCGAGCATCGGTATCATTGCTGCCGTTACTGCTGAACAGCACAGCGAACCCGCCTGCTTGGTAGAGCCGCCAAGGTAATCGAAGAAAGCTCTGCCCATGTCGTTCTTGATTGAATCCATATTGCCAGCGTGCATGGAAATCAACAGGCCTTCGTTACCGTGGTTGGTAATGGTAGAGCGAATGTTTTTTTCAACTAAATCGAGCGCTTCATCCCAAGAGATGGGCTTAAATTTCCCTTCTCCTTTCTCACCAACCCGCAGCAGTGGCGTCGTGATGCGTTTCTGGTGATAAACCCATTTGGTACGGCTGATCCCGCGCAGGCAACACTTCACGTTAAAGTCTTTACTGGCCTCAATCTTAATCAGTTTATCCTGGTGGACATAAGCGGTCAGGTTGCAGTGCAGGCATTCCATCGCACAGGTTGAACGGAAGGTTTTATAGTCTGAAAGCTGTAGGCGCACCCGGGGAAGTGGAGTGCTTTGCCCGGGTGCTAGAGAGAAGGCACAAGGGGAGATGGTGGCAAGCCCCACCACGCCAAGTCCTTTCAGTAGGGTTCGGCGATTCAGCCGGAGTAACGAGAGTTCATCCATAAGTAAGCCTCTTAATAATTTTATATGGCACGACATCACTGATGTTCACTATAAGTAAACTGAGTTCACCAAATTCAGATATTGAAAAAAATCAAATTAACGCTAAATAGGTAGATGAAAATGTGGCTAATGAGAGATAGGTAGGAAAAAACTCAGCTGTTGACGGCGCAGTAGCGCAAACACGTATGCAGGTTTGATGTCTCTGAAGCGAGGAAAATGTTAAATTAGCTTTAGAAAATGATGCAACAATCGGGATAAAGGTATGGCAGAGGCGCAAGGCGTAAATTCGGTAGATATCGCGGTTTCTGTTTTGGAGTGTGTCACTGCTCTGGGTGGAACTGCGCGCGCTGCGGATATTGCGCGCATGAGCGGCCTGTCGAAAAGCCGGTTACATAAATATCTGGTTTCGCTGTGCCGCAGCCAAATGCTGTATCAAGACAGTGCCACCAGCCGTTACTCTCTTGGCAGCAAGCTGCTGGCACTGGCGTCAGTGGCAGAAAAGCAGAATACGCTGCTGACGATAATCAATAACGCCCTCTGCGAGCTGCGTGATGAGCTCAATTATTCTACCGGGTTGGTGATTCGCTTGGGGGAGCACCTGATGCTGACCAACTATAATCGTAGCTATAAGAATATCGACATCGACTACCTGGGTAATACGCCAGTGCCGCTGAGTTCCAGTGCCGCAGGCTGGGTATTCATGGCGTTCGATCCTTCCCTCTCAGTGCAGCCAGATGTGGATGCCGCTGCGCTGGAAAAAGTGCGGCAGCAAGGATACGCAGTGCGCTATCACGCGACAGAGGGGATACCCGGCGCCCGTGCCATCTCCTGCCCAATCTTCAGTAAGGGTAGAGAACTGCTTGGAGCCGCAACCACCATGGGATTCATTCCCGCCGAAGAAGATGAAATTGTGCGTTTAGCCAGCCGCCTGACGGCTAAAGTCCGTGCTATGCAACTGTAGGTTTGATTTATCAAATGCCAAAGTGACTAATCTAAATTGGTTACAGGTTCTCTTGTGCCTGATGCAGCAGGGTTGCTTCCAGAATATAAAACAACCTCTTGCAGAGCTGCGTAAGGGCAACTGCTTTGCGGAGGGGGGGGCGGTAAGTAAACGGTAAACGGCTAATTAACCAAAAGGGCTCAATTAATTAACCGGAGTTGTGGGTTTTCTATAAAAGTGAATGCCCACAAGTGTAATAATAACGCCGAGCGAAAATGAAAACAGCAGTGAGCCTATATCTCCTGCCTGATATGTAGGTACTCCAAATATATCAGTATCAAAAAAATAGCGTCTTACCGATTCAATACAAAATAAAATTCCACACATAACCCCAGACGCACCTAAATATCTTGAAGGGCTTTTTTTAAATTGCTCAGAGGTATTTTTCAAGAAAAACATATGTACTCCATACTTAAAGTCACCAACGATCGCTCCGTAGTACTAAAGAAGTCGTGAATAACTTTAATATGTCATTATTTGAGCAGTTGTACAATTCACACGCTGAGGATACGGTGAGGTTTTTTATCGTTATGCCGAGAAAGCAGCGCTAATGCTTAGGTTGGCAGCGGTAATCTATCCAACTTCTGGGGTGGCCTGATGCTCTGCCAAAACGTACTATTTCACCTGGCGCACGCATAACCTGACGCCAGAAATCAGACAGAAAGCAACTCCTGTGATCAGACCAAAGGCCATTACAAATAAAGCCTCAGTAAAATGCGTCCGTACCAAGGTTATTGATAACCCGTTCAGCAACATACTATAAATAAACATTGTTATTGGCCCTAAGATAATGCACCAAATGCATAATCGAACCGCAGACAGCGCATTTTTCGCCTTCAACCATAAAACCATTGGGAGCACAAGCGTCAGGATCACAATATAGGTAAAGGAAACACCAAACAAAATGGTCATAAACAAAAGTTCAAAGAAAAACCTTAGGGATGGTAAATCTTCAAAGGCTCCCGTGAATATGAAGACGAAAAATCCCAGCGGAACTATCCAGGGGGAGATGAGAGCCCTAACCATAAGCTTCGTTTGTGTTGCAATTGTCTTCCCCTTATAACGCCTGGCAGATTACACATCTGATAGCTCATTCCAATGTTAGAAATCATTCGTCTTTTTACTGTCCACAGGGCGTGCCGGCACAGCATCATACAGTCACATCTCTAATGCTATATATCATGACCGTGAGCTTTCGGACATTGAAATAACGGAGATGTACACCGCAGCGAAAAACTACCTTGGTTTCACTGGGCTAGCAATAGCCTGGAGAAATCCCGGATATTGCTAATAGAAATAAGAGAGTGGTAAGGAAAGGTCATATTTAAGCATGGGTCAATATGTTGTTGTGTGGAGTATAAGACATCAAGGCATGTTTGTGGCATTTCATTGTAAATAATACAATTTTTCCTCCATAAAAGGAGAGTAAAAATGATTGATATTAATGCAAATGCTGTCATTTCAATGCCATCCCAGCTTTTTACGCTAGCTAATTCATTTGAAGCGGCGGCTAACGGTAAAATCTACATCGGGAAAATTAACACCGATCCGACTATCCCCACAAACCAGATCCAGGTGTACCTCCAGAACGAAGACGGCAGCACTGTGCCGGTGGCGCAGCCGATTATCATCAACGCTGGCGGTTATCCGGTCTACAACGGCCAGATTGCCAAGTTTGTAACAGTAGAAGGCCACTCGATGGCTGTGTACGACGCCTACAACGTACAGCAGTTTTACTTTCCGAATGTGCTGAAGTATGACTCTGATATGCTCCGGCAGGCGCTGGCCCAACCGGATGGTGTTAGTCTCGTTAATAACGCGGTAGACCAAAGGGACTTGGCTGGGGCTGAGAAAGGCGCAGTTCCCGTTGATCACGTCCATATCATCAACGGCCCTATTGTTGACTTCAGGCGCTTCCTCACAGTGAAAGATGGCAGCGTGGACGCTACACAAGCTGTTATTGATGCGCTCAATTCGGGTTTAAACGTCCAAGTATCTGGCGATTATATATTGCGCCTCGATAGTGCGGGTATTACGGCGGATGTCACGAGCCGATTTTTTGGCGCTCCGGGAACGTCTCCAAGCATCTTGATGAACCACACAGACGTAGCTCAGCCACAGTTTTTGTTTAAACAAAGCAGAAACTATATATCTAATTTTAAATTCCGATATCCAAATCAGAGAAAATCCCTGGCAACTGGAATGTCTCCGCTCGCATACCCTGCACTATTAACGGGTAATGCGTTCGCGTCAGTATTTACCAATCTGGACATCGGTAACGCATATCGCGGCCTCCAGTTCGGCGATGCAACGTATTCATCGTCGCGGGTGACGATCAGCAACATTATCGGCGCACCGCTACGGCGTGGGATATCTCTTGAGCGGGTATTAGATATACCTCACGTAAGCGATATCCTTTTTAACTACAACTACTTGTCGGCTGATGAGAGATATGACATCTCTCTGAAGCAGTGGATACACGACAACCTTGATGGGTTCCATCTCGGCCGGTGTGACTTTGGGGCCTTTAGCCGCATATTTGTCTTCGGGGCTTATAACGGTATTTTCCTGCGTTCAGAGCGCTATACAGGATCAGCTAACAGCGTTAGATTCACCGACTGTGACGTTGATATCACCGTGCATCCTCTGCGCTTCCAGAACTGGCAAAACCAACTGACCGTTACTAACGGAAAGTTCACAGGTAACGCGAAATCAACTGGGGGGCTTGTTGAGAAGGAGCGGAGCACAAATCTTTTTCAGGGTACAGGTGAGGATGGGGTGATCGTCCTTAACTCGACTGAAATGAACAACTATTCGAGTGATGTGATCCAAACATCGGCAAACATCAAAGTGATTGGCGCGCAATTCTACGAGTACGGGTTGGATAATGCTCAGCGTGCAGCTATAGCAACAACGACGAGCACAAACCCTAACATAACAATCTTAGGTACAAAAATAGACGGGGCATCAGGTACACAGACAAGGGGTGTGTATGGTACTACTTCAACAGGTACACTAACGCTGGGTGACGGGACTAACATAAGTGGGGCGACACTTGAGTCGTTTAACTGGGCTTTCGGACCTGTAAGAGCAGGGAATGGTGTGACGATAAGTGGGGCGCCTGCAAAAAACAGCACGTCATTTATTAGTAATATTCCGCATATCTACCCCGTCGAGTCTATGCCAACAAGAGGCAACTACTTCAAACCTGGTGATTACGCTCAGATGACCAAACCTGTTAAGACAAACTTTGCCTCCGTACCCAATTATGTTGTGAAAGGGTGGGTGAGACTAACGAGCGCAAATAGTAGTGGCACTAACCATGTTCTCAATACTGATTGGGTAGAAGATAGAACGTACTTTGCTGGCGCCTAAAAATACGCCGGGAGAAATTGAACTGACCCCATAAAGTTGGACGACTAACTCTGAGTCCGATATTGTACCGGGCTCAGAGCGCCAAGTTTCATCTTTATCCTGTCATGATTGTAGTAATGAATATAGCTGTGTATTTCCCTTGTTAAATCAGTTATATCAACAAACTGTTTTCCATGAAAGCACTCTGTTTTCAGTATCCCAAAGAAATTTTCAATTACCGCGTTGTCCAGACAATTTCCTTTTCGGGACATACTTTGAGTAATTCCATTTTTTTTAAGATTTTCTTGAAATGGTATCATCTGATACTGCCAGCCTTGATCTGAGTGAAGGATCGGCTTTTCGCAAGTATTTAGTTTTTCAATGGCTTTGCCAAGCATCTTATCAACCATTTTCAAATTTGGGATATCACCCAATTCATAGGAGATTATTTCACTGTTATATAGGTCAAGAATGGGAGATAAATATAGTTTTTTCCCATTGATATTGAATTCTGTGACATCAGTTACCCATTTCTGGTTGGGAGCTGAAGCCTGGAAACAGCGCTGGATATGGTTCGGAACACCTTTTCCATGTACTCCTTTGTAGGACTGGTATTTTTTCCTTCTAACAAATGAAGCGATATTGAGCTCGTGCATCAATCGTTGGATCGTCTTATGATTTATCCAATAGCCTAATTTACGGGCTGTTGCGGTAATTCTACGATACCCGTACCTACCTTTATGTTTATGAAATATATCTAAAATAATCTTCTTTTCTTCCGTGTAAGGCTGAGGCCTTTCACTAATTTGTAGTTGATAATAGAACGTACTTCTCGGTAACCCAACCACCAGAAGTAATAAGCGTAGTGCATGATATGGCCTTAATTCATTTACGATTTTTGCTTTTTCTTTTGCATCAATTCGTTTTCTTGCTGAATTAAGGCCTGTAATTTTTTTAGGTAAGCATTCTCTGCGCGAAGATATTCCAGTTCTTCCTGTTCGGAACTGAAGGATGACGATTGTGTGCTTGGCAGTTTGGGTGTGATTTTGATGGTTTTTATCATCGGCGGTCGCTCCTTTCGGTTTCCTTGCAATGCATCTATCCCGCCACTGTTATACAACTTTTCCCACTTTGAAGCAGTAGGTGGAGCAATTTTATACTTGGCAGCAACCTGTCGCGATGATAGATGATTCTCCCACATATCAAGAACAATAGCCTCCTTCGAGGCGGCAGAAAAACGATGATACGACGTCTCAAAACCATCATGGCCATGAGCCTTATAAACCTCAGCCCACTTACGGACAGTACCATGATCGATCTTGAATCTCTTTGCCGTCAAGTCTGCTCCCTCGATTCGTGAAAGGTAGTGCTTAGCGACTTGCACCTTGAATTTTACGGAATATTTTCTTCGCATGAAAATCTGCACCCTGTGGATTTATTGTCCAACTTTAAGGGTGCAGTTCAAAATCCCGGCTCTTTGTCAGTCATAGAGCCAGCGGCCAGCCTTGGCGGACTCAGCAAACATTCTGACCGTAAGCGGTTCCTTGGATTGCTTTACTGGTTTTTTTGTAAACCAATCTCGGAAAAACCATGGTATTTCCCACGGGAAATAATTCTCAATATTTAACGATGAAACGTCAATATTAAACTTTTCTGAGTATTTATCTATTGCAAGCGCCAGATCTTCAACTTCTGCGTATTCTTGCAGGATAACATCTAGATCAAGCGGAATAATTTTCAATCGTAAAGATGTAACTACAGGTAATTCTTTACGAAAGAAGTTTAATATATCTTCGTTTATCACCATATCTTATCGCTTCCTCTGGCTATCCGGTTGTAATTCACTGTGGCATTGAATGCGATTAATGTGACGCCCGATTCGATGATTGCCTACCCAAGCACAGGAACAGCACGCCCGACAAAGGCACCGAGATTATTCACAAATTTAGGTTTCAACCTTCTGATACTGGCATTGGTGAATGTTGGGAGGTGGAATGGTAATTCGATGTTGAGATAACGGCGAGAAGCCACCGATGCTATAGACGTACCTTTAGTTGCACCAGCGAATTTTCCCTTTGTTGGGCGGATGGGTTGCCCAAGAATGATGGAAGCAGCAGCCACAATATCAGATACCCCAAGTTGTTCATCTACAAAGTCAAGAAAAACCCAAAAGAATAATTCACCAGCTGACAGGTTGTAGCTCTCTTTATAAAAGTATGTTCCACCCAATTTTTCAACCGTATCCATCACTTTTCCTTGTAGATTGGCTGGGATGTAACATAGCCAACCACACACAAGGTTTCAATGCTTGCTGCATAGAAAAAAGATAATAATGGTCGGTCATGGAAATGACGTTGATTTTTTGCGGATGCACGCCAGAAATTTTTTCTAATAAAACCGAAAAGCATGATACATATCTGAATATAAACAGGGGAAAACGAAGGTATTCGAAGGTGCTTTTTTGGTGATTTTTATGTAATCGACTGTTTTTAATTTTTGCATGTAAAGGAATCGTATTCGGTCTTTTTTTAATCAAACGGTTATATTCATCATTCAGAAATTATGCGAAATTTCTCCGAATTTCCATATCTGGCCTTTTTTGTTGTCATAGCCAAGTGAACACTTTTTCGCGCACATCCAAGTGTTTTTCTGTCATTTCTTCTGACTTGTGGCCGGATAGTGAGGGAGTTTACCGGGGTTATGGGGGGTAATTTTGATGGCACGCGGGGTGATGCTGGAAACGGCATAGGAATTCCAGAGGAAACACCAGAATCTGAGCCGCTAGAAGTAACCGAACCGGGGATTAGCGAAGAATCCGTACTAGGTGAAATTGAACCAGAAGATGAGGCCAAAGAATAATGGTTATTGCCGGGATTTCTCCCAGCATTAATTTACCGAAAAAATTGATCCCACTCATCAAACCAACCTTGAACAACCTGGTGCATGCTGGCGCGACCGTAAGTGAAGAAGGGGAAATCATCTTGTTTGCGCATGTGTACCTGAAATAATAATCCTTTTGCAGTGCCTCATATTTCATTATATTGTATTAGCTCAGACCTGATCTGACAGTTACCGGTTATTTATACAGGTATCTGTCAGATTACATCTGGCTTAAGTTTTTCTCAGCCCAGATGCGCTTTCCATCAAGTAATGTTTCCATTGGCGTTCTGCCACAGCACATTTTCCCCTGATGAGTTCGCTCATTATTATAGTGAGCCAGCCATTCATCAAGATCCGATTGTAATGTATCGAGCTCACCATACAGCTTTTTACGGAACGTGACCTGATAAAACTCGTTCAGTATCGTTTTGTGGAACCGCTCGCAGATGCCGTTTGTCTGCGGTGACATCGCTTTGGTTTTCGTGTGGTCGATGTCATTTATCGCCAGGTAGAGCTGGTAATCATGTTGCTCCACTTTGCCACAAAACTCTGTGCCTCTGTCGGTCAGTATTCTCAGCATTGGCAGTCCATGCGACTCGTAAAAGGGGAGCACACGGTCATTCAGCAGGTCAGCCGCAGTAATCGGGGTTTTGGTGACATACAGCTTGCAGTGAGCAACCTTCGAGTATGTATCAACAAAGGTCTGCTGATAGATACGCCCGACGCCTTTCAGATTGCCGACGTAGAACGTATCCTGTGAGCCCAGATAGCCGGGATGGGCGGTTTCGATTTCACCACATACCTGGTCATCACTGGCTTTACGCTCCAGTGCCACTATCTGTGCTTCAGTCAGTTCGATACCGTCATGGGCCACTTTTTCTTCCAGTGCTTTCAGCCGCTTTTTGAAGTTCTCAAGTGAGTGACGCAGCCAGACAGAACGGACGCCGCTTCCTGAGATAAAAACGCCTTGTTTACGCAGTTCATTACTGCTCCGGTGCTGACCATGCGCAGGGAACGCGATAGCGTAATCAACAACGGCCTGCTCAGTGGCATTATCAGTACGGTTTTTGATGTTGGAAGCACGTCGACTGCGGTTAATTAGTGCATCCACGCCACCTTCATCAGCCAACTCCCGATAACGGTAAAACGTATCGCGTGAGACGCCCATGATTTTACAGGCTTTTGACACGTTGCTAAGTTCTTCGGCCAGATTGAGCAAACCTGTTTTGTGTTTGATGACAGGATTGTTAGTATGAAGCATGAGAGTTACCTCGTGTTTTGTATAAGGATTCGACACCCATATCAAAACCGGTAACTCTCAACCTTTCAAGGTCATGTGTCAGATCAAGTCGCGACTAATACAATTATATGTATTGTTTATGGTCAGACGATCCCAAAATATCTCGCTTGAGATCCCTAACCATGAGCCTCGGGCAGTAATTATAAATTATCTTCTTTCACACCAGGTTCTATATCCTTGGCGCGAGCAATGTCCTCTTTCGCACCAGCCTCATCACCCGTTTCTTGTTTGAGCAATCCACGGACCAAGAACGCCTCTGCATAATCCATGCGGGATAGGGCGAGATCTAAATCCGCGAGTGCTTTTGGATACTGCTTCATTTTCCGATAGACGTTTCCTCGCTGGGTAAGGTACGTGATATTACTCGGCATGAGACGGATCGCTTCATCGTAATCAGCTACAGCGGATGTCAGTTCGCCCAGCCTTGAATAGCTCTGGGCCCGCATGGCGTATAGTTGAGCTCCTTTATAAACTGGCCCACCTTTGCCGGTGTCAATGAGCTGTGTGTAGACAGCAACAGCTTCGCGATAATTTTTTTCCTGATCATACAACCACGCAACTTTTAAATTATCCGAACCATCGTCATCTTGCGGGGCTAGCGTGGCGGCGATCTTATAATTTTCAATTGCTTGTTTTGCATCCCGATTATAAAAATAGTCGCCCAGTAAACGATATGCGATGATTTCCTTCGGATTGATTTGTATTGCTGAACGATACAGTTCGAGCGCGAGAGGAGCGTATCGCGCTTTATCGGCGGCGGTTCCCCATGTTGTCATGCGATCATAGGCCAGACCTTTGTACGCGGTGGCCCAGGCGCGTAGGTGATAGTCTTGTCCACTCACTTTTATCAGTTCAGAACAGGCGTCGATAGGGGCTTCCATCGGTGCACTAACCGAAAACTCACAGTTCTCCCTCAGAGTCGAAATCGTTTCTTGTGATGCTGGTAATGTATCTTGTTCCTGCGACAATGGCGCTGATTGGAGCGTGTTACTGGCGAAAACAGTGGTGATCACACACCCTGCGATACCAGTAATGGTCGAAAACAGATATCGGGAGTGCTTACTTAACATTGGTTGAACCTCGCTTAAGTGTCAGCTGCGACATTTTATAACTCATTCGCATTTCTTAATTTGTTTGCCTGGCATGGCGCTAATCTACAGCAACTGGCGCATTAATGGAGACTACTTTGTTGACCTATATCAAACCAGTAACGGACATAGATATGCAGACCGTTGCCACTCTTCTCTGATTCGGAATCATTGGGGGTGATGATGCACAATGTGGGAACATCAAAATCGTCGATATCGATAAATAACCCGTCAGAACCAAGCCCGTAATGACGATCACAGATACGTTGTATTTGTTGATTGGTCAGACGATCCGCCACACTACGTCGGCATACCAGATAGTCATTACCGAGCCCATGATAGCGGTGAAAAACAAGTTCGCTCATTGGTATCTCACAAAGTGATTCTGATAAGAATTCAAAGATATCATCCCGCCAGAGCTGTGTTGCAGATTCATAGATAACGGAACTGGGGCTGAAACATCCATCAACGTTCAGTATCTGCAACGAAGTTTGTGAACGAGGTTTTATTGAGATCGATGGAAGAAGGTTCTCGACGTTGTGGGGACATGTCAAACCTACAGGTTGATGGGAATGGGCGATCAACACAACTCAAAGCTTGCTGCTTGGCCGTCGTTACATTTTAGGTTTAGTCAAAAAGTGATTGAGTGATTGGCGTGTACCGGTGGAACTTGTTTGCAGGATACGGTTTCGTAACCTTGCGACTCAGAATCACTTTTTGTGGTCTGCAAAAAGTGCAGTGTTTAAACCATCATATATCGCCATCAACTCACCTGTTAGACCGCAGGACAGGCGATGTTTATGGAGTCAGTCCATATCAATGGGCCTAAAAGGTTCGGATTTAATTAGTTGGCTTCAGACTTCGCGGGACAAACTGAAGGCACAAAAAAGCCCGCATGGCTTCGCTGGGGGAGTCTGAATTGGTCATGTAATTCATTGAATTTACTTTGGTAACTGCTGGTTCAACTTTTCGCTGGTGCCTATTTAGGTGCCTAAAAGTTTTTTCACCCCTTTTTGAAGGGAAATAGAAGAGATATAGGGAAGAGGGCTAACATGATTTAAGTGCTCAACAGCCCGGTAGCTCGTCTGGCTCTGAGAATATCGGTCGCGGTCAGAAATGGTGTCTGCTCCTGCCATGTAAACCCTTTGCGGTCAGTGCGAACCAGTTCATAGCGTTCCACCAGGAAATTTACCGCATCAGCAAGCGTTATTCCTGCTTCAATATGTTCCTGAATGGCCGCGTCGTTGTGGAATGGCGTGTCGTTAAGCGTCAGGCCGTAATGGTGATCCAGCAGATACGTTAAAAGTTGCTGCCAGACCTGTACGGGCGACAAGCGTGACGCAACCGGCACCGTGGCCGGTACAGATGAAATGTGCATGAGTTGAGTCCTAATAAAAGAAGAAGTGAGGAGGTGTCACTGGGTTGGATAAATCGAAATGTAAACGTAGCCGCAGCTACCACGGGTATCAGCTATGCAGGTTAAACTCGCAAGCTGAATGGTCACCTGATGTTGCTGGTGTGGGTTTAGCTCACCGGAATGCAGCATTTCTTCCAGCAGATCTATAAACAGCGGGAAAGCCTGATCCAGTTTCTGTAATTGCTCCGGGCTAAAGCTCCCCGTCAACCCAGCCCTGTCAGCCAGGTAATGCAGCCGGTTACCTTCCTGAACCAATCTTGTGCCAAATCGTGGGGTGATATCACTTTGTAACCCCCATTCATGAGGTGGTGTTAATGGCATGAAAACCTCCGTTTAAAGCAAACCCTGCTCAGCAAAAGAAACCACTTCATTCCCAACCACAAGATGATCCAGCACTCGCACTTCGACCAGTGCCAACGCTTTTACGATCCGCTGAGTAACATGTTTGTCCTGCTGGCTGATTTCTGTCGTACCTGACGGATGGTTGTGCGCCAGAATTACTGCAGCGGCGTTGTGGCGCAGAGCCGCTTTCACCAGCTCACGAGGATGTACTTCGGTATGGCTGATAGAGCCCGTAAACAACGCTTCATGCCCCAACAGGCAATGCTGGTTATCAAAGTACATCACGAGAAATACCTCCCGCTCTTGGCGAGCTAACTGTAATTGCACCCAGCTTTTAGCAAAACTGGTGGCAGTAAACTGTTCACCCGGTTGGCGCTGGTATTTCGCCAGCAGGCCCAAGGCTCGCCGGATAACACGCTGCTCGTTTGCAGGGAATACCGGAGATAGATATAGATGAAGTGCAGACATATCAGTTCCTTAAAATACAAAGCCCCGCCGGTTTATCGACAGGGCTTGAAGGGAGTGAGGGTAAAAAGATTCATGAAGCAAGCTGCAGCATATTCTCGGCCATCACCCACAGAGCGCGATTGAGCTTTACATCCCCGTCGATACCCTTGACGGCGCGGGTTTGAGCGCGTTTACCTTTCGTCGTTCGTCCCGACAGTCCGCCTTTAATCAGGTTCTCCTGAATGCGTTGGTAAGTGGTCCACAGGTCGTTACTCTCATCCTGCCAGCGGCGCGGGGAAAGGATCTGCGATTCCGTCACCGGCTGATGCTCTTCACCAAAGCGATAGGTTAATGCCGCTTTTGCCATTGCTAGTTGGGCCGGTGGCGGTAACAGCAGCGACTGCATGGCATCGCGCTTCTCTTCCACTCGGTCAAATATCCCCAGTACTTCGTAAGCCCCTTCAATGACTTTCTCCACCACATTGCCTTTATGCGGCACCCGCACCTCACCAAAACTCTCACCGCAAATCAGCCCATTTTGGCAAACCGATCTAAATAGCCCCGGTAGCATTTGGTATGAGCTGGAGCCATCATGGCTGTTAAGCAGAATAATTTCTGGCACCTGCTTGCCGGTGATTTGACCTTCGCGGCGCAGGCGCAGCATGTGCTTGGTGTGTTCACGCTTGCTCTGATCTCGGACGCGGGTCTGGCAGGCAAAGAACGGCTGGAAGCCTTCACGTTGCAGGTTATCGAGCAGGGTAATGGTCGGGATATAGGTGTACCGGTCACTGCGTGATTCATGCTTTTCCTCACTGAAGACACTCGGTACATAATGTGCCAGTTCATCACGGGTTAGCGGGCGGTCACGGCGTACAATATTGACCGCACCAAAGCGGCTGGCTAATCGGGTCATGGTTAGTTCCTTATTCAGAAATTAAAAACGAAAAGGCCATGCTTCCCGAAGGAGGCATGGCCTGATGTGTAGTGATGGGATTGTGTTAATTTAAGGTTTGGCAGATGCAAAGATAAGCCAGTTATGATGCCTTCTTCCCAGCAACCGATACTGACAGTGGCTGGTAATACTGTGGGTCGAAAACGGACAGTGGCAGCCTAACCTGATGGCCGTTGCGCTCTTCGGTCGCCTTCATGATTTCAACGGCACTGACGTTTTCAACACATTCATGCTCCAGAAAAGCCTCCTGAGAACGGGGAGCGTCGCTATCGCCAAAGGGGGCTACCTCCATATTCCCCATCGCCAGTGTGTTGCCACTTTTGTCTTTCAGACGCAGGGAAAGGGTCAGCGGACCGAAGCCCTCGCCGCTGCCGCCGTTATCCAGACGGAACTGGTAGACGCAAACATTGCCTGGTACCCAGACCGTATCCGTGTTGCGGATACTGATATAGCGTTGTTCGTCAGCATAAGCGGATGACAGGTGACACAGCATTAAACCGGCGATGACAGGTAAACCTTTAACCAATCGGCTCACGGATGGCATGATTTTGCGGTAAGTAGACTTTGCCCATACCCTTGCCATCGTGAGAGTAGGTATCGCGATCACCTTCTGATAATCCTTTTCCATCGATCTTTGCCTTTAGTGTTTGTTATTAAGAAAAGATCAGCAATTGCCCGTGCGGCGACACAATTCCACCATGCTCTGCTGCGCCACCCATTGCTGCAGTTTTCGGTCACTTTCTGAGCGCTTAGTCGCTAAGGCAGACTGCTGTTGTTTATTAACACAATTCTCTGAGATTGCCATGACTACTTTTGGACTAAATTGCTGCCAGGCAAGCTCTATGGCTTTTGCTGAGTCCTCAGCCAATACAGCGGCTCGCTCAGCTTGATCCCTGAGTTGGTATTGACTATCAATAATAGCGAAATAGCATCCTTCTCCTTTATCTTCTCCCTGATAAACGGTTTCAATATCGTTGTATGTGTCACCAGCAGGATGTAAATCCAGTTTGCGGATAGTGTGGGTTTTCTTGTCGGCCAGGAAAATCGCACCGCCGCCACGGACACGCAGCAGAAACTGTTTCGTCCACGGGTAGTTATCAATCACGCTGGCCTGATAGAGCATGTTGTGCAGCGTTTTGTCATCCATGCCATCAGCAGATTTCCAGCCATCGGCCTGCATGTATTGCCAGGTTTTGACAGTACCGACAGTGTTTCCAGCGTCAGCCGGAAAAACTGCACCAAGCCAAAAGCTGGCGGCCAGCACTGTAGTGGTAAGTAATTTCATTGTGATTATTCCTTCTGAGATATAAGCCCGTCGTCAGTTGCGACAAGCAATGAATGGAAAAAGCGAAAGTGGGGTAAAGCCTGAAGAAAATCCGGGTGAGATAGGATATCGCGCATCGCTATATCTGGAGCGAAGCTGCCGTTGTGGAGCGTGACCGCCCGAATATCGGTCAGGGGAAAAACGGCAATCCGGGCCTGATGCTCACCCGTCAGATACCACTCTCTCTCACGCAGAACCAAGCGATAGGGAGCAAGGTCTGTGCAGCGACAACCGCTTCCCAGTAGCGTCACCTTCCGGTGTTCCGATACTGCGCTCACCAGTCGTGTGAACACGCCCAAGTCTGGGGATGACGCTTGGGCCACTCCCTGCCAGATAAGGCAGGGAGACTCACCTGGACCGCTCAACAGTGAAGCGACCAGATGGTTATCCATACCAGGAAACAGTGCTTCAACGCCCGACTGGCGGGCAAATGTCATCACAGCCAGCTCTCTCTGGCGGCCGCCGGACAGCAAGCGACACTGACCCTTGCGATACTCTAGATCCAGATACATCAGCCGTTCCCGAAAGTCCCGGCGCAGGGTACGAACCGACACGCCAAATTCAGTTGCCAACGTTCGCAAATCTAGCGTTTCGCCCGCCACCAGACGGCTGATAATTAACGACAGCCTGACGGCAAGCCGGTCATGACGGCGTTCAGCCTGAGTCATGAGACAGATTCTCCAGTGAGATAATTAGCTGAAAATAAAACAGTTATTTTAACGAGGGGCAGGGACAGGGAATGGACACAAGAAGACGTATTTTTTACTGTTGCCGAAATCAACTTTGACGGGGCTTAGAGAGAAAACATAACAAATTCTATAGCTTATAAAACGTCATAACGGACAAGGTATGTCCCGAAGATAACGGCAGGTGCCCCAGCTCAGAAGAAAATCCAGTCCCAAACGGCACGGGCAACGGATACCACGGCCTCGCGGACGGTACGAATGACCGCTTTTAGTGGCGCGGGAATAAATGATGCCGCTTCAGCAGAATCAAATACCTCTCCCACCGCATCGCCAAAGCCCTCACGCGCCTGCTTTTTTACCGGTTCACTGCATAACCCCCCGTGCAATTGCGTCGCCAATGGGCTGGTGGCACGATCCGGCAGACAGCGCATCATAGTTTCGATCATTGATGGCAGATTCCACTCTGTCCTGGCTGAGACGGCGCACACCGGATTGTACAGTGAAAATAACTGACGAATGGAATTCAGCCTGGCCTCGATATTAGCTAACTGATTCGGCGAAGGCGTATTGCTGGTGGTCTTCCATTCATGGCATGGCTCGATTTTGTCAGCCTGGTTAACGACAAACAGTACCCGCTGCTGGTAACCCGTCATCACTCGCCGGTAGAAGCGTTCATCGACGGAGAAAGCACGATCATCAGCTTTGATGACCCACAGGATTAAATCCAGCTCAGGGAGGATATGGCGATACAGAGATTCATATTCTTTATCTCGTTGCTCGCTCTCACCTACACCGGGTAGATCCACCAGTATAAGGCTATGGTCACCGCTGCTCAGTCGCAATCGCAGTACTTTACGGGTACAGGCATTGACATCACTGATGGGAGTGACCTCACTCTGGAACAGCGCATTGCAGAGCGACGATTTCCCCGCACCTGTTTTGCCCATGATCCCGATGACCGGTTCGTAGTGAGTGAGCTTTTGAATGTGGTCAAGAATATGTTTGCCAATGGCATGGGGGAGTGCCGCTAGCGGCTTTTCGATGGCCTGCAGACTTTCTAATGTATTCATAGAGATATCTCAGTGAGAACATACGGCAATTCTCGTAATCAGGTGGGATACGAGGGATTCACAGAGATAAAATCTGTCTGAAATTTCTTGGAATGTAATCAAATTAGTAGTTTTAACGATGAATGTTTATCGTAGTAAGTCACAGTATTTAATGGCATTTTAGATGCATTATTCGTAGAGGTTTAACACAGTGTACTTTCGTACAGGATAAAGATGGGTATGGAGCCATTATGGATATCCAACGAAGATGCAACACCCTGTGTTGAGAACAAGCGGAGTAAATAATCTATGATGCACAATGTTCCACCACCAATGGTGCTACTAGCTCGCTGGTTAAGAGGTAGGGCGAATGTAAACGGGAACTATGGTCATATTCTTTTCGAACAGATAATCCCGAACGACAATACTGTTGTAGAAGAACTGCGTTCTTATTTCGAATCAGCACATCTTGATGCTCGAGAAGTGTTTCATCGTTCGGCCCGTATCGATCTGCATCCCGATGCGGATGCACCAGGATCACATGCGAGATATCCGAACTGCCTGCCACCTACTGCTAGGAAAGGCTTGTTCGGAGAGGTCATGACGGGGCTGATGACACAAGCTTATCAGCTAGTTGGTGCTCATCAATGGACCGTTCCAATATTTCTCTTTCGCTACCATGCTGAAGTCGAGGCGTACCTCTTCGATCTAGCTCGCGATCCAGATCGGGTGCGTGAAGTATCTGGGCGGCACGGGAACGATTTTATTGCATTAGGGATTGACCCGGAAAGTGGAGAAGTTGTTCGTTTCCTTGCGGGGGAAGCGAAATGGCGAGCAACGCTTACGCAAAGCACTATGGACAATATGATGTTGGGGGAATGGACTGGGCCTGAAAATGCCCGTGTACGTGATAACAAAGGTGTTTGGAACGAATTGAACCGGGGGCTTCCAACTCCTCAAGGATTGGAACAGATGCAACGCTTATTGTGTGAGAAGGCAAGAGAGCAATATGCGGAGGCTATCGTTTCGCTCGACCGTGTATTACTTATTGGCGCGGTGCCGCTGCCGCGCACGGACTTAGTCTTCGTTGCTGGTAATCGTGCAGCGAAAAGGACACAAGGTGCAACCTTACTACCAACTGGTGTACCGCCGGCAGAATACACTGCTAATCGACCGTTGCAAGTGATTGAACTTGTTCTTGAGAATGGCGTGGGGCTTATTGATAACCTTTACAACTCTCTCTGGGGTGATCACTAATGGCACGACTTGACGAACAGCGTCGAGCTCTCGCGATGAATATCCGCGAGAGTAGAGCCGCTGAAAATGAACTTACACCAGCTCAAGCCCGCCTATTCGTTCGTAGCTTGCAAACATCATGGCAAGTACCAACCATTGGCTGGGCTGTTCCGGAATCACACGATATGTTCAAGGATGCGAAGCGGTTACTTCACGCTGCCACTATTTTTCGAGACATTGACGGTGAAGGGACATTTGAATCGCTAGGTTGCTATCGACGAGCTGGTGAGCTTCTTGAGTGGCTCGCACGTTCATCAGATCCTGTAACACGTGATGTACCAGTTAGATTGTTGGCAGCTGGAGCATATCAATTGGCAGGTCTACCAGCGATGGCAACGAGCCTGCTTCGACAAAATAGCTATAGTGGTGTAACTACAGAAATTTTCGCGGCATTTTTGAGCGTAGATTTTGATCGTTTATTAGTGCTCGTAGGGAATTTCTGGGGCGAACATCCTGAACTGACCGGTCGGCAAGGTTCAGCTATTTTGCTGGATGAAATGGGTGATGAGTCTCAGGACCATAAGGCGCGAGAAGGGCTAGCGGAAGGTCTTGCTGGGTCAGATGACCATGACTTTAGGCCGTTTCAGCCTCCGGCCAGCGGGGTTGGAAGATATGTGATAGTCGAGTTAATACGTGTGCTTGGTCTGATTGGCGACAGTATTCGACGCGGAAACAGTAATCGTTTGACGCGATCGCTAGAGAAGCTGGGTGACATTTCTTTGCTGGCTACAAGACTTGCAAGCGATGAACTCTGGATTCTCATCAATATGATTGAGGCAACAGCAAGACGTTTTGCAGCTAATAATTTGCATGATCGTGTTGCACAACTCGCTGAACGTGCGCCAACATTCAGACTGCGGCTTTGGCGTTTTGCCAGAGAGCAATTTGCGAGGGGACGAGGTATTTTATGGGCATCGCAGGTTCGTGGTCTGGAGCGTTTGATAACAAACCAGAGTTTTGCACTTTGTACTCCGACAGGTTCAGGAAAAACGCTTGTCGCGAACTTGGCGCTAGTAAAGGAACTTCTGTTGATAGAACCTAGGCAGAGCCCGGAGCCACTCGCTTTATACCTTGTTCCATCACGTGCTTTAGCAAGTGAAGTGGAAGCGAAACTTACGGGAGAACTGGGCAACGATCTTATTATAACGGGCCTTTACGGCGGAGCTGACTGGGGCATTACTGATTATTGGTTAACAGCCGATCGACCAGTTGTGCTGATTGCTACGGTTGAAAAAGCCGAGGCGCTGATGCGCTATGTTGGTCATCTTCTTGTAACTCGACTTAAGTTATTGATTATAGATGAAGCTCATCAGGTTGTGAGCGAAGGTGATGCCGACGCCGCCAAAGCGCTTGCTGACCATACTAGTCGCTCAATGCGACTTGAGTCACTGGTCTCTAGATTGCTTACCGTTAAACCTCAGATATCAAGAATTGCGCTGACTGCCGTTGCAGGAGGTGCTGCTCATCCGGTAGCTCAATGGATAGAAGGTCATCCTGATGCTGTTCCAGTCGGGGGGGATTATCGAAGCAGCCGACAGCTCATTGGTAAACTGTGTGTTGATCCGCGACATTCGCCCCAAGCTTTACTAGACGTTATGAACGGTCAAGTGCTTTACGTCCAAGGGCGAAATGAACCAGTATATTTACCATTACGGATTCCTGCGATGCCTCAACCATCGGCAATTATTCGTAATAGTCTACCGCACTATACTCAGCTTTATGTACTGTGGACATCCCTGCATTTGCTTGAGGGGAAACGTCGTATTTTAATCTCTGTTGCTCAGTCACCAGAATTATTGATGAAGCGATATGCAGAAGCATTTACATTACCAGGATGGAATACCATTCAACCATTTGTTTTACCTTTAGCACCGGAAGAACGGACTTGTTTTGAAGAGGCTCATGGCGCCTGCATGGATTACTGTGGGCCTAATTCATTTGAGTTGCGATTACTGGAGCACGGTATAGCGACAAGTCATGGGCAGATGCCACAGAGGCTACGTCGTCTCATGACGGTACTTATTGAACGTCGAATTTGCCCAATTACACTTGCCACAGCAACACTTACGGAAGGCGTAAACCTACCGTTTGACATGATTTTTGTTACAAGCATTGAGCGCCGGAGCTTCGATGCCGAGACTGGTCAATCCATCTTTGTACCAATGGGTACGTCTGAATTTCGCAATCTTGCTGGTCGAGCAGGTCGCCCTGGCGCCGCTGAGTCAATCGAAGGTATGACTCTTGTGGCGGTGCCGGAATTTGTATCATCTACTGCGCCAAGTAAGCGTGTCGAGCAACAGCGTAAGGTGAGACATGATGCGAGCCTTTATGATGATTTACTTCGCCGGTTGCAGGCTGAGGAGCAAGTAGCAGAGGTTCGTAGTCCTTTAGTCACATTACTACGTTCTATTTGGCAAAGGGCTGCTCAGCAATTCGGATTACAGTCAGAAGAGCAATTTCATGCTTGGCTGGAATCTACCTTGCCTGAAGCGGTCGGTGAAAATCTTGGTGTTAGGTCACGTGAGCCAGCTGATCTCTTAGGAGATAGTTTAGATGAACTCGATGGCTTCCTGCTATCGGCTACGGAGGAACTGACGCAAGCTGAGGAGGTTGGAAATAATGCGTATACTGAAGCCGTTCTAGCGAACCTCTGGCGAAGTTCTTTTGCTCGCGTTGTTGCTGCCAACGAAGAATGGCTTGAACGTAGCTTCATCAAACGTGGGCGAGCATTTGTAGAGCGACTTTATCCAGACCCCCAGCTTAGAAGACGTCTGTATCAGTATGGTTTTACACCATACATTGGTCAACGGTTCGAACTTATAGTCCCTACAGTTCTGGCAGAGCTTCAAGCAGCTGCAGATTATGGTATTTGGGATACCCAGCGTCGATTCAACCTTGTCATACAACTTGGTGAGCTCATACGAAGAGAACCAGCGCTCACTTTTCGGACGCGAGATTCGGTTGGTGACCGTGAGATACTTCGTAATTGGCATACGGTAACGGGGTGGTGGATGCAATTAGGTGATGGTGTAACGCCTGAGGCTGAGCATTTACGTTCATGGCAACGGTTTGTTACTGAAAATCTCGAGTTTCGTCTTGGTGTGGCCGTTGGTGCTGCTGTAAGTCTAGCATTTGGGCGGAATGCTGATGTGGAGATACCTACATTAGATACTTGGTGTAATACCAGTGACTTACCTTGGATTGCTTTTTGGTTCCGTGAGTTGTTACGGTGGGGTACTCTCGATCCTTTTGTTGCTTTCGCGCTTGGGCAAGGGCTTGCCCGCACTCGTGATGAAGCGATGCGTCGTCGAGGTGAATTTGAACGCTGGTTACGTGCCGAAGTGGGGGATGTTGAACCTGAGACGCTAATCGATCCTCGATGCTTCCTTTCGTGGCAGAGGTCTCTTGAGGACTCCTCTGATGCGGCTCAAGAGGTACAAAGAATCCCGGCGCAATTAACGGCCGTTGATGGGCGAAAAATCAGCTATGACGTACGACCAATAATATCAGACGGTAGCATTAAGTGGATTGATGCTGCGGGATATGCTGTTGCGCAGTCTCAACTTGTGCCAGACCTGCTGACGGGACAATCAGAGAAACACGATTATAGCGTGACAGTTACACCACACGTTGAAGTCCATCGAACTTACTGATTTCGCTTGACGTGGTCATAGCTCACGTCCACACCAAATTGTTTATATCAAAATCAGAGGTCATAAGCGTTATTCTTACTGAAACAAGACAATGAAATTTCACTGTCAGTGAAATTTCATTGTCTCTTGTCTAAGAATATGTTTTACTTATCACAGGTCAGGCGTTCCGCCTGAGCTGTGTTCTTTAAAATGATTGTTCTCATCGTAACAGCGAAGGTCTAGCGTAATTGCCTGCTTATCAGGCCGCTCCTTCATCCGGTGTTGGAGATTTTGACGGGCAGACCAGTGTAATCGGTCAGTCTGAAGCACGTTCATCTTGATGGTGATATGCAGCCAGTCGTGATATGCGGCTACTGGGCAACTGCACTATCGGAATTAACGGGGCTTCATCGTCGCGAAGACTGGTGTTGGGCTTGCGCATCGGGTTGGCTCCTTTCGGCCATCGCCTTGTTACGGGGCTTCGGCGTTTTGCCGATTCAAAGGAGAGCAACATGAATCACGATACTTTAAAGAACACCATCGCAACGCTAGAAAAGCTGCGCGATGCTCACTGCAGCCAACTCGATGCTGGCGCTCTGGCGGAGCTGGACGATGTATTGCGGCAGTTACGCACTCATCGTGACGGCCCGGTAAAAAGCGGGTTCCGGTTTGACGATATTGTCTTCCGGGCACTGCGTATTATTGACGTTGTGGTTCGTCTGATCACAAACATTGATGACTGGATGAAATAATGCAACAAAGCCAAGACGCAGCAGGCCCAATATTTATTTACGGGGTAACTTATGAATGTCGGACAGGCCATCAAGCTGTGCCGGACAAGAAGGGGAATATCACAGACGGATCTGGCGCATAAGGCGGAATGCTCTGTCTCCTATCTTTCTATGCTGGAAAACAACAAGCGTGATCCGACGCTTTCCACTCTCAACAGCATTGCTGCTGCTCTGAAGATCCCTGTCAGCATTATTTTCTTTATTGCTGCTGAGGCCGGTGATTTGAACGGTATTGACAAAGGCCTCCAGGGAGAACTCGCGCGCACTGCGCTGGAACTGCTTAATGAATCACATTCCGTCTGACTCCCCCTTCTACTGCAGACGACGCATCAGCAATATGGCGGCGCTGTCAAAAGCGCTGAATACTTCCCTTGATGAACTCAACAGCCTCGCTCGTCGAGCGGATCAGATGTACCGGCTCGCTAGCAGCCTCACGAAGCCCGACGGTAGTGTGCGCCAGACTTGGGATGCCTATGAACCGCTTAAAAAAGTACAACGTAGCATCAGGTGCAACATCCTGGACAACGTTGTTTATCCGGCTTACCTGACCGGCAGCCTGAAAGGATGCGATTATAAGGTCAACGCATCTTTGCATATTGGCGCGAAAATCGTTATTAATGAAGATATCACGTGTTTTTTCCCGTCAACTTCAGCCACGATAGTGCAAAACATATGGCGGAATTTTTTTGGTTTCGGAAAGGAAGTAGCAGAATGTTTGACCAGACTGACGACGAGACAGGAAGAACTACCTCAGGGTGCTATTACTAGTTCATTTCTGGCCAATCTTGCGTTTTGGAAAGATGAACCGGTACTGCAGGCCAGTCTCCGTGCGCGTGGACTAATTTACTCTCGCTACGTTGATGATATTGCTGTCTCGTCAGTAAACTTTCTTGATAACTCGGCTAAATCGGCTGTGATAGCCTGTGTCTACGGCATGCTTTTCAGGCATGGCTACCGACCCAAACGAACTAAACACGAAATTAAAACCTCTGGAGAGCGGATGGAAGTTACCCGGCTTTCGGTGAATTCAAAGCCCGGTCTCTCTGCTTCCAGACAAAGCCAGATACGCTCGGCGGTCAATCATTTGGAGCAGGCTTTCCTGAGGGGCGAAATTATCGAGTTCGGTAAAGGCCCCTATGCACAAACGTTGGGCCAGGTTCATTTACTAGCTAGATTCCATCCCGGCAAAGCGGAAAAACTCAAACAGCGCTTGCGTGCCCTTAAGAAAATGGAACGGATGAATAAGTGTCCCTAGTGTAAGAACTATGACAAAAATTTTTTACTAAGGTGAAGGCGTGGCAATCTTTGACATTGAAAAAGCCGAATTACTTCGGCTCTCCGATACTCAGCTAGAAGAGCTGATTGCTAGGCTTGCGGAAGCTGAAGTGGCAATGTATGGCCATAGCCCAGCATGTGTAAATTGGTCTGGTTCAATCACTGCCCCAGACGGAGGCGTTGATATCCATGTTCAGATTCCAGTTGATCAACTGAATGCTGGCTTTCTTGTAAGGCCTGATACCGTGTTTCAGGCAAAGAAACCTACAATGCCAAAGTCTGCAATCGAGAAGGAAATGGGCACTGGCAAAGCGCTTTCATCGATCATCTCTGAACAAGCTAGAAAGCAAGGTAGCTACATAATTGTCAGCTTAGGCGATGATTGCTCGCCGTCAGGAAAAGCGAACCGTCTCAAAGCAATGCGAGATGCAGTAAAAGATGATCCCAACAAAGGCAATCTTCATCTTGATTTCTACGATCGTTCCAAACTCATTCAATGGTTGCGCCAACACCAATCAGTCATGCTGTGGACAAAAGGGAAACTTGGACAAGGGTATTCCGGTTGGCAACCATACGGTGCGTGGAGCAATCCACCACAAGGTGTTACGGACACTTTAATCTCAGCCCCTGGTGTAACCATTACTTTGCCATCGGGAAAGGGGCAAAAACTCAAAATTGATGAAGCAATTAGCCCAATGCGAGCTCTTATCCGGTCAACGAATAAGGCCGTTCGTATTACAGGATTGTCTGGTGTTGGGAAGACAAGGATCGTTCAGGCACTCTTCGATGAAACAGTTGGAACAGATGCGCTTGACCGAACAGTAGCTATTTATGTTGATACTGGATCTGAGCCAGTGCCTTCGGCAACGGCGATGCTCGATAAGCTGATCGCTGAGGGCCGACGAGCCATCATGATCCTCGACAATTGCCCATCAGAACTACACGCTTCACTTGCCAGCAAAGTATCAGCCTCTGGAAGAGAAGTAAGTCTCATCACTATCGAGTACGACATTAGAGATGACAAACCACAGACAACAGAGGTCATCCACATTGAGACAGATGGTCCGGAGGTGGCAGAGCAACTTCTTATCCGTCGCTTCCCTTCTATTGGTCAGAATAATGCCCGCCGAATTGCTGAGTTTGCAGACGGAAATGCAAGAGTTGCTTTGGCTATAGCGGAGAGGGGGAAGGAAGGTGAGAGTTTGGCTCTGCTTTCTGATGCGCAGTTGTTTAATCGCTTGTTTGAACAGCGTAATCATCCCGACGGTAATTTACGGGAGCAAGCTGAAATATTGTCTCTGGTATATTCGTTCTCGGTCTCTAGTCCAGATGCTGTTACCGATGAACTGGAAATATTGGGTGCATTCTTTGGGTATCCTAAAATCCAGTTATTCAAAGCTGTTACGAAGTTGATGGAACGTCATGTTGTTCAGAAGAGATCCCACTGGAGAGCCATACTTCCCCATGCCATTGCTAACAAGTTGGCAGCATCTGCACTTAATAGTATTCCGGTTGATCAACTTAGGGCGACATTTGAAGCTCCGGATTGTGAGCGTTTATTAATGTCTTTTGCACACCGGCTTGGGCTGTTGCATGACCACCCTGTTGCGAGAGAGATTGTTGAAGCTTGGCTTCAGCCTGAAGGCATGCTAGGGAGTATAATCGAACTAAATGACGCTTCGGCACGAATACTTGAGTATATCGGGCCAGTTGCACCTGAAGCATTACTCAACCGAATTGAGGCCGTACTCTCCTCATCTGATTTTAAAGGTGTGGAACCTAGCTACAACCCACAGCGGCGAAGCGTTCTCAGTCTTTTACAAGTATTGGCATACGAACCGAACGCCTTTGAGCGATGCGCCAGGCTCCTTATTCGAATGGCAGACGACGAAGCCGATAATAATGACCAGCATTCTGCTCGAAACATGGTCCCAAGGTTTTTCCAGGCGTACCTGTCTGGTACTCACTCATCCCTGAGCCAGCGTATTGATTTAATGAACGAATGCATTGCATCAGACATGGTGGCGCGCAGATCTCTAGGTTTCAAAATGCTGTCAACTGCCTTGGACGGCCCACCGTGGTCAGGGTTTGGGGTGAATGAGTTTGGAGCCCGACCAAGGGACTATGGATACGAACCCAACTATGATGAACTTGTAGAATGGCGCAGCGCCTTTATTGACGTTGTGGTCCGATTAGGGACATCCGGAGATCCTGAGCTTGAAGGGCCCGCACGATCAATCCTAGCTAACGAATTCAGGGGAATTTGGTTTCAAGAAGCGATGCGAGACAAACTCGTCGATGCTGCCCGTACATTAAATGCTTTTAGTCCTTGGGGGGAAGGTTGGAAAGCCGTTCGTTCAACGGTCTATCTTGACTATACCAAACGTAGCGATGGAGATGATGTTAAGCAGTTGCCGGACAATCTTGCTGCCTTAGAGAAGGAGTTGGAGCCCACGGAGTTAATTCCAACAATAAAGACATATGTATTGAGTACAAATCATGATTATTGGGCACTGGATGCAGATTTCGATCATGAGGACTCCAATAAATATGCCGCAGTTGGAAAACGACTGGAAGCCAAAGTACTTCAATTGGGACAGGACTTTGCCTTATCAAATCATGTGCTTGAGGAGTTAGGAGCAGAGCTGTTCTTCATCGGTGGAATGCCCTATCGCGCCGTCTTTGGTCGAGGACTTGCTCGAGGGGCACATGATCTACGTATTGGCTGGCAGCGACTTGTTGAACAAATAGAAAAGCAGCCAGATGTTAATAAAGACTTTGGAGTCATAGGAGGCTTCATTGAAGAAGTTGACTCTGTCGATCCAGCATTAGCGCAGGAGTTTCTTGACCAATGTGTGCAGCATCCTGAACTTAGACAGGTATTGGTTAGCTTGCATCCGCGGCGGGAGTACACAGTACAGGATTTGGAGCGCTGCATGACGCTTCTGGATGAGTCTGACACTAATTTGCCCATGTATGGACCGATCCTGTGGAGAGATCAATATGCTAATTTACCAAGAAACTGTGTTCTTGATCTTACTCTCCAGTTGCTGAGTAAACCAAATGGCGATGATGTAGTTTTAGATGCTCTCAGCATGAAGGTTCATGGCAAGGATAAAACAGTTGATACTCTTGGTACGGACCTTAGGCAGGCTGGCCTGAGAGCCGCAATCCATAGACTCAACAGAGATGATAATGCCTCTGGTGGGTCCAGAGATTATGGAATGGAGCTCGTCGTTGGTGCTGCGCTGCGTTTTGATGGCAATGAGTCAGAAAAGTTAGAATGGCTGGACACGATTTTTTCTATTGTTGATAGGCACTACGGTTATATTCAGTCGTTTAAAAAGTCCATTGAGACCACCGCAGCATTGATGCCTGAGGCATTCCTTGATCGCATTTTTGAAGGGGATGAAGAACAGAAAAAAAGAAGATTATTTTTTATTAACCGTAGTAGCTCACGTGGGTTACCGCTTGCCAAAATTGATGTCGACGACTTAATTGAGTGGTGTAAGGCAAAAAATGATCCACACGTATGGCCTTCTATTGCGGCTGGTATAACTCTTTGGTCAAAGGATGCATTGATCTATGAAGCACCAAAAGATCCCGAGCAGAACGAACTTACCTTGACGGAAGATGCTATCAAGTTTCTTGAGGCCTCACCTAATCCAAAAGCTGTTCTTGATTCTTTCGCTGAGCGAGTTATTCCTTCATCTTGGTCTGGAAGTCGGGCGAACGTCATGCAACTTAGAGCGGATGCGATGGGTCAATTGCTCAAACACGAATGCCCAGGTATCTCTGAGGCTGCCAAAGTAGTTTGTGAAAAAATGATTCAGTGGGTAGAACGCCAAAAAGAATGCGAACAACGGGAAGATAGTGAAAGGGAACAGCGGTTTGAATAAAGGCTACTAGCCTATACAAACGTTCTGCGTTAAGGAGAAAGTAATGGAATCTGCACGTGATAAACGTACCGGAGAAAAAGTCGAGGCTGAAGATCTCTGGCTGCTGGATAGCGTTGATACTGAAGGCTACGTGTGCTGGGGATGTGGTATAACCATGCATCCGGCTGCATGGGAAAAAGATAAAAAAGTCAGAGCCTATTTTAAAAAGAAACGCCATATTCAACATCATCATGAATGTGATGCTGATGCTGAAAGCACAGTAATTCGCCAGGGGCAGAAGGAGAGTGTCCGCAACATACTGGACAGTGCTCCAAGTTTAATGCCCTCGGGATTAAAGTTGATTGAGCAACGCCCGGTTGTTGAACCAAGTATCGCAGGTGATGAAAGCAAGTCCAGTTCGACGCGTTCAGCATCCTCAGTATCTGGTGAAGGTAATTCACCTGAACGACAATCCCGGCGTCAAGTGAATACTATCCGCAATATTTGCCGTGCCTTCATCCGCTTCCCATATGATCGAGGAATGTCGCTAAACGTTCCTGGTATCAAGGGGCAAACTTACTCAGAGGTGTTTAAAAAGCTCCAAAGTAAAATTCAGCCCTACCCGGAGCCAAAGATCTTTTATGCTGAACTACTCTGGAATAAATTTGTTGAAGATGATGAAAAACTCATCATCCCGTTGTCTGGCGCGTGGGCAGAAGACGAATCAGGAAAGCGTAAACCTTCCCGAAGTTACCAGATCCACATAAAATGGGCTGGGTGGTCAAAAGCCAAGCGGACAGTGGTAAGTAAAGAGTTGGAAGCTGCTCGGACAGAGGCACAGGAAGCTAAAGCAAAAAGATTGAGAGTGTTCAGAATTCTGTGTCACGTTAAAAATTCTACAGTGTCATCACATTATTCAGCCGCCCTTCAAAATAAATGGCTAACTGCGACAATGTCAAATTCCAGCTCTGAATGGGCATTGTCCATTTCTCCTGTGCGTTCCTCAGACCCAGATAAAGCAGCTTCAGAAGACTGTTTTCATTCGGGAAAGCACCTTTGGTTTTGGTCAGCTTCCTGAACTGACGGTGTACCGATTCGATAGCATTCGTGGTGTAAATGACCTTGCGGATAGTCGCCGGATAGCGGAAGTACGCCGACAGGTTTGCCCACTTGCGACGCCACGACTGGAGCACCACCGGATACTGCTGGCCCCATTTTGCTTCCAGCTCGTCCAGCGCCGTTTCCGCCGCCTCTTTTGACACCGCACGATACACTGGCTTCAGGTCAGCCATGAACGCTTTATGGTGCTTCGACGCCACATATTTAATCGAGTTACGTATCTGGTGAATAATACATAGCTGAACTTCCGTTTGCGGATAAATACTGTTTATTGCTTCCGGGAAGCCGGTCAGCCGTAAGCGTCCGGTGATCTCATATTGCTAGCAAAACTCTGTTGCCACATGCTGCCTTCATTCAAGACAACGAATCGGAGGGGAAATATGGCAAAACGGTATTCTCACAGTGAACGGCAACAACATCTCGACACCTGGCAACAGAGCGGATTGTCTAAAAAACACTATTGCCGACAGCATGACCTGAACCCAGCCACCTTTTATTACTGGCTAAAGCATCATCGTGATGACGCTACCGTGAGCGTTCCCGCTGCCTTTATTCCTGCGCACCGAGTGATGCCCGGGAATAATGATGCTGACACGGTAACGCTCAACCTCCCCAATGGCTGTTCGGTCAGGTGTCTTCCGACGCAATTGCGGGCGGTGATGCAGGCCCTGTCCCTATGTTAACACCGCACCACATCTGGCTGGCACGGGAGCCCGTCGATATGCGCCGGGGCATTGATACCCTGACGCAATACATTACCGACCACCTGCACCAACCCTGGCAAGGGGAAGCTGCTTTTGTCTTTTGCAACAAGGCACGCTCGCGCATCAAAGTCCTGCGCTGGGACAAGCACGGCGTCTGGCTGTGTCTGCGTCGTCTTCATCAAGGCCATTTTGTCTGGCCCCGACAAGGTGATGTCGCCTGGCTGCTGTCACCCGAGCAGGTCGACTGGTTGATGAAAGGCATTGACTGGCAGCGGGTGGATGGTCTGGATTTAACCGGCTGGAAATAACGAAAAATAGTGATTAATACATTGATTATCAATGACAATATGGTGCCATGTTGATAAAGTGTTCGCATGAATATCGATGCCTTGCTGACCTCAAAAGACCCCGACGAACTGCGCACTCTGGCGTTGAAATTACTCGCAGACCTTGAACAGCAGACGCAGCGAAACCAGACACAAACGTGCTATATCCAGCAACTGGAAGACGCACTGAAAAACGCCCGTCAGTGGCGCTTCGGGCGTAAAAGCGAAGCCTTCCAGGGCGAACAGCGCGGGTTGTTCGACGAAGATATCGAGGCCGATGCCGCCGATATCGAGCAGCAACTGGCGACTCTGTTACCCGAGCCGAAAACACCCAAACCGCAGGTACCCAAGCGCCAACCTCTGCCGCGTGAACTGCCCCGGGAAGAGGTTCGTCTGGCGCCGGCGTCTGATAGCTGCCCAGACTGTGGTTACCCCCTGCGCTTCATTCGTGATGAAATCAGCGAACGGCTGGAATATGTTCCGGCTCGCTTCATCGTGCATCGCCATGTCCGCCCGCAGTTCAGTTGTGCACACTGTGAAACAGTCGTCAGCGAGCCGCTACCGGCACAGCTGATTGAAAAAGGTCTGCCCGGTCCGGGTCTGCTGGCGCAGGTGGTGTGTGCCAAAAGTCTTGACCACCTGCCGCTCTACCGTCAGCAAGTGATATATCAACGTAGCGGTGTCGACCTGCCTCGCAGTACCTTGGCGGGTTGGTTCGGTGCCGTGGGTGCTGCCCTGAAACCGTTGGCCCAGGCGCTGCATCAGGACCTGTTGCAACACCCGGTCCTGCAGGCCGACGAAACCCCGCTCTCCATCCTCGACCCCGGCAAGGGCAAAACCCAACGCGGTTATCTGTGGGCTTATATCACCGCGCTGGGGGCTGACCGGTCGATAGTGCTTTATGATTGCCAGCCGGGGCGCAGTGGTCAGTATGCCCGCGATGTGCTTGAGGGTTGGCGCGGTACCCTGGTGGTGGACGGTTATGCCGGTTACCAGGCGTTGTTCGACAGCGGCCAGGCACTTGAGGCTGGATGTTGGGCGCACGCCCGGCGCAAGTTCTTCGAACTGTTTACTGCCAACAAAAGCCCGGTGGCCAAGGTTGCGCTGGATACAATCCGTGAGCTTTATAAGCTTGAGCGTAAAATCAAACCTCGGTCGGCGTATAAGAAACGCCAATGGCGACGGCGATACGCCAAACCCCGGCTGGAGACCTTCCATCAATGGCTGTTGTTGCAACAGACACACTCGGCACCCAACTCCGGGCTGCGCAAGGCGCTGGACTATACCCTGAAACGTTGGCCTGCGTTGCTGTGTTACCTGGACGATGGCCGCGTACCCATCGACAATAATCGCACTGAAAACTGCCTCCGTCCGGTGGCCATAGGCCGCAAAAACTGGCTCTTTGCCGGGTCGTTGCGTGCTGGGCAACGGATGGCGGCTATCCTGAGTCTGCTGGAAACCGCCAAACTCAACGGTCACGACCCTTACGTCTGGTTGCGCGATGTGCTGACCCGCTTGCCGACTTGGCCCAGCAATAGGCTCAGCGAGCTATTACCCTACGCCGAAAACAGCTTCAGCTAATATCCACCAGTTTATTACACTACTTTAATAACACAACGCGAGTTCGCCGGACGCTTACGGTCAGCCCATCCACGCAGGCGATCAGAATGTCTTCAACGCCACGGTTTTGCAGGTCGCTTAATACGGATAACCAGAAGTTTGCGCCTTCGCTTTCCGACAGATACAGGCCCAGAATGTCTTTTTTGCCTTCCAGATCCAGCGCCAGCACAGTGTAAACGGCTTTGCTCTGGTAACGGCCATCCTCGCGGATTTTATAGTGAATGGCATCCAGCCAGACGAAAGGATAAACCTTCTCCAGCGGGCGCTGCTGCCACTGTTTTAATTCGGGGATGACTTTATCCGTTACAGCGCTGATGGTGGCGGTGGAAACACTGAAAGCATATAACTCCTCAATCTCCCGGCTGATATCCTGGTAGCTCATCCCCAGCGCAAACAGGCGGATGATCTTGCGTTCAATTTCATCGGACAGTGTGGTCTGGTGCTTCTTCACTAACTGAGGCTCAAAAGAGCCATTACGATCACGCGGAGTCGCCAGTTCGAAGCTGCCGGTCGGGGCTTTAATAGTCTTTTTACCAGAACCGTTTTTACGGTTGGCTTCAACATCCTGAGCCAGATGAGAGTCGAGCTCAGCGGCCAGAGCAGCCTCAGTTAACTGTTTGATTAGCGGAGTTAAAACACCATCTTTACCGGTTAATGCCTGGCCGGACTGGAGTGCCTTAAGCGCTTTGTCGAAATCGAAGGGTTGGGACATGTGTCATTCCTTTTTAGGGATATATTACTGGAATGACACAGAATTTCTAACACTCCCAAAAGATTAAAAGATAAGGCTTGGGTCTTCTTTATCGGTGAGCAAAGCGCTGATAGCCCGGAGATTTTCTACGTCACTGATTACCGGTTAATTTGTGCGATCGTGGGGCATATTACTTAACTCTGAAGTAAAAAAGGCCTTCCCACGCAGAGAAGGCCTGCTCACATGGCTATTTCCGGCTACCTCCGAAGTTGCGTTCACCTTCTTCGTAAATTTTGCTATCAAGTTTGGTCAAATAGTCCAGTCTATGTAGTAGCTCCCCGTACTCATAGATATAATCTGCCGAATTCCGGTCCAGTATATACCGGCAGTTATCAGGGAAGTGAACCAACCCAGGGTAGTCTTCCAGTTCCAGTCCTAATGCACTGTACCAGGCTCTGGTGATCATCATTCGTAAGCTGGTGTCGATATTATAATCTCCCAGCTTGTTGTAGGCCTGTTCGTTGAACACAAAGCAAACGTGGAAGTGGCATTTCCCTGACTGGCTGAATTCTTTAGCCCACACATTACGCAGGGTATTGGGGTGAACCCGTGCACCGTTACGCTTTCTTCGCAGCTCACTGTTTTTCAACATCTCTTTTAACGCGTTTATCGACCGGGATATTGCTCCAGGTTTAAGGTTATGGAAGCAGCCGACGGTATCTTCCAGTATGGGGGGGTAATGGTAATCAGTACGTACGGCCATAATGCTGGGATATTCGTTAGTGGAATAGCTGAGCACCTCAAGTATTGTGTCTAGATTGTCTGCGTTGTGTAATCCATGCGATCCAATGTATGTTTTCATAATATATACCTATGTGGTTGGTCCTACGGTCTGTCAGGGACCGTATTGGTTATTGCCACACAGACAGGGCTATACTTGCTCAGAGTTAGGGGTATATACTGGTATCAGATCTTAGTACTAGAATACTATTATGATCTGACTGTTAATATATCTCTTAGCTAACTATTAACAGGTAGTAAGAGGATGTGACCATTATAATACCTTTTCCTACGCCTAAATTTGAGATGAAGTCAGCCCCAGCCTGTGGTGACTATTTAAAAGTAACTCTGCAATTAGGTTTGAAAAATGGCGACTGCTACAAGTCTAATCCTTGCAGTAACTCTGCTGGAGTTTTGTTTATCATTTTAGGTTTCACTATTGTGGTTCGTCCTTCCTTACCAACCTGAATTCTGCCATTGAGCAACAACGCAGTTAATGTATTATCGAGAGTTGTCTTGTCTCTGAACCGGTTTGGCCCAAGTTGTAATATTGCATTTTTCTTCATATATGGCTTTCCTGTTTTTACCAAGTTTTGATTACAATAGTTATTTATCCATTCCCACAATTCGTTTTCATCATTCATGATTAACTTTTGCTCCCCACTCTTACTAAATAATCTAATGTGTTCATCACCAAACCATAAGCAAATAGCCCTTGCTGAAATGACAGCATCTAATGAAATATCACCAGGATACCCCCAAAAGTAGTGCAGCAACGCAGCAATTCTCGCCATGTTATCAGCCATTTTGGAGGCATAATCTTTAAAGTCCGCTAATAAACCAGTATCTCTCGTTTCTACTTCGGTATCATTGTGAAATTTAATCCAAAGCTTTTCTGCATCATTAGTAAATCGCAGGCATTTCTTTTCTCCGTTATTAAGTATCTCAGTGCTTTTTTTTATTATCTCCATTAGTCGATTCTGGAACGACTTTAGGTTTTTAGTTGATATATTTTGGTTTTCAATGAGCCTATAACCTTGTGTTGAACCCGGCTCGCAAATAAGGAAGCGAGCCAAAAAACCATTCCCTCTGGCCTCTTCATCATTTCGCATAATAAATTTATTAAATGGCTTGGGTTGAGTCATTAAAGATAAAGTTAGTCTTGCATTCTTTATCAGAATTTCATCCGCATTTTTCCTTTGTACTGATACCGTTGACCCATCCCACATTTGATTCATGAAAGGTAAGTCCCTCAATGCATGGCTATCAAAAACGCTCCCTGCTTCATGGGACATCAGACCGACAGAATTATAATCGCCGCAAAGATATTCTTTCATAGCTGCGGGTGTGACATCATTGAATATCAGTTTGTAGCGCACTGGTGACTTAGGGTATGACCTATGTAATTCGCTCAGTTGCTCAACCACATCTGAAGTATCCCTACATTTTCGGGTATTTACCCTTAGCTCCGAAAGTAATGCTTTCTTTCGAACCTTAAATATCTCCATTTCTTGGTTATACGTTTCTACGTTTTTTTTGTAAATCTCATGCTGCTCCTGTTCAAATTGATACATTGCACTCATCAGAACTTTCTCTACCGTGCTTTTCCTCTCTCCGGACAAGGCTTTTATAATGAAGTAAAGAGATGTAGGCCCTACCAACCCTTCCATTCTGCGAACATCAATTGCCCCCTGACATGCTAGAGCAATTACTGACAAAGCAGTTACTGCAATCATGGATACAGGTGCTTGAGTCAAATTTCTTACTTCACTGATAACTTCTTGCATTGAGGGGGGAAGCATTCCCGTGGGGAATTCATTTTCACTCAACGTTTAACCTCCTCTTTTTTAGCTTGTGCCTCATGCTTGGGCAGCTATTCTGCTACTAATAGCAAAATAGCAGCGTAAAACGACATAGATGCCAATCTATCCACCTGCTGTGAAATAAATCTTCATGGAACAGAGTGGATTCGTTGTAGAATCCACTCATCAAGTTCAGCTTCTAGCCATCCCACTGACTGACTCCCCAAAGACCTTGGTCTTGGAAACGTTGAGTCAAAGCGGGGAGATTTTGGGTTCATCCAGTCATAGATTGTGGACCTGGAAAGACCTGTTTTGAGCGCGACAGCAGGTAGGCGCAGTATCTTTACGTTAGACGATGTCATAGCTTGTTCTCCTGAGTCATATTTGTTTGGCTGCAGGGAGATTACGGACATGGGGGCTGTAAAAAAATAGTTGTGCCTACTCGTTTTTTTTATTTGAACATTAACTTAATTAACCGGTTGATTTTTATGGATATGTTTTTTGAAAAAACTTACGCTCTTCTCATTGAAAGGTTCGAAGATGTCCGTGGAACGATACCTAGTTGGTTAACAAGTACCTCGTGGGAATCTGCCTGGCCGATGCTGGATTACAAAAATCCTGATGTTCAACTCTTTTTAGATCAACTCATTGGTGAATTCTCATCGACTGATCCTTACGATCGGGCGAAACTTACACTTGCTTCATTAGACCCAGCGCTAAAGCTTAAAAATAGAGATGGATGGCCTAGCGTTTTTGGGTCATTTCATAACCGCTTAGAAAGCGCACTTAGAGAGTGTCAAAGAGCCAAATATCTGCGAGATACTAATCATTTTGAAGCGTTGAAATCACTCCTCGAAGCGGTATGTCATCTTGAGGCTGCGAGAGGAATGTGTATAGCTTTTACTCAGATAGAAAGAGGTGAAGTTTCCGATTGGGTAATGTTACAGGGGGCGATTAGAGGGGGGGTGGCAAAGGCTGCTTTGAATATCCCAGTTAAAGAACAGGCTGTGAAGTTACTGTATGAAAATGTCCCCCCTAATGGCGGCTGGAAAAATAGAACAAAAGCGGCTGAAGCGATAGCTGCTGAACTGTGGGAGTTTATTGAACAACAAAATAAGATTGAAAAGCGTATTACTTTGGACCCTGACAATTTAGTCATAACATTAAAACAATGGGCTTCTAAGGATAAAGATGATCAACTTCTTGAGGCTTTTAATAAAACAGTCCGAACAAAGAAAAAAAAATGAAGCGCCAGAGACACTTCATTTATGCGTTATTACCCTACTAATCGCAAAAATCCTGAATGTAGATTCCCATTTTCTGCGGTAGTCACGAAATCAGCCCACCATTGCATCATCGGGCGACGTTGCTCGAGATAATCGCTGCGGTTATATGCGCGGCGTACTTCGTTTTTGTCTACGTGGGCCAATGCTGCCTCAATAACATCTGGTGGAAATCCTTGTTCGTTGAGAGCCGTACTGGCAATGGAGCGCAGACCATGAGAAACGAGTGTGCCACCTAACCCGGCGCGTTTTAGCGCCGCATTCACAGTTTGACTGTTCATTGATTGAGTCGGTTTGATGCGACTGGGAAAAACAAACTCTCGATTTACACTTAGTGGTTTCATCATTTCTAAAATAGCCATTGCTTGGTCTGACAATGGAATAGTGTGGTCGCGGTTCATTTTCATGCGTGATGCGGGGATTTTCCATTCTCGTGCTTCCAGGTCTATCTCGTCCCAGCGGGCTTCAGCCGCTTCGGCAGGGCGGGTGATAGTAAGAAGTTGCCACATGAACAGGCAGCGTGTTGGTAGGATAATGTTGGCGGTACGCATAGTCTGCATGAGTTGCGGTAGTTGGTCTGGGCGGATGCTTGGCATGTTCTTTTTCTGAGGCTTCTCGAATGCCTTGCCAATATTGACGCTGGGGACTGCATCAATCAGACCTGTGTTTTGAGCATAAACCATGACCTCATTGATGCGTTGGCACAGGCGACGGACAGTTTCCAATGCTCCGCGAGCCTGAACAGGTTGAATTGCTTGGACCAGAGTATGTGCTTTAATATCAGAGATGCTCATATCGCCAATCGCTGGGAAGACATCTCTTTCAAGTGAGCGCCAGATATCTTCTGCATAGTCCTCTGTCACACTGGTCTTCTTCACACTCCACCAACGTTCAGCTACAAGTTTGAAAGTATTAGTTTGGGCTTCAAGAGTGCTGCGGAGTTGTTCTTGCTGATGCTCCTGAGGATCGATCTGTTTTGTCAGGAGAGCACGAGCTTCTGCCCGGTAGCTTCGAGCATCGGCAAGGGTGACTGACGGATAAGGGCCAATGCTCTTTTTAGCACGCTTCTTAGTGACAGGGCGAATGTAGCGAAACTGCCAGATCTTACTGCCGCTTGATTTGATGAGTAGCTCAAGGCCATCGCCATCATAGAGAACGTAGTCCGCTTCCTTGGGTTTGGCGGATTCGATTTCCTTGACGGATAAAGGTTTGGTTTGTCTTGCCATTGCAGGGTTTCCATAGTTTTAGGCACCTCAAAAACAATAATGCTTTACGAGGTGCCTAACAAGGTGCCTAAAAGGTTCGGATTTAATTAGTTGGCTTCAGACTTCGAGGGACAAATTGAAGGCACAAAAAAGCCCGCAGGGCTTGTGCCATGCGGGCTCTTTAGACTTTATCGGATGACTCTGGTAATCATCGATTGAAGATTTTGGTGGAGCTGGGGGGATTTGAACCCCCGTCCGAAATTACTACACCGTCGGCACTACATGCTTAGTCCAATCTTTACATTCGCCTGCCAGCTGCGGATGGACACGCCACTAACAAACTAGCCTGATTAGGTTTAACGCTTCAGCCCCAGGCAGGACATCCACGCGATCTCTTTTGAGTTTGACCTCTCTTGATCCCCGTCCTAAGAGCGGAGGCTAGGGAGAGAGGGCTCTAGGCAGGGTATTAAGCTGCTAGTGCGTAGTTTTCGTCGTTTGCGACTATTTTTTTGCGGCTTTTTACGAGGCCAACCGCCCCTCGGCATGCTCCTTGGGCTTCGCAAATCCCGTCGAATCCAGAATCAGCCCCAAGTAACTGTGTGCAGTATATCAGAAGTTTACCCAATTAAGCCAGAAGCTTAGCGATTGGCATGCTTCATGATACGGGCTTTCGCCGTCTGCCATTCACGATCTTTGATGTCATCGCGTTTATCGTGTTCTTTTTTACCTTTGGCTACGCCAATCTTCACTTTGCTCCAGGCATTTTTCCAATACATGGATAAAGCAACAATGGTGTAACCTTCACGGTTAACACGACCAATCAGTGAGTCTAACTCACGCTTTTTCAACAGCAATTTGCGGGAACGCGTGGGATCGCATACTACATGAGTTGAAGCAACGTTAAGTGGCGAGATAGTTGCACCAAACAGATAGGCTTCACCATCACGGAACATCACGTAGCTGTCGCTGATGTTAGCTTTGCCAGCACGCAGTGATTTTACTTCCCAACCTTGCAAGGCTAAACCCGCTTCGATCTCTTCTTCGATGAAGTATTCGAAACGTGCTCGCTTATTTTGCGCAATGGTAGCGGAACCGGGTTTGTGGGCTTTTTTCTTTGTCATAGTGTGAGCATTATACTGGATGCGGCAGCGAAAGAAATCCTTTCCTATTCAACACCTGCGCAATTTCTTGCGTTTGGGAATCATTAAATATCTGGCAGATTTTTTGTTTGATGATAGATAAATGGTATTATCTGTGCGTTTTATGCCTCACAGGAAATGATATGCCCCAGATCAGTCGGTCTGCATTGGTGCCGTTCAGCGCTGAGCAGATGTATCAGTTGGTTAATGATGTTCACTCTTATCCCGATTTTCTGCCAGGTTGTACTGGTAGCCGGGTGATTACCGCTTCTCATAATGAAATGACTGCGGCGGTTGACGTTGCGAAAGCGGGTATCAGTAAGACCTTCACCACGCGTAATACGTTGCAGGATAACCAAAGCATTAATATGCAGCTGGTTGATGGCCCGTTTCGTAAGTTGATGGGCGGATGGCAGTTCACACCGTTAAGCCCAGAGGCCTGTAAAGTTGAACTGCATTTGGATTTTGAGTTCACCAACAAATTGATCGAATTGGCCTTCGGCAAAGTATTTAAAGAACTGGCGGGTAATATGGTGCAGGCATTCACCCAGCGCGCAAAAGAGATTTATAGTGTCTGAAATACAGGTTGAAGTGGTGTATGCGTTGCCGGAGCGGCAGTATGTGCGGCAGGTAATGTTGGCCCAGGGCAGCAACATTGAGCAGGCGATTTTGGCTTCTGGGTTACTTGAGCTGCGGAGCGATATCGATTTAAAGAGTAATAAGGTAGGGATTTACAGTCGGCCAGCTAAATTGGGCGATGTGCTCAATGATGGTGACCGAGTGGAAATTTACCGGCCGTTGATTGCAGATCCCAAAGAACTACGCCGCCAACGGGCGGAAAAAGCAAAAAAATAAGGCGCTACATACGCCTTACTTGCGCCAGAGTTTTATCTTCCGAGTTGCAGCCTGGGACTGTCGTGAAGAGTCTCACCTATCCTCATCCTCACGGGCCAGAAGACAATTTCTGGCTCAATTTACTGTGTCAGTGCCGGTTTATTCTGAATATCTGTTAATACGCCAGCGCTATCGAAAGTCAGAGTCAGAGTCTGTTGCGTAATTTTCTCATGACCAGGCTGTTGGCGGAATACGTAGAACCATGTTTGAGTACCGAACGGATCCTGCATCATTGGTGTACCCAATGTATAAGCAACCTGTTGTTGCGTCATCCCTTTGTGGACTTTTGCCACATCGGTAGGGGTCAGATAGTTACCCTGATTGATATCAGGCCGGTAAACCACCTTCTCAAAAGTAGAACAACCTGCTGTCAGCATCACAAGAACCACAGCAGCAGCTGTTAGTGTTTTACAGCGCATAGTAATCACATTCCTTTAGGGCATAGGATGCCGATGATAATAGACCTTGCAGCAGTTGGGAACCTTTACAGGGCTCCAATATGACCTCAAGAAAGTAAAAAAGTTATGCGGCCAGCAATTCTTTTGCGTTTGCCAGGGTATTTTTGGTGACTTCGCTGCCACCGAGCAGGCGTGCCAGCTCTTGCAAACGAGCTTGTTTACCCAATGATGACATCTGAGTTTCGGTTTCTGTACCATCGGTTTGTTTACTGACAAATAAATGCTGATGACCGCACCCTGCGACCTGCGGCAAGTGAGTAACGCACATCACTTGTGTCGATTCCCCAAGCTGGCGCAGCAGGCGGCCAACAATGGCAGCCGTTGGGCCACTGATCCCCACATCAACTTCATCAAAGATCAAGGCTGGAGTTTCCATTTTACGTGCAGTAATCACCTGGATAGCCAATGCGATACGGGAAAGCTCACCGCCAGATGCTACTTTTACTAAAGGCTGCAATGGCTGGCCTGGGTTGGTGGAAACACAAAACTCAATGCGGTTCGCCCCTTCACTGTTGAGATACTCTGGCTCAAAATGTACATCAATATGGAATTTACCATGTGGCATTGAGAGGGTGTTCATGCTGTCGGTAATTAATATGGCCAGTTCTGCGGCATAGTACAGGCGTTTTTGATGCAATTGTTCGGCCAGTATCAAGGACTGTTGGTGATGCAGAGCAACAGCTGCGCTGAGGTGTTGATGATCGTTTTCCTGCTGAGAAAGCAGCTGTTGTTCATCCAGTAATTGCTGATGCAGATTGGGCAACTCTTCCGGTGCAACATGATGTTTGCGAGCCAGGCTGATTTGCCGGGAAAGGCGTTGCTCAAGTTCATGCAGGCGATTGGGATCGAGATCCATACGGTCGGTGTAGTGGCGTAGTTCGTCACTGGCTTCGCTGATTTGGATCGAAGCTTCTTCAAGCATCTCCAGCAGGCCGCTGAGTTTTTCATCCATGCCTGCCAGCTCAACGAGCAGGTGTTTCGTGCTATAGAGCTGGCTGAGCATATTGTGTTCTTCGTCATCAGCGAGTAGTTGCAATGCTTGCTGGCTGAGCGTCAACAATTGGCCACTGTTAGCCAGGCGTTTATATTCAGTGTCGATTTGTTCAAATTCGCCCGCCTGTGGTGCAAATTCATTCAACTCTTTCAGTTGATATTGCAACAGTTGCTTGCGGGCGTCGCGCTCAATGGATTGTTGCTGATGCTGTGCCAGTTCGCGGCAGCTTTGGTGCCATTGTTGGTAAGCCTGGCGCATGGCTATTTGCAACGCAGGTTCGCCGGCATAGGCGTCTAACAGTTGTTTCTGGTGTTCGGGTTTTAACAGTAATTGGTGTGCGTGCTGGCCGTGGATCTGGATCAGTCTTTGGCCCAGTTCGCGCAGTTGTGAAAGAGGAACGGCAGTGCCATTGATAAAACCACGGGAACGGCCATCAGAGCCAATCACACGGCGCAACAAGCATTCGTTGCTATCATCAAGCTGGTTATGCTCCAGCCATGCACGGGCGGAGGGAGTATCTGCCAGAGAGAAACGTGCACAAATATCCGCACGGGAAGCGCCTTGACGCACAACATTACCCTCGGCTCGGTTACCAAGGCACAGACCCAGTGCATCGATGGCAATTGATTTACCGGCCCCGGTTTCGCCGGTGATGGCTGTCATACCCGGTTGGAAGTCGATCTCCAGCTCACGAACAATAGCAAAATTGCTGATGGTTAATTGCGCCAACATAGAAACCTTCCTGTGCATAAACACATGCCTGTAATTTAATACAGTATAAACTGGTTTTATATACAGTAAAGTAGCTGATGCGATTTTTAGAATAATTTTTTTGACCAACCCAGTTTGGTGCTCAATGTATTGAAATAGCTGTAGCCCTTTGGATGAATAAGATTCAAATGAAAATCACTACGGCGAATCAATACTTCTTCACCTTCTTGTATCGGTAGCGCAATCTGGCTATCGCAGCTGATTTCCAGATCGCGGCCAGTGTGGGAGAATTTCAGGCGGATGGTGCTGCTGCCGTTAATGACCAATGGTCGTGCAGAAAGTGTATGCGGGAACATGGGAACGAGCGCGATAGCCTCTAGAGATGGGGTCAATATTGGCCCGCCAGCGGAGAGTGAATAGGCGGTGGAACCGGTTGGAGTGGCGATGATCAGGCCGTCGGAGCGTTGGGAAAAGGCAAAGCGATCGTCGATATACACTTCAAACTCAATCATATGTGCCACTTTGCCGGGATGCAGCACGACTTCGTTAATTGCCGTACTGATGCGGCATTGTTGGTGCTCTTTATGTACGATGGCTTCCAGCAGGAAGCGCTGTTCGTCAATGTATTCGCCTTCCAGCACATCGGCCAACTGCTGTAGAGCGTTATCGGGATCAAGGTCGGTCAGGAACCCCAGATTGCCGCGGTTAACCCCAATAACCTTAATATCGTAACGTGCCAGTACGCGTGCGGCTCCCAGCATATTACCATCACCGCCAACCACCACCGCCAGATCGGCCTGCTGGCCAATATCCGCCAGGCTGCCGGTCACCACATCTTGCAGCCCGAGGTCATAGGCAATCTGGCGTTCAATGATTACTGAATAACCACGTGCGATCAACCAATGGAATAACATCTCATGCGTTGCCAGTGCAGAAGGATGGCGCGGGTGGCCAACAATACCAATACAGGTAAATTTTTTATTCATTGCTGTGATTTTCCTCACTGGGGTTGGTTTATGCCCCACATTGTGACCGGTTGACTTGAAACCCCGGTTTTGATCCCCATAATAAGCCAAGTTGCGAGATTAATGCTAAAACGCGGAGATATTCATGAGTAGTAAAGAACAACAGACGCCAAATGAGCAAGTCTCGGAAGAGATGGAACAGCAAGCACAGCGTGAGGAAGGCATACCAGAGATAATAGAAGGTGCCGATCTTCGTGATGAACGCATTGCCGAATTGGAGGCCCAACTGACTGAGGCGCAGCAACGCGAGCGTGACAGCCTGCTGCGCGCTAAGGCCGAGGTGGAAAACATCCGTCGCCGCACCGAGTTGGATATTGAAAAAGCGCACAAATTCGCACTGGAGAAGTTCAGTGGTGATCTGCTACAGGTGATCGATAACCTTGAACGTGCGCTTGAACTGGCAGATAAAAATAATCCAGAACTGGTGGCGATGATCGAAGGTATTGAGCTCACGCTCAAGTCGCTGTTGGATGTGGTACGCAAGTATGGCATTGAGATTGTTGGTGATATCAATGTGCCTTTCAATCCAGATGTGCATCAGGCGATGAGCATGATGGAATCAGCCGACCTTCAGCCAAACCACGTGATGATGGTAATGCAAAAAGGCTATACGCTGAATGGCCGCTTATTGCGCCCGGCAATGGTGGCGGTTTCTAAAGCCAAAGCATAGCGCTTTTGGTTGAAAGCAAAGGCACCTTTCTAGGGTGCCTTTGTTCTTTTTATCTAGACATCATTCTTCCAGATCGTCACAGCGCTTACCTTCTTCTTGATTCCACTATTACAGATCTCGCATTTATTTGTGATACAGCCACTAATTTTTTGAATCTGTATGCTTTAAATATAAAAAACCTAAATCTGTATTCCTTTTTGGCCTGACGGCACACTGGTTGTAAAACAGGTGAAAGGGAGAGAGTCATGGATGGTCTACTGGAAGAAGCAAATGAACATCGGCAAAGCGATGCTGTTGGGAAACGTAAATTTAGTACTTGGTTGCTACAGTGTTGGCGAGCTTGGCTCAACAGGTGTGCAGCAAAAAAAGCTCTGGCGGCGATGAGTGATGAACAACTGCGGGATATTGGGCTCAGGCGTAGCGATGTGGAACGGGGAAGCCACAATAGAAATTATGAACGTAGGCCGTGGTAAACATTACCGGCCACCCTATGCCCGGGCAGGGCATAGGGTGTGGAATATCATTCCTGCGGCAAACGTGGAGTCCAATCGATCGGTGCCGTCCCTTGCTGTTCGAGCAAATGGTTAGCCTGCGAAAAATGGCGGCAGCCGAGAAAGCCACGATGTGCGGAAAGCGGTGATGGATGAGGCGCTTTCAGGACATGATGGCGTTTACGATCGATAAAATTCCCTTTCTTCTGCGCGTGTGATCCCCAGAGCAGGAACACTATGCCTTCACGATTTTCATTCAGCGCGGCAATCACTTTATCGGTAAACGTTTCCCAACCTAGGTTAGCGTGAGAGTGTGCCCGCCCAGCTTCAACGGTTAATACGGTATTGAGCAGCAATACGCCTTGCTCTGCCCAGCTTTGCAGATAACCGTGGTTCGGGCGTTCAAAACCAGGAATATCGGTCATCAATTCTTTATACATATTCATCAATGATGGCGGAGCGGGAACACCAGGGCGCACGGAAAACGACAGGCCATGAGCCTGGTTCGGCCCGTGGTAAGGATCTTGACCGAGGATCACGACTTTAACATCGGCGAGTTCGGTAAAACGGAAGGCATTGAACACATCTTTCTGCGGCGGATAAATGGTCTTACCAGACTGACGTTCTGTGGCAACAAAGGCGAGCGTTTCAAGAAAATAAGGCTGCTCTTTTTCTTTGCCAATGACGTCATGCCAAGTGGGGGAGGTAGACATAAACGCTCTCCTTTGTTTTCGTTAACAATTCACGGGGTATAGCTTACCGTTTACTGCTGCGTAGCGAAACCTGCTTTTATAATGAGTTATCCAGGTTTGTCAGGCACGAGATACAAATTTTTTTGAAAATTTACAAAAATAATTAAGGTAGAGCAAAAGGGTAAAATTGATATAAAACATAAATTTGCCTTTGGCGAGTATCAGCCCACCCCTTAAAAATTGACTTTAATCAAAGAATTCACCGGGTCAGGCTGGTATATAGAACAACAAGACAACATTGGTTTTACCAAATAGCCGGAATCCAGAATGGGTTTTCGGCAATAGAGAAATTTTCTCCCTTATTACGGAGGCAACAAAATGATTACTGGTATTCAAATCACTAAAGCGAGCAATCAGGCACTGGTGAACTCTTTCTGGTTGCTGGATGAAGAAAAATCAGAAGCCCGCTGCGTATGCGCTAAAGCGGATTATGCTGAAGATCAGATCGTTCCTGTCAGTGAATTGGGTCAGATCGAATACCGCGAAGTTCCGATGGAAATGCAGCCTACTGTGCGTGTAGAAGGTGGGCAGCACCTGAACGTGAACGTACTGCGCCGTGAGACGCTGGAAGATGCGGTCAAGCATCCAGAAAAATACCCACAGCTGACTATTCGTGTCTCTGGCTATGCTGTGCGTTTCAATTCACTGACGCCAGAACAGCAACGTGACGTTATTGCACGTACTTTTACTGAAAGCTTGTAAGTTCAGGATGAGTCAAAAAGGGAGCTTCGGCTCCTTTTTTGTGCCGAGCGATAAGTGGGTGCTAGCGTAATAGCACTAAGAGCATAAAAAAACCGCCATCAAAACAGGCGGTTTTCAAAAAATAAAGCAACGTTATTACTCGGGTTTCGCTTTTGGTTGGCGGCGTTTACCAACGTTTTTCGCATCGCGATGGCGAACTTTTACTTTAGCCTTCTCTTTATTCTTCAGCTTGTCTTCGGCGCGTTTTGCCAGCACTTTCTTTGAAGGCTTCCCGTTGCTTTTTTCGCTTGGTACTTTGGTGACCGGGCGGAGTCCTTCAATTACGCGAACTTTCAGTGGTTCATTAAGATAGCGGCCCACTTTGCCCAAGAGCAACTGGTCGTGGGCTTCAACCAGAGAAATCGCCGTGCCTTTGCGCCCGGCACGGCCGGTACGACCAATCCGATGCAGATAGGTGTCTGCGGTACGAGGCATATCGAAGTTGAACACGTGAGTGATATCCAAAATATCCAGACCACGTGCGGCAACATCGGTGGCAACCAGCACGTTCACTCGGCCATCCAGCATGCGTTTTACCGCTTCGTTACGTTTGGCTTGCACCATTTCACCTTCGAGATAGCAGGTATTGATACCTGCTTCACGTAACCAAGCGACTAATTCATGCACTCGCTCGCGTTTGCGCACGAAAATGACGGATTTTTGGACGTCTGGCTGCTTCAGCAGGTGCACCAGCAGGGCGGTTTTATGCTTGATATCATCGGCGCGATAATACCATTGCAGAATTTTTTTGCGCTCGCGGCGCGATGGGTCGGCTTCCACTTCTACCGGTTCTTTCAGGATGCGTTCGGCAAATTCGCGGATGGCATCGCCTTCCAGCGTTGCGGAGAACAACAGGGTTTGGTTACGCCAGCGAGTTTCAGCTGAAATAGTTTCGATATCTTGCGCAAACCCCATATCCAGCATGCGGTCAGCTTCGTCAAGGATAAGTGTTTCAACCGCGCGGCAGTCAAAATTTTCTTCCCTGATGTATTGCAGCAGGCGGCCAGTGGTTGCTACCACCACGTCCTGATTTTCACTGAACACTTCTGCGTGATTCATGTAAGCCACGCCACCGGTAATTGTGGCGATATCCAGCGAGGTATGAGCAGCCAATTCACGTGCCTGATCGGCCACCTGCATGGCCAGCTCACGTGTTGGGGTGAGAATCAAAACACGCGGTGGGCCGGATTTTCTGCGAGGGAAATCCAGCAAATGCTGCAAAACGGGTAGCAAAAATGCTGCGGTTTTGCCCGTGCCAGTTGGCGCAGAACCCAATACGTCGCGCCCATCCATTGCCGGGGGAATCGCTGCGGCTTGAATAGCTGTGGGGCGATCGTAACCTTTATCACGCAGTGCGGTGATCAGGCGTTCATCGAGTTCGAGTTCAGAAAATTGGGTTGCTGTCATGGTCTACCTCTACTTGGGGCGCCGATTATAGACGGGTTAGCCTTAGGGTTCACCCTTTTTAAGGGAAGCATCACTTTTACCCGCAATCAGATTGCCTTATGCTACGCCAGTTTTGTCTCTTGGTGGCTATTGTGAGTAATCAATCTAAAATCAAACAGCCTCCGCGCCGCGGTGGTTTTACCTTCAAACAATTTTTTGTTGCTCACGATCGTTGTGCGATGAAAGTGGGCACCGATGGGGTATTGCTCGGTGCCTGGGCGTTATTGGGGCAGGCACGCCGACTGCTGGATATTGGCTGTGGCAGCGGGCTGATTGCGTTGATGCTGGCGCAGCGTGCGGCAGCCGAAGCCATTATTGATGCTGTTGAGCTGGATAGCGAAGCCGCAGCCCAAGCGCGTGAGAATGTGCTGGAATCCCCTTGGCCGCAAAAAATTCAGGTATATACGCAGGATATCCATTATTTTGCGCGGCACCATACGCATTGTTATGATTTGATTGTCAGTAATCCACCGTATTTCGAACCCGCCGTAGCCTGCCGCGATCGGGCGCGTACCAATGCTCGTTATACTGAAACCCTGACTCATGATGCTCTGTTGGATTGCGCCGAGCGTTTGATTGCTGAAGGCGGCCATTTTTGCCTGATATTACCTTATGCTATTGGCGAAGCATTTGAAGTGAATGCACACCAACGTGGCTGGTATTCAGCTCGTCGGCTGAATATCAGCGATCAGGCCGAAACCTTGCGGCACCGTATGCTATTGGCACTGACTCGCAATCCAGTAGAGAAAGAAGAAACAGAGTTGGCCATCAAACTGGCGGATGGCAGCTATACTGCCGATTTCCGCCAATTAATTACGGACTTTTACTTGAACTACTGAGACGGCATTCCCCTCCCAAAATAAGAAGGGGAAGGGCTCCTCAGGGTTGCAGAATTGTGGGCTTGGGTTCAGGCAGCATCTCGGGATAATCCAACGTGAAATGCAACCCACGGCTTTCTTTGCGCTCCATTGCGCTGCGTACAATCAATTCCGCTACCTGCACCAGATTGCGTAATTCCAGCAGATTGTTGGAGATGCGGAAATTGGCGTAATACTCATCAATTTCCTGCTGCAAGGTGTTGATGCGGCGCAGGGCTCGCTCCAGACGTTTGGTGGTGCGCACAATGCCTACGTAATCCCACATAAACAGCCGTAATTCGTGCCAGTTATGCTGGATAACCACCCGTTCATCAGAGTCATCGACCCGGCTTTCATCCCACTGTGGCAACTGCTTGACCAGCTTAATGGTCGGCAAACGGGTTAGAATATCTTCGGCGGCGGACCAACCATAAACCAGGCATTCCAGCAGTGAATTCGATGCCATACGATTGGCACCATGCAGGCCGGTGTAGCTGACTTCGCCAATGGCATACAGGCCGTCCAGGTCTGTTCGGCCATGCTGATCGACCATCACACCACCGCAGGTATAGTGTGCGGCAGGCACGATCGGTATCGGTTGCTTGGTCAGGTCAAAGCCTAATGTCAGCAGCTTGTCATGAATCATCGGGAAATGCTGAGTGATGAATTCTGCCGGTTTATGGCTGATGTCCAGATACATGCAATCGGCACCCAAGCGCTTCATTTCATGATCAATGGCGCGTGCCACGATATCGCGCGGGGCCAATTCGCCGCGTTCGTCGAAGTCTGGCATAAAGCGGCTACCGTCTGGGCGTTTCAGATAGGCCCCTTCACCGCGCAACGCCTCGGTCAGCAGGAAATTGCGCGCCTGTGGATGGAACAGGCAGGTTGGGTGAAACTGGTTGAACTCCAGATTGGCGACCCGGCATCCGGCGCGCCAAGCCATGGCTATGCCGTCACCAGAGGAAATATCCGGGTTGGTGGTGTATTGATAGACCTTGGCTGCTCCGCCAGTGGCCAGTACCACTGTTTTAGCACGATAAGTTTCCACCTGTTCTTGCTCACGATTCCAGACGTAAGCACCGACGACGCGTTTGGTGCCCGGTAACCCGATTTTATTGGAGGTGATCAGATCAACCGCATTGTGACGTTCCATTACACAAATATTGGGGTGAGCACTTGCTTTACCTACGAGGGTAGTTTCTACTTCTTTACCGGTAGCATCGGCGGCGTGCAGGATACGGCGGTGGCTGTGCCCGCCTTCACGCGTTAGGTGATAACGTTCTTCACCCTGGGAATTGGTTTCGGTATCGAACAAAACGCCTTGATCAATCAGCCACTGTACGCAATGGCGTGCATTTCCGGCAATGAATTCGACCGCGTCTTTATCACACAAGCCAGCTCCGGCAATCAGTGTGTCATCAACGTGTGAAGCGATACTGTCCGTTTCATCAAATACCGCGGCGATCCCGCCTTGGGCATAAAAGGTTGCGCCTTCATTAAGCGGACCTTTGCTGAGTACAGTAACCTTGCAATGCTGCGCCAGGCGCAACGCCAGTGATAAGCCCGCAGCACCGCTGCCGACAATCAGTACATCGCTAACATGTTCAGATGATGGTTGCATAACGTATGATGTGTGCAGAAGAAGAGTGAAATTCATGTTAGCCTACTTGTCCGGGCAAAAGCCACGGATAGGATGACATCTAACAGAAAAACAATGGCAATATGGAACTTCGTGTTCTATATAAACTCCAAGCGGGTGCTTGCTCAGGAAAATAATGTATGGCTGGCAGTACAATTTTACGCGTGGAGACGGGTTTGGGGAGAATTTACCTCGGATGAGCGAGCAGTTAACGGACCAAGTTCTGGTTGAGCGGGTTCAAAAGGGCGATCAGAAATCGTTTAACTTACTGGTGGTACGTTACCAGCATAAGGTTGCGAGTCTTGTTTCCCGCTATGTGCCACAGGGTGATGTGCCTGATGTAGTGCAGGAGTCATTTATTAAGGCCTATCGCGCACTGGAATCATTCCGGGGGGACAGCGCCTTTTACACGTGGTTATATCGAATTGCCGTGAATACGGCAAAGAATTACCTGGTTGCTCAGGGCCGGCGTCCACCCTCAAGCGATGTGGATGCCAACGATGCCGAAAATTACGAAAGTGCAGGTGCATTGAAAGAAATTTCGAACCCTGAGAATTTAATGTTGTCAGAAGAGTTGAGACAGATAGTTTTCCGTACTATTGAGTCACTTCCCGAGGATCTTCGCATGGCGATTACCCTGCGGGAATTAGATGGTCTAAGCTACGAAGAGATAGCAGCTATCATGGACTGTCCGGTAGGAACAGTACGTTCGCGTATTTTCCGTGCCAGGGAGGCTATCGATAATAAAGTTCAACCGCTGATCCAACGTTAGCGATGGCGGACACAGGAAGGGTACTTAGGTATGCAGAAAGAAAAGCTTTCCGCTCTGATGGATGGAGAAGCGTTTGACAATGAGCTACTGAGTTCATTGTGCGAAGATAAAGCGCTTCAACAAAACTGGCAGAGCTATCACCTGATCCGTGACACATTGCGCGGTGACATTGGGCCTGTAATGCATCTCGATATTGCAGATCGTGTTGCAGCGGCACTGGAGAAAGAGCCTGTTCGTCTGATCCCTTCGGCAATTCCCGAGTCTCAGCCGCAGCCTCATACCTGGGGAAAAATGCCTTTCTGGAACAAAGTGCGTCCTTGGGCCAGTCAAATCACGCAAGTGGGCGTGGCCGCTTGCGTCTCTTTGGCGGTGATTGTAGGAGTTCAGCACTATAATCAGCCAAACGTACAGCCTGGTGTTTCTGAAACGCCAGTATTCAACACGTTGCCGATTATGGGGCAAGCTTCACCCGTCAGCTTAGGTGTTCCGGTTGACAGTTTCTCTACCGGTAGCGGCCAACAGCAACAGGTGCAGGAACAACGTAAACGTATTAATGCCATGCTGCAAGATTATGAATTGCAACGCCGTTTGCATTCTGATCAGCTGCAATTTGAGCAAAGCACACCTCAACAGGCTGCAATTCAAGTGCCTGGAACCCAGACTTTGGGTGTGCAGCAGCAGTAATGAAGCCAATCTGGTTCTCCGTTTGTTTACTGGCGGGCAACCTGCTCTATTCAAACATCGCCTCGGCGCAGTCTGTGCCCGGGGCGATGTTGCAGCAAATGAGCAGTGCCAGCCGTTCACTCAATTATGAACTCGCCTATATCAGCATCAATAAGCAAGGGGTAGAATCGTTACGCTATCGTCATGCGGTAATCGATAAACAACCGTTGGGGCAATTGCTGCATATGGATGGCCCGCGCCGTGAAGTGCTGCAACGTGGTGGTGGGATCAGCTATTTTGAACCAGGCTTGGAACCGTTCACCCTATCTGGTGAACATATCGTTGATGCGTTACCCTCCGTTGTTTACGCTGATTTTAATTACCTGGCGAAATATTACGATTTTATTTCCGTTGGGCGTACCCGCATTTCCGATCGTCCGTGTGAAGTGTTCCGCGTTGTGGCCCGCGATGGATCCCGTTACGGTTATGTGATCTGGCTGGATATGGATACCAAGCTGCCATTACGGGTGGATCTGCTCGATCGCGATGGGGAAGTACTGGAACAGTATCGGGTGATCTCATTTGAGGTGGGGCAGCAGGTGCAAAACATCATGCAAGGTTTACTCGCAACTGATTTGCCACCATTGCTATCATTGCCCGTGGCTGAAAATGTTCAACTGAGCTGGAGTACGGGTTGGTTGCCTGCTGGGGTGAATGAAGTAGCCCGCAATCGCCGTAAATTACCGAATGTGGCTGAGCCAGTAGAATCGCGCCTTTATAGCGATGGCCTGTTCAGTTTCTCGGTGAATGTCAGCCCATCAAGCAGTAATACTGGCCAACAGTTTTATCGCCAGGGTCGTCGCACTATTCAGACTGAAATTCGTAATGGCAATGAAATTACCGTGGTGGGTGAATTACCTCCTTCAACGGCTAAACGAATTGCTGATAGCGTTTCTTTCAAGGTATCGCAATAATGATGAAAGAATGGGCCACCGTGGTTTCATGGCAGCAGGGTGTAGCATTGCTGCGTTGTGAACCTAAAGCGGGCTGTAGCGGTTGTACGACGCGTTCCGGCTGTGGTGCACGAGCATTGAATGAACTGGGGCCAGAAAGTGAGCACCATTTGCAGGTGCAGATCGAACAACCGCTTGAGCCAGGGCAGCGTGTTGAAATTGGTATTGCAGAGGGCAGCTTGCTGCGCTCTGCCATGCTGGTGTATATGACCCCCTTGTTCGGCGTTATGTTTGGTGGCGGCTTGCTGCAATGGTGGCTGGGCAGTGATGCAGCTGCGCTGCTTGGTGCCGTTGTTGGTGGAGGGGCCGCTTTTTTGTTGGCTCGGTTGTGGGCATCACAGATTGGTGAACAGGTTGATTATCAACCTGTGGTATTGCAAATCGGCTTGCCTCCTGGTGCTCTGCGTTTGCAAACAGGAAATGAAACACCTGCCTAGCATGGTTACCGTATCTCACCACTGAGCTTTATCAGCTGAGATATGGGGCCGCTCATCGCTTTCTTCAGCGCGATAATTTATGAGCAACGCTTTCCCTGGCTTTGCTATAGGTGTTTGTGTTGCGCTGCTAACAGAATCAGCATCGGTTTTTGCCATTTCCTCTAGGGCTGCCACGGTTGTTATTTATTAACATCCGCTTTCATCACTGGCGATGTTCTGCAACACTAAAGTGTACAGAATAGAGCGCCTTCACTGCACCGATTACTAGGTTTTCAGTGTTGCGGCATGTAGAATGCTGCGATTCAGGCGAAAGACGGCCGAACCCATTCACTGTCGCTTTATGTCCAGGCGGGTTTCCATAGGCGAGTAATTCAGAAATACCAAGGCAGAAAAACTTTTATAATGAAGCATATACGAAATTTCTCCATTATTGCTCACATTGACCACGGTAAGTCGACGCTGTCTGACCGTATTATTCAAATTTGCGGCGGTCTGACTGAGCGTGAAATGGCCGCACAGGTTCTGGATTCAATGGATTTGGAACGTGAGCGTGGTATTACTATCAAAGCGCAGAGTGTGACGCTTGATTATACCGCGCCTGATGGTCAGACCTATCAGCTTAACTTTATCGATACTCCAGGGCACGTTGACTTCTCTTACGAAGTTTCCCGTTCACTGGCTGCCTGTGAAGGTGCCTTATTGGTGGTGGACGCCGGGCAGGGTGTTGAAGCCCAGACGCTGGCCAACTGTTATACCGCACTGGATATGGATCTGGAAGTTGTTCCCGTGTTGAACAAAATCGATCTACCCGCAGCCGATCCCGATCGTGCGGCGCAGGAAATCGAAGATATTGTAGGTATTGATGCCACTGATGCTGTGCGCTGCTCGGCAAAAACCGGTGTGGGTGTGCCAGATGTTCTTGAACGCCTGGTGCGGGATATCCCGCCACCGGAAGGTGATTCGGATGCGCCATTGCAGGCACTGATCATCGACTCCTGGTTTGATAACTATCTGGGCGTGGTTTCCCTGATTCGTGTTAAAAACGGTACGCTGCGTAAAGGGGACAAAATTAAGGTCATGAGTACCGGCCAGACCTATAATGCGGATCGGCTGGGTATTTTCACTCCGAAGCGTGTTGAACGCGAGGTGTTGAATTGCGGTGAGGTGGGTTGGTTGGTCTGTGCCATCAAAGATATTCTCGGTGCTCCGGTGGGGGATACCCTGACTCTCGCCCGCCAGCCAGCGGAGAAAATGCTGCCCGGTTTCAAGAAAGTGAAGCCACAGGTTTATGCTGGCCTATTTCCGATCAGTTCCGACGATTATGAAGCTTTCCGTGATGCGCTGGGTAAACTGAGCCTGAACGATGCTTCGCTGTTCTATGAGCCAGAAAGTTCCACTGCGTTAGGTTTTGGTTTCCGTTGTGGTTTCCTTGGTTTGCTGCACATGGAAATCATCCAGGAGCGCCTGGAGCGTGAATACGATCTGGAGCTGATCACCACGGCGCCAACGGTGGTGTATGAAGTGGAAACCACCAGTAAAGAAACTATTTACGTTGACAGCCCATCCAAGTTGCCGCCGCTGAATAATATTACCGAACTGCGTGAACCGATCGCTGAATGTCATATGCTGATGCCGCAGGAATATCTCGGTAACGTCATTACGTTGTGTATCGAAAAACGCGGCGTGCAGACCAACATGGTTTACCACGGTAACCAGGTGGCGTTGACCTATGAAATCCCGATGGCGGAAGTGGTGCTCGACTTTTTCGATCGCTTGAAATCCACTTCACGTGGTTACGCCTCTCTCGATTATAATTTCAAACGTTTCCAAACTTCAGATATGGTGCGGGTCGATGTGTTGATCAACAACGAACGTGTGGATGCACTGGCGTTGATCACCCATCGCGACAATGCGCAATACCGTGGCCGTGAATTGGTGGAAAAGATGAAAGAGCTGATCCCACGCCAGCAATTCGACATTGCGATCCAGGCTGCGATTGGCACTCATATTATTGCGCGTTCCACGGTAAAACAGCTGCGTAAAAACGTGCTGGCGAAATGCTACGGCGGTGACGTGAGCCGTAAGAAAAAGCTGTTGCAGAAACAGAAAGACGGTAAGAAACGCATGAAGCAGGTGGGTAACGTTGAATTGCCACAGGAGGCATTCTTGGCCATTCTGCACGTTGGCAAAGACAGCAAGTAAGAGCGAAAGCTTGTTTAACTAGGGAGTTTGCATGGCGAATATGTTTGCCCTGATCTTGGCAATTGCAACGCTGGTGACTGGGATCATCTGGTGCTTTGAGCGCTTTAAATGGGCACCTGCACGCCGGGCGAAAATCGCGGCGATCAATGCACAGACTGAAGGTGCGGTTGACGAAAAATTGCTGGCGAACGTGGCGAAACAACCGGGTTGGGTTGAGACGGGTTCTTCTGTTTTCCCGGTATTGTTATTGGTTTTTGTGGTGCGTTCGTTTATTTACGAACCTTTCCAAATTCCTTCAGGCTCCATGATGCCAACCTTGCTGATTGGTGATTTTATTCTGGTGAATAAATTTGCTTACGGCATTAAAGATCCTATTACCCAAACCACGTTAATTGCAACCGGCCAGCCAAAACGTGGTGATATTGCGGTCTTTAAATACCCGCGTGATCCGAAGCTGGATTATATCAAACGTGTTATTGGTTTGCCGGGCGATCGTGTGACCTACGATCCGGTGGATAAACGCGTCACGATACAGCCATCTTGTGATAATAGTCAGCCATGTGATAGCGCCTTGGCGGTGACCTACAGCGATGCGCAACCAAGCGATTTTGTGCAAATGTTCAGCCGCAGTAGTATGGGGGAAGCCAGCAACGGCTTTTTCTCGATTCCACTCAATGAAAATGTGCCACAAGGGGGGATTCGCCTGAGTGAGCGCAAGGAAACGCTGGGCGATGTCACACACCGCATTCTGACTGTACCGGTTACACAAGATCAGGTTGGTGCCTATTACCAGCAGCCAGGTAAACAATTGGCGGAATGGATTGTTCCTGCGGGCCATTATTTCATGATGGGTGACAACCGTGATAACAGTGCCGACAGCCGCTATTGGGGGTTCGTGCCAGAGAGGAATCTGGTGGGGCAAGCTACGGCTATCTGGATGAGTTTTGAAAAGCAGGAAGGTGAATGGCCAACGGGGGTAAGATTGAACCGTATTGGTGGCATTCATTAAGCGCTGGCTGCGCGCGTTTTACACCAGATACTTATCTCTATAAGTATCTGGTGGCTCGCTCATTTGCCACTCAAGAATTTTCTGGCCTCAATTGAGGATATATAAACACAGCATTATATTTTCACTCGTTGTAGAATACTTTTCCGAACGATAAAGGTTGGTTCTTAGCTGAGAGCCACTGCAAACGAAACAGTTTTGTTTTTACCCAATAGATTTCAGGTTGCGGCTTAGGGTTGCAAATACGGTGTTCCCAGAAGCTTAGATCGCTGAGTGACTGAGGTGAAGGTGTCAAGCCAACAGCGTTGAGAAATGAAGGGTATGGCTTCCGGCGAAACAGGCCTGTTCCGTATGTTGTTAAGTTTTTTTGACGCATTCTTGATCTATTGGTAACTCATGAATCCCATCGTAATAAACAGGCTGCAGCGGAAGCTGGGCTATACTTTTCACCAACAGGAGCTTTTACTGCAAGCGTTAACTCACCGTAGCGCCAGCAGTAAACATAATGAACGTCTTGAGTTTCTGGGTGATTCTATTCTTAGTTTTGTCATCGCCAATGCACTTTATCACCGTTTTCCACGCGTAGATGAAGGCGATATGAGCCGCATGCGTGCCACCCTGGTACGGGGAAATACCTTGGCAGAGATGGCGCGTGAATTCGATTTAGGCGAATGTTTGCGCCTGGGGCCGGGTGAGCTGAAAAGTGGTGGATTCCGCCGCGAATCAATTCTGGCGGATACGGTGGAGGCACTCATTGGTGGCGTGTTTCTGGATAGCGATATTCAGACCGTTGAGCGCCTGATTTTGGACTGGTATCGCAGCCGGTTGGATGAAATCAGCCCCGGTGATAAGCAGAAAGATCCGAAAACCCGCTTACAGGAGTTTTTACAGGGTCGCCATTTGCCGTTGCCTTCTTATCTGGTGGTGCAGGTTCGTGGTGAGGCGCACGATCAGGAATTTACCATCCACTGCATGGTGAGTGGTTTGAGCGAACCCGTAGTGGGTACCGGTTCAAGCCGCCGCAAAGCTGAGCAGGCAGCAGCGGAACAAGCAATGAAAAAGCTGGAGCTTGAATGAGCGAAGAAAAACAATATTGCGGTTTTATCGCGATTGTTGGTCGCCCCAACGTGGGGAAATCCACGTTGCTGAATCAACTGTTGGGTCAAAAAGTTTCTATCACCTCGCGTAAACCGCAAACGACCCGCCACCGCATTATGGGGATTCATACTGAAGGAGCCTATCAGGCTATTTATGTGGACACCCCCGGGCTGCATATTGAAGAAAAACGCGCCATCAACCGTTTAATGAACCGTGCGGCCAGCAGTTCTATTGGTGATGTAGAACTGGTGATCTTTGTTGTTGAAGGCACTAACTGGACCGCTGATGACGAGATGGTGGTCAATAAACTGCGTAGCCTGAGATGTCCGGTACTGCTGGCGATCAACAAGGTTGACAACGTTACCGACAAATCCAAGTTATTGCCGCATATCGCTTTCCTTAGCCAGCAGATGAATTTCCTTGATGTTGTGCCTATCTCCGCTGAAAAGGGCATGAATGTGGATACCATCGCCAGCATTGCGCGTAAACTGTTGCCGGAAGCGGAACACCACTTCCCAGAAGACTATATTACCGATCGTTCGCAGCGTTTTATGGCATCGGAAATTATTCGTGAAAAACTGATGCGTTTCCTCGGTGAAGAACTGCCCTATTCGGTGACGGTGGAGATTGAACAGTTTGTTGCCAACGATCGCGGGGGTTACGATGTTCACGGCCTGATTCTGGTGGAGCGTGAAGGCCAGAAGAAAATGGTGATCGGTAATAAAGGGGCGAAGATTAAAACCATTGGCATTGAAGCACGCCAGGATATGGAACAGATGTTTGAAACTAAAGTGCATTTGGAACTGTGGGTGAAAGTGAAATCCGGCTGGGCAGACGACGAACGTGCGTTGCGCAGCTTGGGCTATGTTGACGACCTGAAGTAATATATCTGATGGATGGCTGGGAGCGCGCTTTCGTCTTGCATGGTCGGCCGTACAGTGAAACCAGCCTGATGCTGGATCTGTTCACGGAAGGCCATGGGCGGGTGCGCTTGCTGGCAAAAGGCGCGCGTAGCCGCCGTTCCAACTTAAAAGGGTGTCTGCAACCTTTTACCCCGCTGTTGGTACGCTGGGGCGGGCGTGGCGAAGTCAAAACCCTGCGTAACGCCGAAGCCGTCTCTCTCGGTTTACCTCTGAATGGCATGATGCTGTATAGCGGCCTGTACGTGAATGAATTGCTGTCGCGCGTCTTGGAGCAGGAAGGCAATTATTCGGTACTTTTTTTTGATTATCTACAATGCCTACAAGCCTTGGCAGCAGAAGACAGTTCACCGGAACATGCCCTGCGCCAGTTCGAACTGGCTCTGTTAAGCCACCTTGGCTACGGCCTGGATTTTCTGCATTGTGCCGGCAGCGGTGAGCCAGTTGATGATGGCATGACCTATCGTTACCGTGAGGAAAAAGGCTTCATTGCCAGTTTGGTGGTGGATCATTACAGTTTTACTGGCCGTGAATTGCGCGCCTTGGCTGAACGGCAGTTCCCTGATATTCCCACCTTGAGAGCGGCCAAACGCTTTACCCGTATGGCCCTGAAGCCCTACCTTGGCGGCAAACCGTTGAAGAGCCGGGAACTGTTCCGGCAGTTTGTGCGCAAACAACCCAATACTCCCATTGACGAAGCTTAGCGCCCATCTCAATAGATTCTTAGTCTCTTTCTGCTTTTGCCTGTTTCCTCAGGCGTGTAAACTGCTGCTACTGAAAATCGTTCTTTAGAGGGTTGTCATGGCTGATTTGTTGCTGGGCGTTAATATCGATCATATCGCCACATTACGTAACGCACGCGGAACCAACTATCCCGATCCGGTGCAAGCGGCATTCATCGCCGAGCAGGCGGGTGCTGACGGTATTACTGTTCATTTACGCGAAGATCGCCGCCACATTACCGATCGTGACGTGCGTATTCTACGCCAGACAATTCAGACGCGCATGAACCTGGAAATGGCGGTGACTGACGAAATGCTTGATATCGCCATTGAGTTGAAACCGCATTTTTGCTGCCTGGTGCCAGAAAAACGCCAGGAAGTGACCACCGAAGGTGGGCTGGACGTGGCAGGGCAACTGGACAAAATGACTGTGGCGGTTGAGCGCTTGGCTCAGGCAGGGATTTTGGTCTCGTTGTTCATTGATGCCGATCATCGCCAGATCGATGCTGCCGTTGCCGTGGGTGCGCCGTATATCGAAATTCATACGGGTGCTTATGCTGAAGCGGAAGGTGAGCTGGCCGTTCGAACTGAACTGAAGCGGATCGCTGCGGCAGCAACCTATGCCGCAGGTAAAGGGCTGAAAGTGAATGCGGGTCATGGCCTGACTTACCATAATGTTCAACCGATTGCTGCACTGCCGGAAATGCACGAACTGAATATCGGCCATGCGATCGTCGGCCAAGCGGTAATGAGTGGTTTGCCAGCCGCCGTCGCCGATATGAAATTGCTGATGCGTGAAGCGCGTCGCTGATGGCGATTCTTGGCTTAGGCACCGATATCGTTGAGATAGCACGCATTGACGCAGTGGTTGAACGCCGCGGTGAGCGCTTGGCGCGCCGTGTGTTGAGCCAGGGCGAATGGGAAGTGTATCAGCAGCATCAGCAGCCGGTACGCTTCCTTGCCAAACGTTTTGCGGTGAAAGAGGCTGCCGCCAAAGCTTTTGGCACAGGAATTCGCAACGGGTTAGCGTTCAATCAGTTCGAGGTGTTTAGCGATGGCCTGGGTAAACCCAATATCCGCCTGCATGGCCATGCGGCTGAACTGGCGCAAAAGATGGGGGTTGTTTCGATCCATGTTTCTCTGGCAGATGAACGTCGTTATGCCTGTGCGACCGTGATTCTAGAGGGATAATGAGCCGGGGCTGCGGCCATCAGGGTTACAAAAGGTCGGTATGGTGCAGCACCACAAATTTTTCCCACAGTTGTTCCTGATTTTCAACGTGCTGCGGATCGATCACGATGGTATTGTCGATCGGGCAAACCTGTTGGCAAGTTGGTGTATCGTAGTGCCCAACACACTCGGTGCAGCGGTTAACGTCGATCTGGTAAATGTCATTGCCCATTGAAATCGCCTGATTGGGGCATTCTGGCTCGCACATATCACAGTTAATGCAGCGTTTGGTAATCAAGAGAGCCATTGTAATAATTTACCTTTCTATCTTGTAATTCAATCAGTTAAATGTTGTAAGGTTGGTTAGGTTGTGCATTTATCCAACTATAAACTTCACAGAACTGCCCACCGAAAAAGAATTTTAACGCCGCGCACTGTACCACAGAACCCCAGACATAAAAATCAGTGTATAAACCTCTCTTTCGGCATGTTGATCCCATGCGCCGATACTTTTTCGACTCTATTTCCAGAACGTGATTTTTCTCTTCAGTTAGGAAAAGACAGAATCCTCCTGGCTATTCAGAAGATGTTTTTACTTAGAGATATTACGAGTAATAAAGAGATAATCATCAGGAGTTCTTCTTGATTTCTTAATAGTGTAATGTTTTTTAAATAGACTAATTTTAGTCGTTGGTGTTTCTTTTTCTTGTATTTAATAAGAAAATCACTAAGTAGAAATAGGTGTTGAGTATTTTTAATTGATTGTTTTTCAGGTTAAATATTCGTGATAACATTAAAGATATTGATAACTGCGCATTATTCAAATAGGGGGATCACAGCAGCACTTTGGCACAGGATCAAGAGCAAGACCCTACAGTATTTTTCAAGTTGATTCATTTTTAACCTCTGCTGTTTTAAAGCGGTTATTCCGTTCTCTTTTGGCGGAAACGATATCAATAGTCATGTAAGACAATCACTAGGATAAATGGAGATTTAACATGGTATCCCGTAGACGATTTCTTTTAGGTTGTGGTGCGCTGGGTGCTGGAAGCATCGCCGGTTTTCAGCCTGCCCCGGCACATGCCACTTTATCGGCTCTCAATACGCTGAAATATAAAATTCACGTTCCTGAAATTTTCCAAACGGTAAAACGGCCTCCTGCTTACACGCCGGTTATTGTAATTGGTTCGGGGTTCGGTGGGGCTGTTTCGGCTTTGCGTTTTTCGCAGGCCGGTGAGAAAGTGACCGTTTTGGAAAGAGGCTTCAAATGGCCAACTGGGCCGTTTCGTACCACGTTTAGCAACGACACGTTGCCTGATGGAAGGGCATTCTGGCACCGGAATAGCGCCAAAATGATTGCTGGCAACACGGCTTATTTTGATAAGTTTGCTGGCGTGATGGATGTCACTGAATATCCCAATATGACGGTATGGCGCGGCGCGGCGGTTGGCGGTGGTTCAGTTATCTTTACCGGTGTCATGATTCAACCGGAACGCCAATATTTTGATGCAATCTTTGGTGGCGGTGTCAGTTACGACGAAATGGATAAAAAATATTATCCTCTGGTGCGCAAAATGCTGAACCTTAATTCCATGCCACTGGATATTTATAACAGCTCACCATTTGGTCATTCACGCATTTGGGATCAGCAATCAAGAAAAGCGGGTTATACCACGGCACCGATTGACTCGATCTTTAACTGGGATGTCGTAAGAGCTGAACTTACAGGGCGCAGCTTACCTTCAGCCATCTCCGGTGCCAGTAACCACGGCAACAGTAATGGGGCCAAGTACGACTTAAACCAGAACTACCTACGGCAGGCGGAAGCAACGGGGTTAACGACGGTTTATCCAGGGCATGAAGTCTCTGATATTTCATGGGATGGCCATCGGTATTTAATCAGTGTTACCCAATCTTCTCCTGAGGGTAAGCAACTGAACCGTTATGAGCTTTCTTGCGACCGCCTCGTTTTAGCCGCAGGTTCGATTGGTACCACGGAATTACTGGTCAAGGCGCAGGCCAAAGGCACGTTGCCTAACTTGAACGAAGAGATAGGCCAAGGCTGGGGCAGTAACGGGGATACTATCGTGACGCGCAGTTTCTCTGCGATCAAAGGGCTACAACAGGGTTCTCCAAGTGCTTCACGTATACATGACAGAAATGCTGGGCTACCGGTGACCTTGGAGAACTGGTATGTGCCGGGTGTCCCAGTCAATCTGGGCATTATCGGATCGCTGGGTATGGCATTTGATGAAACAAATCGCGGGGATTTTGTTTACGACAAAGCCAGAGGCAAAGTTAATCTGCGCTGGGCTGCCAATGGTAATGCCGATATTGTGGAAGCTGCTCGCTATGTGAATAACCGGATTTGTGATGCCAATGGGGTTATTCCGGGTGTGCCTATCTTTAAAGAAGATGTTGCTGGTTTGAATTGGACAGCTCATCCTCTAGGCGGCGCCGTGCTGGATAAAGCGCTGGATAATGAAGGGCGAGTTATCGGTTATAACGGGCTGTACGTTATGGATGGTGCCGCTATTCCTGGTTCAACGGGCTCTGTTAACCCGGCTCTGACTATTACCGCGCTAGCGGAGCGCAATATAGAACGGATTATTGCTGCCGGGGGATGATGAAGTTACCCCTCTGAAAGGATTGGCTGCGTAATATGGCGCGGCCTTTCATGCTCATTTCCTCCTACCTTTTCCTCGCCTTACAGCAGTTTTTTCACCAGTTGTTCGCTGTGGCGGATGCGATCGCGGGCATGATCGAGATCATGCTGGATCAAGGCCATAAACAAGAGATCGGTCAGGGCAAATTGCGCCGTACTAGAAGAGATGGCGGCGCTGCGCGTATTGGGCTCTTCGGCGATGGTATACAGGCAATGATCGGCGCGTTGTTGTAAACCATTAGGGGTAAAACTGGTTAAAGCCAGCACGGGGGCTCCGGCAATACGGGCTTCTTCTGCCGCCAGATTGATTTCGCGCCGTTCCCCGCTGAACGAAATCGCTAGCAGCAGATCTTCTTTGCATAAAGCCTGTGCTGTTGCCAATTGAACATGAATATCCGTTTCGGCCACGGCCATCACGCCAATTTTTAACAGTTTGAATGAAAGATCTTTCGCCACTAATCCAGAAGCGCCTAACCCAACCAAAACCACTCGCCGTGCTGCCCGGAGCATATCCAGTGCGGTGTGCAGCCGTTGTTCACTGTTGATATCCAAGGTTGCGCGCAGGGCTGCCTGTTTTTCCGCCAATAATTTTTCACCCACGGTTTTCAGCGAATCGCTACTGAGGATGTGATTATGGACGGTAACGACCGGCTCGGCCTGTGGTTGGGCCAGCGTTTCGCTCAAGGCCAGTTTCAAGGCCGGAAAACCCTTATAGCCCATTTTTTGGGCGAATTTGACGACGCTAGACTGGCTGACGCCGGCTAATTGGGCTAATTTCTGTGAGCTGAGATGGCGCGCTTGTTCAGCATTGTGCAAGAGAAAGTCCGCCAGTTTGCGGTCGTTTTGAGCCAGTGTCGGGTACATCTGGCGAATGCGAAGAAGGGTACTCATTAGGTTGTATCCCGTAATGGGGCGTGGTGCCATTGCTAACTAAAAACCTGCAATTTTTGCTGATTCTTTGCGGGCTGCCCGGCATTTTGCCACGTTGATGGCGAAATTCTTAACGAAAAATTATCTGAAACCTTTTAAAACGCGAATCGTCCTTGTGATATTGATAAAATATTCAAATATTGATTTAATTTTATGAATTAAAAATTCAAGGTGATGAAATGAATTTAAGTACATTAGTCTCAGAAGCTCGCAACCCTACCACTATGATGTTAGACGAAATGTCATCTTTGGAGATGATGATTTGCTTCAATAACGAAGATCGTAAAGTCCCTGAAGCCATTGCTAGCGTATTGCCAGAAATCGCTCAAGCGGCGGATTTAGCCGCGGATGCTCTGCGGGCTGGGGGGCGTTTAATCTATCTGGGGGCGGGCACCAGCGGCAGATTGGGCGTTTTAGATGCTTCGGAATGCCCGCCAACTTTCGGTGTGCCTCATGGTATGGTGGTTGGTGTGATTGCCGGTGGGCCAGGGGCGTTGTTTAAGGCGGTAGAAGGCGCTGAAGATGATGTTGCGCTAGGCGAAGCCGACCTGAAAGCCTTGAACCTGGAAGCGCGTGATATGGTGGTGGGGCTGGCGGCCTCCGGGCGCACGCCTTATGTCATTGGTGCGTTACAGTTCGCTCGCCAAGTCGGTTGCCCAACGGTGGCGATTTCCTGTAATCCAGATTCCCCGATTGCCAAGGCAGCGCAGGTTGCCATCTCGCCAGTGGTCGGCCCGGAAGCGTTGACGGGTTCCACACGGATGAAATCGGGTACTGCACAGAAATTGGTGCTGAACATGATTTCCACCGGGGCAATGGTGAAGCTAGGGAAGGTTTATCAGAACCTGATGGTCGATGTGAAAGCCAGCAATGAAAAGCTGGTGGATCGTGCCTGCCGTATTGTGGTGGAAGCTACCGGAGCCGTTCGCAGCCAAGCGGAAGAAGCCTTGGCCCAAACCGGATTTGAGGTAAAACCCGCGATCCTGATGATCCTGGCTGACATTACGGCGGAAGAAGCGCACCAGCGCTTACAGCAACACAACGGCTATTTGCGGGCGGCTTTGATGTGTTAATCGCGCTCAGGGGGAGCCATTTATCGTCAGCTGGTGGTGCTAAACCTATTTATTGAATGATCCTGAGGAGTCGCGCGTGGCCGAAAAACCAGGCCAAGAAGGGGAACAAGCTCGCCGGGTAGTGTTTTTTGACCTGGACGGTACGCTGCATCGGGAAGATATGTTCGGCAGTTTCCTGCGCTTTTTGTTGCGGCATTTGCCGCTGAATGTCGTGTTGGTACTGCCGTTATTGCCCCTGGTTGGGTTAGGAATGCTGATGAGTGGGCGTGCCGCACGCTGGCCGGTGAGCCTATTGCTGTGGGCGATAACCTTTGGCCGCTCTGAGGCGGTGTTGCAAGCGCTGGAGCTGCGGTTTATCGCCTGTTTTCGCCATAAAGTCACTGCGTTTCCGGTGATACAGATGCGTTTGCGCCACTACCTTAACGAACACGATGCGCAAGTGTGGATAATCACCGGTTCACCGGAACGGCTAGTGAAACAGGTCTACCAGGATTCTACTTTTCTGCCGCGGGTGCATTTGGTGGGGAGCCACATCGCGCGCCGTTATGGGGGATGGGTACTGACGCTGCGCTGCTTGGGGCGACAAAAAGTGCTGCAACTGGAACAGCGTCTCGGTTCACCGCTGAAATTATACAGTGGTTACAGCGACAGCAAGCAGGATAACCCGCTGCTGGTTTTTTGCGAGCACCGCTGGCGGGTAAGTAAAGAAGGTGAATTGCAGCAATTGAATTGATCGCTCACCAGGTTATGGCTGTGTTTTTTATTTTTTTGACGTAATGCCACAGCCATAAAATAGAGTACTACTGTCAATCAGTCGTCGGTCATATCCTGTGGCTGACGCCCCAATCGCCAGATTTTTTCCGCATAGTGACCCAGGGCCCACAGGCTTATCCCCAGCAGAACAAAGAAAACGGCCTTTGGCATACTGTCCCAGAAGAATTCGAAAAAACGGGTGTACAGATTGATACCGAGGAACGTTAAGCCAAACCCGCGCAGCATGCCATCATCATGCTTGAGCCCGAGCCAGATAGCCGCTGCGGCAGCAAGGCCAAACAGCAGGCTCCAGTGAAGCAGTTCGATCTGACGCGTACTGTACCAACTGTCCAGATCGCCATAGTTACCGAAGATGGACAGGATCCACAGGGCGATAAACAGATACAATAGCCCCATAGCTAGCGAAACCCGATCCAGGCCGCGTTGGGCTAACGCCGGTTGCAGCAGGCGTGCAGCGGCGATCAGCACAAGACCAAAAGCAATAAAACGGATCGGGTAACTCATGCCCAGCCAGTAAGCGCCCCAACCCGACATATAGCCGGTTTCTGCGCCAAAAGCGTTGCCGAGTGACAGCAAGGCGAACCACCATACTAACCCGGAACGGCTGAACCAGCCGATGGCACCGTACAACAAAGCAGCCAACATCAGCAGCGCAGATACACGCCCGCTGCCGTTATCCAACCAGACGCCCAACTGCCATAGCGCGCAGGCGGTGAGCAGAACGGCAATAAACAAGATGGCTTCATTACTGTAGCGCTTGTCTGGGGTGCGTATGCGACGGCGCAATGCCCAAACGTAGACCAGAACCGCCAGCAAGGCAGCAATCATCATGCGCACTGGCGCATCAAAACGGAACAATTCACCGAGCTGTTGCAGTAACCAATGGTCGGTAAACAGGCTGGTGATGGCGATCACCAATGAAGCCAGTGCGGCAAGAAACGCATAGCGTGCCAGCCGGCGCCAGTCAAAAGGCTGAATCTGCATATTTTGCAGCAGGTGCTGGCGCTGTTCGGGAGTGAGCACACCTTCGTCCAGCCAACTGTTAAGGGCTTTATGTACCACTGCGGCATTTTTTTTGTTGAGCTTCATGTTTTGCCTTCCTGGATAACATCGATTCTCGCCAGTATATCTCTGAATACAGGGCCTGGTGACTTAGCTTGATTGGTAACGATAGCCCATACCATGCACCGTGCGCACCAGGACCGGATTGGCCGGATCTAATTCAATGGTCTTGCGCAGTTTGGAAATATGCTGATCGAGCGTTCGGCTTTGTGGCAGATGGTCGTATCCCCAAACCGCGTCAAACAGCATATCCCGAGTGACCACCCGGTTTTTATGTTGATACAGATAGCGCAGGATATTAACCTCGCGCAGCGACAGTTCGAGACGCTGCTCCCCGCGGGTGGCGCATAGTTCATTAGGGAAGACCCTAAGGTCACCAAATGGGAAGCTGGTATTTTCCTCCGCATCCGACGTTTGGCGCAGGCAGCGCCGAGCGATGGTCTTGATCCTGGCACGCATTTCATGGATGCCGAACGGTTTGCTGATGTAGTCGTCTGCACCGAGTTCTAACCCGATCACCCGGTCAATTTCCTCATCTCTGGCTGACAGGAACACGATGGGGATCTGCTGATCGTGCTGGCGAATCTCTTTGCACACTTTATATCCATCCAGCTCCGGCATCATGATGTCGAGAATAATGAAATCCGGCTGTTGCTGGTGGTACAGCACCAATGCCTGCGCGCCGTTTTCTGCCGCGATGGGGTGGTAACCTTCATGTGCTAGTACCTCCATTAAACCATTGCGAATGTGGGCATCGTCTTCGGCGATCAATATTTTCACGTGTGCTGCTCCTTAGCGGTGGCGGCCTCTGGCCCAGTGGCTAGCGGCAGCGCCAAAGTGAAACAACTGCCGGTTGGGCCACTGGTGACAGAGATCTCCCCTTGCAGACTGGCCGCCAACTGTTTAGCGATGGTTAAACCGATACCTGTGCCGGAAACCCCTTCGGTAATGCTGCTTTTCACCCGATAAAACGGCTGAAAGATGGCCTTCAATTCTTTCGCTGCGATGCCGCTACCGTAGTCGCGGACTTTGATCAGCACATGGCTAGCGCTTTGCTCGGCGATCAGTTCAACCCGTTTGCCTTGGGCTGCGTATTTTTCAGCGTTACTGAGAAAATTGCTGATAATCTGCGTCAGGCGGTCCACGTCGGTGGTGAGATGTATCTCGCTGTGAATCAGCAGCACCAGTTCCATTTGCCTGGCGCTGAAGGCGGGGATAAAAGCGTGGTAAATCTTGTGCAACAGCGGGCTTAGGGCTACCGGTTGCAAATGAACCTTCGGCGCTTTGGTAAAGCTGAGGATATTCTGGATCAGCCGTGAAAGGCGCTGGCTCTCATTAAGAATCACTTCAAGATAACGTTGGCCTGGGCTAAGCGGCGTACTATCTTCCGCTTGCAACTCCTGCAACATCTCCGCATACAGGGTGATATTGGTCAGTGGCGTTTTCAATTCGTGGGAAACCTGACCAACGAAGTTGACCTGCTGTTGGGCGAGCCGCAGTTGGCGGGTATATTCCCGGTACAGGTACAGCATGGCCAGCCCGACGAGAGCGATCAGTAACAATAGCAACAGGCCGCCCCAGATATAGAGGGTGTAGCCGTTGAGCGTTTTGGCGTAATAGTCTATTTGCCAGGCGCTCAGCGGATAAGGCAGGCGTTGAGAATCTAGCGCTTTTTGGCCGTCGGCCAACGTCGCATCGCCACTCTGATAAAGCAAGCGCCCATCATCCAACACTTGCACCGTGTTTGGCGTATAGTCGAACGCCAACGTGTTTATCACATCGGACAACAGCTGAACGTAGGAAAGCTTGAAGCCGATCACCTGGTTACCGCGCTGCTGCCAGTAAATCAGTAATGGATCGCCCAACTCACGGCTGAGGTACCAACCCGAGGTCGGCTGGGTTTGTTCATCGGTAAAGTAGTGGCTGTAAAGCAGGCTTGGGTCCTGCACGATGGGAGTGATAGCCTGTACCCAGGCTTGCTGTTTCTCGGTCAGCGCTGTTTGGGCGTTCGGGAACAACAGCCGGTTTTTTTCTAGCACAAAGAGCGCATCAATGCTGCTTTCTTGGGCGACTAATGCATTGAGCGCTTTGCTGTCTAACGGGATATAGGCGGCGATGGAGCTGAGGCGTACGGCGTTCTGATTTAGCAAATCCAGAATAAAAGTACTGACCTGGGCAGTATGACTCTGTGCCAGGCGTTGGTTCTGGTAATGGCGCAACAGGGCTTCATGGGTCAGGGTTCGATAACCGAAATAGGCGATCGCTGCACAAATCAGCAGCGTGGTAAAGGTAAAGAGGAACAGACTTCTTGACGGCTTCATGACCTATCCCGTGGCGGCGCTGAGCCCGTTGACTGGCCCAGCGCAGAGTTGAACTTTATTTCTGCTGTTGCTTGACGCTGTAATTTTGTTCTTTGAGTTCCTTACGGTAGGTGGCGGCTTCTTTACTGTCAATGTCCTCTGCCAACTTGCGCTGTTTCTCCGTGCTTTCTCTGATTTTTTTCTCTGCCACCGGGCTGGAGAAGGACAGGCCGCTCAGCTCGCTCGCGTTGGATTCTAATACTTTTTTGGCCTCATCTTTGCGGCCTGCATCAATGAGCCGGATCGCTTCGTCATTGGCCAGCGCCGTTTTCTGAATCTCTGACTCCGCCAGCACTTCCTGCTGCACGGCATCGCTGACCTTGGCCGCGGAACGGCTGTAGCTGACGGTCACCTGCTCGTTGACACGATCCTGCCGCTTGCTGCTGAGGTTCAGGTAGCTGACGCTGACGTCAGCCAGGTTCTTTTGCTGATTGTCCGTACCTTGGTCTGGGATCACTTCTAGCAGAACGTATTTTTCCTGATTGGAGTACAACTGATTCAGTTTGACGTTAACCACATTGCCGGAGATTTCTCCATCGCGCCCAAGCAAGCGCACCGGTTTTACCCGATCGCCAGTCTTGATCCGCACGATAACATCCTGCGCCACTACCGACATAACGTCCTGAAATTCTTTGGTGAAAGCGCTTTCCAGGTCAGCCGAATTGGCGACAAAAGCATGGTTACCGTCGCTGTAGCCAGCGATGGTGGTCATTAGATCTTCGTTATAGTCATCACCCAGCCCGATGGTGGTAATGGCAATGCCTTTCTTGGCCGCTATGCGTGCCAGATCGGCAAGTTCGCTGATTGAGGTCGGGCCGGTATTGGCCTGGCCGTCAGAGAGCAAAATGATGCGGTTTACCTGCTCTTGATTCAGGTGTTTATCCACCTGGCCAATGCCTTTGCTGACACCGGCAAACAGCGCGGTCATCCCCTGTGGATGAATATGCTGCTGAATGCTGGCGATTAATGCGGGTTTGTTGCTGACCTTAGTGGCAGGAATGATCACTTCGGCACGGTTATCGTAAGCCACTACCGATAGCGTATCCGTGGCGTTCAGCATATTCACCGCTAAGATCGCCGCCTCTCTGGCTTTTTCGATACGGTCACCGCTCATCGAGGTGGAACGGTCGATCACCAGCGCCAGGTTGATGGGGCTGCGGCGTTGGCTATCAAGATTGAAACCGGTCAGGGAGATCTTCAGATAGTTTTTATCTTCACTGTTCACCAGCATGACCGGGGCTGAGAGTTCCGACTTCACGCTGACCACGGGGGATGCCGCTGTTGCCAGGCTGAACAGCGGGAGTAGAGAAAATGCCAATAGGGTTGCTGCCTGTTTTATTTTCACGATAGTGCCTCTTATGCAGGACTCGGGGAGTAGTGCAGCGATTATTCACCTTATCATGAGCTGAGTTGTCAGTTCGCTGTATAAAGTTGTCAAAATTTTGTAAAACAGTGGGTTATTGCAGAAATGCTCCCCTGAGCTGAACCTTTATGAGTAAAATTCACAGGGATGACTGGCTGATTTGTTGCGGTGTTGCTGCGATCTAAAGCAGGCTACTGTGTATAATGCCCGCCGCAAATCGCACGAGAATTGATGTAATGAATGTATATAACGACGACTATTGGATGAGGCAGGCATTAAGCTTGGCTCTGCGTGCGCAAGAAGAGGGTGAAGTTCCCGTGGGGGCGCTGCTGGTGCTGGATAATCAAGTGATCGGCGAAGGCTGGAATCGGCCGATTGGCCGCCACGATCCCACCGCTCATGCAGAAATCATGGCGCTGCGCCAAGGCGGTACGGTATTGCAGAACTACCGCCTGCTGAACGCAACGCTTTACGTCACGCTGGAGCCCTGTGTGATGTGCGCCGGGGCGATGATCCATAGCCGTATCCGTCGCCTGGTGTATGGGGCCACGGACGAAAAAACCGGCGCTGCCGGTTCGCTGGTGGATATTTTGCGTCATCCAGGCATGAATCATCAGGTGGAAATTGTTTCAGGAGTGTTGGCGGAAGAGTGTGCTGCAACGCTCAGTCACTTTTTCCAACTGCGCCGTGAGCAGAAAAGGGCGCTGAAATTGGCACAGCGCGGCGGAAACGAGCCGCAATAATCAGAAGTTGAGGGCTAATCTGGCGTTGACAGCCGGATAACCGTTCACCTGTTCAGGGGATACTTTTGCTTCCAGCGCTGCCTTCTTCTCTTTTTCCTGCAAATACCCCACCAGGCTGACATGATAGCGGCGGATATTCTCCACGTAGTTATAGGCTTCATGACCACGTGCATAACCGTAGGTGAGTGACGGATAATAGCGTTTCTGGCTGAGCATCGGCAGGCGCTGTTTTACGTCCACCCAACGGTCGGGGTTACCCTGCTGGCTTTTGGTCAGTTTGCGCACATCCAGCATATGCCCCCAGCCCATGTTATAGGCCGCCAGCGCGAACCAGATACGCTCGTCTTCCGGAACGCTCTCCGGCACTTTTGCCATCAGGCGTTGCAGATACAGTGCACCGCCCTGAATACTTTCTTCCGGATCAAGCCGATCATTCACTCCCAAGCCTTCAGCGGTAGGTCGTGTCAGCATCATCAGCCCGCGTACTCCGGTGGGGGAGGTTGCCAGTGGATTCCAATGGGATTCCTGATAGGCAATCGCGGCCAGTAACTGCCAATCGATTTCATTGGCGTGCTTTTCAAACAGCGAACGAAAATTGGGCAATACCGTGTCAATGGCTGACAGGAAAGTTTTGGTATCGACATAATCAAAACTGCCTACATGACCAAGGTACTTTTCTTCTAAACGCGCCAGCGTACCGTCTTCCACTATTTGGCTGTAGAAGTCCAGCATGGCGGCATGCAGGCTGCTGTCACCGTTGCGCTTCAAATACCAGGTGACGGGTTCTTCATCGCTGACGTCGAATGCGACGGCCAACTGTGGATGAATTCGTTGCAGTAAGGCAATGGTGACAGAGTCGGCAAGGGTATAATCAAGCTGGCCATCAGCGACCTGTTCCAGCAGTTCTTTGGCGGTGAGATCGCTTGATGCCTCCCAACTGAGGTTCGGGTATTTATTCTGTTTAAGCTGTTTCAGCGCGCTGGCCTGCGCTGAACCCGAAGCGACCGCCAGCTTGCCTTGCATATCTGCAAAGGTTTTTGGCCGTGAAGTACCAAGCCGGTAGACCACCTGTTGGGAAACCGAGTAGTAGGCCGGACCGGTATTGGCACGGCTAAGGCGTTCCGGGTTATAAATCAGGCCAGCGGCAAGCAGGTCGGCTTTGCCATCATGCAGATCGTCAAACAAGTCGTTGATATTCTGATGTGGGGTCACCGCCAGCTTTACTCCCAGATAGTTGGCGAAGCTTTTTACTAACTCATAGTCAAGGCCACTCGGCCCCTGCTGGGTAGTGACATAGGTTAACGGCGCGTTCAGCGTACTGACGCGCAGTTCTCCCCGTGATTTGATCGCTTCGAGTTGGTTACCCAAACCACCGCGCCAGGAAATGTTCGGCCACAGTGCAAGTGCCAGAAGCAAGGTAACAACACCGATTAGAATGTAATTTGTTTTTATAGGTTTCAAATGATTATCTCTCGGTAATGCACACTTTCTGCCGATCGTAATGGTGTTTTTGTATGGTTAAATCACCAGTACTGGGGCATTTTGCGTAACAAAATGCCTGTGTGCAACTTTATTGACACGTTATGACAAATGGATGGCGAGAGAGCTTTTATCAATAATCGCCACGCAAACGGTTTCGTCGGCGACGCAGATTCTCTATAATGACGCGCGTTTTCCCCCCTGTTGCGCCCAATGAAGCACTGAGATCGGTGGCTTCGAAGACGAGAGAACTTTGATTATGGAAATACTGCGTGGTTCGCCCGCTTTATCGGCTTTTCGTATTACCAAACTGCTGTCCCGTTGCCAGGATGCTCAACTGCTGGTGAGTGATATTTACGCCGAATACGTTCACTTTGCTGATGTCAGTTCGCCACTGAGTGCCGAAGAACGCACCAAGCTGCAACGGTTGCTCAAGTACGGCCCTTCTCTCGCTGAACATGCGCCGGAAGGCCGCCTGTTGTTGGTGACGCCGCGTCCAGGCACTATTTCCCCGTGGTCTTCCAAAGCCACCGATATCGCCCATAACTGTGGTTTGACCCAGGTAGTTCGCCTTGAACGTGGCCTGGCATTTTATGTGACCGCTCCTGCACTCAGCGAAGCCCAGTGGCAGACGCTTGCCGCGCTGCTGCACGATCGCATGATGGAAACGGTGTTCAGCGAGCTGCAGCAGGCAGAAAAGCTGTTCTCTCATCACCAGCCAGCCCCATATCAAACGGTTGATGTGCTGGGCCAAGGCCGCAGTGCGCTGGAGCAGGCCAACGTCAAACTGGGCCTGGCATTGGCGCAGGACGAGATCGACTATCTGCTGAATGCTTTTACCGGTTTGGGGCGCAACCCAACGGATATCGAACTGTATATGTTCGCGCAGGCGAACTCTGAGCACTGCCGGCACAAAATTTTTAATGCCGATTGGGTTATTGACGGTGAGGTGCAGCCAAAATCGCTGTTCAAAATGATCAAAAATACCTTCGAACAGACGCCTGATTACGTGCTTTCTGCCTATAAAGATAACGCCGCCGTGATGGAAGGTTCACAGGTTGGCCGTTTCTTCGCTGCGCCTGAAAACGGCCTCTATGATTACCATCAGGAAGACGCACACATCCTGATGAAGGTGGAAACCCACAACCACCCAACGGCGATTTCGCCGTGGCCGGGTGCCGCGACCGGTTCCGGTGGCGAAATTCGTGACGAAGGGGCTACCGGCCGCGGCGCGAAGCCAAAAGCGGGTTTGGTGGGTTTCTCGGTATCCAATCTGCGTATCCCAGGCTTTGAACAGCCGTGGGAGCAGAACTTTGGTAAACCGGATCGCATAGTAACCGCGCTGGATATCATGACCGAAGGCCCGTTGGGGGGCGCGGCGTTTAACAACGAATTTGGTCGCCCGGCGTTGGTTGGTTATTTCCGTACTTATGAAGAATGCGTTAACAGCCATAACGGCGTTGAGCTGCGTGGTTACCACAAGCCGATCATGCTGGCTGGCGGTTTGGGTAACATCCGCGCCGATCACGTGCAGAAGGGTGAAATCACCGTGGGCGCCAAACTGGTGGTGCTGGGTGGCCCGGCGATGAATATCGGTTTGGGCGGCGGAGCGGCATCTTCCATGGCATCGGGCCAGTCGGATGCCGATCTGGACTTTGCTTCGGTACAGCGTGATAACCCGGAAATGGAGCGCCGTTGCCAGGAAGTGATCGATCGCTGCTGGCAGTTGGGCGATCATAACCCGATTCTGTTTATCCACGATGTAGGTGCCGGTGGCCTGTCGAATGCGATGCCGGAGCTGGTGAGTGACGGTGGCCGCGGTGGCCGTTTTGAATTGCGTGACATTCTGAATGATGAACCGGGTATGAGCCCGCTGGAAGTGTGGTGCAACGAATCGCAAGAGCGTTATGTACTGGCGGTAGCCCCTGAGCAGATGGCACAGTTTGACGCCATTTGCCGCCGCGAACGTGCGCCTTATACGGTGATAGGCGAAGCCACAGAAGAACGGCATCTGACGCTGAACGATCGCCACTTCGCCAATCAGCCTATCGATATGCCGCTGGACGTGTTGCTAGGTAAAACACCAAAAATGACCCGCGACGTTCAGCGCCAACGGGCGAAAGGTGAAGCACTACAGCGTGCAGAAATCACCGTTGCCGAGGCGGTGAAGCGGGTCTTGCACCTGCCAGCCGTAGCAGAAAAAACTTTCTTGATTACCATTGGCGACCGTACCGTAACCGGTATGGTGGCGCGTGACCAGATGGTTGGCCCGTGGCAAATTCCGGTGGCCGATTGTGCGGTAACCACGGCCAGTCTGGACAGTTACTATGGCGAAGCGATGTCGATTGGCGAGCGTGCGCCAGTGGCCTTGTTGGACTTTGCGGCTTCTGCTCGCCTGGCGGTAGGCGAAGCGCTGACCAATCTGGCGGCGACTGAAATCGGTTCGTTGAAACGCGTGAAACTTTCTGCTAACTGGATGGCCGCCGCAGGTCATCCCGGTGAAGATGCGGGCTTGTATGAAGCAGTAAAAGCGGTGGGTGAAGAACTTTGCCCGGCATTGGGTATCACCATCCCGGTGGGTAAAGATTCCATGTCGATGAAAACCCGCTGGCAGGAAGGCGATGAGCAACGTGAGATGACCTCACCGCTTTCGCTGGTGATCACCGCTTTCGCTCGTGTTGAAGATGTGCGCCACACCGTGACGCCGCAGCTGCGTACCGATAAAGGTGACACCGCACTGCTGCTGATCGATTTAGGGAACGGCCATAATGCGTTGGGGGCAACGGCATTGGCGCAGGTTTATCGTCAATTGGGCGACAAACCGGCGGATGTGCGTAACGTTAAGCAGTTGGCCGGTTTCTTCAATGCAATGCAGCAGTTGGTTGCAGATCGCGCGCTGCTGGCTTATCACGATCGTTCCGACGGTGGCCTGCTGGTTACGCTGGCTGAAATGGCCTTTGCTGGCCATTGTGGTGTGGATGTTGATATTCAGAGTCTGGGTGATGATGCATTGGCAGCCCTGTTCAACGAAGAACTGGGGGCGGTGATTCAGGTTTCTGCCGCGCAGTTGGCCGTGGTGCAACAGGTGTTTGCCCAGCATGGCCTGGTTGATAATGTGCATCACATCGGTAGCGTACAGAGTGGCGATCGCTTTACTGTCACTCAGGCAGGCAAAACGGTGTACAGCGAAAATCGCAGCACCTTGCGTACCTGGTGGGCAGAAACCACCTGGCAGATGCAGCGTCTGCGCGATAACCCTGAATGCGCCGATCAGGAGCATCAGGCCAAGCAGGGCGATAGCGATCCGGGTTTGAACGTTAAATTGACCTTCGCACTGGATGAAGATATCGCTGCGCCTTATATCGCCAAGGGAGCACGCCCGAAAGTGGCGGTGCTGCGTGAACAAGGAGTCAACTCCCACGTTGAAATGGCAGCGGCGTTTTACCGCGCTGGTTTCGACGCGGTAGATGTGCATATGAGCGATTTGCTGGAAGGGCGCCGTGATTTGCAAGATTTCCACACGCTGGTGGCCTGCGGTGGTTTTTCTTACGGTGATGTGCTGGGCGCGGGTGAAGGTTGGGCGAAATCAATCCTGTTCAACGACCGGGTACGCGATGAGTTTGCCGCGTTCTTCCATCGGCCACAAACCTTGGCATTGGGGGTTTGCAACGGTTGCCAGATGATGTCCAACCTGCGTGAATTGATCCCAGGAGCAGAGCATTGGCCGCGCTTTGTGCGTAACCTGTCAGACCGTTTTGAAGCCCGTTTCAGCTTGGTAGAAGTGGCTGACAGCCCCTCATTGTTCATGCAGGGAATGGCCGGCTCACGTATGCCAATCGCGGTTTCGCATGGTGAAGGGCATATGGAAGTCCGTGATGCAGCGCATCTGGCTATGTTGGAACACCAAGGGTTGGTTGCTCTGCGCTTTGTGGATAACACCGGTCAGGTAACCGAAGCCTACCCGGCGAACCCGAACGGATCACCAAACGGAATCACCGCAGTAACCAGCAGCAATGGCCGCGTTACCGTCATGATGCCGCATCCAGAACGTGTATTCCGCACGGTCAGCAACTCTTGGCATCCGGAAGGATGGGGTGAAGATAGCCCTTGGATGCGTATGTTCCGCAATGCGCGTAAGCAGTTGGGTTGATAAATTCGGCTTGTTTGAAGCAAGAGTCTACTGGGGCGCAAGCAATTGCGCCCTTTTTTATAGCTTTATATTTTATAGAGTTACGGTGTTTGTCGGTATTTTGAGACAAATAGCATATTGAATGTCTCTAAAAGGAGACGTTTAACCCATTGATTTTAATAATGGGGAGTTTTTAAGGATGATGTTGTCGGTATTTGGCGACGGTATGATGAATCGTCGCTCACAAGAAGTAGCCTGTGTTGGGACTGTCGAAGGTGTTTAAAATAAATTTTCAAATAAAATCATTGTGATATGTTTTTTTATAAAAAGTTGGCACAGGGAATGCATTATGTTGCCCAGTTGCTCATTCAACTTTTTATGATGGCCCCGTATTTAGACGGAATCTCTGCCTCATAAGCCTCCGAATGATGCCAAAGAAATGGTGCCTATCGTCCAACCAAACCGATAACAGACGCGTAAGCGGCTTTATCAAGCATCGGACGACACGTTGAGTGAGGCACCGCCTTGTATCCAACTGTGATGAAGTATTCATCAATTCCGGATACTTACGGATGCTATTCGTCCTGATTCGATGCCAGCCTTGTGCTACATCACCCAGAGGACGAGGCGTAAGGGCATCCACACATCTCTTTGCACTGGGGCATTTTAGCCCCAGTGTCAATTTAAAAGCCGTGTTTACGTCGCCACACCGTGTTTCACCTGCCCTGACAGAAGCACATACGCTATCTTGTCAACGTTTCTTATTCTATCCGGCTTTCCCATACGTTAAACGATCCGCTTTGCGTGCTAGATCGCGGATTATCCTTCATCGGGCTTTTTTCTCTTCGTCGAGTCAGTTAGCATCAAGGCAGACTAAAGATAATGGGATGATTTCTTTGAAAAGATGGCGTTTATTCCCGCGTTCGTTGCGCCAACTGGTGGTGATGGCGTTCCTGCTGGTGTTGCTGCCGCTGTTAGTACTGGCTTATCAGGCTTATCAAAGTCTTGATCACCTTAGTGCACAGGCCGCAGATATCAACCGAACTACGCTGGTTGATGCCAGGCGAAGCGAAGCAATGACCAGTGTGGCGCTGGAAATGGAACGCAGCTATCGCCAGTATTGCGTTTTGGTTGATCCTACGCTGGAACGGTTGTACCAGAACCAGCGGAAACAGTATTCACAGATGCTGGATGCTCATGCGCCAATTCTACCGGATGAACGTTACTACCAAACATTGCGTAATTTGCTGACTCAGCTTGCCACCATCAAATGCCAGAGCAGTGGCCCAGATAAAGATTCCTCTTTATTGTTAGAGTCGTTTTCCCGTTCCAATGCAGAAATGGTGCAAGCTACCCGTACCGTGATTTTTTCCCGTGGTCAGCAACTGCAACAGGCGATTGCTGAACGTGGGCAGTTTTTTGGCTGGCAGGCACTACTGCTGTTTCTGGTCAGCGTGATATTGGTGGTGTTGTTTACTCGTATGATTATCGGGCCTGTTAAGGCCGTTGAGCGTATGATTAATCGTTTGGGGGAAGGGCGGCCGATTAGCATGACGGCTTCTTTCAAAGGCCCACGTGAGCTGCGCTCACTGGCGCAACGCATTATCTGGTTGAGTGAGCGTTTGGCGTGGCTGGAGTCACAACGGCATGAATTCTTGCGCCATATCTCCCATGAGCTGAAAACACCGTTGGCCAGTATGCGTGAAGGGACCGAACTGTTGGCGGATGAAGTGGCAGGCCCGTTGACTCCCGATCAAAAAGAGGTGGTGGCGATCCTCGATCAAAGCAGCCGCCATTTGCAGCAACTGATTGAACAATTGCTGGATTACAACCGCAAATTGGCGGATGGCCCATCGAAGCATGAAAATATAGAGCTGGAGGAACTGGTCGATATGGTTGTTGCCGCCCATAGTTTGCCAGCCAGAGCTAAAATGATTCGCACCGAGGTAAAGCTTGAAGCGGAAATCTGTTGGGCGGAGCCTACGCTATTAATGCGGGTGTTGGATAATCTCTACTCCAATGCGGTGCACTACGGCAAGGAATCCGGTAACATTTGGATTCACAGCCGTCAGATTGGGCAACGGGTGCAAATTGACGTTGCCAATACGGGAACGCCGATTCCTGAAACGGAGCAAACCATGATTTTTGAGCCTTTTTTCCAAGGTAGTCATCAGCGAAAAGGGGCAGTAAAAGGGAGCGGATTAGGGTTGAGTATTGCTCAGGATTGTATCCGCCGTATGCAAGGAGAACTGACACTGGTTAAGGTCTCTGATGCTGATGTCTGTTTCCGAATTGAATTGCCATTAACCGCCGAGAATGAATGAATAATGTACACATGGTCTAAACGCGCTCGTTTACAACAGACTGAAGGTTCACCACGTGTCTTTCAAGGTGCACCACTCGGCAAGCGCCCGCTTTCTTTCCTGGGGCCGATCCTCTTAGCGCCGTTTCTGCTGGCTGGCTGTATTGATCGTGCTGTCAGCAGCGATCTGGCTCAACAGCAAATGGCAGCGATCCCAGATACTAAAGTTGTGGATTACCGCATTGCGCCCTGTGATAACTTGTGGCAACTCGATGAAAAAGAGGCATTGGAAAATCCTCTTTATTGGTTGCGGGCGATGGATTGCGCCGAACGGATCGGTTCTACTCAGGCTCGCGCCTTGGCGAAGACTTTGCCCGGCGATGGCTGGCAGAGCATTTTCAAGCAAAGTATTTTGCTGGGGAGCGCCACACTTAGCCCATCTGAACGCCGTCAGATGCTTGAGCGCTTGAATAGCTATCGCCTCGAATACCCCAATTCACTGCGCCCATTGTTACAACTGTGGCGTCAGCAACAAACCTTGCTAACCTCACTGGTTGATGAACGAGCTCGCTACCAGCATTTACAGGAAAGTTCAGACAGCCAGATAGATATATTGCGCCAGAGCCAGAGCCATTTGCAGCATCAATTGCAGGAGATGTCGCGCAAATTGGAAAACCTGACGGATATTGAACGCCAACTCTCTTCACGCAAGCAGATGCAGGGGGAAATCCCCGAGAACAACGCTGCACAGTCAAAACCGGACGCTACCGGCAAGCCTGCAACACCAGCCAAAGAGGCTGAACCGGATGCTCCTATCGAAGAAAAGGGAACGGCATTGCCGGTGGAGCCGGAAGATAGCGATGCACCACCCCCTGTTCATAAGGAGCCTCAAGCGCAATGACAGCTCGCAAACCGGCCAATCTTTTGTTGGTTGACGACGATCCCAGCTTGCTCAAGTTGTTGGGTATGCGCCTGACCAGCGAAGGTTTTCACGTCATTACCGCCGCAAGTGGTCAGGAGGCTTTACGTTTACTGGCACGTGAAAAAGTTGATTTGGTGATCAGCGACTTGCGAATGGATGAAATGGACGGCATGGCACTGTTTGCTGAAATCCAGAAATATCAGCCGGGTATGCCCGTGATTATTCTCACTGCTCACGGTTCGATTCCAGATGCAGTTGCCGCGACTCAGCAGGGGGTGTTCAGCTTCCTGACCAAACCGGTAGACCGGGATGCGTTGTATAAAGCCATTGATGATGCACTTTCGCTGTCGGTGCCTGCGGGCGATGACAGTTGGCGTGAGGACTTTGTCACCCGTAGCCCGATGATGTTACGCCTGTTGGAACAGGCCAAAATGGTGGCACAGTCGGATGTCAGTGTGTTGATTAACGGGCAAAGCGGCACCGGTAAAGAAGTGTTGGCACAGGCTATTCATGGCGCCAGCCCCAGGGCGAAAAAGGCGTTTATTGCTATCAACTGCGGCGCGTTGCCGGAACAATTGCTGGAATCAGAGTTGTTTGGGCATGCCAAAGGGGCATTCACCGGCGCAGTGAGCAGCCGTGAAGGGTTATTCCAGGCTGCCGCCGGAGGGACATTGTTTCTGGACGAGATCGGCGACATGCCACTTTCACTGCAAGTGAAATTGTTGCGAGTCTTGCAGGAGCGCAAGGTGCGTCCGTTAGGGAGTAACCGTGATTTAGACATTGACGTGCGTATCATTTCCGCTACCCACCGTGACTTACCCAAGGCGATGGCGAAAAATGAGTTCCGCGAAGACCTCTATTACCGCCTGAACGTGGTTAACCTAAAGATTCCGGCGCTGAATGAGCGGGCAGAGGATATTCCGTTGCTGGCCAATCACCTGCTGCGTGAATCGGCTTTGCGCCATAAACCCTTTGTGCGCAGTTTCTCCTCTGATGCGATGAAACGCCTGATGACTGCTAGTTGGCCGGGCAACGTGCGCCAATTGGTGAACGTCATCGAACAATGTGTGGCATTGACTACGGCTCCGGTGATTAGTGAAGCCCTGGTGGAACAGGCTTTGGAAGGGGAAAACACCGCATTACCGACCTTTGTCGAAGCTCGCAACCAGTTTGAATTACACTATTTACGTAAGCTGTTGCAGATCACCAAAGGGAATGTCACCCAGGCTGCACGTATGGCGGGCCGTAATCGTACTGAGTTCTACAAATTGCTGTCGCGCCATGAATTGGACGCCAACGATTTCAAAGAATGACGTTTTCTTTCCTGAACCTGCATAGTGCGGGTTCTCAACAAATGAACCGGAAGAGTAGCTACCCAACCCTCTGCAACTTCATGTAATAAGGGTATAAACTCCGGTTTCTTTGTTGTGGCATGGCAGACCATAGAGATATGAACAGAGCACTTTCCATTGCGTTGGCCCAACTGAATCTGCTGGTGGGCGATATTGAAGGCAACACGGAACGCATGTTGCAAACTGTGCAAGAGCAACAGAAGGCGGGAGCCGACCTGGTGATGTTCACCGAACTGGCGCTGTCGGGGTATCCACCGGAAGACTTGCTGTATCGTGATGATTTCTATCTGCGTTGCGATACGCAACTCAAGCGCCTGCAACAGGCATCGGCCGATGTGGCGATTTTGGTAGGGCACCCGTGGCGTGAAGACGGCAAGCTGTATAACGCACTGTCGCTGTTTGCAGACGGGCAACTGTTGGCGCGTTATTTCAAGCAACAGTTGCCGAATTACGGCGTGTTTGACGAGAAACGCTACTTCCAGGCTGGGAATGCAAGCTGCGTGGTTGAACTAAAGGGTTATCGTCTTGGGCTGCTGATTTGTGAAGATCTGTGGTTCCCGGAACCTGTGGATGCCGCAAAGGCGGCAGGGGCCGAAATTCTGCTGTCGATCAATGCCTCGCCGTATAACCGTGAAAAACCTTATATCCGTAAAACCCTGATGGCGAGCCACTGTCAGCGCACTGGCCTGCCATTGGTGTATCTCAACCAGATCGGCGGGCAGGATGAGCTGATTTTCGACGGTTGTTCAAAAGTGTTTGATGCCGCAGGCAATATGACGCATCGCCTGGCGGCGTTTGCCGAGCAGGTTACGCAGTTGGTATTCAACGGGCTGGAGGTGGTGCCGATGACCGCTCCGGCGGCGGATCTGCCGCCATTGGCACAGGTGTACGAAGCGCTGGTGCTGGCGGTGCGTGACTATGTGACCAAGAACGGTTTCAAAGGCGCGGTGCTGGGCCTGTCTGGGGGGATTGATTCGGCGCTGACGTTGGCGATTGCCGTTGATGCGTTGGGTAAAGACAAGGTGCAGGCATTGATGATGCCGTTCCGCTACACGGCGGATATCAGTATTGCTGATGCTAAAGAAGAAGCTGAAATCCTCGGCGTTGAGTTTGATATTGTCTCAATTGAGCCCATGTTCGATGCTTTTATGAGCCAACTGTCCCCGATGTTTGTTGGCACAGCACGGGATACCACCGAAGAAAACCTCCAGGCGCGCTGCCGTGGTGTGGTGCTGATGGCGCTGTCTAACAAACGCAACAGTATCGTGTTGACCACCGGGAACAAGAGTGAGATGGCGGTAGGCTATGCCACGCTGTATGGTGATATGGCGGGGGGATTTGACGTATTGAAAGATGTGCCGAAGACGCTGGTCTTTAAACTGTCTGAATACCGTAATACCGTCTCGTATGTCATCCCGCAGCGGGTGATCGATCGCCCGCCATCGGCTGAACTGGCACCGGATCAGCTCGATCAGGACAGCCTGCCACCTTACGATATTTTGGATGCGATTCTGGAAGGTTATGTTGAGCGGGATAAATCGGTCAGCGATCTGGTTGCCGAGGGCTTCGAAGAGGCTATCGTGCGCAAGGTGATTCGCCTGGTGGATATCAACGAATACAAGCGCCGTCAGGCAGCCGTTGGGCCGCGCATTACTGCCCGTAACTTTGGTAAAGATCGCCGCTATCCGATTACATCCGGTTTTGGCCGTAAAAATTGGTAATTAAGGAATAAAAATGAAAAAAATCGACGCTATTATCAAGCCATTCAAACTGGATGATGTGCGTGAAGCGCTGGCTGAGGTGGGTATCACCGGGATGACCGTAACCGAAGTGAAAGGTTTTGGTCGCCAGAAAGGCCACACTGAACTGTATCGTGGCGCGGAATATATGGTCGACTTTCTGCCGAAGGTAAAAATCGAGATCGTGGTGGCTGACGATATCGTTGATACCTGTGTGGAAACCATTATGCAAACCGCACAAACGGGCAAAATCGGTGATGGTAAAATTTTTGTTTTCGACGTGGCGCGAGTGGTGCGTATCAGGACCGGCGAGCAAGACGAAGAAGCGATTTGAGATGTCTGGCTACCGAGCACTTCCAGCTTGAACTTGGGCAGTGCTCGGCCTCCTCGTGTACTGCGTGTACACTCCGGGGCACTGCGCGCTGGCCGCATTCAATCTGAATGCGCTCGCTACGCCCCGAACCTCAGAGAACGATGTCTGGCTACCGGGCATTTCCAGTTTGAACTTGGGCAGTGCTCGGCCTCCTCGTGTACTGCGTGTACACTCCGGGGCACTGCGCGCTGGCCGCATTCAATCTGAATGCGCTCGCTACGCCCCAAACTTCAGAGAACAATGTCTGGCTACCGGGCATTTCCAGCTTGAACTTGGGCAGTGCTCGGCCTCCTCGTGTACTGCGTGTACACTCCGGGGCACTGCGCGCTGGCCGTATTCAATCTGAATGCGCTCGCTACGCCCTGAACTTCAGAAAATAATGTCTGGCTTGAATAGTTCTTCATTATTTCCATTCTAAAAAAGCGAACGCTATCGCATTTTGTACACTTTCTTCGATAGCTTGCAGGTAAACACCTACACTCAAAACACCCCTTTTTTGACTGAGGCGATAGCCATGATGACGTTACGCCAAATCCGCCACTTCATCGCGGTGGCTGAAACGGGTTCAATTTCTGCTGCCGCGCAGGCGGTGTTTGTCTCACAGTCTTCGTTAACGTTGGCGATCCAGCAGTTGGAAACTGACATTGGTGTCAGGTTGTTCGAACGTCATGCTAAGGGGATGGATCTCACTCACCAAGGGCACCAGTTTCTGCGCCAGTCCTATCTGATTCTTGCCACGGTCGATAATGCCAAGCGCAGCCTGCAACTGGGCACAGAAAGCCTGAACGGTACGCTGACCCTCGGCGTTACCAGCCTGGTGGCCGGTTATTTTCTGGTGGAATTGCTCAAGCGTTTCAGAGCGGTTTATCCCAACGTTACGTTACAGGTGATCGAAGATGAGCGGCCATATATCGAACACTTGCTGGTGAGCGGTGAGATAGACATCGGGGTGCTGATTCTGTCAAACATTGAAGATCGCGATGCATTGCAAACCGAAGTGTTGATGCATTCACCTTATCGCCTGTGGTTGCCGCCGCTGCATGCTTTATTGGAGTACGAAAGCATCGGTTTAGCCGATGTGGCAAAACAGCCCTTAATTCAGCTTAACGTGGATGAAATGGATGTGCATGCTCAGCGGATCTGGGGGCGTGCTGGCCTCAAACCGGAGATTTCAATGAAGACTGCGTCCACCGAAGCAGTACGCAGCCTGGTGGCAACCGGGATGGGCATTGCCATTCTGCCGGATATGGTTTACCGCGCCTGGTCGTTGGAGGGCAATATGATCGAAGCGCGTAAGCTGGTGGATTTATTGGAGCCGCTGGATATTGGGTTAGCGTGGCGGCGTGGCAGTGCTCGGCCAGAATTAGTGGCGCCATTCCTCACTATTGCGCGTGAGAACAGCAAGATAAACGCGGCTGGTCTAAGGCATTCGATTTAATCGAAGGCTGCCTTCAGTATTTAGAATTTGTTGTCCGCTGTAGGCTCGCTTAGTCTGATAAAAACTAATTAATTACATTTAATTAACGTTTCCATCACATGGGCGATGCGTAATGGCAGATGTAGATTCTGTTTCAGGCTTGTCTTGTCAGCAATTCATTAATGGCCAGTGGGTTGCAGGTGAAGGGCATGATGAAAACATTGTGAACCCCGCCACCGGCGAAACACTGGTTACCCTTGCCGAGGCTTCTGCTGCGCAGGTTGGTAGCGCCGTCTTCGCTGCGCAACAGGCTTTCTTCCACTGGTCACGTACCACGCCCGCTTTTCGCGCAGGCATTCTGCTGCGTATCGCAGATGCCATTGAACAACAGGCTGAACGCCTGGCGCGGCTTGAAGCGCTCAATTGTGGCAAGCCTTTCCACCAGGCACTGAACGATGACTTGCCTGCGGCTGTCGATGTCTTTCGTTTTTTTGCGGGAGCGGTGCGGACCCAGCAAGGGCAATTAGCTGGTGAATATATCGAAGGCCATACCTCCATGATTCGCCGCGACCCGGTCGGCGTAGTGGCCTCCATTGCACCGTGGAATTATCCGTTGATGATGGCAGCCTGGAAAATTGCGCCTGCCTTGGCGGCGGGTAATACCGTGGTATTTAAACCTTCTGAACATACGCCATTGACCATTCTGGCGTTGGTGCCTGCTTTACAGGAAATCTTGCCGCCGGGCGTGCTGAATATCGTTTATGGCGGCGGTGAAGGGGTGGGTAGCCATCTGGTGAGCCATCCGCAGGTGCGGTTGGTTTCCGTGACCGGCGATATTGTTACCGGGCAGAAAATCCTACAGGCGGCGGTGAAAAGCGTAAAACGCACTCATCTGGAGTTAGGCGGTAAAGCGCCGGTGATAGTCTGTGATGATGCCGATCTGGCAGAAGTGGTCAGCAGCATCCGCACCTTCGGTTATTACAACGCCGGGCAGGATTGTACCGCCGCCTGCCGGATCTATGCGCAGGCAGGTATTTATCCGCAACTGGTGGAAGCGTTGGGCGAAGCGGTTGCCAGCCTGCGTTTTGCCCGCAAACGGGATGAAGACAATGAGATTGGCCCGTTGATCAGCAGCCGCCAGCGCGATCGCGTAGCCAGTTTTGTCGAACGCGCCCTCAGCCAGCCACATATCGAATTGATCACCGGTGCGGCAGCACATTCTGGCCCCGGTTTCTACTACCAACCCACTTTACTGGCGGGCTGCCTGCAAACGGATGAAATCGTGCAGCGTGAAGTGTTCGGCCCGGTGGTCAGCGTAACGCGCTTCGAGCAGTTGGAGCAGGCGGTGAACTGGGCTAATGATTCTGAATATGGTCTGGCTTCTTCGGTCTGGACGCAGAATATCGATCGCGCGCTGCATATCGCCGCGCATTTGCAGTACGGCAGTACCTGGATCAATACCCACTTTACCCTGGCAAGCGAAATGCCGCACGGCGGCCTGAAACGCTCCGGCTACGGTAAGGATCTCTCCAGTGACTCATTACAGGATTACAGCGTTGTCAGGCATGTGATGGCGAAGTTTAAATCGGCCTTCTAGCCATGAATATCATGAAAAATCAGTTATATCCAGATACGCAACTCAGGGGGTAATGACGATGAGAAAAGCAACCGCAGTCACCACAGTTTCCGCGCTCTGTATCACGGTTCTTTGCGGTCTGGCGCAGGCCGCTGAGGTGTCGCAGCCGCTTGGCAAAGGCGAAGGGCAGTTGGATATCATTGCCTGGCCCGGTTATATCGAACGCGGCCAGTCGGACAAAAATTACGATTGGGTTACTCAGTTCGAGAAACAAACCGGTTGTGCGGTGAACGTGAAAACAGCCGCTACTTCCGATGAAATGGTCAGCCTGATGGCGAAAGGCGGTTACGATCTGGTGACCGCATCGGGTGATGCATCACTGCGTTTGATCTTCGGCAAGCGCGTGCAACCGATCGATCCTGCCTTGATCCCCAACTGGAAAAACATCGACCCGCGTCTGCTGAACGGGCCTTGGTATACCGTGGCGGGCAAAACTTATGGCACCCCTTATCAGTGGGGGCCGAATTTGCTGATGTATAACAGTAAAACCTTCCCGACGCCGCCAGACAGTTGGGCCGTCGTCTTCCAGCAACAAAACCTGCCGGATGGCAAAACCAACCAAGGCCGGGTGCAGGCTTACGATGGCCCGATTTATATCGCTGATGCCGCGCTGTTCCTGAAAGCAACCCAGCCACAGTTGGGTATCACCGATCCGTACCAACTGAATGAAGAACAATATCAAGCGGTGCTCACGTTGCTGCGCAGCCAGCATGCGCTGATCCACCGTTATTGGCATGACACCTCGGTACAGATGAGCGATTTCAAAAATGAGGGCGTGGTGGCTTCGGGGGCCTGGCCGTATCAGGCCAACGCCCTTAAAGGTGAAGGCCAGCCGATTGCTACCGTATTCCCGAAAGAAGGCGTCACCGGCTGGGCAGATACCACCATGCTGCACGCAGAGGCCAGGCATCCAAGCTGTGCCTATCAGTGGATGAACTGGTCACTGGAACCGAAAGTTCAAGGGGATGTGGCTGCCTGGTTCGGTTCGCTGCCAGCGGTGCCAGCAGGCTGCAAAGCCAGTACGCTGCTCGGCGATAAAGGGTGTGAAACCAACGGGTTTAACCAGTTCGACAAGATTGCTTTTTGGAAAACCCCGCAGGCTGAAGGTGGCAAGTTTGTGCCATACAGCCGTTGGACGCAGGATTATATCGCCATTATGGGCGGCAGATAAAAGTGAATCCGTTGGGCTACCGCGCTTGGCATCTTGGGATTGGGCAGTGCTCGGCCTCCTCACGTACCCTTGTACGCTCGAGGCTTGTGTGCTGCCCATACCCACCTGCCTGCGCTCGCGACCAACTTTACTGAGTTAAGAGTATCAACGTGGAGCGTACATCATGAGCATTGCCGTACAGTTTATCGACGTTTCGCGCATTTTTGGCGATGTTCGTGCCGTTGACCGGGTTTCTGTTGACATTCAGGATGGCGAATTTTTCTCCATGCTCGGGCCTTCCGGCTCGGGCAAAACCACCTGCCTGCGTCTGATCGCGGGTTTTGAGCAACTGAGTTCCGGCTCAATCCGCATTCATGGGCAGGAGGCTGCCAACCTGCCGCCGTACCAGCGTGATGTGAATACCGTGTTTCAGGATTATGCGCTGTTCCCGCATATGTCAGTGTTGGAGAATGTGGCCTATGGGCTGATGGTGAAAGGTGTGCCTAAACGTGAGCGATTGGCGCGGGCGCAGCAGGCGCTGGAAAGCGTGGCACTGGGATTTGTGGCCGAACGCAAGCCAGCACATCTTTCCGGTGGTCAACGCCAACGTGTGGCACTGGCGCGTGCATTGGTCAACCGCCCACGGGTGCTGCTGTTGGATGAACCTTTAGGAGCGTTGGATCTGAAGCTGCGCGAACAGATGCAGGGAGAACTGAAAAAGCTGCAACGCCAACTGGGGATCACTTTTATCTTTGTTACTCACGATCAGAGCGAAGCGCTGTCGATGTCGGATCGCGTTGCCGTGTTCAATAATGGCCGTATTGAGCAGGTGGATACGCCACGTGAGTTGTATACGCGGCCAAGAACGCCGTTTGTTGCCGAGTTTGTCGGCACCTCCAACGTGTTGCGTAGCGATCTGGCGCAGCGGTTGCTGGGGCAAAATGCAACCTTCTCTATTCGCCCAGAGCATATCCGCCTGTTGGACCAAGGTGGTGCCACGCAGGGTGAGATTCAGGTGCAGGGTACTTTGCAGGAGATCCATTATCAGGGCGCGGCTACGCGTTATGAAATTGCCCTGAATAGCGGTGAAAAGTTGCTGGTCAGCCAGGCTAATCCACAGTGGCAAGCCGCCGAACAGCAGCGCCTGATCGGCCAGCCGGTTACCGCCTGCTGGGCGCGTGAGGCCATGGTGCCGCTGCTGGAGGAGAGGTGAGATGGAGATGAGCATGGAAAATCCGGCTGCACCAAGCAGTAAAATCCGCACGCTTTCCACCTATCTGTACCGCAAGCCGACGCTGTATCTGTTGCTGCTGCTGATGCCGCCGTTACTGTGGTTTGGCGTTGTGTATCTGGGTTCACTGTTGGCCCTGCTGTGGCAAGGATTCTACACCTTCGATGATTTCACCATGACGGTGACGCCGGATCTGACCTTCGCCAACCTGCGTGCGCTGTTTAACCCGGCTAACTACGACATCATCGTGCGCACGTTGACCATGGCGGTGCTGGTTTCGTTGGCCAGCGCAGTACTGGCATTCCCGATTGCTTATTACATGGCGCGTTACACCAGCGGTAAAGTGAAGGCGTTTTTTTATATCGCGGTGATGATGCCGATGTGGGCCAGCTATATCGTCAAAGCCTATGCCTGGACGCTGCTGTTGGCCAAAGACGGCGTGGCGCAGTGGTTCCTGCAACATATGGGGTTGGAGCCGTTGCTGGCGGGGATTTTGAGTATCCCCGGCGTGGGTGGCAACACGCTTTCCACCTCTGGTCTGGGGCGGTTCCTGGTGTTTGTTTATATCTGGTTGCCATTCATGATCCTGCCGATCCAGGCCGCTTTGGAACGCCTGCCACCTTCGCTGCTACATGCTTCTGCCGATCTGGGCGCCCGCCCGGCGCAGACGTTTCGCTATGTGATTCTGCCGTTGGCAGTGCCGGGGATTGCCGCTGGTTCGATTTTCACCTTTTCACTGACGCTGGGGGATTTTATCGTGCCGCAACTGGTGGGGCCACCGGGTTATTTCATCGGCAGCATGGTGTATGCCCAGCAAGGGGCGATCGGCAATATGCCGATGGCGGCGGCCTTTACCCTGGTGCCGATCGTACTGATTGCGATTTATCTTGCCATTGTTAAACGCTTGGGGGCCTTCGATGCACTCTGAACGCGCGCCGTTAGGGCTAAAGTTGGCCGCCTGGGGTGGCCTGATCTTTCTGCATTTCCCGCTGGCGATTATCGCCATCTACGCTTTCAACACCGAGGAGGCGGCATTCAGCTTCCCGCCGCAGGGCCTGACGCTGCGCTGGTTCAGCGTGGCCGCCGGGCGGCAGGATATTATTGATGCGGTATTGCTTTCGGCGCAGGTCGCCGGCCTGGCGACAGCCATTGCGCTGGTGCTGGGCACTTTGGCGGCTGCGGCGCTGTACCGCCGTGATTTCTTCGGTAAACAAAGCATTTCGCTGTTACTGCTGTTGCCGATTGCGTTGCCGGGAATTGTCACCGGTATCGCCTTGCTGGCGGCTTTCAAGGCGCTGAATATTGAACCGGGGATCATGACCATCGTCATCGGCCACGCCACCTTCTGCGTGGTGATCGTGTTCAACAACGTGATCGCCCGTTTCCGCCGCACTTCATACAGCTTGATCGAAGCTTCGATGGATCTGGGGGCCGACGGCTGGCAGACCTTCCGCTATGTCATTTTGCCTAACCTGGGTTCGGCGTTGCTGGCCGGGGGCATGTTGGCGTTTGCGCTGTCGTTCGACGAAATCATCGTTACTACCTTTACCGCTGGGCATGAACGCACGCTACCGCTGTGGCTGCTGAATCAGCTTGGCCGACCGCGTGACGTACCGATCACCAATGTGGTGGCGCTGTCGGTGATGGTGCTGACCATGATCCCGATACTGGGGGCTTATTATCTGACTAAAGGTGGGGAAAGCGTCGCGGGTAGCGGCAAATAGCTTAACCCCTTGTTGCTGAATTAGGTAAACATTGATAAAGGAAAATCCTATGCAAAGCCAACTGCTGATTAATGGCCAACTGGTTGCGGGCCAAGGTGAAAAGCTGCCGGTAGTGAACCCGGCAACGGGAGAGATCATTGTGCAGGTGGCCGAGGCCAGCGAACAACAAGTTGAACAGGCCGTAGTGGCGGCAGATGCTGCGTTTGTTGAATGGGGGCAAACTACGCCGAAAGAACGTGCCGAGCATTTGCTGAAATTGGCCGATGTCATTGACCAACATGCGGAAACCTTCGCCAAGTTAGAGTCTCTCAACTGCGGTAAACCTTATCACTGTGTACTGAATGATGAATTGCCTGCGGTTGCCGATGTTTTCCGTTTCTTTGCCGGTGCCAGCCGTTGTTTGGGCGGCCTGGCGGCGGGTGAATATCTGGCTGGACATACCTCAATGATTCGCCGCGATCCGTTGGGCGTTGTTGCCTCAATCGCCCCTTGGAATTATCCATTGATGATGGCGGCATGGAAGCTGGCACCGGCGCTGGCGGCAGGGAACTGTGTGGTACTTAAACCTTCCGAACAGACACCACTCACTACGTTCAAACTGGCGGAGTTGGCCGCAGGCATTTTTCCGCCGGGCGTGCTGAATGTGCTGTTTGGCCGCGGAGCCAGCGTGGGCGATATTCTGACGGGCCATGATAAAGTGCGCATGGTGTCGCTCACCGGCTCTATTGCTACCGGGGAACATATCATTGCCCATACAGCGGCAAGCATTAAGCGCACGCATATGGAACTGGGTGGCAAAGCCCCGGTACTGGTGTTTGATGATGCCGATCTGGATCAGGTGGTAGCGGGTATTCGCACCTTTGGTTTTTACAACGCCGGGCAGGATTGCACCGCAGCTTGCCGTATCTATGCGCAACGGGGTATTTATCCCCAGTTGGTGCAAGCGCTGGGTGAGGCGGTTGCCAGCTTGAAGATTGGGCCACCAGAAGACAGCAGCACTGAGCTGGGGCCGTTGATTACCTCACAGCATCTGGAGCGGGTGAGTGGTTTTGTTGAACGAGCCAAAGCGTTGCCGCATGTGCAGGTGGTAACCGGCGGTGAGAAGGTGAAGGGCCCTGGCTTCTATTTCCAGCCGACGTTGCTGGCCGATGTGCGGCAGGAAGATGAAATTGTTCAGCGTGAAGTTTTCGGGCCCGTGGTAACGGTGACACCGTTTGACGATGAAGCACAGGTTCTGGCCTGGGCTAACCAGTCCCATTACGGCCTGGCTTCCTCGCTGTGGACGCGTGACGTTGGCCGCGCCCATCGCCTGAGCGCCCGCTTGCAGTATGGTTGCACCTGGGTGAATACGCATTTTATGCTGATCAGTGAAATGCCGCACGGCGGGCAGAAGCTGTCTGGCTATGGCAAAGATATGTCGATGTACGGGCTGGAGGATTATACTGCTATTCGTCATGTGATGTTTAAGCATTGATATACCTGCTTTCCTGCCACTCGAATTATTTAGGGTATTCAGCACAAAATAATGTGGTTCTCAGGCCGGTCTTGATCGGCCTGATTAATGAAGATTTAAGGACGCTATGATGGCTATCACTCGTCGTGATTTTCTTAACGGAGTGGCGATCACCATTGCCGCCGGGTTAACGCCGATGCAGATTCTGCGCGCATCGCCACAGCTTGCCGATCAAACTCTCAATTATCCCCCAGCTTTGACGGGCCTGCGCGGTAATCATCCTGGTTCATTCGAACATGCACATCAATTGGGGCGCAGCGGTAAGGCTTTTGACTTTGCCAACGCACCCGTTGAGGAAGAATTTGACTTAGTGGTGGTAGGAGCCGGGCTCAGCGGTTTGGCTGCTGCCTGTTTCTGGCAGCAGATGAAGGGTAAACAGCAACGTATTTTATTGATTGATAACCATGACGATTTTGGCGGGCATGCCAAACGCAACGAATTCAGCAGCGAAAACGGCATGATTCTGGGTTATGGCGGCAGCGAGTCGTTACAGTCGCCGCGTGCCAACTTCAGCCCGGTGGCGCTAGGGTTGCTGCAAAAGCTGGGCGTCAGTATCGATAACCTGGAACAGGCATTCAATAAAACGTTCTACCCGGATCTGAATCTGAGCCGTGGTGTTTACTTTGATCGCAAGAATTTTGGCGTTGATAAAGTGGTGGGTGGCGATCCAGGCCGCCGGGTGGCGGATGATATCCCCCGTGATCGTCTCAATGGCCGTTCCTACCAGGATTTCATTGGTGATTTCCCATTATCGGAAAGCGATCGCCAAGCGTTGATTGCCCTGCATACCGCCGAAAAAGATTACTTGCCGGGGATGAGCCAGGAAGAAAAGGTCGCCTGGCTGGATAAGCACAGCTATAGCCAGTTTCTGCGTGAGAAAGTGGGCCTGAGCGAAATGGCGATTCGCTATTTCCAGCAGAGCACCAGCGATTTCCAGGCGGTTGGCATTGATGCCACTTCTTGTAGCGACGCCCGAATCTGTGATTTACCAGGGCTGAATGGCATGAATTTGCCACCGCTGGATGAAGAGTCACAGGCGGATCTTGACGAACCTTACGTGTTCCATTTCCCAGATGGTAACGCCACGCTGGCGCGCCTGATGGTACGCCATTTGATCCCGGCGGTTGCACCGGGGAAAGATATGCAGGATATCGTGATGGCACGGTTTGATTATAGCCAGCTCGATCGGCCTGAATCGCCGGTAAAACTGCGGCTGAGCAGTACTGGCCTGCATGTCGCTAATATCGGCGATAAGGTGGAAGTGGCCTATATCAACGGGGGGAAAGTGATTAAAGTGCGGGCCGGGCAAGTGGTGATGGCCGGTTACAACATGATGATCCCATATCTGATACCGGAAATGCCCCCGGCGCAGCAGGAAGCGCTGAAGCAGAACGTAAAATCCCCTCTGGTATACAGCAAAGTGGTGCTCCGTAACTGGCAGCCGTTTATCAAGCTGGGCGTGCATGAAGTGTATTCGCCGACAGCACCTTATTGCCGGGTCAAGCTGGACTATCCTGTGAACATGGGGGGATACCAACACCCGCGCGATCCGAATCAGCCGATTGGTTTGCATATGGTGTATGTTCCTACCTTGGCAGGTAGTGGCCTTAGCCCACGTGAACAGTCACGTAAGGGCAGAGCTTTGCTGTTGGGCACCCCTTTTGAGGTGTATGAGCAGATGATCCGTGAACAATTGCAGGGCATGTTGGGTGCCGCCGGGTTTGACCATCAGCGTGATATTCAGGCGATCACCGTTAACCGCTGGTCGCATGGTTATGCCTATTTTCTCAATGGTCTGTTCGATGATGAAGAAGAATCGCAGAAGATTATCGAAACAGCGCGGCAGCCGATAGGTAAAATCGTGATTGCCAATTCCGACTCTGACTGGAGCCCGTATGCCAATTCGGCTATCGATCAGGCATGGCGAGCGGTGAATGAGCTGGCTTATGGTAAAGCCAAGGAGGAGGTATGAACCTGCGCTTACTGTGCCTGATTGGGTGGTTGACGAGTGGGGCGGCGCTGGCAATGTCAGCAGGGGAATACGTTGCCAAAGCAGGGGATTGTGCTGCTTGCCATACCGCACCGGGTGGAAATACGCTGACTGGGGGAATGAAGTTTCCAACGCCGCTAGGGGATATCTACGCCACCAATATTACCTCGGATGTGCTGTACGGTATCGGGGCCTATACCTTCGAAGACTTTGATCGCGCGATGCGCCAAGGCATTGCCAAAGATGGCCACCGTTTATACCCGGCGATGCCTTATACCTCGTATGCCAAAATGAGCGCAGAGGACATGCGGGCCTTGTATGGCTATCTGATGCATGAAGTTCCGGCCCATCCCGTAGCTAACCGGGAAAGTGACATCAGTTGGCCGCTTTCCATGCGCTGGCCGTTAGCGGTATGGAGCGCATTATTCCATGAGGATCACCCTTATCAACCGGAGCAAGGGCAAAGTGCCGAATGGAATCGTGGCGCTTATCTGGTGCAAGGGCTGGGTCATTGTGGTAGCTGCCATACGCCACGGGGCTGGGCCATGCAGGAAAAGGGGTTGGACAGCAAAGCAGCAGAATTTTTGAGTGGTGCAGAATTGGATGGCTGGTATGCACCGGGGTTACGTGGGTTGCCGCCGGATGAGGTGGTGGCCTTGCTGAAAAGCGGGCGTAGCCAGCATGCTGCGGTGGCGGGGCCGATGAGCGATGTCGTGGTTCACAGTACCCAGTATCTCAGCGATGCTGACCTGAACAGTATTGCGGTCTATTTGCATAGCCTGACGGCGGTAATACCGAAAGCGAGTAACATCCCGCTGGCGGCGAGCCACAGTTTGGAAGCTGGCAAACAGACTTACGCGATGTATTGCTCAACCTGCCACGGGGACGAAGGCGAAGGCAGCGACTACGTTATTCCCGCGTTGATGGGGAACCGGGTGATTACGGCGGATAACCCATTGACTGCGCTACGGGTGGTACTGGAAGGTGCGCATACGCCTATCACACAGCAGACAATGGCGACCGTGATGCCAGGTTACGGCTGGAAACTGACCGATCGGCAAGCGGCCGATCTGATGAGCTATCTGCGTGGCAGTTGGGGCAATCAGGCGGCTCCGGTTACCGCGGAACAAGTGGAAGCCGCCCGTGCGTTGAAAAAGCAGTAAAATATCAGGGTACGGCTTTGCAGCGTACCCTGGCAGTTTTACAGTACTTTGTGCGGGCCAAAACATTCGTAGTGGATACGTTCGGCAGCCACGCCCATATCCAGCAACTGCTTGGCAATAAACTGCATGAATGAGACCGGGCCGCAGAAATAGTAATGCATCAGAGGGTTATTCAGTGCCGTTTGCAAGACGCTGAGTTCCATGGGGCCATGGCTGTCGTAATCCCGCCCTTGCACATCATCGGCATTAGGATTGCTGTACCAGACGTGCCGATTGAGGTTTGGCAGACGCCCGGCGATATCCGCCACTTCGGCGGCAAACGCATGAACCGCGCCGTTTTTTGCCGCATGCAGCCAGTGAATATCAGCCTGATGCTGGCGATCGTGCAGGCTATTGAGCATGCTCAGCATGGGAGTTTGGCCGATACCAGCGGAGATCAAAGTGATTGGCGTGGCTGGTGTGATATCCAAGGTGAAATCACCGCGTGGCGGTGCGATATACAGAATATCGCCCTCTTTGGCCTGTTGGTGCAGGAAGTTGGAAACCGTGCCTTGTTCTTCGCGTTTTACCGCAATACGGTAATATTTGCCGTTGGGTGATGTGGAAAGCGAGTACTGACGGATTTCCTGATTGGTCAATGTATTGTCTTTGATATAAACCGCCAAATACTGGCCTGGTTTGAAGTCTTTCACGCGGCCACCGTCCACCGGTGCCAGAACGAAGCTGCTGATCACGTCGCTCTGTGGCTGTTTCTCAACAATCTGGAATGCACGCAAATCGCGCCAGCCACCGTCATCATGCTCACTTTCCTGATAAATCTGCCCTTCGCGCTGGATAAAGACATCTGCTAATACGCCATAAGCTTTACCCCAGGCATCCAGCACTTCCTGGTCTGGCTTGAGCATTTCGTCCAGCGTGGCCAACAGATGATGCCCGACAATCTGATACTGATCCGGCTGAATATTAAAACTGGCATGTTTCTGCGCTATGCGTTCCACCGCAGGCAGCAGGGCCGCCAGATTCTCCAGGTTGTTGGCGTAGGCGCAGATAGCATCAAACAGAGCCTGACGCTGATCGCCATTACGCTGGTTGCTCATATTGAAAATATCTTTCAATTCAGGGTTATGGGCAAACATACGGTCATAGAAGTAGGCGGTCAGTTTCGGGCCAGTTGCCGCTAACAGGGGAATAGTGGATTTTACGGTGGTGATGGTTTGGCTATCTAGCATGAAACGTTCCTCTTATCTTCTATGTCTTTTAACAAGCTAAAGCACTTGAAATGGTTAGGTATAGTTAATGTTGCATTTTAAATATATCTTATAATGGTGCTTATACCTATTGATAAATAACATTGTTATTTGTATGGAGTTGCTCATTGATTGATTCTGTTCCACCAAACATGAAAAAACCGCACCATCATCATGAGTAAAAGTCCGTTAACAATAAAGGGATATTACGTGCCTCAAAGCCTTGCGCTGCCTAAAGCCAATCGTTTGCGTAAAAACCTTTTTCAAAGCCTATCTTCGGTGGGGGGAAACAGTTTACACTGTGGCACAGAACCCATATGGGTAGTTATTTGGTGATTTTTAGTGAGCTGATTTAAGCCAGGAGATGCCGGATGTTAAAGCGTGAAATGAACATTGCCGATTATGATGCTGAACTGTGGGCAGCAATGGAGCAAGAAGTGGTGCGTCAGGAAGAGCACATTGAGCTGATTGCATCTGAGAACTACACCAGCCCGCGCGTTATGCAGGCTCAGGGTTCACAATTGACCAACAAATACGCAGAAGGCTATCCGGGCAAGCGTTATTACGGCGGTTGTGAATATGTGGACATCGTTGAACAACTGGCTATTGATCGTGCCAAAGCGTTGTTTGGTGCCGATTATGCCAACGTTCAGCCACATTCTGGCTCTCAGGCTAACTTTGCTGTTTACACCGCATTGTTGCAACCGGGCGATACCATTCTGGGGATGAATCTGGCACATGGCGGCCACTTGACCCACGGTTCACCAGTGAATCTGTCTGGCAAATTGTACAACGTGGTGCCTTACGGTATCGACGAAAAAGGTCAGATTGACTATGACGATCTGGCAAAGCAGGCGCAGGCTCACAAACCGAAAATGATCATCGGCGGCTTCTCTGCTTTCTCCGGCATTGTTGACTGGGCAAAAATGCGTGAAATTGCCGACGGCATCGGTGCCTATTTGTTTGTGGATATGGCACACGTGGCGGGTCTGATTGCCGCTGGTGTGTACCCGAACCCGGTTCCTCATGCACATGTTGTGACCACCACCACCCATAAAACCCTGGCGGGCCCGCGTGGCGGCCTGATCCTGGCAAAAGGCGGTGATGAGGATCTATACAAGAAACTGAACTCTGCCGTGTTCCCTGGTGGGCAGGGCGGCCCGCTGATGCACGTGATCGCCGGTAAAGCGGTAGCGCTGAAAGAAGCGATGGAGCCTGAGTTCAAGGTTTACCAGCAGCAAGTGGCTATTAATGCCAAAGCGATGGTAGAGGTGTTCTTGGCGCGTGGCTACAAAGTAGTTTCCGGCGGCACACATAACCACCTATTCTTGCTGGATCTGGTAGATAAAAACCTGACCGGTAAAGAAGCGGATGCGGCGCTGGGCCGTGCCAACATCACCGTCAACAAAAACAGTGTGCCGAACGATCCGAAAAGCCCGTTTGTGACTTCCGGTATTCGTATTGGTACGCCAGCGGTAACCCGCCGCGGCTTCAAAGAGGCAGAAGTGGGTGAACTGGCTGGCTGGATTTGTGATGTGTTAGATAACATCAACGACGAAGCTACTATCGAGCGCACCAAGAAGAAAGTGCTGGATATCTGTGCGCGGTTGCCAGTTTACGCGTAATTACGCTGAACGGCTCCGGCCTACATACGGTTAAAGATAAACCCGTTACGGCGGGTTTTTTTACGCCCATGATAAACAAATCGTGAACTGCTTTGCACTCTAACTCTTTGAGGATGAATGCACATTGCTACAGCGTGTGAGCTCTGTCAAAGTATTGTCCTCATTCTGGAGGGTACATGGTTTTGCAATCAACGCGCTGGCTGGCTCTGAGTTATTTCACCTACTTTTTCTCTTTTGGTATCTTCCTTCCATTTTGGAGTGTTTGGCTGAAAGGTGAGGGTATACCCCCGGAAACCATCGGTATTTTACTGGGGGCTGGGCTGGCGGCCCGTTTTGTTGGCAGTTTGCTGATTGTTCCCCGCGTTAAAGATCCTGCGCATTTAGTCACTGCGCTGCGTCTGTTGGCTCTGTTAGCGCTGGCATTTGCCATTGGTTTTGCTTTTGGTAACGGTTGGGCCTGGTTGCTACTGGTGATTGTTGGTTTCAACCTGTTCTTCTCACCGTTGGTTCCGTTGACCGATGCATTGGCCGCCACCTGGCAGCGGCAGATCACTTTGGACTATGGCCGGGTGCGGTTGTGGGGATCGCTGGCGTTTGTGATGGGGTCGGCGCTGACCGGCAAGTTGGTTTCTGCCTGGGGACATGAGGCTATTTTATACAGCCTGTTGCTCGGTATATTGGCGATGTTGCTGGGGATGTTGCTGAAACCGAGCGTGATGCCACAGGGGGAAACGCTTACTCAAAGCAAGGCTGCCCGTTCTTGGCGTGAATTGCTCAGTGAAGGACCGGTATGGCGTTTCTTGCTGTGTGTCACCTTATTACAAGGAGCACATGCCGGTTACTACAGTTTTGCATCTATCTATTGGCAAGATGCAGGATATTCTGCCGAGACCATCGGGTATTTGTGGTCACTGGGCGTAGTTGCTGAGGTGATTATCTTTGCCAGCAGCAATTTTCTATTCCGGCGCTGGAATGCGCGTAATCTGTTACTGCTTTCGGCGGTGTGCGGTTTACTGCGGTGGGGTCTGATGGCATCTACCACTGAACTGGGTGGGTTAATCTTGATGCAGGTATTGCACTGTGGCTCTTTCACTGTCTGCCATCTGGCGGCGATGCGTTTTATTGCTGCACGTCAGGGGCCGGAAGTGATCCGCCTGCAAGCCGTTTATTCTGCTTTGGCGATGGGGGGCGGTATCGCGGTGATGACTGTGCTGGCCGGTTTCCTGTTTGAGCACTGGCAGGGTGGGGTATTCTGGGTGATGGCTGCGATGGTATTGCCGGTATTATTCATTCGCCCACCCGCGGCGGCAGTCAGCAGCCGTTAGTGGCTTTCCAGCAACGCACGGAGCGCCTTGCGTTGCTGATTTTTCAGCGGCAACTTGGTATAAATCAGCGGTGGTTGCTGTTGCTGGTGCTCCGTAACATAGGGACTGATCACCAGAGCAATACCCGGTGGCGCGCCAGTGCGCAGATAATCCGCCAGCGGCAGGTATTTAATGTTGAGCGGCAGTAGGGTTAATTCGCGGATCTGGTATTCCACTGCGTCTTCCAGATGTGGGTTACCTTGTGTGAGCAATAACAGCTGTTTTTCCTGCAACGCATTCCCCTGCATCAACCAGGCACCAAAGCTGATGGCGACCAATCCTGCTTCTTCGCGGGAGAACTGAATGCCATATTCCTGTTCAAACGGGATTAATACCTGCTGTGTCATACGCATCAGCCGTGGATATTTACGTACTACCTCTTCCAGCAACAGATTATCAATACCAATGGAAAAATAGCTGCGTTCAACGGCCGGAGCCAGATGAGCGAACAGTTGGCTGATGAGTTCTTCCTTGCTGCTGAAATTCATGCCAGAAAGCTGTTGAAATTGCTCCACCATCTGTTCAATGGCAGCCATCAGGCGCCGATCTTCCGCCGAATCGCTGCTTTGGTAGCTGTGATTTTTCAACATGATCAGCATCAGTACCAGAAAATCACATTCATTAGCATCGGTAGGTTGGCTGAACAGTTGGTTCAGCGTGTGATGTAGCACCGTTGCTGCTGGCTGCTCCGGTTTGCTTTGCAGCCACTGATGCTGTGCCCGATCAAAAACGGGGTGATGCTGACGTTGGCTCTCCCAAACGCAATAGCACAGATAGTACAGAAGTAGTTGCCGATCGCGTTGTTCAAAATAGCGGTTAAGCCATTGTTCGCATTCGTTGATACATAATTCTAACGTGGCGATCTGTGCATGGTGAAGAGAGATGGGTTGTTGAAATTGCGGGCCAAAATGCTGTTCAACAAATTCTGGGCAACAACGCAAAGCCCGCCGCAGCCAGTGGAGCAGGCAAAGGCGTTGGTTGAGCGTGTTTCCCCGTATTTGGTAACCATCATCAGGGTTACCGCTGATTTCCAGATGGTGGAAACGCTGGATCTCACTGGCAACCTCAGCTATATCTTGCCGGGTAGTAGGCAGGTCGACGCCATTGATTTGGCTGATAGTCTCCAGTTGTACTGTGGGCACCGGCGTGTATAGCATCAGTAACAAATGACAACGCCGTTGTTGACCGGAGAGCTCAGGCACAGAAAATGTGTCTAGGCTCATATCACCTTCTGGAAAGTTAAGTTGAAATTCTGTTGTAAGCATAGCAAAAGGCGTTATGGCGGCGCGGATGTTGCCTTGGGTTTTATTTCGGCTTACCACTTTCGTCACAATTCCTCCGTGCTTTGTTGCCCGTTGAAGAGTGGTTTATGTTATTTTATAACAATAATGAGTATGGTGTGATGATGAAGATACGTGGCTTATTGGCTGGTTTCTTAAGTCTGTTCAGTGTGGGTGTGGCCGCTCACCCGCACAGTTTTATTGATATGAACACCACCTTTGTGGTGAAAAACCAGAAACTGGTTGGTTTGAAAATGATTTGGGTTATGGATGAAATCACCTCGGCAGACCTGCTGTATGACGCAGAAAATGCCCAAAACGATACAGAGGTTTGGAAGAAGTTGGCAGCGGAAGTGATGGCTAACGTGCTGGGGCAGCATTATTTCACCGATATTTATCGTGACGGTAAACCGATAAAATATTTGAACCTGCCAACGGAATATCATCTTTCCCGCCAGGGCCATCAGGCTGTGCTGGAGTTTGTGTTGCCGCTGGCCGAACCGCAGGCGCTGGCCGGTAAACCGTTTGAGATTAGCACTTATGATCCCACTTATTTTGTTGATATGACGTATCAGGACAAAACAGCGCTGCATCTGCCAGCAGAAATAGCCAAACACTGTCAATTTAGCCTGGTCACGCCGCAACCGGATGTCTCATTGCAGGCTTATGCTTTGTCTCTCGACAAAAATGATTCCCCGGGCGAAGACATGGCACTAGGGCAACAGTTTGCACAGCGAGTCACGTTGCAATGTCAGTGAATGTGAATCAACCAGTAGGGAATAAACGTTATTGGATATTCAACCTGTGGCCGCTGTTATTGTTATTGAGCGTACTGGTGGGGGGGATACTGCTGGTATGGCACTATTGGCCACAATTGTTGATGCAAACGGTGATCTGGCAGAAAGGGTTGCACCAACAAATGGCGGCCTTGTTACAGCAGGTTAAAGCCGCGCCGCAGCAGGCAGGGCTGGCATTAACACTGTTCAGCCTGAGCTATGGGGTGCTGCATGCGCTTGGGCCAGGCCATGGCAAAGTGGTGATTGCCACCTATCTGGCTACCCATCCTACGCGATTGAAAAGCAGTTTGAAGCTAACGTTTGCCGCCTCGCTGCTGCAAGGCGTGGTGGCGATCGCTTTGGTGATGCTCGTGTTGGTGGTGTTACAACTATCTTCCAGGCAGTTGCATCAGAGCAGTTTCTGGTTGGAAAAGGGCAGCTTTATTCTGGTGATCTTGCTTGGTGTGCTGTTGAGCTGGCGAGCGCTAAAACGTTTATATCAGGCAGTAAAAACCATACGGCCAGGGCCAACGTGGCGTATCAACCGTTTGCAGCCATTGCCTGAGGATCATGTTCACAGTGCCCACTGTGGTTGCGGGCATCGGCATTTGCCCAGCGATGCGGAATTGCAAGCCGGTAGTGACTGGCGTACTCAGGTTGCTATCGTGCTGGCAATGGGGATGCGGCCATGTTCCGGTGCGATTCTGGTTCTGTTGTTCTCTAAGGTTATTGGCGTTTTTATCTGGGGGGTACTTTCTGCCCTGGCGATGGCGCTCGGCACTTCGTTGACTATTTCTGCCCTGGCGCTGTTTGTGCATTGCAGCCGTAAGCTGGCGGTGCGTATCAGCCGCCAGCGGGCAACTGCTGCCTGGAGCGCAGTGGCCTGGAGCTCGCTGGCGTTGGCCGGAGGCATTATTTTACTGTTTGCCGGGGTGTTGCTCTATATCAGTGCGCAGCCAGAATTTGGTGGTGGCATCCGCCCTTTCGCCCGCTAACGGGCATAAAAAAACGCTGCATTTGCAGCGTTTTTTATGGTGGCTCTGTATGTTGAATCTGCAATATTAGCGCTTCAGCGCTTCACTCAATTCTTCGCGTATAGTAGATAACAACGCTTTTACTACGCGTGGGTTGCCTGCAACCACGTTGCCTGAATTAAGGTGATTGTGGCCGCCAATAAAGTCAGTTACCAAGCCACCTGATTCACGCACCAGCAGTTCGCCTGCCGCAAAATCCCAAGGTTTCAGGCCAATCTCAAAGAAACCATCAACCCGGCCAGCAGCCACGTAAGCCAGATCCAAGGCCGCAGAACCGGTACGGCGAAAATCTGCACATTGGGTAAACAGTTTACCGACCAGATTAATGTAAGCCGGAGCATGCTGTTTGGCCTTGAACGGGAAACCGGTTGCCAGGATGGTGCCTTCCAGATCCTTGGCATTGGTGCCACGCAGGCGATAACCATTAAGCTGTGCGCCTTGGCCACGAGTGGCAGTGAACAGTTCGTTACGCATAGGATCATAAACGACCGCAACTTCAGTACGGCCTTTGATGCGTACGGCGATGGAAACAGAAAAGTGTGGGAAACGTTTGATGAAGTTGGCGGTGCCATCCAGTGGATCGATCACCCATTGCACGTCCTGATCTTCGCCAACTAACTCGCCACATTCCTCACCAATGACGGTGTGTTTTGGGTAAGATTTACGGATGATGTCGATAATTTGACGCTCTGCATCGCGATCAACATTAGTGACAAAGTCATTAGCCCCTTTCTGGCTCGCTTCTACAGCGTCTGGGGTTTCGTAATTTTTGGCAATCAGGTTACCGGCCTTACGCGCAGCGCGCACGGCGATAGTCAGCATCGGATGCATGGGTATCTTCCACAGGATGTTAAAGAACAGGAAACGGCGCGGAGTATAGCAGGTGTTCGGCAAAATGCCTAATCCCCATATGGCGGGGTGTTTTTGATGATTCACTCTTTTAAGTGCGGTAAACGGTTGGCTGAGGGGGGGATTTCGTGGTCACTAACCTGTAACTTGCATGCTATTGAGCGTAAGCCTGTGTTAAGATGCTGCGATTTTCCGTTACGTTCAGAGTTTGTATGTTGCACAATATCCGCATTATTCTGGTTGAAACTTCTCATACTGGTAACATGGGTTCCACGGCCCGCGCGATGAAAACCATGGGTTTAACCAATCTTTATCTGGTTAAACCGCTGGTGAAACCTGATTCACAGGCGATCGCTTTGGCTGCGGGTGCCAGCGACGTTATTGGTAATGCGACAATCGTTGATACCTTTGATGATGCGATAGCGGGTTGCAGTTTGGTGGTGGGAACCAGTGCGCGTTCACGCACGTTACCCTGGCCGATGCTGGAACCCCGTGAGTGCGGTGTGCGTGCGATCCAGGAAGGGAGTCAAGGGCCAGTTGCGCTGGTGTTTGGCCGCGAGCGGGTTGGTTTAACCAATGATGAATTGCAAAAATGCCATTATCATGTCGCGATCCCTGCCAATCCAGATTACAGCTCACTGAATCTGGCGATGGCGGTGCAGATCCTGGCGTATGAAGTGCGTGTTGCCTATCTGGATCACCAGCAGGAAGGGGTTCTCCCGCAGGAGGAAGCTCCGTATCCTTTGGTGGATGATCTGGAGCGTTTTTATCAGCATTTGGAACAAACGCTGCTGCGCACGGGGTTTATCCGTGCGGCACACCCTGGGCAGGTGATGAATCGTTTACGCCGGTTGTTCGCTCGGGCGCGCCCAGAAACACAGGAGCTGAATATCCTGCGTGGGATGCTGACCTCGATTGAAAAACAGGATAAACATTAAGGCCATTAATTTTGACGGTTGTATAAAAATAACATTATTTATCCGATAATTATAACCTGTGCTTTATAAACGAAGGGTAAAGTAAAGTACGAAACGTGCGAATAGTTGAGTAAATTACTTGGTTAAATAGTTGACTGAATTACTCGGGAATGTCAGACTTTCGAGCATGTTTAACTAACAGGTAATCATTTCACTATGAGACTGACATCTAAAGGACGTTACGCCGTTACTGCTATGCTCGACGTAGCACTGCACTCCCAGGAAGGGCCGGTACCACTGGCGGATATTTCAGAACGTCAAGGTATTTCGCTATCTTACCTGGAACAATTATTTTCCCGTTTACGTAAAAATGGCCTGGTAGCCAGCGTACGTGGGCCAGGTGGTGGTTATCTGTTGGGTAAAGATGTCAGCGAGATTGCCGTAGGTACCGTGATCACCGCTGTCGATGAATCAGTCGATGCCACCCGTTGCCAAGGTAAAGAAGGCTGCCAGGGTGGGGATCGCTGTTTGACCCACGCACTGTGGCGTGATCTGAGCGAGCGGATCAGTGGGTTCCTGAACAATATTACGCTGGCTGAACTGGTGAACAACCAGGAAGTGCTGGACGTAGCGGATCGTCAAAATAACGATACGCGCCGCACGGCCAATGGCCGTCTGCAAGAAACGATCAACGTTAATCTGCGGGCATAAGCAGCTGGCGACAAGTTTATTCGTTTTTGGAAGTGATGTACGGAGCACTAGAGCAATGAAATTACCGATTTATCTGGACTACTCGGCAACGACTCCGGTCGATCCACGTGTTGCCGGGAAGATGATGCAGTTTTTAACCCTTGACGGTACTTTCGGTAACCCGGCTTCCCGTTCCCACCGTTTCGGATGGCAGGCGGAAGAAGCTGTAGATATCGCCCGCAACCAGGTCGCTGAGCTGGTTGGCGCAGACCCACGTGAAATCGTGTTCACTTCTGGGGCGACCGAATCCGATAATCTGGCGATCAAAGGCGCTGCCAATTTCTATCAGAAGAAAGGTAAGCACGTCATCACCAGCAAAACCGAACATAAAGCCGTGCTGGATACTTGCCGCCAGCTAGAGCGTGAAGGTTTTGAAGTTACCTATCTGGCACCTCAAGCGAATGGGATTATCGATCTCAAAGAACTTGAAGCAGCCATGCGAGAAGACACCATTCTGGTTTCTATTATGCATGTCAATAATGAAATTGGTGTGGTGCAGGATATCGCAACCATTGGCGAAATGTGCCGTGCGCGCGGGATCATCTACCATGTCGATGCCACTCAAAGCGTAGGTAAACTGCCTATCGATCTGAGCAAACTGAAAGTCGATCTGATGTCTTTCTCTGGTCACAAGATTTATGGTCCAAAAGGCATAGGTGCATTGTACGTGCGCCGTAAACCACGCATCCGTATCGAAGCTCAGATCCACGGTGGTGGTCATGAGCGTGGTATGCGTTCTGGTACTCTGCCGGTTCATCAGATTGTGGGTATGGGCGAAGCCTACCGTATTGCTAAAGAAGAAATGGCGAGCGAAATGGCGCGGCTGCGTACTTTGCGCGATCGTCTGTGGAACGGCGTGAAAGATATAGAAGAAGTTTATCTGAACGGCTGTCTGGAGCACGGTGTTCCAAACATTCTCAACGTCAGCTTCAACTATGTTGAAGGTGAGTCGCTGATCATGGCGCTGAAAGATCTGGCTGTATCTTCAGGTTCTGCCTGTACTTCTGCCAGCCTCGAACCTTCTTATGTGCTGCGAGCATTGGGCATGAATGATGAGCTAGCACATAGCTCGATCCGTTTCTCTCTGGGGCGCTTCACCACGGAAGAAGAGATCGACTACACCATTTCGCTGGTCCATAAATCCATTGGTCGTCTGCGTGATCTTTCGCCACTGTGGGAAATGTTCAAGCAGGGCGTGGATATCAACAGCATCGAATGGGCACATCATTAATTCTCAGGATCCAGGAACAACGTCATGGCTTACAGCGAAAAAGTAATCGATCACTATGAAAACCCGCGTAATGTGGGTTCCTTTGATAATGAAGATCCTACCGTCGGCAGCGGTATGGTCGGGGCACCGGCCTGCGGCGATGTCATGAAGCTGCAAATCAAGGTCAATAATGAAGGGATTATCGAAGATGCCCGTTTCAAGACCTACGGTTGTGGCTCGGCTATTGCATCCAGTTCGCTGGTGACCGAATGGATGAAAGGCAAATCTCTTGATCAGGCTGAAGCGATCAAAAACACCCAGATTGCCGAAGAGTTGGAGTTGCCGCCGGTTAAAATTCACTGTTCGATTCTGGCTGAAGACGCCATTAAAGCAGCGATTGCCGACTATAAAAGCAAGCATAGCGCCAAGTGATTTTTTGATTATACCCAATGAATTTCCAGCCACGGCCAGCCGTGCACGGCGTAAAAGATCAGGGTATAGAGAATGTGAGGTTGTTATGTCGATTACTATGAGCGACAGTGCTGCACAGCGTGTTCAGGCGTTTTTGAATCACCGTGGCAAAGGTCTTGGTCTGCGCTTGGGAGTGAGAACTTCCGGCTGCTCCGGTATGGCGTATGTGCTGGAATTTGTTGATGAAACGAACGATGACGATATCGTTTTTGAAGACAAAGGCGTTAAGGTGATCATTGACGGTAAAAGCCTAGTCTACCTTGACGGCACTGAACTTGATTTCGTTAAGGAGGGCCTGAACGAAGGTTTCAAGTTCAACAACCCTAATGTCTCAAGCGAGTGTGGCTGCGGCGAAAGTTTTAACGTCTGACAGCTCGTCGTGCTCCCCCGTATTGTGCGGGGGAACCTTAACCATCACGATAATGCCCAGAGCACGCTATGGATTACTTTACTTTATTCGGGCTACCGGTTCGCTATAACGTGGACGGTAGCTTGCTTGCCTTACGCTATCAAGACCTACAGCGCCAATTTCACCCTGATCGCCATGCTCTCCAGCCTGAACGTGACCGCCTGATGGCATTACAACAGGCGGCAACTATCAATGACGCTTACCAGTCGCTAAAGCATCCGTTAAAACGTGCAGAGTATATGCTATCTTTGCACGGCTTTGATTTGCACAATGAGCAACACACGATGCGTGACACGGCGTTTCTGATGGAACAGTTGGAACTGCGTGAAGAACTTGATGCTATCGAACGCCAACCAAATGCGGAGAGTGTGCTTGCTACTTTCGCAGCACGCCTGAACAACACTTTCAAACAGCGTAGTGCGCAGATGGTGCTGGAACTGGATAATCAGCAGTGGCCGCAAGCCGCTGATACCGTGCGTAAACTGCGTTTTTTGGACAAACTTCAGCAGCAGGTTGAACAACTCGAAGAAAAATTGCTGGGTTTTGAGTAATACATTTTGATTGTGGAAGCCCTAACATGGCCTTATTACAAATTAGCGAGCCTGGTCTCAGCGCGGCGCCGCACCAACGTCGTTTAGCTGCCGGTATCGATTTAGGCACTACCCATTCGTTGGTCGCCACTGTGCGCAGCGGTCAGGCTGAAACACTGGCCGACGAACAAGGGCGTATTCTGCTGCCCTCTGTGGTGCATTATCAGGCTACAGAACACCAGGTAGGCTGGGCCGCTCGTGCGCAGGCAGCACAAGACCCCACTAATGTCATCAGTTCGGTCAAACGTATGATGGGCCGTTCGTTGGCTGATGTACAACAGCGTTACCCAAACTTGCCCTATCAGTTTCAAGCCAGTGAAAGCGGCCTGCCGATGATGCTAACCAGCGCTGGCCTGGTTAACCCGGTCGGGGTGTCTGCCGATATCCTCAAGGCACTTTCTGCACGTGCGCAGGCAGCACTGAAAGGTGAACTTGACGGCGTGGTGATTACCGTTCCAGCTTATTTTGACGATGCGCAGCGCCAGGGCACCAAAGATGCTGCGCGTTTGGCGGGCCTGCACGTGCTGCGTCTGTTGAATGAGCCCACCGCAGCGGCAATTGCCTACGGGCTGGATTCAGGCCAGGAAGGGGTGATCGCCGTTTACGATCTGGGCGGTGGTACTTTTGATATTTCCATTCTTCGCCTTAGCCGTGGCGTATTTGAAGTGCTGGCTACCGGCGGTGATTCTGCATTGGGCGGTGATGATTTCGATCATCTGTTGGTTGACTGGCTACGTGAGCAGGCGGGTATCACCGATCGTAGCGATCATGGCCTGCAACGCCAACTACTGGACGCAGCGATCGACGCAAAAATCACATTAAGTGATGCGCCAAGCGCCAAGATTGAGGTGGCTGGCTGGCGAGGTGAGATTACCCGCGAACAGTTTGAAGTACTGATCGTTTCCTTGGTGAAGCGTACTCTGCTGGCGTGCCGCCGTGCACTGAAAGATGCTGCTGTCAATGCTGATGAGGTGTTGGAAGTAGTGATGGTCGGCGGGTCTACCCGCGTGCCGTTGGTGCGCGAACAGGTGGGTGATTTCTTTGGCCGCGTGCCGTTAACCTCTATCGATCCCGATAAAGTGGTGGCTATCGGCGCAGCAATTCAAGCGGATATTCTGGTGGGCAATAAACCAGACAGCGAAATGCTGTTGTTGGATGTGATCCCGCTGTCGCTGGGCTTGGAAACCATGGGAGGGTTGGTGGAAAAAGTGATCCCGCGCAATACCACCATTCCTGTGGCGCGTGCGCAAGAGTTCACCACCTTCAAAGATGGCCAGAGTGCGATGATGATCCATGTGCTGCAAGGGGAACGTGAACTGGTGCAGGATTGCCGTTCGCTGGCTCGCTTTACGCTACGTGGTTTGCCACCATTGCCTGCGGGTGGGGCGCATATTCGTGTCACCTTCCAGGTGGATGCGGATGGCCTGCTGAGTGTGACAGCGATGGAGAAATCCACCGGTGTTGAAGCCTCCATCCAAGTGAAGCCTTCTTATGGCCTGTCCGATGCCGAGATTGCAGGCATGATTAAGGACTCAATGGCTAATGCACAAAGTGATATCGGCGCACGCAGGCTGGCAGAACAGCAGGTTGATGCTTCACGCGTGCTGGAGAGCCTACAGGGCGCTTTAGCGAGTGATGCCGCATTGCTGAGTGAAGAAGAAAGCCAGGCAATCAGCGCTGCGGTAGTAAATTTGCAGCAGGCTATGCAGGGTACCGATCCTGCGGTTATCGAAGCCGCAATAAAAATAGTTGATGCAACAACTCAAGATTTTGCCGCGCGCCGTATGGATGCTTCTATTCGCCGTGCGCTGGCAGGCCATTCTGTGGACGAGGTTTAACCATGCCAAAAGTTGTTTTCCTGCCCCATCAAGATTTATGTCCAGAGGGAGCAGTGCTGGAAGCGGAGCCAGGGGAAACGATCCTCAACGTTGCGCTGCGTAACGGGATTGAAATTGAACACGCCTGTGAAAAATCCTGTGCTTGTACCACTTGTCACTGCATTGTGCGCGAAGGGTTTGATTCCTTGGCCGAGAGCAGTGAATTGGAAGATGACATGCTGGACAAAGCCTGGGGGCTGGAGCCAGAAAGCCGTTTGAGCTGCCAGGCGCGCGTTACCGATGAAGATCTGGTGGTCGAAATGCCACGCTATACTATCAACCACGCACGCGAGCACTAATTTACCCTTTGTCTTTCAAGCCGCAGCGTTGTTGACCGCACTCGCTCACCCCAGTCACTTACTCAAGTAAGCTCCTGGGGATTCACGAGTTTGTCGCCTAGCTGCAACTTGAAATCCATTGGGTAAAATGAGGCACAATGTACTGCTGGAGATAATCATGGGACTAAAGTGGACTGACAGCCGTGAAATCGGCGAAGCCCTGTATGACCAATACCCGGATCTCGATCCGAAAACCGTGCGTTTTACCGATATGCACCAATGGATTTGCGATCTGGAAGAATTCGATGATGATCCGCAAGCGTCTAACGAAAAGATCTTGGAAGCGATTTTGTTAGTCTGGCTAGATGAAGCGGAATAAATAGCGTAACGGGCTGCCTATGGTGGCCCGTTTGTGTTGTATCCAATACGATTAATAAAAGAATAATCTGGACTGGAGTAAGGCTATGACAACTGAAATCATGCAGATCACACTATCCCAGCAGACGGCCGATGCGCGTTGGGGTGAAAAAGCGTTGCTGAGTATCAATAACGACGGCATGACTATTCACCTCACCGGTAAAGATGAATTAGGTGTTATCCAGCGTGTGGCGCGCAAGATTGACGGCCAGGGCATCAAGAAAGTGAAACTGGCTGGTGAGGGTTGGGGGCTGGAACAAAGTTGGGCATTCTGGCAGGGGTATCGTGGGCCAAAAGGCCAACGCAGCGTTGAATGGGCGGAACTGCCAGCAGCGGAACAGCAAGAGCTGAAACAGCGTTTGAAAATTGTTGACTGGGTACGTGACACCATCAATATGCCCGCAGAAGAATTGGGGCCAGAACAGCTGGCTACACGCACAATTGATCTGATGTGCAGCGTGGGTGGTGATGCGGTGAGTTACCGTATCACCAAAGGTGAAGATTTGCGTGAGCAAAACTATGCGGGCTTGCATACCGTTGGCCGCGGTTCTGAGCGTGCTGCCGTATTTCTGGCATTGGATTTCAACCCGACTGGCAACCCAGATGCCCCGGTGTTTGCTTGCCTGGTAGGTAAAGGTATCACTTTCGACTCTGGTGGTTACAGCCTGAAACAGAGCGCCTTTATGGATTCGATGAAATCCGACATGGGGGGCGCGGCGACCATCACCGGGGCGCTGGCGTTGGCGGTAGCGCGTGGTTTGCAGCAACGGGTGAAGTTATATCTGTGCTGTGCGGATAATATGGTCAGTGGGAACGCCTTCAAGCTGGGGGATATTATCCGCTACCGTAACGGCAAAACCGTCGAAGTCATGAATACTGATGCTGAAGGGCGCTTGGTTCTAGCCGACGGCCTGATCGATGCCAGTGAGCAAAATCCAGAGCTGATCATTGATTGTGCTACGTTGACCGGGGCGGCAAAAACCGCGTTGGGTAACGATTATCATGCACTATTCAGTTTTGATGATGCTTTGGCACAAGAACTGTTGGCGAGCGCTAACGGCGAACAGGAGCCTTTCTGGCGCTTGCCGCTGGCGGAGTTCCATCGCAGCCAGTTACCCTCCAACTTTGCCGATTTGAACAACGTGGCAGGGGCGGCCTACCCGGCGGGTGCCAGCACGGCGGCGGCGTTCCTGTCGCATTTTGTGAAGGACTACCAGAAAGGCTGGTTACATATCGATTGCTCTGCCACTTATCGTAAAGGTGCAGTAGAACAATGGTCAGCAGGCGCAACCGGCCTGGGTGTGCGCACGCTGGCTAATCTGTTGCTGCGTAAAGCCAAATAATCGCAGAGCAGATTGCCCGGCTTTAACATGACGTTTTCAGGAAGGGCTCAGCATGCTGAGCCCTTAATACATTGGAGTAAGCAATGAGTGTCCACCACCATGATGACGATGCCGTTCCAGGCGAAAACCAACTGGAACGCCTTTTGCGGCTAGCGGTAGCGGAAGCTGCATATCGCCCGGCGTTTTTCCGTGAATTGCTGGATTCGACGGTTTACATTCTGGGTGACAGCGAGCAGTTGCAGCAGGAAGGCGAAGTCATACTCAACGCTGAGACTCCGGTGAATATTCAGCATTGGGAAAAACAGGATGGTAGCAGCGTTGTACCGTTTTTCTCTTCGCTGGAAACGTTGCAAAAAGCCGTGGAAGTTGAGCAACCGTTTATCGCCATGCCTGCCCGTGTACTGTTTGAAATCACACAAGGGGCCGATCTGTTCCTCAACCCGAAAGCGGAATACGGTAAAGAATTTTTTCCTGATGAGATTGCCATGTTGCTGGCCACGGGTGGGGTAGTGAAACCGGTGGAACGTGATATTGATAAAGAAACGCAAATCCTGCTGGGGCAACCCGAGGAGTATCCTGCGGCGATGGTGGAGGCGCTGACAACGTTATTCAGCCAACGTAAGCCGGTACGCCGCGCGTTTCTGGCTTTGATGCACGATCGGGCCGTGGACGAGAAACCTAATCTGTTGATCGGCCTGGAGGTGGATGGCGAACAGGCTGAGATCGAAGCCTTAATCAGTGAAGCAGGCAGCGTGGCCAGCGAAACTGCCTTGAATGACGATCCGGTCGATTTTTGCCTGGTGGCCGAAAAGGAAGCGGGGGTCAGCCATTATATGCTCACGCATACGCAACCGTTTTATCAGCGCCGTTGGGGCAGTTGGCTGCGTAATATCATTCCTTCCGTCAACAAAATACAGTAAGCAGGCTTTTTACAGGCGTTCCCTTTGTTGATGAAAATGGTGACCATGGTTGAATGTAGGGAATTACGATGATTTTTTTTAATGAAATGTTGATTTTCCCGTAGGCAAGCGTTAACGGTGCACATATAATTTGCGCCACTTGAGAAGGCCGGCCCAAATTCTTGTCCGGTCTGTTTTGAAAGTCTGACAGAGGCCATCATGACCGTAGAACGTACCTTTTCCATCATTAAACCAAATGCTGTAGCCAACAACGACATTGGCGCAATCTATGCACGTTTCGAGCGCGCGGGTTTCAAAATCATTGCCTCCAAAATGCTGCGTTTGACACGCGAACAAGCTGAAGGCTTCTATGCTGAGCACAAAGGCCGCCCTTTCTTTGACGGCTTGGTTGAGTTCATGACCTCTGGCCCGATCGTGGTTCAGGTACTGGAAGCAGAAAACGCCGTACAGCGTAACCGCGACATCATGGGCGCAACCAACCCAGACAACGCCTTGGCCGGTACCCTGCGTGCCGATTATGCAGATAGCTTCACGGCTAACGCCGTTCACGGTTCCGATGCCGTAGAGTCTGCTCAGCGTGAAATCGCCTATTTCTTTAACGAAAGCGAAATCTGCCCACGTTGATATCCCTGTTGTTTTTCAGGCAGCAGTCTGATCGATTGCAACTTGAAATTCATTGGAGATCGCGGCTGTTTTTATGCTGAAACAATAAAAATGTCTCAGGCATGGAAACCTGCTACTAAAATTTGTACAATGCCGCGCCCCGGATGAGCCACCTTATCTGGGGCGTGTTTTTATCCCCTTGTTTTTTCAAGCAGCCGCTAGGGCTGCGGTTTGAAAGATAGAGATAGCGCCATAACGTGTAACAACGAGGCCAAGAGATCATTATGTTAGAACCCATCGCATCTGAGCACTCCATGTCTGAAAACCAGCCGCTGGCTGAACTCTCTGAGCAGGCGGAACAATCGGCTACGGCCAAAATTAATCTGCTGGATTTGAATCGTCAGCAACTGCGTGAATTTTTCGCCAAAATGGGTGAAAAACCGTTCCGGGCCGATCAGGTCATGAAATGGATGTATCACTATTGCTGTGATGATTTTGAGCAGATGACCGACATCAATAAGGGTCTGCGTAATAAATTACAGAGCGTTGCTGAAATCCGTGCGCCAGAAGTGGTGGAAGAACAGCGTTCGGCCGACGGTACCATCAAATGGGCCATCAAAGTTGGCGATCAGCAGGTTGAGACGGTATATATCCCAGAGGCTGACCGTGCGACCCTGTGCGTTTCTTCGCAGGTTGGCTGTGCGCTGGAGTGCAAATTCTGTTCGACCGCGCAGCAGGGGTTTAACCGCAACCTGCGGGTGTCGGAAATCATTGGTCAGGTGTGGCGTGCGGCAAAAATCATTGGTGCTTTGAAAGTCACTGGCCAGCGCCCGATCACCAACGTGGTGATGATGGGCATGGGGGAGCCGTTGCTCAACCTGAATAACGTGGTGCCTGCGATGGAAATCATGCTGGATGATTTTGGTTTCGGTCTGTCCAAACGCCGGGTGACTCTGTCAACTTCGGGTGTGGTTCCTGCGTTGGATAAGCTTGGTGAGATGATCGACGTGGCGTTGGCGATCTCGCTGCATGCACCGAACGACAAAATCCGCGATGAGATCGTGCCGATCAACCGGAAATATAATATTGAAACCTTTTTAGCTGCGGTTCGCCGTTACCTGGAAAAGTCCAACGCGAATCAGGGCCGGGTGACCGTTGAGTATGTGATGTTGGATCATATCAACGACAGTACCGATGATGCGCATCAGTTAGCGGCGGTGTTGAAAGATACACCATGCAAGATCAACCTGATCCCCTGGAACCCGTTCCCTGGCGCACCTTATGGCCGCAGTTCCAACAGCCGTGTTGATCGTTTTTCCAAGGTGTTGATGGAATACGGTTTTACGACTATTGTTCGTAAAACCCGTGGCGATGATATTGATGCCGCCTGCGGGCAGTTGGCGGGTGAAGTGATTGATCGTACCAAGCGGACCCTGAAAAAGAAAATGGCCGGGGAACCTATCAACATACGAACGGTCTGAATCCTATAGCATGATTTTTTTGTTATCTAACAGCCTGTTATGTGAGCAGCAATTTTTTTGGCTAGCGGGTAACATGAGATAAGGAATGAGTGCAAGCATGAAGCTGAAACTGTGGAGTGTGTTGTTGGCGGCCGGTTTGCTGGTGGGGTGTTCAAGTTCGGCACCGGATAAAGGCGAACCAGCGGCGGGGCAAACGCGTTTGCAACTGGGCCTGGAATATCTGAATCAGGGCGATATGCAAGCCGCGAAGCAAAATCTGGAAAAAGCAGCGGACGCTGCTCCACAGGATTATCGTACTCAATTAGGTATGGCACTCTACTTTCAGCGGGTTGGTGATAACATCGCCGCTGAACAGCGTTATCAGCAAGCGCTGAAACTTGCACCGGGTAATGGAACCGTACTGAATAATTACGGTGCGTTTCTCTGTAGTTTAGGGCAGTATGTACCGGCCCAACAACAGTTTAGCGCCGCAGCACTGGCGCAAGATTACAGTCAGGTTGCTGACAGTCTGGAAAACGCAGGTTACTGTTTCCTCAAATCCGGGCAAAACGATGAAGCGCGTAAGTCATTGGCTCGTGCGCTGAAGGTTGATCCGGACAAGGGTGCTCCACTGTTAGTGGAGGCAGAAAAGCAATTTGGAGAAGGGAAACGCGCGCAGTCGCAACTTTTATTGGATAGTTATCAACATGTTCTGCCGGCCAGTGCCGACAGTTTATGGTTACAAATTCGTTTCGCCGCGTTAGCAGGCCGTCAAGATAGCGTTCAGCGTTATGGCAAGCAGTTAGCGCGAAGTTTTCCACAATCCAAACAGTACCAGCAGTTCTTAGCTAATGAATACTGAAGACTCCCAAGATAAAACCGTATCTATGACGACAGGCCAACGCCTGCGTCAGGCCCGTGAACAACTCGGGTTGAGTCAACAGGCCGTTGCAGAACGCCTGTGCCTCAAAATGTCTACCGTGCGCGATCTTGAAAGCGACAACATTCCTTCCGATCTCGCTTCAACTTTTGTGCGCGGTTATATCCGTTCCTATGCCAAACTGGTGCATTTACCAGAAGATGAATTGTTGCCAGGATTGGCAAAACAGGCTCCGGCCAGAGTCGCCAAAGTGGCTCAGATGCAGAGTTTTTCACTGGGTAAACGCCGTAAAAAGCGTGATGGCTGGCTGATGAGCTTTACCTGGCTGATTGCGTTTGTGGTCATTGGTTTGACGGGGGCCTGGTGGTGGCAAAATCACAAGGCACAGCAGGAAGAGATTGCCACGATGGTTGACCACTCTTCTGCGCAGCTTTCTCAAAACAATCATGACGCTCAGCCGGTGCTTCCTAATGAGGGGAGTAGCGAGCAGGCCGCTTCAGCTACGAATAATGGCGTTGCGCCTGAGAACATTACTGTTCCACCAGTAAGCAATACCGGGTTGCCACCGGTTAATAGCGAAGCTCAGATACCAGCGGTGATTGCACCAAGCCAAGCAACGATCCCTGACATGCTGGTTCCCCCTGTGGCGCAGACTCCGTTGCCGACCAATGAGGCGGTGGTAGGTGTTTCTGCTGCGGAAGCGAACGGGCTGGTGATGGATTTCTCTGGTGATTGTTGGTTGCAGGTTGTCGATGCCACAGGTAAAACGCTGTTCAGTGGTACCCAGAAAAGCGGGACTCAGTTGAATCTGGCAGGCACCGCGCCGTTTAAACTTACTATTGGTGCACCCGCAGCGGTACAGATTCGATATCAAGGTCAGCCGGTGGATTTAAGCCAGTTTGTTAAAGCAAATCGTGTTGCTCGTTTAACGGTTGCTGCGCAGTAATTGTGCGGCCTTTGGCATTACGTTAGAGCAACAATGGAGAGTCAGTGATGCATAACCAAGCACCCATTAACCGCCGAAAATCAACACGAATTTACGTCGGGAAGGTGCCTATTGGCGATGGCGCCCCCATTGCCGTGCAGTCGATGACCAACACCCGCACCACCGATGTTGCGGCGACGGTAAATCAAATCAAAGCGTTGGAGCGCGTAGGTGTCGATATTGTGCGCGTTTCCGTTCCTACTATGGACGCAGCCGAAGCGTTCCGGCTTATTAAACAGCAGGTTAATGTACCGCTGGTGGCCGATATCCATTTTGATTACCGCATTGCCCTGCAAGTGGCTGAATATGGTGTTGATTGCCTGCGCATCAACCCTGGCAACATTGGCAACGAATCACGCATTCGCTCGGTGGTTGACTGCGCACGTGACAAAAATATTCCGATCCGCATCGGCGTTAACGGTGGTTCGCTGGAAAAAGACATACAGGAAAAATACGGTGAGCCAACGCCGGAAGCGCTGCTTGAATCTGCTATGCGCCACGTTGATATTCTCGATCGTCTGAACTTTGATCAGTTCAAGGTAAGTGTAAAGGCGTCGGACGTCTTCCTGGCGGTGCAATCTTACCGTTTGTTGGCAGCACGTATCGATCAGCCACTGCACTTAGGCATCACCGAAGCCGGTGGTGCCCGCAGTGGTTCGGTTAAATCAGCCATTGGTCTGGGCCTGCTGCTGTCGGAAGGGATCGGCGACACTCTGCGTATTTCTCTGGCAGCCGATCCGGTGGAAGAAGTGAAGGTCGGCTTCGATATTTTGAAATCGCTACGTATTCGTGCGCGTGGTATCAATTTTATTGCCTGCCCAACCTGTTCGCGCCAGGAATTTGACGTGATCGGCACCGTTAACGCGCTGGAACAGCGTTTGGAAGATATCATCACGCCGATGGATGTTTCCATCATTGGCTGTGTGGTGAACGGGCCGGGGGAAGCTCTGGTGTCAACCCTTGGGGTGACGGGGGGGCACAACAAGAGCGGCTTTTATGAAGACGGCGTGCGCCAGAAAGAGCGATTTGACAACGAACAGATGATCGATCAACTGGAAGCGAAGATCCGGGCCAAAGCAACAATGCTGGATGAATCCAAGCGCATTACGATCAATCAGCTGGAAAAATAAGCACGAAAGCCAGTGTAACGGGCGTTTTAGCCCGTTTATTTATGAGCCCAGTGGGCTTAAAAGCGCATCCACGTTGAACAGCGGATGGCAAAATCCCTATAATTGGGTTCATTTTTAGATAAAACGGGCAGACAACTCACGTGGCAAAAAATATTCAAGCCATTCGCGGCATGAACGATTACCTGCCGGAAGAAACGGCGTTATGGCAGCGTATTGAAGGTACGCTCAAGCAGGTGTTGGGTGGTTATGGTTACAGCGAAATCCGCTTGCCGATTGTAGAACAGACCCCGTTATTTAAACGCGCCATTGGTGAAGTCACCGATGTTGTAGAAAAAGAGATGTATACCTTTGACGATCGCAACGGCGAAAGCCTGACGCTGCGCCCTGAAGGAACAGCGGGTTGTGTTCGTGCCGGTATTGAGCATGGTTTGTTGTACAATCAGGAACAGCGTTTGTGGTATATCGGCCCAATGTTCCGCTATGAGCGCCCACAGAAAGGCCGTTATCGTCAGTTTCATCAGCTAGGGGCAGAAGTCTTTGGCCTGCAAGGGCCGGATATTGACGCCGAACTGATCCTGCTGAGTGCCCGCTGGTGGAAAGCGTTGGGGATCGCTGAGCATGTCAGGCTGGAATTGAACTCGATTGGTTCGTTAGAAGCACGAGCCAACTACCGTGATGCGCTGGTGGCTTTTTTGGAGCAACATCAGGAAACGCTGGATGAAGATTGTAAACGGCGTATGTACAGCAACCCATTGCGTGTGCTGGACTCCAAAAATCCTGAAGTGCAGGCTTTGCTGAATGAAGCACCACGCCTTTCTGACTACCTGGATGAAGAATCCAAGATTCATTTCAATGGGTTATGTGAACTTTTGGCGCAGGCAGGTATCCCATATACCATCAACGAACGCCTGGTGCGTGGCCTGGATTATTATAACCGCACCGTATTTGAGTGGGTGACCACCAGCCTCGGGGCGCAGGGTACGGTGTGTGCCGGTGGCCGTTACGACGGCCTGGTTGAACAATTGGGTGGGCGTGCTACGCCTGCCGTGGGTTTTGCCATGGGCCTGGAACGCCTGGTGTTGTTGGTGCAGGCGGTTAACCCTGAATTCAAGGCACCTGCCACTATTGATGTCTATGTGATATCCAGCGGTGCCGGTACGCAGAGTGCAGCGATGCAACTGGCGGAAAAGGTACGTGATGCAGCACCGCAGATTAAATTGATGACTAACTATGGCGGCGGCAACTTTAAAAAGCAGATCACCCGTGCAGATAAATGGGGTGCGCGCGTTGCCCTGATCCTGGGTGAGAATGAAATGGCTGCACAGCAGGTGGTCATCAAAGATCTGCGCAGCGGCGAACAAGAAACGCTGGCGCAAAGCGAAGTCGCAGCGCGTCTGGCTTTGATGCTAGGTTAAGGAGAAGGACACCGTGGAAGTTTATACCAATGAAAACGAACAACTTGACGCTGTGCGCCGGTTCTTTGCCGAAAACGGTAAAGCTTTGGCCGTGGGCGTTGTGCTCGGTATTGGTGCCCTGCTTGGCTGGCGCTATTGGCAGAATCATCAAAACTCCAACATGATGGCAGCCTCAGAAGCTTATCAGCAGGCTACTGAACATCTTGCAGTGGGTAAAGCGGATGATGTAACGGCGGCAGAGACGTTTATCCAAGCCAACAGCAATAACTATGGCGTATTGGCGGCATTGCAACTGGCGAAGTATTTTGTTGAACAAAACGACTTTGCGAAAGCAGAGCAGCAATTGATCATGGCGCAGAGTTTGAATAAAGATGAAAGTCTGCTGGCGATGATTAACCTGCGTTTGGCGCGTGTTCAGTTGCAAGAGAAAAAGCTGGATGAAGCGCTGAAAACGCTGGATAGCGTAAAAGGCGAAGGTTGGGCAGCAATGGTGCAGGACGTGCGTGGTGATGTACTGGTGGCGAAGGGCGATATTAAAGGCGCTCAAGAAGCTTACAGTAAGGGTATCGAATCCAATGCTTCTCAGGCGCATGCGGGATTGCTGCGCGTGAAATTGAATAATTTGTCCAGCTAAGGGGAATTCCCATGCAATTGCGTAAAACACTCTTGGTCGGGCTGGTTTCTGTTGCCTTGTTGAGTGGTTGCTCACTATTTGGCGGCGAAGAAGACGTGGTCACCATGTCACCGTTGCCAAAAGTTGAAAATCAGTTCACGCCAAATAAAGCGTGGAGCACATCGGTAGGTAATGGCATCGGTGAATACTATTCCCACCTGCGCCCGGCGTTTCAGGATAGTACTGTCTATGCAGCCGATCGCCGGGGTACAGTCATCGCCATGGATCTGGCTGATGGTAAAGAGAAATGGAAAGTCGATCTTTCAGAAAAAACTCGTTTCTTCAGCAGAAATCAACCCGCGTTGTTATCCGGTGGTATGACGGTTTCTGGCTCCAACGTCTACGTTGGCAGTGAAAAAGCCGTTGTTTATGCTCTGAATACCTCTGATGGTAACGTGGCGTGGCAGACCAAAGTGGCAGGCGAAGCGCTCTCCCGCCCGGTGGTTGCTGAAGGCATGGTTCTGGTGCATACCAGTAACGGCCAGTTGCAGGCGTTGAATGAAGCAGACGGCGCCATCAAGTGGACGGTAAACCTGGATATTCCTACGTTGTCGCTGCGGGGTGAATCCGCGCCAGCCACTGCGTTTGGCGCAGCGATCGTCGGTGGTGATAATGGCCGCGTCAGTGCCGTACTGATGCAACAAGGCCAGTTAATCTGGCAACAGCGTATTTCCCAGCCGAGCGGTGCGACTGAAATTGATCGCCTGAATGACGTGGATACCACCCCGGTGATTGAGAATAACGTGGTATACGCATTGGGCTACAATGGCAACCTGACCGCGCTGGATTTGCGTTCTGGTCAGATTATCTGGAAACGTGAGATGGGCTCGGTGAATGACTTTATTGTTGACGCTGGCCGCATCTATTTGGTTGATCAGAACGATCGCGTGGTTGCCATGAACACTGACGGTGGGGTTAGCCTGTGGAACCAAAGCGATCTACTGCACCGTAATCTGACGGCACCAGCACTGTATAATGGCTATCTGGTTGTTGGGGATGCTGAAGGGTATCTGCACTGGATCAACACGACTGATGGCCGTTTCGTTGCGCAACAACAAGTAGACAGCTCCGGTTTCCTGTCTGCGCCGATTGTGGCTGATGGTAAGCTGTTGATCCAGGCGCGCGGTGGCAAAGTTTACGCATTTACCCGCTAAGGCTGCTTATCGCACCGGTTTATCTATCTGATAGATTTCAAGTTGCAGCAGATAACAAACAAATGGAACCTACGGTGCTGCTGCTTGAAAAATGAAGGTGTTAAACGGCTCCTGTCTCCAGGGGCCGTTTCGTGTTTTTAAAACCATGCTGCTGCTGTCTATTGCATTGTGTGGTTACGCATTGATTATTAAGTAATGAGGCTTCAACCATGATACCTGTCGTCGCGCTGGTCGGGCGCCCGAATGTGGGTAAATCCACCCTATTTAACCGTTTAACACAGACGCGTGATGCGTTGGTGGCGGATTTCCCCGGGCTAACGCGTGACCGTAAATATGGTCGTGCTGAGGTTGAGGGCAACGAATTTATCATTGTCGATACCGGGGGTATTGACGGTACGGAAGACGGTGTAGAAACCCGCATGGCAGGCCAATCGCTGCTGGCGATTGAGGAAGCTGACATTGTGCTGTTTATGGTGGATGCCCGCGCCGGGTTGATGCCTGCCGATCAGGGGATTGCCCAGCATTTGCGCAGCCGCCAAAAAGCCACTTTCCTGGTCGCCAACAAAACTGATGGCATGGACCCTGATACCGCCACCGCTGATTTTTATGCGTTGGGCCTGGGTGATGTGTATGCGATCGCTGCTTCTCATGGGCGCGGTGTCTCACAATTGATTGAGCACGTGCTGGTGCCGTTTCTCCCCGAAAAACCAGAGGAAGTTGAGCTGAGCGAAGAAGAGGCCAATGCCGCTTATTGGGCTGAGCAAAACGGTGAAACGGCGGAAGAAGGCGAAGAAGAAGAAGCGGAAGAAGACTTCAATCCGCAGGATCTGCCCATCAAGTTGGCGATTGTCGGTCGCCCTAATGTGGGTAAGTCCACACTGACCAACCGTATCCTTGGTGAGGAGCGTGTGGTGGTGTACGACATGCCGGGCACAACGCGCGACAGTATCTATATCCCGATGGTACGCAATGAGCGCGAATATGTGCTGATCGACACCGCCGGGGTGCGTAAGCGTGGAAAAGTCACTGAAATCGTAGAGAAATTTTCGGTCATCAAAACGTTGCAGGCCATTGAAGACGCCAACGTGGTGCTGCTGGTGATCGATGCGCGTGAAGGTATTTCCGATCAGGATCTTTCATTGCTTGGCTTTATCCTCAACAGTGGCCGTTCATTGGTGATTGCGGTCAACAAGTGGGATGGTATGAATGAGGAAGATCGCGAACATGTGAAAGAGATGCTCGATCTGCGCTTGGGCTTCGTCGATTTCGCCCGTGTGCACTTCATCTCTGCGTTGCATGGTAGCGGCGTCGGTAACCTGTTCGAATCCATATTGGAAGCCTACGAGTGTTCGACCCGCCGTGTTAATACCTCAATGCTGACCAAAATTATGCAGATGGCTATTGATGACCATCAGCCACCGTTGATTCGTGGCCGCCGAGTGAAGCTGAAATATGCTCATGCAGGGGGGTACAATCCGCCAATCGTGGTGATCCACGGTAACCAGGTGGCCGATCTGCCGGACTCATACAAACGTTATCTGATGAATTATTTCCGCCGTTCATTGAATGTGATGGGCACGCCGATCCGTATCCAGTTTAAAGAGGGCGATAATCCGTTTGCTGGCAAACGTAACCTGTTAACCCCGAATCAGATGCGTAAGCGTAAACGCCTGATGAGCCATTTGAAGAAATCAAAATAAAAAAGTAGAGCGTGGTAATGACACCGCGCTCTACTTTTATCTAACCGAAATCATTTTATTATTGGGGTATTTTTACCCCTTGCCTGCTTTTGCGAAGGAACGCCATGTCCTGGGAAACTTGGAGTTTTGCATTCAACGTCACTGTCCCGAATCTGCTGATGATGTTGTTGGGGATCGTGCTGCGCCACACTCGGCTGATGGACGACCGTTTTGTTGATGGTGCCAGCAGATTGGTATTCAATCTGGCGTTGCCCTGCCTGCTGTTTTTCAGTATTGCCACTAACCATCCACAACTGCGTGATAATTTCCCGCTGGTGGTTTACGGTGCGTTGGGCACTGTGGGGACTTTCCTGTTGCTGGAAGTGGCCGCCAAGTGGCTGGTGAAAGAGCCGCGTGAGCGCGGTGTCTTTGTGCAGGGGGGCTTTCGTGCCAATACCGCCGTTGTCGGTCTGGCCTATGCCATGACGGCTTATGGCGATGAAGGGGTGGCGATTGCCTCGCTGTATCTCACCGTCACGGTATTCCTGTTTAATGTGCTGTCGGTGATTACCCTGACGCGCAGTTTGCAAGCCGAGCCGAATAAGAGAATCAAACACCTGTCGTTGCTGCGCAGTATCGTCACTAATCCGTTGATTATCGGTTTACTGAGCGGTTTGGTCTATGCGCAGACCGGGCTGGGGATACCACCGGTGATCAAACAGACGGGCAGTTATATCTCCGGGCTTTCGCTGCCGCTGGCACTGCTGTGTACCGGTGCCAGCCTCGATTTACGCGCCATGTTCCGCTCGTCCAACGTTGCAGCGCTATCGTCAGCCGCTAAACTGTTTTTAGTGCCGATGCTGATGACCTTCGGGGGATGGCTATTTGGTTTCCACGGTGCTGCGTTGGGGATCATTTTCCTGTTCTCGGCAACCCCCACGGCCTCAGGCAGCTATGTGATGACCCGAGCGATGGGGGGCAATGCTACGCTCGCTGCCAATATCATCGCCATTACCACTGTAGGTTCATTCTTTACCACCGTGCTGGGGATTTACCTTCTCCGCTCGTGGGGTGTGATTTAATCTGGAGGAAAGATGGACGCATCCTGCCCTCGCTGTGCCCAGGTGATGAACTGGGTGAATGGTCACTATCATTGTGATACCTGCAACAGTGATTACCGGCAGCTTGCAGAATGCCCTGACTGTGGGCGGCCTCTGCAAGAATTGAAAGCCTGCGGCGCGGTAGATTACCTGTGCCAAAACGGCCATGGGCTGATTTCTAAAAAGCGTGTGAAGTTCAGCTATTGGCCGATTTAATCACCGCAAGGCTTACACATCATAAAGGCGATGATCGTGAGTGCTTACTGCGGGCGTCACTTTGTTTGGGCTGAGGCGCTTAACCGAAGCCCGCACCGCCAACCGCCCGCACAGCAGCATATTGCACGGTGGTGCATCTGGCCGCAACATCCGGCGCTGCAATAGCCCGATGGCTTCCTGCCCCAGCTCATCGCGCGGCACGTGTACCGAGGTAAGCGGCACATCGTGGATTTCTGCCAGATTGAATCCGTCGGTGCTCATCACTGAAATATCTCCCGGCACGCTGAGTTGCAGTTTTTTAAGGGCGTTCACCGCGCCAACGGCCATATAGTCGCCACCGGTCAGAATGGCGCTTGGTAATGGTGTTAACTCGCCAATCTCCTTGATAAAGGTGGTTAGGGCATGCTCCGCTTCTTCTCTACCAAAACCTGACGTGGTGACCAGATGCTGGCCATCATCGAAGGTAATGTTATGCCGTATGTAGGCTTGTTTGATACCTGCCAGACGTAGCTCCATGGTATTCCGGCGTAGACATTGCAGATTAAGAATGTGGCTATGGCCTTGCTGGAACAGATAGTTGGCAGAGTATTCACCAATTAACTGATGATCGGGCGAAACGCTGTCCAGGCGCATCTGTCGGTCTGTGCAGTTAATCAAAACACAGGGTTTATTCAGATCGGCCGCCAACGTGTGGATATGTTCATCATCAATACCGATGATCAGCGCAGCCTCGGTCTGCGGCTCGCTCATCTTCTCCATAAACAAAGCGCTGTCACTGTGCGTCTCTTCCAGACCACAGTAACGGATCCGCACTTCATGTTCTGCCAGCGCAGCGGTGATCCCCTGAATCACCTTGTAGTAGAAGATATCGGTACGCACATCGAAGGCACGCTGTGGCGCAAACACCATTACGTTATTTAACATCAACCTACCGCTGGAGAGCCCTTGCAGAATCCCATTCTGTTGCGCACACTCTTTTACCCGCCGCCGCGCCGCTGCGCTGGTATTGGATTTCCCCGCCAACACGCGTGAAACGGTACTGATAGAAAGACCGGTTTGGCGGGCGATTTCCTGTATTTTCAGCTTTCCGCTCATTTTGTGATCCTCTTCAAATTTGGTCGTGAGAATATTTTCACGGTGGCTTTCTGGCTTACAGATGGCTTCTCACAGCCATTATGACGATATCTTCATTTCACCATGAAAATTTTTGCAAAAAACGCCGTTTCGCTCCTTCTCTGCGCTGGTTAGTCTGCTTTGGTACACCAATTTTATCGATTTATCAGTCCAATTCTCTGGGCTGGACTATAAGTAAAACAAAATTAAATCATAGGGTTGTCATAGCAGCGGCGTTGTATTTGCGATGGATGTCACAAAATATCGCTGCTAACACCTCCGATACCAAAACGTGCTCTACCAAAAAAGGTGCATTGTCACCACGGAGATACGAGATGAGCGTAGAAATTGATCAAACTGCGGCGCGCAGCAGCCGCAAATTCAAATCACTGCGTTGGTGGATGCTGGCGCTGTTCTTGCTGGGGGTGACGGTTAACTATATTACCCGTAACTCATTGGGTATTCTGGCACCGGAACTGAAAACCAGCCTCAACATGACCACCGAGCAATATTCCTGGGTGGTCGCTTCGTTCCAATTGGCTTATACCGTTTTTCAACCTATTTGTGGCTGGCTGATCGATGTCATTGGCCTGAAAATGGGCTTCCTGATCTGCGCCAGTATCTGGGCGGTAGTGTGTATGATGCACGCGGGGGCTGGTACTTGGTTGCAATTGGCGCTCCTGCGTTTCTTTATGGGAGCGTCAGAAGCGGCTGCGACACCTGCCAACGCTAAAGCCATTTCCGACTGGTTCCCGAAAAAAGAGCGGCCGATCGCTGCCGGTTGGGCAGGGGTGGGGTTTTCCATCGGCGCGATGCTGGCTCCGCCAATCATCGTTATTGCTCACATTTCATTTGGCTGGCAGGGGGCGTTTTTGTTCTCTGGCGCACTGGGATTGGTCTGGGTGGTACTGTGGTGGCTGTTTTACCATTCACCAAAACAGCACCCGAATCTGAGCCAGAAAGAGTTTGATCTGATTCACGAAGATAACGAACCGATTCTGCCAAAGCTGCCGTTCTTCAAATCGTTGGCGATCCTGTGCAAAAACAAAAAATTCTACGGTATCGCTATTCCAGCCTTTCTGGCTGAACCTGCATGGGCAGTGTTCAGTTTCTGGGTTCCGCTCTATCTGGCCACCGAGCGTGGTATGGATCTGAAGCAAATCGCCATGTTTGCCTGGCTGCCGTTCCTGGCAGCGGATATCGGCAGCGTTGCCAGTGGCTATCTCACCACGCTGTATCGCAAATGGTTTGGCTGCTCACGGGTGAACTCGGTGGTGGCCAGCTCGGTCACCGGGGCTTTTATGATGGTATCGCTGGCGTTTGTGGCGATCACTAAAGATCCCTACCTTGCTATTGCCTTGATCTCGATTGGTGGTTTCGGTCACCAGGTCATTTCCTGCATGTTGAGCGCCCTGGTGGTGGAATCATTTGATAAAAACCAGATGGCGACGGTGAACGGTATGCGCGGCTCCAGCGCCTGGATTGCCAGCTTCCTGTTCACACTGCTGATTGGTGCGGTTTCCGATACCGTCGGTTTCAACCCGCTTTTCATTGCGATGGGCTTCTTCGATTTGATCGGCGCCGTATTCCTGATTGCCCTGATTGCAGAACGCGGCAAAAAACCATCACCTACTGTTTGAGTTGAATATTTATGAAGACGTTAAAGAATTGGACCTTGGCAGGGCAATACACCGACCATATTGAGTTACTGGTGGATGAGCGACACCTGTTCTGCCTTTACGTATTGGAAAACACCCTGTTTCGAGTGCTGATTAAACGCAATGGGGAACTGGCGTTGAACCGCACCTGGAGTATTGCGCCGGAAGCGGACGTTCCCTGGGAAGGGCGGGATCGTCTCAGCGTGGCCGGTTTTGGCCTGCCCGGTTACCAATTGCAGCATGACGGCGAAACATTAACGCTGGCTACTTCGCATCTGCGTGTAACGGTGCATCAGCCGCTGTGGCTGGAGTGGGAATACTGCAATGCAGACGGTGACTGGCAGCCGTTGGCTGCCGATCGCCCGACCAGTGCTTATCTGCTTAATGCGCATGGTGACGGGGTAGCCCATTATCAACGCCGCTATGCCAGCGAACGCTACTATGGCCTGGGGGAGAAAACCGGCGACTTGGAACGCAGTGGCCGCCGTTTTGAGATGCGTAATCTGGATGCGATGGGCTACAACGCGGCCAGCACCGATCCGTTGTACAAGCATATTCCATTCACTATTACGCGCCGTACAGACGTCAGCTTTGGGCTGTTTTACGACAACCTGAGCAGTTGCTGGCTGGATCTCGGCAATGAGATCGACAATTATCATCTGGCCTATCGCCGTTATCAGGCCGAAGCGGGCGATCTGGATTATTACCTGTTCTTCGGCCCACAAGTGTTGGATGTAACCAAAGCTTTTGTGCGCCTGACTGGCAAAACGCATTTTGGGCCCAAATGGAGCCTGGGCTACAGCGGCTCCACTATGCATTACACCGATGCCCCAGATGCTCAGCAGCAGTTGCAGCAGTTTATTCAACTGTGTCGGCAGCACGATATTCCTTGCGATTCGTTCCAGCTTTCTTCCGGTTACACCTCGATAGGCAACAAGCGCTATGTATTCAACTGGAACTACGACAAGGTGCCGCAGCCGAAACAACTGAGTAAAGCCTTCCACGATGCGGGGCTGAAACTGGCGGCGAATATCAAGCCTTGTTTGTTGCAAGATCACCCGCAGTACCAGCAGGTGGCTGAGCAGGGGCTGTTTATTCGGGATTCAGAGAGCGACCGCCCAGAACGCTCAAGTTTCTGGGACGATGAAGGATCGCACCTCGATTTCACCAACCCGGCCACGGTGCGCTGGTGGCAGCAGGGCGTCACCGAACAACTGCTGGCAATGGGCATCGATTCCACCTGGAATGACAATAACGAGTATGAAGTCTGGGACGGCGAAGCACGCTGCCACGGCTTTGGTCAGCCGATTGCCATCAAACATATCCGCCCGGTGATGCCATTGTTGATGATGCGCGCTTCGCTTGAGGCACAGCAGCGTTTTGCACCGCATCTGCGCTCTTATCTGATCTCCCGTTCCGGGTGCGCAGGCATGCAGCGTTATGTGCAAACCTGGAGCGGTGACAACCGTACCAGTTGGCAGACTCTACGCTACAACACCCGTATGGGATTGGGCATGAGCCTGTCGGGGCTGTTTAACGTCGGGCATGACGTCGGCGGTTTTTCCGGTGATAAACCGGATGCCGAGCTGTTTGTGCGCTGGGTGCAGAATGGTGTGATGCATCCGCGCTTTACCATTCACTCATGGAACGATGATGCGACCGTTAACGAACCCTGGATGTATCCGGCCGCTACGCCGATGATCCGTGAAGCGATCAACCTGCGTTATCGCCTGATGCCTTATTTTTACACTTTGCTGTGGCTGGCGAGCACGGATGATGAACCGATGCTGCGGCCAACGTTCCTTGATCATGAACATGATGAGCGTACCTGGCGTGAAACCGATGATTTCCTGATTGGCCGCGACGTGCTGGTGGCCAGCGTGGTGGAGCAGGGGCAGCGTCAGCGCGAGGTGTATCTGCCAGATAATGGTGATGGTTGGTATTGCTTCTACAGCGGCCAGTGGTACAGCGGGGGCCAGACCATTGTGCTGGATGCGCCGCTGGAACGCCTGCCACTGTTGGTGCGTGCTGGGGCGGCGTTGCCGATGTCACAGCGCTTGGGCCATGTGGACATCAGCGCTGACGATCGCCGTGAGTTGCGGTTATTCCCCACCAAAGGATGTGGGCGCTCGGCAGGAATGTTGTTTGAAGACGACGGTGAAAGCTATGGCTGGCAGCAGGACAATGCGCTGTGGCTGCGCTGGCAAGCGGTGAGTGATAACGCGCGCATTGAATTAACCGTGGCCGCCAAAGGGCATTTTAAACCCGCTTGGCAAACGCTGGATATCACGTTGCCTGCCGATGAAACCCGCGAACTGTGGGTGAATGGCACTCGTTGTAATACTTATGCGTTGAGCTAAACCCGGCGGCTGTGCTTGAAAGTCTCTCTCCCGCTGGAGAGAGACTTATTCCATCACCCGTTTCTTACGCGGTTTTTTCGCTACGGTGATGGTTTTCACTTCGCTTTCCACCCAGCCATCTTGCAAGCGAGTTTTCAATATTTCCCCTAACTGCGCCTGTTTGGTGGTTTTCAACAGTTCGCCACGCGGCGTTTGCGTCACGCTGTAACCACGCGCCAGAGTGGCTAATGGGCTGACGGCTTCCAACTGGCTGCAAGCCACGCCAAAGCGCTGGCGATAGGCATTAAGTTGCCGTTCCAGCCCTTGTTGCAACCGGTATTCCTGCTGCTGAATGCGTTGCTGCAAACGGTGTATCCGGCCCATCGGCTGTATTTGCGCCAGATGTTGTTGGGCGCGTTCACTGCGGCGGGAAGCCAGCCGCAGTTGCAACTGTATCCCTTCTTCAAGGCGGCGCTGTAGCTTGAATAACAGCGTTTGTTGCCGGGCCAGACGCAGGTGTGGGTGTTGCTGTTGCAGGCGGTGATTGATACGGCTGAACTGTTGTTGGCGCTGGGCCAGATAATAATCCATCGCCATTTCCAGCCGTTGCTGCTGTGCTTGCAACTGGCGCAGCAGTTCAAGCTGATTGCGGCTGACCAGTTCGGCAGCGGCGGAAGGCGTAGGTGCGCGCAGATCGGCGACAAAATCAGCGATGGTGACGTCGGTTTCATGACCAACGGCGCTGACGATGGGAATATGGCTGGCAAAAATGGCCCGCGCGACGCGTTCGTCGTTAAAGCTCCATAAATCTTCCAGCGAACCACCGCCACGGCCAACGATCAGCACATCACACTCAGCGCGGCGGTTGGCGGTTTCGATGGCTCGCACGATTTGCAGCGGAGCCTCTGCACCTTGAACCGCTGTGGGATAAATCACGATTGGCAGCGAAGGATCGCGCCGTTGCAGCACCTGCAAAATATCATGCAGTGCCGCACCGCTGGCTGAAGTGATCACGCCGACGCATTTGGCCGGGCTGGGGAGCGGTTGTTTGCGCTGTTGATCGAACAACCCTTCGGCTGCCAGACGCTGTTTCAACTGTTCGAATTGTTGTTGCAGCAAACCGTCACCGGCGGGTTGCATGCTTTCTGCAATCAATTGGTAATCACCGCGCGGTTCATACAGCGTGATGCTGGCACGCACCAGTATCTGCTGGCCGTTTTGTGGGCGGAAAGTGGTGCGACGGTTGCTGTTGCGGAACATGGCACAACGTACCTGCGCACGGTCATCTTTCAGTGTGAAATACCAGTGGCCTGAAGCGGGTTGAGAGAAGTTGGAGATTTCGGCAGAGAGCCAAATTTGCCCCATTTCCATTTCCAACAGCTCACGAACGGTCTGATTCAACCGGCTGACGGTAAAAATAGGCGGTGAAGTAGGTAGCGACATGTGACCCAGATCAAATTTTAAAACAAGCACTTAATCAATCGATATTACAGCTCTGAAACAGGTAAGCAAGAGTTTTTGTGAGAAAGTGCTGGAGGCAACCGATTACGCTCTGTATAATGCCACGGCAATATTTTATCTTTTCCCGCATCCACCTGGTGAGATATTGCCCATGCTACGTATCACAAAAGAAGCTCTAACGTTTGACGACGTTCTCCTGGTTCCAGCCCACTCCACTGTTCTGCCTAACACCGCAGATCTCGGTACTCAACTGACTCAATCCATTCGCCTGAATATCCCTATGCTGTCCGCAGCCATGGATACCGTAACCGAATCCGGCCTGGCTATTGCGCTGGCGCAGGAAGGCGGTTTGGGCTTCATTCACAAAAACATGTCTATTGAGCGCCAGGCGGAAGAAGTTCGCCGGGTGAAGAAGCATGAAAGCGGCGTGGTCACCGATCCGCAAACCGTGACACCTTGTACCACCTTGGCAGAAGTTAAAGAACTGACAGCGCGTAATGGCTTTGCTGGTTATCCGGTGGTGGCAGAAGGTAACGAACTGGTCGGGATTATTACCGGCCGTGACGTGCGTTTTGTGACTGATTTGAATCAGCCAGTGACCGCCGTGATGACGCCAAAAGAGCGCCTGGTGACCGTTAAGGAAGGTGAAGCGCATGAAGTCGTGCTGCAAAAAATGCACGAAAAACGCGTTGAAAAAGCGCTGGTGGTGGATGACAGTTTCCACCTGATCGGCATGATCACCGTAAAAGATTTCCAGAAGGCGGAACGTAAGCCTAATGCCTGTAAAGATGAACATGGTCGCCTGCGTGTCGGTGCGGCGGTGGGGGCGGGGGCCGGTAATGAAGAGCGCGTTGATGCGCTGGTTGCCGCCGGTGTTGACGTGCTGTTGATCGACTCCTCGCACGGCCATTCCGAAGGCGTGTTGCAGCGCATCCGTGAAACCCGTGCCAAATACCCAGACTTGCAAATTGTTGGTGGTAACGTTGCTACCGCTGCCGGAGCCAAAGCCCTGATGGAAGCTGGCGTAAGCGCGGTGAAAGTGGGTATCGGCCCAGGTTCTATCTGCACCACCCGCATCGTGACCGGCGTTGGTGTGCCGCAAATAACTGCGATTGCGGATGCGGTAGAAGCGCTGGAAGGCACCGGTATCCCGGTTATCGCTGATGGTGGCATCCGCTTTTCTGGCGACATCGCCAAAGCCATTGCTGCCGGCGCATCTTGCGTGATGGTGGGGTCAATGCTGGCGGGTACGGAAGAATCTCCGGGCGAAATCGAGCTGTATCAGGGCCGTTCGTTTAAATCTTACCGTGGCATGGGGTCTCTGGGGGCGATGTCTAAAGGTTCCTCTGACCGTTACTTCCAGACCGATAACGCGGCTGATAAACTGGTGCCCGAAGGCATTGAAGGCCGTGTGGCTTACAAAGGCATGCTGAAAGCCATCGTACATCAACAGATGGGGGGCCTGCGTTCCTGCATGGGGCTGACCGGTTGTGGTACGATTGACGAACTGCGTACCAAAGCTGAATTTGTGCGTATCAGCGGTGCCGGTATTCAGGAAAGCCATGTTCATGATGTGACGATTACCAAAGAGTCACCGAATTACCGCATGGGCTAATGCTTGATCTATTCCTTTAGGGGAAAACGGGGTGAGGAGGGGATCCTTCACCCCACATATACTTTTTTGCTCTTATTTCTCTGTTGCTGGAATTAGCCTCACATGTCAAAAAATATTCATAAGCATCGCATTCTCATTCTGGATTTTGGTTCGCAATATACCCAACTGGTTGCCCGCCGCGTGCGTGAGATTGGTGTTTACTGCGAACTGTGGGCGTGGGACGTCAGCGAAGAGCAGATCCGCGAATTCAACCCGAGCGGCATCATCCTTTCCGGTGGCCCGGAAAGCACCACCGAACAAAACAGCCCGCGAGCGCCGGAGTATGTATTCACTGCGGGAGTGCCCGTTTTTGGGGTGTGCTACGGCATGCAAACCATGGCCATACAGTTAGGCGGCCATGTTCAAAGTTCCAATGAGCGTGAGTTTGGTTATGCGCAGGTAGAAGTGGCTACCGAGAGCGCATTGATTCGCGACATTGAAGATGCCATCAGCCCAGCAGGCAAACCGTTGTTGGATGTGTGGATGAGCCACGGTGACAAAGTGACCGCCATCCCAGCCGATTTTGTCACCGTAGCCAGTACTGACACCTGTCCGTTCGCCATTATGGCCAACGAAGAAAAACGTTTCTACGGCGTGCAGTTCCACCCGGAAGTCACTCATACCCGCCAGGGCCAACGTATGTTGGAGCGCTTCGTGCTGGATATCTGTGGTTGTGAGGCGTTGTGGACGCCAGCGACCATCATCGAAGATGCCGTTGAGCGTATCCGCGAGCAGGTGGGGGAAGATCATGTGATCCTCGGTCTGTCTGGCGGAGTCGATTCATCGGTTACCGCGATGCTGCTACACCGTGCGATAGGCAAGCGCCTGACCTGCGTGTTTGTTGACAACGGCCTGCTGCGCCTGAATGAAGCTGACCAGGTACTGGAAATGTTTGGTGAGCATTTTGGCCTGAACATTGTGCATGTTCCGGCAGAACAGCGTTTCCTGAGCGCACTGGCAGGTATTGATGAGCCAGAAGCCAAGCGTAAAACCATTGGCCGCGTGTTTGTCGAAGTGTTCGATGAAGAAGCCTGCAAACAAAGCGCAGTGAAATGGTTGGCACAGGGCACAATTTACCCGGATGTGATCGAATCTGCCGCTTCTGCGACCGGTAAAGCACACGTCATCAAATCGCACCACAACGTGGGTGGCCTGCCGAAAGAGATGAAGCTGGGCCTGGTTGAACCGCTGAAAGAGCTGTTCAAAGACGAAGTGCGTAAAATTGGTCTGGAATTGGGGCTGCCTTACAACATGCTGTATCGCCACCCGTTCCCAGGGCCTGGTTTGGGCGTGCGCGTGCTGGGTGAAGTGAAGAAAGAATACTGCGACTTGTTGCGCCGCGCTGATGCGATCTTCATCGAAGAACTGCACAAGGCGGATTTATATAACAAAGTCAGCCAGGCATTCACCGTATTCCTGCCGGTACGTTCCGTTGGCGTGATGGGCGATGGCCGTAAATACGATTGGGTGGTTTCACTGCGTGCGGTAGAAACTATCGACTTTATGACTGCACATTGGGCGCATCTGCCGTATGAGTTCCTTGGCCGTGTTTCCAACCGCATCATCAACGAAGTCGACGGTATTTCCCGCGTGGTGTATGACATCAGCGGCAAGCCGCCAGCGACGATTGAGTGGGAATAGGTATTTAGCATCTTCTGAATGCCGTTAACGTCTTTAAAAGCCAGCCAAATCAAATGATTTAACTGGCTTTTTGGTTCCTGTTTCAATTCAGATCACTCCCCCTGGTAGTTCGAGAAAGTCTGCTGGTTTGGTCAGCGCATTTGCCCGAATCACGGGGCATTTTCGCGCGAATTCTTGTGGCCATTTAATTCAACAATCAAATTTCGCAGCCAGCGATGGCCGGCATGACCATGGCTGCGTTCGTGCCAGACTAAGCTGACGTTAAATTGCTCAGTCAGCCACGGCACATTAACCACCGAAAGCCGAGCTGGCTGCCCTTGCAATAATCGCCGTGGAACCAGAGCGACAAAGTCACTAATTAACACGATCTCAGGAACGAAAAAGAACGAAGCTGCCGACATAACAACCTTACGCTGATGCCCGAATGCCGCCAGAATATCATCGATAGGGGTTGAAAAACTGCCACCCGAAGGTGAAACAATCACATGCTCAAGCTGAGCAAAATCCTGCATTGTCAGGTTATTTTTGAGGGTAGGGTGTCCCTGCCGCCCAATCAGTACATAGGTTTCATTGAATAAATGGCGGGTTCTGAGATGCGCATGATGAGAACCCGGTGTGATAATGGCGATATCAACATCGCCATTAGCCAATTGTTGTTCTAATTGGGCTGGATCATAGTGGCGAGCGGCAATACGCACACCCGGGGCTGTTTGCCGCAAGGCTAATACAAGCGGCATAACGACAGCCGCCTGTATGTAGTCGGTACAGGCTATCGCGAGGGTTAATGTGGCCCTTTCAGGATAAAAATCCTTATGAGATTGCAGCGTGCGGCGCAGTTGATCCAAAGATTCACGTAATGGAGCAAGTAACTCAAGTGCTTTTACGGTTGGCGTCATCCCCCGCCGAGCAGGCACAAGTAAAGGATCATCAAACATATCCCTCAAACGGTTCAGTTGTGCACTGACGGCGGGTTGGCTGAGGTTAAGTCGTGCCGCAGCCTTCGTCACGTTCTGCTCTGCCAGCAATGCTTCGAGGGTAAGCAGTAGGTTTAAATCGAGGCGTGTGGTATCCATTTTGTGGATTCCTAAATATAAAATAATCGATTTCTCTTATTCCTTATTGGTCCTGATAATGCAAGCACAAACCGTATAAACCATCAGGAGCAAGCCAATGTTATTGGATAATAAGCCACTCATCACCGTGGTAGGGGCGCTGAGCAAACAAGGGCGCAGCGTTGTACGTACGCTGCTGGAAAGCCAACGTTATCGTGTACGAGCACTAACCCGCCGAATTGACTCTCCCGGAGCGCAAGACTTGGCACGTCTGGGAGCGGAGCTTATGGCTGTGCCATTAGAGTTGGGATATAAAGAGAAATTCGTTCAGGCTTTCAAGGGGGCACAGGGTGTATTTCTGATGACACCACCTATCACGCCTGAGGCGAGCCATGCAGAAACGCCCGAAGTAGAACTGGGCAAACAGATAACTGATGCTGCCGTTGAAGCTGGCGTGGAACATATTGTTTTTACTAGCCTGGAAAACGTAGAAAAAATTACGGAAGGCAAAAAATGGGTTCCACACTTTACCGACAAGGCCAGGGTTGAGAACTATATTCGCGCACAGCCCGTTACCAGTTCATTTATCTCGATGGCGTTTTTTTACACGAACCTGCTGGAATATTACCAACCACGCTTGGAAGGGGATACCCTAGTCTTTCCTATCTATCTGCCCGAAGATTTTCGTGCCCCCTTTGTTGACCCACTGACCGCGACGGGCCCAGCAGTGTTGGAAATTTTTGATCATCAGGATAAATACGCGGGCCAATATTTACCCGTTATCGGGGATATTATTTCGCCCAAAGAAATGGTTGAGACATTTATTCGCGTCAGCGGGAAAAAAGCTATTTATCGTTCGGCGTTTACTCATGAAGAACTGCTGCAACACTTCCCTGCATTTTCCAGCATGGAAGGGCTGGTTGATGAGGTGGTAGGGATGGCCGAATATGCGGTGGAGTATGGTTATTTCCGTAAAGATCGCGATCTGCTGTGGAGCCGACAAATCAATCCAGCCAGTTTGACCTGGGAGCAATTCCTGCAAACAACCGGATGGCAGGGGCAATCGCTCTCTTTTGCCCGTTGAGCCTGCACACTGCCTCTTCTGGCAGGCCTGTTGGTACGATATTCATGATTTGGTTACCTCTGGCTAATGTCAATCAAGACTTCTGCATTAAGCAAAAGTTTGTTGGTGCAGAGCACCCTGAGAATAATGGACGTCATAAACGTCTCTGGTACTACAGTGTATGTGATGACTCGCTTAGGGAGCTATATTCAGCGTAAGCAACTCTTTACATGTTCGGTTCTTTTCTCTATAGGCAGTTTTATTATTATGGAAATAAACTAGAAATAATTTTGGGATTTTTTGACAAAGGAAATAGTCAGTATATTGTGATAAAGGCTTTACCTTAGCGATAAGAAAGCTAATAGTATTAGCCTTTATCCGTTATATGAGTGACTGAATGAGTAATCGAAACACCTACGTTATTTATTGTGTGATCTCAGGTTTTATTACTCCGATACTTTTCTATTAGCGCTTTGGCAATCGATTCGGTTTCTGCATCTGCTTTGCCACTGATATCACGCTGTCTGAAATGCATCTGGAATGCGCTAATGGTTTTACGCGTTTTTTCATCCAATATCCCAGACTGAGGGATTTCATCATATCCATATTGACTTAGAGCTTTTTGGATTGTAAGCACATCAGCGGGAGTATCAGGCGATCTGCCAGCAAGATATTGTTCAACCGTCTCTTTATTGGGCCAAACTCCTATTCCCATTTCTGCTAATCTCTGCCATGGGAATAATTTCCCCGGGTCACTTTTCCTTAATGGTGCAATATCACTATGCGCAATAACATTATCAAGGGTAATATTATTTCTTTTAATTATATCTTTAGCAAGTACTGCAATCGCTGAAATCTGCTGTTCATTAAAAGGATACCAAACTTGATGCCCTAGCATATCTTCAGTAAACCCTTTGTTGACGATTTCTATGCCAATTGAGCTATCATTAATATTACTCCGGCCATTCCAATGGCTGACGCCAGCATGCCATGCTCTATTTTCCTCTGGAACAAGTTGTAATATAATTGGTTTACCATCTTTACGTTTAGGAAGGCTAGGGACAAGATAATGAGCGCTGACTTCTCCTTTGGTCAGGATCTTTAACGACGTCGCATCATCCGCTGCGGTATAGTGGAATACTAAAAACCTGATCCGATTATTTTGGCTTTGAGAGGGAAAAGCACTGTCAGTATAATAGTCACCTCTATCTTTGAGCGGTGCTTTGGAAGAACACCCTACTATTACTACTGTAAATAATGCAATAAGCAACTTTCTCATGTATTTTCCTATACTATAACTGTTTAACCTTTTCTGATGATAAGGCATTCCTCCTCTGGATGATTTGATATATTAATATTGATTTAGGCTCTGTTGAATAAATAAGGTATTGATGAGTGTTTTTGTATTTGTATGAGAAGATCACGGTTTGGTCAGATGTGTGATTCATAGACATCGTTTCAATTTTCTCAGTTCAAGTTCGAGCTTGTAATTTTGTTCCTGTATATGTTCTTCATTGGGCTGATAGTTTGTGTGAACAGCATCAGAGTATGGCGTTTGCTCAGCAAGTTCGAAGTAGCGCTCCATCGGAGTTTTACCGTTGTGAGCGTTATGAGGATGTTCCCAGTTATAGTAATGCTGCCATTCTGCCAGTAGCGCCTTCAGGTCATCAACTGAGAGATCCACGGTAGCGTAGAACTCTGCTTTGTCTGTCTTTTGGGAACGTTCAACTTTGCCATTAAGATGAGGCGAAGCAGGTTTATTTGGACGAAACTTGATGCCGTATTCTTTCAACCTTTCCTGCACTTTAACGGCAAAAAACTCTCTTCCCCGGTCTGTCTGAAAGCGCTGTATTTCTCCAATAACACAATCAATAAAATCCAGTGTATTGGCAGCCGTGCGGCGAGAGTAGAGCCTTAGGACTCTGTAGCGGGTGCAATCGTCAACAGATGTGTACTGATATAAGCCGGGGCCAATTTTACAGGTATCCATCTGGACCCGATCACCGGGAACAGGGCGTTCGTAGCGAATGAAATCAGCTTTACGCCGGAATTTAACAACAGGTTTAACCTGATTCTGGCAAAGGACTTTATGGATCGTTGCCATTGCCAGTGAGATTGAATGAAGCCGTTTTAACTCGTTCTGAATCCGCCTTGCCCCCAAATTTCGCAGGGAACGTAACTCCAGGATCAGAGCGACTTCACCAGCGCCGGTTTTCGTTGATGGTGAGCGTTTAGGGCGACGGCTATGACTTTCCAAACCAGCGATGCCTTGAGCCAGATATCTGCGCCACTATTTACGCAATGTGGGGCGAGAAATACCACAACGACGGCATACGAACCCCGTATCACCGGACGTTTCATAGAGTTTTACCCACTGTAACCGCTACTGAATTTCCCTGTTCATAGCGAGGTATTATAGTGAAACGATGTCTATGAATCACACAAATATGAAAGTGTGGATCACTTAAGGCGGGACATCGTCAAATATATTGATTACTATAACCATATGAGGATAAAGGAAAAACTTGGTGGTCTCAGCCCTGTGCAATATAGGCTAAGTCAAGCAGCATTAAGGTTGTCCAAGATCTGGTGCGCAGATCAAGCAAGTGTGGCCCGTGAATTTAAAACATCAAGACAGACAATTATGAGGATCCGAGGCTCAGCAAACAATGAATAAAAAAGGAATAGAAACAGGGACACAAAACATTCTCAATGGAATGCTTGAACTGTTTGATGTCAGCTATGATGAGCTGAAGGTGACGCACTCGAATGAACTTTATCGGTTGAGAAAAAAAACCTTCAGCGACCGGCTGAGATGGGATGTAGTGTGCAACGTCGACTTGGAATTTGATGAATTTGATAATCCCGACACGCGCTATATTCTTGGTTTGTACAATGGACAACTGGTGTGCAGTGTGCGCTTTATTGGCCTTGAACAGCCCAATATGATAACTCACACGTTTCGTGCTTGTTTTGACACCGTTCCGCTTCCTCTCAACGGTATAGAATCGAGCCGTTTCTTTGTCGATAAAGACCGGGCGCGGCAACTCCTAGGGGGGCGCTATCCGGTCAGCCAGGTTTTGTTTCTTGCCATGATTAACTGGGCTCGCCACAACGAACGCAACGGTATTCACACTATTGTAAGTCGCCCGATGCAGACAATACTGAAACGTTCAGGATGGCAAATCAAGACGCTTAAAGAAGCCTTCCTCAGCGAGCGAGAGCGTATCTATCTGGTATTTTTGCCGACAGGAGCAGAGGATCGGGATCAGATGGCATCAGGGCTCATCAGCGAATACGGCTACCCTGCGGAGTCAGTTATTACTTGGCCGCTGTCGCTGTGATAAGCTCCAGCTCGACACTCAGCCGGATCGCCTGGCGGGCGTTGCTGACGCCCAGCTTGGAGACAATATTGCCCATATGAAACTTCACCGTACTCATGGAAATACCTGCGATGGCGGCAATCTCACCATAGGTTTTTCCCATGCTGGACCAATACAGCACTTCGTTCTCCCGCGGGGTAAAAATGGGTTTTACCCTATCCATATGATGTCTTTGCCTACCGGATGAGCTTGCGCCGGCAAGGCGATACATCTGTTCATTAATATCGATCAGTAATATCTGTATGGCCCCACGCTCAGACGTGAGCCGTGCTTCCAATTCCCCTTGTTCGTTGTTGTCAATGATGGCCGACAACAACGCGAGGTTATTCATATGATCATGCAACACAAAAGTGAAGCCGTTGACGATATTGTAATGCTTAGCGAGGGAAAATATCTTGGTGAACTTCAGGTCGGACATCAGTGTAATATTTTCGTCCCATGCAAAAGGAGATGTACGCCTGAACGCGGTCAATATCACAGGATCAGTGAGTTGAAAATTGTTGGTGCGGTAGAGCTCAACCCATTCATCAGGATAAGTGGAAATAATGAGTACATCTGACGGATTTTTTTTGCTGACGACCGTATAAGCGTATTCCAGTCTGCCAAATGAGGACAACTTTCTATCTATATACTCCCGGAGCGTTTCCGTTATGGTCTGATTTTCATTGAAGGCAGAAAACATACAGGCTCCGTTACAGTCTCATTTTCCCTTTTAGCGATATAACCTAAACCTAAGTATAGGTATGTATAAAACTTAAGCACAACTTACAGATCAGGAAACGCAAGCTATAATAACCCTCGTTAGGCGAATAGTAAAAAAACTGACCTTTCGGTCAGGTAGCTAATCCAGCCAACACCAGGGAAAAATTGTTTCGGTCAGACAGGATATGCAAAAAGTCACTGCTGACCGGACCTTCCACTTTAACACTGCTTACTTTTTCTTTCAAATTCATCTTCGGCAACACGGCCAGCCAGTCAATTTCATCACTCCCCCAAACCTGCAACACCAACGCATGAGCATGCTTATTCGCTGGCGTTAAACCACACTAACCGGACACCTCAATAAACAAAATGCATCAGTGAAATAACTGCAATCATTCACGCTACTGAAAGCGAAGCGGATGCCCTTAGGTCGCAAAACACGCAGTAAATGCCGTGATGAAAGCCAAATGTCGTCATATTGTAGCTTCGCCCCCATTAGGGGTAAATGAGCAGCTTACGATAAAGCAGGATGTTTTGAGTTAAATAAAAAAGCCGGAAAGATTGGGATGATCTTTCCGGCCTAACCTAATGCATTAACTACGGAGTGATTTTATATAACTTTGTAATAGCTTAAAATTTTTTTTAAAATTAACTACATCCTCTAAGTTTTTAGCCTCAGGAGGTAAGTTTCTAATTAATAGGTTTGCACCTTTTGTTAATGAGCTGAGAAAATCATTACATGCTACTTTTTTGATAAAAATAATTTCTTTTTCATTATATCTATCATTAATAAAATGGATGTTATAAGCGCCATCAATTAAAAACACCTCGAAATAATAAGGCCCATCCATAAGTCTAAAAACCCCTTACTATCGAGACTAATGCGGCAAGCCTCCTGTAACCACCAATCTAATATAACTACAGTGAAATCATCCCAATTTTCTTCTGGGAAAAACATGCTATCTACTTGGAAGTGGATTTCTGAAAATATTTGAGTTGATACTTTACTCTTTGATACACGGACAGAATTAGGATTAATTATTAAGCTAATCATCATCTCATCCTCTTGGGATAAGCGGTCTCAATGACTTTAGTCGCTTTGTTTACCCACATTTCTATTATCATCCCCCCCGCGACGCCGGTTCCCAATACACGATCACCTTGGGATCGTCTAACTTTAATATTTGAATATGCCTCTTTAACTGCATTTTCAATTTGTGTTGGAGATATACTTTCAGGGAATAAGTCTTTTATACCACTCTGCCTTGCTATCCTACCCGTAGATGTATGCCTATCCAAAATATGATCTATATCTATCTTAATTTTCTTCAGGCTGGCAGATTAACAGGCTTACTTCTCGTCCTTCTCGTCGGCCCACAACTCAATCCAAGTGGATCGATCCAACTTAGCGGATTCGGCGCATACTGATACAGGTTTATCCCACCCAACAGCCCTATCGGATCCTGACTGATAAACGCCGCGGTGTGCGGATCATAATACCGATAACGGTTGTAATGTAAACCGCTCTCTTGATCGTAATACTGCCCCTGAAAGCGCAGCGGGTTTTTACGGTATTGGCGCGTTGTGGGCCGGGCTCGCCCCATACGCCATGCTGCTGATGCCAGACCAGGGTGCTCTGTGTATCAATCAGTCTTATCGGTGCACCGTTCGGATCGCATTCATACCAGTAACTGGTTCGGTTATCTGTTTCTTCCGTGATTAGCGCCAAAGGTTGATAGCTGCCCGGCAGGTAAACGTATTCCCTGATGGTGGGCAGCAGCTGTTTTATCCGCTGTTTACGCTGATGCGGGGCCTGGAGATCGTACACGGATGCCGATTCAGGTAGCGGAGTTGCAGAGCTGGCTTCGGCAGTCAAGTGATTTCTCTGCCAGAAAAACACCTGACTGTTTTCTGTTCCCTGTTTGGTAACGCGTCTGCCCAGACCATTGTAGCCGTAGTGAGTCACCGTGCCTTTCTGGTGTACCTGGATGAGCTGCTGCTCCACATTTCAAACCAGATCCTGCCTGCTGTTCGGCTGGGCCAGGTTTCGGCGCTGACGCAGCAGGTTGCCTGCCCGGTCATAGACATAGCGAGTTGTTTCACGCATCCCTTCCCGGAACCAGCCACTGGGTTCGTTGCTTAGGATAAGCATCTTTGACACCGTTTTGTTATATATATTCATTATTAATCATGTGAGTTATATTTTTTATTGATACCGGTTGATATGAGTACATGTCTTCAACATAATTCCTATCTAGTGTATTCAAAAAAGCTTCAAGAGATTCTAAATTGTAGAAAAGACCATAATCATTCAAAAAACGCTTCGCGTATACGGTATCAAGTTTTGTTATAATTTCGCTTTCAATAACAGAGTATCCGCCATCAGGAGAACCAAAATCATAACCATCACAATAAGTATCAACACCCTCCTTAAGTTCTAATAAAATCACTCCCTCCTCTAGTGCTTCTAATTCTTTACAATATTTCATTGCAATAAATACATCAGTCACAACATAAAAAAACTCACCACTATCTAATTCTATATATTCTCTTGCTTTTTCTATTTCATTATAAAGAGAACACTCAGGCCAAAGATTACCCCCAAGTCCATAATATTCTTTCAGCCCCAATGCAGTCAGATTATTTAGGGTTTTCTCCCAGTTACTTTTAACTATATACCATTTTTTCATTATTTTTTACCTTATTATAATGGCGCTGCTAGGTGGAGTATAACCTGGAGGTACCGGGATATGTTCACCATTAATATGTATATGAGAAGCAGTCGGACCAGGGGGAACTGGGCCATACCCATGTGCACCACTAAGATCATTGGGTTTTGCTCTAACCGGAATACCAAGCTGATTCGCAAGTTCTATATAGGTATCTGCATCTTTGGCTGTTACTGGACCTTTCCCTTGAGAAATTCTCTTGGAATCCATTCTAGCCATATCTATTAAGGCTTGTTGTTCTGAATTAGGTTTACCTTGGACTTTATCTGGAGTTCTATTTCTACTTCGACCTGTAGGCCCACATGGAGAAGACGTTAACCCCAGCGGATCAATCCACCCCAACGGATTCGGCGCATACTGATAAGGGTTCAATCCCCCCAACAGCCCTATCGGATCCTGACTGATAAACGCTGCGGTGTGCGGATCATAATACCGATAACGGTTGTAATGTAAACCGCTCTCTTGATCGTAATACTGCCCCTGAAAGCGCAGCGGGTTTTCTACGGTATTGGCGCGTTGTGGGCCGGGCTCCCCCCATACGCCATGCTGCTGATGCCAGACCAGGGTGCCCTGTGTATCAGTCAGTCTTATCGGTGCACCGTTCGGATCGCATTCATACCAGTAACTGGTTCGGTTATCTGTTTCCTCCGTGATTAGCGCCAAAGGTTGATAGCTGCCCGGCAGGTAAACGTATTCCCTGATGGCGGGCAGCAGTTGTTTTATCAGCAGTTTACGCTGATGCGGGGCCTGGAGGTCGTACACCGAGGTGGAGAGCGGTAGCGGGATTTCAGACCGGGCCTCGGCAATAAAATGGTTTCCCTGCCAGAAGAATACCTGGCTCCCTTCTGCCCCTTGTTTTGTGACGCGCCTTCCCAGGCCATCGTAGCCGTAGTAGGTCACCGTGCCTTTCTGGTGTACCTGGATAAGCTGGTTCTCTGCATCCCAGACCAGGTCTTGCCTGCTGTCCGGCTGGGTCAGGTTGCGGCGCTGGCGAAGGTTGCCCGCCCGGTCATAGACATAGCGGGTTGTCCCACGCATTCCTTCGCGGAACCAGCCGCCGGGTTCATCGCTGACCGATCTGACGCTGGTGGCCAAGTGGTTGCCCGCCGCATCGGTGATAAAATTCAGAATATGGCCGTCAGGCTGTGTTGCGGCCAGCAGTTTACCCATCGGATCGTAAGTGAAGCGGCGGGCACCGTCCAGGCTGTCCTGCCGTTCGGTGATATTGCCGTCCCTGTCCCAGCGGTACTGGGTGCTGAACAGGGGCTGTTCGGCATTGACCAGCGATTGTGACGTTAATCGGTGGTGGGCGTCATATTGGAACTCCTTGACCAGTGTCTCGCTCAACCCTTGGCGAGCCAGACGGCCACATTCATCCCACCCAAGCGTGACCGGTTTATCCTGATTCAGTTGAAGCCATGCTGGTTGAGCAAAAGCGTTGTAGCCCCAGCAAACCTGATGACCCGCGTTACTGGTGCGCTTGATGTATTGACCGTGCTGGTTGTAGTGGTGCTCCAGGCGGAAGCCATCCTGAATCTCCGTCAAAACACGCCCGGCGGCATCGTATTCCCATGACAGTTTCCGGTGCGCATTGTCGCACTGCGTCAGTAGCCCGCGCCGGTCGTAGTCATATCGAGTCAGTGGAATGTCGCCGGTTGCCGGCAGTTTCTCCGTCAGCGCGCCATCTGGACTGTACCGATAGCGTAATACTTGGCCGAGTGGATCTGTGCGTTGGGTCAGCAAGCCATCGGCGGAATAGGCGTAATGGGTACTCTGCCCCCAGTAATCCCGTTCTTCCACAATCAGCCCGCGGGCGTCACGCACCAGCGTCCAGCGCTGCCCATTCGGGTTACTCACGCCGACAAGCTGTTCTTCAGTGTCATAGTGGTAGCGGACTTGATGGCCGTCTGGCGTGACACAACGCGACAGCATCCCGGTGCCGCTGTATTCCAGGCGGGTTTCCCGGCCACCGTCGTCCTGATACAAAACAGGTTGGTCTTCCCGGTCCCAACTGATGCGCAGGGCCATCAACCCTTGGCGTTGCTGTGCGACCAGGCGGTTTTTTCTGTCACGGAAATAGCGGGTGATAACGCCATTGCTGTCCGTCTCAGCCACAAGATGCCCCATACTGTCATGTTCAAACCGTAGGGGGGTGATACCAGGTGAAGTGAGTGTGCAAACAAAGCCGAATTCATCATAACGGGCCTGAGTACCCGGCAAATCAGCAGCACGGCTTTCCGTTAACTGGCCGTATTCATTGTAGTGGTATTGTTTTTCAAGGCCGGTTGGGTCGTTTTCCTTAATCAGATTGCCGTGGCGGTCATGTTCATATTGCCAGACGTTACCTTCGCCATCTGTTCTGCTGGTAAGGTGGCCTGCCGGGTCACGGGTGAATGTTTCACAGGTGCCTGAAGGCGAAATCTCCACCGTCATCTGGCCGTAGTCATCATATTCCCACTGCCATGCAGCACCAGAGGAGAGGGAAACCTGAACGGGCAGGCCGCTTTCGTTATACAGGAACGTGGTGATGTGGCCTGCCGGGTCGGTTTCACTTACCGGTAGACCATCGCTGCTGAAACGGATACGGGACGTGTTGCCGAGTGAGTTGGTGACTTCGGTTTCATTGAGGTGGTCGTGCCAGACAAAACGGTAGTCATACAGCCCTTGGTCGCCCCAGGCATGAACAACGCGCCATTGCTTATCGTAATCGTAATAAAACGACAGCCCGAGCCGGTCGGTATGTGCGGTCATATAGCCCTGATGGTAGCGATAATGCCGGGGGTACCCTTCCGCATCGGTTTCCTGGCTCAGGTAACCGGCCTGGTCGTATTCGTAGCGGGTCAGCGGGCGGTAGCGTTTTTCATGCGGGTCTTGGAAAGACAGGGAGAGGAGCATCCCCTGAGACGTTTCAGCATGTATTTCACGCCCCGTAGGCCCACGGTGCGTGATTTCATGAATGCTGACGAGCATTCCCGGTTCATTGCGAACAAACTGCCAGCCGTTGCCTGAGCCATCACCCATGGCGCTGATGGGGCATTCCCAGGCAGATTCAGAAAATGTGCGTGGTGTGGTGAAATGGGAGTAGGTCTGTTTATCATCAGTGGCCGTCCAGGTCACCGTCCCGTTGTCGTTTTCCGTATACCAGAGATAGCCCGCGGGAAAAATGGGTACCGCATGCTGCTCGCCGGGGAGAGCAGGAAGTTCACCTAACACGCTCAACCCACCGGCAGCACGGTAAAATCCAACGCCTTCGTCAGGGTGCCAACTGAGGGTGGTATCTGCCGGTGTCAGCCAGCGTTGCCCGCAAACCCCTGATACAGTTTCTTCGCCGGATGAACGGTAAGTGCGTGCCCACACCAGTGGAAATCGCCCGGGCAGGGTAAAATCCAGATGCTGTACATACACGCTGCCGTCGCGGATATCGACGGGTTCTGCGCGGAACACATTACATTTCCAGAACCCCGAATCCATGTTTTTAAACAGCTTTTGTCGCACAGCCTTGAATTTGTCCATCGCCTTTTGGTAGAGGTTGCTTTTTTTAAAGCGTTGAAAGCCCTTAAAAAAAGCCTTCATCCCCAGCGCTATCCAGTTGACGGTCAATGGGCCGCCAACGATGACATTATTGGGGATAGCAACGTTGAAGCTTAGGGGCATTTCCAGCGATTTGGGTTTTACTTTAAATTTCTTGCGTGTACGGAAGGGGGGGAACATCCCCACCACGTTGCAGCTCAGGGCCGGAACGCCGATGCGGCTGAACGGGTCGCCATCGGCAGAAACGGTTTTGCTACCCATGAACAGTTCGTCATCGCTCTGGGGGCCCATCGGGAATCCCTGCGGAGGCAGCCAGGCACCTGCCACGGGGATATGCATACATTTGCCACCGGTTCCTGCGGTAGTGCGCTTGCGCCCGTTCACATCAATGGTGCCACCGATAATCGGCAGATAATCGGGAATATCAAAGACAATGCCGATGTGCGGCGTCGGTATCGGCACAGGGCTGGTCAGATAGAAATGCAAATCCAGACCTAGTTGCGGATCAAAGTGTGAGCTTGCATGAGCCATAAGCGCGTCTCCCTTCGCCTGCTCAGAATATCGCTCTTAACAGCTCGCGGATGAACGCACGTGCGGCTGAAGTATTTTCACCGTCTGTAAATGAAAACCACAGTATAATCAATAAAATAAAAACGATGACGATAAGGTATTTCGATGAGGTTTTCATGCGGTTTCTGTGTCCTGATGGCGAGTGATAAAATTGTTCACGGTATCTTTTTCTCCTGGGCTTAAATAATCCGGCAGCGTCTCCCAGTTTCCGGGGGCATCATCCAGCGGATGCGCAATATCAGGAGTACCCGCCCAGTAAGGGTGCAGCAGTTGACGGGCCAGCATCACCACTTCCTGAAATGGGATATTCCCTTGCCGGATAATCTGCTCCCGGCTGAGGCGTATCTGGTTAAACGCCGCAACCAATTTCTGATTAAGCAATGCGTCTAAAGTATCAATCTCATCCGCATTGGCGGGGGAAGACAGTTTTTCTGCCAGATGCTCTGTTTCCTGAATAATGGCGCTTTTCTTCTTCAGCCATTCGTCAGCACAATGTGTCAGCGCCTGAGTGCGATCCTGGTCGTGAAAGAGCATTAATTCCTGAAATAGAAAAGGCAAAGAGGTCATCTGCCGGGAATTGGACGAAAGGGGTTGGGCAAACGTGATGGCCTGTGCAAAGTAGTAAGAGGCTTTTTCGATGTTTTTCGCCATCAGTTGGCAATGCCCAGCCATACGCCAGCCTTCGATGGTCAGCCAACTGTTACCCGCTTCTTCAGCGTGCCCTGCTCCTGCAACATACTGAAGCGTGGCTTCGGCATAATCCTTGTTGGCATAATGAGCCCCGGCCAGGCTGAATCTGGACTGTGTCAGTTGCGTGAGGCGCAGTTCTTTTTCTGGAATACGCTCCGCAGCGCTGACGGCTTCCCGGTAAGAATAAATAGCCTGTTGCGGATCGCCGTGTTTAAGATGGCTGCCTGCAATCATGTTCTGAACCACCGTACACTGAGCATGCCACTGTTTTTCCGTCGCCAGAGATAACGCCATACGTGCACGGTCAGTGACCTGCTGTGCTGTGCCGCGTTCAAGCAGAATAAAAATGTCCAGCAGCAGTAAACGAAAGCGTTGGCTGTCTGGATCTCCGCCACCCGGTTGCTGGTGTAACGTATCTTTCATCAGGCTGAATGCATCGGCAGGGGAGGTGATGAGCAGACTCTGCTCTTGGTCTCTGTCAATCAGCGGCTGCCAGGCCGGATCTTCATGCGTATCGCAAAGTACCAGTAACAACTTGTCAGGCAGCAGGGAAACCGCCTGTTGCAGCCAGCGTAGCCAGGCGGCGGCGTCACTAACGGATTCAGGGCTCAGTACCATAACAAAACGGCCAAAGAGTGCCTGATGATGCTGGATAAAGTCGGCAAAAGCAGCAAGCAGTTCTGGAATGTGAGCGGTGGCTTTCTGTTCTGGCACCCAAGGCGCAACCGGAAGTTCGCTCGCTCCTGCCCGGCTGGTCAGTTCTTTGTACAGGCTGAGGCAATAATCGTATCCGGTCAGAAAGGGAGATGAAAAAGTAGCGAACAAATCCTGAATAGCATGCGCACCGGGTTGTTCTTCCTGAAAAGCGATAAAGGCGCGAGTCAGATCCGCCGTGTCTGCACGGCTTCTGAACACCACCAGACCGCCTTTCTCGCGCTTTTCCGTGGCAGAGCGCCACTGTTCTGCGAGAACTGAAACCTGCCGCGTAACCGGATTGTCTGCTGCTGATACCACTATGCTCTCCTCGCACTCAGGCATTCAGTTTGATTTTTGCCCCGTTAACCGCCACTCCAGAGCCGTCAATCTTAATCACGGAGCCCCCGGCCTGAATTTCTATGCTGCTACCGTCAATAACAATGGCGCTGCCGTTCACTGAAAGCGTGATTTTCTCTGAGGCCGAATCTGTTACGCTGCCCACGGTGGTACGTTCATCCTGGCCTGTGACATGGAGGCTGCGCCCCGCAGAAACAGTCACTTCCTGGTGCCCTGTAACGGTGGTTTCCTGCCCGGTGTTGTATTTTTCGGTGAGTTTCCCATCGACGGTGACCGACTGTTTCCCGCCCACATGGGTAGTCTGGTTGCCATCAACGGTGAGTTTCTGTCTACCCGTGACATGTAGGGTTTCATTCGCTTGCACGGTGTGCTTGCGGTTCTGCATAACAGTCTGTGTCTGTTCACCTTCAACCGTGATGAGCTGATTGTTTTTTGTATTCAGGGTATGAACGCCGGTGATGGTTTCGGTGCGCGTTCCGGTGATGCTCAAGGTTTCGTTGCCTTTGACCGTTTCCGTCCGGTTGCCGTCCACGGAAACGGTTTCGTTGGTATTGATGGTCTCGGTTCGGTTCCCTTTGACAGTGACGGTTTCGTTCCCCTTTACCTGGTGATCACGATCGGCCTCAACGGTGTGGCTTTCGTTGGCACCGACGGTGGCGGTAAGGTTATTACCGATGGCATGGGTCGCGTCGTTTTTCACCGCTGTGTCCATGTTACGGTGAGCGTTAATCCAAACCTGCTCGCCACCGGCCTTATCCTCAAAACGCAGGCCGTTGCCGGTGTCCTTGCCACCATCTTTGGAGCGGCTGAAGAACCCCATCTGTGTGGCCGCCGCAGGCAGTTCCCACGGCGGCATGTTGGCCTCATTGAAAACTCTGCCCATCACGACGGGGCGGTCTGGGTCACCGTTGATAAAGTCAACGACCACTTCATCATTCACGCGGGGTATTTGTACGCCCCCATAACCTTGCCCGGCCCACGGGGAGGCGACGCGTATCCAGCACGAACCGGTATCATCTCCAGGGCCGTCAGTGTCCCAATGGAATCTGACCTTGATGCGGCCGTACTTGTCAGTCCAAATGGACTCCCCGGCAGGGCCGACCACTCTGGCGGTCTGTGGCCCTTGGGTGCGCGGCCATGAAGCCACACGTGCCGGACGAAACGGCACATTTGCAGGAATGACCGTAAACGTAACGGAATGAAAGCACCCTTCGCCTCCGCTGGCATAGGCGTTTTCCTGAATATTCAGTGTGGATGAGATGACTAAATACTCTTTATTCTGTTCCGGTGCAGGGTGTGAGGCCAGGGTAAAGGTGTAACCCGTGGTGATCCCCCCAGCGCTCCCGGTTCCGGTGATCATCTCATGCTCAATCTGCCAGCGTTCCTGACGCAGATGGGCATAATGCTCTGCATCATTTTTTTCTACCAGACGGCCCGGCCACTCATAAACCGGGATGCTGCCTGGCTGATGTGCGACAGGGTTCTGTACTGCTTGAAGCAGTTGTGCATAGGGTTTGCGGAAATCGTAGTCATCAATGATGCTGATGCCCGGTGTGGCCTGGCAGTTGACCGTCCAGCCACTGATGCCTTCCCTGTTTGTGGTGCTGCCTGAAGGGGTGGGAGCCCAGGCAATCGTTTCATAACCAGCAACCGGTTGTGAATGCGGGCTGTCCGACAATACCAGCGTATGGTTGGTTTTCTCATGGTTGAACCACCAGAATATCCCTTCATGTTCCAGCATGCGGCAAATAAAATTAAAAGAGGACTCACCGTACTGCACACAGTAGCCCCATGAGCGATAACTGCCTGACAAACGGATATCTGGAGTGACACCAAAGCGCTTACACACATCTTTGACGATCTCGGGAACGGTTTTTTCCTGATAGATACGGAATTCCCGGTCAAGCTTCATTGGCCACAACACTGATTCAGCAGTAAGGGTGTATTGCTGATACTGGATGCCTTTCAGTTCGGTGGTGGTTTGGCTGATATGCGTGATAAATCCATTGATGTACCGTGGTTCCTTACTGTGTTGAAGAGGAATTTCCAGGGTGATGGTTTTGCCGAGGAGGGTTTTCGGGGCCGCTAACGGTAGCTGGCTCAACAATTTGATGGTATAGGCGAAAGATGAGGAAAGCGATTCGGTGCCTTCAACGGCGTAAAACAGTAAAGCCCGCCCTTCTTCGGGAAGATGAGCAATAACCCTGGTTTGAGAAAAATCGTCCATGAAATCCTCTGCCTGTTGTACTGATAAAATACAGGGAACCCAATCGAATCACTCGAACATGAAATACCTACAAAACAAGCCAGGAAACCAGGCATTACAGTATTTCAGCCTGTGACGAACCTAGCTTCACAAATCCCTATACGAAGAAGAGTTCGCTTGGGTCAATATACTCATGATTGACCTAATTTTGTCTGACAATACAGGAACATTTAGCGCTTATGAATAGCGATTGCAAAAGAAATGCTTAACTATCCGAAAAGAAATATAAACTGTTCCAATTATTTTCTCTTTAGGAAACAACTTAAAATAAAGGCTATGGTTTGCTATTCCTTCTCAGTATCATCCCGCTTTTTCTATTGTACTAAAAGGCTGGCGGTTTCATGAAACGCATTGAGATGATAACTGCCTGTTTTGATATTGATATTTGATACGTCTTAGTGTTTTATGAGGCAACGCAAAATAACTTGATCTGGATTATGTCAGCGTAGGGGCCGTCTCGGTATTTCATCCGAGTTTTGCCTGCTTGAACGCTGGTTGGGAGAAATATGTTTACTCGGCCTGATGTGTTACCCGGCACTTGTGCTGCGGCCTGTTTTAACCAATTTAAACGCCATCCTCCGCTGATTCACTGCCTGACTAATGAAGTGGTACAAGAATTAACTGCCAATGTCTTGCTGGCCTTGGGCGCTTCTCCAGCGATGGTGGTAGAACCGGCTGAGGCTGCGCAGTTCAGCCGCTTGGCGGATGGGATGCTGATTAATATTGGTACGCTGCACAGCGCGCGGGCCGAATCGATGTTAGCGGCGATTGAGGCGGCCAATCAGGCAGGAAAGCCCTGGGTATTGGATCCGGTTGCGGTGGGTGGCCTGGTTTATCGTACTGCTTTTGCCCAGCGTTTGCTTATGATGCGGCCAGCGGCGATCCGTGGTAACGCGTCGGAGATTATGGCGCTGAGTGGTTTACCCGCCAGTGGCCGTGGCGTTGACAGCAACGACGATTCGTTGGCTGCTTTACCGGCAGCCCGTGAGCTGGCGCGCAGCAGTGGTGCTATTGTGGCCGTGACCGGGGTGGTTGACTATATCACCGACGGTGAGCGTGACTGGGTTGTGACTGGTGGTGATATTCTGATGACGCGGGTGGTAGGCACCGGTTGCGCGTTATCAGCGGTGGTGGCTGCCTTTTGCAGCCTGCCGGGGGAGCGGCTGGATCAGGTGGCAACCGCTTGCCGTGTCATGTCGCTGTGCGGTGAAAAGGCGGTGGCGCGTTGCAGTGGCCCCGGCAGTTTTACCTCGGCGTTTCTTGATGCACTTTATCAACTGAAGGCAGAGGATCTGCAATGAAACGTATTAATGCTTTAACCATTGCTGGCACCGATCCAAGCGGTGGCGCGGGGATTCAGGCCGATCTGAAAGCCTTCTCGGCTCTGGGCGCTTATGGTACTAGCGTGATCACCGCGCTGGTGGCGCAAAATACCCGTGGGGTGCAGTCGGTGTACCACATCGATCCGGCCTTTGTGGCCGCACAGCTTGATTCTGTGCTCAGTGACGTGCGTATCGACAGCGCCAAGATTGGCATGCTGGCAAATGCGGATATCGTTATGGCGGTTGCTGAACGCCTGCGCCACTATCAACTGCCGCACGTAGTGCTTGATACGGTAATGTTGGCCAAAAGCGGCGATCCGCTGCTGGCACCGGAAGCTGTTGAATCTATCCGCCGTGAATTGCTGCCGTTAGTTTCCCTCATCACGCCCAATCTGCCGGAAGCGGCGGCGTTGCTGGCATGTGCACCGGCCGAAAACGAACAACAAATGCGTGAGCAGGGGCGGGCATTGCTGGCGATGGGGTGCCAGGCGGTGTTGATAAAAGGGGGGCATCTGAGCGAAGGCGAAAGCCCTGACTGGTTGTTCACCGCCAATCTGGAGCAGCGTTTCACTGCGCCACGTGTGGCGACCCGGCACACGCATGGCACCGGATGCACGCTCTCGGCGGCGCTGGCGGCATTGCGCCCGCGCCACGAAAGTTGGGCTGAGACGGTGGCTGAGGCAAAAAACTATCTGCAACACGCTTTGCAGCAGGCCGATAGCCTGGAAGTGGGGCAGGGAATTGGGCCAGTACACCATTTCCATGCTTGGTGGTGAGGCAGGCCGGGCGCAGCAAGTGCCCGGCATAAGTCTTAGCCGATCCCCGCCTGATGCAGGTCGTGCAGGTTAATTGCCCCTACCAGTACACCATCAATATTCACCACGGGGGCCGCGCTGATGTGCTGCTCGTGCAGGGCTTCCAAGGCTTCACCGGCTCGCCATTGTTCCGGCAAACGGTAACCGGGGCGGGTGATTGCCGGGCTCAGGGTATCGTCAAGGCTGTTACCTTTGACCAGCCAACGGCGCAGGTCGCCGTCGGTGAATACGCCGACGACTTTCTGCTGGGCATCGCACACCGCAACCAGCCCCAAACCCGTGCGGCTCAGTTCCAACATGGCTGCCATCACATTAGTGTTTTCAGTCACCACAGGCAGGCGATCGCCAGTACGCATCAGATGGTGTACGCGGTTTAACAGGCGTGCGCCCAAACTGCCGCCCGGATGAGAACGGGCAAAATCTTCCGCATTGAAACCACGCTGGCGCATCAGAGCCATGGCTAGCGCATCGCCCATCATCAGGGTATTGACCGCGCTGGAGGTGGGGGCCAATCCCATCGGGCAGGCTTCACGCTCCACGCTGATATCCAGGGTACAGGTTGCGCCCAGCGCCAGCGGGGACTCTTTGCCGCCGGTGAGTGCGATCACTGGGATCTGGCTTTCCGCCAGCAACGGCAGGATCAGATCCAGCTCTTTCGCGCGGCCAGAATAAGAGATAAAGATCACCACGTCGTCGGCACCGATCATACCCAGATCGCCATGCAATGCTTCCGCAGGGTGCACAAAGAACGATGGCGTACCGGTGCTGGCCAGCGACGCGGCAATCTTTTTGCCAATATGGCCCGATTTACCGATACCGGAAATCACCGCTTTGCCACGGCAGTTCAGCAGCAGTTCGCAAGCTTGTACAAAATTGTCATCCAGCCGGGTTAACAAACGTTGTGCTTCCGCCAGTTCAATCTCCAGCGTTTCGCGGGCAAAGTTGAGTAGGGCAGTGGCGTTACTCATCGGTGTCTCCTACCAGAATGATCCTGGTTCCTTTCGCCTGTAATGCGGCGAGGTAGTCCGGGTTGATGCCCTTATCGGTGATCAGCGTATCTACCACGCCCAGTTCACAGACGACATTGGGGCTTTTGCGGCCAAACTTGGAGGAGTCAACCAACAACACAATGTGGCTGGCCGCTTCACACATGGCTTTGCTGACATTATGTACCTCATTGAAGGTGGTCACCCCAGCGTTGAGATCGACACCGTCAGCGCCGATAAACAGTTTATCAAAGCTGAACTGCTGGAATGCTGATTCGGCCAGGCTGCCGTGAAACGAGGCTGATTTTTTGCGGTAAGTGCCACCAGGCATCAGGATAGTCTGGTCATTGTCCAGTTCCACCAGCGCATTGACAATATGCAGGCTGTTGGTCATCACAGTGATGTTATTGAACTGTGCCAGGTGGGGCACCATTTGTAACACGGTGCTGCCTGCGTCAAAAATCAGCGAATCGCCATCGTTAATCAGCTTGATAGCGGCATAGGCGATTTGGCGTTTCTTTTCGGCATTGATATGGGTTTTGCGATCGATGGGTTGATCGCCGTCATCACGGCTGAGTACCACACCACCGTAGGTGCGGATCACTTCGCCTTCTTCTTCCAGCAGGGTGAGATCTTTACGGATGGTGGTGCCGGTGGTGGAAAAATGTTCTGCCAGAGCCTCCACTGCCGTTTTGCCATGCCGCTGCAAGTATTCAAGGATAGCGGCTTGCCGTTGCTTTGGTTTCATAGCGATTCCTGTTCACAAGAGTTGAGCATTCCTCTCGGTGAATAATTCACTATGAAAGGTAATGTCTTTTAGTGTGAAAATATCATGGTTTCGGTCCAATCGCTAACGATAGTGCAGTTTGGCATGCCTGATCCTCGGGGAAGATCACATCTGGGTATAAATCTTGTTGATGCATGCCATGTAACATATTGAGTTGTTTGGGCTGTGCGAAGATGGTCAGGCCACGCATCAGCAGGCTACCGCACACCCGCTGTTGCTCATCGAATGCCAGTGCCAATATCACGCGGGGTTTGAAACGCCCACTGGAGCGGCCAACCCCGACGCTACCCAACTGACACAGGCGATCAAAGGCGTGGTTGAAACGCTGGATCTGCCACCAACCGAGGGCGATTTGCATCAGCCAGGCAATAACGGCAAAGGTGATTAATGCGCTGGTCATCTTGTGGTTCTCCTCTAAAAAAATGCAGGCCAGGTAGACCTAGCCCACAAAAATCAGAACATCACCTGGCCGCCGGTAATGTTGATCGATTGGCCGGTGCAGTACGATGCCTTGTCACTGGCATAGAACAATAGCGTGTTCAGCACGTCCTGGTAATCACAGCCACGTTTCAGTGGCACTTTATCGGTGTAATACTTCTCAACCTCTTCTGGCTTGATCCCCAGTTTTTGGGCGTATTGCGGCAGTAATGATTGAAACATCGGTGATTTCAGCAAGTTACCAAGCATCAATGAGTGCACGGTAATGCCATAATCCGCCAGATCGAGCGCCAACGATTGGGTCAACCCGACACCGCCAAACTTGGCCGCACTGTAACCGGAATTATGCTTGCTGCCGACTTTGCCGGATTTGGAGTTGATCTGAATAATACGTCCAGCAACTTCATCACGGATCATCAGGCGCGAGAACTCGCGGGCACAGAGAAAATACCCCACCAGATTGACCTGCAACGAGCGATCAAAATCCCCCAGTTGGAAATCGATGATTGGTGCCGCTTTGGCGATCCCTGCGCTGTACACCAGCAGATTTACCTGACCAAAAGCCTGATCGACCGCTTTTGCCAGTGCGATAACGCTGGCTTCATCGGTGGCATCGGCCTGGAACCCAGCGGCGCGATCGGCACCGTATTGCTGGTTGATTTGCTGTGCCACCTGATGGGCGCTGCCAGCGTTCAGGTCCGCCACTGCTACACGATAACCGGCTTCAGCCAGGCCGTGGCACAGGAAGGCTCCTAACGTTTGACCACCACCAATCACTACAGCTACTTCAGACATGTTGTACTCCTTAAGCGATATACCCGTCATACTTCAAGTTATCTGTGCGTTAACCGCGACTTGAATGATTTAGAGTAAAAATTTCAACGTACTGCCTAACGGGATATCGGTAGGCGTTGGGCCAATAACGTGGATCGAACCAGGGAATTCTGCCTGGGCCTCGCCGTCAAAACGCACGGTAACGTGGCCCAGTTCACGCAGATTCTGGCTAGCCACTGCACCGACGGCGGTGATGGGGTAGCGGTGCCCGCCCAGCTCCATGGCCCCACCGACCTGTAAATCACCAGCGGTATTACCGTGCTGGTGGATGAAACAGTACTCTTCGATATCTGCCGGAGCGCCTTCACGAAAGGTGATCAGCATGTCATCAAGCAGTGCATCACGGGCGCAGCCGCCGATATGGATAATGGTGGTCTGGAAAATGGTGTTCATTGTTCCCCCCGAAATTTATTGGTAAATAAAGGCTGATGCCGCCCAGGCGACCAGGACGGTCGGTGCACCGGTCAGGAAACGCCCAACCAATACCGAAGGAACGCCCACGCGCACCGTATCCTGTTTGGCTTCGGCCAATGACAGGCCCACTGGGATAAAATCACAGGCGGCCTGCGCGTTAATGGCAAACAGTGCCGGTAACGCCAACTGGGGTGGAATGTTCCCAAGGCCGATTTGTACGCCGACCAATACGCCGATCACCTGAGCAATGACCGCGCCAGGGCCGAGAAACGGTGAAAGCAGCGGGAAAGAGCAAATCAGCGCCAGCGTCACCAGGCCGATTGGGCTACTGGCCAGCGGGGTTAAGCCATGTGCGATAAAGTCCCCCAGCCCGGAAGCCATAATGATGCCGATCAGTGCCGAGACGAAGGCCATAAACGGCAGGATGGTTTTCAGAATGGTATCAATGGTGTCACGCCCGGCCTGAAAGAACACCGCGACGACCGAGCCCATCCCCATACCGACTTTCGCCAGCAATCCGTCGCTTTGTTCGGTGATCTTCTTGCTGGTGTCATAGTCGCGAACCTTGGGAATAGCAGGGGGTTCCGTGGTCGTTGTTGCGCCATCAGCAAGCTCAATCAGGCTGATATTGTTTTCCCGCACGGCGGAAACGTAGATATCTTCCAGAATAAACTGTGCCAGCGGGCCGGATTGACCGGTGGCATGAATGTTGATGGTCGGGATACGGCGTTTAGGATAGATACCACAGCGTAAGGTGCCGCCGCAGTCGATAACCGCGATGCCAATTTCTTCAGCCGGTGGTTCGCCTTCCTTGAAACCATCCACCGCTGGCCAGCCGGTCAGTTCGCTGAGCTTATCGACGATCGCCGGGCGAGTCCCTGCGGTGATATAGACGATTTTCTTGCCGGGTTCGATAGCCAATTGCAGTGGGCCACCCCAACCACCAGCACCTTTCTCAATACGGATATAAGCACTCATGCTGTACTCCACGAATTAAAGTTGAACCTGACGATCCAGTTGGATGCCCATCTTGCGTTCGAACAGACTGGTGGTGAGATCGGTTATCCAGCCGCGGAAGAAGTTGGTGAACAATCCCACCAGGAAATAGCTTACGGCCAGCGGAGCCAGTGGCAGGCCCAGAGTGGTTAAGCCGCTGGCGATCCCGAGATAAACGAACAGTTCACCGGGGTTGATATGTGGGAACAGACCATTCATTGAGTGACAACTGTAAGAGGCTGCCGCGTAATAGCTTGGTTTATATTTCTCAGGCATAAAACGCCCAAGGCTCAGGGTCATGGGGTTACAAAATACAAAAGTACCGATCAGCGGCAGCAACAGGTAGCGCGAAAGTGGGTTGCCTGCACAACGCTGTGCCAATCGTTCGATTCTTTCCTGGCCAACAAATTTGATCAGCGCATTCATAATCACTAACAGGCTGATCAACAAAGGTAAGATGCCGGTCACCATGCCGACGAACACCTCACCGCCTTTCTGAAACAGGCCGATAAACCATTCGGCTCCGTGGGTTATTAGCTCAATCATTATTTTCTCCTGTTATGGATGAAATGGCCTGGAGCGAACTTCGGCTCTGTCGCCATGGGTTCTACAGTAGTCACTTTATGGACCTATTTGTTTTAAATGGATCACAATTTGAAAGAAAAATATTTTATTTTGAAAGTTTAAAATGAAAGGAAAGGAAGGTTTGGCGCTGAGGAGAGAGGGGATGAGCATAAAAAGTGCCCGACATTGTCGGGCTTAGAGATGAATAAAACTTAAAAACGGCGGGTTAAAGCTGGGGATAGAGTGGGGGGCCTGTGAGAGCTTAATCCAACAGCTCGCAATTCGGTGGCAAGCGGCACTCAATCGCATTTGGCAGCAATTCAATGCGAAAATGCTCACCTTTCAGCGGTTCGCCATCGAGATTGAAGGTGAGCTCATGCGGGGCGTGAATTTCAAGCCAAGGTAATGAGGCATCGATCACGCTGCTATTTGCTTCACCGCTAAACAGGGTGCTGATCAAGGTTGGCAGTAATTCTTCGGCGGTCAGCAGGCGCAATTGCAGCAGGCCATCGTTGATCAGCGCATTGGGGCACAGTTTTTGCCCGCCACCGGCCTGCTTACCGTTACCGATGCCAATGACCAGCGCGTCACCAGACCAGCGGAAATCCGGCCCGCGTATTTCACAACGTTCAGCTTTCAGCGCATCCAGACGCAACAGACCGTGGATGAAGTAGGAAACGCCGCCTAAAACTGCTTTCAGTTTTTCTGGGGTTTCGGTGGTGATGCGGGTGCCAAAACCGCCGGTAGCCATATTGATGAAATAGCGATCCTCATTCACTTTTGCCAGATCGATCGGCACGGCTCGGCCTTTGAGCGCGAGTTGTAGCGCCTGTTCCGGTGCCAGGGGGATATTACAAGCGGTAGCGAAGTCATTGGCGGTACCCAGCGGAACAATCCCCAAGGTTGGCCGTTTGGCTGCCGGAAGCTGAGCCAGCGCAGCGGCGACTTCGTTGATCGTACCGTCACCACCCCCGGCTATCACCGTTTTTGCTCCTAATTGACTGGCCTCTGCGACGAAGCGTGCGGCATCACCCTGCTCCCAGGTAACGCGAACATGTAACGTTAAACCTTCATCTCGCAGCTGTTTCACCGAGGAACGGATTTCCTCGTTGCCAGCACCTTTGCCATTGATGATGAGAAGCGCGGGCGTATATTGACTCATTGCAACTATCCTCAGTGAAAAGGGGCAAGTTGTGTTCTGTCATTAACCGCTGGTGCTACTTACGACAATGACAGAAACAACACTGTAGTTTGAAAGATAGAGGATATAAACGGTAAATCGCAAGTTGAGAATATTCTTGAGAGTGATCTTATAATGTAATGCTGAAGATCATTAGACGGCGGTAGTTATTTTTCTGCTGAAAAAGTATTTATCTAGAGAGATAAGCCAGAGGAGCGAACTCATTAATCGCTATAGCATAATTTATATATCAAGAAGAGATAATGGCTTATTATTTACTCTAAAAATTGAGAGTATTCTCATAAGAGTTATTTACGCATTAATAATCTTGGAAAACAAAAGCCTGGGAGAAGGCAAAGAAAAGGCCAACCCAAGGGAGATTGGGCTGGCTAAGGAGGTGGTTCCTAGTATTGCTATGCAAATATTTTCGTTCTTAGTTTTAAGCAAGGTGATAATAACTAAGCTACACAGTAATTGATGTGATCCAATTCTAATATTTGCTAAAAATTGCCACTCATTTGAGTGGCGATAAATTTTCTAGCGGGGTTCACTATTTTCTTCCGGTAAATTGCGGATCAACAATGCGTAATTCAGGTCAACATCCTCCGGGATCGGCAAATAAACAATATGGCCATTACCCGGTGCGATATTAATCGGTTCACCTTTTTTATTCTGTATACTTTCTAGAGTAAACAAGATGTTACCACTCGGCGTCATCATTTCCACCTCATCGCCAAGCAAGAATTTGTTTTTCACGTCAACTTCAGCCCAACCGTTACGGCGCACACCAGTAAATTCACCGACAAATTGTTGGCGCTCGGAAAGAGAGGAGCCGTAATCATAATTCTGGTGGGAATCATGCGTGTGACGGCGCAGGAAACCTTCGGTATAGCCACGATGCGCCAAACCTTCCAGCGTGGTGAGCAGAGTGGGATCAAAAGGTTTGCCTGCTACGGCATCGTCGATGGCACGGCGATAAACTTGCGCAGTACGGGCACAGTAATAGAAAGATTTGGTACGCCCTTCAATTTTTAGCGAATGTACCCCAAGCTGTGTGAGGCGTTCTACATGCTGAATGGCCCGCAGGTCTTTCGAATTCATGATGTAGGTGCCGTGTTCATCTTCGAACGCACTCATATATTCGCCAGGCTTTTGGGCTTCGGAAAGCATGAATACTTTATCTGTTGGCGTACCAATGCCGAGGGTTGGCTCAATATGCTGCACCGGGATTGGCTCATGTTGATGCACGATGCTTCCGGTGTCGTCTTCCTTACCTTCTTCTGCTTTGTATTGCCAGCGGCAGGCATTGGTGCAGGTACCCTGATTAGGATCGCGCTTGTTGATATAGCCGGAAAGTAGGCAGCGGCCAGAATAAGCCATGCACAGCGCACCGTGGACAAAAATTTCCAGTTCCATATCCGGCACCTGGCTGCGAATTTCCGCGATCTCATCCAGCGACAGCTCGCGTGAAAGAATAACGCGCGTTAACCCCATCTGCTGCCAGAACTTCACCGTAGCCCAATTGACCGCGTTGGCCTGCACCGACAGATGGATGTCTATTTGTGGGAAAGCCTCGCGCACCATCATGATGAGACCGGGGTCGGACATAATCAATGCATCCGGGCCCATGTCGATCACCGGTTTCAGATCGCGCAGGAAGGTTTTCAGTTTAGCGTTGTGCGGGGCGATGTTGACCACCACGTAGAATCTCTTCCCCAAAGCGTGGGCTTCGTTAATGCCTTGCGCCAGATTCTCATGGTTGAATTCGTTATTACGCACTCGCAGGCTATAACGTGGTTGGCCGGCGTATACCGCATCGGCGCCATAGGCGAAAGCATAACGCATGTTTTTTAGCGTTCCCGCCGGGGAAAGGAGTTCTGGTGTAAACATGGTGATTCTCGGTCTGATTGCAGGTCAGCGGCGCGCCACTCAATGGCGCAGCGAAAGTGGGGGATTGTAACGGCTGTTCGGCAAGAAAGCAGCAAATAACCGGAATTATTCAGGGGAAATCAGGCTTGGGTGTGTGATTCAACGCAGTGAGTTTCATTCATTCCCCGGTCACTGAGTGCTCTCCATAACCGGGGGATGGCCTGTCTAGGCATTCACATCACGCACATGTGGGGTTGAGCCATGTTTGATCACGGACCGAACGCCGTTTTTCGCCGCGCTTTCTGAACTGAATATCTGGCTGGTGCCGATGACCTGATGGTTTTTGGCTCTCAGCACAAAATAAGGTCTGTTACAACTGCTGATCTTCACTTCAAACTGAGCTTCATGCGGAGCATTGGATTGTACAGAAACAATACCGTTCTCCGCTGACGCTTTGCTTGCATACATCTCACTGGAAAGAATAACCTCTCCGTTACTGGCTTTTAGAATGAAATGGTACAGTCCTTTACTCGATTTTTTAAGCTCATAGTGACCCGTTGCCATAGTCCTTCTCCGATTGGCTCCAATGACAGAGGTAAGTGTAGCTAAGACTTTGCAAAGTGGTATTTCAGAAGCAGATTAATACCCGCTGGTCGGATAAGTGCCTGGTTTTTGCATGGGGTAGAGGAGGGGGAAAATCGCAGTGCCTACGGTGTGGCACTGCTGGGCGGTGAATCACTGTGCCTCATTGATCAACCGGCAGGGATCGGTTTCCCAGCGATAGCCAACGCCATACACCGCACGGATAAATGCTTTGTCGCCATCGATCAGCTCCAGCTTGCGGCGCAGGTTTTTGATATGGCTGTCGATGGTACGGTCGGTCACGACGCGGTAATCGTCGTATAGATTGTTTAGCAACTGTTCGCGTGAAAAGACGTTACCCGGCTGGCTGGCCAGGGTTTTCAACAGGCGGAATTCTGCGGGTGTCAGATCCAGAATATGCCCTTGGTAACTGGCCTGAAAGCGTGCTTCATCAATATGCAATAACACTTCTTCTGCCTGCTGTTCTATAGGGCGATAACAACGGCGCAGAATGGTTTTTACCCTGGCAACCACTTCACGCGGGCTGTAAGGCTTGCAGATATAATCATCGGCTCCGATCTCCAACCCCAGCAGACGGTCTATTTCCTCGATCTTGGCGGTCACCATCATCACAGGAACATCGGTAAACCGGCGCAGTTCGCGGCAGATGGTTAAGCCATCACAGCCTGGCAGCATCAGATCCAGCAGGATAAGCGCGGGTTGACGCTCAAGCACCGCCGGAACCACCTCGCGGCCATTGCTCAGCCAACGCGTGGCATAACCTGCGGCTTGCAGATAATCCACCAGCAACTGCCCCAGCTTGGGCTCATCTTCCACGATCATAATCTGCAATGGCGGGTTCGGGTTTTCCATCATGAAGCCTTATTATCTACCGGGGTTGGGAAATCTACTGTAATGCGCACACCACCGAAAGGCGAGTGTTGTGCATGGATCGTACCACCGTGCGCTTCAACAATGTTCTGGCTGATGGCCAACCCTAACCCGGCTCCACCGCTAGCGCGGTTGCGTGAACCTTCGGTGCGGTAAAAGCGTTCGAAGATGCGTGCCAACTGTTCGTCATTGACGCCGGGTTTACTGTCCTGCCAGTAAACCCGCACCAGCCCTGGCAGAAGCTCAACCCCAATCTCTAGCGTGCCGCCTGCATCAGTATAGCGCAGGCTGTTTTCCAGCAGATTGTTGAATAGCTGATTGAGGCGATCGGGATCGCCAAACAGCTTTGCCTGTGTTGGCAGATGAGTGACAATTTTCAGCCCTTTGGCATGAAAACGTTCACGGAAGGCCGCCACGGCGATTTGCACCAGATGGACACAATCTACCGACGTTTTGCGGTAAGCCAAAGCCCCCAGATCGGACAATGAAAGCTGATGCAGATCGTCCACCAGCTTGGTGAGAGTTGACACTTCCGCCTGTAATGAGCTGATGGACGCGAGCGTTGGCTGGCGGACGCCATCCTGTAAGGCTTCCAGTTCACCGCGCAATACCGCCAGCGGCGTGCGTAGTTCATGCGAGATATCGGCCATAAATCCGCGCCGGGTTTGTTCATTCTTTTCCAGCGAAGTGGCAAGCAGGTTGAAATCCTGCGCCAACCGGCCCAGTTCGTCCTGGCTGCTGACCGTAACACGGGCAGCGAAATCCCCCGCAGCCAGCCGGTGTGTGCCAGCAATCAGCCGTTTTACCGGTGCCAGCAGGCCGCGCGACAGCAACCAGGTGACTGCGGCTGCCAGCAACGTTGACAGCGCGACGATCAGCCAACTGGTGCGCTTTTGTTGCCGATCAAAATTGATATCGGCATGGCGCGTCAGTTTCTCTGGCGGTGTCGCCACCACCCAGCCGACAATCTCATTATTGTAACGGAGTGGGTGACGGGAACTTTCTTTCGGGATCGGGCCTGGGCGGCCCACCAGCCGCTGGTACTGGCTATCGACGATCCAGAACTGGGAACGCCAGCCTTTGGGCGGCAGATTATGGTTGTTGTCGTTGTTTTGCTCAAACGAACGTATGATCTGATACACCACCTGATCGTTATTACGCAGGAATGCCCAGTTGCCGTGGCGGCGATATTGTTCTTCTAACGCGTTGCCGAGCAGGGTAATACGTTGCTCGTTGCTGTGTTTGATATAATCGATAAACCCCCGTTCGAAACTGATGCGCATTCCCCAGTGCATGGTAATCAGCACCAGCATGCAGGTGGCAAAAATCGCCATAAACAGTTTACTGGTGATACCTATTCTCATGGCAACCTCGTTGAGCTGCGGCCTGGCTCTTTGGTCAACGTGCGGCTGGGGGCAAGATTGGCTGGTACACGGGCGAAAACCAGCGCAGGCAGAGCGATAATCAACGCCATACAGCCGTAGCTATAAATAAAGGCACTGTGGATGGCTGGGCTATCGGCCACCACCTGATGATGGGCAAAACTGCCGAGCAAGATCCCGGCCATGCTGACACCCAAGCTCATGGAAAGCTGCATTACCATTGACAGTAAGCTGTTGCCGCTGCTGGCCAAGCGGTCGGGCAAATCTTTCAGCGTCAGGGTATTCATGGTTGAGAAGCGCAACGAGTTGATCATGCCCTGGAAAAACAACACCACCGGCAGCAGATAAAGCCAGCCGAGCATGGCGACCAGCAGGAAAATCAAACTGACCAGCGCCAGGAGCAACGTCGTGGCGATCAGCACCTGGCGATAACCAAAACGATTCACCACTTGCACTACAATACGTTTCATCCCCATGCTGCCAATGATCATCGGGATCATCATCAGCCCGGAATGGAAGGGGGAAAACCCCATACCTACCTGTAGGAACAACGGGGTCATAAAGGGTAGCATGCCGCTGCCGATGCGGCCCAACAGGCTGCCGGTCAGGCCAATTTTATAGGTCTCGGTTTTAAACAGCCGCAACGAGAACAGCGCCCGGCTGTTACCTTTGGCATGCCACCAATAGCCTGCCAGTGCCGCACAGCCTAGCAGGATCAGTCCGGCAACGGCGGTGGTGGAAATCCCCAGGCCTTTATGCCCATCAAGCGCCAGCGTTAGCGTAGCCATACCAATCACGAGCATAATAAAGCCGCTGATATCAAAACGGCGGGTTTGCATGCGGTAATTGGGCATCAACAGCAAAGTCGCGATAGCCCCGACAATGCCGACCGGAAGATTAATCAGAAAGATCCATTGCCAACTGGCGTATTGCACCAGAAAACCGCCCAGCGCTGGCCCTAACAATGGGCCGATCTGGCCAGGCAGGGTAACAAAGGTCATGGCTGCCATATACTGCTCACGCGGGACGATTTTCATAACCGTCAGCCTGCCGACCGGCACCATCATGGCACCGCCAACGCCCTGTATCACGCGGTAAGCCACCAGTTCATTCAGAGTCTCTGCCTGGGCGCACAGGATGGAACCGAAAGTAAACAGCACAATGGCGCTGAGAAAGATCCGCTGTGTACCAATTTTGTCGGCCAACCAGCCACTGGCAGGCAGCATCACTGCGACCGTCAGGACATAAGACACAATGACCGGTTGCATACGCAGCGGGCTTTCGCCCAGGCTGGCTGCCATGGATGGCAGAGCCGTATTGACGATGGTGGTATCCAGCGCCTGCATAAAGAAGCCGAAAGCCACGATCCAGAGTTGCCACTGTACCGAGGCGGTATGTCTGGTGAACATTTTATCCCCTTCTTACTTGAAACCGCAGCGTTGCCGGCTGCGGTCTGCTAGCCATCGATCCCTTTATTGCGGCAGCGGGGCTAATTTTTTACCGCGACGAAGCACCATCTGCAACCGGTCAAAATACAGGTAGATCACTGGGGTGGTATACAGCGTCAGCAATTGGCTCATCACCAACCCACCAACGATGGTGATCCCCAACGGCTGGCGCAGCTCGGCACCGTCACCGCTGGTCAGCACCAGCGGTAATGCGCCAAACAGAGCAGCCAGTGTGGTCATCATGATGGGCCGGAAACGCAGCAGGCCGGCCTGGAAAATGGCTTCGCGCGCGCTGAGCCCGCCGTTACGCTGCGCATTAAGGGCAAAATCGACCATCATGATGGCATTTTTCTTCACGATCCCGATCAGCAACATGATGCCTATTAAGGCAATCAGGCTGAATGGCGCACCGAACAGTTCCAGTGCCAGCAGGGCACCAACCCCGGCAGAGGGGAGAGTGGAGAGAATGGTCAGCGGGTGGATATAGCTCTCGTACAAAATACCCAGCACGATATAGACCGTGGCGATCGCCGCCGCGATCAGTAACAGCTGCGATTTCAGCATTTCCTGAAAAAGTTGGGCGGTTCCGGCAAAGGTACCACGTACCGAAGAAGGCACGCTAAGCTGCGTCATGGCACGTTCAACCGCAGCGGTGGCGTCGGACAGACTGCCGCCTTCCGGTAGGTTAAACGAAATGGTTGACGCCGCCGACAACCCTTGATGATTAACGGAAAGCGGAGCATTGGCCGGTTGCCAGCGAGCAAAATAGGACAGTGGGATCGCTTGGCCGTCTTGGTTGATCACAAACATTTTTTCCAGCGAACTTACGTCCTGGGTATAAGGCGGTGCCACCTCCATCACCACTTTATACTGGTTCAGTGGTTGATAGATGGTAGAAATTTGGCGCTGGCCGAATGCGTTATTCAGCAGATTGTTGACGTCGGTGACGGAAATGCCCAGCCGCGCCATGGTTTCGCGATCGTAAGACAGATCCATTTCTGCCCCTTTGTCTTGCTGGTCGGTGTTCACGTCGGCCAGTTCTGGCAATGCTGACAGTGCGTTACGGATCTTCGGTTCCCACTCGCGTAATTCTCTGAGGTCGTCCGCCAGCAGCGTATATTGATAGCTGGCATTGGCCTGCCGCCCACCGACGCGGATATCCTGCACCGCCATCAGAAACAGGCTGGCTCCCGGCTCTTTCGCCAGTTTGCCGCGCAGCCGGGCGATGACCTTTTGTGAATCGTCACTGCGTACCGACAGCGGTTTGAGCGAAATAAACATCGAGCCACTGTTGGTACGGGAACCCCCGGTAAAACCGGTGACGTTATCCACGTCTTGGTCTTCCCGCACGATCTTCATAAAATCTTCCAGCTTGCCGCGCATCGCCTGAAACGAAATGCTTTGATCCGCCTGGATAAACCCCATCAGCAGGCCGGTATCCTGCTCAGGGAAGAACGTTTTCGGGATGCTGATATACAGCCAGACGTTGAGAGCGATAGTGGCAAAAAATACCGCCAGCACCCAGCGCGAACGGCCAAGCACCCAGTTGAGCGAGCGGCCATAACCCTGTTGCAAGGCCAGCAGTACTCTGCCAAACCCCCGGCTGCGCCGCTTACTGCGTGCGGGCTGATAGCGCAGCAGATAGGCACACATCATTGGCGTCAGCGTCAGCGAAATCAGCAGTGAAAGCCCGATAGAGACGGATAGGGTGATGGCAAACTCGTGAAATAATCGGCCGGCCAGCCCTTGCATCAGCAACAGCGGGATAAACACTGCCACCAGCGATACGCTCATCGACAACACGGTGAAGCCAACCTCACGCACCCCTTGCAGCGCAGCGTTGAGCGGTTTCATCCCTGCTTCAACGTGGCGGGCAATGTTTTCCAGCACCACGATGGCGTCATCTACCACAAAGCCAGTGGCGATGGTCAGCGCCATCAGCGACAGGTTGTTCAAACTGAAGCCGCACAGATACATGGCGGCGAAAGAGCCGATCAGCGAAACGGGTACGGCTACCGCCGGGATCAGCGTAGCGCGGCCAGAACGCAGGAAAATAAACACCACCAGGATCACCAGGCCAATGGCAATCATCAAAGACTGTTCTACTTCGGCCAAGGCTGCCCGGATGGTTGGCGAGCGGTCCATGGCGATATTCAGCTGGATTGATGATGGAATATTTTCTTGCAGAGCGGGCAATGCGGCACGGATGCGATCAACGGTTTCGATGACGTTGGCACCCGGCGCGCGGCTAACGGTTAAGATGATCGCCGGTTTGGCGTTGCTCATCCCGGCGTTGCGCACGTCCTGCACCGAATCAATGACGTTAGCCACATCGCTCAGGCGCACCGCAGCCCCGTTATGGTAGTGAACGATCAACGGCTGATAAGCGGCTGCGGTTTCCAGTTCGTCATTGGTCTGAACCTGCCAGTGCTGTTGGTGGCTTTCCAGCGCGCCCTGCGGCCGCCGGATATTGGCATTGGCGATGCTTTGGCGCACTGCATCCAGCGAAACGCCCTGATTGAACAGGGCACCGGGGTTCAGTTCTACCCGCACTGCGGGCAAAGAACTGCCGCCGACCGAGACATCACCCACCCCTTCGGTCTGGGCAATTTTTTGCGCTAACTGTGTTGAGGCGAAATCATACAACTGCCCCTGGCTATAGGTATCGGAGGTTAGCGTCAGCACCATAATCGGTGCGGCAGATGGGTTGAGCTTACGATAGGTTGGCCGGTTTGGCATACCGCTTGGCAGCAGGCTTTGCGCCGCATTGATGGCTGCCTGCACGTCGCGGGCGGCACCGTTGATATCGCGATCAAGATCGAACTGTAAGATAATCCGCGTGTTGCCGAGTGAACTCATTGAGGTCATTTCATTCACCCCGGCAATGCGGCCCAGCGCCCGCTCCAGCGGTGTGGCTACCGAGGAGGCCATGGTTTCCGGGTTGGCACCGGGCAGGGTGGCGGTGATCGAGATCACCGGGAAATCCACCTGCGGTAACGGCGATACCGGCAGCAGCCGGAAGCCAAGCAGCCCGGCGAGAGTAATCGCCAGCGTTAACAGCGTGGTAGCGACCGGGCGGTGGATGAACAGGGCAAAGAATTTCACGGCAGCTCCTGTGCATCCTGCTGGCGATGAGTATTGCGTGCCAGTTTGTCAAACAGCAGGTAAATTACCGGCGTGGTGAACAGCGTCAGGATCTGGCTCATCACCAGGCCGCCCACCATACAAACGCCAAGCGGTCGGCGCAGTTCTGCGCCGACGCCGGTGCTCAGCATCAACGGTAACGCACCCAGCAGCGCCGCCAGCGTGGTCATCAGGATTGGACGGAAACGCAACAGGCAGGCTTGATAAATGGCATCGTAGGGTGTCATCCCTTGCTCGCGTTCGGCGGCCAGTGCGAAGTCGATCATCATGATGGCGTTCTTTTTCACGATACCAATCAGCAAGATGATGCCGATAATGGCAATGACATCCAACTCATGACCAGACACCATCAGCGCCAGCAGAGCACCTACCCCGGCGGTAGGCAGGGTAGAGAGAATGGTGACCGGATGGATAAAGCTTTCGTACAGCACACCCAGCACGATATACATTGCCACTACCGCCGCCAGAATCAGCCACAAGGTGCTGCCAAGTGCGGCCTGGAAAGCCAGTGTCGCGCCCTGGAACTGGGTGGTGATGTCTTTCGGCATGTTGAGATTTTTTTCCGCCTGAGTAATAGCCTCAACGGCTTCACCGAGCGAATAGCCAGCGGCCACGTTGAACGAGACGGTTGCCGAAGGGAATTGATCGAGGTGGTTAATTGATAGTGGCCCGAAGCGCTCTTCAACCTGTGCAAAGGTACTCAGCGGCACGATGGTGCCACTGCTGCTGGTAAGGCGAATATCATTCAACGCCGCCAACCCCGGTGTGCTGCTGACATCTTGTTCCAGTACCACCCGGTATTGATTGGCCTGGGTGTAAATGGTGGAGATTAACCGCTGACCAAAGGCGTTATACAGCGCACTGGCGATACTGCTCATGGTGATGCCAAGGCGGGAAGCTGAATCACGATCCACATTGATGTAGGCTACCAATCCCTGATCCTGCCAGTTGCTGGTTACCTCCGTGAGCTGTGGGGCCTGCTGCAAGGCCTGCATCAGTTGGGGCACCCACAGGCTGAGTTCGTCAAGAGACATTGCTTGCAGCGTAAATTGGTATTGGGTACGGCTTACCTGGGTATCAATGGTCAGATCCTGGACCGGTTGCAGATACAGATTCACGCCGGGGATTTGTGCAGCCTGCTGTTGCAGGCGGTTAATGATGGCCGGAATGCGATCGCTGCGTTCATTCAGCGGTTTCAGATTGATTTGCAGCCGCCCGCTGTTGAGCGTGGCATTACTGCCATCGACACCAACAAATGAGGTCAGGCTTTCTACCGCCGGATCTTTCAGGATCTCGGCGGCGACCTGTTGTTGCCGCTCGGCCATATTGCTGAATGAAACGCTTTGCGGTGCTTCCAGCGTGCCCTGAATGATGCCGTTGTCTTGTAATGGGAAGAAGCCTTTCGGGATCATCAGATACAGCAGCACGGTCAGAACCAGGGTGCTGAAAGCCACACCCAGCGTTAACCAGGGGTGATTCAATACCACTTTCAGCCACACGCCGTATTGCGCGATCACTCGCTCAAAGAAGCGCTCCGAAGCACGGGAAAAACGGTTTTGTTGGCGCAATGACTCATGGTTGAGCATACGTGCGCACATCATGGGCGTCAGCGTCAGGGATACCAGCGCGGAAATCAAGATCGCCACCGCCAGCGTCACGGCAAATTCACGGAACAGGCGGCCAACGATGTCGCCCATAAACAGCAGCGGGATCAGCACAGCCACCAGCGAGAAGGTCAACGAGATAATGGTAAAGCCAATCTCTCCGGCCCCTTTCAAAGCCGCATCCAGCGGTTTTTCACCTTTTTCGATATAACGTGAGATATTCTCGACCACCACAATGGCATCATCCACCACAAAGCCGGTGGCAATGGTCAGCGCCATCAGCGTCAGGTTGTTGATCGAAAACCCCAGAAAATACATGGCAGCAAAGGTTCCTACCAGCGAGAGCGGCACCGCTACGCTTGGGATCAGGGTCGCAGGCACGTTGCGCAGGAATACGTAGATCACCATTACCACCAGCGCCACCGCCAGCAATAATTCGAACTGCACATCGCTGACCGAAGCCCGGATGGTGGTGGTGCGATCGGTCAAGACTTTCACATCCACCGATTTGGGCAGGCTTTTGATTAATTCAGGCAGCATTTCACGAATGCTGTCGGCGGTAGCGATCACGTTGACACCCGGCTGGCGCTGAATGTTCAGCACGATGGCCTGCTCGGTGTTGGCCCAGGCCGCCAGCAGGTTGTTTTCAGCCCCTTGTTCGATGGTGGCGATATCCTGCAAGCGAATAGCTGCCCCGTTCTGATACGCGACGATCAACTGACGATAATCCTCGGTGGATTTCATCTGATCGTTAGCGGAGAGGGTGACGGAACGCGTTGGGCCATCCAGGCTGCCTTTGGCGGAATTGACGTTGGCGTTACTAATGGCTGTGCGGATGGTTTCACTGTCCAGGTTGTAGGCCGCCACCGCTGCGGCATTCAGTTTCACCCGCACGGCGGGGCGCTGTCCACCGGAAAGTGTCACCAGACCAACGCCGGAAACCTGAGAGATTCTTTGTGCGATACGGGTTTCCACCATGTCTTCCACCTGCGTCATCGGCATGGCGTTGGAGGTGACCGCCAGCGTCAGAATCGGTGGATCGGCAGGGTTAACCTTGTTGTAAATCGGTGGGTAGGGCAGATCGTTAGGCAACAGATTGGTGGCTGAGTTGATCGCTGCCTGTACTTCTTGCTCTGCAACGTCGAGCGGCAGTTCAAGCAGGAACTGGAGCGTAATGACGGAAGCGCCGCCGGAACTTTGCGAGGCCATCTGTTTCAGGCCGGACATCTGGCCAAACTGCCGCTCCAGCGGGGCGGTGATCGCTGAGGTCACCACATCTGGGCTGGCACCGGGATAGAGTGTCACCACCTGAATGGTCGGGTAATCCACTTCCGGCAAGGCAGAAACCGGTAAAGATCGGTAGCCGATAATCCCGGCCAGCAGGATGGCCAGCATAAACAGGGTGGTCGCCACCGGGCGCAGGATAAACAGCCGGGATGGGCCACCACCGGCTTTAGGAGACATGGCCTGCATCAGGATTTCTCCTGCGCTCTATGCGGGTGTTTGGGTTTTGCTGCCGCTGCGGCACCTTGTGGAGCCTGTGGTGCCAGAACTTCAACCTGCATACCTTCCGTCAGGCGATCGATACCGTCGGTTACCACGCGATCGCCCGCGTTCACACCAGTATTAATCACCACCTGCTGGCTATCCTGTACGCCAGCGGTGACCTGGCGTCTACTGACTTTGTTGTCTTCGCTCAACAGCCAAACAAAGTGGCCTTCATTCCCCATTTGCAGTGCGGCAGTGGGGATCACCACTGCATCATGCAGGGTGGCGATTTTCAGCCGTGCATTGACAAACTGGTTGGGGAACAGCGTGTCGTCTTGGTTATCAAAGCGGGCTTTCAGTTTGATGGTGCCGGTAGCCGGATCAATCTGGTTATCCAGGCTCAATAAGGTGCCACTGCCCAATTGTTGCTGGTTGGTGCGATCCCAGGCTTCGACGCTGACCGTTCCTGCCTTCTGTGCTTTGACCAGATCGGTGATATTGCTTTCCGGCAGAGTAAAGACCACATCAATGGGGTGAGTCTGGGTGATCACTACGATCCCTGCGGTGCTGCCGCTGGTGATGAAGTTACCGACGTCCACCAGCTTGAGGCCAACGCGGCCATCAATCGGCGCAACGATCTTGCTGTAGGTGATTTGCAACCTGGCGTTGTCAACCGCGCCCTGATCGGCTTTAACTGCACCTTCGCTTTGGCGCACCAGGGACAACTGCGTGTCCAGATCCTGGCGGGAGATCAGGTTAGTTTTAACCAACTGTTGGTAACGTGCCAGATCCTGCCTAGCGTTGGCTAATGTGGCCTGATCTTTAGCCAGTTGCCCCAGAGCCTGTGTTAGCTGCACTTCGTATGGACGCGGATCGATTTCCGCCAGTAAATCGCCCACCTTTACCTGCTGGCCTTCGGTAAAGTGAAGCGCCATCAATTGGCCTTCGACCCGGCTGGTGACGGTGACGGTATTGGCTGCGGTTGCTGTTCCCAGCCCGCTCAGGAAACGTGGCACGTTTTGCTGCGTAGCAGTGGCGGCCTGAACCGGCGACATGGGAGCATTACGCCTGCCACCGGTTCTGCCGCCAGCGCCTGGATTGCCCATACCTGCCGGGCGTGCGCCGGGGGCGGAATCGGTGGGTTGTGGCGTGTTGAAGTGGCGCCAGACCAGAACAGCAGCAATAACCACGATAACGACAGCCAGCAGGCGTAGTATCAATGAACGGCGTTTCGGTTTTGCATTCATGGTGATGAATATTCTCTCCAGAGACAGGCGTGCGGGCAATCATTGCCAAAAGTGACACTTCCTACAGCATACTAGTTTAGCGAGTTGTACCAGCGAAAAAATGGAGGAAATATGGAGGAACTGTCAGGTTTTTCGGAAGAAAACACAGAGTTAGCTACCTCCATCGCCAAAGGGTTTTAAAATCTTGCCGCTTTAAGCATGGAGAAGATGGAACTCAGCGGGCTGTTCGCCACAAGCCATCAAAAAGGTGGATGACGGCGATACAGCACATGTTTACGCAACGGGTGCCCAACCGCCAAACGCGGATGGTCAAAAGTTTCACCGCTGAAGGTCATACCGATACGTTCCATAACCCGGCGTGAAGGGCGATTGGTTTCAGCGGTGAAGGCCACCACTTCGGTCAATCCAAGCGTATTGAAAGCAAGGTTTAACGCGCCGTAGGCGGCTTCGCTGGCATAACCTTGGCCCCAATATTCTGCGGCCAGCCGCCAGCCAATTTCGACACAGGGGGAACAGGGCAGATCGTCACTTGGGATCGCCAGCCCGACAAAGCCAAGAAAAGGTGCGCCACCTTTGGCCTCGACCGCCCAGAGTCCCCAACCATGTTGCTGCATAAATTGGCGGATGCGGTTGGCCAGTGCATCACTTTCTTCCCGGCTTAAGCAGGCCGGGAAATATTTCATCACTTCAGGATCGGCATTCATTGCGGCAAAAGCGGGCAAATCGCTGTCTTGCCACGCACGCAGCAGTAGGCGTTCTGTTTCTACGGTGATGATCGTCATGGCGTTGCCTCTGTGCTTATCAACGAAACAGCGTTTGTGCCCAACGAGCCAGCCCAGCGGTGACTGAACCGAAATCGTTACCTCCAACCAGCGGGATACCCGGCAGTTGTTGCTGCAAAGCACGGCGCAGCAGGGGGGAACGGGCACTGCCGCCGGTCAGATAAATCACCTGCGGCGTAGCCTGGCTGGTGGCCAATACGGCGCTGACCTGCTCCTGTATACGCAACAGCGGTTGCGAAATGGCCTCTGCCAACTGATCCTGGCGAATGGTTTCGGTCAGTTCCTGTTGGATGAAAGCCAGCGGAGTACAGATACTTTCCTGGCTGGAAAGGGCGATTTTACTCTCTTCCGCTGCCCGTACCAGCCGGTAGCTCAGGCGCTGTTGGTAGACTTTCAGCAGGTGTTTGACTTTTTCAGGTTCGGCGGCATCGCGAATGAGATCGCGCAGCAGGCGGCCATTGGCCGTGCTGTAGAAATCGCTTTGTGCCGGAACATCGTTAGTGGCGACCGCATTCCAGTAAGGCAGTGCGGGCAGCGCGATGCCTTTTTCGGTTTCGCCCCCCATACCAAACAGCGGCATCAGTTGTTTGAAGGCCAGCATGATATCCAGATCGTTGCCTCCCACGCGGCAACCGCTGTGCCCTAACAGGCTTGGTTGGCGATCGGCTCGATCGCGCCACTGTGGCCCCATCAGCAGCAATGAGCAGTCGGTTGTTCCGCCACCGATATCCACCACTAACACGGTTTTTTCTTCGTTCAGGGTGGCTTCAAAATCCAGACCAGCGGCCACCGGTTCAAACTGGAATTCAATGTCTTTGAAACCGGCGCGAGCGGCAGCGCGTTGGAGAATCCCTTGGGCCTGTTGGTTGGCTTCTTCGCCACCGGTGCCTTGGAAGTTGATTGGGCGGCCAATCACCGCCTGGTCGATACTGTTTTGCAGCACCCCTTCCGCCTGACGTTTGATATGGAACATCATGGCGCAGACCAGGTCTTCAAACAGGGCAATTTGCTGGGGCTTTAAGCCATTGGCGCCAAGAAAGGATTTTGGCGAACGCACGAAATAGACCTCTTCAGGGTCTTCGCTGTAGCGTGCCAGCGCCTGCAAACCAAACAGCACGCTGTCACCCTTGACCAGAATGTCTTCTTCCCGGTTGAACGTGATGGCGCGGCGCAGCAGTTGCTGGTTTTCTTCGCTACCGGTGGGCACCTGCCAGTGGCGATGCAGGCATTCGCTGACCGCTTCCCGCGTGGGCGCACACAGCATCGAGGGCAGATACGGGGTGTGGTTTTCCAACGTCAGTAATTTCGGGCCGTTATCTTGTATGACTGCAACAGAACAGTTGGCTGTTCCATAATCGAAACCGATGAACATTTTTTCCCCCATGCCAATGAAGGGGGGCGACTTTACCCGATATTGGCGGGTTGGGCAACCAGTGTGCTAAGCCCGTGGTCTGTGCATGAATGGCGAAAAATATCGCGTTGATAGCATTGATATGCTTCACTTGAACCGTTCAGGTTAATGTCCGATTCCCGCACGTCAGCCAGTAGTACGAGCCTCATAATGAAGAAAAAACCGACTCAGAGTGTGACTATGATGGATCAACAACAAGCCTTATATCTTGCGCTGAGGGCGCGAGATCGTAAATTTGACGGGCGTTTTTTTGTTGGCGTTTCCTCAACGGGGATCTATTGCCGACCAGTGTGCAGCGCACGCACGCCGAAAATCGAAAATTGCACATTCTATCCCAGCGCCGCTGCCGCTGAATTGGCCGGTTTTCGCCCCTGCCTGAAGTGTCGGCCAGAGTTGGCGCCGGGGTTGGCGTTGATCGATTTAGGCACCCGCTATGCGCAGGTGGCGGTACAGTTGATCGAACAGGGGTATCTCTCGGAGCACAGTTGTGAGCAACTGGCGGCGCGTTTAGGTATTTCTGATCGTCATCTGCGGCGTATTTTTGCCGAGCAGTTTGGCGCATCGCCGATTGATTATGCTCAGTCACACCGTTTATTACAGGCCAAACGCCTGCTGGCGGATACCGATCTGCCGCTGAGTGAAGTGGCGTTTTCTGCCGGATTTGGCAGCCTGCGGCGTTTTAATGAGCTATTTAAAACGCGCTATCGTTTGATTCCCTCTGAACTGCGCAGCGCCGCAGGCCGCTCTGGAAATGCCGCCAGCAGCGGATTGTTGTTCCACTTAGGCTATCGCCCGCCTTACGATTGGCCGCGAATGCTGAGTTTTTTGCAGGCGCGTGCAGTGAGCGGAGTGGAATACGTTGCAGGGAAGCAATACCTGCGTTCTATGGCGGTTCATCAAGGAGGAATTGATTACCAGGGCTGGGTTAGCGTACAGCCAGAGGAAGCCAGTAACCGGGTGCGGGTGGAGATTTCTCCTTCGCTCAGCCGGGTGACGACGGAGGTGCTGAGGCGCATCCGACAACTGTTCGATCTGGATGCGGCACCCGACCGTATTGCCGAGACATTGGGGAGTTTAGCCGCGGGGGCGCCGGGCCTGCGGTTGCCGGGATGTGTTGATAGCTTTGAGCAGGCAACGCGTGCGGTGCTGGGGCAGTTAGTCAGTGTGAAAATGGCCGCCATTTTTGCCGGGCGTATGGCCGAGCGCTGGGGAACGGCACTGGAACACCCCAATGGCTGTGTGACTCAGGTGTTCCCAGGAGCAGCAAGGGTGGCGCAGTTGCAGCCAGAGGATCTGCGGCCATTGGGGGTGCAGCTCAAACGGGCTGCGGCTCTGATCGCGTTGGCCAGAGCGGTGACAGACGGGCGGTTACCGTTGGATAACGTGCTGGATATTGAGCAGGGTATCAAAGATCTGACCACATTGCCGGGGATCGGCAACTGGACGGCCAGTTATATCGCTATGCGCGCCTGGTCATGGCCGGACGTTTTTCTGGCAGGAGATTACCTGATTAAACAGCGTTTTCCAGGTATGACTCCGCGGCAGATTGAGCATTACGCTGAACGCTGGCGGCCATGGCGCTCTTATGCCACGCTGCATTTATGGCATAACGGTAATTGGGAGCCTTCAACGGATACCAAAGTATCCCCCAGCGAGTAGATCAACCAGAGGCTGCTCCTGAGCGATAAAATCGCCTTCTACCAGATCAATACCGATGGCGGTCAGCGCATTCAGCGTGGCCTGCTGGTGTACCGGGCCCGCCAGCGTTTGGGCGTGTATCCGGTGTGCCGCGCCATTGATCATTGATACCATCAGTTCATCCATCTGGTTGCTGTGCACGTTAGTGACAAAACGTTCATCAATACGAATATAATCAATCTTCTGGCCGTTTAACTGATCGAACACGTTCAAGTTATGCCCGAAGCCGTTGACAATCAGTTTGCAGCCCATCTGCTGCAATCGGCGGATAAAACCCCCGCCATTTTCCGCGTGATCCAGAATCACGGTTTCATCCACTATCAGCAGTATTGCCTGGCAGGGCAAGGTAGAGGCTGCCAACTGTTCTTGCAGATAGTGTTGGAATTCACTGTCCAGCACGCTGTCGGTGGCCAGCGGCAAGGCAATGGAAATCCCTTTTTGGTGAATGGTTTGCGCGTGTAGTTCCAGTATCTGGTGAACCATCCAGCGGTCAATACTGGGCAATAGGCCATACAGTTGTGCTGCGCTGAAAAAGGCATCCGACGTTAAAGCATGTTCATCTGGTGGGATAACCTGCAATGCGAGCTGATAGAAGCAGACTGCTAGCGGTGTTTTGGGGGGCGAGACGGCTTTGACGCGCAATTTCAGTTGCCGTTTATCAATAATGGCGGTCAGTTCCTCACGGGTCAGCAGTTCATGTTTGCGTTCCATCAACTGTTTCTGCCGGGCTTCGTAAATATAAACCTGCCCACGGCCACGGTGTTTGGCGGTGTAGCAGGCGATATCTGCCTGTGCCAGCAGTTCGGTGCTTTTGCTACTGGTGGCGCTGATTTGGGTGATACCTGCGCTGGCACCTACATGGTAAATTTTACCTTCCCAATAGAACGGGTGCTCGCTGATCTGCGTGACCATCTGCTGCATCAGCATTCTGGCGTGTTCCAGTGAACAATCTAACAGGAGCAAACCAAATTCATCACCGCCCAGGCGGGCCAGGCAGTCACTGTTGCGCAGCTGGCGTTGCATCAACTGACCAATCTCTTTCAGCAAAGCATCGCCTGCGGCATGCCCGGCGTTATCATTGACGGCTTTGAACCGATCAAGATCGAGGAAAACCAATGCGTGCCGCTGTTCGTGATTAGCCGCGCTGATAATGGCGTTTTTCAGGCTCTTTTCGAAGCTGGTGCGGTTTTGCAGGTTGGTTAATGCATCGTGTGATGCGCTGTAGCTGAGCTTTTTCATCAATTCCCGAGAAGCGCTGACGTCTTGCAGTACCATCACGGCGCCCATCACATCCCCTTCGAGGGTTTTCAGCGGCGAAACGGATGCCTGCACGTCGAAGTGGCGGCCATCGCGGCTGTGCAGTACCAGAGCATAATCCTGCGGTAAGGTTTTTCCTTCCTGTAGACAGCATTGCACCGGGTTTTCGACTTCCGGGCCTTCTTTACCGTTGGTCATGCGTATCACACCGGTGATCGGCATACCCAGTGCCAGTTCCAATGACCAACCGGACATCTGTTCAGCGATGGGGTTCATAAAGGTGACGCGCATCTCGCTGTTGGTGGAAATAACGCCTTCACCAATGGCATCAAGAGTAATGTGCAAACGTTCTTTTTCTTCGTGTAGGGCTTCGGTCAATGAGATGATTTCTGTCATATCGATGTTGGTGCCAATCAGGCGCACGGGTCGATCGTGTTCGTCAAGAATGGTATTGCCTTGGCCGCGGATATGCCGAATCCCTCCTAAACGGAGTGCGATGCGAAACTCCATAATAAAGGGCCGATGATGAGTCGTAATGGTTGAGATCTGCTGCATGGTACGTTCGCGATCTTCTGGCAGGATTAAGGAATTCCACAGGGCTATAGTCGGGGTCTGCTCAGGGGAAAGTTCGTAAAGCTCGAACATCCGTTTATCCCAGGTGAGTTTCTCATCGCCCAAAACCCATTCCCACACGCCGATGCCACCTGCCTGATTAGCCAGAGTGATACGTTCCATCAGGTGGCGATTCTCGGCTTCTGTGCGTTTCAGTTCGTTGATGTCTTCCACCTGGGCAATAAAATACAGCGGCTGCCCCGAGGGATCGCGCACTAACGACACTGCCAGCAGTGTCCAGACGCTTTCGCCATCGCTGCGGATATAACGTTTTTCCATGGTATAGCTGCTGATATGGCCATCAAACAAATCCTGCCATTGGATCAAATCGGCATGTAAATCATCCGCATGGGTGATTTCCTGAAAGGTCAGGCGGTGCAGGATTTCCGGCGGGTAACGCAGCAGTTTGCACAGAGCCTGGTTGACCTGTAGCCATTTCCCTTCGGGCGATACCAGCGCCATACCGATGGCGGAATACTCCAGCGCATTACGAAAGCGAGTTTCACTCTCCACGATATGGTTTTTCTCAACGCGGAATGCGTGCATTACCATCGACATGGAATGGGCAGGGAGCAGGATCAACAACAGCGGCAGGTAAATCTCGATATCGCCTAAAAATTGCTTCTGAGTCTGAAAATGCAACAACCCAATTGAGATCATGATAGTAATCATCAGCGTGGTGGTAAAGCAGATGATAAAGGCTTCAAGTCTGGGCAGGCTGATAGCGGCCCACAGCAGCGGCAGAATGACGAAGGTAAACGGGTATGGCAGGTTAAGCAGCGCCAGATAAGCAAAGGTCAGCGTGCCCATCAGCGTTAGCAGCAGTTCAAACCAATTCAATGCTTTTAACATGGAGCGCTGATAGACCAGCCCTATCGGGGCTAAAGAGAGTACCCCAATTGCTTCTGAAATAAACCAGATACTGAAAGGGTGCCAGAATGGCTGTCCAGGCTGAGGAACCCAAGAGGCGGCCAGGAATGCGCTGAGCATGGGGGTAAAGATGACCGCACAGACAACAAATTTCAGCCAACTGGCTAAGCCATTGAGCGGATCAGTAGGGTGTAGAACCCGGCGTAATAACAGTGTACAGACCGTCGCTTCCAACAGATTGATCAGCGTGAGTTTGACCGGGAGCCAGCTAAAACCGAACAGGATAAAACTGGCCAGGCAGATACTGATGCCGCTGAGCAACAGCGGCAGTGGCCAGCTGCGGAGTGGATGCCGGTACAGAAACATAATAATGGCCGCGGTGGGAAACCACAGCGGGGTAAAATAGCTGGATTCAATAGAAAGCAGCAGGCAAAGGCAAGCTAACAGGAAGACTGCGATCGCCATCAACAACGAGTGAGTCAGCAGGGAACCTTGAGGTGAAACGGGCTGGTTGGTTGCGCTGATGTCCATTGGTAACCTTACTGTGCTCTTGGCCACGGGCAAAATATAATGCGGTTAAAATGGGAGCTTGATTAAGAGCCTATCCCAGTAGGCTCTAACAGAGGTTAGTACAGTGTATGACGGATTCCTATTGAATTAAGCTGTTTCGCCCGGTTAAGTCAATTTTGTAGGTCATTTTTGAAGGAAAATTCGGCATTAAGTGCCAATTATCAATCATGGCAGTAAGAAAATGGTGGCCAGGCCCAGGAAAATAAAAAAACCACCGGTATCGGTCAATGCGGTAATCAACACACTGGAGCCCACCGCAGGGTCGCGCCCCAGTTTAAGCATAGCCATTGGAATCAATACCCCCATCAGCGCCGCCACCAGCAGATTCAGGAGCATAGCCAGTGTCATAACGCCCCCCATGGCCAGATCGTCATACAACAGATAAGTGACCACTCCCATAATCCCCCCCCAAACGATGCCGTTAATCACCGCGACGCCCAATTCTCTGAGCAACAGACGCGAGATATTACCGGCTGCAATCTGGTGCAGCGCCAGCGCTCGTACGATCATGGTGATCGTCTGGTTACCGGTATTGCCGCCAATACCGGCGACGATCGGCATCAGGGTAGCCAGGGCTACCAGTTGTGAAATGGTGTGTTCAAACAGGCCGATGACGCGTGAGGCGATAAAGGCCGTGCAGAGATTGATGGCCAGCCATGCCCAGCGCGTTTTCACTGCTTTGCTGACCGGAGCGAAGACATCTTCTTCCGGGCTTAAGCCCCCCATGCGACGCAGCGTGGTATCACTTTCTTCGTTGACGACGTCAACAACCTCTTCAATCGTCAAACGCCCCATCAGTTTGCCTTGGGCATCAACCACTGGGGCACTGATCAGGTCATAACGTTCGAACGCGCTGGCGGCGGCTTCGGCCTTATCTTCCGGCTGGAAAGTCGTGGGATCGTGATCCATTACTTGAGAAACCGGGGTTTTCGGATCGTTGAGTAACACTGCGGTCAGCGGCAACTCGCCTAACAGCGTGTTTTGGCGGTCAGTGATGAACAGCTTGTCGGTGGCATCCGGGATGGTTTTACGCTGGCGCAGAAAACGGTGGACGGTGCCGAGTGAAATATCCGGGCGTACCGTAACCAGCTCAAAATCCATCATCCAACCAACGGTATCTTTGCCGTAATGCACCATTTCCCGTACTTGTGTACGTTCGTTCGGCTCGAGCGAGGTCAGTAGGCGGCCCATCAGGTTACGTGGCAGATATTGTGCCAGATAAGCCTGTTCATCGACGTCCAGCGTTTTGATCGCTTTGAGCAGGTCTTTATCGCTCATCTCTTCGATCAGGCTGTCCCACACGGGTTCCGCCACTTCAACCAGCGTTTGACCACGCTTATTGGTATCAACCAACCGCCATAGCGCCAGACGGGCATCCTGCGGCAAGGCTTCCAGCAGGTCTGCTAAGTCGGCGGCGTGCATATCTTTTAACAGCTGGGTAATTTCAGCAGTGTGATCCAGCAACTCGCGGGTGTTGAGGGCTTTTTCATCCCCAATGCGGCCAAGAATACCATCAACTAACCCTTTGTTATTTAACAGCAGGCTAAGAATACGTTGACGATGTTCAGCTACTTTTTTGACATTATGTGTTGCGGTGGACATGGTGTTCCTTAGCACGGATTTGCTAAAAAGAGCCTCTTTACAGCTATCTTTACCAGATAAAGCGTAGCGGCAATGAACGTCATTTTTATGAAATTAACCCCGAAAATGAGGAATAAGCCCAAAAAATTATATATGGGGCTGCTCCCCCGAAAACAGCCGCAGTTTTTACGCTGAAAACAGCGTGGTTATTGATTATCCACAGTGGTTTCAGTGAATTGTGATTCAGATGAGCGCAATTTTTCCTGATGATGAGGGATCGCCATCAGTACCGCATACAGCAAGCGGCCAACTAAAATAATAAAACTGATCAGCAGCACGATTCTGGTGATGCGCCCGGTGGTCTTCTTTCTCATCGATCCCCCTTAGTGTTTCGGGTTGTTGGCTGCGCAACACGGTTTTCAGCAGAATTGTCACAGGATCTGGAGTATGCTTTTGAAGATGAATGGGTCTCATTTCTGAAACTCATCATGAGAACCCGCAGCGTCGCCTTGGTGCAACCTGAATGATTTAGGGTGTGTAATGAATTTATTTATTGTTATTCAGTGAGTTGCCAATGGGATTTTATGTGTTGATGACAAAATATGTCTAGGCTATTTCAGAGTATATTTAAGCTTTGTTTAGATTGAGTTGGATTCTTTGTTGAGCATGAATAAGTTATTATCAGCGGAATCAAGCGTTTTACGGGTTTTTGTCAGCTTTATTTTCTCATTGATTGATTGTAGTCAAATCTTGAGCTATTGCAGTGAATAGAATTCACAACCGTTCTTAATGCAGGATCACTTTGTCTCAGTGGGTTCCTTGAATGGTTATGGAGGGGCTTTGATCCGGCTTTACTCTGCAATTTAAATAGGCTTAAGCGGCGAAATGAATCACGCATTGGTATAGTGTCCTGATGGGTATCTTGAAAGTCTGGAATAAGTTACGCGATCATTGGTGGGGTCAACCTATTGTGTTGAGCCTGCTGGTATTGCCTGTTGCTGGCTGGTTATCGCCGCATCTTATGTTGCCCGATGGCAAGATCTATCTGGTCTATTTGCCGTTGGCGGTATGTTTTTCTTTATTAATGGTTTATGACTGGCGCGCATTGCCAGGCATCGCCCTCGCGATCCTTATCCGCTATTCCGACCACGCTGGGATTAATTTCACCGTGAGTATGGTCTCGATCTATATGATATGCCTGACTATCTGCTGGTGGGGATACCGTAGTCAATCACAGCGCCGATGGTGTGCGGGTTTCTCGGAGCTGAAGCTCGGTAAATATCGGCTGATCTGGTTGGTTATCATTCCTCCGGCGGTGTTTATCTTCGGCCTGCAGTCAGCCATTGGCCTTGACCTGCTGCCTGATGAATTGGGTATGATGTCAAATAATGGTATTAATCTGCATACGCTGATCAATTTTCAGGCGCTTCTGATTGGCTGCCTTTCGTCCATGCAGCTGTTTTATTTTATCTTGCGGATCATTAAAAACCCCAAATTTGCCCGGGTGCTGTGGGGGCGTATTTGCCGCGAGATTGCACCGTCGGTTAAACGGAGTGAACTGCAACTGTGGTTTGCGGTGTTGCTTGGATTGGTGGCGATTCTGTCTTATCACACGGCGGACACGGGCGAACTGCAAGTGCCTGACTACAGTTTGACGTTGCTGTTGCCGGTGATGTTATACAGCGCCATGCGTTTTGGTTATCAGTTCAACGGTATTATCTGGGCGACGACGCTGCTGGTGCTGTTCTTCAACTATCCAGGTTATGTGCAATGGAGCAACGTATTACATAACCTGACGATGATTTCTTCAATGATGTTGGCGTTTACACTCAGTATTCTGCTGGCTTCCGCTGTGCATACTCGCCAACGGATGGATCATGCCAAAGCGCAGAGCGCTTCGTTGAAAGATCCGGTGGTGGGTTTACCCAATCTGCGTGCGTTGAAACGTGATTTAGCGAAAACGCCACGTTCAACGCTGTGTTTTCTGCGCATTGCGGAGTTGGATTTACTTAGCCGTAACTATGGCATGCAGTTGCGCATTCGTTTCAAGCAGAAACTGGCAAGTACGTTGCATACGGTGCTGGAAGACGGAGAGGATGTATATCATCTACCCGGGTACGATCTGGTATTGCGCTTGAACGGTTCCAATAGTGAAAACAAGGTTGTCAGGATTCAAAATACGCTGGAGAGATTCCGTCTGGTATGGAATGGATTGCCGATTCATCCACCGTTAGGGATCAGTTATTGCAGCGTTTATTCGGAAGTGGCCCACCTGCATTTGTTATTGGGGGAACTGAGTTCACTGGCGGAAATGTCGCTGACCAGCGGCCGCCCAGAGAATGTGCAAAACGATCATCATGTTGTACAAGATGAAATCAAGCGCAAGGTTGCTTTGCTGCATTGGGTGCAGCGTTCGCTGGATAACAACAGTTTTATGCTGATGGCACAACCCATCGTTGGGGTGCGTGGAGATGCGTACCATGAGATCCTGCTGCGTATGCTGGATGATGATGGCAACATTGTGCCTCCTGGCGAGTTTATGCCGGTGATACATGAGTTTGGTTTAGCTTATCAGTTGGATCTGTGGGTGCTGCGCCATACTTTGCAGTTTATGGATCAGAACCGCAGGGTTTTGCCGAGTGCGCGTTTTGCCGTGAATCTTTCACCGTCTTCGCTATGCCGCCCAAGCCTGTGTAAGGATGTGCGTGAGGCGTTGCAGCAGTACCAGATTGAGCCTTATCAGATAGTCTTGGAAGTAACCGAATCCCATTTGGTACAGGACGTGAAATATGCCAAAAGCTCGTTGAAAGAGCTGCGCCAACTGGGGTGCCGCATTGCGTTGGACGATTTCGGAACCGGCTATGCCACTTACGATCGCCTGAAAGAGCTGCATGTGGATACGCTGAAGATCGACGGCAGTTTTGTGCGTGGCATGCTGACGAGCAAGGTGGATTACCAGATTATTTCATCAATCTGTAAAGTTGCGCTGATGCAACGGTTATCGATTGTCGCGGAATATGTGGAAACGGCGGAGCAACGCGACATGCTGAAAAGCCTGGGTGTGGACTATATGCAGGGCTATTTCATCGGTGAGCCACAACCGTTAACGTCGTTGGTGCAACCGGAAGAAGGTGAAGAAACACCTTGAGCACGATGATTTCCTGTTTATTTTTCAAATAACCAATTGGGTGAGATCCTATCTGATTTTCCAGTATTCAAATGCGATCGGATGCAGGGTTATTAGGGTTTGAGCCTGGCGCTGCTCTTAGGGGAAATATAATAATGCAATCCTTTATATTGCTCTGTGAATAGCTGGCTGGGCGTTAACCCTGTGTAAAATCGGCAAGTTTTGATGAAATGGGATTGGTCGGTATAGCCATAGGCCAACGCGCTGTCTAGAATATCTCCGCCAGCTAATATATGGCGAAGGGTGTGCTGAAAACGCGCCGTGCGGCAAAAATAGCGAGCATCAACCCCAATAAAGTGACGAATATGTCGTTCCATGGTGCGCGGGCTCAGCGCAAGCCGTTCGCGTACTATAGATAAGGCCTCACCATAGTAAAGATGGTTAGCTGCCTGGGCCAATTGAGAAACCGTGGTGAGATGTTGATCAAGCATACGACTCAACCAGAGCTCTAATTGACTAACCTGTAACTTGAACGGTATTTCTGCCAACGCGGGGAATGGATATTTTAGTGCCATTTCGTGCAGCGATACCGGCTTGTCTCTCAGTTCTTCAAGCGAGAGATTAAACAACGGAAAGCCAGTACCACACCGCAAACGGGTTGAGATGAATTTTATCTCGGACGATGTGGTTAACGGAGAAAGACGAATTCTTGCCCGGCGCGGGCTAAACAGAAAGGCATCACCGACTTTAATGACCTGAGTATCGGTGATAATGCTGTTGTCCAAAGAAATCGTCTCTACCAGCAAAGCCGTTCCCTGATTAAATATCAGTTCTCCGCCAGTGCCTGGCAATATCTCAGGTAACGTTATACTGTCAGGCAGATGCCAATGCCAGTAATGCGCTATCCAAGGGGATAGCGCATGAGATGGAGCAGCGATATATTGCCGTATCATTCAGGAGCCCGTTGAAGCAATATCTGCCGCATGGTGATCATTCAAATTATCCCCGCTTTGAAAACCCAACAGAGGGTGAATATCAAAGCGCACCACGCCAACTGCCATCCGGCCAGCAACGGCTTCAACAATGCGTGCTACCCCTTGATGGCCAAAGCCTGCACATAGCTCAATGGCTCGGATGCCTTCCGCATACAAGCCATCAAGAATATCGCATCCTTGCTGGTAGTTACTGACGGCGATGGTTTTAACATGCACATGCTCAGTGTTAACCCAGGCAGAATGAGTTTGTGCATTGCTTTTTGGAGCAACAAAAATAAAAGCCGCTTTTAAAATATCAGTCATAAGTTTATCTCCGGTTAGTGATGACCGGAGAATCATATCGCGTGTCTTTTTTAATGGATTGTACCGCGCCGACATGCCCTCATTGCGATTAAAAAACGGCACGAACTTGGTTATGCCGAGCGTTGTTGTTCCTGCTCACTTTCCTCTTCTTCGATCATCAGCTTCCAGCCGACAACGTCATTCCAGTAGGCCTGTTCACGCTCAAAATCCAGTTGCACCAGGTTGTTCTGCGCCAGATAACCGGGTGGAAAACGTAGTGTCCAGTGGTTATCGTCGGTCAGCAAACGCAGCGTTTCTGGCGTGGTGGTGGACTGGCGCTGATTGTTGAGCAAGGTGCTCAGGCGCAGTAACTGGATCAAGGGCAGATAGTATTTTTTCTTGAACAGATTCAACCGTGGCAACTCTTCGAGTTTGATCGCTTTGCGGTGGAAACGCACCAAGGCTGCCAGCAACCACTGCTGCTCCTGGTTGAAACCGGGCAGGTTGGTATTTTGCAGAATATAGGCGGAATGACGGTGCATACCGCTGTGGTTGATGCTCAGCCCAACTTCATGCAGCATCGCGGCCCATTTCAGCAAGGCTTCTAACTGCGGTTGTACCATTTTGGTATTCTGCGCCATCCATTGGGCGTACAACAGCTCTGTGGTATCCAAGACACGTTTGGCCTGTTCACGGTCGATATTGTAGTGCTCCGCCAGGCTTTTTGCCGTGCGGCTGCGGATATCCTGATGGCGGAAACGGCCTTCCATTTCATACAGCACGCCTTCACGCAGCGCGCCGTCAGAAAGACGCAAATCGCGGATGGCCAAGGCATCAAATACCCCGCAGAGAATAGCCAGCCCCGGAACGAAGACCGACTGGCGATCTTCCGCCAGCCCTGGCAGGCTCAGCGCACTGAAATTTTTAAACTGTAGTACCTGTTCTGCCAGCATTTCCAGGCGTTCCAGTGTGATCAAGCCGTCTTTCTCCCCCAGTTCCACCAGCACTTCATGAGCCGCTTTGATGGTGCCAGAGGCTCCCAGCGCGTATTGCCAGCCCTGAATGCGGTATTGCCAGGCCAGGGTTTCCAGCTTTTGTGCTGCTGCCAGGCGGGCCCGTTTGAAATTGGCCTTGCTGATTTCTCCATCAGGGAAAAACTGTTGTGCGAAGCTCACGCACCCCATACGGCGGCTTTCCGCCAGCAGAGGTTCAAAGTCTTCCCCAATCACCAACTCGGTGGAGCCGCCGCCGATATCGATCACCAGCTTACGGCCTTTCTCTGGTTGGGTGTGTTCCACCCCCATAAAGATCAAACGCGCTTCTTCCTGACCAGAGATAATCTCAATGGGATAAGGGATCACTTTTGCCGCACGCTTCAAGAAAACTTCCGCATTCACGGCCTGGCGCAACGTATGCGTCCCGACGATGGTTACGTTATCTGCCGGGAAGCCCTGTAGCCGTTCGGCAAACAGCGCCAAGCAGCTCAGGCCCCTTTCGATGGCCTCTTCACTGAGCACGTTGTCACTGCCCAAGCCATCGGCGAGATGTACCCGCTGTTTTAAACGGCCTAATACCTGTAAAGAATCGTTCACGACACGAGCGATCACCATATGGAAGCTGTTCGACCCAAGGTCGATAGCCGCGATTTCCTGTGGTTTGTTAGTTGCGGAGCTTTTTAGTGGCATAGTGGCTGGCCTACTGTGCTGGTTGTTCCAGAGCTTTTAAATACTCATAAATAGCCACCTGTGCGCGCACTTTGCGGCGGTTGCCGCGCGGCACGTACTGGTTGCTCAGTTCTTTATCGATATAACGGGCTTTGACCGTATCACTGAACAGGATTTCCAGAATATCCAGAACGCGCTGTTTCAGCGCCGGATCCAACAGCGATACTGCCACTTCGATGCGGTAATCTATATTGCGAGTCATCCAGTCAGCAGATGAGAGATAAACCCGCTTGTCACCTTTGTTTTCGAAAACATAGACCCGATCATGTTCCAGAAAGCGGTCTACGATGCTGATCACCTGAATATTGTCATTCATTCCTGGCAGGTTAGAAATCAATGAACACATGCCGCGCACCAACAGACGGATTTTCACGCCGGCAGCGGCAGCGGTATATAACCGATCCACTAACCCTTTATCCACCAAATTATTCACTTTCAACATAATACTGGCGTTTCCCCCCGCCTGCGCGTTGACAATTTCGTGGTCGATCAATTCATACAGCATCCGGCGGGAGTTCTGTGGGGATACCATCAAATGATCGAAGGTGACCGGCCGGTATGGGTTTTCAATAAAGTTAAACACGCGGCGTACTTCGTTGGTGATGCGTGCATCGGCGGTCAGCAGCGAGTAGTCGGTGTAGATCCGGGCGGTTTTCTCGTTGAAATTGCCGGTTCCTATATGAGCATAGCGCACAATGTTCTCGCCTTCACGGCGTGAGATCAGGAACAATTTGGCGTGAATTTTCAGCCCTGGGGCAGAGAAAATGACATGTACACCGGCTTCCGTCAGCCGCTTGGCCCAGTGGATATTGGCGGCTTCGTCAAAGCGCGCTTGCAATTCAACCACTACGGTGACTTTTTTGCCGTTGTGCGCCGCATGGATCATTGATTCGATGATGCGCGAGTCTTTTGCTACCCGGTAAATATTGATTTTGATGGCCAACACGTTGGGATCGAACGACGCCTGCCGCAGAAACTCCAGCACGTGTTCGAAGGTGTGGTAGGGGTAGTAAAGCAACACGTCTTTCTCGCGGATGGCATCGAAGCCGTTGCGGAACTTATCGAACCAGACATGGCGCAGGCGTGGTAATGGCCGGTTGACCAGATTGGCTTTGCCGACGTTGGGGAAGCTGATGAAATCTTTAAAATTGTGGTAACGGCCACCGGCAATGACGGAATCGTAGTTGGAAATCCCCAGCTTGTTGCGCAGCAGTTCCACCATTTCATTCGGCATATCACGCTGATAAACGAAGCGTACCGGTTCGGCGGTCAGGCGCTGTTTCAGGCTGGAAGACATCAGTTCCAACAGGCTGGATTCCATCTCGGTAACCAGATCGTATTCCGCGTCACGCGTCATTTTCATCGAATAGGCATTGAGCGCGTCGTAATCAAAGAAGCCCTTGAAGATTTCGTCCAGGCAATAACGCAGAATGTTGTCCAACAGGATCATTGGCTTGCGGCGGCGCGGTGCTTCCGGCGGCAGATTGACAAAGCGTGGCACCTTGTCGGAGGGAATTTCCAGCAGCGCATAATCAATACGCGTGCCACGGATAATCTCTACCGCCAGATAGGTGTAATCATCTTTCAGAAACTGCACCAGATTGGTGTCGTGATTGATGAGGATCGGCGTGATGTGCTGGCGCAGGTGCTGTTTAAAGTATTGCCGCAGCCAGACTTGCTGGTTTTCGGACACCTGCCGCTCGTTGATCAGAAAGATTTGATTGCGCGCCATTTCCAGCAGCAAATCGTTGTACAAGCTATCGAATTCCTGATCGGTTCTTAACACCTTGGCCTGAATTTTTTTCAGCAAATGGCGTGATGTGCCGCCGGAACCCTGCTCTTCGCTGATTAAGATGCGCCGTTTCAAGTCGGCAAAGCGAACTTTATAGAATTCATCAAGGTTATTGGAGTAGATGCCCAGAAACCGCATACGCTCAATCAGGGGATTGCTCTTATCTGCGGCTTCCTGCAATACGCGTTCATTAAAGGATAACCAGCTTAGTTCTTTATCGATGTAGAGCTTTTCCTGACTCATTGCCACTCCAGTTCAATTTTAGAAAAGGACGCGGAACACCGCCCAATGCCTCATCTCATTATTGCGAGAGATGGGCAGGAATGTCCAACATATCTATGGGCTTGTAGCACTCAGTAGGAACGTAGCCATACTGCTGGCCCCTCTGTCACACCAGGGAATAACGCCTGGAAATTTTGTCATGCAAACGCCATAAAACTGACATAAGATGCGCGGTTATCGGGGGGCGTAAGCCAGCAAACGGAGCCGATGACGAGAGACATGGCACAGATAATGATAACTCAACCTGCCCGGGATCGCCTGCGGGCCTATGTCGATCACGGCGTGCAGGGTGCTGTCACCATTAGTGGATTGCTGGTGTTGATGACGCTGATGCTGATTTTTGTCTATCTGCTGCTATCGGTTTTGCCGTTATTCAAACCGGCTTCTCTAGGAACTGCTCGCTCATTGCCAATCAGCGGGGCTGTGCCTGCCTTGGCGATCGGCATGGATGTGCCGCAGCGCATAGGTTACCGGATTGATCAACAGGGCGAAGGCTATTTTTATCGTCTGGTTGCCCCCACTGACGCCAATGCCGGGCAATGGCTGGCGCAACAAACATTGTTGCATAAGCCGGTATTGCTGGCGCAGGCGGTAGGCGAGCGCGATCTGTTTGCGTTGGCGCAGGCCGATGGCCGCTTTATCGTCACCCGCGCCGATTTTGCCTCAGAAAGCGGCGGTAAACCGCAATGGCGTTTTCCATTAGGCCAACAGCCTATGGCATTAGATCCGCAAGGACGGCCATTGGTGCTGCTGGCGCTGGCTGAAATGCGCACCGGCGCGACGTTGCTGGCCGCAGTGACTGACGATCGGCGCCTGTTATTTGGCCGATTCAGCCTTACGGCACCCCCCCAGCACCTAGAACTGCAACTGCCAACTACCGCTGAGCAATTGATTTTGGCACCGGATGGCCGCCAGCTCTATTTATTGGCTGGCAATCAATTGACCCGTTATCAGGTTGACGGGGTTCAACTGCATCAGCGTGAGATTCTGACCCTTGGCGAACACCCGCCTTATCGCCTGATGGCGTTGCCCGGTGGTGGTGCTTTGTTGATTCGGGCAGGGGATGGCAGCCTGCATGAATGGTTTGAAGTAGAAAACCAACTGACGCCGATACAGCAATTTGAGCATCGGGGATTAGCACCAGAACTGCTGGTGACCGAATCTTCGCGCCGGGTGTTTGCCACTTTACAACCGAGTGGCGCATTTGCGTTGTTCTCCAGTATTCAACCGCAGCCATTGTTAAAGACCACATTGCCCGGCGATGTGCAGCAGATGGCGTTTGCACCGCGTGGCAATGGCCTGTTGCTTGAAACGGCGCAGGGTTGGCAGCATTACCCCGTGGAGAATCTTTATCCAGATGTAACCTGGCGTTCACTGTGGCGGCAGGTGTGGTATGAAAATTACCCTGAACCCGCTTATGTCTGGCAATCCACCTCGGGGGAAGACAGCTATCAGGCCAAGTTCAGCCTGATGCCGATTATTTTTGGAACATTCAAAGCGGCGGCGTATGCCATGCTGTTTGCCGTGCCATTGGCGTTGGCTGGCGCCGTTTATACCGCCTGTTTTATGTCGGCGGGGCTAAGACGCGTGGTGAAACCGGCGTTGGAAGTGATGGGCGCGTTACCAACGGTGGTGATTGGGTTGGTTGCCGGTATCTGGTTAGCGCCGTTGATTGAAGAATATTTGCTGGCGGTACTGGCTTTACCGTTGTTGCTGGCGTTGGTGGTGGTGTTATGCGGTTGGCTGGCCAACCGGTTTTTTCCACGCCCATTAGCACCGGGCATGGATTTACTGCTGCTGTTGCCGCTGGTGGTTTTGACTGTCTGGCTGGCGTTGGCCGTTGGGCCGGGGTTGGAATGGCAACTGTTCGGTGAGCCGCTATATTTCTGGCTGGGGGAGGGATACGTTCAGCGGAATACTTTGGTCGTCGGTGTGGCGATGGGGTTTGCGTTGGTGCCGATTATATTCTCGCTGGCGGAAGACGCCTTGTTCAGCGTTCCTACGGCATTCAGCCGGGGCTCACTGGCGTTAGGGGCCACCCAGTGGCAAACCGTGGTACGGGTGGTGTTGCCCTCGGCCAGCGCAGGGATCTTTTCGGCATTGATGATTGGCTTTGGGCGCGCGGTGGGGGAAACGATGATCGTGCTGATGGCTACCGGCAATACGCCGATCATTGACGGTAATCTGTTTCAGGGGCTGCGTGCTCTGGCGGCCAATATCGCTATTGAAATGCCAGAGGCAGTGGTTGGCGGCAGCCATTACCGCGTGTTGTTCCTCACCGCGCTGGTGTTGTTTATCTTTACCTTCGTGTTGAATACCCTGGCAGAAGCGGTGCGGTTACGCTTGCGTGAGCGCTATACGTTGAATCAGGAAACGCCATGAAAAAATGGTTCAACAGTGGTTCGCCCTGGATTTGGCTGACCGCCGCGTCGGTGGCGGTGAGTCTGTTGGCGTTGCTCGGCATCTTGCTGCTCTTGGCCGGGCAGGGGATGCGTTATTTTTGGCCCGGCCCGGTTTATCAGTTTGAATTGAATCAAACGGCGGCCGGGCCTGTGACTATGATCGGTGAACTCTATCAGCAGCAGGAACTCTCACGTAGCCAGCTGCAGGATGCGGGCGTTATGCTGCCGCTGGGCGAGGCACAAAGCTTTATCCGTTATTTAATCAAGGTGGGGAACCGTGAAAGTGAAGGGCAGGATTTCCGTACCCTGTTAGCCAGCGATGTACGCGAGAGAGCCACACCCAAAGAGATCTTGGTCTTGGAACGCCATACCCGTGGCACGGCTTACGGTTATCTGGTTGGTATGTTGGAGGATGGTCAGCCGCTAACCGGTCACGATCTCAGCCAGGCATTGCAGCAGCGCTTACCGCAGATTGCTGTGCTTTCCCGCCAGGCGCACGATCTCCAGTACCGCGATATGGCGCGCATTAATGAACAATTTGCCAGCCTGCGCCTGCGTGAGAAAAAGCTGCTGCGTGATAACCAGTTGGATGCGCGTTGGCAGGCGTCGTTCCGCGCTGAAAGGCTGGAATTACAGCGCCAGTATCAACAACTGGCGGATAAATTGCAGAGGCTGAATCAGGAGCGTCAGCGTGATGCTTTGTTACTACGCGATATGCATGGGCAAATCCACACTATTCCGCTGAGCCAGGTGCGTGATGCCTGGTATCCAAACGCTATGGGAACCGGGCAGAAATGGCTGCATTGGGCTGGGCAGGTACAAAAATTTCTGACCGACAGCCCACGGGAAGCCAACACCGAAGGAGGCGTATTTCCCGCCATTTTTGGCACCGTGCTGATGGTGATCCTGATGTCGATCGTGGTGATGCCGTTCGGCGTGATTGCGGCGATTTATTTGCATGAGTATGCCGGCCAGCATCTCCTGACACGCCTGATCCGTATTGCGGTGGTTAATTTGGCCGGGGTGCCCTCGATTGTCTATGGCGTCTTTGGTCTTGGCTTCTTTGTGTATATGGTCGGGGGCACTCTTGACCAACTGTTTTATGCGGAATCACTGCCGAACCCGACCTTCGGCACACCTGGCGTGCTGTGGGCGGCGCTGACGCTGGCGTTGCTGACGTTGCCGGTGGTGATTGTGGCGACCGAAGAAGGGCTGTCGCGTATTCCTGCCACCTTGCGCCAGGGATCGCTGGCTCTCGGAGCCACCCGTGCGGAAACTCTGTGGCGCATCGTGTTGCCAATGGCCGCTCCGGCAATGATGACCGGCTTGATCTTGGCGGTGGCGCGTGCGGCAGGGGAAACGGCACCGTTGATGTTGGTTGGCGTGGTGAAATCGGTGCCGGTATTGCCAGTGGATGAGATCTTCCCGTATTTGCACTTGGAACGAAAATTCATGCACCTGAGTTTCCAGATTTATGACATGGCATTTCAGAGTCCCAGCGTAGAGGCGGTAAGGCCGTTGGTGTTTGCTACGGCGTTGCTGCTGGTGCTGATCGTGGTGGGGCTTAATCTGGCGGCAATGGGCATCCGCCATTCGTTGAGGGAGCGGTATAAAACATGGTCGCAATAGTCCTGCACAATGCGGGTGAAAGTATTACTGCTTTGGGGAGTACAACATGAGTTTGCTCACGCCGGGCCGTTTACCCCGGTTGGATGTGCAGCATTTGACCGATGAACAGACGGTACTGGCGGTAAACGGCCTGAATCTGTTTTATGGTGCCAAGCAAGTGCTGCACGATGTGTCGTTACGTATTCCAAAGCACCGCGTCACGGCGCTGATCGGGCCTTCTGGTTGTGGTAAATCAACCTTGCTGCGCTGTTTTAACCGCATGAACGATCTGGTGGATGATTGCCGGATTGAAGGCGAATTGCTGCTTAACGGTGAGCGCATTTCCGGCCCGCAGGTTGAGGTTGCCGCGCTGCGGCGGCGAGTTGGAATGGTGTTTCAGCGGCCAAATCCGTTTCCGAAATCCATCTATGAAAATGTGGTTTATGGTCTGCGGCTGCAAGGCGTGCGTGAACGGCGCATGCTGGACGAAGCGGTGGAAAGCTCCCTGCGTGCAGCGGCATTGTGGCATGAGGTGAAAGACCGTTTGCGTGAAAATGCCTTTCGTCTTTCCAGTGGCCAGCAACAACGTCTGGTGATTGCCCGCGCTATCGCAATTGAGCCGGAAGTGTTGTTGCTGGATGAGCCGACTTCTGCGCTCGATCCGATTTCCACCTTAACCATTGAAGAACTGATTTCTGCCCTGAAACAGCACTACAGCGTGGTGCTGGTGACGCACAACATGCAGCAGGCTGCTCGGGTTTCGGACTATACGGCGTTTATCCATCAGGGCCAGTTGGTGGAATATAGCGATACTGATGGCATTTTCACTTCACCATGCCAGCGTCGGACGGAAGATTACATCACGGGCCGTTATGGCTGATACCGGTTTCTATTTGGCTTGTTTGTTGCTCAACGGCTCTTGATGACTGCCATCTTCAACGGAGTTGACGGTAGCTTTAAACGGCGTGACTTTGCCTTGCTCAGCCTGCACCTTCTGCATCTGTTGGGATTGGCCGATAAACACACCGCCTTTCTCGATTGAGATTTCGTCGGCAAAAATATCCCCACGAATGCTGCCTTTTGGCTGAATGGACAGCGAGTCGGCGTAGCAGCGGCCTTCCACGGCTCCGTTAATCATGATCTGCTGAGCGCGGATCTCGCCTTTCACATAACCGGTATTCTCAACGCGAACCATATGGGTACAGATCACGTTACCTTCAACTCTGCCTTCGATAATGATGTTGCCATCACCTTCGATCACGCCGGTGAATTGGGCGCCATTAGAGACAAAAGTATCCTTCTTGGCCCGGATCGGTTTTATCGCATCGATGGCGTCAGCCTGCGCGGTGGCTTCGGGGTAAGCTGTAGTTTGGGAAATCGGTTGGTCAATCACTTCTGGTGTTTTTGACTCATTACTGGATTTTTTTTGTTTGTTAAATGACAACATTTTATTCGTCCTTTTCACTTTGTAAGAAAATACAATAGTCACCAACAGCACAACGCTCAAAACCGCCAACAACGTTCGGTTTAAGTAGATCCCGTTGGTGTTGATCCCTGTTAACCAAAGTATGATGAGCAATGCCCATAACACCCATATACACCATAATAATTTGTATTTACGCATGTTTTTCAGGCCGATGGCGTTCCATTTTATCACGGTGTGTGAGATACCTGAGTTGTTTGCCCACTACCGCCGTGACTGTCTGTTGGGAGCTATCCATAATGAGCGGAATGATACCTAACAATGACCATTAATTCATTATTCAGTTTATTAATCAGAATCTGTATGTTTTTCTGCGTTTGAGTTGTTAAATACGGCATGTTTTGCAGGCATCTTATTGCCATGAACGGAAAATGTGGAAGTGCACCCGTTGTCTGCCGATCTTTGCATTGCGCGGGGGAGATGGCCTATTCCCCGGCATGTGCTTATTTTTGTGCAGTTTTTGCGGTGGGTAGCATTTTAAACCTCGCCAGATATTGTGGCTGGAAGATACACATACGGAGTACGGTGCGGTATTCACCATTGACGAAGAATTCATTGATCAGCTCGCCTTCCACTTCGAACCCCAACTTAGTGTAGATATGAATCGCTTTCGGGTTTTCTTTGTCAACGATCAGGTACAGTTTGTAGAGGTTCAGTACGGAAAACCCATAATCCATCGCCAGTTTGGCGGCCGCGCTGGCATAGCCTTTACCCTGATGTGCCGGATCGATGATGATCTGGAATTCGGCACGGCGGTGGATGTGATTAATCTCCACTAACTCAACCAGGCCGACTTTGCTGCCACTCTGTTCGATGATGAAACGCCGCTCGCTCTGATCGTGGATATGTTTGTCGTACAGATCCAACAGTTCGACAAAGGCCTCGTAGGGCTCCTCGAACCAGTAGCGCATCACGCTGGCGTTGTTGTCCATTTGGTGAACGAACGTTAAATCGTCCCGTTCCAGCGGGCGAAGCTTAACGCTGGTGGTGCTCGACATATCTTTTCCTTAACGTGATAAACAATATGTGCAAAGTATAACGCTGAGCGCTGGAGTAGAGTGAAAAAAAACGGTGCTATCAGAGCACCGTTTAGACAACATTCAGATTGCCAGCATCAATCTGCGGCATATCCTTGTGCTGGCAAGCGTTCGCCATCCAGCCAGGCTGCGTTATCGTTCATACTCAACCGCCCTTCAACAAACCAGTTCACCACCAGTGGATAGAGTGTGTGTTCCTGAGCTTGCACGCGCTCAATCACTTCATCCTCTTCATCACCGGGAAAAATGGGCACTTTGGCTTGCAGGATCACCGGGCCACCGTCAAGCTGCTCGGTGACGAAATGAACTGAAGTGCCATGTTCGCTATCACCGTTGTCGATGGCCTGCCGGTGGGTGTGTAAACCAGGGTATTTCGGCAGCAGTGACGGGTGGATATTCAACAGGCGCCCGGCATAATGCTGCACAAACGCGCTGCTGAGGATGCGCATGTAACCGGCCAGCACCACTAAATCGGGCTGATAGTGGTCGATGGCTGCGGCCAGTGCGGCGTCAAAGGCTTCACGATCGGCAAAGGCTTTGGCATCAAGCGCATGAGCGGTGATACCGGCTGCTTCAGCACGTTGCAGGCCATAAGCCTGCGCTTTGTTGCTGAAGACGGCCACAATGTTGGCCGCAATCCGACCTTGCTGGCAGGCATCAATCAACGCCTGGAGATTGCTTCCTTGGCCGGAGATCAATACCACAATCTTTTTCATCACTGAATGACCACAGGTTGTTCGTCAGCAGAGGCCACGAGCTGGCCGATTTTCCAGGCTTTTTCGCCCGCCGCGGTTAACAAGGCGATGGCTTCTTCAACCGCTGCTTCCGGCAGCGCGATGATCATACCTACGCCACAGTTGAAAGTGCGGTACATCTCATGGCGGCTGACGTTACCGGTCTGTTGCAGCCAATTGAAGATGGCTGGCCATTGCCAGCTTGATTCGTCAATGACCGCTTGCATACCTTCTGGCAGCACGCGTGGGATGTTTTCCCAGAAACCGCCGCCGGTCAGGTGAGCAATGGCGTGAACATCAACGTTTTCAATCAGTTTCAACACTGATTTGACGTAAATCTTGGTGGGTGCCAGCAGATGGTCAGCCAGTGGTTTGCCTGCCAACAGGGTCGTGGTGGGATCGGTATTACTCACTTCAAGGATTTTACGCACCAGCGAATAGCCGTTAGAGTGCGGGCCGGAAGCGGCTAGCGCGATCAGGGCATCGCCGGATTGCACTTTGCTGCCATCGATAATCGCGGATTTCTCAACCACGCCAACGCAGAAGCCTGCTACATCGTAATCTTCGCCGTGGTACATACCGGGCATTTCGGCGGTTTCGCCACCAACCAGCGCACAGCCAGATTGTTTGCAACCTTCGGCGATACCGGTGATCACGCTGGCCGCGGTATCTACGTCTAATTTGCCCGTAGCGTAGTAATCAAGGAAAAACAGGGGTTCGGCACCCTGAACCACCAGATCATTGACACACATGGCGACCAGATCGATACCGATGGTGTCGTGGCGTTTCAGATCCATCGCCAGACGCAGCTTGGTACCCACACCGTCAGTACCGGAAACCAGGATCGGTTCACGGTATTTCTGCGGTAACGCACACAGGGCGCCAAACCCACCCAATCCCCCCATGACTTCCGGGCGGCGGGTCTGTTTCACTACACCTTTGATGCGGTCTACCAATGCGTTGCCAGCATCGATATCGACACCTGCGTCTTTATAGCTGAGAGAGGTTTTGTCGGTCACTGCGCGATCCCCACGACGGTTTGCGGTTTGAAAACTGTGCATCCGGCATTGCTGCCGGAACAAGGCGCGGCAATTCTAACAGCGCATGCAAACGTTTGCGAGGGCCTTGTGGGCCTGCGCCAATTTTTTGCTGTCGCTGTCAGGTGATGTGATTGCTACTGGTAACGGAGGTAAACTGCTGCTTGAAATTGATTGGGTATATAATAATTATCACTCTTTTGTTGATTTAGATCTGGCGATGAGTAGTGGCGCGCTCAGGAAAAGGCGGTATAATCGCGCGATTTTTTTGCTGCAAGCCGCCTTAATAGGAGATAAATGATGAAGATCGTTGAGGTGAAACACCCGCTGGTGAAACACAAGCTGGGGCTGATGCGTGAGCATGATATCAGCACTAAACGCTTTCGTGAGCTGGCTTCTGAAGTGGGTAGTTTGCTGACCTATGAAGCGACGGCCGATCTGGTGACGGAAAAAGTCACCGTTGAGGGCTGGTGCGGGCCGGTTGAAGTTGAGCAGATCAAAGGGAAAAAAATTACCGTAGTCCCTATCCTGCGTGCCGGTCTGGGCATGATGGAAGGGGTGCTGGAACACGTGCCGAGCGCACGTATCAGCGTGGTGGGGGTTTATCGTAATGAAGAAACCCTGGAGCCTGTGCCGTATTTCCAGAAACTGGTGTCCAATATCGCAGAGCGTATGGCGTTGGTGGTTGATCCGATGCTGGCAACCGGTGGTTCGATGATTGCCACTATCGATCTGCTGAAAAAAGCGGGCTGCCACAGTATCAAAGTGTTGGTACTGGTGGCGGCGCCGGAAGGGCTCGCCGCACTGGAGAAAGCGCACCCGGATATTGAATTGTATACCGCTTCCATCGATCAATACCTGAATGAAAATGGCTACATCGTGCCTGGCTTGGGTGACGCGGGCGATAAGATATTTGGTACCAAATAAAGTTTAGCCGACCAGAGAGTCGGCTTTTTTATACCCTTTGTCTTTCAAGCTACAGCGTTGCTGGCTACGGACGTAAACCCCGGTCATTGATTGCGCATAAGCTCCTGGGGTTTTAGGTTCTTGCCGCCTGGCGGTAACTTAAAATTCATTGGGTATAACTCACTAAGCTTAACTAACTGATTAATACAATTCAGAGGAAAACACACACCATGACTCGTCGCGCCATCGGCGTCAGCGAACGCCCGCCGTTGTTCCAAACGATTCCACTCAGCTTCCAGCATCTGTTCGCCATGTTTGGCGCAACGGTATTGGTGCCGATTCTGTTCAACATCAACCCGGCGACGGTGCTGCTGTTTAACGGCATTGGCACGCTGCTGTATCTGTTTATCTGTAAAGGTAAAATCCCGGCGTATCTGGGTTCCAGCTTTGCGTTTATTTCGCCGGTACTGCTGCTGTTGCCATTGGGGTATGAAGTGGCGCTTGGCGGTTTTATCATGTGCGGTGTGCTGTTTTGCCTGGTGGCATTCATCGTGAAGAAGGCCGGAACCGGCTGGCTGGATGTGATCTTCCCGCCTGCGGCAATGGGGGCCATCGTCGCCGTCATTGGCCTGGAGCTGGCGGGTGTGGCAGCCAATATGGCCGGATTGTTGCCTGCGGAGGGTACTTCTGCCAACAGCACAACCATTACCATCTCACTGGTGACGCTCGGGGTAACCGTATTGGGCTCGGTGTTATTCCGGGGTTTCCTGGCAATCATTCCGATTCTGATCGGTGTGTTGGTGGGGTATGCGCTGTCATTCTTTATGGGGGTGGTAGATCTGACGCCGATCCGTGAAGCGCACTGGTTTGCTCTGCCCACCTTCTATACGCCACGTTTTGAATGGTTTGCTATTTTCACTATTCTGCCTGCGGCGTTGGTGGTAATTGCTGAACACGTTGGCCACCTGGTGGTGACGGCAAATATTGTTAAAAAAGATCTGCTGCGCGATCCGGGCCTGCATCGTTCGATGTTTGCCAACGGCATCTCAACGGTGATTTCTGGCTTCTTCGGCTCAACGCCGAACACCACTTATGGTGAGAACATCGGCGTAATGGCGATTACCAAGGTTTACAGTACCTGGGTGATCGGCGGAGCGGCGATTCTGGCAATTCTGCTCTCTTGCATCGGCAAACTGGCGGCGGCGATCCAGGCGGTGCCGGTGCCGGTGATGGGGGGCGTTTCCCTGTTGCTGTATGGGGTGATTGGTGCTTCGGGTATTCGTGTGCTGATTGAGTCCAAAGTGGATTATAACAAAGCACAGAACCTGATCCTGACTTCGGTGATCCTGATTATCGGCGTCAGCGGAGCTAAAGTGCATATCGGTGCGGCAGAGCTGAAAGGTATGGCGCTGGCAACCGTCGTTGGTATTGGCCTGAGCCTGCTGTTCAAGCTGATCAGCCTGTATCGCAGAGAAGAAGAAGTGATCGATGTTCCAGAAGAACGGCTCGATCACAAATAATGCGTAATACGGTGGTATAAGGCAGAACAGGGCGGGGATCTCCGCCCTGTTTTGGTTTATGGGCCGACAGATTTCCCGGCGGGATCGTTGGCACCTTCTGTTTCCTGTGGTTGATCATCCATGTTGTCGTGGTTTTCTTCAGCACTGTCTTTGGCATCATGGGTTGTTGCCTGGTTTGCCGAACCGTTTTGCAGTGGTTCTGCGTTGCCTTTGGTTGTGGAGGAGTTATCGCAGCCTGCCACCAGCAAGCCAATAACCGCCGCCAGCAGTATTGTGTTCCATGGTTTCATCGTCTTTATCCTTGCCAGAGTCTGAGGGACATTGCTTAAGGTTATGCAATATCAAACGTTTTGGGTATAGCAGTGATGCCGGATAATCGCCACTTCTCGTTGCTATAGACGGCATAAAAACCTGCCGGTTCAACAGGGCGGGTTTTCTGTGATAAACTGCTGCCGTCTTGCTGCCAGTTTTGGTTGAGGTACTTTTCTGAATACACCGGCACAGCTTTCACTGCCACTTTATCTCCCTGATGATGAAACTTTTGCCAGTTTTTATCCGGGTGAGAACCCATCTCTGCTTGCGGCGATCCAGTCTGCAATTCATCAGGAACATGGTAGTTACATCTATTTCTGGTCACGCGAGGGCGGTGGTCGTAGCCATTTGCTGCACGCTGCCTGTGCGGAATTGTCACAGCGTGGTGAAGCCGTTGGCTATGTACCGCTGGATAAACGGGCTTATTTTATACCGGAAGTGCTGGATGGTATGGAGCAGCTGGCACTGGTATGCATGGATAATATTGAATGCATTGCTGGCGATGAAGAGTGGGAAATGGCGATTTTCAATCTTTATAACCGCATTCTGGAAACCGGGCGTACACGTTTGTTTATTACTGGCGATCGCCCGCCGCGCCAATTGAATCTGCGCTTACCGGATCTGGCTTCGCGCCTTGATTGGGGGCAGATCTACAAGCTGCAACCCCTTACCGATGCAGAGAAACTGCTGGCTCTGCAACTGCGCGCCAAGCTGCGGGGTTTTGAATTGCCGGAAGACGTGGGCCGTTTCCTGCTTAAGCGCCTGGATCGTGAAATGCGCACGCTGTTTATGACCTTGGATCAGCTTGATCGTGCGTCGATCACCGCACAACGCAAACTGACGATTCCGTTTGTGAAGGATACTCTGGAATTGTAAGGGCCCGGTATGCCGAGCCCGGTTGCATCAGAGGATTTCCAGCACCAGCTCCGGTGGCCGGCCAAGACGGGCTTGATTGCCTTTTACCACGATGGGGCGTTCGATCAGCTTCGGGTTAGCCACCATCGCTTGTAACAACTGTTCTTCGCTCAGGCTTTCATCCGCCAGTTTCAGCTCTTTGTAGAGATCTTCTTTTTTACGCATCAGCTCACGTGCGGAACTGAAACCCAATTCCCGTAGCAACTTTTTCAGTTCCTCTACCGAGAGTGGGGTCTCCAGATACAGAACCACATTGGGCTCAACACCTCGTTGTTCCAGCAGGGCCAGAGTCTCACGGCTTTTTGAACAACGTGGGTTGTGGTAGAGAGTTACGTTTTTCATGTCAATCATTCCTTGGTCAAATCAGCTGCGCTGGAACTTGCTGAAGCTCTTCTGCAACTGGCGCAGTTGGTCAATACGTGCATCATAACGCGCCTGCTCCAGGCTACCGAGTTTTTGCAGGGAACTAGCATTACTGAGTAATTCGATAGCCTGATCCAGGCGGCCCGCCAACGCCAGGCTTTCTGCCCGCGCAGAGAGTTCTTCAGCGCGCAGCCCCTGTGCGGCATTGGCCTGTGCCAGTAAGTCCCAACCATTTGGATCATTCGGGTGTGCAAAGGTATAACGGTTAAGAATTCTTGACGCTTGGGCCGCTTGATTGCCTTCCACGTAGGCGTTTGCCAGATTGAGCAGCAAAACCGGATTTTTACTTTGCTCTGCGTTGGCCGCCTGTAGGCGGGCGATAGCCTGTGAGGCTTTCTGTTGACCAAGATCGATGTCGGTCATCAGATCCAGCAGCCAGACATTTTTCGGGTCTTGCGTCAGCAACGGTTGGATGGTATTACGCGCTTGATCATACTTTTTCGCTTCGTAAAACAGAATGGCCCGGCCATATTGCGCTGCCATTTGTTCCCGTTGGTTGCCCTTGCTGTAGCTGGCTAATATTTCTTCGGTCAGACCATAACCTTCTGCACTGTACATACCGAGAGTGCGTACTCTGGCCAGCAGATAATCCTGGCTGGATTGGACGATACGGCGCTGCATTTGGTTGGCACGGTTGCGGGCGTCGGAAAGCCGGCTGTCCGGCAGCGGGTGCGTCAGTAACATTTCTGGGGGTTTGGAGGAGTACCGGGATTGATCGGCCAGTTTTTGCATGAAATCTGGCATGGCTTCTGGGTCAAACCCAGCCCGTTGCAGCAACTGAATACCAATACGATCGGCTTCTTGCTCATTAGCCTGCGTGAAACTGATAATCCCCTGTTGAGCGCCTGCCAGCGTGCCGCTGAGGGCTGCCATCCCCATGGTGGGGTTCGCCATGGCTAACAGGATCGAACCCAACGCCCCTACCCAGGTCAGCGGGGCATTTCGCTGCTGATCTTCCATGGCCCGCGCCAAATGGCGTTGGGTGACGTGAGAGATTTCGTGCGCCAGCACCGAAGCCAGTTGGCTTTCGTTATCCGTTTCACGGAACAGGGCCGAGTGCAGCACCACATTGCCTCCAAAGAAGGCAAAGGCGTTTATTTCATCGTTACGCACCAGAAAGAAGTGGAATGGCGTTTTTACCGAATAGGCATTTGCTACGAGCCGGTTACCCAACTGGTTAATGTATTGAGTCAATAAAGGATCGTTAATTAATGGGGCGCTGGCACGCAGTTGCCGCACGTAAAAATCGCCCATAAGTAATTCCTGGCCGATGCTTAACGTTCCCCCAGCAGAGGTGCCTATGTCTGGCAGTTGATCTTGTGTATCTGCCTTCACGGGGGCCACCCCAGAGGCGCTCAATGTGCTGAATAACAGGACTGCTAACGCTGTTTTGGTCAACCGGGTGGTCATAGTCAGGCGTTTCCCTTAAATCAAAGTCATCACTAAGACGTCAGCGGCACACAAGAGTTCTTCTTCCGTACCAGACTCTCCAGTACAATCAGCGTGAAAGTGCGTTGGCTCACAAAAATGCACTGTTTGCGTTTTGTGAACCCGAATGGGCTAACACCTTTTCAATCATAGCCAGCTAGCGCCTGCAATGAAATGTTTGGCCTGCGTAATCAGGAATAAGATAGCATTGATTGGAACGCACAGGGAAAGGCGGAATACCCCCTCATTGATGAAATTAAGGAGCAATCTCTGATGTTGGAGATGTTATTACAATGGTACCGCCGCCGTTTTACCGATCCGCAAGCTATTGCGCTATTGGTTATTCTGGTTGCCGGATTCTGTATCCTCTATTTTTTGCACGGTATTTTAGCGCCCTTGCTGGTGGCGATTGTGCTGGCTTATCTTTTGGAATGGCCCACTGCGCGCCTGCAACGCTGTGGCTGTTCGCGAGTCTGGGCGGCCAGCATGGTACTGATTGTGTTTGGTGGCATCACCCTGCTGCTGGTGTTTGTGGTGGCTCCAACCGCTTGGAAACAGGGCATGAGCCTGATGACCGATTTACCGGGGATGCTCAACCAGTTCTACAACTATGCGGCGACGCTACCAAAGCGTTATCCGGCGCTGGTGGATGTCGGCATTATCGACATGATGGCGGAGAATCTGCGCGGGCGGCTTTCTGGGGTGGGAGAGTCGGTGGTCAAATTTTCCCTGGCTTCGCTGGTTGGTTTGTTGACGTTGGCGATCTACCTGATTCTGGTGCCGCTGATGGTGTTTTTCCTGCTGAAAGACAAAGAGCAGATGCTCAACGCGGTGCGCCGCGTGCTGCCGCGTGAGCGTGGGCTGGCGGGGCAGGTGTGGATCGAAATGAACCAGCAGATCACCAATTATATTCGTGGCAAAGTGCTGGAGATGGTGATCGTAGGAGTGGCAACCTATCTGGTGTTCTTTATTCTGGATATGCGTTATTCACTGCTGTTGGCCGTGCTGGTGGGGTTCTCCGTGTTAATCCCCTATATTGGCGCGGTGTTGGTGACGATCCCCGTGGTGGTGGTGGCGATGTTTCAATGGGGTATCGGTGCCGATTTTTGGACGCTGATCGTCGCTTATCTGGTGGTTCAAGGATTGGACGGTAACCTGTTGGTGCCAATCCTGTTTTCTGAGGCGGTTAACCTGCATCCGCTGGTGATCATCCTTTCCGTGGTGATTTTTGGCGGCCTGTGGGGGTTCTGGGGTGTTTTCTTTGCGATTCCTCTGGCAACGCTGGTGAAAGCGGTAATTCATGCCTGGCCGGATGACAGGCTGGTGGATGCGGAGAAAGAAGCTCAATAATGGCAGCGAAAGCAAAGCGCAGCGAGGGGCTGCGCTTTGAGAGCAAAAATAACAGAGGCGGAGATTACTGTTTCAGGTAATCCAGAACGATGTCGTGATGATTGGTGGTCTTGAAATCATCAAACACTTTCTCAACTTTGCCGTTGGCGTCGATCAGGAAACTGATGCGATGAATACCATCATAGGTTTTCCCCATGAAGGTTTTTTCACCCCAAACGCCAAACTGCTCTGCTACCTGATGGTTCTCATCAGATAACAACGTGAAGTTGAGTAACTCTTTTTCGGCAAAACGTGACAGTTTTTCCGGTTTATCGGTGCTGATGCCAAGCACTTCGACACCTGCGTTTTTCAAATCGTCCATGTTATCCCGCAGGCCACAGGCTTGTACGGTACAACCTGGCGTCATGGCTTTAGGATAGAAATACACCAGAACTCGCTGTCCCTGGAAGTCGGCCAAATGAATTTCCTCACCGTCCTGGTCGAGTAAACTGAATTTTGGCGCTGTATCACCGGCTTTCAATGGGCTCATCACTACTCTCCATCTTTCTCGTCATGCTGTGGATAGTTCACAACGCTAATACTGCCTTGCGCATTCAATTCTGTACATAGGTGATGAAAGGCTTGCTCAATATTTGAGGCATTCTGATTACCGGGACTGTGAGCGGTAATCTGAATATAAAGCTGGGGCGGCAGGCCGCCTTCGGCAGGCTGAGTCCGTGACACCAGCTCAGCGATATTCATCTGGCTGGAATAAAACAGATCGGTGAAACGCTCAATGAGATGTGGAGAATCTTTCACCTCCACCTGAACCCACACCGTGGCGGGCATCGGCGGCCTTTCGTGCGAATTTGTGCGTTTCATCACGATCAGCAAATCCAGTTCCGCCCCTTTTTGCGGCAAAGTGGATTCAATCAAGGTAATTGCATTCCAACTGCCCGAAAGCAGCATGATGAAGGTAAATTCTTCACCCAGTATGGCGAGACGGCTATCTTCGATATTGCATCCGCAACTGCTAACGTGGCGGGTGATAGTGTTGACGATACCGGGGCGGTCGGTGCCGAGTGCGGTAATCACAAGATAGTGTTCGTCTGGCTTAGGCAAAATGGCGCTTCCTGTCGTGCTCAATGGGATTACCATGGTAAACATAAAAAAAACCGCCTGCCAAGCGTGTTTGCTTGCTTTTGGATAGGTGTCAAAAGTACCATGAGTGACTTGTTTGTGAAGGGGATGGCCAATGTTTACGGGAAGTATTGTTGCACTGGTTACGCCGATGGACGCCAAAGGTGCTGTCGATCGCGCGAGCCTAAAAAAACTGATTGATTACCATGTCGCCAGTGGGACTGCGGCGATTGTTTCCGTAGGGACTACCGGTGAATCCGCTACGCTGGCTCATCATGAGCATATTGATGTGGTGAAACTGACGTTGGAATTGGCCGCTGGCCGCATTCCGGTGATCGCCGGAACCGGTGCCAACGCAACCAGCGAAGCGATTTTGCTCACTGAGCACGTCGCTAACACCGGCGTGGTAGGTTGCCTGACCGTCACGCCTTACTACAATAAACCGACGCAGGAAGGCTTGTATCAGCATTTCAAAGCGATTGCTGAAAGCACCGATCTGCCGCAAATCCTCTATAACGTGCCTTCACGCACCGGTTGTGACATGCTGCCGCCGACGATTGCGCGTTTAGCCGAAGTCAAAAATATTGTTGCCGTCAAAGAAGCAACAGGGAACTTAAGTCGTGTGAGCCAGATCCAAGAGCTGGTTGATGATGAAAGTTTCACGCTGTTGAGCGGTGATGACGCCAGCGGTCTGGATTTCATGCAACTGGGGGGCAACGGAGTGATTTCCGTGACGGCCAACGTGGCGGCGCGTGAAATGGCCGAACTTTGCCGTCTTGCGGCACAAGGCAACTTTGCCGAAGCCCGCCGTTTGAATCAGCGCTTGATGCCGTTGCATCAGGATTTATTCGTAGAAGCAAACCCTATCCCAGTGAAATGGGCCTGTAAGGCATTGGGATTGATGGCAACCGATACGATGCGTCTGCCGATGACGCCGTTGAGTGACGCTGCCCGTCCGGTTGTAGAGCGTGCGTTGAAAAGCGCCGGTTTGCTATAACCCCCAGTAATTGCAGCCGTAGCAGGGTGGTTGGTGCGTAAAGCCCCGGTGATTATCAGGGGAGCACACCTGTTACGGTTCAAGCACGACGGGGATATCATTCTTAGGGAGATTTGATGGCTTATTTATTGCAAAAATCGACGGTAGCAAAAGTCGTGGGTATAGCGCTGGTGATGACGTTGGCGGCGTGTTCCACCGATCAGCGTTACAAGCGCCAGGTCAGTGGCGATGAGGCATATCTCGACGCCGCACCGCTCAAACCGTTGATTGCGCCGGCCAGCATAACCCTGCCCGCGCCATCCAGTAATTTTGTTGTTGCAACCAGCGAGCGGCAGGGTGCCGTCGGCAAACAGTTGGATATCCGGCCACCATCGCAGCCGCTGGCGCTGTTGAGTGGTTCCCGCGGTCAATCGGCCGATAACAGCAGTACGCTGCTGTTGGAAAACAGCCCGCAGAACCAAAATCTGTGGTCACGTGTTGCCGGTGCGTTGCAGGCGAAAAACATCCCGGTCGCTTCCCGCGACGAAGCGGGTCAAACCCTGACTACGGATTGGGTGAAGTGGAATCGTCTGGATGAAGATAACCAGTACGAAGGCCGCTACCAGATCAGCGTGCAGAAACAGGGTTACCAGCAGGCGCTGATTGTGAAAACGCTGGGCCTGCGCCAGCAGGGCAAAACGGATGAAGTAACGGATACTGCCGAAATCCAGCGCTATAACAGCATGATGATGAACAGCATTGTCGAAAGCCTGGACAAGCAAGACAACCTGACGAGCAGCCAATCGGCCAGCCGCACGGGTACGCTGGATGTGCAGAGTGGTGCAGATGATGTTGGTTTACCGGTGCTGATTGTGCGGGCTCCGTACACCGTTGTGTGGGATCGCTTGCCACCGGCGTTGGAGAAACTGGGGATGAAAGTAGGGGATCGCAGTCGCCCGCAGGGAACCATTGCGGTGACCTATAAATCCTTGAGTGATAGCGATTGGAACGCATTGGGTGTGAAAGATCCTGAGTTGGCAAACGGTGATTACAAATTGCAAATCGGTGATTTGAATAACCGTACCAGCCTGCAATTTATCGACTCCAAAGGAAAACCTTTGCCTCAGGCGCAGAATGATGCGTTGGTGGCGGCATTCCAGGCGGCTTTCAGCCAAACTAGCGCTAAATAATCATCAAGGGGCTGCGGCCCCTTTTTACTTTGCAGAAACGGTATCGTTTGCGTCGCTGGTTTGGCACAATAGTTACCCGCAAACCAAAGAATTTATCAGGTCAATTCTATACCCGGTAGGCAGTGAGCCGCAGTTTGGTGGCCGGAAGGTATACCCTCATTGGAGTAAGTAAGATGCAAAAACTAGCTGAGTTGTATCGCGGAAAGGCGAAAACCGTCTACACCACTGAAAACCCGGACCTGCTGGTGCTGGAATTCCGTAACGATACGTCAGCACTGGATGGTCAGCGCATTGAGCAGTTTGATCGCAAAGGCATGGTGAACAATAAATTTAACCATTTCATCATGAGCAAACTGGAGGAAGCCGGTGTTCCAACGCAAATGGAACGCCTGCTGTCAGATAACGAAGTGCTGGTGAAAAAACTGGCGATGGTGCCGGTTGAGTGCGTGATCCGTAACCGTGCGGCTGGTTCACTGGTCAAGCGCCTGGGTATCGAAGAAGGTCTGCCACTCAACCCGCCATTGTTCGATCTGTTCCTGAAGAACGATGCCATGCACGATCCGATGGTTAACGAATCCTACTGCGAAACCTTCGGTTGGGTGAGCAAAGTACATCTGGCGCGCATGCGTGAACTGAGTTACCAGGCCAATGAAGTGTTGAGCAAATTGTTCGACGATGCGGGCCTGATCTTGGTTGATTTCAAATTGGAGTTTGGCCTGTTCAACGGCGAGGTGGTGCTGGGTGATGAGTTTTCCCCAGATGGCAGCCGCCTGTGGGACAAAAACACCCTGGATAAGATGGACAAAGATCGTTTCCGCCAGAGCCTGGGTGGCCTGATCGAAGCCTATGAAGAAGTCGCCCGCCGTATCGGTGTGAAGTTAGACTAAGCTTATACCTGCCAGCCTGTTCAAGACGGGGTTTCCTATGGAATGCCCCGTTCTCTTTTTTATTCCCAGAAAATTACTGCATTTCCTGCGCCGCTAACCCTTTATAATGACGGCCTTCGATTATTTTGGAGCTTATGCATGCGTTGGCAAGGGCGTCGGGAAAGTGACAATATTGAAGATCGCCGCGGGCAATCTTCAGGCCGGGGTGGCGGTTTTCGCCCACCCATTGGTGGCAAAGGGGGAATAGCTATTCTGGTGGTAGTGCTGGTTGCCGGTTACTACGGTATAGATCTGACACCGTTGTTGAACGGTGGTGATATGACGCTACAGGCGCCACAGCAGAGTACCAATATCAGCGCCAAAGACGATGAATTAGCTAAATTTACCTCAGTGGTACTGGCTTCGACCGAGGATGCCTGGCAGGACATTTTTCAGCAGTCAGGCAAACGCTATCAAGATCCGAAGTTGGTGATGTATCGCGGCGCTACGCGCACAGGCTGTGGCGTGGGTCAGTCGGTGATGGGGCCGTTTTATTGCCCGGCAGACGGCACCGTGTATATCGATCTGTCGTTTTACCAGGATATGAAAAGCAAGCTGGGGGCTGGCGGTGATTTTGCACAGGCCTATGTGGTGGCACACGAAATTGGTCATCACGTCCAGAACCTGCTGGGCATTGAGCGCAAAGTTCGCCAGATGCAGCAGAACGCCAGCCAGGTGGAGATCAACCGCCTTTCGGTGAAAATGGAATTGCAGGCGGACTGTTTTGCTGGAGTCTGGGGGCATTATGCGCAACGGCAGCACATGCTTGAGGCTGGAGATCTACAGCAAGCGCTGAACGCAGCACAGGCGATTGGTGACGACCGTTTACAGCAACAAAGCCAGGGGCGCGTGGTGCCAGACAGCTTCACGCATGGCACTTCGCAGCAGCGTTATACCTGGTTCAAGCAAGGATTCGACAGCGGCGATCCGAACAAATGCAATACGTTCGCCGCCCGTTGATGCACTTCCTGCTAATACTGATAGCCTAAGTAATGCGAGTTGCGGGAAGTATGACGGGGATAAACAGCGGTATTCTTCTTTCAGGTGTAGCTTCTGATGTTACAGGCAATCCAACAACGCATGCAGCGGCAGGGTATCCGGCGTTTACTGGTTCTCAGCGGTGAAACGCAATGGTGCCGTAGGCAGGCCCAACAACTGGCGGCGCAGCTGCCGGGTGATTGGCCGTGGGTAGGTAACGAAGCTCACTGTACGCCACAGGCTTTGACCAATGGCACGGTCAAAACGTTGCTTGGTCAAGAGCGCTTGCACGCCGTTTTTGACGCGACACAAGGGCTGGATGTTGCCGCTCTGGCCCAGCTTTGCGGTACGCTGCGCGCCGGTAGCTGGCTGCTGCTGTTGGTTCCCGCTTGGCCGCGTTGGGCGCAGCAGCCGGATGGCGATAGCCTGCGCTGGAGCGATTGCCCACAGCCGATCGTTACAGCGAATTTCATTAAGCATTTGCAGCAACAGCTCACGGCAGACCATGAAGTGACCATTTGGCGACAGGGTGAACCATTGTGTTTGGCGCCGCTGCCGCAGCGCCAGGATTGGCAACCGCCACAGGGTAAACCGAGCAGCGAGCAGCAGGCTATTTTAGCCCGCTTGTTGGTGGCCGAGCCCGGTGTCTGGGTGCTGACCGCAGCACGTGGCCGTGGGAAATCCACGTTAGCAGGGATGCTGGTAGCGGCCAGCCCACTTACTTGCTGGCTTACCGGGCCAAGCCGGGCGGCAACTGAGGTCGCCAGTGAATGGGCGGGGGGGAAAGCGGTATTCTGGGCTCCCGATGCGCTGTTGCACCATTGTGCCGCACATCGCGTCAGCGATGTTGGCTGGTTATTGGTGGATGAGGCTGCGGCGATCCCTGGCCCGTTATTACAGCAATTGGTGAATTATTTCCCACGCGTGCTACTGACCACCACGGTTCAGGGCTACGAAGGCACAGGGCGCGGCTTTTTGCTTAAATTCTGTGCTGCATTGCCACAGTGGCAGCCGCTCAGTTTACAGCAGCCGATACGCTGGTCGGCGGGTGATGCTCTGGAACGCATCATCGATAACGCATTGCTGTTTAATGAAGAACCGCCGTGGTCGGCAGCCAATCAGGCGTTGAGTATTACCCCTCTTGAACAAGCAGAGCTGTGTGCCGATCCACAGCGATTAAAGCGTTTTTATGCGTTGCTCAGCAGCGCCCATTATCGAACCTCTCCGTTGGATCTGCGCCGCCTGATGGATGCGCCGGGGATGCATTTCAGCGCTGCCTCGCAGGCGAACGAGATCGTGGGGGCGCTGTGGTTGGTGGATGAAGGAGGATTGCCGGCTGAACTGGCGCATGAAGTCTGGGCCGGTCGCAGGAGGCCGCGTGGCAATCTGGTAGCACAATCGCTGGCAGCACATGGCGGCCACTGGTGGGCTCCAACGCTGCGCTCACGCCGCATTACCCGCATTGCGGTATTGCCGGAGCTGCGTCAGCAAGGGATTGCCAGCCGATTAATCGAACAGCAAAAACAATGTTCGCAGGGGTTGGATTTTCTTTCCGTCAGCTTTGGCTATACCGAGCCGTTGTGGCGTTTTTGGCAATCCTGTGGTTTTACTCTGGTGCGCATCGGCAGCAAACCGGAAGCCAGCAGCGGTTGCTATACCGCCATGGCGCTATTGCCGCTTAGCGATCAGGGAGAGGTCTTGTGCCACGCGGCGCATAAGCATTTGGCCCGTGACTGGCGTTGGTTACAGCAGCGTGTTGATCTGCAACTGCTCATAGTGGGGGATGATAGTGCTCCATTGCTGAACGAAGAGGATTGGCGCGAGCTGGCTGGGTTTGCCTTCGCCCATCGGCCACTGGAAGCCAGCCTGGGGGCGCTGCAACGCTTGTTATTGACCACCCCATGGCCGCTGGCTGCTCTGCGCAGACATTTGCAACGGCAGCAGAGTGTGGCGCAATGCGTTGCTGAGTATGGTTTAAGCGGCCAGAAAGCACTCTTGCGCCACTGGCGGCAAGAAGTTGCGCAGGCGCTCGCACAGTTGGATCAGCCGCGTTGTCATCGTTGGCAGCAGTGGTCACAATCATTGCAATAAATGGAAAGAGTTATTCAATAAAACCTGATTTTCCCGAATTCTCCGCGGAGTATAGTAGAGCAATATTCAATCTGAGGAGTTCCCCATGAAACATGAACATTTCGTTGTGCAAAGCCCTGTAACACCGGCTGAGCAGTTGATCCTGCTGTTTCATGGCGTGGGCGATAATCCGGTCGCGATGGGGGAGATTGGCCGCTACTTCGCCAAAGATTTCCCGCAGGCGCTGGTGGTGAGCATCGGAGGGCCGTTTGCTTTTGGGCAGGGTAATGGTCGCCAGTGGTTCTCCGTGCAGGGGATCTCGGAAGCAAACCGTGTGGAACGTATTGCCGAGGTGATGCCGAAGTTTGTTGAAACTGTGCGTTATTGGCAACAACAAAGTGGTGTAGGCTATGCCGGAACGGCGTTGATCGGTTTTTCTCAAGGCTCGATTATGGCGCTGGAAAGTTTAAAAGCAGAACCGAAACTGGCCGGGCGCGTGGTGTCTTTCAGTGGCCGTTTTGCCCAATTGCCGGAAGTGAACTTTGGTGAAAGCGTGGTGCATCTGATCCACGGTGAAACCGATGCCGTGATTGCGGTGGAACATGCGCGTGCGGCGGCGGCACGGTTACAAACCGTTGGCTGTGATTTTACGTTAGATGTAGAAGAAGGCGTTGGGCATGCCATCAATCAGGGCATGATGAACCAGGCGCTGGAACGTTTACATTACTATGTGCCGCAGCATTATTGGGAAGAGGCGATGTTCGGTAAGCGGGGAGATTTGATCGCGTTTAAATAAGCTTCAGGGCGCTAATCAGTGCGCCCTGAGATTACTTCTTCTTCGGCCAATCCTCTTCGTCGTCCCACTTGGCGTTGTTATCGCGGTGCGGTGGCAACTCCGGTTTGTTGGCCAGGAATTTTTTGTGATCCAGGCGGCGTAACTCTTTGATCCCGTTAAGCACTATGCCGACCAGTATCACCAGGATTACCCACCAGTAGTCTGTTAACCAATGCATGTTTAGCCCTTTTCAACGTGAATAAAACGCGAAAATATTGATGGCAAATGGTGAGTGAGCCATTGCACACCGGCCACCTCTTTATCCTGCCAGGATGCCAGCAGTAGCGCGGGCGTCAATAGCCGTTCAGCCTCCTGCGCCAAAGGGCGGTAGCTGAGATGCCAGGGCTCCACGGCCACGCCGCCTTTATCTTCGGTAAACGGGCGATAAAAACCAAAATCAGCCATATGTTCAGTTATCCACTGATTCAGCGGATAAAAATAGCCCCCCTCTTGGTATTCCCAAGGTTCCAGCTGCAATTTTTTCCCTGCCGGCAGCAGCGACGGGGCATAAATATCCAGATCGCTGCCCCAGTGATGGCGGCTGGCGCCGGGTAAAGCAGACCAACGCAGGATGGCTTCACAACGTTCGGCGGCTGACAGTGATGTGATATCTATTGGCTGACTGTCTTTATCCAATACTGGCCGCTCGCCGCAGAATTTACCATTCCAGATAGCCAATTGCCGGTCGAAATCACGGAAAGTGCTGGCGGGTTGCAGATCAAACCCCGCCGCTTTGGCGGCCTGCTGCATTGCGCGAAAAGCCTCTACCGCTGCGGGTTGCAAACGATGGTTGCCGCTCAGCACCGCCAAATGTTCCGCTGAACGCCCGGTCAGCATTGCTGGTGTGATCATGCGATCAATTGCTCCATGATGCGTTGGTACATACGGCTCAGTAACTGCAAATCGGCGGCATGAACGCATTCGTTGACTTTATGGATCGTGGCATTTACCGGGCCCAGTTCAACCACCTGTGCACCCATTTGGGCGATAAAGCGCCCATCAGAAGTACCACCGGTGGTCAGTAACTGTGGCGTCATTTCTGAGTAGTGTTCCACGGCATTGATCACTGCATCCACCAGCGCACCGCGTGTGGTCAGGAATGGCTGGCCCGATAGCCACCAATCAAGGCTGTATTTCAACTGGTGGCGATCCAGCAATTCCTGTACGCGCTGCTTAATGATGGCATCGGTGAGTTCAGTACTGAAACGGAAGTTGAACTGTACAAACATATCGCCAGGGATCACGTTGTTACTGCCGGTTCCCGCCTGCACGTTGGCAATCTGCATACTGGTTGGCGGGAAAAATTCGTTACCCTGATCCCATTCAATGGCCACCAGCTCGTTCAGCGCAGGCATGGCGCGGTGAACCGGGTTGTCTGCCAGATGCGGGTAGGCAACGTGCCCCTGAATGCCGTGGATGTGCAGATTGGCGGTAATCGAGCCACGGCGGCCATTTTTTACCACATCCCCGACGCGTTCGGTGCTGGAAGGTTCACCTACCAGGCAGTAATCAAGGCGTTCGTGGCGCGCCATCAGCGCTTCTACCACTTTTACGGTGCCATGAGTGGCGCTGGCTTCTTCATCGGAAGTAATCAGGAAAGCCAAGCGGCCCTGATGATGTGGGTGTGCGGCGACAAAACGTTCAGCGGCCACTACCATTGCCGCCAAGGAGCCTTTCATATCAGCGGCACCGCGTCCATAGAGCATGCCATCGCGAATGGCGGGTTCAAAAGGCGGGTTTTCCCACTGTTTTTCATCCCCAGTAGGGACAACATCGGTGTGGCCAGCAAAAGCCAGCGTTTTGCCTTGGCCGCGCCAGGCCCAGAAATTTTGTGTATCACCAAAGTTCATCGGCTCAATGGTGAAACCGAGAGCTTGTAGGCGGTGAATCATGATTTCTTGGCAGCCTGCATCGTGCGGGCTGAGAGAAGGGCGCTTGATTAACTGCTGCGCCAGCTCAATAACCGGGCAAATCATGGCGTGACCTCGGCGAGGAATTGCTGATAACTATCGATACTAAAACCCAGCAACGCGTGGCCATTGCCATCATCCAACAGCGGGCGCTTGATAATGGCGGGTTGTGTCAACATTAACGCAATAGCCGCTTCGGCATTATCGCAGGCATTGCGCTGTGCTTCGTCCAGCTTACGCCAGGTGGTGCCACGGGTGTTCAGCAGCGGCTGCCAGCCAAGACGTTCGACAAAATCACGCAGTTGCTGTTCGCTCAGCCCGTCTGCGCGATAGTCGTGGAACTGATAAGCAACTCCCTGTTCCTCCAGCCAACGGCGCGCTTTTTTGATGGTGTCACAATTTTTGATGCCATAGAGCTTAAGCAAATTTTTTGAGTCCTGATTGATCATGCGAAAGTGCTACCTATATCTTCGAATCAGTATGGAACAACAGGTCAGCGATGAGGATGTAGGCCGCCAGGTTGTTGGATTATGTGAAAGATAATGCGGCAAAACCGTGCTTAGATCCAGCCAACGATACATTCAGCATTGGCAGGGGGGGAAGGTAGCATTTAAAGGGAGGTGCATAGATAGCTCGTTTGATTACAGTGATACTTTTTCACTGTGATTTTTCTTGATTTGCGCAACGGCGTAGTTGTATGAGCTAGCCAGTTTTTGTGTTTCGGTCCGGGTAAAATAAGGGATGTCGTCGCGTATTAATTATTATAATATGCGATTCATTTAAAATAATGATGAACATGGAAGTAAAAATGAATGCCAGAAAGCTGATATTAACGAATTGTTTTTCATATCAGGAATTATTGGAAATGAAGAGCTCTTATGTTAAGGCAGTTCATGAGGTTTATGGCAAGGGAGGTAAAGTTGCATGTGATGAGACCTTTGAAAATTATATCCTCGTTCTTGCAGATGTGGTAAGCAGTACTGTTTTTATTTTTACCATTTTAGGTATTATCAATACAGGTATTCTGGTATATCTTCATGGCTTGACTAGAGGGCCGTTTGCTATGTTTATTATAAGTATGGTTATTATAATTTGTGTGGTAATGCGAAATGGTTCAGTGAGAAAAATAAAGTTAATAACCACAATTAAATTACTTAATTTAAGGTCGAAGATGTTTATTTTTATGATTACTCCACCATGGCTTATAAAAATAAATAAGACATTTTTGTTGGTAATTTGAGCGGTGCAGTAAGCTGGTTTTAAATTAATTTAGATAAAAAACAAAAAGATATATATTTTTATGTAATGAAGCCGCCTTGATTAAGGGGGGAGTCAGCGACGGCATCATAGTCAATTAAGGGGCAAAACCTAAACCTGTTTGAGATCAGCGGCGGTGATGACCTCTCTGGAATTCATGCGGATAATGCGTTTCACCGTTTCATCATCTAGTGCCTGAGGGCCAGCATAAACCGTGCTACATGCTTTGCGAAAACTCTGAACGAGAAATTCCTGTAGGACCCGTTGTTCTACTGAGCTAAGGCCTCCTTCCAGCATCTCTTGCGCATGCACCAGAATATGAGTGCGTAAATGGCGGCGCTTAAGCAGATTGATATAACCGGGGAAAACCTGCGGTACCAGATGATACAGACAGGAATTGGCGACAAAGAACTGACCCACCAGCAACCGTTCGGTGCTGAAAGCCGCTGTTGCTGAAGCGGTTTTCTGGGTATCGAGGTTTTTCAGCGCGAGGTGGTTTCTACGTACCTGTAAATAGAAAAAGGGCATTTTCAAAAAGGCTCATGGCAGTTGAATTTAAGTAGATGCCAGCCAGTGGCTTAACTGGCTGGCAGAGTAGTGTATCGCAATACATCCGCTTGATTTATTGCGGTGACTTGCAGCCGTGCTGGTTTATTGCACCCACCATGCTGTTATAACGCTCTCCAACGGCGTTCACCCAACCGGAAGAAGAAGGGGCTTTAGCCGCATCGTCAATGGCGTATTGAGTAAAGCTTCTTAACGCGCCAAGATAGCCATTTACGTAGTTGGTTAACGAAATGCAGCCTGGATCTTTTGAACCGATGATGGGCGCTAAGTCGCTTTCCAATGCATTGGTCGCTGAAATCAACTGACTATAATCTTCTTTTTTTGCTTTTGATAAAGTCATCAGTTGATCAAAATCACTAATGGATTGTTTGCCGTGCCAAACTAATCCGGCGACCGTTTTCTCGATAGAGTTATCCGGGGCGGATTCATAAGCGGCCTTACTTCTTTCGGCATCGACCTTCTGGATCTCTACATAAAATTCGTTATTGGCGTGCAGCAGGGATTTATAGGCGGTGATATATTGTTCGGCTTTCTCCTGCCGCTCTGCAACCCCTTCATTCAAATACCCTTTTGCCTGGATATATTGCTTCATCTGGTTATCAATGGGTTCGAAAGCCTCCAGCGCCGCAAGGTATCCTTGAGCTTTTTCAGCCAATACGTTGAGTTCAGATGATGAGGTTTTTATCGTCAAACCTGCATTTAACGCCTGAATGGAAGGAGTAATATAATATCCATCCAGATATTCAACGAATGGGATATCTTTATTAGAAAAATCATTTCCCATAAACTTATTTAAGTTTTCTGTCATTTTGCCATCAACAGAAAGATTAAATGCTTTAACGAATAGCGAGTACTTTTCATCTGCCGTATTTTTTTCTGACGATTGTTCAACGTTTTTATTTACGGCAACGTTATCTTTGGCTCCATCACAACCAGCAAGGAATAGAACACCGATAAAAATAGAGCACAAGAATTTTCCTGACATATATCATCCATGGTTTTTATAAGGTTAAAAAATTATAATACAAAAAAATGAGCAAAGAATAAACATTTTAATGAATATAACATAGCTTTCCCTGCAAAATAAGTTGCTCCTTGAGCAATATCTAATTGATACTCAGCAATTTTATTTCTGGTAGTAGCGTTTATCCTATTGTTGAGATCAATTTCAGCGCACATAGCCGCCGTTTTGCAAATGTTCCAGTGTGGTTCCTGCTGCGTAAACCATACCCGTTGTCAGATCATGGAAGCCATATTTCTTATAAAATGCCAGTTTATCCGGCACCGCGTAGATAAATACTTTGCCAAGTGGAGCCAGATCCTGCATTACGCGCTGCATTAACTGATGACCATAACCGTGCCTTTGAAAACGCGGGTGAATCGCGACATCGGCCAGATAAGCTACCGAAGTCATATCACTGATAGCATGAGCGGTAGCCATCAGTTCACCATTAACCAACCTGAAATAACAGAACTGGCTATTTTGATAGATCTTCAACATGGTCTGCGGATCGCGCTTGCCCAATCCAGCGGCTTCCAGCAATTCTGCCAGCCGTTGCCAATCAATATGGCAATGGCTGGGGTCGGTAATGATTTCCACAGTTTGTTCCTCATTGATGCGATCCCTAACCACCTAATGGCACGCTACTATGGAAAAATTGTTGGTACAAGAAAATACCTTACCTAGCCAGATGGATGATTAATCTGAAAATGTGCGCTACTCCCGCTTTATTCGGTTGGCATCGTTCCCAAAAGACTTCACTTGGTCAAAAAACAGGCGTAGAATTTAAGGTGATTTTAAATGGAGGTTGTAAAGTATTATGGTTGATCGTGAGTTAGGGCATTGGAAAGACTTCATCGATGAGATGTTAGGTAACTAACACCGCTTTGAAGCTTACAACAAGGATGATTGTTTTTTTTACTTAAAACACCTTGGGTACAAAGATTTAGTCTGTAATAAAGCAGCATCGGGTTTCCGGTGCTGCTTTTTTATGCTTATTACTCGTTGTTTTTCTTTATCTGTTGCTGCACGGCGAGCTTGCCGGGGAAGCGGCGGCGTACCAGGACAAAGAACAGCGGCACAAAGAAAATGGCCAGGATGGTGGCGGAAATCATGCCGCCCATCACGCCGGTGCCAACCGCATGCTGGCTGCCGGAGCCAGCGCCGCTGCTGGTTGCCATAGGTAATACGCCGAAGATGAAAGCCAGCGAAGTCATCAGAATCGGGCGTAAACGCATACGCGAGGCTTCTAGCGTTGCGGCTATCAGATCCTGGCCTTTGTGGTTAAGCTCGTTAGCAAACTCAACAATCAAAATCGCGTTCTTGGCAGATAAACCAATAATGGTTAGCAGCCCAACCTGGAAATAAACATCATTCTCCAGCCCGCGCAGCCAAGTGGCGGCGACGGCGCCAATTACCCCGAGCGGGACAACCAGCATGACCGAGAAAGGAATCGACCAGCTTTCATATAACGCCGCCAAGCACAGGAAAACCACCAGCAGCGAAATGGCATACAACGCAGGGGCTTGGGAACCAGACAGGCGTTCCTGGTAGGACATAGCTGTCCATTCCAGGCCGAAACCGGTTGGCAACTGGTGGACGAGTTTTTCCATCTCGTCCATTGCGGTGCCAGTGCTGATGCCAGAAGCGGCTTCTCCAACAATTTCTACTGATGAACTGCCGTTATAGCGCTCTAGGCGCGGTGAACCAGAACTCCAATAAGAGGTAGAGAAGGCGGAAAATGGCACCATACCGCCAGAATTGTTACGCACATACCATTTATTGATGTCTTCCGGCAGCATGCGGAAAGGCGCGGCGGCCTGAACATACACTTTCTTCACCCGCCCACGGTCAACAAAGTCATTAACATAGGTTGAGCCCCAGGCGGTCGATAAGGTGCTATTGATATCATCAATATTGACACCCAGTGTTTGCGCTTTACGTTGATCAATATCGATTTGCAACTGTGGGGTATCGTCCAGGCCGTTATGGCGTACACGCACCAACTGCGGGTTTTGCCCGGCCAATTGCAGCAACTGGTCACGTGCGGCCATCAATTTACTGTGGCCTTGCCCGGCATGATCCTCCAACTGCATATCAAAACCCGACGCATTGCCTAACCCGGTAATGGCCGGTGGACTGCTGGCGATCACCCGCGCTTCATTAATATTGCGGAAGGCTTTACTGGCACGGTCAATGATGGCGAATGAACTATTGGCACCCGCGGTACGCGATCCCCAATCGGTCAGGCGAATAAACATGCGTGCCACATTCTGCCCGTTTCCTCCCGGCCCGGAGCCGATGGTAGAAAACACCGACAGCACGTTATTTTTCTCTTTAGTGAGGAAATACTGTTCGACTCCTTCCACAACTTTAGTGGTTTGCTGTAGGGTTGAACCCGTTGGCAGTTGTACCTGCACGGTGAATACGCCACGGTCTTCCTGCGGCAGGAATGAGGTAGGCAATTTCAGGAACAATACTGCCATGCCACCGAGCAGCAACAGATAAATCACCATATAACGGATACTGTGGTGCAGTACGCGTGCCACGCCGCGTTCATAACGTTCGGCGTTTCGGTTAAACACCCGGTTGAACCAACCAAAGAAACCACGTTTGCTATGGTGATGGCCTTTGGTCACCGGTTTGAGGAGGGTGGCGCAGAGCGCCGGGGTGAGGATCATCGCCACCAACACTGAAAGTACCATGGCGGAAACAATGGTGATCGAAAACTGGCGATAAATCGCACCGGTAGTGCCCCCGAAGAAAGCCATTGGGACAAAAACCGCTGAAAGTACCAGAGCGATCCCCACCAACGCGCCCTGGATCTGCCCCATGGATTTACGCGTGGCGTCACGCGGGGATAGCCCTTCCTCACTCATCACGCGTTCGACGTTTTCCACCACCACGATGGCATCGTCAACCAGCAGACCTATCGCCAAGACCATGGCAAACATCGTTAATGTATTGATGCTATAGCCGAAAATAGAAAGGATGGTGAAGGTGCCCAGCAGCACTACGGGAACAGCGATAGTCGGTATCAGCGTGGCGCGGAAGTTCTGCAAGAACAAGTACATCACCAGGAAAACCAACGCAATGGCTTCCAACAGTGTTTTGACCACATCCCTAATCGATGCTTTAACGAACGGAGTGGTTTCATAGGCCACTTTGGCTTCCAGCCCGTGCGGGAAGAATGGTGCCAGTTCCGCGATTTTGTCTTTTACTTGTTGATCGGTTTGCAGTTCATTGGCACCGGAAGCCAGTTTGATATTCATCCCGGCCGCCTGCAACCCATTGTAACGACTTAGGAAGTTATAGTTTTCACTGCCCATTTCAATCGTGGCGACATCGCCCAATGTCACCAGTGAACCGTTCTGATTGACGCGCAGGGTAATTTCGCGGAACTGTTCTGGTGTTTGTAACTGAGATTGTGCGTTGATAGTGGCGTTAAGCGCCTGTTTATCCACCGCAGGCGAACCACCAAGCTGACCAACCGCGACCTGGGTGTTCTGCGACCTGATGGCGTTCACCACGTCTTGGGTGGTCAATTGATAACCGGTAAGTTTGTTGGGGTCCAGCCAGATACGCATGGCGTACTGCGAACCGTAAACGTCCATACTGCCAACGCCATCAATACGGCTGAGGGGATCTTGCAGATTGGAAACGATGTAATCGGCAATATCCTGCTTGTCCATACTGCCATCGGTGGAAACAAAAGCCACCATCATCAGCGTGGTATCGCCGGATTTTGATACCGTTACCCCCTGTTGCTGCACCGGCTGCGGCAGGCGTTTGATTGCGGCCTGTAATTGGTTTTGCACCTGCTGCATAGCCTGATTGGGATCGGTGCCTGCGTTAAAGGTCAGCGTCACGCTGGCTTGGCCGGTGTTGGTACTCTGCGACGACATATACATCATGTTGTCCAGGCCAGTCATACTCTGCTCAATAATCTGGGTAACGGTGTTTTCCAGCGTTTGTGCCGAAGCCCCTGGATACGTGGCACTGATCCGCACATTAGGCGGGGCGAGATTCGGGTATTGCTCAACAGGCAAAGAAAAAATCGCCAACGTTCCGGTCAGGCACAGAATAATTGCTAAAACCCAAGCGAAAATAGGGCGATCAATAAAAAAATTAGCCATGCAGCACGAACCTCGTTGTGACTTGTTATATTTTTGACAGCATCAGTTATGCTTATATCCATCATACTTCAAGCGGCATGTGCATTGGCTTTCCTGCAACTTGAATGATTTGGGGGATATCCATCAGCTCTCAAACTATAACGTGAAATTTATTGCACTTTACTCGCGATGCAGAGGGAAAGCGTGGAGAAAAAATGGAGATAGTGTAAATAACAGTGGTAAAAATTCACACTGGCATGTTGATCACCGATTGGTGAATCATCAGAAATTATCCACAGCAGGAGTTTGGCATGGAAATTAACCCGGTATTTGCCCGCCGCCTTTATCTTTGCTGGCTGATTAGCCACAGTGAACGGCCTAATGTTCCATATCTGATGGCATCGACCGGCTGGCCGCGCCGTACATTGCAGGATGTATTAAAAGCGTTGCCTGGTTTAGGTGTGGAATTGCAGTTTGTTCAACAGGGCGTGCGTAATAACGACGGTTTTTATCAGCTTGAGAGCTGGGGGCCATTAAATAAAAGCTGGATTAACCAGCATCATCTGGCATTGCTGGCGGCTATTGCATGAAGGTTCCCCGGCATGCCGGGGAAACATTATTGACTCTTATATTCCAGGTACATGACCGTGGCCGCCACGCGCGAACGCACATCGAGTTTGCGCAGCATATTGCGGATATGCACTTTTACCGTCTCTTCGGAGATGTGCAATTGTGTCGCGACCTGTTTGTTGGACATACCACGCGCCACTTCCTGCAACACATCAAGTTCCCGTTCGGTGAGATCGGCAAACGGATTACGCTGTTCACTGCGTGATGCAAGATAATCTGCTATCGCTGCGCTGATGACGTTCCTGCCTTCGGCGGCTTCCCGAATATTTTCCAGCAACTGCTCTGGTTCGCTGTCTTTCAGCAGATAACCATCGGCTCCGGCGTCGATTAGGGCATACACATCGCTGCGTGCATCAGACACCGTCAGCACTATGATGCGCGCACTCACTTCTTCATCACGTAATGCTTTCAGCGTATCCAGCCCTGAGAGACCCTTCATATTCAGATCAAGCAGGATAATGTCAGGTGCCAACTGCCCGGCCAGGGTAATTGCTTCATTGCCATTGCTGGCTTCTGCCACCACGGTGAACTGTGGTTCTAACCCAAGCAATTGTTTGATGCCTCGCCGCATCAGCGGGTGATCGTCAACGATCATGACTTTATAGTTCTTCACAATGAAACATGCTCCCTGTAGCGAGTAAAACCACATAAGTGCCGGGAAGGCTCTTTGCCGTGGAATGAACTTTATTAATATAGTGGCATTTAGTGCAGAAGATATCTTTAACATGATCATCGTACAGATGATCAGTGGGTACTGAAACGGATAATTCTGTTTTCTTAAGGCGGGAACGTCAGGCAGACTTCCGTTCCCTTTTCTTTGCCGCGCTGGATGTGCAATGTTCCTCCCAGGCGTGCCGCTCGTTCGCTCATAATATTCAAACCGTAATGCCCTTCCGGTTCATCCAGGCTGTCGATGCCGGAACCGTCGTCGCAAATGGTAATTTGATTATTCCCGTCCGGGGTAATTTCACAGCGGATCACAATTTCCTGTGCATCGGCGTGTTTAATGGCATTCAACACCGCCTCACGCACAATCTGCAACGCATGAACCTGTTGCTGGGCATTCAGCGCCTGTGAGGCAAGCCGGCAGTGTAACTGAATCCGCGCGGGGGTCAGCAGTTTTAATGGTTCAAGAACCTGTTGCAATGCGGTATTCAGATCGGCGTCTTGAATCGTCAGGCGGAAGGTGGCCAGCAATTCACGCAGCTGGCGGTAGGCATCGGCCAGCGCCCGATCAAAATCATCAATAATGTCGTGGGCCGGTGGCGAATTGTCTGCCAATGTGCGTTTCAGTAAGGTCAGTTGGATACGCAGGAACGTGAGCGCTTGTGCCAGCGAGTCATGCAATTCACGTGCGATGGTGGAGCGTTCTTCCATCAGCAGAAACTGCATATGTTGTTTTTGCGCGCGGTTGAAATAGACGCCTCGGCTGAGCATATTCGCCACGCTTTGTATCAGGTGGGGGTGAGGTGGTTGTTGCTGATGTTGCCAGTTCAGGCTACCCACTGGTTTGTTGTCTTGCACAATCACCAAATCGTGCCATTCCAATGCTGCAGCAGGCTCACCGCTGCTGACTTGCCAACGGCTGAAGTTATCTTCTACATTCAACCGGATACACTGTAACTGTTCGCTGAGGCGCACAATGAGCAAAACTTTCTCGAATGCCCGCTGGTCAAGTTGCCCGGCGCTCAGGGCTTGTGAACAACTGTAGAGTACTTCTAACGTGCGGTTAGCTTGTTGCAGGCGTTCGGTTTTCTCCTCCACTTTAGATTCCAGCGACTTATATAGCTTGGAAAGATCGCCAGACATGGCGGTAAACGTCTGCGATAACACTCCCAGCTCATTTGGTAACGAAACATCAAGTGGTGGATGACTAAAATCACGCTGCCGTATATGCAGGCTGGCATCAACCAACCGTTTTAAAGGGGTGACAACCTGACGGCGCATAAAACGGATACAAAACAGCACCAAAGCTGCGATAGCGATATAGCCGACGAAGCTGATTGCGGCCACAATACCGAGTTTTAGCTCAGAATAGCGTTGCAGCGCCAGAACAAACTGGTCAATCTGCGCGACATAGCTGGCCACGTTGAACTGGTAGTTTTCCGGGTCCCCGGCCAGGATCTGTTTTTCCAGCTCCTGCCAGGATTGGCGTAGCGTCTGGTATTTCTCCTGCACGTCCCGCGGGACATAAAAGCGATTCAGTTTGAGCAGGGCAGGTGCCAGCAGCGATTGCTGGTACTGCGCCAAATATTTATTCAGATCGGTAGAGCCATTGGCCAGTTTGTAGGCCAATCGGTAGCTTTGCATGCGCAGTGAACCCGCAATATTCACTGCTTCGGCATCTCTCAGGCTGGCGGCCACGGTAATCAGCGCTACCCCTGTCGATAACACTGAAAGTATCATGATGCTAATCAATGCCTTAGCCAGGCTGCTGGTCACTGAGCGTTTTACAAGCAATTCAACATCCTTAGCCTTGTGGGGCGATTCATACCACCTGAATACCTTATTGAAGCAAGATGATACTCTTTGCAACTGCAAATCACTGCGCCCTTCATCAAACAGCTTGCCGAAGTACAAAGAATATTTCGTTGTATAGTTAAGTAAATAACGGTAAGTCGGCACACCTCGCGCGAAATGCCAATATGCTTTACCAGAGATTGATCTGGCGCAATTAACCCCGTGATTTACCTCTAAAGAGTGATTATCTCATCCTGGCATTCAACCTATTTTGTTCCTGACCTTTACAAGGTTTTTGACATAAAAATAACTAAATTCTCTGATTGATTGTTTTACACGCAAGACGTGTTGTTAACACTAAGGATAAACCACATGGCCGAATTGTCGCGACGCGGACTGTTGAGCGGACAATGGCGTCATCATTCTGATGCGATCCGTCCCCCATGGTCGTGTGAAAACTCTCTCTTTCTGGCGGGTTGTACCCGGTGTCTGGCCTGTGTCACCGCCTGTGAAACCGGGGTGCTGATTACTGGCAGTGGCGGTTTTCCTGAAGTTGATTTCCAACGGGCTGAATGCACCTTTTGCCGCCAATGTGCAACTGCCTGTGAAGCCTCGCTGTTTTATCCACCGCAAACCCATCCATGGCAACTAGTGGCAGAGTTTACCGCCCGCTGCCTGGCCTGGCATGGCATTGAGTGCCGCAGTTGTCAGGATAACTGCGAAATGCAGGCTATCCGTTTTCGGCCGCAGTTAGGGGGGATAGCCAAACCTGTGCTTGAGGCGGCGGCGTGCAATGGTTGTGGTGCCTGTGTAGCCGATTGCCCGGCCTCGGCGATCGCGATAACCCGGAGTAAAAATAATGAATAACGAATGGCATGTGAGCGGGTTGATGGTTCAAGCCCGGCCGGAAAAGTTTCCCTGGCTGATCCCGGCACTGATGGCGATCCCGGAAACAGAAATTCCGGCACAGGATCAACAGCAGGGCAAGTTGGTGGTGGTTATGCAGGCAGCGCGTTCTCAAACGCTGCTGGAGAAAATTGAGTCGGCACGTAATCTGGACGGCGTGCTGGCGGTGTCGCTGGTTTATCACCAGCAGGATGAGCAAGGTGAGGTAACGCCATGAAACTCAGTCGTCGAGACTTCATGAAAGCTAATGCCGCCGCCGCAGCCGCAGCGGCGGCCGGGCTGACGATCCCAACGGTTGCGCAGGCGGTGGTCGGTGGTGGCGATGAAATCAAATGGGATAAAGCCCCTTGCCGTTTCTGCGGCACTGGCTGTGGCGTTCTGGTCGGTACCCAGAATGGCCGCATTGTCGCCTCACAGGGCGATCCCGATGCGCCGGTCAACCGCGGCTTGAACTGTATCAAAGGCTACTTCCTGCCGAAAATCATGTACGGCAAAGACCGTTTGACTCAGCCGCTGCTGCGCATGAAAAACGGCCAATACGATAAAGAAGGAGAATTCACGCCAGTCAGTTGGGAACAGGCTTTCGACATCATGGCCGAGAAGTTCAAAGGGGCGATGAAGGAGAAGGGGCCGGAAGCGGTGGGCATGTTTGGTTCCGGCCAGTGGACGGTATGGGAAGGCTATGCCGCCGCCAAGCTGTTCAAGGCGGGTTTGCGTTCTAACAACCTCGATCCGAACGCGCGCCACTGCATGGCTTCGGCGGTGGTGGGGTTCATGCGCACCTTCGGCATGGATGAGCCTATGGGTTGCTACGACGATATCGAACAGGCCGATGCGTTCGTGCTGTGGGGGTCCAACATGGCGGAAATGCACCCGATCCTCTGGTCGCGCATTACCAACCGCCGCTTGGGCAACGATAAGGTCAGCGTTTCAGTGCTGTCAACCTTTGAACACCGCAGCTTTGAGCTGGCGGATAATGCCATGGTGTTCACCCCGCAAAGCGATCTGGCGATCATGAATTACATCGCCAATTACATTATTCAGAATAATGCGGTCGATCAGGCGTTTCTCAAGCAGCACGTCAATATCCGCAAGGGGGCGACCGATATCGGTTACGGCCTGCGTCCCACTCATCCATTAGAAAAAGCGGCGAAGAATCCGGGCAGCGATGCCTCGGAACCGATGAGCTTTGAGGATTACAAAGCTTTCGTGGCGGAATATACGCTGGAGAAAACCGCTGAAATGAGCGGAGTGCCGAAAGATCAGTTGGAAACGCTGGCAAAGCTGTATGCCGACCCGAATGTGAAGGTGGTTTCTTATTGGACGATGGGCTTCAACCAGCATACGCGCGGCGTTTGGGCCAATAACCTGTGTTATAACCTGCACCTGCTGACCGGCAAGATTTCCAAACCAGGCTGTGGGCCGTTCTCTCTCACCGGCCAGCCTTCCGCTTGCGGTACGGCGCGTGAAGTGGGGACTTTTGCCCACCGCCTGCCAGCGGACATGGTGGTTACTAACGAAAAACACCGCCAGATCGCTGAAAAGCTCTGGCAGCTGCCCGCCGGGACTATCCCGGAAAAAGTGGGGCTGCACGCGGTTGCTCAAGATCGGGCGCTGAAAGACGGCAAGCTGAATGCTTATTGGACGTTGTGTACCAACAACATGCAGGCCGGGCCGAATATCAATCAAGAACGTATGCCGGGCTGGCGCGATCCGCGCAACTTTATCGTGGTTTCTGATCCGTACCCGACGGTGAGCGCGCTGGCGGCGGATTTGATCCTGCCAACCGCCATGTGGGTGGAGAAAGAGGGCGCTTACGGCAACGCCGAGCGGCGTACCCAATTCTGGCGGCAGCAGGTGAAAGCGCCGGGCGAAGCCAAATCCGATTTATGGCAGTTGGTGGAGTTCGCCAAACGCTTCAAGGTAGAAGAAGTGTGGCCAGCGGAGTTGTTGGAACAGAAGCCGGAATACCGTGGCAAAACCCTGTATGACGTGCTGTTCGCCAACGGCGAAGTCAACAAATACCCGCTGGAAGAGATCCCGGCGGATCAGTTGAACGATGAAGCGCGTGACTTCGGCTATTACATCCAAAAAGGATTATTTGAAGAGTATGCCGGCTTCGGGCGTGGTCACGGGCATGATCTGGCGGCGTTCGATATGTATCACCAGGCACGTGGCCTGCGCTGGCCGGTGGTCGATGGAAAGGAAACCCTGTGGCGTTACCGCGAAGGCACCGATCCTTATGTGAAAGCGGGGGAAAGCGTGCGCTTTTATGGCAAGCCTGACGGTAAAGCGGTGATCTTCGCGCTGCCGTTTGAACCGGCGGCGGAAAGCCCGGATCAGGAATATGATCTGTGGCTGTCTACCGGCCGTGTGCTGGAGCATTGGCATACCGGTTCGATGACGCGCCGTGTACCGGAACTGCACCGTTCCTTCCCTGAAGCCGTGGTGTTTATCCATCCGCTGGATGCCAAAAACCGCAACCTGCGCCGGGGCGATAAAGTGAAAGTGCTGTCACGCCGTGGTGAGCTGGTGAGCATTGTCGAAACCCGTGGCCGTAACCGCCCGCCGCAGGGTTTGGTGTATATGCCATTCTTTGATGCGGCGCAGTTGGTCAACAACCTGACCCTGGATGCCACCGATCCGTTGTCGAAAGAAACTGATTACAAGAAGTGCGCGGTGAAACTGGAGAAGGTATAAGGCCAATGCCATGAGCCAGCAAAGAGAGAAAACTCCGGCACGGCGGCGCTTCTTGCGCGATGCAGCGCGCAGCGCCGCCGGGTTGGCCGGGATTGCGATGCTGCTTGGGTTGCAGCAGAAACAGTCGCAGGCTCGTGACGGTTTGGCCTTGCGGCCACCGGGCGCACTGGCCGAGGGCGCGTTTGACAGCGCTTGTATCCGCTGTGGCCAGTGTGTGCAGGCATGTCCGTACCAAACATTGAAGCTGGCAACGCTGCTGTCGCCGCTGGCGGCAGGAATGCCCTACTTTGTGGCACGCGATATTCCTTGTGAAATGTGTGAAGACATTCCGTGCGTGGTGGCCTGCCCCAGCGGGGCGCTGGACCCCCATCTGACTGACATTGATCAGGCACGCATGGGATTGGCGGTGCTGCTGGATCACGAAAATTGCCTGAACTGGCAGGGCTTGCGCTGCGACGTTTGTTACCGCGTCTGCCCACAGATCGACAAGGCGATTACGCTGGAGCTGCAACACAACGAGCGCACCGGTAAGCACGCAATGTTTCTGCCCACGGTACACAGCGCTGCCTGCACCGGTTGTGGCAAATGTGAACAGGCCTGCGTACTGGAGCAGGCGGCGATAAAAGTATTGCCGCTGGCACTGGCGCGTGGGCAGTTGGGTGAACATTACCGTTGGGGTTGGGAAGAAAAACAGCGTGCGGGGCATTCATTAGTACCGGAAGGGATCACATTACCGGCCCGTGGCGTAAAGGGAGGTGAATAATGGCCAATCCTGTTGCCCAAGCCGGGCGCGAGGCGCGCCAGCGCCACGGCTGGTGGCGCAGCAACCGTTTCCTGATCCTGCGCCGCAGCAGCCAATTACTGATTTTGCTGATGTTTTTGTCTGGGCCACTGTGGGGAACCTGGATTTTGCGGGGGAACTACAGCGCCAGTCTGTTGCTGGAAACAATCCCGCTCACCGATCCGTTGATGATGCTGGAAAGCCTGTTGGCCGGGCATTGGCCAGCCTGGTTGGTGTGGGTGGGGGCCGCAGTGGTGCTGGTCTACGGCCTGATTGGTAACCGGGTGTTCTGTGGTTGGGTCTGCCCGTTGAACCCGGTGGCCGATCTGGCCGCCTGGCTGCGGCGTAAATTAGGCCTGCGGCAATCAGCCAGCCTGCCGCGCAGCCTGCGTTACGGCATTCTTATCGCCGTATTAGTGGGTAGCGTCGTTAGTGGCACGCTGCTGTGGGAGTGGGTCAATCCAGTGGCATTGATGGGCCGTGGTTTGATCCATGGCACAGGAGAGGGGGCATTGGGATGGCTGAAAGGCTTGGTTGCCGCGTTTGGTGCAGGGATCTGGCTGATTGTGGCGCTGTTCCTGTTCGATCTGCTGGTGGTTGAGCATGGTTGGTGTGGCCATCTTTGTCCGGTAGGTGCCTTGTACGGTGTGATTGGCAGCCAGGGGGTGGTGCAGATCAGCGCTGAACGGCGTGAAAACTGCACACGCTGTATGGACTGCCTCCATGTTTGCCCGGAACCCCAGATTCTGCGTGAACCGTTATTGCTGCAAAAAGGCACACCACGGGTAGCCAATGAGACTTGTATTGCCTGCGGGCGTTGTATCGACGTCTGTGCAGAAAATGTATTCGAGATTAAGACCAAATTTCATTATTCGGGAGCCAAAAAATGAAAAGCAATGTCCTGAAAAAGCCGCTTTCCCTGTGTGGTGTGCTGCTGTCGCTGGTGGTTGCCGGCTTGGCGTTTGCCGCCAGCGATGTCGATCTTCAACAGTCACCAGAGGTTTCCGCCACTGCCGAAGGGCAGATCAACATGCCGAAACAGCAGGAAAAAATGGCGCTGAACTACGTCAACCAGCCGCCGATGATTCCGCACAGCATTGATGGTTACCAGGTCACCAAGAACACCAACCGCTGCTTGCAGTGCCACGGTGTGGATACCTATCGCACCACCGGCGCACCGCGCATCAGCCCGACGCACTTTATGGACAGCGACGGCAAAGTGCTCGGCAATGTTGCACCGCGCCGCTATTTCTGTCTGCAATGTCACGTACCACAAACTGATGCAGCACCGATTATCGGTAACAATTTTCAGCCTATGCAGGGCTTTGGGCACTAAGCGGGGGAGTTATGGCCGAACGTAATAATGCAACATCTGAGAACAAGGCCGGGCCGATCCGCCGTTTATGGCGCTGGTGGCGCAGGCCGAGCCGTTTGGCGCTGGGAACGCTGTTGCTGATCGGCTTTGTCGCCGGGATTATTTTCTGGGGCGGTTTTAACACCGGTATGGAAGCGGCTAATACGGAGCAGTTTTGCATCAGTTGCCATGAAATGCGCGAAAACGTTTACGAAGAGTACATGGACACCGTGCACTATAACAACCGCAGCGGCGTGCGGGCCACCTGCCCGGATTGCCACGTACCGCACGAATGGGCACCGAAAATGCTGCGTAAGCTGAAGGCCAGCAAAGAGCTGTATGGCAAACTGTTTGGCGTGATCGACACGCCGCAGAAGTTTGAATCTCACCGGTTGGCGATGGCGACCAATGAATGGGCCCGCATGAAGGCCAATAATTCACAGGAGTGCCGTAACTGCCATAACTTTGAGTATATGGATTTTGCCGTACAGAAAACCGTGGCGGCGAAAATGCATGACAAAGCGATTACCGAAGGCAAAACCTGTATTGATTGCCATAAAGGGATTGCGCATAAACTGCCGGATATGCGCGAAGTGCCGAGCGGTTTCTAAAAACCATGAGTGTTAACAAAGCCCGTAGTGCTGAAAAGCCTGCGGGTTTTTTTATTACGGCATATCTAGATGGCTGATTATTGTTTACTGCCGTTCTAGCCAGCCGGAATGACGCATGTTTGTGTCAGAGACAGGACAGCAGTACTGAATATCATCACTTACTTCAATGACATATATTGTGTTTACCCAAGTAGGGTCTTGGGTTGAAAAAATAAACGACAGACTGAATAGGATTAATAATATGGAAGCTTATGAGTTTATTAGTGATGCACGTATGCATGGCTGGAGCAAAGATGATAAGAGCAGCATTTATCCGATGCTGAGTTTTGAAGTTAACCCCAACGTGACAGAGGCTGATAAAAAAATCAAAGTTGGGATCTATTTGTCTAACCCGGTTTTTGATGCCGTAGCTGTCAGGGAAGCCATTGGCGACGAGAATTTCTCGGGAATGGCGAGTGGTTTTTATAACTGCTTCAATCAAGCCGCCTTAAATAGTGTGATGACCGGGTATACACAGGTGGGTGGCGATACTCTGGGGGAAGTATTAGAGCGACAGCAGGAGTTAATTGCTGCGTATCAGGAGCTGATCGATGCAGGGATTTTAACACCCAACTCCATGATGTTGCCAGCGAACGGGGGGCGTTTTACCAGTGCCACCCTCGGTGTTGATTTTTATGATGAAGCCGGTGATGTGATCAGTAGTACCAGTTTCTCACTGGACGCCATCCCTAAGCCGTAAATAAGCCTGGTGACTTGCCGACTCCGCCGCTGTTGTTCTTCGATAAATCCCTCATAAGCAAGTGAGGGATGTTGATCTTATGTTTATTTCTGCGATCTCAAATTACTGAAACCCTCTTTCCTTTCTCCGATGACTATTCGGTTCAGCCTGCGGTTTCTTGTTGCAAATCCGCCGTGGCTGCGTTTTGCTATTGGCATATATTGGGGCCAGATCTGCTAACGGAAGCCAGGTTTATGTCATCAAAGATTGAAAATATCAGGAAAGAGCTGCTGTCGAATAACTGGTACGTATTGAACAAGTATACCTTTGATTTAAAACGCAAGAACGGTGGCTCCATTGAACAGGTACGCGAAGTGTACGATCGTGGCAATGGCGCCACGATTTTGCTGTATAACCGCGCCAAAGGCACAGTGGTGCTGACCAACCAGTTCCGTATGCCAACCTATGTTAACGGTAATGCCAGCGGTATGTTGCTGGAAGCCTGCGCCGGGTTGCTGGATGCCGACTCTCCTGAGCAGTGCGCGCGCCGCGAAGCGATTGAAGAAACCGGTTTTCAGGTGGATGAGCTCAAGAAAATCTTTGAAGCTTATATGTCGCCGGGGGGCGTGACGGAAATCGTCCATTTCTTCATTGCCGAATATCACGACGACGGGCGGCACGCTGCGGGTGGGGGGATTGAAGATGAGGATATCGAAGTGGTGGAGTTGCCGTTCAGTGAGGCGGTGGCGATGATTGCCGATGGCCGGATTAAAGATGGTAAAACCATCATGCTGTTGCAGTATCTGCAAATTCATCGGGTGATGGAATAATCTTTTCCCCTGATTGAGGTGGCTCACTCTGTGGCTGAACAGCCACAGAGTTTCGGCTTACTGAATCAGCGTTCTTCTATTGCCCAGGCTGGCACTACAGCTCGGCAGCCAGCATGTCTTCCAGTTTCTGCTGGTCAACGGCAAACAGGCGGATGCCTTCGGCCAGTTTTTCTACCGCCATCGCATCCTGGTTATGCAGCCAGCGGAATTCGGCTTCGGCCAGCGGAACAGGCGGGTGGCATGCTTCCACTGAAGGCGTTAATTGGCGTTTAATCGGTTGCTGACTCTGTTTCAACTGTTCCAGCAGGTTTGGCGCAATGGTCAAACGATCGCAGCCCGCTAGCGCCAGGATCTGTTCCACCTTACGGAAGCTGGCTCCCATGATCACGGTCTGATAGCGATGCTGTTTGTAGTATTCATAAATCGCACGCACGGATTTCACGCCAGGATCTTGCTCGGCATCGTAATCGCTGACCGGCTGTTTGGCCTGATACCAGTCGTAGATGCGGCCTACGAACGGCGAAATCAGGAACACCCCGGCTTCGGCACAGGCGCGTGCCTGGGCAAATGAGAACAGCAGCGTCAGGTTAGTGTTGATGCCCTCTTTTTCCAGATCTTCTGCCGCTTTAATACCTTCCCAGGTGGCGGCCAGTTTGATCAGAATGCGTGATTTATCGATCCCTTGTTCCTGATACATACGCACCAGTTTACGAGCCTTTGCCACACACATACCGCGATCAAATGACAGCCGGGCATCCACTTCGGTAGAAATACGGCCTGGTACGCTTTTCAGGATCTCGGCACCGATATTCACCGCCAGTTTGTCGCAGGCGTTAATCAATTGGGTTTCTTTACTGCCGCCTTGTTGGTGGGCGTAATTGAGCGCGTCGGCGATCAGCGATTGATATTGCGGCAATGCGGCGGCTTTCAGGATCAGTGACGGGTTGGTGGTGGCATCCTGTGGTTCGAACTGGCGGATTGATTCAATATCGCCGCTGTCGGCAACCACCACGGTTAGCTGTTTGAGTGCGTCTAATTGGTTCATCTATAAGCTCCTTGATCAACGTCAATGTTGGCTAGCTGTCATTAGGGGAACACACTGCATCATAAGTCTGGTGAATGAAATGCGCTTTTGCTGATTGCTGTAATGGCTAAGAGCAATCGGCAGTGCGCTCACACCGGCGAGCCGTGGTTCCCCATATATCCGGCTACTTACAGGAGATAACCCTCAGCGCTGGCCTGCGACCTGCTCGTAATAGCCAATCTTGGCCACCTTAGGTGCCGATCCGCCTCCTTCAAACTCAGAGAGCAACCAGGCTTCGACAATCGATTTTGCCAACTCCGGCCCAATAACCCGCGCTCCCAGGGTGATGATTTGCGCATCGTTGCTTTTGCGCGCCCGCTGGGCGGAATAGGTGTCATGGCACTGTGCTGCACGAATCCCCGGTACTTTATTAGCCACGATGCTCATACCAATACCGGTGCCACACAGCAAGATCCCGCGCTGATGCTTTTCATCCTTGATAGCCTGCGCCACCTGGAAAGCGATATCCGGGTAGCTGGTTTGCGCGGCAGGGTGTCCCGGCGCGTAATCGGTAACCGGTATGTCACGCTGTTGCAGAAAAGCAATGATCACGTTTTTCAATTCAGTGGCGGCATCATCGGCACCGATAGCAATGGGCAGCATAAAGATCTCCTGGCTGATAACGATAAGGCTGACGATCCCCGTTGGCGCGTCATAGTGGTTACCATAACGAGATATTATCAAATGTTCAATATGTGTTCTTTTGTTTGTATTTTAAATAAGGCTAAATAGCCATTAAAAGTGATAAATATCCCAAATATCGCCATTTATAGGACTTTATTACAATTTTAAGAGGGCTTTTTGAACAGTATCACATTTTTAAAAGTTGTCAGTGGGCAATCAGCAGGAGAGTAGGTAGTGTTCATATGTTCTTATAATGTGTTAATGATCATAAAAAATGCACCCTACCAGAGGATAGAACTATGTGTCAGAACTGCGTAACACCCGCAAAAATGGCCGAAGGTATTCCTGAAATGATGAAGGCGGTCGTCGCTTATGCCCCAAGAGATTATCGCTTGGAGGTGGTTGCAGTACCAAAGATTGGCCCAAAAGAGATCCTGGTGAAGGTGGAAGCCTGCGGCATCTGCGCCGGTGATGTGAAAGCGTTCGAAGGGGCGGCCAGCTTCTGGGGGGATGAAAAACAGCCCGCCTATATCAAAGCACCGATGATTCCCGGCCACGAATTTATCGGCCATGTGGTGGGATATGGGGAAGGCGTGGAGGGTTTTAACCTCGGCGATCGGGTGATTTCTGAGCAAATTGTTCCCTGTTGGGAATGCCGTTTCTGTAACCGTGGTCAATATTGGATGTGTGAAAAGCACGATCTGTATGGTTTCCAGAAAAACGTCAATGGCGGTATGGCTGAATATATGAAGTTCACCAAAGAGGCCATTAACTACCATGTGCCTGCGGAGATGCCGATAGAAGATGCCATTTTGATCGAACCCTACGCCTGTTCGTTCCATGCGGTACAGCGTGCCAATATTAAACTGGGTGATGTGGTGGTGCTGGCCGGGGCGGGAACCTTGGGCCTTGGCATGATCGGCGCGATTAAAAAATCTGGCCCGGCCAAACTGGTGGTGCTCGATCTTTCTGACGATCGCTTGGCACTGGCGAAACAGTTTGGCGCTGACGTGGTGTTGAACCCCTTGCGTGACGACGTGATGGCGGTGGTCAAAGGCATGACGGAAGGCTACGGCTGCGATATCTACATTGAAGCGACCGGTGCGCAAAAGTCTGTTGAACAAGGGCTGATGCTGATCCGTAAGCTGGGAACTTTTGTCGAGTTTTCGGTCTTTAAAGACCCGGTCACCGTTGACTGGAGCATTATCAGCGATCGTAAAGAGCTGGATGTGCTGGGCTCGCATCTGGGGCCGTATTGCTACCCGCTGGTGATCGAAGGTATCCGCAATGGTGATTTGCCCACCAAAGGCGTAGTGACGCAAACATTACCGCTGGAACAGTTTGCTGAAGGTTTCGAAATGATGAAACGCGGCATCGGCTCAATCAAAGTGGTACTTAATCCCAATCTGTAATGCCTGCATCGTTCTGGTGCGGGTGATCCTGCACCTCTATCATCAAATGTGCTGAGGTGTGCTATGTGGAATGGACTGATTCATCGCATTGGTCTTTCGCCAAAATTAATGCTCGGTTATGCCGGTGTCTTGGTGTTCATGATGGGAGAAGGGCTGGAACAAGGCTGGCTTTCGCCTTATCTCATTGGTCAAGGGTTAACTATTCAGGAGTCGGCGCTGTTGTTCAGCGTTTACGGCTTTGCTGCCGCGATTGCCGCCTGGTTTTCTGGCGTATTGGCCGAGATTTTCACCGCCCGCCGGGTGATGTTGGTTGGATTGATCCTGTTCCTGCTGGGGTCGGTCTGTTTTCTGATCTGGGGGCTGCCAAGCAATAATCTGACGGTAATGATACCTACCTACGCGCTGCGCGGGCTGGGCTATCCGCTGTTTGCCTATGGGTTTCTGGTATGGGTGGCCTATGAAGCACCGCCGGAACGCCTGGGTTCTGCGGTAGGGATTTTCTGGTTTGTCTACAGCGGCGGTCTGAGCGTGTTAGGAGTATTGTATTCTAGCATCATGCTGCCGTACCTGGGGGAAATCCATACCCTGTGGAGTGCCTTAATCTTTGTGGTCTTGGGGGCGATGATCGCCTTAATGCTCAACCGGACGCCCGGCCAGGCAGAAAAAGGTCACCAGGAAAAAGCTTCTCTCAGTTATGTTCTGAAAGGAATCACCATCGCGTTTGAAAACCCGAAAATTGGCTTGGGGGGGATTGTGCGCACCATCAATACCTCGGCAGCTTATGGCTTTGTGGTGTTTATGCCGATGTACATGATGGATATGGGTTTTACCCGCACTCACTGGTTGCAGATGTATGCCGCATTGTGGACGGTGAATATTATCTTCAATCTGATCTTTGGCGTGGTCAGCGATGGTTTAGGCTGGCGTAACGTCGTGATGTGGTTTGGCTGTGTTGGCTGCGCAATAACTACGCTGATGTTCTACTACGTGCCTTATTTCCTTGGGCCAAATTATTGGCTCACCGTCGGTGCTGCGGGTCTGTTCGGCGCCTGTCTGGCGGCGTTTGTTCCGCTTTCTGCCATCATGCCTTCGCTGGCACCCGAGAATAAAGGCGCAGCCATGTCGATCCTGAATCTTGGTGCTGGGTTGAGTACTTTCGTCGGCCCGGCGGTGGTGGGGTTGTTTATCGGTAGCCTGGGCAGCAGTGGGGTGATCTGGATTTTCACCGGCCTGTATTTATTCAGCGGCGTCTTGATGAAGTTTGTCACCTTACCAAAGGAAACCAGCGTGGCGGTGAAAGCCAGTAACCCTAGTTTGGCATCCTGATAGACAGTGACGTTAACCGTTGGAGGAAGCGAATGATGCTTACCCGTCAAAATGAATGTTCCCTGCAAGGGAAAGTGGCCGTGATTACCGGAGGCGCGGCAGGAATTGGCTTGGCTATAGCTGAACGCTATCTGCAAAACGGTGCGCAAGTGGTGCTGTTGGATCGCGCCCCGGCGGTGCAACAGATTGCGCAACAGTTGGACGCACAGTCAGCGCTGGGCATTGTGGCAGATGTCACCGATAAAGCGTCGGTGACGCAGGCTGTTGCGGAAGCGAAGGCGCATTTTGGCCGGTTGGATGTGTTGGTTAACAGCGCCGGGATCGTGCTGTTGCATCCGGCAGAAGAAGTCCCGGAGGATGCCTGGGACAGCACCATGGCGGTTAACTTGAAAGGCGTGTTTCTCACCAGCCAGGCGGTGGGGCACTACTTTCTCCGCCAAGGCAGCGGCAGCATTATTAATCTGGCTTCACAAGCGGGAATGGTGGCTTTGCCGAATCATCTGGCTTACTGCGCCAGCAAAGCCGGGGTGATTGGTTTAACTCAGGTGTTGGCGCTGGAATGGGGGCCGCAAAACGTGCGGGTTAACGCCATTTCTCCCACCGTGGTGTTGACCGAGCTGGGGCGTAAAGCCTGGTCGGGGGAGGTGGCAGAACAGATGAAGCAAAAAATCCCGCTACGGCGCTTTGCTGAACCGCAGGATATTGCCGCCAGCGCCCTGTTTTTGGCCAGCGATGCAGCCAGCATGATCACCGGTGCTAACCTGGTGGTTGACGGTGGTTACACCATCCAATAATTGCCTGCATACGGCGAATTGCAGGCAAGCTGGCGCACATGCAGTTCGCCGTAGGGTGGACACTGATAAAAGAGAGACAATAACGATGAACAGAATCATTAACGATCCCGATCATGTGGTGGAAGATGCGATTCAAGGCTATCTGAAAGCTCACCCGGAATATTTTACCGCGACGGAGAATGCGCGGGTGTTGAAGTACCCGGCAGCGCCGATTAACGGCAAAGTGGGGATTGTCACCGGCGGCGGTTCTGGCCATGAACCGGCTTTTCTGGGCTATATCGGCAAAAATATGCTTGATGCGGTGGCGATTGGTGAAATCTTTTCTTCCCCTACCGCCGGAGCATTTTTGGACGCGTTTAAAGCAGCGGACAGCGGCGCGGGCGTGGCCTGCCTGTATGGCAATTACGCTGGCGATAATATGAATGTCAAAATGGCGATGAAAAAGGCGGCGGCGGCCGGCATGGCGGTAAAAACCGTGGTGGCAAACGACGATGTCGCTTCTGCCCCGGCCAGCGAGATGGAAAAACGCCGTGGCGTAGCCGGTGAAATCCTGATGTGGAAAGTAGGGGCCGCAGCGGCGGCCAAGGGCTATGACCTGAACGGTGTGATTGGTGCGGCACAAAAGGCGATCAATCATTGCCGTTCAATTGGTGTCGGCCTCAGTTCTTGTACCATTCCGGCGGTAGGTAAACCGAACTTCCATATTGCCGACGGCAAGATGGAGATCGGCATCGGCCACCACGGTGAGCCGGGCATTGAGGTTTCCCCGATCCAGACCGCGGCAGCCATGGCCAGCACCATGCTTGATTTTGTGCTCAACGATATGCCGCTTGATAAAGGCCAGGAAGTGGTGCTGCTGATTTCCGGGCTGGGAGCCACGCCGGTGATGGAGCTGTACATTTATTACGCCGAGATTGAAAAACGTCTGGCAGCACAGGGGGTGAAGATTCACCGTCGCTATGTCGGTAACTATTTTACTTCGCTCGAAATGATGGGGGTGACGTTGACGTTAATGAAGCTCGATGATGAATTGAAAACATTAATTGATATGCCAGCCCATTCATTAGGTTTAACCCAGGTGGAGTAAGTTATGACAGAGCATATTTCAACGCAGCATGGTAATGAGATCGTGATGGGGTTGGTGAACGTGATTGTCAGTCACCGGGAATACCTCAGTGAAATCGATGGCGCGATTGGTGATGGCGATCACGGCATCAACATGTCGAAAGGTTTCACGCTGTGTAGTGAAGCGATCAAAGGGCAACATCTGACGTTAGCGCAGGCATTTGATGCGGTATCTGATGCGCTGATGGAAGGGATTGGCGGTTCGATGGGGCCACTGTATGGCAGCCTGTTTATGGGCATGGCCGATAGCGTGCGTGATAAATCCGTGCTGGATAAGCAGGGATTTCTGGCGATGCTGCGTAATGGGTTACACGAATTGCAGGATATCAGCAGTGCAGGCGTGGGTGACAAATGCCTGATGGATACGCTGATCCCGGCAATAGCGCGTTTTGAGTTGGCTGTGCAGCAAGGTGATAGTTTCCATGAGGCGTTAGGCCATATGAAACAGGCTGCGGTGGCAGGGCGGGATTCTACGCGCGATCTGGTCGCGAAGATTGGCCGCGCCAGCCGCCTGGGAGAACGATCACGCGGTGTGCTGGATGCGGGCGCGGTGTCTTGTTGCCTACTGTTGACCCAATTGGCAGAGGCAATAGAACAAGGTTTAGATACCGTTACTGCCTGAATGCGTATACCTTCCTCATTGCCGCCCTACCGGGTATATATTAGGCTGTATCTCAAACCATAATCCAGGGGCCCTCTGTTCGGGCCCGTTGTTGTGCTTAACCGATCACATCTGCCGTGGGGAAACATGTAACGGATGGAAAAAAAAACAGTATCCCAGGATAACGAACTGCTGACTGAAATTGCCGTTGCTTATTATCAGGACGAAATAACACAGGAGGAGATCGCAAAAAAGTTCGGTATTTCACGGATTAAGGTCGGGCGTTTGCTCAAACGTGCGAAAGAAGAAGGTATTGTCGAGATCACGGTTCGTTACCATCCGGTATTCAGTACCCGGCTGGAGCAACAGATGTTGGAGCGCTTTCCCATCAGCCGCGCGTTGATTGCGCTCGATCACCAGAATGAAGAAGAACAGCGGCGCCAGGTGGCCGCATTGGTTTCTGGCTATCTGGCGATGTCGCTGAAAGAGGACATGGTGCTTGCCGTTGGCCAGGGGCGCAATGTGGCGGCGATCGCCGATCATATAGGCAGCGTGGCGCAAAGGAACTGTAAGTTTATCTGTGGCATTGGTGGAACGCATCGCCCTGGTGATGCGATTAATGCCGATCATATCAGCAGGCGTTTGGCGAAAAAATTCGGCGGCAGCAGCGAAACACTGTATGCCCCGGCCTATGTTGAAAACCATGCGCTGAAAGCTGCCTTCATGCAAAACGGCACGATCAAAGAGACCTTGGATCGTGCGCGCAAAGCTGATATTGCCCTGGTGGGGATCGGTGATATGAATGAGAACAGCTACATGGTCAAGCTGGGCTGGTTTACTCCCCATGAAATTATTGACGCCAGCCTCAATCAGGGCGTGATTGGCGATATCGCGGGTTATGATTTTTTTAATGCGCAAGGGCAGCATGTGGATACGGTGATGAACGATCGCGTCATCGGCCTGAGCATTGATGAGCTGCGGAAAATACCTTGTGTGATTGCTATTGCCTCGGAGAACACCAAAGCGCTGGCCATTCTGGGGGCATTACGGACAGGGGCGATTGATATTATCGCCACCAGTGCCCTTAATATCCGCACTATTCTTAATATGTCGCAATAGACAGCCGCCATTCAAACCTGGGGCCTATTTCAGCAGCCCCAGGTCAATTTATCGCTCCTCTGTAAAAATACGTCTGCTGATATTAAATTAAAATACAGTTTTCATCGGTGGGGAATGAGACTTGGTCTGTGTTGAAATGGCAGAAAAGGGGCTGCTTTTTCAAGCCGCCCCTTTCCTTTTTGATGTGCTCTATTAATGACTCAGATTGACATCAATAGCCTGATAGAAAGCGTTACCAGTATCTGCGATATCCCAGACGGCAAGGATCACGTGTGGACCGCTGCGGTCGGTTGGGATATTGCAGTGATGGACCACCTTAGTTTCTGGAATGGCTCCAGCCTCATCAAATTGGCAAAACGGGACCAGATCGAAGGAGGCGCGAGTCAGTGGTTGTGCGGTATTCCAACCTTGTTGGGTGATGAAATAACGCCAACTGGTGGTACGGTGAGGCTGAGTCAGATGCCAGGTAAAAGAATTATCCCCCGTTTGCAGGTTTAGTGTATTCCAGCGTGATGGCGACTGCTGGTCCAGTTCAAAAAAAGGAGCTTTATTGCCGCTGGCGATATGACCATCCGGTGGGCCGCTTTGTGGAAACCCTTTCGGGCCTTCAACGCTTTGCGGTTCATATTGTATGCTGCCACATTGGGTATTGAGTTCTTGCCTGCACTGATAGGCCCGGCTGGCTGGAGATTCAACATAACCATGGGCGCTGGACTGCATGGAAACTCCCCACATTGAGATGCTCAATAGGCTTAATGAAAGCAGTGTATAAGATGTTTTTTTCATAATAACTCCGGTTCGTGAATGATAATTCATGATTTGATTCTATTTCCACCAATTATTACCCTCCTAAGAGTGAAATAAGAAAGATGATTGGTGTGCTCTATTTTTACCATTTCCATCACGGTGGATAATGGATATTTTTATTAGCTGTTGATTGAAAATATCATCGTAAAAATGTTCGCTTTATAAATATAAATTTACAGTTGTAAATTGAGCGGAATATGATGAAATTTATTTAAAGAGGCAGTGAAATATTTTTCAGGTGATTTTTAATGATTTGGAGTATGTTATTTTCATTAACTATTATTCTCAGCAGTGTTGAGAAGCTAGCCGCAACCACAAATTTTGCACTATAAGCGTAAAGTAAAGGACGGAGTGGTTATTATGCATGCGTCAAAAGCCAATGTAAGAAGATATTATACTAAGTGTGCACATAGTATGCTTTATAAGTATGGGAGTATATTGTTCTCTATTAAACAAAGCTTCAATGAAATCTTAATAAAGATTCAATAAGCCTTCAGTAAAGCCTATTTTGACTTTTACGTGCCAACAGGTAGGGGAACTTATTGCTAATTTTTTCATATCAGGTTAGAGGGGGTATATATGACCAAATTATCTCTGGATGCGATTAAAGTAATCAGTACGATTAAAAGTACAGGCTCTTTTTCTATGGCAGCAGAAGTATTACATAAAACACCTTCTGCAATATCTTATCGTGTTTCTAATATTGAAAGTAAACTGTGTGTGAAGCTTTTTCATCGTAATGGGCCTATAGTTTCTTTGACGGATGAAGGGGAATTTTTGCTACAGGAGGGAATCTGGATATTGCATGCGATGCAGGATCTGGAAAGCCGGGTGAAAAATATTCCTAAAACAGATGGTAATATTCGTATAGCAGTGGATAAGTTTTTCCTGCTGGAAACGATTACTCAGGATATTCGTGACTATATTAAGCATTGCCCCAATGCCAATATCTCGGTGCAACGAGAGTCATTGAATGGGACCTGGGATGCTTTGAAAAATAATCGTGCAGATTTGATCATCGCTATCGGGCAAATCCCTGAGAGTGTACAGGCAAAAACGCTGATGCTTGGCAAGCTGGAATTTGTGCTCTGTGTCTCTCCTTCGCACCCTTTTGCGGCGCAGAAAAAAGCGGTCAGCAAGAACCAGCGGTTAAATGATATCGTCGTGGCTATTGCTGATAGCAGCCATGAGCTGCCTAAACGTAATGCGGGTATTTTGCCACGGCAGCGGCAATTAGTGGTATGTGATGTGGAAAGCAAACTGGCCTTGCTCAAACGGGGGATTGGTCATGGATTCTTACCTTCTTCACTGATTGAGCAAGAGTTGAGGCGCGGAGAACTGGTGACGGTGCCAGTAGACACACAAAAGGGGGATGAAATGATCTGGCTGGCGTGGCATCCGGCCAGCAAAGGAGATGGATTCAATTGGTGGTACGAACGTCTGCTCCGCAAAAGTGATGTTTGCAGCCTGATGGGGCGCGAAGTGGTGCGTGAAGGAGGATACCCTTGGTGTAACTATTAAACTAAGTTGATTCAATGGCTACTTGAAGAAAACTCTGTGGCTGATGGCTGCGGAGTTTTGCCAATTGTTATGCTTCGTTCGGTGAGAGGCTAAACATCAGGTAGTGAATGACAGGCGTCTGGTTATCCGTATAATTATTCGTCTAAGTAGTTGGGATATGTTGTTATTAATAATAGTGTTATTAGCATCACTCATTTGTTGTTAAACAATTTTGACTATAGAGATAACGATTAAAAGAAGCTCTGCTAATAATGAGTACATTAATGATTTATCCATCAACCTCATTGTAATAGGGGTAGTAAAAATATGATGAATGTTTTTTACTCTATCTGAAAATTTAATTCGTTTGCTTTGTTATAGGGTATTTCACTAAATTTTGCTTACCACTTGGGGTGGCCACTATCGTAATGAGTTTTTATAAAATGGGAGAGAGCTATGTCTAGCTTAAAATCAGACGTTATTAGTTTGATCATTCCGCGTGCTTGCGAATATATTCAACCGCTTATACATGCCATTTTGGCTGGGGTGATGGCACTATTAAATGGTGCCTACAGGAATATGAAAATAAGAAAGTGCTTATTAAATGCTTGCATCTGTGCACTATTAGCAGTGACAGTGCGTGATTTGTTATCGCTGATAGGCGTAAAACTGCAATGGGCCAATATTGCCAGCGTATTAATCGGCTTTCTTGGCATCGATTATCTTAGTGATTTGATTAAAAAACTGATTAATAAAAAAGTGGGGTTAAAAAATGACAAATGAAATATCTGAGATCCAGTTTACTGCGAACAGCGAGAAAAAATTAATTGGTGTACATCCTGATTTGGTTCAGGTAATGCGCCTGGCTCTGCGTTATGCATTAGTTCCTTTCTCAATCAGCGAAGGGTTACGTTCAATGGCCCGCCAGCGTGATCTGCTGCATGAGGGTAAGAGCCAGACGTTAAAGAGCCGCCATCTCACCGGGCACGCGGTAGATGTGGTGGCTATGCCCGCAGGCGTGGTGTCCTGGGAATGGGATTACTATGCCCAAATCGCGGTGGCAGTCCGCCGTGCTGCACAGGAGTGCGGCATTAATGTGGAATGGGGTGGCGAGTGGAAAACCCTGAAGGACGGGCCGCATTTCCAGTTGCCGTTCAAGGATTACCCAGCATGATCGGTTGGCTGCAAAAATGGGCTCAGGGAGGGTTCTTGGTGCTGTTGTTAGTTGCCATTAGCCTGGGTTGGTATAGCTCAATATTGGTGCAACGGCTGGAAATTGCTCAGTTGCAATTGCGTGAACAGCGAACGCTGTCTACGCAGCAAATCGGGGTAATTACCCGGTTACAAACCCAAGATGTGGAGAATCGTGTGCTGATGGCTATTCAATTGCAACAGGAACAACAATGGCGTCAGCAATACAAGGATAATCAAAGGAAGTATCGTGATGCGATTAAAAATAATGCCTGCGCTGAGCAGCCTATGCCTGATGCTGTTCTTGAGCTCTTGCGCCCAACCACCACCACCGCCATCGGTGCTGCAACCGCTGCCCCCTGAAACGGTATTTACCCGGTGCGAAAAGCCGTTGTTGTCAGGGAATACCTGGGGGGATGCGGTGAGTTATACGCTGGCGCTGCAAATGGCGTTACAAACCTGTGCTGGGCAGGTGGAAATGCTCAATGCTTGGCGTTCTGGTTTGACACTCTAAACAAAAGCCCTTAATTACACCACGGTCAATTAAGGGGCTTTGCCTAGTAGTACGATTATGTGGTTTTTTCATCCGATGTAATTTCTTTTTAACTTTTATTTGCAAGTTTCAATCAAGGTTATGGCACGCTTCAAAGTTTGTGACAATTCTCTCACTATACTGGTCAAGCATAAATTTTTTAACTGCCTTACCTCAACATAAAAGTAGAAAGCAAAGGACCCCATAATGGACGAACAGCTCAAACAGAGTGCTCTTGATTTCCATCAGTTTCCTGTTCCTGGGAAGATTCAGGTATCTCCAACCAAACCGCTGGCAACGCAGCGCGATCTGGCCTTGGCTTATTCACCAGGCGTGGCGGCACCTTGCCTGGAAATCGCCGCCGATCCGTTGGCCGCCTACAAATATACCGCGCGCGGTAACCTGGTGGCGGTGATCTCCAACGGTACGGCGGTGCTGGGGCTGGGGAATATCGGCGCGTTAGCCGGTAAACCGGTGATGGAAGGAAAAGGCGTTCTGTTTAAGAAATTTTCCGGTATTGATGTGTTCGATATCGAAGTTGATGAACTTGATCCTGACAAACTGATCGACGTGATTGCCGCATTGGAACCTACCTTTGGCGGGATTAATCTGGAGGATATCAAAGCACCGGAATGTTTCTATATTGAGAAAAAGCTGCGTGAACGCATGAATATCCCAGTGTTTCATGATGATCAGCATGGTACCGCGATCATTACCACCGCTGCGGCGCTGAACGGCCTGCGCGTGGTGAAAAAGAACATCTCCGACGTGCGGTTGGTGGTATCAGGCGCAGGCGCTGCGTCTATTGCTTGCCTGAACCTGCTGGTGGCGCTGGGGCTGCGTAAGCAGAACATTACCGTTTGTGACTCCAAAGGCGTGATCTATAAAGGCCGCGATGCTCACATGGAGGAAACCAAAGCGGCCTATGCCATCGAAGATAATGGCCAGCGGACGCTGGGTGATGCCATTCCGCAGGCTGATATGTTCCTCGGCTGCTCCGGCCCTGGTGTGTTGACGCAGGAAATGGTGAAAACCATGGCCAGAGATCCATTAATCATGGCGCTGGCTAACCCGGAACCGGAAATCCTGCCGCCGCTGGCTAAAGCGGTGCGCCCGGACGCCATCATCTGCACCGGGCGTTCGGATTACCCAAACCAGGTTAACAACGTGCTGTGCTTCCCGTTCATCTTCCGTGGCGCGCTGGATGTAGGTGCCACTACCATTAATGAAGAGATGAAGCTGGCTTGTGTGCATGCGATTGCCGATCTGGCGCTGGCAGAGCAGAGCGACGTGGTGGCTTCGGCCTACGGTGGCCAGGATCTTTCTTTTGGCCCGGAATATATCATTCCAAAACCCTTCGATCCGCGTTTGATTGTGAAGATTGCACCGGCGGTGGCTAAGGCGGCGATGGATTCGGGGGTTGCTACCCGTCCAATCCAGGATTTTGATGCCTATGTTGAGAAACTGACCGAGTTCGTTTACAAAACCAACCTGTTTATGAAGCCGATCTTCTCACAGGCGAAGAAAGAGATGAAACGGGTGGTGCTGGCGGAAGGTGAGGAGGAGCGGGTACTGCATGCGACGCAGGAGCTGGTATCGCAGGGATTAGCCTACCCGGTTCTGATTGGCCGCCCAAGCGTGATCGAAATGCGCCTGAAGAAACTGGGCCTGCAATTGACATCAGGCAAAGATTTCGAAGTGGTGAACAATGAATCCGATCCGCGTTTCAATGAGTACTGGGGTGAGTATTACCAGATCATGAAGCGTCGCGGTGTTTCACAAGAGCAGGCACGCCGCGCAGTGATCGGTAACCCAACGCTGATCGCGGCGATTATGCTGCACCGTGGTGAAGCCGATGCCATGATCTGCGGCACCATCGGCAGTTACCATGAGCATTATGAAGTGGTGGAGAAAGTGCTGGGCTTCCGCGCCGGGGCGCATGTGGCCGGAGCGATGAATGCGTTATTGCTGCCGAGTGGTAACACCTTTATTGCTGATACCTACGTTAACGACGATCCGACGCCAGAACAGCTGGCAGAAATCACGCTGATGGCGGCGGAAACCGTGCGCCGTTTCGGTATTGAGCCGAAGGTCGCGTTGTTATCCCATTCCAGCTTTGGTTCTTCTAACAGCCCGGCAGCCTGCAAAATGCGTAAAACGCTGGAGCTGGTCAACCAGATAGCACCGGAATTGGAAATTGATGGTGAAATGCACGGTGATGCTGCGCTGGTGGAAAGTATTCGTCATGACCTGATGCCAGACAGCCCGTTGAAAGGGGCGGCTAACGTGTTGATTATGCCGAATATGGAGGCGGCGCGTATCAGCTACAACCTGTTGCGGGTGTCTTCTTCCGAAGGGGTGACCGTGGGGCCAGTACTGATGGGAGTCGCTAAACCGGTACATATCCTGACGCCGATCGCATCGGTACGCCGTATCGTCAATATGGTGGCGCTGGCGGTCGTAGAAGCGCAGACCGCACCGCTGTAATGTGATGATCAAGGCCCCCCGCTGCGTGCAACGGGGGGCTTTTTTTATGCCTTACCGCAGCGTTATTGCGCTCGTTTCGCCTGCTGTAGCCATTTATCCAGTTCGTTGGCGAACTGCTGGCGATCGCGCTGATTCAGGGTGTTTGGCCCCCCGGTCTGGATACCGCTGGCTCGCAGGGTATCCATAAAATCACGCATATTCAGGCGTTCACGGATGGTATCCGGCGTGTAGCTCTCCCCGCGCGGATTGAGGGCAATCGCGCCTTTGGCTATCACTTCGGCGGCCAGCGGGATATCGGCGGTGATCACCAAATCACCAGGCTTACAACGGCGCACGATTTCGTTATCTGCTACGTCAAAACCTGCGGCAACCTGTAGAGTGCGGATAAATTTAGATGGCGGAGTGCGCAATGGTTGGTTGGCGACCAAGGTCACCAGCATGGCGGTGCGTTCTGCCGCGCGGAACAGCACTTCTTTGATCACATTCGGACAGGCATCCGCATCAACCCAAATCTGCATTATTCTTGCTCCTGCAACCAGTCGCGAACGGGCAGGAAATCGCGATAAAGCGCGGCTTCCGGGCTACCTTCTACCGGTTGGTAATTATACTCCCAGCGCACCAGAGGCGGCATGGACATCAGAATCGATTCGGTACGGCCACCGCTTTGTAGCCCGAACAGCGTACCGCGATCCCACACCAGATTGAATTCCACATAGCGGCCGCGGCGGTAAAGCTGGAACTGACGCTGCTCCTCGCCCCAAGGTAATGTTTTGCGCTTTGCCACAATCGGCAGATAGGCGTCTAAGAAACCTTCGCCTACGGCCTGGGTAAACGCAAAACAGGTCGCGAAATCCGGGGTGTTCAGATCGTCAAAAAACAGACCACCAATGCCGCGTGCTTCGTTACGGTGCTTAATAAAGAAATAGTCGTCGCACCATTTTTTATATTTCGGGTATACATCGTCCCCGAATGGGGCACAGAGCCGTTGTGCCGTGCGGTGCCAATGCACGGCATCGTCTGCAAAGCCATAGAACGGGGTCAGATCGAAGCCGCCGCCAAACCACCAGACGGGGTCTTTTCCCGGTTTTTCGGCAATAAAAAAACGCACATTGGCATGGCTGGCGGGAATATAAGGGTTGAGCGGGTGGATCACCACGGAAACCCCCATCGCCTGGAAGCTGCGCCCGGCTAATTCAGGGCGATGGGCGGTTGCGGAGGCAGGTAATGCAGCGCCGAAAACATGGGAAAAGTTGACGCCAGCCTGTTCAAATACGGCACCCTGGGTTAAAACCCGGCTACGGCCACCGCCGCCTTCTTCACGCTCCCAACAATCCTCATGAAAATCGGCACCGCCGTCGGCCTGTACTAATTGTTCACAAAGATGATCTTGCAGCCTTAACAGAAAGCTTTTTACTGCCTCAATGGTGGGTAAATTCATACAGGTTATTCACAACGGGTAACTGAACAGGGCGCCAAGTATATACTCAAAATCATCAGGGGTGCAGCAAGGTGGCGGTTCCCGGCGAGATGAGGGATTAGCCTAGGTCTGTGCTGCAACTTCAATCACTTTGGGTATAATCAGAGAAACACTGTTTATGATGGTGAACCTCAATGGAAATTCGCGTATTTCGGCAAGACGACTTTGAAGAAATCATTACTCTGTGGGAACGTTGTGACCTGCTGCGGCCGTGGAACGATCCTGAGATGGATATCGAACGTAAACTGAATCACGATCCGGAACTGTTTCTGGTGGCCGAAGTCGGGGGCGAAGTGGTGGGGTCGGTGATGGGGGGCTACGACGGCCACCGTGGTTCAGCATACTATCTTGGAGTGCACCCGGATTACCGGGGCCGTGGCATTGCCAACGCGCTGATTAACCGCTTGGAGAAAAAGCTGATTGCCCGGGGTTGCCCGAAAATTCAGCTGATGGTGCGCGAAGACAATGATACCGTGATTGAGATGTATGAAAAGCTGGGCTATGAGATCCAAGGCATTACCTGCTTGGGTAAGCGGTTGATCGAAGATCAGGAATATTAAACGCGTGGGGCGATGAGCCTTCACCGCCCCATTATCGTTTATGGCAGTTTTTTGATGCTTTTTACGTCAACTTCCACACTGTTCCACTCTTTATCCACTTTCCCTTCCAACTGCACTTTGTCTTTCGGGGTGATGGTTTGGCCGTTCCAGCGTTTTCTATCGATCTCGACCGTCAGAGTGCCGGTTGCGTCGCGGAAGGTATAGGTATCATCACCAATGCGCTGTTCAAGGTTACCCTGCAATATCACCCAGGCGTTGTCGTTCAGTGATTTGACCTGATTTGCCGTAGTCAATGCCGCACTTGGGCCGGAAAAACCACCTTGCGGTGTGTTTTGTACCTGAGCCTGTGGCGCGTTCGGATCAAGGAAGCCGCCTTGTTGTGCCAGAACCGGCGCACTGCACAGGGCGATTAATGCTATCAACGCGATTTTTTTCATCTGGATTTGTCCTTTTATCTGTTATGGAGCCTGTAGCTTTATCTATCAGGCTGTCTGTTTTGTTGCAGAGGATTAAACCATAAGGATCTTAAGAGGTTCTTAAGCTGGATATTGAAAATGGTCTATGTCGCCGCCATCTGAAAGAATAACCATGGTATAAGCAAGGAATGGCGTTTGAAGGGCTCAGCACCCCGGTTTTCACCGGACGATTACGATCAGCATGGCGTACTGCGTCTCCCACTGTGGTTTTGGGGAGTTTTGATACTCCAGGCCCGCACCTGGATATTGTTTGTGATGGCGGGAGCCTCACGCGATCAGGGCGCCGGATTGTTGCAACTGTTTTACCCCGATACTCAGCGTTTTTGGTACGGTATTTTGTTGGGCCTGCCAGCGGCACTGGCTTTTCTGATTTGTGGCCGCCGCCAGCAGTGGCCGCGCCTGTGGCGTTGCTGGCGCTGGGTATTGGCGGCCTCTTTGCTGGCGGCTTTACTGGGGGCGCTCTACAGCCTATGGGCGCAGGGCGGTAATGAACCGTCGCTGGAGATGGTGTTGGCGTTGCTTGATATCTTGGCGTTAGGTTATCTGTTGTTCAATCAACGGCTAAAGGCCTGTTTTATGCCACCAGAAGCATAGATTAATTCCTGGTTTCTGCGGCACTTTTCCCAATTTGCACACTCCAAGCTCGCAACCGATGGTGTCGCCCAGGCAGTTATGAGAGGCTGAAATGGCTGATGTGTTTGATGTTAAGGAGCTATGAGATGAATATTCGCCCACTGCTGTTAGGGCTACCGTTGTTACTGAGCGGCTGTTCGACCCTGAGCAATTTCTCCTGGTCCAGCCTGTCGCCGTTCAACTGGTTTGGCGGCAGTATAGAAGTGAGCGGCAAAGGGGTGGGGGGTATCAATGCCAGCACTCCAATGACGGAAACGGCGATTAGCGAAGGCCTGAACAACAATTACCGCCTGCGTGGCGGCATGGCAACCAGCAACGGCCAGATCGTTTCCTATTACCAGGCATTGGACGGCGACCAGGTGAAGTTGGTGATCACCGGTGTGCCGAAGGGCCAGGTACAGCGAGTTGACATGATGGACCCCAGTATTGCTACCGAATGGGGCAGCCAGTTGGGTACGCCATTCAGTGAACTCTTCAGCAAAGCCTATGGGGCCTGCAAACTGGGTACTGGTGAGGATGAGGGTAACGTTGAGTGTGTGGCGGAACAGAGCCGCTATGTTACTTATATCTTCAGTGGCAGATGGGCAGGCCCGCAGGATCTGATTCCGCCTGATGACACTTTGCGGAATTGGACGGTGAGTAAAATCATCTGGCATGCCAAAGCACAATAATTTTCGGTGGGTGCCTGCGGTGGCCCCATTACATCCCAGAGATTGAGGATAATAACAATGACACAGGTTCAGAGCGGGCTCCTGTTGGAACACTGCCGTTTTGGTATTTTTATTGAAGCCATGGTACAGGGCGAATTCGCTGATTTGCGTCAGGGATGCAAACAATTCTGCCAGGCGTTGAACGCGTTGCAGCAACAATTCCCAGAGGCTCATTTGGGCGCGGTGGTGGCCTTTGGTGCTGACGTTTGGCACGATCTTTCGAACGGCCAGGGAGCCAAAGAATTGAAGCCTTTCACGCCGTTAGGCAAAGGCTTGGCACCGGCCACCCAGCGTGATTTGCTGATCCATATTCAATCTCTGCGCCATGATGTCAATTTTTCTGTGGCGCAGGCGGCACTGGCCGCGTTTGGCAGCACCATCCGTGTTGAAGAAGAAACCCACGGTTTCCGCTGGATAGAAGAGCGCGATCTAAGCGGTTTTATCGATGGCACCGAAAACCCACAAGGTGAAGATCGCCCGGCTGTTGCGGTGATCGGTGAAGATGAAGAAGACGCAGGCGGCAGCTATGTGCTGGTGCAGCGTTACGAACATAATCTGCGCCAATGGCAGCGTTTTACCACTGAACAGCAGGAGCAGATGATTGGCCGTACCAAACAGAGCAGCGAGGAACTGCCGCCGGAACAGCGGCCAGAGACATCGCACGTCAGCCGTGTCGATCTCAAAGAAGAAGGCAAAGGGCTGAAAATTTTGCGTCAGAGCCTGCCTTATGGCACTGCCAGCGGCAAGCATGGCCTGTACTTTATTGCCTACTGCGCCCGCCTGCACAATATTGAAAAACAGCTGCTGAGCATGTTCGGTGAACTGGATGGCAAACACGATGCTTTACTGCGTTTCAGCCGTGCGGTGACGGGCAGCTACTACTTTGCGCCATCACTGACGCGCCTGTTGTCACTTTAAATGCACGATTTGGAGCCAGTGTTACTGGCTCCGGCTCGCCTGCTTTTGCGGTAACACCGCTCCCATCCTGCCTTATAGCATTTGATGCTTTAACATCACTAAACGGTATATAAAAGCGTTACAGGTCTGCATCGAGTTATAAATACACTGAGCATTATCAGGGCGACAGTCCGGCGGTTCGGCTGAGTGTATAAGGTGCAGAATGAAACATAAAAGTAGTGTGTTGAAAGGAGGGCTGGCTGCACTGTTATTAGCCAGCGGGACAATTTCTGCGGCTGAATTGCTCAACAGCTCTTATGACGTTTCTCGTGAATTATTTACTGCGTTGAATCCCGGCTTTGAACAGCAATGGAACCAACAGCATCCGAACGACAAACTGACGATCAAACAATCTCATGCCGGTTCTTCTAAACAGGCGTTGGCGATCCTGCAAGGCTTGCGTGCCGATGTCGTTACCTATAACCAGGTGACCGATGTCCAGATCCTGCACGATCGCGGCCAGTTGATCCCGGCCGATTGGCAGCAACGTTTGCCGAACAACAGCTCGCCGTTTTATTCCACCATGGCGTTCCTGGTGCGTAAGGGTAACCCGAAAGGCATCCATACCTGGAACGATCTGGTGCGTAGTGACGTGCAACTGGTGTTCCCGAATCCTAAAACTTCCGGTAATGGCCGTTATACCTATTTGGCTGCCTGGGGGGCTGCCAGCCAGGCCAATGATAACGATCAGGCCAAAACCCGCGAGTTTATGACCCGGTTCCTGAAAAATGTGGTGGTGTTTGATACCGGCGGCCGTGGCGCAACCACGACCTTTGTTGAACGTGGTTTGGGCGATGTGCTGATCAGCTTCGAATCAGAAGTGAACAATATCCGTAAGCAGTACGGCGCAGACAAATACGAGGTGATCGTCCCGCCGGTAGACATTCTGGCAGAGTTCCCGGTGGCCTGGGTGGATAAAAACGTTGAGAAAAACGGCACCGAGCAGGCTGCGCAGGCCTACCTGAACTACCTGTACAGCCCCGCAGCACAGCAGGTGATCACCAGTTTCTATTACCGGGTCTATGACCAGAAAGCGATGGACGCGGCGAAAGGCCAGTTCCCGCAGACCAAATTGTTCCGTGTGGAAGAGCAGTTCGGCAGTTGGCCGCAGGTAATGAGCACGCACTTTGTGACCGGCGGTGAACTGGATCAGTTATTAGCGGCAGGGCGTAAGTAATGTTGGCGTTGTCCAGCAAACGGGTTTTGCCCGGCTTTACTCTGAGCCTGGGGAGCAGCCTGCTGTATACCTGCCTGATCTTGCTGTTGCCACTCAGCGCGCTGGTGATGCAACTGGCGCAGATGAGCCTGGCTCAATACTGGGAAGTGATCACCAATCCACAAGTGGTGGCCGCCTATAAAGTCACACTGTTGGCGGCGGGCGTGGCCAGTATCTTTAACGCGGTGTTTGGCATGTTGATGGCCTGGATACTGACTCGTTATCAGTTTCCTGGCCGTTCTTTGCTGGATGGCCTGATGGATTTGCCTTTTGCGCTGCCCACGGCGGTGGCTGGTTTGACGCTGGCCGGGTTATTTTCCACCACCGGCTGGTACGGCCAATGGTTGGCACAGTTCGATATCAAAGTGTCGTTCACCTGGTTGGGGATTGCGGTGGCGATGGCGTTCACCAGCATTCCGTTCGTGGTGCGCACCGTGCAACCGGTGCTGGAAGAGTTGGGGCCGGAATACGAAGAAGCAGCCGAAACGTTAGGGGCCAGCCGCTGGCAGAGTTTCCGCCGGGTAGTGATGCCAGAGGTGGCTCCGGCGCTGTTGGCCGGCACCGCACTGTCGTTTACCCGCAGCCTGGGCGAGTTTGGCGCGGTGATCTTTATCGCCGGTAACATCGCCTGGAAGACCGAAGTCACCTCACTGATGATTTTTGTCCGTTTGCAGGAGTTCGATTACCCAGCGGCCAGCGCCATTGCTTCGGTGATTCTGGCAGCCTCTTTACTGTTGCTGTTTGCCATTAACGTTTTGCAGAGCCGCTTTGGCCGCCGTATTGGAGGGCACTGATGGCTGATATTACCGCTTTCCGTGGCGTAGAACGCCCAAGGGTTAACTGGGGCAAATGGGCGCTGATCGCTATCGGCGTGCTGTTTTCTGTCCTGCTGCTGGTGGTGCCAATGGTGATGATTTTTACCGAGGCATTTTCCTCTGGCGCGGGCGCCGTATGGCAAAACCTGTCCGACCCGGACATGTTGCATGCTATTTGGCTGACGGTGCTGGTGGCGCTGATTACCGTACCGGTCAACCTGGTGTTTGGCACGTTGCTGGCCTGGTTGGTGACGCGTTTCACGTTTCCTGGCCGCCAATTGCTGCTGACGCTGTTTGATATACCCTTTGCCGTTTCGCCTGTGGTGGCGGGGTTGCTGTATCTGCTGTTTTACGGCACCAATGGGCCGCTCGGTGGCTGGCTGGAGGCGCATGACATCCAACTGATGTTTGCCTGGCCCGGCATGGTGCTGGTAACGGTGTTTGTCACCTGCCCGTTCGTGGTACGTGAACTGGTACCGCTGATGTTGAGCCAGGGCAGCCAGGAAGATGAAGCCGCTGTGCTGCTGGGGGCTTCTGGCTGGCAGATGTTCCGCCGCGTCACGCTGCCGAATATCCGTTGGGCATTGCTGTACGGCGTGGTGCTGACCAATGCGCGCGCGATTGGTGAATTTGGTGCGGTGTCGGTAGTTTCCGGTTCGATTCGCGGTGAAACCTATACCTTGCCTTTGCAAGTTGAATTACTGCATCAGGATTACAACACCGCCGGGGCTTTTACTGCCGCGGCGCTGCTGACCCTGATGGCGATAGTGACCTTATTTCTGAAAAGCGGATTGCAATGGCGCTTAGCACGCCAGAATGCACGTCTTGAGCGGGAGGAAAATCATGAGCATTGAGATCAATGGTATCAATAAATTTTTCGGGCGTACCAAGGTATTGAACGATATCTCGCTCGATATTCCTTCTGGCGAAATGGTGGCCCTGCTGGGGCCGTCGGGCTCCGGTAAAACCACTTTGCTGCGGATTATCGCCGGTTTGGAAAGCCAGAGCGGCGGTACTTTGGGCTTTCATGGCACCGATGTCAGCCGTGTACATGCGCGCGATCGCCGGGTTGGCTTTGTGTTTCAACACTATGCGCTGTTCCGCCATATGACGGTATTCGACAATATCGCTTTCGGCCTGAGCGTGTTGCCACGCCGTGAGCGCCCGAATGCGGCCGCGATCAAACAGAAAGTGGAGCAACTGCTGGAGATGGTGCAGTTGAGTCATTTGGCTAACCGTTATCCGTCACAGCTTTCGGGCGGCCAGAAACAGCGTGTGGCTTTGGCGCGGGCGCTGGCGGTGGAACCACAGATTCTGCTGCTGGATGAGCCTTTTGGTGCACTGGACGCACAGGTGCGTAAAGAACTGCGCCGCTGGCTGCGCCAACTGCACGAAGAGTTGAAATTCACCAGCGTATTTGTGACTCACGATCAGGAAGAAGCGATGGAAGTGGCGGATCGCATCGTGGTGATGAGCCAGGGCAACATCGAGCAGGTGGGTTCACCGACTGAGATCATGCGTGAACCCGCTACCCGTTTCGTGCTGGAGTTTATGGGCGAAGTGAACCGTTTGAACGGCGAAATCCGTGGTTCACAACTGTTTGTTGGCGCACATCAGTGGCCGCTGTCGTTCCAGCCAATGCATCAGGGCCGCGTTGATTTATTCCTGCGCCCGTGGGAGATGGAAATCAGCACCGAGAGCAGCGCCCGTTGCCCATTACCGGTGCAGGTATTGGAAGTCAGCCCACGCGGCCACTTCTGGCAACTGACCGTACAGCCTATTGGCTGGCATCAGGAACCGATCAGCGTAGTGTTATCGGAAGGCAATTCGGCACCCACACGCGGTGGCCGTTATTACGTGGGTAGCCTGAACGCCCGCCTGTATGCCGATCAACAATTGTTACAACCGGTTGCGTTAGCGAAAAGCGCCTGATAACTTTTAACCCCCATTACTCGTATTTAATACTCTAAATAATTCGAGTTGCAGGAAGGCGGCAAGTTCGAGAACCCCCAGAGGCATAGATAAACTCTGTGACTGGGGTGTGCGAACGCAGCCAACGCACATGCAGCTTGAAGTATGATGAGTATAAGGCAACCCTTGGGGTTGCCTTTTTACATGACACACAGGCAACGATTGTGAGCACGCTGGAACAATGCATCGGGAATACTCCATTAGTAAAACTGCAACGCCTGGCCGCAGGTTTGGGCAGTGAGGTCTGGGCCAAACTGGAAGGCAACAATCCGGCAGGCTCGGTCAAAGATCGCGCTGCGCTGGCGATGATCCTGCAGGCGGAACTGCGTGGTGAAATCAAACCCGGCGATACGCTGATTGAAGCAACCAGCGGCAATACCGGTATTGCGTTGGCGATGATTGCGGCAATGAAAGGCTATACCTTGAAGCTGCTGATGCCGGAAAACATGAGCATGGAGCGCCAGGCGGCGATGCGAGCCTACGGCGCTGAGCTGATCCTGGTCAGCCGTGAGCAGGGCATGGAAGGGGCACGCGACCTGGCGCTGGAAATGCAGCAGCAAGGGCAGGGTAAAGTGCTGGATCAGTTCAATAATCTGGATAACCCCTATGCCCACTTCACCACTACCGGCCCGGAGATCTGGCAGCAAACGGCGGGCCGTATCACACATTTTGTTTCCAGCATGGGCACCACCGGCACTATTACCGGCGTGGGCGGCTTCCTGAAAAACCAAAATCCACAAATACAGATTATCGGCCTGCAACCGGCGGAAGGCAGCAGTATTCCTGGGATTCGCCGTTGGCCCGCGGCCTACCTGCCAGGTATTTTCCGCCCTGAACTGATAGATCAGGTGCTGGATATGAGCCAAAGCGCCGCTGAACACACTATGCGCCAGTTGGCACAGCGTGAAGGGATCTTCTGTGGCGTTAGCTCCGGTGGTGCCATCGCTGGCGCACTGCGCGTTGCCGCGGCTAATCCAGGCAGCGTGATTGTGGCGATTATCTGCGATCGCGGCGATCGTTACCTTTCTACCGGCGTGTTTGATTAAAGGCTGATGGGTGTAGCAGCCTAATCTTCAGGAAATATGTAAGGATTGAGTAAAACCGACTGCGATACAGATTAATCAGCGAGAGAATGGCCTGAATCAGCAGGGGGAGTAAGGCATGAAAATTTTGTTGGTTGATGATGATCTGGAACTTGGCACAATGCTGAGTGAATACCTGACGGCTGAAGGTTTCAATGCAACTCTGGTACTGACCGGCAGAGCTGGGGTAGCAGGTGCGCTTTCCGGGGATTATACCGCGATGATCCTCGACATCATGCTGCCGGACATGAGCGGCATTGATGTGCTGCGTGAGGTGCGTAAAAAGAGTCGCTTACCGATCATTATGCTGACCGCCAAAGGTGACAATATTGACCGGGTGATTGGTCTGGAAATGGGGGCTGATGATTACGTGCCCAAACCCTGTTACCCGCGTGAACTGGTTGCTCGCTTGCGCGCCGTGCTGCGCCGTTTTGAAGAGCAACCGGAAGCAATAGACCGGGATTCCGTGCTGGTATTTGGTGGGTTGGCGCTGAACCCGGCAACCCGGATTAGCGAGTGGCAGGGGCAGACGTTTGATCTGACGGCGTCGGAATTCAATCTTCTGGAACTGTTGCTACGCGCGCCAGAACGGGTGGTGTCCAAAGATGAGCTTTCGGAAAAGGGGCTGGGCCGCCCGCGTGAGGCTTATGATCGCAGCGTCGATGTTCATATCAGCAATATCCGCCAAAAGTTGAGTACGTTAACAGGTAATCAACTGGGTATCGAAACGGTGCGCAGTATCGGTTACCGCATCAGGTGAAGCCTATGCGCGGAAGATTGTTCTGGAAAATCCTGCTCGGCTTCTGGCTGACATTTCTCATTATGACCCAGGCATTGTGGGTGACTTTTACGTTTTATGGCAACCGCCATGAGTCACCAGAAACCAGCATTGCCCGGCGTATCATCAACCTGCAAATGACTTCTGCTGCCAGCATGTTGCGCAGCGGCGGTATGCCTGCATTGGAAGCGATGGTGGCTGATTGGCCGTTGGCCGAGCGGCGTTTTTTCACCGTGATCCCGGCAGCCCATCCTTCAGTGGAAAGTGCAGAAACGGAGCGTTTGCCACCCAAGGTGGTGGAATGGGTTATGGGAGCAGATAACCAGGGTTATTTGCTGAGTTATGATCTGGCTGGATTACGGGAAGAGTATCGTTCGCCTAAACGCTGGCGCATTCTGAACATTCCTGAACCGATGCTGTGGGTGGGTGGGGTAGGAGGGCTGTTGTTCAGTGCGGTATTGGCCTGGAATCTGACGCGGCCGATGCGTCAACTGCGTGCGGGTTTTGGCCTGGTGGCACAGGGCGATCTGGCGGTGCGGTTATTCCCGGCGATGCGGCGGCGGCATGATGAGCTTGCTGACGTAGCGCGTGATTTCGATAGCATGGTTGAACGGCTGGAACTGTTGGTTAGCGCCCGTGAGCAACTGCTGCACGATGTTTCTCATGAACTACGATCACCCTTGGCACGTTTGCAACTGGCGATCGGTCTGGGGCGGCAAAATCCCGCTAACGTGGAAAATTCACTGCAACGTATTGAACATGAAGCAGGCAGGCTGGACAAAATGATCGGTGAGCTGCTGGCTTTATCGCGGGCCGAAAACAACAGTCTGCCTGATGAAGAATACTTCGAACTTTATGGGCTGGTGGAGGCGGTGGTGAACGATGCGCGCTACGAAGCACAAATTCCCGGTGTGGAGATTGTGCTGCGGGCTGATGTTGAAGTGGAGCACACGGTGAAAGGCAATGCTGAACTGATGCGCCGTGCGGTAGATAACATTGTGCGCAATGCGCTGCGTTTTTCCAGCCATGGGCAGCAGATTAGGGTTGAGCTGACGTGTATCGATCAATGGTTGCAGATTGAGGTCAGCGATCAGGGGCCGGGAGTGGAAGAAGCGAAGCTTTCCAGCATTTTTGATCCCTTTGTACGGGTGAAATCGGCGCTGTCTGGTAAAGGGTACGGGCTGGGGCTGGCGATTGCCCGTAAAGTAGTGCTGGCGCACGGTGGGCAGGTGGAAGCGCACAATGCTGAACGAGGCGGGTTGGTGATCCGGCTACGAGTACCGCGTTGGGATTTGAGCTCAGGCGCTGCGTGAGAGCGCCTGAGCCTTGCGGTTGTGCTTAGTTAAAGGTGACCAGCATTTCTGTTGAGGCATCAACCGGGCCAAGCGGTAAACTACTGCCACCAGAGCATAAACGCCAGGTTAGCTGACTATTGGTTATTTTGGTGGCTTCGGTACTTCTGATATTGCCCACTTTAAGCGGGGTATTATTAAACGGAATGCCGGTGGTTGCATTACAAGCACCACTGCCCGTCACGCCGTTATCGATTTCCCCGGTAATATAGCCACCGCCCTGCGTCAGTGCCAAGCGGGTCGGTGTGGCATTATACAGGCCGCTGGCAGGGCGGAACTGGACGTTGATATTGGCATCAATCCGATCTGTATCTTGCGAACAGGCAACGGCAAGCGGATAGGATAAGCGTGCCAATTCGCTTCCAACCTGAGTATTACGTTGTACGCCACCAAAGTTAACGTTGGTGGTGGTGGCGATGGTGCAGACTAATGTGGAGATGCGGAGCGTGATAAGATCCGGCAAAATATTTATCGACATATCCCCACTGATAGAGGATGAATAAGTTCCAGCATACATGGGAGGAACAGGGATATTTGGTGTACTTTCTTGCTCGCCATTGGCAACCATAACCCAGGTTCCTGTTATTCGAACTGTTCGGACATAGTTGGGATCATAAAAAAAAGTTCTTGCTTCCATAAGCGGGGGTAAGCACCAATGTTGCCTGTTAGCATTATAAGAGATCGGGTTGCTGATAGAATGCCCTGAGCTTGTCATTCCTTGTGTTACGGGTAACCCTAGCGTACCAGTAAGGGTTTCTATAGTTCTACCATCAGTTAAACGGTATGTTGCACTCCCAGTAGCTCTAGGCATTAACCCAACTCCTTTAGCTATCTGCAATACACGCTGGCCATTGATCATCACGAGTTTCCTATCATCGATGCAGGATGTTGATAGGTCAGATATAGATATGAGCCCAGATGTAGGACTTAGGCTTGAACTAACGGTTGCTTTCCTTAGTTCTTCGTTAAACGGAAGCCCTTCCCATACTATGCCGCTATTTTTACCAATGGTAATGGTTTCCATGGTTACGGAGAATGAGGAACGGGGCATAAGTGATAACGTCAATATTGCCAACAGAGATAGAGCGCCGCCCTTGCGCTTGTTTTGCTGAAATGGCGTGAATGTGCATATTGGTTTCATGGTGTTTATCTTCCTGTTCTCGCATTCGGTGGGGCTGTTTGCCGCTTTTGGGGTTGTCATAGTGTGTTTATTTCCCCTGGCAGTTCAGCGTCAGCATAAGTATCGGGTTATTGGCTGATGGCGGTGCCGCATTTTTCAGGTTGAAAGCGGTCAGGCACTGCTGGTTGGCACCATTGCCCCAGGTGACTTTCAGCTTCCCTTGTTCCGGCATCCCGCTCAGATACACTTGCCCGGCTTCCCCAACAATCCCGGTATTGGGCTCATTGGCGACTTTGTTCTCTATGGCAACCAGCGCCCCGAATGGCACCGGGGTTTTATCCCCTTGCAGCAGCGTCAGCAGTACCTGATAACCGATGCGTGTTGCAAAGTTGGCCATCACTACGGCCCCTTTGGTGGGGTAGACGTTCAGGCTGGACTGCGTCACATCCACGTCGTCTGGCAAAGTGGCCGGGTTCAAGCCAACGTTGTTGAGCTGATAGCTCGACAGATAGGGCACTACCGCGTAACCACGGCTGTCCGTCTGGATATTGCCGTTCATCACGCTGGTGCCTTTGGCACCCGGCGCATTCACGATGGCTACTGAATTGCCCAGCATCTGGCTCAACGTCACCCCCTGCGGATGCACGATAAGGCCACCGCTGCCGCTCATATTCAGTGAACGGTTCTGGCGGTTGTAGCTGTAGCCCATGCTGGCGACCCCTTTGCTGCCATAATAGCCCGCGTTCAGAGTGCTGCTACTGGGGTTTTGACCATTGGACCAGCCCTGCATCAGGCTGTAAGAGAGGCGGCTGTCCAAGGCACTGCCGTTAATCCCGCTCTGCTGCTGCACTTGCCCGTGATTATCATGGGTCATCTGGTAGCTGGCATAGGTGTTATTCAGCAGAGATGATGGGCTGAACAGGCTCAGTGGCATCTGTACGTTTAGCGATAACTGCCGGTTTTCTGGCCAATCACCATCCCCTTTGGTCCGATCAATACTGTAAGCCAGGCCATAGCTCACGCCGCGATAGCTGCCGTTGTAACCAGCGGATAACGTGTTGACGATCTTATTGTTGCCCCAGAAGTCGTTACGTGAGGCTGACAGATACAGTGAACCCCAGGAATTCAGCTGCTGGCTGAGCCGGATCTGGAAGTTAGAGCGCTGGCGTTCCAGGGCCCAAGGTACTTGCCCTTCGCTGAGCTGGAAGCCAGAGTTGTTAAAGTCGGCAAAGCTGTAATAGTGGCGAGTTGAGTAACGGTAGGCGGTCAGATCCACCGCCGTGCCGGTAGTCAACATACTTTTGGAATAGCGCAACCGGTAAGAATAGCCTTGCTGATATGAATCTCGCTCACGCAGTTTGGCGTTGGAGGCGGTGATGTCCGCAGAGAGGGCACCGAAGCTACCCAGCGAGAAACCGCTGCCCACCACGGCAGAGGCATACTTCTCGGCCAACAGCATACCGCCATACAGAGTGACATCATGAGGCAGGCCATAAATAGCCGTACCCAAGAGAAAGTCTGCCTTTTGCGAATCGACCGTAATACCACCGTGGTAACGGCCCGCCGTCACTTCATATTTCAGGCTGCCCTGCCGCCGCATTACCGGTAGAGATGAGAAGGCCAGCGCCTGAGTACGCACGGTACCATCCGATTCGTTAATCGTCAGAGTCAGATCGCCTGCCTGCCCCGTTTGGAACAGATCATTGATGCGGAAAGGCCCGGGAGCCACATAGGTCTGATAGATGATATTGCCGTTCTGGCTCACCGTGACGCGGGCGTTAGTTTGTGCAATACCGCTGATGATTGGTGCAAAACCGCGCAGGCTGTTGGGTAACATATCGTCACTGGAATTGAGCTTGATTCCGCGGAATGGGATGCTGTCAAACACGTCGTTTTCCGTGCTGCTTTCCCCCATCAACACTTCCGAGCGCCAGGGCTTGATATCGCGCTGCAAAAAGGTATTGCTAAACTGTGTGCTTTGGGTGGTTGGCACCGCCATATTGCTCTGGTTGATGGTGTTGCGCATGTAAGACATGTTGCTGCGCAGGCGCCATGCCTGCAAGTTAGCCCCGCCCTGCACGTTGGCAAACAGGTTGGTCTGGGTACTCCTTCCCATTCCGGCCTGCCCGTCCTGCCAGTTGCGCCCACCGTTCAGGATATAGTTGAACATCAGTGCCGGTACGCCATCGTCCCACAGCGCCGGATCAATCTGGCCCTGAGCATTAGGCTGCATCGCCACCTGTGGAACGCTGAGATCCAGACGAAGCTGGGCAAAATCAAACTGGGCTTTTGACTCAGGGATGAGAGTGGCAAGATCGTTGACGGGTTTGTCCGGCGCCAGCCCGGCAAAAGTAGGTAAAACCTGGGTGTTGACGCCCAGCTTGTACAGGAAATCAGGTGTGAGCTGCGGTTGAACATTTCCGTGAGTATCCGCGTTGAAGGCCAGCGTATGCTGCCCCTGATCTATCTGGTTGATAAACAAGGAGACAGTATAGGTACCCGGCGGTGTTTTTCCTGAGGTTTCAAAGGAGGTCAGGTCAACGGTGGCAGCGTTGGTGCCCCCCAGAGAAAGCAGCCCTGGATCAAAATAGTCTCGGGCCACGGCAGGAGTACCACTTACCAAGAGAGTTGCTCCAGCCAGCGCTGGCAATAATGTGAAGTCAGTATGTCGTGTTGTCATTGATTATCGCGTCCATAACGAAAGCCAGGGTGTCACTTTTCCATGTACCACTTCAGAAAAGCCTACAGGGGGCGCTGCTCGGCTGGAGTACTCCAGCCGTCTTCATCAATCAGTTGCCATGTCACATTGCCTAAAGCACCATCGGGTAGGGGATAACGCTGCTGGCCTTTAGGGGGAACCATCAAACGCAACTGTGTTTTGTCTAAGGCTACCGTCCCCACTTTTAGGGATGAAAACGTCAGCCAATAAGGTGTTGGGTTCTCTACAATCAGCTGGTTCCCTTCACGGCGGAATTGCAGCTTGGGGGCCATATCTTCAACGGCGCGTTTAGCCAATCCTTCCGGGCGGTAAAATATTTTCATATTGCTGACGACCGTCAGCACCATCTGTTCCTTTGGTGCTTGCTTGTCCGGCGCTGTTTGAGTGGGGATTGCCTTCATTGAGATGAAAAATACGGATTCACGGTCGGCCGGTAACGGTTCGCTATTACGCCGGATGCGCAATGTCAAAACGTTGTTAGGCTCCAGGCGAGCCAGCGGCGGTGTGACAATAAACGGCATGGTCGGGCGTTTTTCACTCGCCATAGGCACATTACCCGTCTGAGGATCAACAGGTTGTATCCAAGACTGCATCAGATAGGGTAAAGGAGCGGTATTGTTGGCCGTCAAAGTGACGCCTTTTCTGTCACTCTCCATATAAATCACGCGTAGCACATGGAAAGAAATCCCTTGCGGGTTAGCAGGTGCTGTTTGTGCGCGAGCGGTGTTGGCGCAAACCGCCAACAGGCAAAGAAGCCAGCCGGCAGGGCGCCAGCAAAATAAAGAGTTCATCACGGCGTTTCCTGTGTAGATAAGACAGCTTGTTTGCACGGAGTGGATAAGCCCCCGTAATCGGTGATGGTCTGCCATTCGGCCTGCGTGACTCGTCCCTGAACCGGGTAATTCTGTGTACTCAGAGGGGCCAACATGGATGGTTGAGCATCCAGATTGACGGGAGTATTGTTGAATTTCAGCTGCCCAAACGTTTGAAAATAAGGGGTTGGGTTCTCAACGCGAACCCCGTTAACCCCCTGGCTCAATCGCAGGTTGCAGAGGGCACTGTCTGGTGCCGTTTTGATGTCTGCCGGGCGGTAGAACAGTTTGATGGTAAAGCGCATGCCCATGGATACCCGTGCCAAGGGGATGTCTTGGCTGGGTTGAGCGGGTATGGCGAGTACCGAAAGATAGAACAGTGACTCCCGGTCTGCGGGCAGGGCAGCACCCTGCGGTATGATACGCAACAGTTGGCGATTATCAGGCTTAAGTGGAAAAACCGGCGGCGTTACGATGAACGGTGCTGCTGTAACATTGTCGGGCGCAAGCTGTACCCGGCTTTGAATCAGGTAGCTTTGCTTACCGGTATTTTTCACTGCCAGAGTTTGTGCTTTATCCGTGGATAAAAATATCACCCGTGTCTGGTTCAGGCTGATACCACCGGCAGCAGGCTGTGCTGCCAGTGTAGGTATTGAGAGCAGCGCGCACAAACCAGCTACGGGTATTACAGAATAAGCACGTATAGAGAGCATATCGGCCTCAACGGTAAGCCAAATCAAACAGAATACGCGCCGTCAACGAGCCCGGTGTGGGGGGAGTACTGACACATTCCGCGCCACCGCAGCTGATCCCGGCATAAAACATGATGTTTTGATCGAGCGGATTGACACCCATTCCAGCCAAGGGGATATCATCACCGTTTTTAACTTCCGTACTGCTATAGCTAGGCGGAGCATTGGTTTTCACCAGCATGATGCCGACATTAGAGGCGGTTGAGTCACTGCTACGGAATAGCCAGCGGGTATCACGGGTGATCCCGTCTCCACTGACGTTAACTACCGGAGTCAGGCTGGCATCGGTTCCACTGCAATCCTGAACAGTCAGGGTAACGGGTTGTGCTGCCTGCAAGGTTGCAGGAGTCAACTGCGTCAGATGCGTTGAATCCAGCGCCAACGTGCTTTTATCCAGGCTGAAAGTGCAGGTTCCTGGGTTGAGTACGGCGGAGAAATTGATCGTCACTGATGCGGGTGGGGTGACTAGATCAGCTTGAGCTGGCAAGCTTATCAGACCCGACAACGCCAGCATTACCAGCAGAGAAGCACGCTTATGGCAGGTCATGATTGAACTCATTGAGCCCTCCCTCATCATTAATGGTTTTCCAGTGCACTGCACCCTGTGCTTTTGTGGTTGGGTAGGTGTGTTCGCTGAACGGTGCAAGCATCAAGGCGGCTGGCGTATCCAATTTGAGCACCTGCCCACCAACGCTTACGCTGGCAAAACTGACAAAGTAGGGGGAACTATTGGTGATTCTGAGCCCTTCTTTTACCCGCGAAAATTTCAGATTCTGCTGCGCCTCCATTGATGAGAAAGGCAGATTGGCCGGGCGATAGATCAGTTTTATGATATTACCGACCCCAAATTGGGTAGAGCCATATACCCCGGGGCGCTGATTGCTCGAAACAGGGTCTGTACTGGCTGGAATAGCGCTGGCATGAAAATAGAATATCGATTCACGATTTGTCGGCAATATAGCTTGCTGCATAACAATACGTATCTGATTGATACTGCTGGGTTCCAGGCGAAACAGAGAAGGGCGTACCTGAAACGGAGCAGTTTCACTCCCATCCTGGGAACGGCTTATCCTGGCCTGGACTAGATATGGCTGCGTTGTCATGGTATTGCGCACTGTTACGCTGATACTGTCAGCACCCTGCGGGTAAATCAGGCGGGTGGCATTAATGCCAAAGCCACCGACCTGAGCCACAGCAGGTTGTATCAGCACGGTAAGCAACAGTGAAAACAGTGGGAAAATACGGGACATATAACAGTTCCTGAGTCCTGAGAAAGGAGGGGCGATAACCCCTCCCAGGATAAAAATCAGTTGTAGGCAAAGCTGAACAGAACTGGCGCGTTAACGGCACCGATGTTCGCACCGCCAGCGGCGGCAGTAGATGCCAGACCCGCTTGCAGAGTCAGCGTTTTACCGTTGAAGTCAGCTGAGGCTGCTGGTGTGCCAGCAGTCGCCACCAACAGTTTGTCGCCATTGCTGATATAGGAGTTTGGAGTGGCTGCCAGGTTCAGCATAACGCCAGTGTTAGTACCAGTGCTGTTGAAGATATTCGGGTTACCACCCAGAGTTTGGCCAGTTACCACCAGATTAGCGGTATCGCCTGGGCTCAACGGAGTCTGGCAGTTGTTAACACCCACGGTGAATGATTTCTGGCTTGCTACGATTGGTGTGGCTACAGCGGTAAACTGGCTTGGCGTATGGTTGCCCAGATCCAGATTATTGGTGGACAGGCTCACGTCACAAGTTGCAGCCACTACGGTGCCGGTCACAGTAAGCTGGGCGTTAGAAGCAGCCTGAGCCGTACCGGTGGCAGCCAACAGCAGCAGAGCAACAGGAGTCATGGTTGATAAAATCTTACGCATCATATTTCCTTATATATAGATATTAAAAATTCCGGACATCCGGAAAGGGAACGTGGTATAGCAGCTACCACAAACAGCATGAAATTTCGCAAACAAACTAAGGCATTAAAAATATTGCTTTCCAGATTGAGAACAGTCTGGTGGATATGAGAAATCCACTAAGTTGTTTTTTATTTTGTTTTAAAAAAATCCATTTTTAAAAAATAAAAATCCTCTCTGGTTGATAATGCAATAAAATGCCAGTTTATTTTGGCTATATTCGGAAGATGTTTTTATGAGGGTAGGCCAGGCAGAGCACGATTCTTCCACCTTGTATAGGCTAAGTGGTATGAACGCAACGATCCCTGTTTTTCTACTCAATATTTCTTCCTGAAATAGTGTAAAAAAATAATCTCCATTAGGATTTTACTGATTAAATATCATAATGGCTTTCATCTTGAGTGATTAAATATTATGCCTCGCGAGATGGCTTATTTAATATGAGGCTATTATATAGCGGGGTTTTTAATATTAAAATATAATATTTTGTTTCTAGTGATGCATAAAATTTTCATTTAAAAAAATAATTAAAATATAAAAACAAAACGAATTATCTTAATAAAACGATATAAAACTATGTTTTTCGTGCGAAAATCAGTGAGTGAAAAAGAGGGGATTGCTCTCTACCTTGTGAGAATCAGGGCGACTCTACACACCCTGATTTTTATGTGTTTAAACTCAATTTTTTCTCTATTGTGATGTTCATCGTATCTTGAGAGCTGGCTTCGGCTTTCCTATCAACCTGCTCTACATGCCATAAGTTATGATAAAAATGGTTGGCCAGGCCAGCAATGAGAGGAGTATGCGGGCTGTGAGGCCCTTCAATGGTGTTATGAGTAAGGGGGTAGTACCGCTACCGGGCTGCATGAGAGTGTTGGAGCTTACGTGCAGGTAGGATGGGGAGAGTTGACTGGGATAGAAAGAAAAAATGCCAGTCAGGTTTCACTGACTGGCATTCGCACTGTAAGCGCTGTTTTCCTCTTTACAAGGAGGAATGATTTACTTTTTGATGCGGATGATTGGTGTTTCACCAACGGTGACGCTGCCGGAGAGTTTAATCAGCTCTTTGATCTCATCCATATTGGAGATAACCACCGGAGTCAGGGTTGACTTGGCTTTCTCTTCCAGTAATGGCAGGTTGAACTCGATAACGACATCGCCTTTTTTGACTCGCTGGCCCTCTTCAGCAATACGTTTGAAGCCTTCACCCTTCAGCTCAACGGTATCGATACCGAAGTGGACAAACAGCTCAATGCCGCTGTCTGATTCGATAGAAAACGCATGGTTGGTTTCGAAAATTTTACCGATAGTGCCATCAACGGGAGCGACCATTTTGTTACCGGCCGGTTTGATAGCAATACCATCCCCCACGATCTTCTCGGCGAATACTACGTCAGGTACATCTTCGATATTGACGATTTCGCCAGAAAGTGGAGCGACGATCTCGATAGTGCCCGTGTCTTTCTTGTCATCAGAAACCAGAGATTTCAGTTTATCGAACAAACCCATGATCTTCTCCTAAGCATTAAATTGGGCGGCGTGTTCCAGTGTCATGGAAGTTTAGCAGAGTGTCTTTTCTTCGATAAATTTATTCACATAATTCATCAAATCTTGCGCTGTTGGCTGTGCCAAAGCTTGCTCTGCTAACGCCTTCACATCTTCGAAGTTCGTATTACGAATAATTTTCTTGATGCGCGGGATTGAGATCGCACTCATGCTGAACTCATCCAGCCCCATGCCCAATAACAGCAGCGTCGCACGTTCATCACCAGCCAGTTCACCGCACATACCGGTCCACTTGCCTTCCGCATGAGATGCATCAATAACCTGTTTGATCAGGCCAAGCACTGATGGGGACATCGGGTTATAGAGATGAGAAATCAGCTCATTACCGCGATCTACTGCCAGAGTATACTGGGTAAGGTCGTTTGTCCCAATACTAAAGAAGTCGACTTCTTTCGCCAGATGGTGAGCAATGACTGCCGCGGCTGGTGTTTCCACCATTACACCGACTTCAATCGACTCATCGAACGCTTTGCTTTCTGCCCGCAACTGCGCTTTTAGGGTTTCCAGCTCGCCTTTCAGATCGCGCACTTCTTCCACTGAAATGATCATCGGGAACATGATACGCAGTTTGCCAAAGGCAGAGGCGCGCAGAATAGCGCGCAGCTGAGCGTGCAGGATTTCCCGCCGGTCCATCGCGATACGGATCGCGCGCCAGCCAAGGAACGGGTTCTCTTCTTTCGGCAGATTCATATACGGCAGGTCTTTATCACCACCGATATCCATGGTACGGACGATCACTGCCTGTGAGCCCATGGCTTCCGCAACGGCTTTATAAGCCATAAACTGCTCGTCTTCCGTTGGCAGTGAGTCACGGTCCATGAACAGGAATTCGGTACGATACAGGCCAACACCTTCAGCGCCATTGCGCTCCGCACCTGCGACATCACGCACGGTACCGATGTTGGCACAGACTTCAACCTGATGCCCGTCCAGTGTGATTGCTGGCAGGTCTTTCAGTTTGACCAGTTCGTTTTTCTCTGAGGTATACAGATTTTGTGCGGCTTTCAGCTGCTCGATAACATCTGCTGTCGGGTTAACGTAAATCTGGTTGTTAACGGCGTCCAGAATCAGATAATCGTCGTTTTTCACCTGCTTGGTCACATCGCTGGTGCCTACGATGGCAGGCAACTCCAGAGAACGGGCCATGATGGAGGTGTGGGAGGTACGGCCACCCAGATCGGTGATGAAACCCAGAACTTTGTCCAGATTCAACTGCGCAGTTTCTGACGGGGTCAGATCGCTGGCAACCAGGATCACTTCGTCCTGGATAGAGCTCAGGTCGACAATCGCCAAGCCCAAAATATTGCGTAACAGACGCTTACCGATATCGCGCACGTCAGCCGCACGCTCTTTCAGGTATTCGTCATCCAGTTCTTCCAGGGCTTTCGCCTGACCTTCGATCACGGTATAAGCCGCTGCATCGGCAGACGCCAGATCGTCTTTGATGAGGGCTATGATTTCCTGCTCAAGCTCTTCGTCTTCCAGCAGCATGATGTGGCCTTCGAAGATGGCTTCCTTTTCTTCGCCGAAGGTTTCGCCAGCTTTGGTCTTGATCGCTTCCAACTGCTCGGACGCTTTCGCACGGCCTGCCAGAAAACGTGAGATTTCTTGCTCTACTTGGTTTGCAGAGATTTTCTTCCGGTTGATGACAATTTCATCTTCTTTCAGTAGGAGAGCCTTACCAAAAGCGATACCCGGTGATACTAGAATGCCTGAAATCATAACCCTACCTTACTCTTGACTGGTGTTAACTAAAAAGACGGGCCGATTATTCAAGCTCTGCCATCAGTTTTACCAAGTGCTCAACGGCTTTCTGCTCGTCTTCACCCACCGCTTCGATGGTGACTACGGTTCCTTGGGTCAACCCCAGAGTTTGCAGTTTAAACAGGCTTTTGGCGCTTGCGCTTTTACCATTGGAGGTAACAGTAATGTCAGATACGAAGCCTTTGGCTTCTTTAACGAACTGAGCAGCAGGGCGAGTGTGCAGACCATTCGGAGCGGTAATAGTAACTTCTTGCTGGAACATTGATGTTTCCCCAACTTATTGGATTGTTGTGGAGCTAAAGTTTAGCCTAAAGGCGTGATTTTAGCTTATCTGGTTAGCACCTGACTATGTATGGTACAGAGGCAAGCATTGATGCAACACAAAACGACGCTTTAGGCATCCCAGATCAAAAAAATCTGGTTTTTGACGTCATTTTAATCACTCTCTATTATGCCGTGTTTTACGCTTTAGCGACAAACGAGTAAATCGATTCAGCTCAAACGATAAACGAGAAGGGATTAATTTTGCGTAACGAAATAATTGTCCGGTTAAATACTAAAGCCAGCGGTTAAAATCAATCTTTGGTAGGTGCAAACTTTGATCCAGTCCACAAAAAAGCACCTCGAAAGGTGCTTTTTTAGCTTTTCGTGCATTGCTGATGTTATTGCTGCAGTTCCTGTTCCGTGAACAGATCTGCAAACAGCGCGGTGCTCAAATAGCGTTCACCTGAGGAGGGGAGAATAACCACAATTGTCTTATTGGCAAAGGCGCTATCTTCGGAAAGTTTGATTGCTGCCGCAACGGCGGCGCCTGACGAGATCCCCGCCAGAATACCTTCTTCTTCCATCAAACGGCGTGCCATGCTGATGGCTTCGTCGTTGGTGATTTGTACCACGCGATCAATCAGCTCAAGATCCAGGTTGCCAGGGATAAAGCCTGCGCCAATGCCTTGAATCTTGTGTGGGCCGGGTTTGATTTCAAGGCCAGCCAGCGCTTGGCTGATCACCGGTGAGTCGCTGGGCTCAACGGCCACCGTCGTGATGGCCTTGCCTTTGGTTTTCTTGATAAAACGGCTGACGCCGGTCAAGGTGCCGCCTGTACCCACACCGGCAATAAAAACATCGATCTCACCGTCAGTATCAGCCCAGATTTCCGGGCCAGTGGTTTTTTCATGGATTTCCGGGTTGGCCGGGTTACTGAATTGCTGCAACAGGACATAACGATTTGGATCGGTGGCGACGATTTCTTCTGCTTTGGCGATGGCGCCTTTCATGCCTTTCGCGCCTTCGGTTAGCACCAGATTGGCCCCGAGCGCTTTCAACAGCTTACGCCGTTCGATACTCATGGTTTCTGGCATGGTTAACGTGAGCTTATAACCACGCGCGGCTGCCACAAAGGCTAGAGCAATACCGGTGTTGCCGCTGGTGGGTTCAACCAGTTCTTTGCCAGCGCTGAGAATACCGCGTTTTTCGGCGTCCCAGATCATATTGGCGCCGATGCGGCATTTTACGCTGAAACTCGGGTTGCGCGATTCAACCTTGGCGAGAATGCGCCCATTGCCGATACGGTTCAGGCGAACCAGCGGCGTATGGCCGATCGTTAATGAGTTGTCTTCATATATGTTGCTCATAACCCGTCCTTTAACTCTATGAAAATGTAGGGAACATCGAAAGCATACGCTAACCGCCTCAGCAGGGAAGTAAGGAATTGGTATATCTATATGTTATTAGAGAATAAGTTTTATGCCCAATAACAAGGGTGCAGATTGCCCGGTGATAACCGATGCTGGTGTCAAACGCAGGTGCAGGGCCTTACCTTCTGGGCCCTGCAACTGCCGCTCATTGCTGTTTTGTAAACGGGTACTTTATCTACGGTAAAACGGCCTTACGTCGCACAAAAGTGCTGTGTATCAGAGACCGTATTGCGCAGTGACACCGCTAGTGGTGAACAAATTGGGAACGATAACGATCTACCCACATGGCGGTAGCACCGCAAACGGCGACCGGTAAGATCACCAGATTCAGGATAGGAATCATGGTAAACAAACTGACTAAGGCACCAAACTGAAGGTTATCGGTTTTGTGCTGGCGCAACGCACTGCGCATTTCAACAAAGCCGACTTTATGGTTATCAAACGGATAATCGCAGTACTGAATGGCCAGCATCCAAGCGCTGAACAGGAACCACAACACCGGGGCCAGCGTTTGGCCGACGCCTGGCACAAAATAGAGGAGCAGTAATACCAGCGCACGTGGCAGGTAATACATCAATTTACGCCATTCGCGAGCCATGATGCGGGGAAGGTCTTTCGCAATACCCAGAATGCCAACATCCGGTAAGGGTTTACCGGTCAGGCTGCTTTCAAGCTGTTCGGCCAATAAGCCACAAAACGGTGCAGCGATCAGATTAGTGAGGGTACTGAACAGGTAACTGAACACTAATAGCACAGAAATGACCGCCAATGGCCAGAGCAGGTAACTCAACCACTGTAACCAACTGGGCACATAGCTCATCAGGCTGGGGATCCAATCGCCTAGCTGGTTGAACAACCACCAGAAAGCCGATCCCATCAGCAGGATGTTAACCAATAATGGTAAGATGACGTAGCGTTTAATCCCTGGTCGTGAAAGCAGGCGCCATCCTTCGGCAAAATAATGAATACCGTTGGTGGGGTTGGAAGAAGGTCGTGGATAAGACATATCTTAAAGTTATCTCGTTGTCTGGACAGGCTTCCCTATCATATCTGCATGGTTTTCCACTGGCTAGGGTGTTGTTGGCTGAAAAAACAGCAAAAAAACGCTGTATTATCGTCTTTATTGGCATAAAGTTCAGCACGGACTTGCACTTGTGCGTGCGGGCAAATAGAGTTAACAAGTGAATGTTTGCCGTGGTGGCAATGTATTGGAACAACAGAGATAGCAATGATGCAGGATTTGCGTCTGATATTAATCGTTGTTGGCGCGATCGCCATAATAGCGTTGTTATTGCATGGTCTTTGGACCAGCCGTAAAGAGCGCTCGTCGCTTTTTCGCGATCGCCCAGCCAAGCGTTCGAAAAAAGAACGCGAACCTACTCCATTTGATGAGCCTGCTGAAGGCGTTGGGGAGGTGCGGGTGCGTACCTCTCATCTTCAGGACGAACCGTCATTGGGCCATTTTGATGCCGCACGCGAAGAACCTGTTGCGGCACCAAAGCCAGCCCCACGGTCTGTTCATCAACCGGCACCGCTTTCGGAGCGGCCGGATTATGATGACATCCTGCTGGATAACTACGCGCAGGATGAGCAAGATGACGAACCGCAACAGCCACCCGTGCCGCGCCATGAAACGCACGTTGATGATTTGCCGCCGGTAGAAGCGCCGGAACCCGCATTCCATCACGCTGAACCGGTGCGTCAGCCAACGCCGGAGGTGAAACCGGCAGCGCCTGCGCCAGAAGCGGAGCCACTCAAACCGGCGAAACGGAAAGAAACCGTTCTGGTGCTGCATGTGGCGGCGCATCAGGGGAGTGTCATCGGTGGTGAAATCCTGTTGCAGAGCGTATTACAGGCAGGTTTTCAGTTTGGCGAAATGGGGATTTTCCATCGCCATATCAGCCCGGCAGGCAGCGGCCCAGTATTGTTCAGCTTGGCGAATATGGTTAAACCAGGATCGTTTGATCCTGAAATGATGTCCGATTTCTCTACGCCGGGTGTCTCAATGTTCATGATGGTGCCGTCTTACGGGGACGCCAATCAAAACTTCAAGTTGATGCTGCAATCAGCCCAGCGCATCGCCGACGATGTGGGGGGCGTGGTGTTGGATGATGAACGCCGCATGATGACGCCACAGAAGCTGGAAACCTACAAATCACGCATTCGTGAAGTGTTGGAAAACAAGCACGCCTGATCGGACGCAAATCGCACTGAACAGTCTGTCATTTCTAGCCCCCGCCAACCGGGGGCTTTTTATCTTTTGATGGTGAGCCCATGGAATCGATTAACGAAAAAATCAATCAACTACGAATCTCACTGCGCCATCACGAATATCAATATCATGTGCTTGATGCGCCTGAGATCCCGGATGTGGAGTATGATCGTCTGATGCGCGAACTGATCGTTTTGGAGGATGCCCATCCAGAACTGATCACCGCCGACTCACCCACCCAGCGTGTTGGGGCTGCACCCTTGGCAGCGTTCGAGCAGGTGCATCATGAAGTGCCAATGCTTTCTTTGGACAACGTATTCGATGAAGAAGGTTATCTGGCATTTTACAAGCGTGTACAGGATCGCCTGAAAAGCAGTGAACCGTTAACCTTCTGCTGCGAGTTAAAACTGGATGGCCTGGCGGTCAGCCTGCTGTATGAAGAGGGGGAACTGGTACGTGCGGCCACGCGTGGCGATGGTTCCACCGGTGAAAATATTACTTCCAATGTGCGCACCATCCGCGCTATTCCGCTGCGTTTGACCGGGGAAAATATTCCCTCTCGGCTGGAAATACGGGGTGAAGTATTCATGCCGCATGCCGGTTTTGAACAGATGAATGAAGATGCGCGTCGTAAAGACGGTAAGGTGTTTGCCAATCCGCGTAATGCGGCCGCAGGGTCAATTCGTCAGCTCGATCCGCGTATCACCACCAAGCGGCCACTGACGTTCTTCTGTTACGGCGTGGGCCTGCTGGAAGGGGGAGAATTGCCGCGTAGCCACTGGGAACGCCTGATGCAGTTTAAAGCCTGGGGTTTACCGGTGAGCGATCGTGTCAAACGTTGCACCGGCAGCGATGAGGTGCTGGCATTTTATCGCCAGATTGAACAAGAGCGTATCCAACTGGGTTTCGATATCGACGGCGTAGTGGTGAAGATCGACGATATTGATCTGCAAGAAACACTTGGCTTTGTGTCACGAGCGCCGCGTTGGGCAACCGCCTTCAAATTCCCGGCGCAGGAACAGATCACCATTGTGCGCGAAGTCGAGTTCCAGGTAGGGCGTACCGGTGCCATTACTCCGGTTGCCCGGTTGGAGCCGGTGCAGGTGGCCGGTGTGATCGTCAGCAACGCCACTTTGCATAATGCAGATGAGATCGAACGTTTGGGCCTGCGTATTGGCGACACGGTTATTGTGCGCCGTGCTGGTGATGTGATCCCCAAAGTGGTAGGGGTGATAGAAGATCGTCGCCCACAGGATGCGCGCGCAGTGGTGTTCCCGCAGCACTGCCCGGTTTGTGGTTCTGACGTGGAGCGCGTGGAGGGCGAGGCGGTGGCGCGTTGCACTGGTGGGTTGATTTGTGGCGCCCAGCGTAAAGAAGCGCTGCGGCACTTTGTCTCTCGCCGTGCGTTGGATGTTGACGGCATGGGGGAGAAAATCATTGAGCAACTGGTGGACAAAGAATATGTGCAAAACCCGGCCGATCTGTTCCGTCTTTCCGCTGGTATTTTGACCGGGCTCGAACGCATGGGGCCGAAGTCGGCGCAGAACCTGGTTAATGCTTTGGAAACCGCCAAGCAAACCACTTTTGCCCGTTTCCTGTATGCGCTGGGCATCCGTGAAGTGGGGGAAGCCACGGCGGCTAACCTGGCAGCCCACTTTGGTTCGCTGGAGAAACTGCGAGCGGCCGATCTGGAAGCGCTCAAAGAAGTGCAGGATGTGGGGGAAGTGGTGGCGGAGCACGTAGTGAATTTCTTTGCCGAAGAACATAACCAACGGGTGATCGAGGAGCTGATCGGCCCGGATGTGGGTATCCATTGGCCTGCGTCGGTGGCCGTGGTGGTGGAGGAGATAGACAGCCCATTTGCGGGTAAAACCGTGGTGCTGACCGGCTCCCTCAGCCAGCTTTCCCGGGATGAAGCCAAGGATCGTTTGGTGGCATTGGGGGCTAAGGTGAGCGGCAGTGTTTCCAAGAAAACTGACCTGGTGATTGCGGGCGAGGCTGCGGGCTCCAAGCTGGTTAAAGCGCAAGAATTGGGGATCAAAGTGATCGACGAAGCGGAAATGATCCGCCTGCTGGGTGCCTGATGGAAAAAGAGAACCTGATTGAAATCGCCAATACCGTGATGCCGTTTGGCAAATACCAGGGGCGGGTGCTGATCGATTTACCCGAAGAGTACCTGCTGTGGTTTGCCCGTAAAGGCGAGTTCCCTCATGGCAAGCTGGGCATGCTGATGGAAATGACGCTGGCAATTAAGATTGAAGGGCTTGATCATCTGGTCAAGCCGCTCAAGAAAAGCTGAACGCTAGCCACTAAGAGTATTCACCACCTTCAGCCGTGGCCAGCGTTGTAGCCACCGTTTTTGCCTGATGCGCTGTTCGAAAGCGGTAAAGTTATTACTTTTAGCGTTAAAAGTAATGGTATCGTTGAACAATGCCTGCAACCCGAAAGGGGCAATGAGAGTGATACTGTCGTCAGCATTCAGACGAGCACCGACGGCAGTTTCGATTTCCGGCCAATAACTGATGGCATCTTCACTGTTCAGATAAGGTGAGCGGTTGCTGCGCAGGTGCATGCGTGCCTGATTCTTCACTGACCACGGCTGCGTCAGCCATTCCAGCAGCCGGGTTTCCAGTATGGCGTCGTGTTGGGCATCGCTGTTGCGCGGATCAAAATGAATAACATCAATGTCATTCAATGGCGTTGCCACCCTGTAATCATGCCGTTTATCCCACACCAGATTACGTATAAAGCCAGCTCCCAAACACCAATCGTGCAGGCCGAGCCGCCGTGCGGTGGACAAAATCTGCATGCGTTGCGAGTCTTGCCGTAGTGCATCGATAATCTGTTGTTTTGGGTTCATCGCTTCTCCTTTTCTGCCGCTACTGTAACTTGAAATAGGTATTGGTGAAATGAGTGAAACGGCCAATATCGTTTGTTTTTATCATCAGTGAGGCAAGCTGCTATAACTTATGCTTTACATCCCTAACTGTTTGATTTATTGGTATCAGTGCAGTTAATTCTTCGATATGTCATGGGATGAGACAATGCAGAAAAAGATCGTGAAAATAACGCTGGGCCTGCTGGCCGCGGCGGTCATGAGCAGTGCGCAAGCCGCCAGTACGTTGGTTTTCTGTTCAGAAAGTTCGCCGGAAGGCTTCAATCCGCAGTTGTTTACTTCTGGCCCCACGGTGGATGCCAGTTCGGCGGCGATTTATAACCGGCTGGTGGATTTCAAAACCGGTACTGTCGATCTGCAACCCAGCCTGGCGGAACGTTGGGAAGTGAGTGAAGACGGTAAGAATTACACCTTCTACCTGCGCCAAGGGGTGAAATTCCAGAGCAATAAATTCTTCACGCCAACCCGCGATTTCAACGCCGATGATGTGATTTTCTCCTTTATGCGCCAGAAAGACGCGAATCACCCTTATCACAAAGTATCCAACGGCGCTTATACCAACTTTGAGTCGATGGAGTTCGGTTCGCTGATCAACAACATTGTCAAAGTGGACGATCATACCGTCCGTTTTGAGCTTTCACGCGCTGAGGCGCCGTTTGTGGCCGATCTGGGCATGTATTTTGCCACCATTCTGTCTGCGGAGTATGCCGAAGCGATGCTGAAAGCGGGGACACCGCAACGGGTGGACAACGATCCGATTGGCACCGGGCCATTCCAACTGCTGCAATACCAGAAAGACGCCAAGATCCTTTACAAGGCGTTTGATCACTATTGGGAAGGCAAGCCGAAACTTGATCGGCTGGTATTCTCTATCACGCCTGATGCGGCGGTGCGTTACGCTAAATTGCAGAAGAACGAGTGTCAGGTGATGCCGTTCCCGAATCCGGCCGATTTAACACGCATGCGCGAAGATAAAAATATTCAGGTGATGGAGAAATCCGGTTTGAACATTGGTTTCCTGGCGTTTAACACCCAGAAAAAACCATTGGATAACGTGAAAGTACGTCAGGCATTGGCGATGGCGGTGAACCGACCGGCGATCATCGAAGCGGTATTCCACGGCGCGGGTCAGCAGGCAAAAAACCTGTTACCGCCGACCCAGTGGGGCAACAATGCCAGCATTGAAGATTATGCCTATGCGCCAGAGAAGGCGAAACAGCTGCTGCAAGAGGCGGGATTGGAGCAGGGGTTCGCTATCGATTTGTGGGCGATGCCGGTACAGCGGCCTTATAACCCGAATGCTAAGCGGATGGCTGAAATGATCCAGGCAGACTGGGCCAAGCTCGGCGTCCAGGCCAAGATTGTCACTTTTGAATGGGGTGAGTATCTGCAACGGGTGAAAAGTGGCGAGCACCAGACGGCGTTAATGGGCTGGACGACGGCTAATGGCGATCCTGATAACTTCTTCGGCCCATTGTTTACCTGCACCTCTGCCAACGGGGGTTCGAACTCGGCCAAGTGGTGCTATAAACCCTTTGATGAACTGATTGCCAAAGCGCGTGAGGAAAATGATCATGAAAAGCGCCTGGCGATGTATCACCAGGCGCAGGTCATGATGCATGAGCAGATGCCAGCACTGATGATCGCTCATTCCACCATCTTTGAACCGGTGCGCAAAGAGGTGAAAGGCTATGAAATTGATCCGTTTGGCAAGCATATCTTCAAACAGGTAGCGCTAGAGCAATGATGGCTGTGCTCGCGGGCTAACAGATCGGTTGGTCAGCAATCAGGGGCCAATAAAGGTTCCTGATTGCTGAAAACAGCTGGCGATAAATTAATTGATATTACGTAACTGCCATTCTCCGGCGAGAATGCGATCGAGCAGGAAGAAAGGCATCAGTTCGCGCCACTCATGGTTTTTCACCACGGTGGCATATTGGCATAACCTGTTACCCTGTGCATCCAGCACTTCCCACTGTTGCAGTTCACCTTCTTCTTTCTGGCTGGCGATGCCTGCTAACTGATAGCTGGCGTTGCTGCCAACATGGAATTTGTCTGTTTGCCAGCGGATCGGCACATGTGCGGGAAAAGGATGTGCCTGGTGGAAACCGAAGAGATCGTCATGGCTGAGCAAGCTCTGTTTGACGGTGGGCCAAAGATGCTGGCGCAGGAAATATTGATCGACAAAGCGGCGATGGTTGTCTTGCTGGCTCAGATACTCGCGAGTCTGGTTGATGATCGAAGGCAGGTTGGGATTGTGACAGCCTCCCCACATCCCTGCCAACAGCAGCTCGGTATGAGTAAAGTAATCCCGCATGTGGTGATACCAGCAATCGCTTTGCAACCACGCTTCCACCGCAGCTTGTTCCCGTTCTGAGAGTAACGAATCCGCATCGCGGATCAGATAGCGTTTGACGGTTGGGTCATCCAACACCAGAAAGCGCCACATCAACGGTGGGATATTCTGATGCTGCTCACCTTCTACTTTGATCACCTTAGCTCCTGCCTCACGCAGGCGTTGCTGTACATCCTGCGGCACACTGTCGTCCAGATAGAAACGGCAATGCCAGTTGGGAAACAGCGCTTTACTCACCTTGGCGTTCATTACGGCACTTTCGCAGTAACGTACCAGTGAACCGAACAGGGTAAACGCAATGGCGTTTTCTGCCTGGTTATGTGGGTTAAATACCGGGGGCTGCGGTGCTGGTAATGGGTAAGCCGGATAGCTGCTGAATTTTTGATCCCCCTGTTCCAGCGACATCAAGCCGAAACGTCGAACTTCATCCGGGCGGTTCAACCAGCCGCAAACCTCTGCTAATCCATCGATCATAGTGGCAGGGAGGGATTCCAACGGCTGACTTTGCAGCAGTTTTTTATAGGTTTTATAGGCCTTCTCATATTCACCTGTGCGCATTAAGCACAAAGCATAGCTGGACAGCACATCGGTATTGCGTGGTACTAAGCGGAGGGTGGCTTCTGCGATAGCTTTACCCGCCGCATAATCATTGAGAGCGATAGCGTCACGGTATTGTTGTGCAAGAGCGTTGAGACGTTGCTCCTGCTGTACATGGGGTGGAGAGGTCAGGGTGTTTTTCTGAAAAGGACGCATATATAAGCTTGCCTCAAACTGATACATAATCTGAATGTGGGACTTTAGTCCCCATTGAGCCGTTTACCTCTATATCCATTATACTGCAAGTGGCATGTGCGTTGGCTTGGTTATTTGCCTTTGCAGATACTGTCTTTCTGCAACTCGAGTTACTTAGCGTATAAAGCAAAGGGGACTGTTTTCATACGGTTGAAAAAGAACGAGTTAATTAAGAATATCTAAGAATACCAATGCTGGGAAAACCATCAGGCTTTTTATCTATTATTCAGGTAATAGTTATAACGCTGTCATCAGTGCGAAAAAACAACGATATCATGAGTCAGCGGGTGTTGTCATATTCATAACGTTTGCTACTACTCCAGTGTGGATGCGATAAGTGTACTACAGGGGCAGCGTTAGTTTACATAGATTTACAGTATGCAGCCTCTTATTATTATCCTATGCTGAGGGTGTCATTTGTTTCTTTTTTGTTTATCTAGTTAACTATAATGGTTTATAAAGTGAGTGTTACTGGTGGTTTTTTAGCTAGTGAAAAGTTTATCCTGGGCTTATATTGGATTATTGTTTTTTAAGAATGTTCCTGCAAACCAGCATTCTGTCTTATTGGATCTGTGATTGTTGGGTAATTTTCTCATTATTGACTAAGATTTTTCTCATAAATAAACCAATGGGTTACGGTTTTTTAAACGCATGGTCAACGGATTTTGTTTTTTTCTTATTAATTTTCATGTATTATTTTCTTCATAAGATAATCCTTAATGATATTTTTTAAGAATTATCTCACAAAATGTTTGCGTGGAATCTTACTCCTAATTCGTTGAGAAGAGGTAAAATTATTTCGATAATGATAATTAGTGATACCACGGGATTATTAAGTAATTAAATGTAAAGTTTATTAATTTAGCCTTGCTGAGAAAGAAGGGAATAAGTGGCTTTATTCGTTACTGCTTAGCGCACCTTCATAAACGGTATTTATGAGCTATTGCACTGTATTACATGAGTTTTTAATTTCCTGGCAATATTGACTGGGAAGTGTATGCCACAGTGTTGACGAGCCAGGTCTAGCCCACCCTTGCAGTGGTTAGACTCCCTCTGGTTTCAAGTATAAAGGGAATATGGACGTAGTATTAACAGGATTGTATGATGAAAGTTTTATACTTGGGTGAAAAGAATATTGGTAGTTTAGGGATAATCCGTATCATTGAGACCAGTTATCCAGGGTCATCAATTATTCTGAAAGGTGTAGAAGATTGCAGCAATAAAACATTATCAGATCCTTATGATATATGTATTATTGATGGAAAAAAACTCGATACACAGCTGGTTGAAAACTTTAAAAAACTGTTGTTAATGTCTAACGTCCCTGTGCTTATTTTGGTAAAAAAAGAACAATCACTGCATAAGTTCTTCAATCACTTGAGCAACGTGCGCGGGATCATTGAATATGAAAGCGGTGTTGAGTTTTTCCTTAATGCGATAAATATGGTTCTGGCCGGTGGGTATTGTTATTCATGGGATATTTATAACCTGAAAAATGATAATTCAGAATTATTTAATGAAGCCTATTTTGAAGCTGCGGGTTTGACGCGGCGGGAGATGGAGATCCTGAAGATGTACCTGGATGGTGCAACGAATAAAGAAATCTCAATCAAACTGTCACGGAGCCAAAAAACCATTAGTGCACACAAATCTAATATATTGCGTAAAATTGGTACCAAGCGATTACCCGTAAGCCCAACACATTGAGTTACCATTTGGGGGCTATTTTGATACATTCTTAATGTGTTGTAAATTCAGAAGGTTAGGGTGTAGTAACCTCTGAACTGACTGAAATGCTCCATCATACCTATTGATGTTCACAAAATAGGAAAATGTTGGCAATAGCCTATGATCTTCCTCCCATTTAGGGCTGCCTGTGGTGTTCAAGTTAAAGGTTGTTACTGACAAACTTTCAAACTGATCGATTCAATTTCCAATACATCAGGCTTTTTGGTTCTTAGCTTATCTAAAACAACAAATTCTACCTCTCTATTGGCCCATAATTAATGAAAATTGTGCGTGTCAATATAGGCGCACGTATTATTTTTATTCTCTCTTTTTTGTTAAAGGTAACATTCTGCTTTATGCATGATTTTTCATTAAGTATTGCATTGGAACAATCTTATGTTTTTATTAAAAATCCATTGTTAAGAATGGATTATTTATTTAATCCAAGGATTATTTTTTCCTATAGTCGTCTGGTTTCCTTATGCTGATGGATATTAAAAACTCAATAAAATCAAATTGTTATTTTTGATTTTGATTCGGAATTTCTTACTTTTACTTAGCAGGGTGTTTTTGCTGCTTTATACCCCGGATTGGAGGCGTCATTTGCTCGAATAATTGGTGATAAGATGTTCAGTGATTAACTCGTATGACAATGCGAGATAGGTTGTTATCAGGGAATGTAATCGAATTTTAATCGGACTACGTCTGGAGTTGTGATAGACATGGATAAAACAATAGTTCTGGCTGTTAACAGTGGCGAGGGGAAAACCCGGCTGTTGACTGCGAACGCAAACAAGGCTGTTAAAGTTAAACTGATTCACGGTAATAAATATCTGCTGAAAAATCTGGGTAATGATTTTGCACCGGAAAATATTACTTTGGCACGTGTTGGCAAAGCGCTACATGTCATCCAGGAAGGAGACACTAACGCCAGTATCATTATTGAAGATTACTTCAATGGTGATGCCAACAACCCGGTACTGCTGGGGATGGCGGAAGATGGGCAGTTATATGCTTATGTACCGTTGTCAGGTGAAGGCTACGAAAATGGCTATCTGACCAGTGAAGGTGAATTATCGCCAGCCGCTCTAGGTGGCCCCGCTTTAGGCAGCGGCAATGGCATATTTACCTCTTCAGATGACAATAATGATGCCTTGTTTGGTTTGCTCGGCTGGGCCGCGGCGGCAGCGGCGATCGGTGCCGGTGCAGCTATCGCTTATCACAACAGCAACAACGGTGACAAGAAGCACGCTGATACCACCCCACCGGCAAAACCTGCTATCGGTCAGGCATTGGATCAGAAAGGCTCTGTCACAGGCGTGATTCAAAACGGCAGCGTGACGGATGAAACCCGCCCGGTCCTGAGTGGCAAGGGTGAACCCGGCGATACCATCACGGTGTATGATAATGGTCAATCCATTGGCAGCGTAGTGGTTGATGGCAACGGTAACTGGACATTTACCCCAGAAACTGACCTGGGTGAAGGCTCGCACCAACTGGTGATCACAGAAACCGACCCGGCTGGCAATGTCAGCTCGCCTTCTGATGCTCTGAATTTCAACGTCGATACCACTCCACCGGATGCTCCGGCTCTCCAGCACATCATGGATAAAGTGGGAGAAACCGTCGGCGAAATTAAATCTGGCGGCATGACCGACGATCAGCGTCCTGAGCTGAGCGGGAGCGGTGAAGCCGGCAGCAAGGTCACCATTTATGACAATGGTGTCGTGATTGGTGAAACCGAAGTCAACGAAGATGGCCGCTGGTTCTTCAAACCTGATACAGATTTGACCGACGGCAGCCATACTCTCACCGTTTCCCAGACCGATCCGGCGGGTAACCAGAGTGAGCAGTCTGGAGGCTGGACCTTCACGGTCGATACACAAGCCCCTTCTCAGCCATCTATCGGCGATATTCTGGATAATACTGGCAGCGTCACTGGCCCATTGGTTAATGGCAGCGTGACGGATGAAACGCAACCGCAACTGAACGGGGCGGGTGAGCCGGGTAACGTCATCATCATTACCGATAACGGTAAACCGATGGGTTCTACGGTGGTTGATGACCAGGGTAAGTGGAGTTACACCCCTGATACGCCGCTTGAAGAAGGCAGCCATAAATTAGAAGTGACCGAAGTCGATCAGGCGGGTAATACCAGTGTGCCATCCAACCCGATTGAGATCGTGGTCGATACCACGGCACCGGGGAAACCGGACGTAGCGCAGGCTCTGGATAATACCGGGCCGATCACTGGGCCTATCTTGAACGGTGGTTCTACTGATGAAACTCAGCCGCAACTGAATGGCGTGGGTGAACCAGGCAACACGATCAACATCTATGACGGCGGCGAGAAAATTGGCTCTGTGGTGGTGGGTGACAACGGTAAGTGGAGCTTTACTCCAGATACGCCGTTAACTGAAACCGATCACAGCATTACCGTGACTGAAACCGATCTGGCCGGTAATGAAAGTGCGCCGTCCGAATCATTGGACTTTACCGTAGATACCACTCCACCGCTGGAAGGCCCGGATCATCTGGCCATTACCGCAGTGGAAGACCGCGTGGGCGATCGCCAGGGTGCTGTGGATAACGGAGCTACCACCGATGACAGCCAACCGCTGATCAGCGGGATCGGCACCGCTGGTGATACCGTGTTTGTTTACACCACCGATGCGAGCGGCCGCCATCAGATTGGCAGCGCGCTAGTGCAGGCCGATGGCACCTGGAGCATGACGCCTGAACTGCCGCTGCTGGAAGGCAACAACCAGTTAGCGATTATTGCTCAGGACCCGGCGGGCAACCGTACCAGTCTCTCTTCACCGAGCTATGACATCAATCTGTTTATCTCCGTGTCGTCTGAACCTGCGATCACCAGCGTGGTGGACAACGTTGAGCCGCATACCGGGGCGTTGCAGAAAGGCGATGTCACCAACGACAACACGCCAACCCTGAGCGGCAGCGCCGAAGCCAACAGCACCGTGACGGTGTTGGATAACGGCGTGGCCATCGGCTCGGTAACAGCCGATGCCAACGGCAAGTGGACCTTTACGCCGGAAACCGCCCTGAAGGACGGTAATCACAGCCTGAGCATCACCGCCACCGACGCCGCCGGCAATATCAGCGCGCCAAGCGGCAGCTTCGGCATTGTTATCGACACCGCCGTACCGGATGCACCAACCGACATCGTGATCATCGACAACGTGGGTGAGAAGACCGGCGAAGTGAAACCGGGCGAGACCACCGATGACCGTTCCCCGACCCTGACCGGGAAAGGCGAGCCGGGCGGCGTGGTCAACGTGATCGACAACGGCCAGGTGATCGGCAGTACCGTGATTGACGAAGACGGCAAGTGGACCTTTACGCCGGACGAACCGCTGGATAACGGCGAACACAACCTGAGCACCACCGTGACCGACCCGGCAGGCAACGTGAGTGAGCCAAGCCCGGGTGTGAATATCGTGGTGGATGACAGCCCGGTAGTGGTCAGCATCGGTTCTGTGAAGGACGATGTGGGGCCGATCACCGGCAATATCACCCCGGGCGGGGTGACGGACGATACGCGTCCGGAGCTGGTCGGCAGCGGCAAACCGGGCAGCGTGGTGACGGTGCAGGACGGCGAGACCGTGCTGGGCAGCACCACTGTAGGGCCGGACGGCAGCTGGCGCTTTACGCCGGAAACCGAACTGGGCGAAGGCAGCCACAGCCTGACCGTGACCGCCGAAGATGCGGCGGGTAACCGGGTGACCAGCCCGGCGGTAGACTTTACCGTGGACAGCGTGGCCCCGAACAAGCCGGTGATTGGCGGTGCGATTGATGACGTGGGTGACGTGCGCGGCGAACTGAGCAGCGGCAGCGTGACCGACGACGCCAACCCGACGTTCAAGGGCAGCGCAGAGCCGGGCAGCGTGATCACGGTGTACGACAACGGCCAGGTGTTGGGTTCGGTGCTGACCGACAACAACGGCGCCTGGGCATTTACCCCGACCACGCCGCTGACCGAAGGTGAGCATTCACTGACCACCACGGCCACCGACAAGGCGGGCAATACCAGCGCACCGTCTGACGCCTTTAACCTGACCACCGACTATACCCCGTCACTGACCGGGCCAGAGTTCCTGGCGATCACCGGGGTGACCGACAATGTGGGCAACGTGCAGGGCAATATCGCCTCCGGCGGTATCACCGACGACAGCCAGCCGCTGATCAGCGGGATTGGCACCGCCGGTGATACCATCATGGTGTACACGGCCGATGCGGCAGGTAACCACCTGATTGGCAGCGCCACCGTGCAGACCGATGGCACCTGGAGCATGACGCCTGAACTGCCGTTGCTGGAAGGCAACAACCAGCTGACCATCGTGGCGGTGGACGCGGCCGGCAACAAGACCGCGCCAAGCACCCCATCCTATGATCTGAATGTCGATATCTCCATCCCGACGCAGCCTGCGATCACCAGCGTGGTGGACAACGTTGAGCCGCACACCGGGGCGTTGCAGAAAGGCGATGTCACCAACGACAACACGCCAACCCTGAGCGGCAGCGCCGAAGCCAACAGCACCGTGACGGTGTTGGATAACGGCGTGGCCATCGGCTCGGTAACAGCCGATGCCAACGGCAAGTGGACCTTTACGCCGGAAACCGCCCTGAAGGACGGTAATCACAGCCTGAGCATCACCGCCACCGACGCCGCCGGCAATATCAGCGCGCCAAGCGGCAGCTTCGGCATTGTTATCGACACCGCCGTACCGGATGCACCAACCGACATCGTGATCATCGACAACGTGGGTGAGAAGACCGGCGAAGTGAAACCGGGCGAGACCACCGATGACCGTTCCCCGACCCTGACCGGGAAAGGCGAGCCGGGCGGCGTGGTCAACGTGATCGACAACGGCCAGGTGATCGGCAGTACCGTGATTGACGAAGACGGCAAGTGGACCTTTACGCCGGACGAACCGCTGGATAACGGCGAACACAACCTGAGCACCACCGTGACCGACCCGGCAGGCAACGTGAGTGAGCCAAGCCCGGGTGTGAATATCGTGGTGGATGACAGCCCGGTAGTGGTCAGCATCGGTTCTGTGAAGGACGATGTGGGGCCGATCACCGGCAATATCACCCCGGGCGGGGTGACGGACGATACGCGTCCGGAGCTGGTCGGCAGCGGCAAACCGGGCAGCGTGGTGACGGTGCAGGACGGCGAGACCGTGCTGGGCAGCACCACTGTAGGGCCGGACGGCAGCTGGCGCTTTACGCCGGAAACCGAACTGGGCGAAGGCAGCCACAGCCTGACCGTGACCGCCGAAGATGCGGCGGGTAACCGGGTGACCAGTCCGGCGGTAGACTTTACCGTGGACAGCGTGGCCCCGAACAAGCCGGTGATTGGCGGTGCGATTGATGACGTGGGTGACGTGCGCGGCGAACTGAGCAGCGGCAGCGTGACCGACGACGCCAACCCGACGTTCAAGGGCAGCGCAGAGCCGGGCAGCATCATTACGGTGTACGACAACGGCCAGGTGTTGGGTTCGGTGCTGACCGACAACAACGGCGCCTGGGCATTTACCCCGACCACGCCGCTGACCGAAGGTGAGCATTCGCTGACCACCACGGCCACCGACAAGGCGGGCAACACCAGCGCACCGTCTGACGCCTTTAACCTGACCACCGACTATACCCCGTCACTGACCGGGCCAGAGTTCCTGGCCATCACCGGCGTGGTAGACAACGTGGGCAACGTGCAGGGCAATATCGCCTCCGGCGGTATCACCGACGACAGCCAGCCGCTGATCAGCGGGATCGGCACCGCCGGTGACACCATCATGGTGTACACGGCCGATGCGGCAGGTAACCACCTGATTGGCAGCGCCACCGTGCAGACCGATGGCACCTGGAGCATGACGCCAACCACCCCGTTGCTGGAAGGCAACAACCAGCTGACCATCGTGGCAGTGGATGCGGCCGGCAACAAGACCGCGCCAAGCACCCCATCGTACGATCTTAATGTTGACATTACGGTGCCGGGGCTGCCCGCGATCACCAGCGTGGTGGATAACGTTGAGCCGCACACCGGGGCGTTGCAGAAAGGCGATGTCACCAACGACAACACGCCAACCCTGAGCGGCAGCGCCGAAGCCAACAGCACCGTGACGGTGTTGGATAACGGCGTGGCCATCGGCTCGGTAACAGCCGATGCCAACGGCAAGTGGACCTTTACGCCGGAAACCGCCCTGAAGGACGGTAATCACAGCCTGAGCATCACCGCCACCGACGCGGCTGGCAATATCAGCGCGCCAAGCGGCAGCTTCGGCATTGTTATCGACACCGCCGTACCGGATGCACCGACCGACATCGTGATCATCGACAACGTGGGTGAGAAGACCGGCGAAGTGAAACCGGGCGAGACCACCGATGACCGTTCCCCGACCCTGACCGGGAAAGGGGAGCCAGGCGGCACCGTGACGGTGATCGACAACGGCCAGGTGATCGGCAGTACCGTGATTGACGAAGACGGCAAGTGGACCTTTACGCCGGACGAACCGCTGGATAACGGCGAACACAACCTGAGCACCACCGTGACCGACCCGGCAGGCAACGTGAGTGAGCCAAGCCCGGGTGTGAATATCGTGGTGGATGACAGCCCGGTAGTGGTCAGCATCGGCTCCGTGAAGGACGATGTGGGGCCGATCACCGGCAATATCACCCCGGGTGGGGTGACGGACGATACGCGTCCGGAGCTGGTCGGCAGCGGCAAGCCGGGCAGCGTGGTGACGGTGCAGGACGGCGAGACCGTGCTGGGCAGCACTACCGTAGGGCCGGACGGCAGCTGGCGCTTTACGCCGGAAACCGAACTGGACGAAGGCAGCCACAGCCTGACCGTGACCGCCGAAGATGCGGCGGGTAACCGGGTGACCAGTCCGGCGGTAGACTTTACCGTGGACAGCGTGGCGCCGAACAAGCCGGTGATTGGCGGTGCGATTGATGACGTGGGTGACGTGCGCGGCGAACTGAGCAGCGGCAGCGTGACCGACGACGCCAACCCGACGTTCAAGGGCAGCGCAGAGCCGGGCAGCATCATTACGGTGTACGACAACGGCCAGGTGTTGGGTTCGGTGCTGACCGACAACAACGGCGCCTGGGCATTTACCCCGACCACGCCGCTGACCGAAGGTGAGCATTCGCTGACCACCACGGCCACCGACAAGGCGGGCAACACCAGCGCACCGTCTGACGCCTTTAACCTGACCACCGACTATACCCCGTCACTGACCGGGCCAGAGTTCCTGGCCATCACCGGCGTGGTAGACAACGTGGGCAACGTGCAGGGCAATATCGCCTCCGGCGGTATCACCGACGACAGCCAGCCGCTGATCAGCGGGATCGGCACCGCCGGTGACACCATCATGGTGTACACGGCCGATGCGGCAGGTAACCACCTGATTGGCAGCGCCACCGTGCAGACCGATGGCACCTGGAGCATGACGCCAACCACCCCGCTGCTGGAAGGCAACAACCAGCTGACCATCGTGGCAGTGGATGCGGCCGGCAACAAGACCGCGCCAAGCACCCCATCGTATGATCTTAATGTTGACATTACGGTGCCGGGGCTGCCCGCGATCACCAGCGTGGTGGACAACGTTGAGCCGCACACCGGGGCGTTGCAGAAAGGCGATGTCACCAACGACAACACGCCAACCCTGAGCGGCAGCGCCGAAGCCAACAGCACCGTGACGGTGTTGGATAACGGCTTGGCCATCGGCTCGGTGACAGCCGATGCCAACGGCAAGTGGACCTTTACGCCGGAAACCGCCCTGAAGGACGGTAATCACAGCCTGAGCATCACCGCCACCGACGCGGCTGGCAATATCAGCGCGCCAAGCGGCAGCTTCGGCATTGTTATCGACACCGCCGTACCGGATGCACCGACCGACATCGTGATCATCGACAACGTGGGTGAGAAGACCGGCGAAGTGAAACCGGGCGAGACCACCGATGACCGTTCCCCGACCCTGGCCGGGAAAGGCGAGCCGGGCGGCGTGGTCAACGTGATCGACAACGGCCAGGTGATCGGCAGTACCGTGATTGACGAAGACGGCAAGTGGACCTTTACGCCGGACGAACCGCTGGATAACGGCGAACACAACCTGAGCACCACCGTGACCGACCCGGCAGGCAACGTGAGTGAGCCAAGCCCGGGTGTGAATATCGTGGTGGATGACAGCCCGGTAGTGGTCAGCATCGGCTCCGTGAAGGACGATGTGGGGCCGATCACCGGCAATATCACCCCGGGCGGGGTGACGGACGATACGCGTCCGGAGCTGGTCGGCAGCGGCAAGCCGGGCAGCGTGGTGACGGTGCAGGACGGCGAGACCGTGCTGGGCAGCACCACCGTACAACCGGACGGCAGCTGGCGCTTTACGCCGGAAACCGAACTGGGCGAAGGCAGCCACAGCCTGACCGTGACCGCCGAAGATGCGGCGGGTAACCGGGTGACCAGTCCGGCGGTAGACTTTACCGTGGACAGCGTGGCGCCGAACAAGCCGGTGATTGGCGGGGCGATTGATGACGTGGGTGACGTGCGCGGCGAACTGAGCAGCGGCAGCGTGACCGACGACGCCAACCCGACGTTCAAGGGCAGCGCAGAGCCGGGCAGCATCATTACGGTGTACGACAACGGCAACGTGCTGGGCTCGGTCCTGACCGACAACAACGGCGCCTGGGCATTTACCCCGACCACGCCGCTGACCGAAGGTGAGCATTCGCTGACCACTACGGCCACCGACAAGGCGGGCAACACCAGCGCACCGTCTGACGCCTTTAATCTGACTACCGATTACTCTGCACCGGATTCGAGCCTGGTGGCGATCACCGGGGTGGACGATCAGGTGGGTGAGAACAAGGGGAATGTGGCGAACGGCGGTACCACCGACGACAACCGTCCAACCATCAAGGGCACCGGGGCGGAAGCCGGCAACACCATTACGGTGTACAACGGCACCACCGTGATCGGCAGCGCGACAGTACAGGCGGACGGCACCTGGTCACTGAAGCCGACCCTGCCACTGGCAGACGGCCTGGTCACCCTGACCGCGAAGGAAACCGACCTGGTGGGCAACACCACCGTGGCCTCGCCGGAGTACGCGATCACTGTATTGACCGTACCACCACAGGCCCCGACCATCACCAGCGTGGAAGACAATGCAGAGCCGCATACCGGTGCGTTGCAGAAAGGCGATATCACCAACGACAACACCCCGACCCTGAAGGGCTCTGCCCTGGCTGGGGGTATCGTGACGGTGTTCGACAACGGCACGGCGATCGGCAGCACCACCGCAGATAACAACGGTGCCTGGAGCTTTACGCCGGGTACGCCACTGGGTGAGGGTAACCATAACCTGACGGCCTCGGTCACCGACAGCATCGGCCAGGTCAGCCCGACCACCGGTGAGTTCGGTATCGTGGTAGATACCCTGCCACCGGCACCGGCAACCGGTCTGGTGGTGACGGACGACTTTGGTGCCGTACAGGGGCCATTGACGGCGGGTAGCATTACCGATGACAACACGCCAACCTTCAGCGGCAAGGCGGAAGCGGGCAGCGTGGTCACCGTGCTGGACAACGGCAAGGCGATTGGCAGCACCACGGTCGATACCAACGGCAACTGGAGCCTGACGGTAAGCACGCCGCTGGCCAACGGCGCACACGACTTCACGACGACGGTGACCGACAAGGCCGGGAACACCAGTGCCGAAGGGGAACACCTGGCGGTAACGGTGGATGTGGTGGGTGTACCGGTTCAACTGAACGAGTTGTTGGACGATGTGGGCAGCGTGCGGGGCAACATCGAGCAGAACGGCGTGACGGACGATACCCGTCCGACGCTGAACGGCATGGCGAAGGCCGGCAGTATCGTGACGGTGAAAGACGGTGAGAATGTGCTGGGCAGCGTGACGGCGAAAGCCGACGGTTCCTGGAGCTTTACGCCAAGCACCGATCTGGGCCAGGGCACACACAGCCTGAGCGCCACGGCGATCGATCCGGCGGGCAACCCAAGCAGTAGCAGTAGCTGGACGTTCACGATCGATACGGTGAAACCAACGGTACCGTTTATCGACGCAGCCGCGGACGATGTGGGCAGCGTGCAGCCACAGAACATGGCCAGCGGCAGTGCGACGGACGATCCGACGCCAACGTTGTCGGGCCGTGCGGAAGCCAACAGCGTGGTGAAGGTCTATGACCAGAACGGCTTGCTGGGCTCGGTACAGACCAATGGCAGTGGCCAGTGGAGCTTTACCCCAACCGAGAAACTGTCGGAAGGTGAGCACCGCTTTACGGTGACGGCAACGGACAAGGCGGGTAACGTCAGCGATCCGTCGAACACCTTTACCCTGACCCTGGACTTCAGCGCACCGGATGCCAGCAAAGTGGTCATCACCGGCGTGGACGATCAGGTCGGTACTGTGAAGGGGAATGTTGCGGCTGGCGATATCACCGATGACAACCGCCCAACCATCAAGGGCACCGGGGCGGAAGCCGGCAACACCATTACGGTGTACAACGGCACTACCGTGATCGGCAGCGCGACAGTACAGGCGGACGGCACCTGGTCACTGAAACCGACCCTGCCACTGGCAGACGGCCTGGTCACCCTGACCGCGAAGGAAACCGACCTGGTGGGCAACACCACCGTGGCGTCGCCGGAGTACGCGATCACCGTGATCACCGTACCGCCACCGGCGCCGACCATCACCAGCGTGGAAGACAATGCCGAGCCACATACCGGTGCGTTGCAGAAAGGCGATATCACCAACGACAACACCCCGACCCTGAAGGGCTCTGCCCTGCCAGGGGGTATTGTAACGGTGTTCGACAACGGCACGGCGATCGGCAGCACCACCGCAGATAACAACGGTGCGTGGAGCTTTACGCCGGGTACGCCACTGGGTGAGGGTAACCATAACCTGGCGGCCTCGGTCACCGACAGCATCGGCCAGACCAGCCCGACCACCGGTGAGTTCGGTATCGTGGTAGATACCCTGCCACCGGCCCCGGTAACGGATCTGGTGGTGACAGACGACGCCGGTAGCGTGCAGGGGCCATTGACGGCGGGTAGCACCACCGACGACAACACGCCAACCTTCAGCGGCAAGGCGGAAGCGGGCAGCGTGGTCACCGTGCTGGACAACGGCAAGGTGATTGGCAGCACCACAGTCGATACCAACGGCAACTGGAGCTTTACGCCAAGCACGCCGCTGGCCAACGGCGCACACGACTTCACGACGACGGTGACCGACAAGGCCGGGAACACCAGTGCCGAAGGGGAACACCTGGCGGTAACGGTGGATGTGGGGGTGGGTGAGGTACAACTGACCACTCTGGTGGATGATGTGGGCAGCGTGCAGGGCAACATCGAGCAGAACGGCGTGACGGACGATACCCGTCCGACGCTGAACGGCACGGCGAAGGCCGGCAGCGTGGTGACGGTCAGCGATGGCAGCACCGTGCTGGGCAGCGTCACGGCGGATGGCAGCGGCAACTGGAGCTTTACGCCAGCGGTTGATCTGGGGCAGGGCGCACACAGCCTGAGCGCCAGTGCCAAAGAGCCGGCGGGTAACACCAGCACCAGCGGTGCCTGGACGTTTACCGTAGACTCGGTGGTACCGAACGTACCGTTTATCGACGCAGCCGCGGACGATGTGGGCAGCGTGCAGCCACAGAACATGGCCAGCGGCAGTGCGACGGACGATCCGACGCCAACGCTGTCGGGCCGTGCGGAAGCCAACAGCGTTGTGAAGGTCTATGACCAGAACGGCTTGCTGGGCTCGGTACAGACCAATGGCAGTGGCCAGTGGAGCTTCACCCCAACCGAGAAACTGTCGGAAGGTGAGCACCGCTTTACGGTGACGGCAACGGACAAGGCGGGTAACGTCAGCGATCCGTCGAACACCTTTACCCTGACCCTGGACTTCAGCGCACCGGATGCCAGCAAAGTGGTCATCACTGGCGTAGACGACCAGGTCGGTACTGTGAAGGGGAATGTTGCGGCTGGCGATATCACCGACGACAACCGCCCAACCATCAAGGGCACCGGGGCGGAAATGGGCAACACCATCACGGTGTACAACGGGAATACCGTGATTGGTACGGCCACCGTGCAGGCGGACGGCACCTGGTCACTGAAACCGACCCTGCCACTGGCAGACGGCCTGGTCACCCTGACCGCGAAGGAAACCGACCTGGTGGGCAACACCACCGTGGCCTCGCCGGAGTACGCGATCACTGTATTGACCGTACCACCACAGGCCCCGACCATCACCAGCGTGGAAGACAATGCAGAGCCGCATACCGGTGCGTTGCAGAAAGGCGATATCACCAACGACAACACCCCGACCCTGAAGGGCTCTGCCCTGGCTGGGGGTATCGTGACGGTGTTCGACAACGGCACGGCGATCGGCAGCACCACCGCAGATAACAACGGTGCCTGGAGCTTTACGCCGGGTACGCCACTGGGTGAGGGTAACCATAACCTGACGGCCTCGGTCACCGACAGCATCGGCCAGGTCAGCCCGACCACCGGTGAGTTCGGTATCGTGGTAGATACCCTGCCACCGGCACCGGCAACCGGTCTGGTGGTGACAGACGACGCCGGTAGCGTGCAGGGGCCATTGACGGCGGGTAGCACCACCGACGACAACACGCCAACCTTCAGCGGCAAGGCGGAAGCGGGCAGCGTGGTCACCGTGCTGGACAACGGCAAGGTGATTGGCAGTACCACAGTCGATACCAACGGCAACTGGAGCTTTACGCCAAGCACGCCGCTGGCCAACGGCGCACACGACTTCACCACCACGGTGACCGACAAGGCCGGGAACACCAGTGCCGAAGGGGAACACCTGGCGGTAACGGTGGATGTGGGGGTGGGTGAGGTACAACTGACCACTCTGGTGGATGACGTGGGCAGCGTGCAGGGCAACATCGAGCAGAACGGCGTGACGGACGATACCCGTCCGACGCTGAACGGCACGGCGAAGGCCGGCAGCGTGGTGACGGTCAGCGATGGCAGCACCGTGCTGGGCAGCGTCACGGCGGATGGCAGCGGTAACTGGAGCTTTACGCCGACTACAGATCTGGGCCAGGGCGCACACAGCCTGAGCGCCAGTGCCAAAGAGCCGGCGGGTAACACCAGCACCAGCGGTGCCTGGACGTTTACCGTGGACTCGGTGGTACCGAACGTACCGTTTATCGATTCGGCAGCGGACGATGTGGGCAGCGTACAGCCACAGAACATGGCCAGCGGCAGTGCGACGGACGATCCGACGCCAACGCTGTCGGGCCGTGCGGAAGCCAACAGCGTTGTGAAGGTCTATGACCAGAACGGCTTGCTGGGCTCGGTACAGACCAATGGCAGTGGCCAGTGGAGCTTCACCCCAACCGAGAAACTGTCGGAAGGTGAGCACCGCTTTACGGTGACGGCAACGGACAAGGCGGGTAACGTCAGCGATCCGTCGAACACCTTTACCCTGACCCTGGACTTCAGCGCACCGGATGCCAGCAAAGTGGTCATCACCGGCGTGGACGACCAGGTCGGTACTGTGAAGGGGAATGTTGCGGCTGGTGATATCACCGACGACAACCGCCCAACCATCAAGGGCACCGGTGCGGAAGTGGGCAATACCATTACGGTGTACAACGGGAATACCGTGATTGGTACGGCCACCGTGCAGGCGGACGGCACCTGGTCACTGAAGCCGACCCTGCCACTGGCAGACGGCCTGGTCACCCTGACCGCGAAGGAAACCGACCTGGTGGGCAACACCACCGTGGCCTCGCCGGAGTACGCGATCACCGTGATCACCGTACCACCACAGGCCCCGACCATCACCAGCGTGGAAGACAATGTCGAGCCGCATACCGGTGCGTTGCAGAAAGGCGATATCACCAATGACAACACCCCGACCCTGAAGGGCACGGCGTTGCCAGGGGGTATTGTAACGGTGTTCGACAACGGCACGGCGATCGGCAGCACCACCGCAGATAACAACGGTGCGTGGAGCTTTACGCCGGGTACGCCACTGGGTGAGGGTAACCATAACCTGACGGCCTCGGTCACCGACAGCATCGGCCAGGTCAGCCCGACCACCGGTGAGTTCGGTATCGTGGTAGATACTCTGCCACCGGCCCCGGTAACGGATCTGGTGGTGACAGACGACGCCGGTAGCGTGCAGGGGCCATTGACGGCGGGTAGCACCACCGACGACAACACGCCAACCTTCAGCGGCAAGGCGGAAGCGGGCAGCGTGGTCACCGTGCTGGACAACGGCAAGGTGATTGGCAGCACCACAGTCGATACCAACGGCAACTGGAGCCTGACGCCAAGCACACCGCTGGCCAACGGCGCACACGACTTCACGACGACGGTGACCGACAAGGCCGGGAACACCAGTGCCGAAGGGGAACACCTGGCGGTGACGGTGGATGTGGGGGTGGGTCAGGTACAACTGACCACTCTGGTGGATGACGTGGGCAGCGTGCAGGGCAACATCGAGCAGAACGGCGTAACGGACGATACCCGTCCGACGCTGAACGGCACGGCGAAGGCCGGCAGCGTGGTGACGGTCAGCGATGGCAGCACCGTGCTGGGCAGCGTCACGGCGGATGGCAGCGGCAACTGGAGCTTTACGCCAGCGGTTGATCTGGGCCAGGGTGCACACAGCCTGAGCGCCAGTGCCAAAGAGCCGGCGGGTAACACCAGCACCAGCGGTGCCTGGACGTTTACCGTGGACTCGGTGGTACCGAACGTACCGTTTATCGATTCGGCAGCGGACGATGTGGGCAGCGTACAGCCACAGAACATGGCCAGCGGCAGTGCGACGGACGATCCGACGCCAACGCTGTCGGGCCGTGCGGAAGCCAACAGCGTTGTGAAGGTCTATGACCAGAACGGCTTGCTGGGCTCGGTACAGACCAATGGCAGTGGCCAGTGGAGCTTCACCCCAACCGAGAAACTGTCGGAAGGTGAGCACCGCTTTACGGTGACGGCAACGGACAAGGCGGGTAACGTCAGCGATCCGTCGAACACCTTTACCCTGACCCTGGACTTCACACCACCGGATGTCAGCAAAATTGCGATCACTGATGTGATTGATAACTTTGGTAGCGTCACGGGGCCGGTTGCACAGAATGGCGTATTGGACGATCGCAAACCTGTTATCAAAGGGACCGGTGCGGAAGTAGGCGATATCATTACTGTTTCCACCACGGATACCAATGGCAACACGATTGTTCTGGGGTCGACAACCGTGCTGGCTAACGGTACTTGGGAGCTTACGCCGACAGGATCGCTGTATGACGGGTTGAACAAGCTGAGCGTTGTGGAAACCGATAGCGTAGGTAACACAACCAAGCCGAACTCCAGCTATGACGTTAACGTGTCGTTGACTCCAGGAGTGCCAAGCATTACCGGCATTGTGGATGATACGGGTGCTAATAACGTCAACCTGAGTGAAGGTGCGTTGACGAAAGACAGTACGCCGACCTTGAGCGGTACTTCTTCAGTCGCGGAAGGCAACACCATTACCATTTATAACGGTACGACTGTGGTAGGTACGACCACGGCAGGCCCGAATGGTAACTGGAGCTTCACGCCGGCCAGCAAACTGAATGACGGTAGCTATAACTTTACAGTGACAGCCACCAACAGTGCAGGCCAAGTCAGTGAGGCAAGCAATAGCTGGAGTATCACTATCGATACTACTGCGCCTGTTACCGTGACCGATCTGGTGATCACGGATGACGTAGGTGAGATCCAGGGGCCACTCCATAATGGAGATGTCACTGATGACGCCAAACCGACCTTCAGCGGCAGCGCTGAGGCTGGCAGTAAGATCACTATCTATGATGCTGGCGTGAAAGTAGGAGAGGCGACTGCTGATGCTACTACCGGTAAATGGAGTTGGACACCGAAAGACAATATGTTGGATGGTGTTTATAACTTCACGACTACCGTCACCGATAAAGTCGGCAACGAGAGTGCTCCATCAGCCAACGTCAACATAACGATCGATACCAAGGCACCAGAGGTGACTCTGGCTATCGAGGGATACTACGATGATGTCGGTACCAACAAAGGCTTGATACTGGGCAGTGGTAGCTCTACCGACGATACTGCGCCTGTCCTGAAAGGGACCTGGAGTGGCAATCTGTTGGCAACGGACTCTATCCGTATCTATCAGGATGGGCAGTTGGTTGGGACCGCGGTGATTGATCTGGCGAACAGTTCTTGGACCTTGGCACTCAACAATCTGGTGAACAGCAATACTTATACCTATACCGCAACCGCAGTGGATGTGGCAGGTAACGAAACGGCGATTTCACCAGACTTTACGCTGACCATTGATGTGGATGCGCCAACTCAGACGGTAGTTATCGACAGCTACACTGATGATGTAGGCTTGGTCACCGGTGAATTTGGTTCTGGTACCAGTACTGACGATCGTAATCCGATGCTGAATGGCCATATTAATGGTCAGGCGCTGGATGCGGGTGATGAAGTGCGTATCTATGATGCAGCTTCTAATCTGCTTCTGGGGACAGCAACGGTAGCGGGTAACGGATCATGGACCTTCGTACTGCCGCCGCTGAATGATGACACGACCTACACCTTCCGTGCAGTAGTGTCTGATAAAGCGGGTAACGAAGGGACGGTTTCCAATAACTTCACCATGACGATTGACCTGGCGATGGTGGTTAACGCGCAGAATACGTTGGATACCACACCGATCGTTTCTGGTTATACCGGTTTCGCGATTCAGAAGGGTGAGTATGTTGAGGTGACGGTTAACGGTAAGACCTACAGCTCGCAAAACGGGCAAGTGGTGGTCGATCCGCTTAACAATACCTGGTACGTACAAATTCCAGATGCGAATGCATTGAGCGTTGGAACCTATGATGTGCAAGCGGTGCTCTATTCTGCGGATGGCAAGCAGATCACCACTGACAATAGCCGTAATGAACTGGTGGTAGCTCCAACGCCGGTTGTGACGGTAGGTGCAGGCGGTGGTGATGCAAACCAGAAAGCAACGGCCGTAACAATAGGTGAGAACGGTGTCTGGCGTATTCATACTAACCAGACCATGCTCGACTCCAGTGCGACTTCTTCTTCATCGTTGGGTGATTTCTCATCGACGAAGTTGGTGAGTAACTCGGGTACAGGGTACAGCGGCACCAGTTATGTACAGAACGCCACATTTATGGACTACAACCGCGACGGCCTGATGGATCTGTTTGCTGTTGATAGCATCTATGATGATGGCCAGCAGATGTTCTACTACAACGGTTCAACCTATAAGGCATATCAGGTTGGTGCGTTTACCAACTCGCCACAAACCGGTGAGTTTGCGGGTGATGCTAACACCGCAGGTAGTGCGAACACCTGGAGCTGGTACGGCGGTATCATGGCTATCGATAAAGATGGCGATGGTTATGTCGATATGGTCATCGGCGACCAAACACCGAACGATTCTGGTATTCGTGGCGGTTATGGCTCGCAGATCGTATTGAACCATGACGGTACCTTGATTGGCATGGACAAAGACGGCACGTTCGCAACCGACTATGCGACCGATAGCAGCCATCGTCCGATTGGCCTGGATCAGTCGCAGCCGGATATGGAACTGTCCGGTGTGGATATCAACAACGATGGTATCGTTGACTTTGTAATGCACAGTCAAAACATCGTTGCCGATGGTTCGCGTATTGATGCTCCTGGGGCAACCAACAGCAATGCGGCGATCAGTACTAACCAATCGCGTCTGGTGGTGGTCAACGGTACTAACAACGGTAATTGGCAAGTCACTCAGATTGTCGATAACGTGTTCCAACGCGGTACGGATGATGACCCGGCTATCGGTAACGGCGTTGCCATGACCTGGGCTGATTTCAACGGCGATGGTTACATGGACCTGTTCCTGGGCCGCGGTAGTGAAAGTACAACGGCAGCTTCTGGGGCGGGTAACAACGCCGGGGAATACGCTAGCCGGATTTACTTCAACGATGGTACTGGCAAGTTGGTGTTCAGCGATCCAAACAACGATGGAATTGGTAACCCAACGGCCGCCGGTATGTATACCTTTACCGACAACCTGGCCGGTGGTGCATCAATCGCGCTGGACTGGAACCACGACGGCAAGATGGATGTTATTGAGTTACCAGGGATGTCCGCAGGCTCAGGTGGTATCAACACTGCCGCAGCCACAGGACCGATTAACCTGTATACCAATACGTCTGCCAACGGCGTGACCAGCTTTACCACGACCAACCTGCTTACTCAGGTAGGTAAAACAACGATTGGTGGTAGCGCGACGGCGAATCAGGTAACCGGGGCTATTGCAGTTGATATTGACTGGGATGGTGACCGCGATCTGCTGGCCTTTACCTCCGGGGGCGTCACTACCTACATTGAAAACAAAAACAATGTGGCTTATGGCACCTCAATTCATCTGCGTATTCTGGATGAAGGCGGTATCAACTCGTTGTTCGGCAACACGGTGCAGCTGATTGATGAGGCGACAGGGCAGGTAGTTGCTACCCAAATGATCAACGCACAGTCTGGTAACCAGACCAACGACAGTACCGCGATTGTGGACTTCTATGGGTTGGATGCCAGCAAGACCTACAGCGCTGTGATTTTGCGTTCCAGCAATGGAGCCTTGGCAGATGTGGGTGGCGTTGCGAAAGTGGGCAATAACACCGTTGAGATTGTCAACAAGGCGTGGGGTGGGTTGAAAGCGACAGAAGCGAACAATGCTTATGTTCTGACAACCGAATCCGAAACCAATGTGGCAAACGCCAGCTCTAATGGCGGCACCAACTCGACAGGTATTGTCGGAACCGGCTACAACGATACGTTCTTTGCCACCTTGGGCAACGATTTGTATAACGGCGGTGGCGGTACGGAAACAGTTTCAGGCGTGAAATCCTGGAGCTCGACCGGTGGCCTGGACATTGTTGACTATAAACTGGCTGGCAGCACGCCATTAACCATCGATCTGAGCAAGACTGGCATGCAGAGCACCGGCTTTGGCAGCGCACAGTTTGTGAATATCGAAGGCCTGGCAGGGGGCAGTGGCAACGATACCTTCACCGGTAACGCGGCTAACAACTACTTTGATGGGCGTGGCGGTAATGACACCTTCAATCTGATTCACGGTGGTCAGGATACTCTGATGTACCGTGCGCTGGATGCGGCGTCGGGCAACGGTGGTAATGGCCACGATACGGTAAACAACTTCTTCGTGGGTACCGTAGAGGCAACATCGAATGCTGACATTATTGACATCAGTGGTCTGTTGGTTGGCTATAGAGCAGATGCAGATGGCGCGGCACACTACATTAACGGTGTGGCGACGATTGATGCAGGGGATACGATTAAACAGTATCTCTCCATTACCTACAGCGGCAATGACAGTATCCTGTACATTGACCGTGATGGGAGTGGCTCGGCCTATGGCTCAACGGCTCTGTTGACGTTCAGCAACACGCACGTGGAGTTGGAAACATTGCTGGCTAACCATCAACTGGTGATCAGTAACGGAGCCCTGACTGCGCAGAGCATCCAGGCTTTGGCGGAGAATTATACTGTCACTGCCACGGATTACAGCACTTCAGCTGAAGCTGTAACGGCTCACTTGTGGACAGGAGAAACCACGGTGGGTACGGGTAAATTGGTCAACGTGAACGCTTTGATTGGTTCTGAGCAAGGGGATTCGTTCACCGACAACTCGGCTAACAACCTGTTTGAAGGCCGTGGGGGCGATGATACGTTCTACCTGATTAACGGTGGCAACGACACACTGATGTATAAGGTGTTGGCGGGTATGGAAACTGACGGGGCAGGCGGTAACGGCCACGATATGGTCCATGGCTTCCACGTTGGCAACACAACCACCGATGGTGACGCTGATCTGATCAACCTGACTGATTTGCTGGACTATAACGGCCCGATTTCCTTCTTCGAGAATGATGGCAAGATGACGCTGGATGATTCTTCCCAGGGTATTCTTAACTATCTGAAGGTTGAAACCGTTGGCGCCGATACGGTCATCAGCATCGACCGTGATGGTCAGGGTGGGCAGCATGCCTTTACCAACGTAGTCACGTTGGCGAATGTGCATACCGATCTGGAAACGTTATTGCAGAATAACCAAATCATTGTTTAACCGGTAATGGAGCCCGCAGTGTAAAAACTGCGGGTTCTATTTTTGTTGTTATCTCATTATCTGGTAAACATTTTTGGCTATGTCACTTTACGTGTAATGACGGAACCCAGAAAAATTGTCGCCGTTTATGGATGAATATATCAGGTGAGCCTGGAGCATATAATGAAAGCTGTTCGTAATGGATTTAAATACGTCAATATTGCAGTATTAACTTTAGCGGCGGGGTTGTTCTCTTTTACCGCGTTTGCTGAGTCGCTATATAACAATCAACAGAAAGAAAGTTTGTCAGGGGCGGGGGTACTTTCGGCTAACGCCAGTGCTGCAAACACTTATCGCCCGGTGGCGAAAGTCGTACCCGAGCTGGCTCAGATTGTTTTTTATTATCCGCAAGGTAATCATCCAGCCACGATCAATGTGGATCGCGAGCTGCAATCGGCATTGTTGCCAGGTGAATTTACCGTGTTTTGTGTGGCACCGGGTGGGCACGCGATCGAGTCTTACTTCCAGGATCAGCCGCTGTATCAGGGAAAACAGAATCCAGCACATCAGGTTCAGGTTAATGGTTCTGAGACCTATTTCTTGCAGGTGAATCCAGGGACCAATGGCAGCACGACGGCTTTGGTTGAAAGGGCGCAAGCAGAAGCTGACCTGAAGTCTATGCGTAAACAAACGCGTATTATCAACCGTGCTTCACAGGTAAAAGCCTGTGAGTATGTCAACGGCGGTGGCGCAGTGCTGATTCAGGAAAGTATACAGTTCCGCTTTGGCAAGAGCAGCTACGATTCTATTTTGCCATCCTCAGTGGCTAAATTGGATAATGTCATTGCCTTTATCACACAGGGTAATAACATTGCTAATATCCAACTGGTTGGTTACACGGATGCCATCGGTAATCCAGAATCAAACCAGCGGCTGTCGCAGGCCCGAGCTAATACTATTCGTGAGGCCTTGCTCAACGCTGGTGTTAGCCAGGCGGTGATCACTAATGTCAGTGGTATGGGCGTGGCGGAAAGTGCGGAAGGGTGCGTTGCCAATGCGAGCCATCAAGGGGCAGGGTGCAATGTTAACAGCCGCCGTGTGGACATTATTGTCAGATAATAATCGTTCAGTTCTGATTTAGCACTATTTAACAAAGGGCTACAAGAGAAATAGAGTAGCCCTTTTATTTTAGATATTATTTTGTGATAAAATGCAGAGAGGCTTAATTTCTAGGGTTACTCTCAGAATTTCTTGTTATTTTATTCTTTAGCTGTTAAGAAAATACCCCCACCCAATAATTTGATTAATCTGGATTTTTGTTTTCTTTGATGACTGGAAATTTTTTTTCTAGGCATTTTCTTATTTTCACTGACTGTATTTTAAGTAGATGCCTACGTTCTTTCTTGCAGTGGTCAATATATTGTCTGTGTTAGGATATATCTAATGTTTAGCTTGGATGCTAAATCACAGTCTTTAAGTAGAACCAGGGAAAGATTATGAGTGAACAATTGTCGGTGTCTTCGGAGTTACCGGAGATTCCTAAGTCTCCGGCGATTTTGTCGTCGGAGTTTGACAATATAGAAGACCATGGCAGAGATTCATTGCTCTGGTCCGTTGAATGGTTATGTAATCATTATAACAAGCTTGCCAGTAAAGAAGTGCTGTATGCCGGGTTGCCGCGTGGCGACAAGTTAGAGCCTGAATTGGCACTGCGCATGCTGGATCAGATCGGTATCGCAGCCGGTTGGATCAAGCGCGATCTTGCCAGCATCTCCTCTTATCTCTTTCCTTTGGTGGTGGCGCGCAGTGATGGTTCATACTGTATTGTCGCCGCACGCACGGGCAAACGGGGAAACTACGGGTATCAGGTGGTGGTTCCTGAAAGCGGCGGCACCGTCAGCATTCAGGAAACGGAACTGTTAACCAATGGCTATGCCATGGTAGCAAATCCGAAGCCCAAGCTGGATGCGCGTCTGGATGATGAAATTCTGCCGGAAGCCAACCGTGAAGGCCACTGGTTGTTCTCTACGTTGTGGCGTTATCGGCACTACTTTTACAGTGCGGCCACGGCGGCATTGCTGGCCAATATTCTGACGCTGGCCAGCACGTTCTTCACGATGAACGTCTACGATCGCGTCATCCCTACCCAGGCTTATGTCACCCTCTGGTCATTGGCGATTGGGGTACTGATGGCCATTGTGTTCGAATTTACCTCCAGGCAGGTTCGTACCTATTTAATTGATGTGGCCGGGAAAAAAGCCGATCTGATTGTGGGGGCGAAACTGTTCCGCCAGGTTATGGCGATGCGCATGGAGAGCAAACCCCAATCGACGGGAACATTTGCCAACCAACTGCGTGATTTTGAGGCCGTGCGTGATTTTGCTACCTCGGCCACGCTGTCGACTCTGTCAGATTTGCCATTCTGCATACTGTTTATGTTCGTCATCTACCTGATTGGTGGGCAATTGGCGATAGTGCCGCTGGCGGCGGTACCGATTATTCTGCTGGTCAGCGTGATCATCCAATGGCCGTTAAGCCGTTATATGGGTGAAAACATTCGTGAGATCTCGCAGAAACAAGGGATGTTGATCGAGTCCATTGAAGGGATGGAAGCGCTGAAAGCGGCGCAAGGTGAAGGCGTAATGCAAAAGCGTTGGGATGATATCAGCGCTTTGGCCGCCGCTTCTTCCATGAAAACCCGCTACCTGTCTGCACTGACCTCAAACTTTGTCACCTTTATGCAGCAGGTGTGCACTGTGGTGATCGTGGTGTTTGGTGTCTATCTGATCCATGCGGGCGAGCTCACCATGGGATCGATGATCGGGGTGGTTATTCTGTCTGGCCGTTCATTGGCTCCACTGGCTGCGGTAGTCGGGTTGGCATTACGCTATCAACATGCCAAAACGGCGTTGAAGTCACTCAATCAGTTAATGGAGTTGCCTACGGAACGCGATCCGGCCATCAACTACCTGCCAACACCGAAATTTGACGGCCACCTGCGCTTGAAGAAGGTCGCTTTTGCTTACGCAGTGCCTGGCATGATGGTGCCTCCGCCGATTCTGGATAACATCAATCTCACCATTAAAGCGGGTGAGCGGGTGGCGATTATCGGCAGTATCGGCAGCGGCAAATCAACGCTGCTGCGGGTGATGGCGCGGATTTACCAGCAGCGTAGCGGCCAGATCTCAATTGATGGCGTTGATGCCACCCAGGTTGATCCGGCGGATTGGCGTGCGGCGGTCGGTTATGTTGGCCAGGATTGCCGGCTGTTCAGTGGCACCTTGCGCTTCAACGTGACGATCGGGAAGCCAAGTGCCAGCACAGAAGAATTTCTGCGCGTCGCCCAGATGACCGGATTGGATCGTATCGCTGCCAAACATCCACTGGGCTACGACATGCCGGTAGGGGAAATGGGTAACGCGTTGTCAGGCGGGCAGAAACAACTGGTTGCTTTGGCACGCTGTCTGTTGCTGCGGCCGAAAGTGCTGTTGATGGATGAACCAACCAGTTCCATGGATGCGATGACGGAAACCCTGTTTATTCGCCAACTGCAAAAAGCCATTGAAGGACAAACGCTGGTGATTGTGACGCACCGCATGTCAGTGTTGAGTATTTTTGACCGTTTGATCGTTCTGGATGACGGGCACGTTATAGCAGATGGCCCGAAAGATCAGGTCATTGCCATGTTAAGTGCCAACGGTCAAAAGAATGGTCAGAAAATAACCCAGCAGAATCAGCAACATTAATTTCAATCAGACGGCAGCAATCAGCGATACCTAATCTATTTCAGGATGCAGGTAGCTCAGGCTTTTGCTTTTTGGAAAATATTGGGGAAGGAATAACGGATGAACAAGGATGACTTTACATTAGCGGCCTCTGACGATGCTGATATAAGCAATAAACATGATATGGAAAATAAAGAAACTGAGGTAAAGAAAATCACGGTGAGTGCGGCAGACATAATTGAATCCAATAAAAAAAATAACAAGGATAATCCGCATAGCGGGAAAATAGCACCTGCTGACTTGCAGTTTATGAATGACTTACAGGCTGCGTTAATTTCACAAAAAACGCCATTCAGCATGATCATGTTATATCTCATCGCTCTGGTGGTCGTAGTGGCATTAGTGTGGGCGCATTTCGCCCGAGTTGAAGAAATTACCCGTGGTGATGGAAAGATTATTCCAGCCAGCCGTGAACAGGTGATCCAGAGCCTGGAAGGTGGGATCTTGGAAGAACTGAATGTGCGTGAAGGTGACATCGTCGAGAAAGGGCAGGTGCTGCTGAAGATGGACCCAACGCGTGCGGATTCCAGCTACGGGGAATCATTATCGAAAGTGTTGGGGCTTAAGGCCACGATAGCGCGCCTGCGTGCGCAATCTTATGGCACTGCACTGGTGTTTCCGCCGGAAGTACTGGCGGTTTCCAGCATTGTGAATGATGAAACGCAAGCCTATAACGCCCAACTGAGAACTCTGAATGAGAGCGTAGAGGCCCTGAAGAAAAGCCTGTCGCTGGCGGAAAGTGAAGTGCAGCTTTCTGCACCCTTAGCCAAAAAAGGGCTGGTGTCAGACGTGGAGATCCTGCGTCTGCGGCGGCAAGCGAATGAATTCCAACTGCAAATCGCTGAACGCACCAACCGTTTCCGTTCTGATGCCAACAGTGAGCTGAACAAGCAGGAATCAGAGCTGGCGCAGGCGGAGGAAATCTTGCGTGGCCGTCAGGACGTGATGCAGCGCACCACCATTGTTGCCCCGGTGCATGGAACGGTGAACAACATCCGTACCACGACCCGAGGTGGCGTTATCCAGCAGGGGGCAGAAATCATGACGATAATCCCTCTGGAGGATAACTTGCTGGTTGAGGCGCAGATTAAACCGGCCGATGTGGCATTTATTCATCCAGGCTTGCCCGCCACGGTCAAAATAACCGCTTATGACTATGCTATTTATGGAGGGCTAACCGGAGTGGTGGAACATTTGAGTTCTGACACTCTGGTTGATGAAGAGAAAGCGCGTTCTGGCCGTGGGGATTCAACCTATTATCGTGTGTATGTGCGTACTAACCAGGCGGCATTGCAGGTTAAAGGTAAAACGTTCCCGATCATTCCCGGCATGGTGGCGAATGTAGAGATTAGGACGGGAGAAAAAACCATCCTGTCTTACATATTGAAGCCAGTATTAAAAGCACGTGAAGCATTCAGAGAGAGATAAGCCAATGGCATATAAACACAGTGAATTCCGTCGGTTAAACGTGGCCATGGCAATCGCGGTATGTTTACCTTTTTCTGTATTGGCAGTGACGCAGCCATCTGCGCATGAGCAAGATATTAACGCCTTGCCACCGATGCTGACGCAGGAGGAATATATGACATTATTCCATTCTGATCGGCCAGCGGCTGAAGGTACTGCGCTAAACGGCGGGGAGACGTCTGCGGCTAGCAGCGAAGCACCGCAGTTTCTGAAAGATTTGGCGGCAATGGGTGAAGCCAATACGCCAGTATCCCGTCAAGACCCGGTTTCTTCCGCGCCGGAAGTGAAAACCGAAGCACGGCCTTTGTTTAGCCAGAACACAGTGGTGGAAAACGCTCAGCCTGCGGTTGCAGCCAAACCGCATGATACGGTGCAGCCGGGCAACAGCTTCAGCGTATCGCCACCGGATAGCCCGCTGGTTGCGCCCAAAACAGCAGAATCTTCTAGGCTGGTGACGCGTATTGAACCACCGGTGCCTGTCAAAACCACCGAAGTAGCGGCCAGCAATACTGAGCGCTTGAGTACGCCGGTGCAGCCAGACAGCAGTGCGGCTCCGGTTACCCAGAACAATCCACCCGTCCTGGTGAACCGCACTGAACTGCGTGCTAAAGCCAACATAGCTCCAGAACCGCCTGCGGGGAGCAGCCAGGCGGTGCTGAGAAGCAAGAGCGATCTTTTCCCCGCAGTTCAGCAACAGTACCAACCGGACCCGGCGTATGACAACGTGCGTTGGCATGGTGAGATCGCGGGTGAAAGCGACAAGCGAAATCTGAGCGAAATGACCCGCGATGCTTACAAAGGGCGAAGCACCAATCCGTCACGGGCTTTTATACGTAGTATGGTGTCTTTGGCATTGACGCATAGCCCGGAGATACGTTCTTCAGAAGCCGATGTTCTGGCGGCGGGTTATTATGTTGACCAGACAAAAGGCCAGCGCTGGCCACAGGTGCAGGTGGGGGTATCAACGCCGCTAGGTACTCAAGGGGGGAATGCCGATCTACAGCGTAACAACGCTAAAGCGAGTGATACCAGCGGTTCCGTTTCCATCACGACGCCCATTTATGACTGGGGTAAGGCCCGGAATCAGATCGACAGTGCAGAAGAAGGGGTAACGGCGGCGGTTAATGCGCAGAATTACACCAAAGAACAGTTGGCTTACAGTACCGTTTCAGAGCTGATGAACCTGAGCCGTTATCAGGAAAGCCGCGTAGTGGCGCTGGCTTATGTCGAACGAATGAAACAACTGGCCGATATGCTGTCGCAGATTACGGCCGTGGATCGTGGGCGCGCCAGTGAGTTTACCCAGGCCAAAGCCAAGCTGCTTTCTGCCCGTGCCAGCCTGGACGATATTGAACACCAGGTCAGTACCAGCCGTATCAGACTGGTTCGCCTGTTGGGAATAGAGCCGAATTTACCTGAGAATATCTCTTGGCGAGATTCTGTGATGCCGGCATCCATGGCGATTGCCTCGCTGACCAAGAACCCGAATCTGCTGAAATTGCAGGCGCAGGTAAAGGCTGCCGAATATGAAGCCGACAGTATCAAGTCGGCGGGTTTACCGCAGCTGAACTGGGTGGTGTCCAAGAATACGGCAAAAGATATCAATGGCGATGAAACCGGTTGGTATACCGGGCTGAATGTCCAATGGAATGCGTTCAGCGGCGGTTCGCAAACGGCAGCGCAGATGTCTGCACGCGCCAGAGCCAATGGTGCCCAGCAGCAATATGAAGTGGCCTATCGTGACTTGGAATATCAGATTAATAATCTAGTACAGACGCGAGATTCTTCATTTATGCGTGCCGAGGATTTTGATCGTTTATCGGCTGAAACCGATCGGGTCAGGCAAATGTTTTATGATCAGTGGTATAACCTGGGCAAACGGACGCTGCTGGATGTGCTGACGGCGGAGAACGATCACTTTAATAATCAGTTATCAGCGATCAATAATCGCTATGACGGCTATATCGCTAATATCAACGTGATTGCCAGCGCTGCGATGCTGTTGAGCTGGATCGATAAATAGCGTTAGGCCTTGAGGTGAAGCATAAAGTGGCATGATTCTCCTACATATTGCAAGATGACGAAGGCGGTATTTTGCCTGCCATTAAGGAGCATGGGTTTATCGATGATGAATTTATTTTTACTCGTCCATAAACCTTTGCTCTGAACATGAAATATTTTTTGGTGATCTCTGGTGAATTAGCCTCTCAAAAAAATGAATTCAAGATATTATAATGGAAGATGATATGTATTCTGTCTTAGTGATCGACGAATCCCCTACAATATTGATTGCCATCAAATCGCTCTTGATGCAGTCCGATGCTTTTGAGAACGTCTTTGTCGCTGCCAGTAGTAAACAAAGCTTGGATATTGTGAACAAGAATCATATTGACTTGATTATTACGGATGTAGAACTGCAAGACGATGACTGTTTTTTACTGTTGAAAAATATAAAAAGAAAATTTCCAAAGATTAAATCGCTTTTTTTTTCGTCTAAAAATGAGTCTATCTATTCGTTACGGGCGCTTGAAGCCAAGGCCAATGGATTCATCAGTAAAGGGAAGGATGTTGAAGAGATACTTTTTGCTGTGCAACATGTCTTGAAAGGGTACCTTTTTTTTTCCGCAGAGGTATTAAGTAACGTGTCGGATATGGCCGCATTGAGTAAAAGCGTGAAGCCTAAGTGGTCGTTGACGGCCCGAGAGATTAGCGTGCTGAGATGTATGGTTAAAGGGGTTAAAAATAAGGAGATAGCGGAGAGTCTTTTTATCAGTGAAAAAACAGTGAGCACTTATAAAACCCGTATCATGACAAAGCTTGGGGTGACATCTGTCATGGAAATGGTGAGTTATGTAGAAAAAAATGACCTGCTGTAAATAATAAATCAATGTAATAATTTGATATCTAGTTAGTTCCTGTAATGAAAATCAATAGGATATATATTAGGTTTTCCTATTTTAATTTGTTAAAAATAGTGATTTTTCCTACAAACGACTGCTTGTTTTCTTATATTATTTGCGATTTATATTAATTATTATACCCATGAGGGGAATAAATAAAAGTTATCAATGGAACTGATATGAAAATAACACCGAATAGGGTAACGAATGTCTTGATTGTTACTCAATGTTCATTCACTCGTCTTGCACTGAGTGCGATTTTTGCAAATATACAACTATCATCTGGCAAAAAAATCAATGTAGCCTCTGAGGGTTTTTTTGAGAATAATCGGCAGGTTATAGACTTTATAATCTGTGCTGACGATCTTTTTAATGAGATTAGCTTGCAAAGTATTTTGCAAATTAAAGAAGCACTACGTTACGCCAGCTTTTCAAGTAAAATGGTTTTTTTAACCTCACACCATCATTTTGCACTTGGTTACTTTATCTCAGGTTTGTGCAAAAAAGAGGGGTACTGTGCTGCAATTGATAAAACGGTAGCGAATATCGCAATAGATTTAAGACGGATTTTGAGTTCTAAGGAGGTTTTTGATGAACTCCCGTCATGCACGTTAATGCTGACGCAGAGAGAAAGAGAAATCATTATCGGCTTGATTAAGCAGAGAAAACCGGCTTATTTATCCAAGAAATACGATGTTAATCAGAAAACAATCAGTGCGCACAAAGTGAATGCGTTACGTAAGCTGAATGTCGATCACCTAAACAGTATTGTCAGTTTAAATGCGTTGACCTGACAATTATCGGCCCCTTCCCCCGTCAGGGAAGGAGCACGGTTATATATCTCCGCTATTGTTTTATCAAGCATGGCCAATCAGAACTGGGTATTCACGCTCATAAAGTAAGTACGCCCCGGTTCATTATAGGTGGCCGCACCTGCGCCATACATATAGGCACCAGTAACGGCGTTACCGGTAGTTTGGGCATTACCCGCACGGAACTGGCGTTTATCCAACAGGTTATCAATACCCGTTGTCACGCTGATATTTTTGGTGAAGGCGTAAGTGCCACTCAGGCCGAAAACGGCGTAAGGGCTGACTTCGCGCTTCTCGCTGCCGCTCACCGGTTCACCCTTATAGTTGTACTTCTTCGGTTTCTGACGGCCATACCAGGTCATGGTGCTCTGCATCGACAGATCCTGCGTGGCCTGCCAGCTCAAGGTTGAGTTGATGGTGAATTCAGGAATAATCGACAGATAATCTCCGGTGACTTTATTCTTGTTTTCAATCATATAGGTTGCGTTATTGTTCCAGGCAACGGAGTCGCTGACTGGCACATTCAGCGTGCCTTCCAAGCCCTGAATGAGCGCTTTTGACACGTTTTCCCAGAGATAGATATCGGTTTTGCCGTTGGTGGTTGTGCCTACTGGGGCATAACCTGCTTCGATCTTGTTACGGTAATCGTTGCGGAAATAAGTCAGCCCAGCCAACCAGTCTTGGTGGTGGAACTCCAGCCCAATCTCTTTGTTGATGCTGTTTTCTGCTTTCAGATCGTCATTACCGATCAGATAACAGGCTCCGGCACTGGCTGCACATCCTTGACCGCGGCTATACAGAATGTAGTTGCCGTTGCTCTGAAACAGGTTGGGCGCTTTGTAAGCGCGGGCAATGCCCATTTTCAGCGTGAAATGATCACCCATTTCCTGCGACAGGTTGAGCGACGGGCTCCAGTTATCACCGGCTTCGGAATGATAATCGAAACGCAAACCCGGTGTCAGCATGGTGCTTTCGGTGATTTCAGCGTTGTTTTCGGCAAACAGCGAAAAGATTCTGGCAGAAGAGTAAGGATCGCGGTTGGTGCTATCCACCCCAGGAATGCTGCCGCCTTCGGTCAGTGACTGGCTGGTGGAGGAGCGAGCGCGCATTCGCTGCTGGTTCCACTCAGTGCCCAGAGTTGCGGTTTGCGCGACGCCCATCTCGAATGGAATGCTGACTTCGCTGTGCGCCAGCAAATTATTCAGGCGAGTAGAGTTGAAGTTATTGCTGGAGAAAATCCCCTCGGTGCCTCCCGCCAGCCCTTCATCCAGGCGCGTATTGCGAGTGCGTTCAAGTTGGAGGTAATTGAGGGTGCTGATACCGCTATCCCAGGCGCCACGGTAGTTGAGTGCATAGGTTTCACGGTAAATACGGTTGGTTTCTTTGCCGTAGTTGCTCTGTACCAGAGCGTTGGTATTGGTGTTCTGGGTATCCCCGGCGTACAGGTTCCCCTGGCGGCCATAGGTATATTGGAATTCCAGTGATTGCAGGGGAGCAAAGTCCCAATGCAGCAGGGTATCGATATCTTTATCGATCACCCCTTCACGGCCAGCGGGCAGGGTATTGGCATAGGCGCCGGTACGCTCAGACTGATGCCCTTGGTTGATATCCCAGGCATCGGCCTGAGTTTTGCTGTAACCCCCGCGCAGGCGGAAACTCAGTTGATCGGTCATTGGGCCGGAAAGGCTGAAGTTGGTGCGCTTGGTGGCCCCTTCTTCTTTGTGTTGCGGCACGTTGAAATAGCCATTCAGCGAGCCTTGCAGTTTCTTACCGATTTTTTTAGTGATGATGTTGACGACACCGCCCGCTGCGCCATTGCCATAACGGGCGGCTGCCGGGCCACGCAGCACCTCGATGCGTTCGATCATCTCTGGGGATACCCAGGCGCTATCGCCACGGGTATCACGCTCGCCGCGCCAGCCTTGGCGCACCGAATTACGGCTGCTGACCGGCATTCCGTCGATCAGGATCAGGGTATTTTCCGGCCCCATACCGCGGATATCAAGCTGGCGGTTGTTGCCGCGCTGGCCGCTGGTGGAGTTTCCGGTCAGGTTGACCCCTGGCATGGTGCGGATCAGTTCACTGATATCACGGGCGGGAGGGCGTCTTTTGATTTCTTCGGCGGTAATGGTGGAGACGCCGGGAGCTTGTAGATTTTGTTTGGCTGCGGTGACCACGATGGTGTCTGTTGCTGTGGTTTCTTGTTGGCTTTCCTCTGGCAACGAAGTGCTGTCTGATGCGGCGCTGGTCTGTTCAGCATTCACTGTGCCAGAGAATACAGACGTACTGAGCCCTAACCCGATGAGTGTGGCTAAAGAGTAACGTGATAACTTCCGATTCATTTTAAGTTTCCTACCTGGCGACCATCCTTCACTTGGCCAAGAGCCAGCAACAGAATGGTTGGTTGTAGTTTTATTGTGTGGTTAAAAGTAACGGCAGATCCCGATGTGCCAAGCTCAATAGGCTGGCACCTATCCCTGTTGAAGAATGCCTGTTCTATTTACGAACGTTTACACAGTATTGCAAATGAAAACTATTATCAATATTATTCTGTATTACCGTTTGTTTTGGCACAGTACTGAGTCAAGAGACCGAAGAGCGCGGACTGCGTGCTATGCCAGCTGCACAGTGAGTGGGTGTTTTGAAAACTGAACAACCGTTAGAAAGTAGTGCGTTATTAGCGAGTAAACATGCAGGGAGCGAAGGATGGTGGTTGGATATTGCTCGGCATGGAACGCCACTGGTAGAACCGCAGGAAAATGAGCGTTGTAAGGTCACATTTTTCTGGCGCGATCCTCAAGGCGATGAATTTACCTCCGCTTACCGCCATGTCTGGCTCCATATCAATTGCCTCACCGATCATCATCAGTCAGCACCACCGCAGAGTTTGCAACGGTTGGAAGGGTCGAATGTCTGGTACTGGCAAACTGAACTCAACCATGACTGGCGCGGCAGCTACTGTTTCATTCCCTGCATGGACGATCATCCACTCCAGCTTCACCATGCAGATGCCCATGCCAACATGCATACCGTGCGCCATTGGTGGCAGCAGGTATTCGCCCGCGCAACCCCGGATCTGCTCAACCCTTACCGGGCCTGGCCCGACGCCAGTGGGCATTTTCTCTCTGGCCTGCATATGCCGCAGGCACCATGCCAGGCAGCCTGGCAAGATTTCGACCGTTATGCCATTGCCAGCGGGCGTTGCACGCCTGCGTCGCCCGCCAAGTTGCAGCGGCATAGCTGGCACAGCCGGCGTTTGGGAACTACGCGCCATGTATGGGTCTATACCACCGGGGAACAGCGCCCGGTAACCCGACCATTAGCCATCTTGCTGGATGGGCAGTTCTGGGCGCAGCAGATGCCGGTTTGGGAGCCGCTGCTGCAGTTGACCCGCACCGGCCAACTGCCGGAAGCGGTATATCTGTTGATTGATGTGATCGACCAGCAGCACCGCGCACAGGAACTGACCTGTAATGACGAATTCTGGCTGGCGGTGCAGGAAGAACTATTACCGCAATTGGCGGTTTGGGCACCGCACTGCACGGAGGCAGCCAGCACGGTGGTGGCCGGGCAAAGCTTTGGTGGCCTGGCGTCGCTCTATGCAGGGCTGCGTTGGCCCGAACGTTTTGGCGCGGTGATCAGCCAATCCGGCTCTTTCTGGTGGCCACGCCGCGATTTGTTGCAGCTATCAACGCTCCCTGATGATGCCTGCTGGCTGATGCGCCAAATGGAGGAGCAACAGCTGGGTGCGCACGGCAGGTTACAGGTGTTTATGGAAGCTGGAGTCCATGAAAAATTGATCCACCAGGTGAGTGACCGTATGGCAGCCTTGCTGCGTGAGAGCGGGCATCAGGTGCAATACCGGGTGGTGGAAGGCGGACATGATGCACTGTGCTGGCGTGGTGGTTTGTTAGAGGGTTTACAGGCGCACTGGGCTAGACCTGCCACCCTGCAAACGGCTGCGTCGCCGTTGGCTACCCCGATTCATGCCTAAGGAACTTGTAATGGAAACTCTGAACCCGTTCGATGATGAAAACCAACCTTGCTACATCCTGCGCAATGCTGAATACCAATACAGCCTGTGGCCAGATTTCAGCGCGATCCCTGCGGGTTGGGCCAGCGTTTTTGGCCCGGCCCCCCGTGGGCAATGCATTACCTGGCTGGAACAACATTGGCAGGATATACGGCCCACATCACAGCGTAGGGCGTGATAGTGCCGTGCAGTAACGATCGACAACAGGAGTGAATACTGTGTCAGAAACCTCTATTTTACCCACCGAACAGCAGGTGATTGTTGAACTGCCGTTGGTGGCCGCGCAGCCTGGGATCTGGGTTGCCGACCAAATTTCACCCTACGGCAATGCCTATGCGGTGGCGCACTATATCGAATTGAATGGCCCGCTGGATAAAGATTGCCTGTTGCAGGCGATTGCCCAGGGATTGAGCGAGGTGGATACTCTGCGGCTGCGCTTTGCCGAACGTGATGGGGTGCCAGTGCAATGGTACGACGGCACGATGCCGATCACACCTGCCGAATGGCTTGATTTGAGCGATGCTGCGGACCCCGAGGCGGCAGCTACTGCCTTGATGCAGATCGATCTGGCCGCTGAACTGCGGGTGAGCAGCGGCAAACCGCTGTATCGCCATATTCTGCTGCGTCTATCCGATCAACGCTGGTTCTGGTATCAGCGCTACCACCATCTGGTGGTTGATGGTTTCAGCTTTACCGCTATTGCCCGCCGCATTGCCAATATTTATACCCGCCTGTGCCAGCAGCAACCGCCAGAGCCGACGCCTTTCACCCCATTCAGCGATGTCGTGGCGGAATATCAGCAGTATCAACAATCGCCGGGCTACCAGCGCGACGCTGATTTCTGGCTCAACAAGGCGCGGCAACTGCCCGTGCCAGCGACCCTTTGCCCACAGCCTTTGGCCGGGCAGGCACCTTCTACCCGTATTCACCGTCTGGCACAAATCTGCGCTGCGCAGGATTTTGCCCCGCTGGTCAAGATTGCCCAGCAGCATCAGCTCAACGCGGCGGATATGGCGATGGCCCTGGTTGCGCTCTGGGTGGCACGCCTGAGCGGGCAGCCCAGTTTTAGCGCCGGGTTTATTTTTATGCGCCGTATGGGATCGGCGGCACTCTGCGCAACCGGGCCAGTGATCAACGTATTACCGATGGCAATACAGGTGGCACCCGAAGCAACGCTGGCAGAGATCGCTTCCCAGATTGGCCGTGAATTGAAAATTGCCCGCCGCCATCAACGTTATGATGCTGAACAGGTACAGCGCGATTTGGGGCGGATTGGTGATGCGCAACCGCTGTATGGCACGGTTTTCAACTTCAAAATGTTCGATTACCAACTTAATTTTAACGGTATTGAAGGTATCACCCACGATCTGGCCTCTGGGCCGGTGCGTGACCTGGAAATTGCGCTGTTTATCGATGCAGCCGGTACGTTAAAGATTGAACTGTTGGCGAATGCTGAGCGCTATCAGTATCAGGAACTGGCAGAACACCTGCAACGCTTGCCTCTGCTGCTGAGCCAGTTTACCGCACAGCCTGATTTGCCGGTCAGCATGGCTGATCTATTGACGGAACAGGATCATGCCCTGCTGGCGCGGGTGAACGATACCCAGCACCCGGTTGCAGCGCAGACGCTCAGTGGCCTCTTGGCGGAACAGGCACGCAAAACGCCAGATGCCCCGGCGCTGGCCGACGGGCAATACCGGTTCAGTTACCAGGAAACTCGCGCCCAGGTGGCCGCTTTGGCGCAACGGCTGGTGGTGCAGGGGGTGCAACCCGGCGATATTGTGGCGGTGGCGTTGCCGCGTTCGGTGTTCCTGTCTCTGGCGCTGATGGCGATTGTCGAAGCCGGAGCCGCTTATCTGCCGCTGGATACCGGGTATCCCGATGAACGCCTCAGCATGATGCTGGAAGACGCTGCACCGCGCCTGATTATTACCGACGCCTCTCAGCAGCCGCGCTTTGCCGGGCAGGGAGAGGTGCTGCTGTATGATGCTCCTTTGGCAACGGATGGGGTTGCCTCTGTCAATATCGCGGGGCCAACGCCGCATCACGCGGCCTATATTATTTTTACCTCGGGCTCCACCGGGCGGCCAAAAGGCGTGCTGGTCGGGCATCAGGCGATCGTCAACCGGCTGTTGTGGATGCAGCATCAATATCCGCTGGCGGCAGACGATGTGGTACTGCAAAAAACCCCGTGCAGCTTTGACGTCTCGGTATGGGAATTCTTCTGGCCGCTGATGGTGGGGGCGCAGTTGGTGATGGCTCCTCCTGAGGCGCACCGCGATCCGCAGCAGTTGCTGGCGTTGATCGAGCATCACCAGGTAACGACGCTGCACTTTGTGCCTTCCATGCTGGCGGCCTTTGTCGGCGCGTTAGACAGCGACAGTGCGATTGCCCATTGCCAACCGCTGCGGCAGGTATTCTGTAGCGGCGAAGCTTTACCCGCGGAATTATGCCGCCTGTGGCAGAGCCGCACGGCAGTGCCGCTGCATAATCTTTATGGGCCGACGGAGGCGGCGGTAGATGTTACCTGGCACCCGGCCTGGGGGGCAGCGTTGGCCGCCGTCAACGCTGCTAATGTGCCGATCGGCCTGCCGGTGTGGAATACCGGATTGCGCATTCTGGATGCGCGCCTGCGGGCGGTGCCACCGGGGGTGGCGGGCGATCTCTATCTTACCGGGGTGCAGCTTGCTTATGGCTATCTGGGCAGGCCGGATCTGACCGCCAGCCGCTTTGTGGCCGATCCGCAGGGTAACGGTGGGCGCATGTATCGCACCGGAGATGTGGCCCGCTGGTTAGCCGACGGCAGCGTGGAATATCTGGGGCGCAGCGACGACCAACTGAAAATCCGCGGCCAGCGCATTGAGCTGAGTGAAATCGATCATGCTCTGTTGTCATTGCCAGGGGTGAACCAAGCGGTAACGCATGCGCTGGTGCTGGAAAATACCGTTGCTGATGCCATGGGCGGTGATGCCCGGCAGTTGGTGGGCTACCTGGTGGCACAGCCTGAGGTGACGTTGGATCTTGCGGGCCTGCGCACCGCGCTGGCTGAACGTTTACCGCCGCATATGGTGCCGGTGGCGTTGGTGGAGCTGGCTGCATTGCCGCTGAGCGCTAACGGCAAGCTTGATCGTAAAGCGTTACCGCAGCCGCAAACGGTGGCCAGAAAAGCCGGGCGTGCAGCGGAACCGGGGCTGGAAAGCGCGATCGCGGCAGTATTTTCGCGCCTGTTGCAGCACGAACCGGTGTTTGCCGATGATGATTTCTTCGCCTTAGGAGGCCATTCATTACTGGCGATGCGGCTGGCCGCCGAGCTACGGCGTGACTTAGGCAAAGCGGTGTCGGTGGGGCAGGTGATGGTGGCCTCAAAAGTGGAACAGTTGGCCGAGTTGCTGGCGGAAGATCGCACTCAGGAAGAGGCCGATCGATGCGGCTTTGAGAGCCTGTTACCGCTGCGCGTTACGGATGGCCCGACGTTGTTCTGCCTGCATCCGGCCTCTGGCTTCTCCTGGCAGTTCAGCGTTCTGCCGCGCTATATCGATCAACACTGGTCGCTGGTAGGGATTCAATCTCCGCGGCCAGATGGCCCGCTGGCATTGGGTGAGGATATGGATCAGGTGTGCGATGCGCATCTGGCAACGGTGTTACAGGTACAACCGCACGGCCCGTACCATTTTATTGGTTATTCACTGGGCGGCACCTTGGCGCAGGGCATTGCCGCCCGCTTGCAGGCACGCGGTGAAGAAGTGGCATTCCTCGGGTTACTGGATACTTATCCGCCGGAAACCCAGAATTGGGATGTGATGCTGGACGACAACGTCCTTAAGGAAGTACAGCGTGAGCGTGAGCAATTCCTGGCGGTGTCGGAAGAAGCGCTTGATCCGGCGCTAGGAGCAACGCGGGTAGCGATGTTTGATCATATCGAAGCCAACTATGCAGATTCTGTGCGGCTGTTGTCACATACGCATACCGCGCGTTTCCACGGGCAGGCGACGCTGTTTGTGGCGAAACGGACGCTGCAAGCCGGTATGGATGTGCAGAAAACCTGGGCAGAATATGTTGATGGGCTACAGGTGCATGAACTGGATTGCGCGCATGTGGATATTGTCTCTCCGGCGTCCTTCAAGGTGTTAGGGCCGTTGCTGAACCGTGTGCTACGGGCCTTATAAGGCATATACCCGTCATACTTCAAGTTGCTTGTTGGCTGCATTATTCGGCCCATCGGGGCCGCTGAAAACAGCGTTCAAATCTGTTCCCGGCAGATTTGCGCCTACAGGCAACCCGAATTATTTGGGGTATAAATAGGCCCTCGCATGCGGGGGCCAATAAATTATTTCCCCAGCGGCACCACCAATGGCGTATGCGAAACCGGATCGTCAATGATCATACACTTCAATCCATACACCTGTTCGATCAACGCCGGAGTGACGATCTGTTTCGGCGCACCTTCAGCAACGACCTTACCGTCACGCATGGCGATCAGATGGCTGGCATAGCGGCACGCATGGTTGAGATCGTGCAGCACCACCACCAGGGTATAGCCGTTGATCCGATTCAACTGGCGCAGCAGCTCCAGCAGATCGATTTGATGGGTGATATCCAGCCAGGTGGTCGGTTCATCCAGCAGCAGCAGTGGGGTTTGCTGTGCCAGCACCATGGCAATCCATACCCGCTGGCGCTGCCCACCGGACAGCGTATCCACCGCTTGTTCAGCCAACTGCGCCACGCCAGTGGCATGCATAGCCTGTTCTACGGCTTGCTGATCTTCCTCTCGCCAGCGGCTGAACAGGCGTTGGTGCGGGTAGCGGCCACGGGCAACCAGATCAAAAACCGTAATATCGCCCGGCGCGATAGAGCTTTGCGGCAGTAAGCCAAGCTGGCGAGCAACTTCTTTGGTGGCGTAATCGCGGATCTGCTTGCCGTTGAGCCAGACCGAGCCTGCCTGCGGCTGCATTAATCGGCTCAGTGTGCGTAAGAGTGTTGATTTACCGCAGGCATTCGGGCCGATAATTACCGTCAGTTCACCCTGCGGAATAGACACGGAAAGATCGCGTGCGACGATCTTTTTGTCGTAACTCAGCGTCAGGTTTTCAGCGCGCAGCGGCGCAGGTAACAGGTTTTCAGCATTCATTGTTTTCGCGACTCGCGGATTAATAACCAGAGCAGATAAATGCCCCCCAGGCTGACGGTCAGTATGCCAACCGGCAACTGATAAGGCGTAAACAGGCGCTGTGCAACCACATCGGCGGCCAGCAGCAGCAGTGCGCCGGTCAGGGCCGTCAGCAGCAGCACGTTTTGGTTGGCACACAGGCGGCGGGCAATCTGCGGTGCCACCAGGGCAATAAAGGAGATCGGGCCAGCAACGGCGGTGGCAGCGGCGGTGAGCAGCACTCCGGCCAATAACAGCAGCAGGCGTGAACGCTCAATGGGCACCCCCAGCGCACAGGCGGTGTCATCGCCCATTTCCAGCAGCCGCATGCGCCGTGCCAATGCGGACAACAGCAGGATGGATAGCACAATCACCAGTATGGCTGGCAGGCTTTTCGCCCAGGTAATGCCGTTAAGGGAACCGGCATTCCACAAACCGGCGGTAATGACGGATTCCAGCGAAGCACTGACGATCATCCAGGTGTTAATGGCGAACAGTAGAGCACGAACGGCAATACCGACAATGATCAGGCGGAAAGTTTCAACGCCGTTGCGCCAGGCCAGCAGGTAAACACATCCGGCAGTCACTAAGCTACCCATCAGCGCGCCAGAGGTAATACCGATAACGCTGTTGTTAAACAGGACAATAGCTACCAGCACGCCGCTGTAAGCACCGGTATTGAAACCGATCACATCCGGGCTGCCGAGCGGGTTACGCAGCAATGACTGGAAAATAGCACCGCTGATGCCGAGCGCCGCCCCCAGCAGCAAGGCCATGGCGACCCGCGGCAAGCGCCATTGGGTCACAATGGTGACCAGGTTAGCTGGGCCTTCACCCTGTAGGGCATCAATCACTTGCTCGGCACTGAGGGAGAGCGTGCCGGAACCGAGGGCGTAAACCGCCAGCAGCAAACAGATGAACAGCAGAGCCAAGGCGGTCAGCGCTGAACGTGCCAGCCGCCAGGGTTTCTTACCGAGCGGCAAATGGGAGGCCAGTAAACTCATCTTATCCCCCCCGCCGGAACATGCGGCGCTGGCGTACCAGGATAATCAGCACTGGTGCGCCGATCAGCGAAAGCACGATAGAAACCTGTAGTTCACCCGGCACCAGAAAGCGGCCAATCAGGTCAGCACTCAATAGCAAAATGGGAGTTAAGACCAGCGTCCAGGGCAGCATCCAGTTCAGTTCAGAACCTGACAGCCGCCGGGCGATATGGGGCATCATCAACCCCACAAAGGCAATCGGGCCGACGGCGGCGGTGGCGCCCCCGCACAGCAACGTAATGGCCAGCAGGCCGAGCAACTGGGTGCGGATCAGATGGGTGCCGAGCGCTGCGGCTAATTCATTGCCCATGCTCAGGCTGTTGAGTGCCTTGGTCAGCCAGAGCGTGATGAATGTGCCCAGCAGGATCGGCAGCGCGACGGTACGCACCACCGCCATGTTTTGAATATCGAGAGAGCCTGCCTGCCAGAAACGCAGTTGATCAAATACCAGCGGGTTGAGCAGGGCGATCCCGGACGTCATACCTTCCAATACGGCGGCCAACGCCACGCCCGCCAGCGTTAGGCGAACCGGGCTGAGCTGGCTGCCGCCCAGTGCACCCACCAGGGCCACCAGCAGTGAAGCAAACAGTGCGCCAGCAAAGGCAAACCACAGATAATGGCTGACATCGGTGGCGCCAAACAGGGTGATCCCCAAAACCACCGCGAAACCAGCACCGGAATTAACGCCCAGAATTCCAGGGTCGGCCAGCGGGTTGCGGGTGAGGGTCTGCATCAGAGCACCGGCCAACCCAAGGGCAACGCCGGCCAATATACCGGCCAAGGTACGGGGAAGCCGGGCTTCGGTAATGATGACGCAGTCAGCTCCGGTACATTGCCCGTTAAAAGCCTCTAATAAGGTGGCGAAGGGGATGGATTTAGCGCCTAGAGACAGGCTGAGTATCACGACCAGCAACAAGACTGCAACGGCAAACAGCAACCCAAGCAGGCGTTGCCAGAAAGAGAGGGATAATCCCAGTAAAAGACGTTCCCGATGTGTGGGTAAAGTGGCAGAACCATTGCGCGTAAGCCGAAACATAACAGCCTATTATCAATTGAATATTAATGATATTTATTATCATTATTGATTGAGATCATTTATGGTAGCATAGCAGCCTGAACAGCACTATACCCGGCATACTTCAAGTTGCATATGCGTTGATTTCGTTCAGTTATTTGGCTCCCTCTTTCTGCAACTTGAACTAGTTAGGCTATAGCTCCGTTAGGTAACGAACAGATATGCAAGGGAAAGGATAGACGTTGTGGTGATAACAAGATGAATAAGCCCTCGATTTTGCTCGATTTTAGCCTGCTGAAAACCAATGCTGCTTTCCGTGCCGTATTCTGCGCCCGTTTTATTTCGATTGTGGCTCTGGGCCTGATGGCAATTGCGATACCGGTACAAATCCAGGCACTGACCGGTTCGACCTTGTTGGTTGGGCTGGCGGTTACGCTGGCAGGCAGTGGAATGTTTGCAGGTTTGCTGATGGGCGGTGTTCTGGCCGATCGTTATGAACGCCGTCGCCTGATCCTGTTTGCTCGTTCCACCTGCGGCGTTGGTTTTCTCGGCCTGTGCCTGAATGCTGCGCTGCCCGCGCCTTCCTTGACCGCGATCTATCTGCTGGCGGTGTGGGATGGTTTCTTTGGTGCGGTGGGCGTGACGGCTTTGCTGGCCGCCACCCCGACTCTGGTCGGGCGCGAAAATATCGTGCAGGCCGGGGCTATCAGTATGTTGACCGTGCGTTTTGGCTCGATCCTTTCCCCGGCTATCGGTGGCTTTGTGATCGCCAGCGCAGGTGTGGCGTGGAATTATGGCTTGGCGGCATTCGGTACGATGCTGACACTGATTCCGTTATTACGCTTGCCACAGTTACAGCCACCGCCGCAGCCGCGTGAGCATCCGGTGCGCGCCTTGATCGGCGGTTTTACCTTTCTGCTGCAAAACAAAGTTATTGGCATGGTGGCATTGATTGGTGCGTTGATGACCATGGCCAGCGCAGTGCGGGTGTTGTATCCGGCGATTTCTGGCATGTGGAACGTGAGCACCGAGCATTTGGGCTTTATGTATGCGGCCGTGCCGCTAGGGGCGGCGCTTGGCGCATTCACCAGCGGGCGAATGGCGCAGGTGGCACGGCCAGGCTGGGTGATGCTGCTGACGGCGATTGCGGCGTTTGCTGCCATCGGCCTGTTCGGTGTTATGCCCTGGTATGGCATGGCCCTGCTGTGCCTGGTGGCGTTTGGCTATCTCAGCGCGCTGAATTCGCTGTTGCAATACGGGTTGATTCAGAACCTGACGCCGGATGCGTTTCTTGGCCGGATTAACGGGTTATGGACTGCGCAAAACATGGTGGGTGACGCGCTTGGGGCATTGCTGCTGGGGGCGATGGGGGCATTTATGCTACCGGCAACGGGGTCAACCAGCTTTGGCTTTGGAGCCGCAGTGCTGGCTGTCGTGTTGGCGTTTGCCATGCGCGGCCTACGCCTGGTGGGCAGTGGCGGGCAGAGCAATGTGCTGCAACCCGCCGCGGAAGCTAGCGAGAAATAAACAACTGCTCAAGACGCGCCAGCAGGTTGTTGGCGCTGTAATAATCCAGGCGGAAGGTATCATTGCCCAATGCATAGACCCGCTTGTTTTGCACCGCAGGCAGATGAGCCAGGAAACGGTTGTTCATCAGCCGCTGAACGTCGCTTTCATCATTGGCAAATAACAGCAGAGTTTGGCCATTCAGACCTTGTGCCAGACTTTCTCCACTCAGTTGAATAATGTCTTTGCGCGTCCCTTGGCTGGTGCTGACATTGAGATGCGCTGGCAATGGCGCCAGAGTAAAACCGAGTTGTTGCAGCAGTTGCCCCTGTGAGGAATCTGCGGTCCACAGGTTGGCATTCTTGCCATCGCTGCGGAATACCAGGGCTGATATCGGTTGCGGAGGTAACGTCATCTGCTGTTTCAGCGTTTTTTCCCGCACCGCAAACTCATTGACGATCTGCTCCGCCTGCGCTTCATGCCCGGTGGCTTGGCCGAGAATATGCGCTAATTCCTGCCAGCTTTTGTCGTCGTAGTTCACTACCAATACCGGTGCGATGGTCGATAACTGATCGTATAAACGCAATGCAGAATCGGCACCGGTAGCAGACATTACGATCAGGTCGGGGGCTTCACCGGCGATGGCCTCAGCATTGGGTTCACCAATGTAAAGCTGTTTCACACCACGCTGGGCAGCAATATTTCCCCATTGATGGAAAAACCCTTGTTTATCTGATAGCCGGTTATTCGGGCTGGTGGCTCCACTGGCGATCACCGGGGCATCAATGGCTAAAAGTGTACCGGTAACGGTGACGCTGGTAGAGACAATGCGCTCCGGGGGCTGGTTGAGGGTAATCACACCGTGAGAAGTTTCAAGACTGCGTGGCCATTCTGCGCTGGTTGCCGTTTGAACGGTACCCATCATCAGCACGCCAAACAACGCCAGGCCAAGCCGTAAGGTATGTGTCATTTTAGATATTCTCTTGTTTAAATAGTAGTAATTATCATTCTAATGGTTAAGACGGTTAAGCTTATACCTTGGCGCAACGACAAAGAAGTGTTTACGTTTATTGACATGGCAAATTCTGAAAGGTACTTTACCGCAAAGAAATACAAATGATAATTATTATTATCTTTGTTAGTGTTAACAATGTAGAGGAAGTACCAATGGTCTTAGCAGTTAAGGATACCGAACCAAAGGATCTGCTGAATGAGGACTGTGTGTTACCAACCACCACAATTTCCCCCACGTCGGGTTTCTTTTTTACTTCTCCTTTCCGTAGCCTGAGCACACAAGGGTGCTTTACTAAGCTCACGTTACCTGCTGCTGATGGCGATAATCTGCAAGGTGAGTTCCAACAGGCGGTACGGCAAGCATTTACACAAGCCCGCTTGGCGGGGGTGCCACACCCGGTGTTGTGCGGGGCAATTCCTTTTGATACCCGCCAACCGTCTGCGTTATTTATTCCTGAACAAACCCAATGGTTTGAACGGGGAAGCTTTATGGCGAGTGTAGAACCAACGGCAGATATGCTGCCGGAAATCACCCGGCAAACCGAGCTGCCACAGCAGGCGCAGTTTATGCAGATGGTAGCAGATGCCGTGGCGATCACCGGTAACAAACAACTGGAAAAAGTGGTGCTTGCCCGTTTGTTGGAGATTGAAACCAGTAAACGGATCGATCGTCACGCGTTGATGATGCAGATCATTACCCAAAATCCCCATGGCTTCCATTTCCATGTTCCGCTTGAAGAAGGGGCATTGGTGGGGGCTAGCCCCGAGTTGTTGCTGCGTAAATACGGCCATCAGTTTCATTCCAACCCGTTGGCAGGATCGATACAGCGTGAAAGCGATCCTCAGCGGGATCATGCAGCCAGTGAACAATTGCTGACATCGGCTAAAGATCGTTATGAACACCAGATTGTGACCGAAGGTATGCGCCAGGTACTGAGTAACCGCTGCCGTTACCTGAATATTCCAGCGTCTCCTGAGCTGTTGAGTACCACCACCTTGTGGCACCTTTCGACGCCGATCGACGGTGAAGTGGCTGAATGTGCAGAGAATGCGCTGTCACTGGCCTGCTTGCTGCATCCAACACCGGCCTTATGCGGCACACCAACGCTTGCAGCGCGCGAGTTGATCGAGCAGTTGGAACCTTTCGATCGGGAGCTGTTTGGTGGCATCGTCGGTTGGTGCGACGCAGAAGGTAATGGTGAATGGGTGGTCACTATCCGCTGTGGCACCGTGCAGGCCAATCAGGTACGCCTGTTCGCTGGTGCCGGCATTGTGCAAGATTCTTCTCCACAGTCTGAATGGCATGAAACGGGTACCAAATTGAGCACCATTCTGCGTGCCTTTGGTCTTAATCAAGGATAAAGAACCCCATGAGTATCGCTTTTACCCCCTGGCCTGAAGATTTTGCGCGCCGTTACCGCGAGCGTGGCTATTGGATCGATCAACCGCTGACCGAGATCTTATCCCGCCAGGCAGACAATGACGCTATCGCTCTGATTGATGCACAGCGCAGCCTGAGCTACCGCGAGTTGCAACAGCTTTCCGATAATCTGGCGGCAGCCCTGTTACGCCGTGGATTACAGGCGGGCGATACTGCTTTGGTGCAGCTTGGTAACGTGGTTGAGTTCTATGTGGTGTTTTTTGCCCTGCTGAAAATCGGTGTGGTGCCGGTGAATGCCTTGTTCAGCCATCAACGCAGTGAGCTGAACGCTTACGCCAGCCAGATTCAGCCCGTGCTGCTGATTGCCGATCGTGAGCATAGCCTGTTCATGCAGGATGATTTCCTGACGATCTTCAGAGAACAGCATCCTTCATTACGCGTGGTGGGGCTGCGTAATCAGCCTGATGGCGAGCACGCATTAGCCGCTTGGCTGGCAGAGGGCAGCAGTGGCTTTACTCCGGCTCCAACGGCTGCCGATCGGGTGGCCTTCTTCCAGCTTTCCGGCGGTAGCACTGGCACCCCGAAACTGATCCCTCGTACTCATAACGACTATTACTACAGCATCCGCCGCAGCGTGGAGATTTGCCGTTTCGACAACGCAACCCGCTACCTGTGTGCCCTACCGGTGGCGCACAACTACCCGATGAGTTCGCCGGGAGTGTTGGGCGTGCTGTATGGCGCTGGGCTGGTGGTGTTTGCTGCCGATCCGGCGGCAGCGCAGTGTTTTAAGCTTATTGAACAGTATCAGATCACGGTGACTGCGCTGGTGCCGCCCGCCGTCACCCTGTGGTTACAGGCGATTGAAGAGTGGGGGAGCCATCATCAATTAGCCAGCCTGCAACTGTTGCAGGTGGGGGGAGCCAAGCTGGGGGAAACCCTGGCGGCGCGTATTCGTACCGAGATCGGCTGCCAGTTGCAGCAGGTGTTTGGCATGGCCGAAGGCTTAGTGAACTACACCCTGCTGGATGATGATGATTGGCATATTCTCACCACTCAAGGCACGCCAATGAGCCCGGACGATGAATTGTGGGTGGCCGATGAGCAGGGTAACCCTCTGCCAGCGGGGGAAACCGGCCGCCTGATGACGCGTGGCCCTTATACCTTCCGTGGCTATTATCAGAGCCCTGCGCATAACGCGGAAGCTTTTGACGAGAACGGTTTCTATTGCTCTGGCGATTTAATCAGTTTAACCACTGACGGCTACGTCCAGGTTCAAGGGCGGCAGAAAGATCAGATCAACCGTGGTGGCGAAAAGATTGCTGCCGAAGAAATTGAGAACCTGCTGTTGCGCCACCCGGAAGTGATCAACGCGGCCCTGGTTTCGATGCCGGATACCCTGATGGGGGAGAAAAGCTGTGCCTTTATTGTCGCGCATAATGCGGTGAAACCGGTGGTATTACGCCGCCATCTGCGTGAGCAGGGGGTAGCAGAATTCAAATTGCCCGATCGCTTTATTCAGGTCGAATTATTGCCATTAACCCCCGTCGGCAAGGTGGATAAAAAACATTTGCGCCAACGCCTGGAGGCGCAGCAATTGACTCAGGTTCAGGGAGAATAAGCCATGGCTATTCCAAAACTTAACGATTATGCGCTGCCAACGCTGAGCGAATTACCAGCCAACAAGGTGAACTGGGCCTTTGAGCCGCAGCGCGCTGCTCTGCTGATCCACGATATGCAGCAGTATTTCCTCAATTTCTGGGGAGAAGACAGCCCGTTAATCAAGCAGGTGATCGAGAATATCGCCAAGTTGCGCCGTTACTGCAAAGAGCAGGGTATCCCGGTGTTTTATACCGCGCAGCCAAACCAGCAAAGTGATGCCGATCGGGCGCTGTTAAATGATATGTGGGGGCCGGGCCTGAACAAGCACCCGGAACAGCAGGCGGTAGTCCGTGCGCTGGCCCCAGATGCTGATGATACGGTGCTGGTGAAATGGCGTTACAGTGCCTTCCATCGTTCGCCATTGCAGGAAATCTTGCAGGAAAGCGGGCGCGATCAACTGATTATCTGTGGTGTTTACGCGCATATCGGTTGCATGACGACCGCCATTGACGCTTTTATGCGCGATATCAAGCCGTTTATGGTGGCCGATGGCTTGGCAGATTTCTCACAGGATGAGCACCTGATGGCGTTGCGCTATACCGCTGGGCGCTGTGGCCGGGTAGTGATGACTGCCGATCTGTTGCCGGGCATGGCCAGCATTGAGGCTTTGCGCCAGCAGATTATTCCGCTGCTTGATGAAGACAGTGAAGACATCGGCAATGATGAAAACCTGATTGATTATGGTCTGGATTCGGTACGAATCATGGAGCTGGCGACCCGTTGGCGCAAAATTCGGGAAGATATTGATTTTATCGCACTGGCAAAATCACCGACCATCGATAGCTGGTGGGCGTTGTTATCAGGAGGGAAATCCTGATGAATAATGGGCACGATTTTGCCGGTCAGCGGGTTTGGGTGACCGGCGCCGGGGCGGGGATTGGTTATCAAACCGCATTGGCATTTGTGCAGGCTGGTGCTGAAGTGATCGGCTTCGATTTGCATTTTGGTGAACAGCATTATCCTTTCCATACTGAAGTGCTGGATATTGCCGATGGCGCAGCTGTGGATAGCGTTTGCCAGCGTTTGCTGGTGGAACAGCCGGAATTGGACGTGCTGGTGAATGGTGCTGGGATTTTGCGCATGGGGCTGGCCGATGAAACCAGCAGCGCCGATTGGCTGGCCTGCATGGCGGTGAATGCAGGGGGGGCGTTCAACATGTTCCGCCATACGTTGCCGATCTTCCGCCACCAGCGGCGTGGAGCGATCGTTAGCGTGGCATCAAATGCGGCTCATGTGCCGCGTGTTGGCATGGCGGCCTATTGTGCTTCTAAAGCGGCCTTGCGCAGCCTGTGCCAGACGGTAGGGCTGGAAATGGCTCCTTACGGTGTGCGTTGCAACCTGGTTTCCCCTGGCTCGACCAATACGCCGATGCAGCGCGGCATGTGGCAGGACGAAAGCGGCGAGCGCAAGACGATCAATGGCTTCCCTGAGCAGTTTAAGCTGGGGATTCCGCTGGGCAAAATCGCTCAACCGCAAGAAATTGCCGATGCGATCCTGTTTCTGGCTTCGGAACGTGCCAGCCATATTACGATGCAGGACATTGTGATTGACGGTGGAGCAACGCTGGCGGCTTGATGTTGATGGGGTTGGATGTCGCATTGCAGGGGGCACAGTATGGTGCCCCTTTTGTTTGGTAAGGCCAATACCGACGACCATCCTGAAATCCATTGGGTATAGATTTTGCCTGAAGCTCACGGGGGGCTTTTTTGCCTCCTACAGGTAATTTGCTTGCGTTTGCATACGGCTAAAAAATGAGCTTCTTTCAATTTTTGGTGGGTGAGTGGGATAGGCATAATGTATCCCATGATGCCATTGCGCTGCTGGCAATGCGTAGGAGAGTTTGCCGTGATGTGCCATCTCGCGCCTGTATTGACATACCCTGTTGGACAGTAATGAAATAGGTAGCAATAGCTCGCCAATCCTGGCCACTCAACAGTTCACCTTCTATGGCCCCTTTTTTCAGCCGTAATATCAACATATCAAGGCTCTCTGCCCGATATTGCTTTAATTCTTTGTAGACGACTTCGTTTTCTCTATCGGCCAACAGAGCACCCAGTACAACCAGGCATCCTCTGGGCCTTCCGGGCTGAGTAAAATCTTCCGCACTGATTCGCAGCATAGTTTCGACTGCTGCCCGAGCGGTGGGGGCTGCCATGGCGGTACTCCATACTCGCCCGCCTTCGGTTATTCGATAAAGTGCAACCGATTCTCTGAACAGGTTTTCTTTTGAGTTGAAGGCCGCGTAGATGCTGGGGGAACTCAGCCCCATTGCCGTTATCAAATCCGTCATGGATGTACCTTCATACCCATGTTGCCAAAATGTCAGCATCGCCTGCTGCAAGACGTGGCTTTTATCAAAATTGCGTGGGCGGCCTCTTTTTGCCATGTCTATTTCCCTTTTCTTCAATATATTACTATTTATATATTGATCGATACATAAATATTGTAGCGCCTGAGCTTTTAGAGCATATTACATAGTGATCGATACATAAATGTAAATCAGCAGGCTAAGGTAGGCTAATTATGGATAAGTTAAACAATAAAGTTGCGTTGGTTACGGGTGGTAGTCGCGGGATGGGAGCGGCAATTGCCAAACGATTGGCGCAGGAAGGGGCTAATGTTGCTTTAACCTATGTCAATAGTCAGGAAAAAGCTGATAATGTCATCAGGGAAATTGAGCGCTTAGGCAGGCGAGGCATGGCGATTGCGGCGGATAATAGAGATCCTGTCGCAGTGAGATTGGCGGTAGAACATGCCATCGCTGAGCTCGGTCCAATAGATATTCTTGTGAACAATGCTGGCATATTTGAGGTTCAGCCATTAGAAACCATCACTCTTGATGACTTTCAGCGCAACATTGATATCAACGTGAAAGCCGTATTCATTGCTACGCAGGTAGTTGCCTCTCAAATGAAAGATGGGGGACGGATTATTACCATTGGCAGCAATTTGGCTGAACGGTTGCCAATGCAAGGATTGAGCCTTTATGCATTGAGTAAATCAGCACTTATTGGTTTTACCAAAGCAATTGCCCGCGATCTCGGAGCACGCGGAATTACGGCGAATATCATACATCCTGGCCCAACGGACACGGATATGAACCCAGCGGATAGTGATTTTGCCGATATGCAACGGAGCAAGATGTCTATTCCATATTATGCTGAACCGCGTGATATTGCCGGTCTTGTGGCTTGGCTTGCCAGCGAAGAAGGGCGTTATGTGACGGGAACTGGCATTACCATTGATAGTGGTACTAACGTATAGTACCCAGCATGTAGAGATGATTGCGCATCAGTATCCAGGTGTTTCATCCGTGTTGCGCAGATGCGGCAGCGTTGCCTGCATATAGAGTCAGTTCCAGAGCTTCGTCACGCTGCTGAGCAGCCCGAGTACGCCCAGCAGATCTTCCTGCCCTTTTCAGTAAATAAAATCTATTAAGATATTAGGTAACTCACATTAATGGGCTAAAGAGACTTCTAACTTGTTGTTTTGTAATTTGTCATAGTATGTAATACATCATTATATTTGTTATCAACCAGGCGGCAGTATACTGGAGTATATTGGCTGAAAATGAAGAAAATACCCCGTAAAATTCACCAGATTTATACTGCGGGTTGGGATGCTTTGCCAGATGAAATCAAGGCGCTGGCCCATGAACTTCAGCAGAAAAACCCCGCTTGGGCATACCGTTTTTACGACGACCAAGCCATCACAAACTATATCGGGCAACATTTTGGCCCCGATACGCTGGCACTGTATCAGCGCATTAACCCTGAATATGGCGCGGCTCGGGCAGATTTGTTCCGCTACCTGGTTATGTATAATGAGGGTGGGGTTTATCTGGACATCAAGAGTTCCTGTGACCGGCCTCTTGATGACATCATACCTGAAGATTGCGAGCTGATACTGTGCCACTGGGATAACGGACCTCAGGGGCTGGATATCAAAAAAGGGTTACATCCTGAGTTGTCTGCCTTGCAAAAAGGGGAATACCAGCAGTGGAATATTATTGCTGGGGTACGATCTCCGTACTTGAAAGCCGTTATTGATGATGTCACTGAAAGAATTCGTAATTACCGACCATGGACTGCGGGAATTGGTATGAAAGGCGTCCTGCGAACCACTGGCCCTATCGCCTATACGCTTGCCATTGGAAAAATTCCTGCCGGTAACGAAATCTGTTATGTGGAAAACCACCGGGATATCGGCCTGATTTACTGCGGCGTAGGCAGCACGGTGCTTAAACGAGTCAAAAAAAGCGCCTATGCCCGGTTGAAAACGCCGATAGTGACGCTGGATAAAAAGGACTATGCGAAATACCAACTGTGGCTGTTCTTCATCCATCCCGTGCTGAGATTATATAAAAATATTATTAATGAAGCGTGTATCGCCATGCACAAAGTTCGCCAGATGCTACCCAGCAGGAAAGCAAATCGTGCAGATAAAACCGTTGTTACGGAGGGCTCCGCACCGCAGAATTCTTCCCGTTGATGGGCAACGGAACGAGAACGGGTTCTGTTCAAAGGCCGGTATTTTCATGCTCTGAGCGGTATGCTGGTACTACCAATACGGTATTAGCGATTGTGAATGATTGCAGATTGAAGAAAAAATTAACTTCTGCTGCCCAGATCTCGATCGTTAGGTGCCCCACTAATCATTCGTGTGAGTTCTTCGCAGCAGATAATTCTGCCAGATGCCAAGGTAAAGCGAGCAAAAACCTCAAACTCGCTCCGTTCGCCCTGATTTTTTTCCACGTTGACATAGTGATGTGTGAACACGGTGTCATTCTCAGCCACGATAGACTTGATTGAAACGCTCATATGCTTTGTATGTGATTTGAGAGCGGCTATATGCTGAATAAATCCACTGTAATCCAGCTGTTTACCATCAACCACCTGTTGGTAACTTGGATCAAAAAAAACGGCAATTTTATTCTCATCATGCTCTGGATTACTGACAAGCGTCTGTAATGCATCAATGACTGTCTGCTTAATGTTTTGCATTTGTTTCTCCTACCTGAATGAAGTAGGAAGTCTACGCTAAGTGCTGATTGGTGTATTATCGGTATCAGGACAAAATATACGGTCAATCGGCCATTCAGATGAAAACAAAAATATTTGAATATGAAGGCCTGCATGCAACGGTCTGGCATCAGCATGAATCTGGTCAGTTATACTGGCTCAGTCACGGCATCATCGTTATTGAAACTGAACTGGCGCAGTGGGCTGTCACGCCGGGTTCCGTAGGGTGGTTTCCGGCGCACCTGCTCCACAGAGCTTGGGCTCCCGGGAGCGTAAAAGGTCACTGCCTGTATCTTGAGCCATCATCCAGTGTCCCTTTTCCACCCAAGGCGGGGATTTATGGGGCAGATGCCTTTGTCCTCGTACTTTTGGAACGAATATGCCGGAGCGGGCATTTATCATCCTCAATGGATTACCTGGACACTCTTCTGAAAGTATTAGGCTATGAAATCGCTCAACTTACTGAATTACCGCTTCAGTTAACTTTGCCAGAAGATCGTCGGGCTCGAAACGTTGCCAATGAGTTACTGAAAAACCCAGGATGTGTGCTGAATCAAACCCAACTTGCCCAACAGTGGGGGCTGAGTGTTCGAAACCTGAGCCGTTTGTTTACTCAACAAACCGGCCTTAGTTTTAGCCAATGGCGCCAACAGGCAAAAGTGGTTTCTTCGCTTCAGTGGGTTCTTGCGGGATTGCCAGTAAGCGAAGTGGCATCTTTGAGCGGTTACAGCAACGTTAGTGCTTATATAGAGATATTCCGGCAACGCTTTGGGAAAACGCCAGGCCAATTTAAAGCGCATTAGCGTGTTTACGTGGCTTTTTACTTCAACCCCTATAATTGGTGGGTCGTGCAGGATTGACTCGTCGCCCTACGGGCAACGCTGCGCGTTGTCGTCTCGCTTCGCTCGGCTCGAACTTGAACGCAGGTTCTCACCCGCACGACATCGTGCGTTATATAAGATTAGCGTTTGAGATTAGGTAGGTGACCTATGCGAAAAAAGCGCCCTGAGGCGCTTTTTCTATATTGGTGGGTCGTGCAGGATTCGAACCTGCGACCAATTGATTAAAAGTCAACTGCTCTACCGACTGAGCTAACGACCCGCAGAAATGGTGGGTGATGACGGGCTCGAACCGCCGACCCCCTCCGTGTAAAGGAGATGCTCTACCAACTGAGCTAATCACCCCATTCTGGGTTACTGCTAAACAAGAAAATGAGTGGTGGGTGATGACGGGCTCGAACCGCCGACCCCCTCCGTGTAAAGGAGATGCTCTACCAACTGAGCTAATCACCCTCATTATTTCTCATTTCAACAAGATGGTGGGCGATGACGGGCTCGAACCGCCGACCCCCTCCGTGTAAAGGAGATGCTCTACCAACTGAGCTAATCGCCCCGTCTTGTTGGAGTCGCATTATAGGGATAGTTGAAAGTGAGTCAACGGTTTTTAAAACGTTTTTATTCGTTCGCCGCAAAATTAGGCAGGATAAGAGACTTATCAGCATTAGCGCTGATTCCTTGCGCATTTATGTGCAAAACAGCCGAACATAGGCTGCCCGGCAAGATCGTGTCAGCGTTGAGGAATTAGCATGGAGTGGTAGAATAAGCGCCACTTTTTAAATCCTGAGCAATTGTCGGCACTTTGCTGAAACATGTTGCGTAATAAGGCAGTGAACCCAATGAGAATTAAAACCCGTTTTGCCCCAAGCCCGACTGGCTATCTTCACGTCGGTGGTGCTCGTACTGCGCTGTATTCCTGGTTGTTCAGCCGCCACGCCGGTGGTGAATTTGTATTGCGTATTGAAGATACCGATCTCGAACGCTCAACCCAGGACGCTATCGATGCAATTATGGATGGCATGAATTGGTTAAATCTGGATTGGGATGAAGGCCCGTATTTTCAAACTAAGCGTTTCGATCGCTACAACGCGGTAATCGACGGCATGCTGGAACAGGGCACTGCCTATAAATGCTATTGCTCCAAAGAACGCCTGGAAGCGCTGCGTGAGAAGCAGATGGAAAACGGCGAAAAGCCACGCTATGACGGCCATTGTCGCGATAGCCAGTGCAGCCACGGTGCTGATGAACCGCATGTGGTGCGTTTCCGTAATCCGCAGGAAGGCTCGGTCATTTTTGACGATAAAATCCGTGGGCCCATTGAGTTCAGCAATCAGGAGTTGGACGATCTGATCATTCGCCGCACCGATGGCGCACCAACCTATAACTTCTGCGTGGTTGTTGATGATTGGGATATGGAAATTACCCATGTGATCCGTGGTGAAGACCATATCAACAATACGCCGCGCCAGATCAACATCCTGAAAGCGTTGGGCGCACCGGTGCCGGAATATGCTCACGTATCGATGATTCTGGGTGATGACGGTAAAAAACTGTCCAAACGCCATGGCGCGGTAGGCGTGATGCAGTACCGTGACGATGGTTACCTGCCGCAGGCGTTGTTGAATTACCTGGTGCGCTTGGGTTGGTCCCATGGCGATCAGGAAATTTTCTCGATTGACGAGATGAAAGCTCTTTTTACCGTGGAAGCGATCAACAAATCTGCCAGCGCATTCAACACGGAAAAGCTGCAATGGTTGAATCATCACTACATTAACCATATGCCAGCGGAAGAGGTTGCGGTGCATCTGGCATGGCATGTTGAACAGCAGGGGATTGAAACCCGTAATGGCCCGGAACTGAAAGATATCGTCAAACTGCTCGGCGAGCGTTGCAAAACCTTGAAAGAAATGGCCGAATCTTGCCACTATTTCTATCAGGATTTCAGTGAGTTCGATGCCGATGCGGCGAAAAAACACCTGCGCCCGGTCGCGCGTCAACCGCTGGAAGCTGTACGTGCCAAATTGGCGGCCATTGCTGATTGGACGCCAGAAAATGTGCATGACGCCATTCAGGGCACGGCGGATGAACTGGGTGTCGGCATGGGCAAAGTGGGGATGCCGCTGCGCGTTGCGGTCACTGGCGCTGGTCAATCGCCGGGGATGGATGTGACCGTACAGGCTATTGGTCAGGCTCGTTCCTTGGAGCGTATTGATCGGGCGTTGGGTTATATCGCTGAGCGTGAAGCTCAGGCCTGATTATTCCAAAGGTAATCCGAAAACACCAATAATCGATAAAGCCCGGTAATATGCTTTACAGGGCTTTTTTGTTGGTCCGATTTTTATTCGCGACGATGATTTTTTAGCATTAAACGCGCTGATTCGGCGGCTTTTTCAGCGCTTGATCGAGGAATTCAATTTAGCCGTTGACAGTGTTTCAGGGGTTTCATATTATGCGCCCCGTTCACAGGATTTTATGATTGTGGATTTGGGGCTATAGCTCAGCTGGGAGAGCGCTTGCATGGCATGCAAGAGGTCGACGGTTCGATCCCGTCTAGCTCCACCAACCTCTATCTCAGAAAGGTTGGCATACCGTAGCGCCGGTCAATGCGTACCCTATTCATGGGGCTATAGCTCAGCTGGGAGAGCGCTTGCATGGCATGCAAGAGGTCGACGGTTCGATCCCGTCTAGCTCCACCACAATATAAAAAGCCGACCGTTTGGTCGGCTTTTTGTTTATAGAAAATAAAACGCCCGATGAGGTTCAGCGGGCGTTTTCATGTTGAAAAGAGTAGGTTATCAACCCAATACCAGACCGGTGATGGCAGCCGACAGAATACTCACCAAAGTAGAACCGTATAGCAGCTTTAAACCAAAGCGTGATACCACGTTGCCCTGATGTTCGTTCAGCCCCTTGATTGCCCCGGCGATGATACCGATGGAGGAAAAGTTGGCGAAAGACACCAGGAATACGGACAGGACGCCCAGGCTGCGCGGTGACAGCTCCGCTGATATCTTCTGCACCTCCATCATGGCGACAAATTCGTTGGAAACCAGCTTGGTTGCCATGATGCTGCCCACTTGCAAGGCTTCGTGTGTCGGGATACCTAGGATCCAGGCAAACGGATAGAAGAAGTAACCGAGAATTTCTTGGAAGCTTAAACCAAAGATGATGCTGAACAGGCCGTTCAGTGCAGCAATCAAGGCGATAAAACCAATCAGCATCGCTGCAACAATAATCGCGACTTTGAAGCCAGCCAAAATGTATTCACCCAGCATTTCAAAGAAGCTTTGCCCTACGTGCTGGTTGCCCAGGTGCAGTTCTTCTTCATTATTCGCATCGTAAGGGTTAATCAGAGAAAGAACGACAAAGGTGCTGAACATATTCAGTACCAGGGCGGCTACGACATATTTTGCATCCAGCATGGTCATGTAGGCACCCACGATGGACATGGATACGGTAGACATCGCGGTAGCGGCCATGGTGTACATCCGTTTCTCGGACATCTTGCCCAGGATATCTTTATAGGCAATGAAGTTTTCTGATTGGCCGAGGATCAGCGAACTGACGGCGTTGAAAGACTCCAGCTTGCCCATTCCGTTCACTTTAGACAGTACGGTACCGATAATTCGGATAATAAACGGCAGAACTTTAATGTATTGCAGAATACCAATCAGCGCAGAGATGAACACGATTGGGCACAATACCTTCAGGAAAAAGAAGGCCAGGCCTTTGTCACCCATGCCGCCGAACACAAAGTCGGTTCCTTGGCCTGCAAATCCGAGCAGCTTGTCAAACAGTGCGGCGAACCCTTTTACAAAGCCCAAACCCGCTTCTGAATGCAGGAAGAAATAGGCCAGTAATATTTCAATAATCAATAACTGAATCACGTAGCGAATGCGGATACTTTTGCGATCGCGGCAGGCTAACAGTGCCAGGATCGTAACTACCACTAACGCTAACGCAAAGTGCGCAATAGAGGACATATTTGCTCCAAATTTGATACAGGCTGAACTTTGGTTGCCATTTTATGTAACGTTGTATTTAAAAACGAGATAACTACCACAAATATGGAAAGTGATAATCCAGTGAATTCTAGAATTATGCTCTGGATCATCAGAGGCAATACGCTGATAACGTTGCGTTTCTGCTGCATTTTCATACTGGACTCTATGACGCCGGGCAGGAATGCACGGCGATATTGTCTGCCGTTTGTTCGATAAAACCGTCGTAACCCTCTATCGCAGAGATAAGTATTATGCATTACAAACGCACTTGATAATCATTATCATTTTAGTAGGATAGAAGATAACATAAGATTAGTAAGGGTTTCACCGTATGTTGAATAGCCGCGTGGTTGACAATGCGTCCAGCCGCTTATCCAGAAAGATCAAACTTTCTTTGATGGGCCCCGCTTTTATTGCGGCTATTGGTTATATCGATCCTGGTAATTTTGCCACCAATATTCAAGCCGGTGCTTCATTCGGTTATACGCTGCTGTGGGTGGTGGTATGGGCCAATATCATGGCGATGCTGATCCAACTGCTGTCTGCCAAACTTGGTATCGCGACCGGTAAAAACCTTGCAGAACATATTCGCGATCGCTTTCCGCGCCCAGCCGTATGGGCTTATTGGGTGCAGGCAGAAATTATCGCCATGGCAACCGATTTGGCAGAATTTATCGGCGCGGCGATCGGCTTCAAACTGCTGTTGGGGGTGACGCTGCTAGAAGGTGCGATCCTTACCGGTATCGCTACGTTTCTCATCCTGATGCTGCAAAAACGCGGGCAAAAATCATTGGAATGGGTGATTGGTGGCTTGTTGGTGTTTGTGGCGGCGGCCTACATTGTTGAACTGGTGTTTTCACAACCGCAGTTGAGTGGCTTGCTGAAAGGAATGGTGTTCCCGGATTTGCCGAATGGTGACGCAGTGTTTCTGGCGGCCGGTGTGCTGGGGGCGACCATTATGCCGCATGTGATTTATCTGCACTCTTCGCTGACCCAAATTGCCGGTAAAGATTCCAAGGCTGAACGCTATGCGGCTACCAAGCTGGATGTGGCGATTGCCATGACCATTGCCGGGTTTGTCAATCTGGCCATGATGGCCACTGCCGCTGCGGCATTCCATTTTAACGGGCATAGCGGTATTACCGATCTCGATCAGGCCTATCTGACGTTACAGCCTTTGTTGGGTAATGCGGCGGCGACCCTCTTTGGGCTGAGTTTGGTGGTTGCCGGGTTATCTTCAACCGTGGTGGGCACTTTGGCTGGGCAGGTGGTGATGCAGGGCTTCGTGCATTTTTATATTCCTTTGTGGATACGCCGAGTCATTACCATGCTGCCATCATTCATCGTTATTATGTTGGGGATGGATGCCACACGCATTCTGGTGCTCAGCCAGGTGCTGTTGAGTTTTGGTATCGCCCTGGCGCTGGTTCCGTTGCTGATGTTTACCGGTAATCGGGAATTGATGGGGGATATGGTCAACAGCCGCACCGTGCAGAATACCGGTAAATTTATTGTGCTGGTGGTGGTGGGGTTAAACGGTTATTTGCTGATTAACAGCGTTATTTAAACTTGGCAGGATAAAGGCCAGAACATAAAGCGTGCTGGCCTTTGTAAGCGATTACAGCAAAATGCTGTCGATCTCGGTTATTTCCTCAGGGCTGAATGCCCGCTGACTCATCATTCCTACGGCATCTTCAAGCTGGCTGGTTTTGCTGGCACCGATTAACACCGAAGTGACACGATCGTTACGTAATACCCAGGCTAACGCCATTTGTGACAGTTTTTGCCCGCGTTGTTCAGCCAGTGCGTTCAGACGGCGGACCTTTTGCAGTTTATCTTCGGTCAGTTGCTCGGGCCGCAGGAATCGGCTGCTGCTGGCTGCACGTGAATCCTGCGGGATACCGTGCAGATAACGATCGGTCAGCATTCCCCCTGCCAGTGGTGAGAAGGCGATGGAGCCGACGCCATATTCTTCCAGCGTATCCAGCAGATCCGCCTCAACCCAGCGTTCAAACATTGAGTATTTCGGCTGGTGAATCACGCAGGGTGTGCCGAGCTGTTGCAGGATACTAAACGCTTGCCGTGCCTGCTCGGCAGGGTAGTTCGACAGCCCGACGTACAGCGCTTTACCCTGGCGCACCAGCAAATCCAGCGCGCTCATGGTTTCTTCCAATGGCGTATCGGGATCTGGGCGATGGTGGTAGAAGATATCGACGTAATCGAGATCCAGGCGTTTCAGGCTCTGGTGCAGGCTGGCGACCAGATATTTCTTTGAGCCCCAATCACCATACGGGCCTGGCCACATGGTATAGCCTGCTTTGGAAGAGATAATCAGTTCATCGCGATAAGGTTTAAGATCGTTATGCAGAATGCGGCCAAAATTCTCCTCGGCAGATCCCGGCGGTGGGCCGTAGTTATTGGCCAGATCGAAATGGGTAATACCGAGATCGAAGGCGCGTAACACCAGGTTGCGCGCATTGTCATGCAGTGTGGTATCACCAAAGTTGTGCCACAGACCGAGTGAAACGGCAGGGAGTTTCAGCCCGCTGCGCCCACAGCGGCGGTATTCCATATCCTGGTAGCGTGTAGAGTCAGCTTGATAAGCCATACATATCCTCATCGCAGAAGTGAAAACGAGTTTCAATGTATGCGTTTCCACTTTAAACGTCAGAGCGCCCGATCACGCAAATCAATCTACCGGCGATTAATCGCGTTGATGGGCGCGTAACGGATGCTTCGCTGTAAAGTAAGGTTTCCACTGTCGGCGACCGATAAAATTCGTAATTAATGCAACATCTCTGATACTTAAAATTAACATTTTTGCTTTTCGCAGGTGATGCCCATGAGTAAAAACTACACGGTGGCTGATTACCTCTTGGATCGTTTAGCACAAATAGGTATTCGGCATTTCTTCGGCGTGCCGGGGGATTACAATCTGCAATTCCTCGATCATGTCATCGCTCATCAACAGATAACCTGGGTCGGGTGTGCCAATGAGTTGAATGCAGCCTATGCGGCAGATGGTTATGCCCGTTGCAAACCGGCGGCAGCGCTCCTGACAACCTTTGGGGTTGGGGAACTCAGTGCGATAAATGGCATTGCTGGCAGCTATGCGGAGTATTTGCCGGTGATCCATGTGGTGGGCACCCCAACCCTGCGCGCCCAACGGGCCGGGGATTTGCTGCACCATTCGTTGGGAGACGGTGATTTTGGTCATTTCTCCCGCATGGCTAAAGAAGTGACGGTCGCTCAGGCCAGCCTGACCGCCAGCAATGCCGAAGCAGAAATCGATCGCCTGCTGACCACCGCGCTGTTTGAACACCGCCCGGTCTATTTATTGTTGCCGAGTGATGTTGCTGAAGCTCCGCTGGCTTCTCGCCCTGCGCCGTTGATGCTGCGCCAGCCTAATCTTTCCGAGGCGTCATTACAGGGGTTTATCGCCGCCGCGCGGGAAAAATTGCAGGCAGCGCAGCGGGTTTCTTTGCTGGCGGACTTTCTTGCCGAGCGATTCGGCGCAGAAAAGGCATTAGAGCAATGGATGAATGAGGTAAATATTCCCCATTCAACCTTGCTGCTGGGCAAGAGCGTGCTGGATGAAACCCATGCCTGCTTCACGGGGACTTATGCCGGGGCGGCCAGCGATCCTCAGGTAAAACAATTGATTGAAGGGGCTGATGTGGTGATTAACGTCGGGGTACGCTTTACCGATACCATTACGGCCGGTTTCAGTCACCAGTTGCCCTATGAAAAATGCATTGATCTTCAACCCTTTGAAGCCAGGGTGGGGCAGCAGGTATTCAGTCAGATCCCAATGCATGATGCGATAAAAGCGCTGCATCAATTGACGTTGTCGTTAGCTCCGTTGTGGCAATTACCGGCGATCACACGTCCTTCACTGCCGGAACCGAACGGCAGCGGCTTGGATCAGCATGCTTTTTGGCAGCAGATGCAAAACTTCCTGCAACCAGGGGATATCCTGATTGCTGAACAGGGAACCTCATGCTTTGGTGCCGCAGCGCTGAATCTGCCGCGGGGTTGCCGCTTTATTGTCCAGTCGCTGTGGGGATCGATTGGCTATACGCTGCCAGCGGCATTCGGCGTGCAAACCGCCGAGCCGGAACGCCGTGTCTTACTGCTGATTGGCGATGGTGCAGCCCAACTGACGGTGCAGGAATTGGGATCGATGCTGCGCGATGGGCAAAAACCGGTGGTCTTCCTGCTCAATAATAATGGTTATACCGTGGAACGGGCAATTCATGGCCCGGAACAGCGTTATAACGACATTGCCCAATGGAATTGGACGCAGTTGCCGCAGGCGCTGGCGCTTGAGCCTCAGGTGAAATGCCTGCGTGTGAGTGAGCCTGAACAACTGTGTCAGGCACTTGATAAGGTCAATGACCGTGAATATCTGCTATTCATTGAGGTGATGCTGCCGCAGATGGATATTCCTGAGTTATTGGATACGATCTCCCGAGCCATTCAGGCGCGCAATATGGCGGCTTGATTTACGGTAGCTTCCAACAAGCGATCCACCCACCAAAACCCCGCTGGCCCAGCGGGGTAAGTCTTGAGCACACCGCACTTATCATCCTTTGGGCAATGCAAATACGCGATCGGCTACCGTGAGCGCAGTGTTGATTCAGCCCACATAAGGGTTGATCGCTGAATACATCCGTGAAAACTCAATGATGCCTAAATCGCTCTGATTGAGTTGCCACTGATAAAGTAATGGCTAAACTCTTTCGACTGAATTTCATAGTTTTTATTAAACAGCTTATTGATGACTTCGCTAACACCATATTCGGCCATTTCTTTTACCGGATAAATAACGCTATCGATCTGCGGCACCAGGTACTGAGTCAGATCAAAACTGTCAAAAGAGATAATAGAAATCTCGTCTGGGGCACTTTTCCCCAAGGTTCTCAGGCCCCTCAATCCGCCGGAACAGGCGCGTTCGCCGCAATAGACGATAGCGGTAATATCCGGTTTTTTTCTCAGCAGCGCCAGAGTGGCGGCTTCACCAAACGCCTGGTTATAGCTTCCCGAGAGCAGGTAATCGGTATCCCATTGCAGACCCGCATTGCGGATCGCTTCAACGCAGCCTTTAACACGCTGAATGGCGCTGTGCCGGGATTCCGGGCCACCGACGACTGCAATGTTGCGGTGGCCTGCCTGAATAAGCTTATTGGTTGCTTCAAATGCTGCTTGATAGTGGCCAAAAGTGACCGCAGCGATTTCACCAACGTTCGTGGTATCAAGTAAAACGACGGGTTTGGCGTGGGTGTAGCTTTTAATTTGTGCTGTGGATAAATGGCGCAAATATAATAGAAAACCGTCGCAGTTAATTTCATTGAGTTTTCTGAGCGCATTTTCTTCTTCCTCAGGGCCGGTGCTTTCCAGAACCATCAGCATTTTGCCTTTGGCATTGACCTGTTTATGCACAGCGCTCATGACGGAACCGAAGAAGCCGGAAATGTTATCTGGGACAAGCATACCGATGACGCCGCTACTTTTACTGACCAGCGAGCGGGCACTCATATTCGGCGTGTAATTAAGCTGCTTTATGGCATTTTCAACGCGCAGACGGGTTGCCTCTTTGACCTTTTCAGGCTCATTAAGTACCCGTGTTACGGTGACCCGTGAAACATTCGCTAACTTTGCGACATCAATAATGGTTGACATATTATTCCGTCACGGTGAAGGTAGTGCTTGTTGCAAACACTACCTATCTACATAATTTAATTGAGAAATTAATACACTTTATGACGGTAAACTTCAATCATTTCTTTGATCAGCTCGTTGGCAAGCATCGCGGTCATTAAATGATCCTGGGCGTGTACCATCACTAATGTCACCGGGATTTTTCCTTCACCTTCATCTATGCCGATCAGCTTGGTTTGCACCGCGTGAGCACGGCTGGCCGCATCCCGGGAACGCGTTAACGCGTCGTCACATAAATCCCATTCCCCGCGTTTTGCATGGTGCAGGGCCATCATTGCTTCACTCTTACTTTCACCCGCATTGGTGATAATTTCCATAATATCTAATTCAAGACTCATTATTCAGCCTCCGTTATATATTGATTAATTTCTTCAGGAAGTTGACGTGTTTTCCTGGGCGATCAGCTGTTTTTCATAGGCTTTAAAGAAAGGCAGCCAGATAACGCAGGAGATAGCAAAGTTGGTCAGTACCAGCAGGATCGGGCCAAACGTCCAGCCCGCAGCCCATGGCGCACCCAGCAGAGAGGGCGTCGTCCAGGGCACGATGGATATCGGTTTATCAACAAACCCGGAGCTGAGCGCAAACCATGCAACGCTGGCGTTTACCAGCGGCGCGCCAACAAAAGGGATCAGCATGATTGGGTTCATAATAATCGGTGACCCGAAAATAACCGGTTCGTTAATGTTGAAGAAAGACGGCACCACGCTGAGTTTGCCAATGGATCGCAGATGCGCGGAGCGGCTGCGCATATACATAATCACCAGTGCCAGCGTTGAGCCGCAGCCGCCGATGACGATATAGAAACGCCAGAAGGGATCGACGAAGCTGTGCGGTAGAACTTGCCCCATTTCCAGCGCCATCTGGTTAGCAGCAATATTAGCCAGCCAGAACGGTTGCAGTAAATTGGTGACAATCGCCGCGCCGTGAATGCCGCAGAACCAGAGTAAATGTGAGACGAGCACGCAAATGAGCACAGCAGTCAGGCTATCTGACGCCGACACCAGCGGTTTAAAGATCTCCATAATTAGCTCCGGCAGCAACAGACCGGAGGCGTGCTGTAGGATCAGCGACAGGGGATAGAGTGTTGCAATCATCACCAGCACCGGAACCAGCAGTTCAAACGACTGCGCGATTTTCTCCGGCACCTGTTCAGGTAGCCTGATGGTGAAGTTCTTCGCTTTCAGAAAGCGCATCAACTCTACGGAAAAAATAGAAGTGAGTAGCGCGGTAAAAATACCGGTGCCGCCCATAAACATGGCCGGTATGTTCCCGTTGTTAAATGGCGCGGCCACAATCAGGAACGAGCACAACGAGAGCAGGCCGCCCATCAGCGGGCTGAGGTTATACCCCTGTGAGAGGTTATAGCCAATCCCCACGGCCACATAGATAGTCATGATCCCCATGGTCATGCGGAACGGCAGCATGATGGCGTCTTTGTGAGTGGTGGCAAATTCGAGCCACATCTGCCCGAAGGCAAAGGTGGTCTCTTTGGAAAATGGCGGGAAGGCCAGAATCATCAGGAAACTTCCAACAATCATAAAAGGCATTGCCGAAATAAATCCGTCCCTGACGGCCAGCACGTGTCGTTGGCCGCCAATTTTTCCGGCCACCGGGGCTATTTTTCTTTCAATGATAGAAATGATGTTATTGTAAATGCTCATAACGAGTTTCCTGGTGATGGCGCAATATTATGAAAGTAATTCGAGAGCGAATTTAAGGACGTTTTCGCCTTTCATCATTCCGTAATCCATCGGATTAATGGCTTCCACTTTTTTATTTTTCAATGCGGCGATTTTTTTAAACTCTTCAAGCTTATAGCGCACCTGTGGACCCAGCAGGCACAGATCATACTGTTCAATATTTTCGTTAAATTTCTCCAACGGGAACGCATTGATATCAATTTCAATATTTTGTGATTCTGCGGCTGCTTTCATTTTCTTTACCAGTATTGATGTGCTCATACCGGCGTTACAACAAAGGAATATCTTTTTCATAGGGAAACCTTAATTAGCGACATGTCAGAAGGTGTATTTTTTGAAAGAGGATAAATAGTCTTTATCAAGTTCAACGCCCAGCCCTGGCTTCATCCCCTCAACGAAGAAATGTCCGTCTCGTGCTTTGGGTTCAAGAGCGTCGGTGAGGATGCGGTAACGCTCATCCTGCCAGTAGGGGAACCACTCCTGAATCTGTACATTGGTCGTGCAAATATCAAACTGGACGCAAGCAGCCGTCAGAATGGGGCCGGAGGCGTTGTGTGGTTGCACTGCGATTTGATAGGTTTCGGCAAACGACGCTATCTTTTTCATTTCAGTAAAGCCGCCTGCCAACCCCATATCCGGTTGAATAAGTTCAAACACGCGATTTTCAATAAACGGAGCAAAATCATAGCGTGTATATAAACGTTCCCCTCCTGCCAGCGGAATATTGACTTTCTCCTTAACCTCGGCGGAAGAATTGATCAGCAGGGTATCCGTTGGTTCTTCATAGAAATAAGGGTTGAAGGCTTCTAGCTGTTTTCCCCATTTAATCGCGTCGGAAACGTTCAGGCAACCGTGCAAATCCAGCATAATATCCACGCTTTCACCCACCGCCGCGCGCACTGCTTCCACGCGCGCGATGGCCATATTGCCCCAGTCTTTGCTGATCGGGCGGGAAGGGGTGGATTTCTCCCCGGTTGGCGACATTTTAAACGGATCAAACTTCAGCCCGTTAAACCCGTCGTTAACGACGCGCAGAGCCTTTTCGGCAAATTCTTCCGGTCGCCAGGCGTCGAAATACCAGTGATTAGCATACAAAGGGATACTGTCCCGGCATTGTCCCCCTAGCAACTGGTAAATCGGCAGGTTCAGCGCTTTGCCTTTGATATCCCACAGGGCGATATCAATAGCGCTCATGGCACCGTAGATCGCCAGCGATCGTCCGCGGGCCCAATAGGACTTATCGAAACATTGCTGGAAAATATGCTCGGAATCGAAGGGCGAGCGGCCAACCAGATAGCTTTTGGTGAGCGATTCGAGGATCGGAATCACCGATTTTGCTCCTATGCCGTAGCTCATTGCCACTTCGCCAAGGCCGGATATCCCCTCATCGGTTTCGACTTCCACCACGATCAGATTATGGGCAGGTGCTCTGCCCCTGAGATCGACATCGTAAACATTTAACCCTGTAATTTTCATGGTGACCTCTGCTTTTTTTTCATTATGTGCACGTGCACATTTTATTTCAAGACACCAAATGAGATCAAAATCGCATAAAAGCTAAAAAAATGTGCACGTGCACATTTGACCGGGATTTCTATAATTGCATCGTCAAGCACTGGGTTCTCAGGTAAGGTCTGGCAAGAAAGGGATCACTGCAAAGGAGAACATGATGAAAGTACTGGGCCTATTGGGCGGCATGAGTTGGGAATCTACTATCCCTTACTACCGTATGATCAACGAACAGGTGAAGGAACAGCTCGGTGGTCTGCATTCGGCCAAGATCGTGCTCTACAGCGTCGATTTTCAGGAAATAGAACGTTTGCAGCATCAGGGGGATTGGGAGGGCGCGGGTCACCTGCTGGCAGAGGCCGCCGTATCACTGCGTGCCGCAGGAGCAGAGGCCATCGTGATTTGTACCAACACCATGCATAAAGTGGCGGGGGCGATAGAGCAGGCCAGTGGTTTACCGCTGATCCACATTGCTGACGCTACGGCGCGGCAGGTGCGCCAGCAGGATATCCACCGCGTCGGGCTGTTGGGAACGCGCTTTACCATGGAGCAGGATTTTTATCGTGGGCGTCTGCAAGAGCAGTTTGGTATTGAGGTGGTAACGCCCGCTGCCGCTGATCGTGACATTGTGCATCGCATCATTTATGAAGAGCTGTGCCTGGGGAAGATCCGCGATGCCTCGCGTGATGAGTATCGGCGGATTATCAATAATCTGGAACAGCAAGGGGCGCAGGGCATTATCTTCGGCTGCACCGAGATTGGCTTGTTGGTTGGTGCACAGGATGCTGCGGTGCCGGTGTTTGACACCACGGCAATTCATGCGCGTGCGGCGGCGGATTATGCGCTGGCTGAACGTTTTTTGTGATCAACGTCGCTATTGAATCGTGGCTAACAGCATGGCGATTGTTGTTTCCGCGGTGTGATTCTACAGTGTAGCCAGTTTTTATTTATTCTACGGAGAAAACACCGATGACCTATGCCCTGGTAGGGGATGTTGGCGGCACCAACGCTCGCTTGGCGTTGTGTACCGTTGAAACGGGTGAAATCACCCAGGCGAAAACCTATTCAGGTTTGGAGTTCGACAGCCTGGAGGCCGTGATTCGTCAGTATTTGGCCGAACACCAGTTGGTGGTTCAGGATGCCTGTATCGCCATTGCCTGCCCAGTGACGGAAGATTGGGTTGCGATGACGAATCACACTTGGGCTTTTTCCATTAAAGAGATGCAGGCCAACCTGGGGCTCAGCCATCTGGAAGTGATTAACGATTTTACCGCGGTATCGATGGCGATTCCGATGCTGTCTGAAACGGATGTGGTGCAATTCGGCGGCGGTAAAGCGCAAAAAGATAAACCGATAGCGGTTTACGGTGCCGGTACCGGCCTGGGGGTGGCGCATCTGGTGCAGGTTGACCGCCGCTGGGTGAGTTTACCGGGGGAAGGCGGGCACGTGGATTTTGCCTCAAACAGTGATGAGGAAGACATCATTCTGGAAATATTGCGTGCCGAAATGGGGCGGGTTTCCATGGAGCGCGTGCTTTCCGGCCCTGGTTTGGTGAACCTGTATCGCGCCATTGTGCAGGCAGATAACCGCCAGCCAGAAGCACTGGAGCCTAAAGATATTACCGAGCGTGCGTTAGCAGGCAGTTGTAGCGATTGCCACTGCGCCCTTTCGTTGTTCTGCATGAGCATGGGGCGTTTTGGCGGCAATCTGGCGTTGACTCTGGGCACCTTCGGTGGGGTGTATATTGCTGGTGGCCTGGTGCCGCGTTTTATGGCGTTTTTCAAAGCTTCTGGATTCCGTGCGGCATTTGAAGATAAAGGCCGTTTTAAGGATTATGTGCGTGAAATCCCGGTATTTGTGATCGCACATGCCCAACCGGGGCTGCTGGGTGCTGGAGCACATCTACGCCAGATTTTAGGGATGCAACTGTAAGTTTGGCAGGGGCGTAGCCTGTTGCTTGCGCCCCGCTCTGTTTGCTCAACAAGCTGATTTTATTCAACCACTCGGCGTTTTCTTTTCCTCTCATTCACCAGCGTTACCCGTTCATTCTCTCGCTGGCTTTGCCCTGATGCAGCCAGTAATAAAAATGGCTGAGAGAGAGATACCTGTGCTTTGCTTAGAAAGTTCTGTTCAAGTAGAGGAAGGGAAGATAATTAATTCACTAATTAAATGAAATATATAAATAAAATGGCAAAAATTGAATGTCGTTAAATGTGCAGGAATTATGAAGGATGTGTCTGAGATGCGTAAATGGGCATTGTCCTATGGAGTGGCCATGGCTGCGGAACTACTGTTATCGGTGTAAAGGACAGGTTCCACTCTGTGGGAGTTTATCAAATGAAAAAAATACTGTTGTTACTGGTGGTGTTATTACCACTGTCATTGCCAATCGTCAGCCATGCAGAGGTTTCCATCGGGGTATATGTTCCCGGTTTATCATTGCAGATTGGCGATCGTGACAACCGTGGATATTACTGGGATGGTGGTTACTGGCGCACTCCGCGCTGGTGGCATGAGAATTACCGCCCACGCGGTTATTATTATGCTCCGCCACCACAGGTAAGGTATTACGGGCCACCGCGCCGTGAATGGCACGATCGCCCGCATCATTACCGCATGCCGCCATCTCCGCCAGGCCATTATCGCCATGGCCCAAGATCATACAGATAGACATGGCAACCGCCGCCACCGTGAGCACGGTGGCGGCGGTGTTATTTCATGCCGAGCTGTGTTTTGCCAAGCGGCGTCAGCATGTCGAGGGTCGCGCGGCCAACGAAATCCACTTCAAAATCATCCGGGGCGAAATCTGCAGGGGTTCTGCCAGACAGGAAGCTCGGCAGTTGGCGTTGCAAATAGGCATCGTTTTTATCGCACCCCGGTGCGGCGGCAATGTACATCACGTTGCTGTCGAATTCGCCGTGGTGCTCATTTTCTACCGAATGGATAACATCACAGTGCCAGAAAACCGTATCTCCTGGCTCTAAATCGGGAATAGGGGAAGTCCCTTGTAATAAAAGGGGATGCCATTTCTCTGAGATCGATAATGCTCGGCCTGGAGCAGCATCGCACAAATCATCATCAGCCACATCATCCTGTAACGCGCGCAGCAATATATAAGCCATGGCGTTGGCAACCGGCACCAGATTCAGGGTACCAGCGTTGGTGCGTTGTGGGGTGAGCGCTGTCCAGCCCTGAAAAGTGCGGAACATCGAACAGACTGCCGGTGAAGCGATCTCGCGCACTTCGGTGCGGCCATCGGCGGCAAAGGGATCGTAGCGTTGCCAGTCACCGGAAAATACATGGCGATAAACATAGCGGAAGTTTTCATCCAGCCAGCGCTCAATGGTGCCGCTGTCTACATGTGGCGACAGGCCCAGCGAAGAGGAATTCGGGGGGCGACGGCGGGTGCGATCGGCATAGGTGGTTACCCGCGTTGGGTCAAAATGCTGTTTACCATTACTTTCGCTTTCCCACAGGCTGTTAAGGAACACCTGTACCGCATGCATGCGCTGATCCTGACGAGCCTCCACCTGCGGTTTTGACCAATAAATGCCATAGATCTGTGGTTTGCTGGCGGCCAGTTTGCCGAAATAGTTATCTTCGGCGGCATTCTTCAAGCGCTCGACAAAATTATTACGCTCAAGATAATCACCAATTTCCTGGTTCCAGGCTTCTGCGGTGCTGCGTGAGAAAACACCGCGAATGGCGCAAGCACCACGTTGTTTAATCAGGGATTTTTGCTGTTCGCTGACGCGTTGTTGCAGAATATCCTCGGCATCGATCTGGGGCACGGGATTTTGCCCCGCCGCCAATTCCTGGCGGATGTGTTCAATCTGCTGGCGAATGTTATCTTCCAACGCCAAGAATACGTCACGGTAGTTCGGCAATGCCTGCCGTAATTGCTGTTTAACGGCTTTAATGGTGGCAGGAATATCTTCGATGAGTAATGCAGCCATGGTGTTCTCCTTGGTGCCAGCGTTGGGCTCTTGTAGAAAGATGAGTGTTGCTGTTTTGTTGTAATGGCGTTAACGATTATCTGGGTTTAATAGAGGAAAATAAAGGGTTATGTTTCATTCGAAATATCCTCTTTTTTGTTTTTCGGAAATTATACGCTGATAGCGTGCTGCTTCTTGCTCGCAATAATGCTAGTTCAGCAACCCAGTGATTAGCTGTAAAAAAATTGTTATTGGGGGCTCGACAAGCCTGATGGGGCTGCGCTATGTTCGATGTCCGGCCACAAAGTGGCCAGCGTCGCTCGGACGGTCCGGGCGCTAACGTCTCTTCGAGGAATTTATGGCTGATAACAGTCCGCGCCGTTTTACGCGCATTGAACGTCTTCCCCCTTATGTTTTCAATATCACCTCTGAGCTGAAAATGGCGGCACGCCGTCGTGGCGAGGATATTATCGATTTCAGCATGGGCAACCCCGATGGCCCAACGCCGCCGCACATTGTTGAAAAACTCTGCGCCGTGGCGCAGCGTGAAGATACGCATGGCTATTCAACTTCACGCGGTATTCCGCGTCTGCGCCGGGCGATTTCCAACTGGTATCAAGAGCGCTATCAGGTTGATATCGATCCTGAAAGCGAGGCGATTGTCACCATCGGCTCGAAAGAAGGGCTGGCGCATTTGATGCTGGCAACGCTCGATCATGGTGATACCGTGCTGGTGCCGAACCCCAGCTACCCGATCCATATTTATGGTGCGGTGATTGCCGGTGCACAGGTGCGCTCGGTGCCGCTGGCAGAGGGTGTCGATTTCTTTGGTGAACTGGAACGTGCTATCCGCGAATCCATTCCACGGCCAAAGATGATGATCCTTGGCTTCCCATCCAACCCCACCGCGCAGTGCGTGGAGCTGGATTTCTTCGAGCGGGTCGTCGCGCTGGCAAAACAGTATGACGTACTGGTGATCCACGATCTGGCCTATGCCGATATTGTGTATGACGGCTGGAAAGCGCCCTCGATCATGCAGGTGCCAGGGGCAAAAGATATTGCGGTTGAGTTCTTTACCCTGTCGAAAAGCTACAATATGGCTGGCTGGCGCGTGGGTTTTATGGTGGGTAATCCTGAATTGGTCAGTGCGCTGGCGCGCATCAAGAGTTATCACGATTACGGCACGTTTACCCCGTTACAGGTGGCGGCAATTGCGGCGTTGGAAGGCGATCAGCAGTGTGTGCTGGATATTGCCGAGCAGTATCGCCAGCGGCGCAATGTGCTGGTGAAAGGGCTGCATGAAGCGGGCTGGATGGTAGAAAACCCCAAGGCGTCAATGTATGTCTGGGCAAAAATCCCAGAAGCTTATGCGCATCTCGGTTCGCTGGAATTTGCTAAACGCCTGCTGGCAGACGCTAAAGTATGTGTTTCGCCGGGAATTGGTTTCGGTGATTACGGTGATACCCATGTGCGTTTTGCGCTGATTGAAAACCAGGATCGCATCCGCCAGGCGGTGCGCGGTATCAAGGCGATGTTCCGTGCTGATGGCCTGCTGACACCGCCCAAAGCCAGCACCACCACCATAAAATAACCATCAACCGGGGAATGCCCCGGTTTTTCTTTTCTTAGCTACAGTAGAGATAAGGGATCTCATGGTTCTGTTTCCCCATCATTTGCCAGACGGCGGGCTATAGCCAGTATTACTTTATTTAGCGGGAGAGTTTATGAGCGTACGCTTTGCGAAATCGCAAATCATTCTGCACTGGTTAACGTTGCTGATGGTGATCCTGACATACAGTGCCATGCTACTCAGTGATTGGGTACCAGATGATTATTTTTCTCTGGTCAAGGAGTTGCACTTTCATTTTGGTCTGTCGGTGTTTGTGCTGATGCTTTTCCGCCTTTATCTGCGCCAGCGTCATGCTGTGCCGCCAATCACCCCGGCGTTAGCACCATGGCAGGCATTAGGCTCAACGATGTTTCACTGGTTGTTATATCTGCTGTTCTTATCCTTGCCTATTTTGGGCGTGCTCACGTTGGCCTACGGCGGCAAACAGTGGATGCTGCTCGGCTGGCAGGTGCCGCAATGGGTCACACCGGATTCAGGGATGCGCAACCTGGTGAGAAGTATTCATGAAACTCTGGCTAACAGCGGTTATTTTATTATCGGTGTTCACGCATTGGCGGCGCTTTATCACCATTATCTGCGTGGGGACGATACGCTGCGCCGTATGATGCCGGGCAAATAGCGCGGTGCTAGCCAGGCATCAGATAATGGCGCTGACGCTGGCAATCAAGATAACCCAAAAGGCAAAGCAGGATAAAAGGATAGCAACCCAGATATGACGGCGGCGGTAGACCATTTTTAACCTTCACTTGTTTTGATAGTGGTTAGGTAATAACCCTATCGGCATAAATTCGTGAAGTTTTAGCCTTAAGGCCTATTTTTTATTGCCGGCGAATTGCTGACACCGAGGTATGCACTTCGTAGCCCAGCAGAAACAAAGCCTGCTCTAAAGCCTCTACTTTTGAAGCGTAAGCGATGTCCAGCAACCGGTCGATTTGTGCACCGTTAAACCCCATTTGGCGCGCCAGTGTTGCTTTGGGCGTAGCCGTATTCAGCATCAGGTTGTGCAGCTCCAGCTTCAGCTTAACCAATACGGGCAGATGGATGGCGATCTCTTCGGCTTGTAAGGTGGAAGGCGGTGGCACCTGGCGATTCTCTTCCATTTCAATGGCAATGGCCGTCAGTAAGCTTTCCTGTGCTTCCAGCTCAATATCTTCGCGTTTGTAGCAGGCGGCCTGCTGTAGCGGGAAATCACGGAAGGTAATCTGCCAGGCAGCGCTTTCGTGGTCGAAAACAAAGTGGGCGGGGTAGTAGCAAAGCATGGTATTTCCTGCGGGAAAGTAAGTTGGGCAACATTGTGACTGGTTGAGGTTCACAATGCCAGCAATTGGCACTGGTAGCTGATGCGTTTACCGGATCGGGTATTTTTTTAGTTGTCTGCTGATGATTTATTAGCAATTCCTGCCAGAATTGAATTATCTCCCTAAGCTAAATTGGGAATAATATGAAATATAGATTTAATGATCGTGTGCTTTTTGATGTAGATGCAGGAACACTTGGGCCTAGCGATTTCTCAGATGACCCTATCTCGTTATCGAATCCAACAAAACGTTTATTGTTGTTGTTGATTAATCACTATGGTGAGCCCATCAGCCGTGAAGTGATCTTCAAGAAGGTGTGGGACGATTACGGCATGATCTCCAGCAACAATAACCTTAACCAGTGCGTCAGTAAATTACGCCGGGTGATCAAGGTGATGGGAATTGATGATGAAGTGATTGTCACCGTTCCTAAACTGGGGTTTATGCTGCACCAGGAGATTTTGCTCGAATCCACCCAAGAGGATAATGAAACTTTCACCCGGCTTCATTTGCCACTGATGTTGGCAGAAACGCCTTATACGGAAATGGAAACCACACTGGCGATGGAAGAGATTGTGGAAATAGACGATGAGGCAGAAGCAGAAAAGGATGCCGGGCAAGAGAAAGAACCGCCACCCGTTGAAACCGTTACCCCTCCAGCCAGCAAAAAACGTTCCCGCTGGGGAATTATTGCCGCTCTGGCCGGAGTAGTTTTTGTGCTGGGGGTGGGTATCACGATGTATACCACGAACTCCGTTGCCCGGCAGGAAGTTTTTCTTGGCAAAGCGGGCAGTTGCAAAGTCTTTATGTCAACATCGACAACGGCGGGGATTCCTTCTCCCAGCCTGAATAAAGATCTGTTGGCCTATGTGGAACAGAAAAAGGCCGAATGTCTGGCGAATGAATACCTGATGGTGGTGCGCAGCAATCAGGTGCGTTCTTACATTTCTGGTATTCACCGCATGTTCTTTGTGCGTTGTACCATATTGCGTGAACATAAAATTGAATTCTGCTCTGGCATGGAGAGTGATAATTCGCCGTTGTTGCAGTGAGCCAGCCGAATAAGAAAAAGGGGGTTTATGCTGGGGAGTGAAACACCCCAAGCGATAAATCCGCTTTATCGGCAGCGTACTGGCTGCCGATCCGCCGGGCGATGGGGATCGAAAGGAAGCTAAAAGAAAAACTTTCTTCTGGATAAGTGACAGTGGGTGGGGATTTGATAGAATGGATCTCGGTCAATTTAAATAAGATGATTTTTATCATGCGGTTATCTTTGATTGTGCGCTTTATGTCAGTGTTGTTTCTGGTGGGGGTGGCAGGTTGTCAGCAATCACAGTCTTCAAACAAGAATAATCCTGTGCCTCTGAATGATCAGGTTGAACAGCTTGCCTCGTTGGTGGCGGGGGCTAAGTATCTCAAGTACAAATGTAATCGCAGTGATTTGCCTGCTGATGCGGTCACCATGAAAGTGGCTTACAAGGTGGCAAAACAGCGGGGATGGAATACCTCGAATTACGCGTCGCTGCCCCAGCGTAGCGAGACTATTTATCAGAGCCTGACCAGGGATAGCACACCGGAACAAACCAAATGCAGTAGTTTTAACAGTCTGTTGGTGCCTTTCACTGAGGAACTGCGCGCAGAAAGCCGGAGTTAGTGGTAAGCGCCTTGCGTGCTTATTTTTCGCTGGGGTTTGCTACATCAACTTTGCCGCCGGGCCAATCTTCCAGCGCGTCGAGCGTGAATACTTCCCCGTTGAAATTGAAGATAGTCACATCCTGCTGAATCTGTTCAATTGTCAGATTAGCGGCTGGGCTATCGCCTTCATGATAACGTTGCCCATTCAGGGTAATGCTGCGTTTTTCATCTTCTGAAGCGTAAACGTGTGCGCTGTAACGCAGGGCAGGCAGCTCATCACTGGCCAATTCGCCAGGGGGGATTTCCTTATCTGTGTTCTCTTGCACCGCTGTGTCTTTACTCGGTTGGTTTACCACCTTTGGGTCAACTACGGCGGGCGGGGTGGGCGCCGTTTGCGCTATGGCCGAAGGGACGGCCTGAGAAAGCATCGCGGCCGGGCGATCAAGCGCCGGGCTATTGTGCCAATGCTCCCGGGCAAACCAGCCAAACGCGATAAACAGCAGCGCATAGATTGGCAACAAATAACCAGGAATAAACAGCCCGTTGCTGGGGCGAACACTGGCTTTGGGGGTTAGCTCTGTTTGATTGTCCACATCCCTGAACCTTTGAGTTAAGACGGGTTTGCTTGCGCCCGCATATCACTATGGGAAGAAGCTATCTGTCCGGCAAGCGCGGGTCAATAGCGCTGTGCGCGTATTTTGAGGTGATTTAACTGCGGTAAACAGAGCAGGGCCACCCAGAGGTGGCCCGAGACAAAAAGTTTATTTACTGCGGACGGGCAGGCCAGCGCCTTGCGTTATGCCTTGCGGTTTAACCAAAAGAGCCACAGACCACGCCGGAATCGTGATACTGCCATCGGGAGCAATATCGATGCCGGAGGCCAGCGAATCAGCTCCCAATGCCTGCTGGAGAGCGCTCAGGCTGAGGTTTTCCCCCGCAAAGTCATTAAACGTTCGGGCTTCCGGTGCGGCATTAATCACTACCACCAGCGCATCGGCCTGCGGATCGAGATCGTTGCCTGCCTGAGTGCCATCATCGATGGTCATCACCAGGAGCCCCAACTGTTGTGCTGTGCCAGTGTTGCGGAAATCAACGCGTTTCATCACTTCACTGCCGCTTCCCAATGTGATCAGCGGTGAAGAGTGGCGCAGCTGTGTGAGTTCCTGATAGAACGCGGTCATTTGTATGATTTCACTTTGACCAGGCGTTGCCACCGCGTCTTTCACGCTGCTGATGACGTCATAATTATCACCATCATCGCTGGCACGTGGCATTCCCACGTTGTAGTTGTTGTCCTGATAGCTGTAATCCACGCGATTATACCAGTCACCTGCATCATAGGAATCGCGGGTGAAGGATTTGGAACGCAGCAGTTCGGAACCTTGTTGATCGAACGCTAGCCCTTGCCCCAGCAAGGTGGTGGCCAGCGAAACCGCCTGCATCCGCACACGGGTGGCGAGATCGGCTTCATGTGCAGCCTTATAACTGATCATGTCCCACAAAGTTTGGTTGTCATGCTTGGAGACATAATTGAGAACTTCGGTGGGATCGTTAGCATAGCCCCCAATGGCACCGTTGTAGTCAATTTCGCTGCCTTTTTTCAGGTTACCGTCTTTATCGAACAACAGGAAATCGGCCAGATTGCCCGCCATTCCCAGGCGTGTCAGATCGGCCAGATGGCGCACCGTATCTTCGCTTTGCGTGGTTAGCTCGTTGCTCAATACTCCGGCACCGTTGCCAACGCCTTGGTTTTGCCGCAGAGAATCACCAGAATCAAACGGGCCACCGCCGCGCACGGCATCCCGCAGGCGATCGGAGAAGGTGCCGATTCCGGTGCCTTTCAGGGTGATCTGTGAAGCGATATCGAAGCGATCGTCCTGCCCGGAATTCCAACCTTCACCAAAGAAGTAGACATCAGGATTGACCGCTCTGACTTTTTCACGGGCTGCCAGGATTTGGGCTTTCGGGTGATACCCCATCAGATCGAAGCGGAAAGCATCGATCTTGTAGTCTTTGCTCCAAACTACCAGAGAATCTTCAATCAGTTTGGCAAACATCCGGTGTTCCGGGGCCGAATCAGAACAGCAGGTGGCCGATTCTACGCTGCCGGTTGATTCGTTCAAACGCTGATAATACCAGGGCACAATTTTGTCCAGCACCGAGGTGCGATCGGTCGGGCCTGCGGCGTTGGTGTGGTTATAGACCACATCCATGATGACGTTCATCCCCAACTGCTGCTTGATGGTTTGCACCATGGTGCGGAATTCTTTGATACGCAGCGTCCCTTCTGGGTCGGTAGCATAGGAGCCTTCCGGCACGGTGTAGTGGAAAGGATCGTAACCCCAATTATAGGAATCGGTTTGTGCTACATAGCCGTTCAATTCGTGTACTTGTGGATTGTCCTGGCTGTCATCCAATTTCAGTTCGTTAAGCACCTCGCCAATGGTGGCCGAACTGCTGCAATAACCCGCAAAGCGGCTTTGTTTGACGGCGTTGTTCAACTCGCACAGGCGGCTGAAAGGCTGCGGTAAATCGGCCACTTTGTCGGCGAATTCACTGACCGTCGCCAAATCGAATACCGGCAACAGTTCAATGTGCGTCACTCCTGACTGAGCCAGCTGCTTCAGGTGTTGCACCATGTTGCTGTCAGCGGCGGTCAATGCCAGATATTTACCGCGTACGGCTTCCGGCACCGTTTGATCCCAGGCGGAAAGATCGCGGATATGGGATTCATGGATCACCATACGAGCAAGATCGGCCTGAGTGGCCTGCGGATGCGGCATGGTCAGGCCGTCCCAGCCTGCGGGTTTTAATGCGCTGTCATTGAGATCCACCACCTGGCTGTATTCGGAATTGGTGGCGAGGCTGTGGGAATAGGGATCGGTAACCTCATACTGTTCCACTTTGCGTGATTGCGGATGGTAGACCTTGAGGGCGTAACGATAGAAAGCTCCGTTGAGATCGCTGCCGCCTTGATAGGACCAGGCTCCTGAATCGGCATCTCGCGTCATTGGGTGGCTACCCAGGACTTTTTTGTCTGCGCCGTAGAGCACAAGTTCAACCTGTTGGGCAGTGGGTGCCCAAAGGCGGAAAGTGATACCGGAGCCGGTGATTAAAGCGCCGTATTCCAGTTTTTCGGCGGCAGCAGAGAAGCGGTCGTCCAGTACGCCAGCGGTTTGTATCTGGGTGGCCGAACTTAAAATACCCTCCTGATTGGTGGCAAGGGCAACGGTTTCCCCCGTCAGCAGCGTATCCACGTTGGCATCATCAGGGAGTTTAAAAGCGGCATAATCGGCAAGATGTGGGAAACGATCGCGGGTTTCCTGGCTGAGGCTGGTCGGCGTCAGGGTGAGATAATGATCGGTAAATCTCCCTTCGCTGTTGGCCGCGATCTTGCCGCTGTGGTTGTAATAAAGGCGCACAATGGGTTTCCCTTCTCCGGCAGGCCAGAGGAGCGTTTGTTTATCTACCCAGTGTGCTTCTGCCAGTGCCACCCCGAAGGCGGCCTGGAAAGCTTCGGCGCGAGTATCGTACAACGCGCTGCTGCCCGCGAGTACTGATACGGTGCGATCGGGGAAGTCACTGAACGACAAGCGCATATCCGCATCAATCAACTTATTGGTGCCATCGCGCAGAATGAAGTTGATACAGCCGGTCATTTTGTTCAATGGCAGTATCCAGTAAGGGCCATAGCTGTCGCTGCCTGCGGGTGTTGTACTGGTGTCATTCCAGTCACTGGACGTTTTTTCCAGTGAGTCGCAGTTATCGTTATTCCACAAGAACAGATTTTTGCTGCTGTAATCAGCGCTAGCTCGGCGAGTGACCCCGGCAATATCAACCAGGTGAATCACTGCCTGGAGCTCACCTGCGGTGATGGCTTCACTGGGGATGGCAATATCAGGTAAACGTGCAACAGGTTCCAGATTATTTGGCGTGTTAGAGTTAGTATCAGAAGAATTATTGTTATCACAGCCGCTCAGTAAGATGAGCGAGCCAAACAGTAGGGCATTACGGGTATGTTTCAGCATTCTAAATTCCCTATCAAACAAACGTAATAGAAAGTAAGAAATGGTATTTATATGTAAATCTATGACATTAGATATTGCAGACCGAGGCGGAGCATCATCCTGGCAGAGAAGGAAATGGGGCGTAGGAAGCAGGAGGAACAGACATTGAGCGGGGATGACGAATAAAATAGCCCCCAAGGTTTAAGAAAAAGAAATTGCTATCAAAACAGAAAGATGAATAATCCGTTCGGTGGTTTATAGTTTTAGTTATTATTCTTTCCGTCACACAATCAGGTATACAGTGGTGAGTAGTGAACATCATTTAGCAGCCTGGGGTTGAAAAGAGCGGCTCTGAACAAGATTTCAGGCAGGGCAACCGTGGCGGTATCGGCAAGCTGGTGACTCACATGCATAGGGAAACTGGCACAAGGAAGGCATAGGATGCGATTTTCTGCAATGATTCTGTCGATCAAAGAGGTAACGTTTAGGCTGCTCACGCCGCGCTGGGTGTTGTGTGCCATTATGCTATTGATTTGCAATCAATTGGCACTATCAACATGGCGCCTTTGGCTACCGTCTGAAATTCCGACGCTCGATTCAGCACAAGCTATGTTGCCGCAAACCCCATCTGCCCGCCCTGAGACGGCAGGAAACTATCGTTTTACCCTGTTTGGCACCGCCGCTCCTGTTTCTAAAACTGTTACCACTGCGGCATCGGAGGCTTCTCTGCGTAATGCGCCGTTATCCGCGCTAAAAATCAACCTGACCGGTATTGTTGCCAGCCCCACGCCAGCCCATTCCATCGCCATTATCGGCAAAGACAGCCAGCAATTCAGCCTCGGTATCGGTGATAGCACGCCGGGTTACGATGCAAAAATTGCGGCTATTTTTGCCGATCGTGTCGTGATTGCTTATGAAGGGCGGCATGAATCCTTGCTTCTGTTTAACGACGCGCCAGCGGCGGCCAGCGGTGAAAAGGTGCAATCAACTGCGCAGATCAAAGAGCAGCTACAGATGCAGCCGGAAACCATTCTTAACTATCTGAACATTTCCCCCGTGATGGCAGACAACAAACTGACCGGCTATCGCCTGAATCCAGGTGCTCAAGGGGAGTTGTTCCAGCGGGTTGGGTTGAAGGAAAACGACTTGGCAGTGGCGCTGAATGGGCTGGATCTGCGCGATGCGCAACAGGCCCAGCAGGCACTGAAACAGTTGCCGGAACTCAGGGAACTGAGCCTTACCGTTGAACGTGACGGTCAATTGCAGGATATTTACGTTGCTCTTGGAGATAATTAATTGTTTAGTAAAGGAATAATCGGGGGCTTGCGCATTTTGGTATTGGCCGTTGCACTATCGGGTGCTCAGTCAGGCTGGAGTGCCGAGTTTTCTGCCAGCTTCAAGGGAACGGATATTCAGGAATTTATTAATACCGTCAGTAAAAATCTGAATAAGACCGTCATTATTGATCCCTCCGTGCGTGGCACCATCACCGTGCGCAGTTACGATACGTTGAACGAAGAGCAGTATTATCAGTTTTTCCTCAGTGTGCTGGATGTGTATGGTTTTGCCGTGGTGGACATGCAGAACGGCGTGCTGAAAGTAGTGCGTTCAAAAGATGCCAAAACGGCGGCGGTGCCGGTAGCGAACGATGCGGAACCGGGGCAGGGGGATGAAGTAGTGACCCGTGTGGTGCCGGTCAACAACGTGGCGGCCAGAGATCTGGCACCGCTGTTGCGCCAGCTTAACGACAATGCCGGGGCGGGCAGCGTGGTGCATTATGAGCCTTCCAACGTGCTATTGATGACCGGGCGGGCGGCGGTGATCAAACGTCTGATGTCGATTGTTGAACGGGTCGACAAAGTGGGCGATCGCAGTGTGGTAACGGTGCCTCTTTCCTATGCTTCGGCTGCCGAAGTGGTAAAACTGGTCACTGAATTAACCAAAGATGCGGGCAAATCGGCGATGCCTAGCCTGATGATGGCTAACCTGGTGGCGGATGAACGCACCAATTCGGTGCTGGTCAGCGGTGAACCTAATTCCCGTCAGCGGATTATCGCCATGATCAAGCAGTTGGATCGCGAACAGGCGGTGCAAGGCAATACCAAAGTCATCTACCTGAAATACGCGAAAGCCACCGATTTGGTAGAAGTGCTGACCGGCGTCAGCGCCAGTATTCAGAGCGAGAAACAGGAAGCCAAACCGGCGGTAGCGCTGCATAAAGACATCACGATTAAAGCTCATGAGCAGACCAATGCGTTGATCTTAACGGGCGCACCGGATGTCATGCGCGATCTGGAAAAGGTGATTGCTCAGTTGGATATTCGGCGTGCGCAGGTGCTGGTAGAGGCCATTATCGCCGAAGTTCAGGATGCCGATGGCCTCAATCTGGGAATTCAGTGGGCCAACAAACATGCCGGAGTGACACAGTTTACCAACACCGGCCTGCCGATCACTACGGCCATCGCTGGGGTTAATCAATATAACCAAGATGGCACCATCAACAGTAGTTTGGCCAGCGCGCTGAACAGTTTCAACGGCATTGCCGCAGGCTTTTATCAAGGCAACTGGGCAATGTTGCTGACCGCGCTCTCCAGCAGCAGCAAGAACGATATTCTGGCAACGCCAAGTATTGTCACGCTGGATAACATGGAAGCTACCTTCAACGTTGGGCAAGAAGTGCCGGTGCTTTCAGGCTCACGTACCACGTCTGGCGATAATATTTTCAATACGGTGGAGCGCAAGACCGTTGGTATCAAACTGAAGGTCAAACCGCAGATTAACGAAGGGGATTCGGTGTTGCTGGAGATTGAGCAAGAGGTTTCCAGCGTGGCGGATTCGGCTTCCAGCAGCAGTAGCAATCTGGGTGCCACTTTCAATACTCGCACGGTTAACAATGCGGTATTGGTAGGCAGTGGCGAAACCGTGGTGGTGGGGGGCTTGCTGGATAAAACGGTACGCGACAGTACCGATAAAGTGCCGCTGCTGGGGGATATCCCGGTGTTGGGGTATTTATTCCGCTCCAATAGCCAACAGGTTTCCAAGCGCAACCTGATGCTGTTTATCCGCCCATCGATCATCCGCGATCGCGACGAATATCGCCGTGCTTCATCTGATAAATATCAAGCGTTTAACCAAGAACAAGAGCAACTGCGCGGTAAAGAAACTCGTAGCCTGACCTTAAGTAATGATGTGCTGAAATTGCCGGCGGATCAGAATGGAACCGCTTTCCGCCAGGTCAATGCGGCGATCAGCGCGTTCTATCAACGGGGAGTGCAATGATCAGCGCCCCAACGGAGAGCGGCGAAGCACGTCCTCAGTTGCCTTTTGCCTATGCGCGCGCGCAACGTATTCTGCTGCTGCGCGATCAAACCGGTTGCCAGGTATTCTGCGTGGCTGATACGGCGGCAACCGCTTTGCTGGAAGCGCGGCGGGTGGCAGGATGTAGCCTGACCGTTAACACACTGTCGGTAGATGAGTTTGAAAAGCAGCTGGTGATCAGCTATCAGCGTGACTCGGAAGAAGCGCGGCGGATGATGGCTGATATCGGCAATGAAATGGATTTCTATACGCTGGCCGAAGAACTGCCTGACAGCGATGATCTGCTGGACGCAGACGACGACGCGCCGATTATCCGCCTGATCAACGCCATGCTGACCGAGGCGATTAAAGACAAAGCGTCGGATATCCATATCGAAACCTATGAACGCCATTTGCAAATCCGTTTCCGGGTGGACGGCGTGCTGCGTGAAATCCTGCGGCCGCAGCGGCGCTTGGCGTCGTTGTTGATCTCGCGCATCAAGGTCATGGCGAAGCTGGATATTGCCGAAAAGCGTATCCCGCAGGATGGGCGTATGGCGTTGCGCATTGGCGGCAGAGCTATTGACGTGCGCGTCTCAACTCTGCCCTCCAACTATGGCGAGCGGATTGTGCTGCGTTTGCTGGATAAAAACAGCGTCAATCTGGATCTCGCCACGCTGGGAATGTCGCCGCAAAACCAACGGCAAATCGATGAACTGATCCAGCGCCCACACGGCATTATTCTGGTGACAGGCCCGACTGGTTCGGGCAAAAGTACCACGCTGTACGCTGCGTTGAGCCGGTTGAATGCCAGCGAACGCAACATCATGACGGTCGAAGATCCTATTGAATATGAACTGGACGGTATCGGCCAGACGCAGGTGAATCCCAAAGTAGATATGACCTTTGCCCGTGGGCTGCGCGCTATTTTGCGCCAAGACCCGGATGTAGTGCTGGTGGGGGAGATCCGCGATGGGGAAACCGCCCAGATTGCGGTTCAGGCTTCCTTGACCGGCCACCTGGTACTTTCAACCTTGCATACCAACAGCGCGCTCGGCGCGTTATCGCGCCTGCAAGATATGGGCATCGAACCTTTTCTGTTATCAACCTCATTGCTGGCAGTGCTGGCACAGCGGCTGGTGCGCACGTTATGCCCTGACTGCCGTCAACCCTATGCAGCCGATCAGGAACTGGCCCGGCAGATGGCGATTTCGCCGGGAACCCCGCTCTGGCAGCCGAAAGGGTGCCAGAAATGCGGCTATACCGGTTATCGCGGGCGCACGGGTATCCATGAACTGTTGTTGATTGACGATCGGGTGCGCTTGGCGATCCACCAAGGGGAAAGTGAACTGGCTATCGCCCGTCAACTGCGCAATGAATACACCACGCTGCGCCTTGATGGCCGCGAGAAAGTGCTGGCAGGGGAAACCAGTTGGGAAGAAGTGGTACGCGTCACTGAAAACCACGTTCAGGAAGAGGAGTGACATGGCACTGTTCCATTATCAGGCATTAGATGATCGTGGTAAAAAACGCCGGGGGGTACAAGAGGCCGATTCTGCCCGCCATGCCCGCCAACTGCTGCGGGAGCAAGGCCTGGTTCCGGTAAGCCTGGATGAAGGGCAGGATGAACGCCAACGGGCCCGCAGCGGCAAGCGCGTTTTATGGCAGCGCGGGATCAGCAGTGCCGATCTGGCGTTACTGACCCGGCAACTCGCCACCTTGGTAGCCGCTGCGCTGCCGCTGGAGGAAGCGCTTGACGCCGTGGCGAAACAGAGTGAAAAGCCGCGCCAGCGCGCCTTAATGGCGGCGGTGCGCACCAAAGTGCTGGAAGGGCATTCACTGGCCGAGGCCATGAGCGGCTATCCCGCCAGTTTTGAACGCCTGTATTGCGCCATGGTGGCAGCGGGAGAAGCCTCCGGCCATCTGGATCTGGTGCTGAACCGGCTGGCGGATTACACCGAACAACGCCAGCAAATGCGTGCCCGCATCCTTCAGGCGATGATTTATCCTTGTGTCCTGACGGTGGTGGCGATCAGCGTGATTGCGATTTTGCTGTCTGCCGTGGTGCCCAAAGTGGTGGAGCAGTTTATTCATATGAAACAGGCGCTGCCACTGTCTACCCGGCTGCTGATGGGGTTGAGCGACGGAGTGCGTGCTTTTGGCCCTTGGTTGCTGCTGTTGATGCTGGCCGGTGTGCTACTGCTGCGTATGTTGCTGCGCCAGGAATCCCGGCGCGTGGTTTTTCATCGCCAATTACTGCGTTTACCGGTGATTGGCCGTATTGCCCGTGGCCTGAATACGGCCCGTTATGCCCGCACCTTGAGCATCCTCAATGCCAGCGCGGTGCCGTTGTTGCAAGCTATGCGCATCAGTGGAGAAGTGTTGACCAATGATTATGCGCGCCGCCAACTGGCCGTAGCGACAGAATCCGTGCGTGAAGGCGTAAGCCTGCACCGGGCTTTGGAACTGACGGGGCTGTTTCCCCCGATGATGCGCCATATGATCGCCAGCGGTGAACGCAGTGGCGAACTGGACGGCATGCTGGAGCGGGCGGCCGATAATCAGGACCGGGAATTCACTGCCCAGATGCAGCTGGCATTGGGGCTGTTTGAGCCATTGTTGGTGGTGAGCATGGCGGGGGTGGTGCTGTTTATTGTTTTGGCGATTCTGCAACCGATCCTGCAACTCAATAGCTTGATGAGTATGTAAATGAGCAATCTGCAATTAACGGAGAGAAATATGCGGCAACAGCGTCAGCGTGGCTTTACCCTGCTGGAAATAATGGTAGTGATTGTGATCCTGGGTATTCTGGCCAGTTTGGTGGTGCCTAACTTGATGGGGAACAAAGATAAAGCCGACCACCAGAAAGTGGTCAGCGATCTGGTGGCGCTTGAGAGTGCATTAGATATGTACAAGCTGGATAACAGCCGCTACCCGACCACCGAACAGGGGTTACAGGCGCTGGTCAGCAAGCCATCGGCAGCGCCGGAAGCGCGCAATTATCCTGAAGGAGGATATATCCGCCGTTTGCCGCAAGACCCGTGGGGAGGGGATTATCAATTGTTGAGCCCCGGGCAACATGGCCAGATAGATATTTTCTCTTACGGGCCTGACGGAGTACCGGATACCGAAGATGACATCGGTAACTGGACTATCGGTAAGAAATAGTGCGCCAACGCGGCTTCACGTTGCTGGAGATGATGCTGGTGGTATTGCTGATAGGCAGTGCTGCCAGCCTGGTGATGATGTCATTCCCCGCCGTACAGCAAAATACCCCACAGCAGCAGCTTGAACGTTTTCAGGCACAATTGGAGTTTGCGTTGGACGACAGCCAGCAGAATGGCCAACTGTTGGGGATTCAAGTGCGGCCAGAGGGCTGGCTGTTCCAAATTTTGCAGCGGCGGCCGCCCGAAAGCAGCGAATTGCCGCGGGGTTCCGACATCTGGCAGGGGTATTTCTGGCAACAGTGGCAACCGCGCCGTGCGGCGTTAGGCAGCGAATTGCCAGAGGGTATGTTTCTTGAGTTGCAGTTTCCTGGCATGCAGGAATGGCCACCGGCTAATGCAGCGGCGGCAGAGCCGGATATTCTGCTGCTGCCCGGTGGGGAGATTACGCCGTTTGAACTGGTTTTCAGCCAGGTGGGTAACGGCCCCAAAGTCTGGCTGCGGGTTGATGAAGCTGGTGTGATCAGCACTTCAAAACATGAGTCGGCGCCATGAAAACGCAACGCGGGATGACGTTGCTGGAGGTGCTGGTGGCGCTGGTGGTTTTTGCCCTGGCAGGATTGGCGTTATTGCAAACCACGGCACAGCAGGCGGGCGGTATTGGCCGTATGGAAGAAAAGGTGCTGGCGAGCTGGCTGGCGGATAATCAGCAGGTGCAGCTGCATCTGGATAAAACCTGGCCGGAAAAGCGTTGGAGCGACAAGACCGTGACCTTTGCCGGGGAAGAGTGGTACCTGCGCTGGCAAGGGGTGGATACCGGGCTCGATCAGCTGCGTGCGCTGGACGTTGAAGTGCGGCGTAAAAAAGAAGATACGGCCGCCTTGGTTTCTCTGCGCAGCTATGTGGTGCGCGAATGAGCCGCCGTTCGACACAGGGCTTCACTCTGCTGGAAATGTTACTGGCGCTGGCTATTTTCGCGGCCTTAAGCATCAGTGCATTCCAGGTGTTGCAAGGCGTGATGCGTAATGACGAAATTTCCCAACGTAAGGTGCAGCGCTTGGCCGAGCTTCAGCGGGCGTTTGTGCAGATGGACAAGGATTTTGGTCAGATTATCCCACGTCATAGCCGGGGGCAGGATCGCCTGTTAACGGCCGCACGTTACCAACTGGAGAGTGAAGACTGGGCCGTGTCTTTCATGCGCAATAGTTGGCAGAACCCGTTGGGGATGCTGCCCCGCTCCGAATTACAGAATGTCGGTTATCGCCTGCGTAATCAGCAGTTAGAGCGCTTGAGTTATTTCCATGCCGATCCGCAGGTAGGCGAAATACCGGTGGTTAAGGTGTTGCTTAGCGGCGTCAGCAGGTTTCAACTGCGTTTTTTTGCCAATGGTGCCTGGCAAGACAGTTGGGACAGCGCAACAGCGTTACCGCAGGGGATTGAAGTGACGCTGACGGTCGCTGAGTTGGGTGAATTGACCCGGTTGTTTTTGATTACCGAAGAGGCCGCAGGATGAGGGCGCGGCAAAAAGGCGTAGCGCTGCTGGTGATTCTGCTGATCCTGGCTTTGATGGTCACCATCGCAGCCACCATCGCGGAGCGCAATGGGCGCACTTATCTGCGCACGGCGGCTCAGTTGGATCACCAACAGGCGAAGTGGTATGGCCGTGCGGCAGAGGCGCTGGCCGGAAAGATGCTGCAAAGAGACTGGCTGGATTCCCCCGACAAAACCCATTTAGCTCAAAACTGGGCGCAGGAAGGGCGTCGTTTCCCCGTTGATGGGGGGGAAGTGCTGGGGCAAATTGTCGATGCTCAAGCCTGTTTTAATCTTAATGCCATTAATCAGGGGACTTCGGATCTGGAGGTACAGCCATATCCGGCCAAGGTTTTTTTGCAGTTGTTGAAAAACCTGGGGGAAGAATCGCAGCGCGCTGCGCAGGTGACCGCAGCTCTGCGCGACTGGATAGACAGTGACAGTGAGCCCGGCATCAACGGTGCGGAAGATGAAATTTATATGGCATTAGATGTGCCTTATCTGCCTGCGAACCAGCCGATGCAGGATGTCAGTGAGTTGCGAATGGTTTCAGGCGTTGATGCCGATCTCTATCGGCGTTTGCTGCCATATGTCTGTGCGTTGCCAACGCAGAAGTTATCGGTAAATGTGAATACCCTGCGTGAATCCCAAGGGGCTTTATTGGCCGCGTTATTTCTGGCGGAGCTTGACCCAACCGAGGCTTCACAATTGTTGCAGCAGCGTCCACGTGAAGGATGGAGCAGTATGCTGGAATTTTTGGCTCTGCCAGCGTTACAGAATATCGACACCTCGGCGATCAAGCCGGCGTTGGCCGTGAGTAGCGATCTCTTTATGGCGAATTTCAGCGTGCTGATGGGGGATAGCCAGTTCAGCCAACACAGTTTATTGCAGAGAAAAGGCAATAATTTTCATGTGGTACAGCGCAAATATGGATTAAGCATGATGGTGATGCCTTGATAAACAACATAAAACGCTCTACGGAAGAACGGTTAGTTCTGCGTTTGCCCAGTGATGACACTCAGCCGGTGCTGTGGCGATTTGTTGCAGCAGGCCGCCAGCGGCAGGGGAGCCTGGCCGTGGGGGAGACTGACCATGAGCTGGCGGGTTTGCTGGCTGCCCACCCGGCATGGGTGTTGGTGCCAGCGAGCGAGTTTGCCTTTCATCGCGTTGCTTTGCCACGCCGTGCCCGGCGTCAAAGTTTGCAGGTGTTGCCGTTTATGCTGGAGGAACAACTGGCAACGGACATTGAACGCCTGCACTTCGCCATTTTGCAGCAAAGTGGCGATGAATGTGATGTGGCGGTGGTTGAAAAAAGTGCCATGCATCAGTGGCTTGCCCGCTGTGAGCAACTGGGTGTGCGGATTCAGACGCTGCTTCCCGATGTGCTGATGTTGCCGTTAGCCGCCGATGGCTGGAGTGCGGTTCATCTGAATGATCAATGGTTGTTCCGCCGGGAAGCCTATGCCGGGATGATGGTGGAGTCGTCCTGGTTGCCTGAATTATTGGCGGCCTGGGCTCCACCGGTGATTGAGAGTTACTCTGCGCCACCGGCACCGATGATCAACGTATCGGAGTGGCGCGTGCAACCGCCACAGGATTTGCTGCAACTGGCGGCGGAAAGTGAGGTTTATCGCGGTGCCGATCTGTGCCAGGGGGAGTTCACCCGCTCCAGCCCTTGGCGAGCAAAATTAGGCGCATGGCGGCTGGTGATACTGGCCTTGGTGGGGTATCTCCTGTTGCTGGGGGCTGACGCTGGTTTGTCTCATTACCGCCTTTGGCAACAGGCTGAACACTGGCGGCAAGAAGGTAAACGAGTCTACCAACAACTGTTTCCGTTGGACAAAAACGTGGTTAACCCGCGGGTACAGATGCAGCAGCATTTGCAGCAGCTACAACCGGCTGAGCAGGGTGGATTCACCGCGCAACTGCGCCAATTGCAGCAGCTGATGGCGGATAATACGGCAATTCAGCTACAGGCGATCTCCTATGACGCCAGCCGTAAAGAGCTGAAAGTCGATCTGCATGCGGCTTCTTTCCAGACGTTGGAACAGTTTCAGCAGCGTGCTGGACAGCATTATCGGGTGCAACCCGGCGAAGTTAAGCAGAACCCAAATGGCGTAGAGAGCCGGTTGATTCTGGGGATACAGGATGAATGAACTGAAACGCCGCTGGTTGCAGATCAGCCCACGTGAGCGCGGGTTGGTAGTGGGATGTGGTGTATTGCTGATCGTGAGCTTGTGCTATTACGCACTGTGGTTACCTTGGCAACAGCAGGCTGAACAGTGGCAGCGCACCATCGCCCGTGAAAAAGGCACAGTGGAGTGGATGCTGCAACAGGCTCCGCGCTTGCAGCAGCAAGCGGCCCGGCCAATGCCGGAAGAAACCTTGAGTTTGTCGGCCACGGTAACACGCAGCGCTGCCGCTCAGGGCATCAACATTACCCGTTTGCAGCCACAGGGTGAACGGCTGGCGCTGACGCTGGAACCGAGTGACTTTAATGCCCTCATGCAATGGCTCACGCAGTTGGAACAGCAGCAGGGTATTCGTATTGCTGCCTTTGAGGTAGCGGCGCAGCCCCGCACGCCGGGGTGGGTGGTGGTCAACAAGCTGGTGCTGGAGCGCCATGATGGGCGCTAAAGCGAGAAAAACGGTGCTATGGCTGGCTTGTTATCTGTTACTGCTGCTGGGAAGCGCTCCAGCACAGCTGCTACGGTTTTTTGTGCCGCCGGAAATGAGTATCGGCAGTTTTTCAGGTTCCCTGTGGCAGGGCAGCCTGCACCAGTTTGCCTGGCGTGGTTTTACGCTGGCCGAAGCCCACTGGCAACTCACCCTGTCTGCATGGCAACCTGCGCTGCGGCTAGAACTGCGGGGCGCGCAGGAGGGGATGCATGGCTCAGGCACTCTGCGCGGGTGGCTGCGCCCGCAACTGCATGATTGGCAGTTATCCGCGCCGGCAGAATGGGTGCGGCAGCAGTTGCCACTGCCTTTACCGATCACGGCACAGGGGCAGTTACAGCTGCGGTTGCAGCAGGGGGAGTTCAGCCCGCATGGCTGCGTCAGCCTCAGCGGCGGTTCCGTTAATTGGCAAAATGCACAGTTGGCTACCCCGTTGGGGGAGCTGGTGTTGGCCAATGTGCAAGGCCAATTGAGCTGCGATGCAAAAGGGGCATTGGCGTTGGTATTGAAGCAGGACTCTGCGCATGTGAGCTTAACCGGGCGCGGCACTGTTGGCGTTGATGGGCGTTATCAGTTCAGTGGCCTGTTGCGCAGTGGACCGGTATTACCGGAAAGTATGAAGCCGTTGATAAATCAGTTGGGCAGAGCCAATGCCCAGGGTCAATACGTCTGGCAGCTTCAAGGGCGTTATCAATAACAGGGAGATTTTGTGCGCTTGTTACTGGATTTTACCCACGCTTTTCCCGTCCTCTGGTTGTGCTCGGTGGGGGCGCTGGGAGTGATTGCCGGCAGCTTTCTTAATGTGGTGATTTACCGGGTGCCGGTAATGTTGGAAATGCGTTGGCGTTGTGAGGCACTGCTGCAACTGGCGCAGCCTTTGCCTGAGCCAATCCCCCGTTTTAACCTGTTGTTACCGCATTCTTGCTGCCCATACTGCCAGCATCCGGTAGCGGCCAGAGACAATATTCCCTTGTTGAGCTTCCTGTTGTTAAAGGGAAAAGCGCGTTGCTGTGGTGAGCGTATCTCTTGGCGTTACCCGCTGGTTGAAGCAGTAACGGCTGGGTTGTTTGTGCTGGCCGCGCTGGCATTGCCGCTGGGGATGCCGTTGCTGGGAGCCTGGATATTTCTCGCCGTTTTGCTGGCGCTAGCCGTGATTGATCACCATACGCAGCTGTTGCCGGATATGTTGACGTTGCCGCTGCTGTGGGTCGGGTTACTGTTTAATTTGCAGGGGCATTTCGTTCCGTTAGAACAGGCGATAATAGGCGCAATGGCAGGATATCTCTCTTTATGGGGCGTGTTCTGGCTGTTCAAGCTGGCGACAGGTAAGGAGGCGCTGGGTTACGGTGACTTCAAACTGTTGGCGGCGCTGGGGGCTTGGCTCGGCTGGCAGGCACTACCGCAGGTGATTTTGCTGGCAGCGACCAGCGGATTGCTGTTTACGGTCATGCAGCGGGTGTTGGCACGCACGGATCTCAGCCAGCCATTAGCCTTTGGCCCATGGCTGGCGTTGGGCGGTGCGGTGAATATGTTGTTGCCCTTGATTTTTTAAGCTGTGCAGAGGCATTTTAGCTGATGCTGTTTGTTGACCGCCGACCGGTGAGCCAGGGAAGCGGTTTTTTAATGATACCTATAGGGAAGTCTATGTATAAAGTGACGATGTTGGCGGCGTTGTTGATGGGCGCGTTTAGCGCTCAGGCAGCAACGGTGTATACCGGAGACAAGATTGACGGCAATCCGGTGATCAGCAAGTTGGATGTGGACGATCTGGAAGCGGGGAAGGTTTATCGCTTTATGTTCCAGGGAGCGAGTAATGGTATCAGCCAGCATTGGTACGTGCCGATCCTGGTGGCTAAAGGGGCACAGTCTGGCCCTAAACTGGGCCTGCAAGCGGCGATTCACGGCGATGAACTGAACGGTGTGCGGGTAATACAGCAGGTGTTTGAAAAACTGAACCCTGCCGAGTTGAAAGGCAGCGTTGTGGGTGCGATCGGCGCTAACCCTTCCGGTATGCTGGCGAACAACCGCAACTGGCAGTTGGTGAATGACGGTGGCGACATGATCGATTTCAACCGCATCTGGCCGGGCAAGGAGAAAGGCAATACTGCGGAACAGCACGCCTGGCTGCTGTGGAATAATCTGTGGGCGGGCAATGTCGGTATGTTCGTAGATATGCATACGCAAAGCCGTGGCACTGAATATCCGTTGTTTATCTATGCGGATTACCGTAACCCACAGGTGAAGCAAATGGCTGAGCTGTTCCCGGCCGATCAGATTAAAGCCGATCCCGGCGAGAAAGGTTCTGTAGAAACTACCTTTGTTGAAAACCAGATCCCGGCCATCACGCTTGAAGTCGGCAAACCGAAACTGTATCAACCTGAACTGATCGCACGTAGCGTAACGGGCGTACATAATCTGATGATTCAGCAAGGGATGCTCACCGGGCAGTTGGGGGCGACTGCGCAACAGCAGAAGACTTATATTGGTAATGAAATGAGTTCGATTCGTGCTGAGGTGGGTGGGTTTGCCGAGATCTTGGTCAAGGTTGGAGATGGGGTGACCAAAGGGCAGAAAGTGGCGGTGCAACGTAATGCGTTTGGTGATGTGATTCGTGAATATACCGCTACGCACGACGGCAAGGTACTGGCGATTGGTGATGACCCACTGCGTGAAGCGCGCGGGTTACTGGTGCGTATCCTGTTTACCAACCCGGACCCACAATGTGCGGATGGTTGTTGATCCTGGTTATTAATGTTAACTCCAAAGAAACGGTGGTTTGAACGATCTGTGCTTAAAGTTTGCAGATTTTTATGCCAGATCACATGTGGTGCGTATACTATTCGAGCATTAGGTGTATGCTCAAGAGTACGGCTCATTTAATGAGCACGTGGTCGTCTTGACGTTGACACGTCACTTTTATACCCGGCAGCTTGAAGAATGGCGGGTATACCGTGAAAGCTTCAGGAGGAGTCAAATGGAAGTCTTAGAGCGATATTATGTTTATGCGAAGAACACAAGCAACATGGATTTTCTCGCGTCTACAGTTGCATTCTTAGAATTCCAGGGACGAAAAATCAATGCTCAGGATGTAGCGGGGAATATGTCACGCGAACAAAGTGACAATTTTTTTGATCGACTCAACCATTATCGTGCAATCTACAGAAAGCAAACATCGTTATCGTGAAACCTTAAGCCTCGATGATTCGGGGCTTTTTTCTCTTTATTGCAATATGCAGGAAAGCCGGTGCCTTTCCAGACACCGGCTGCCGTTTTAGCGTAATTCCGGCCAGTAGTCTTTATTGGCTGCGATCAGATCGTCAAGAATGGCTTTGGCAACGGAAGCGCTAGGCACCGTTTTGGATAGCGTGATTGCCTGCCAGAGCTTTTGATAAGAACGCTGTTCCCAGGCATCCACCACTAATTTCTCCACGGCCACCTGCTGGCTCATCAACCCTTTCTGGAATTGCGGAATGTTCCCGACCACCAGCGGCTCTGGCCCGTTGCTGCCTACCAGACAAGGGATTTCCACCATCGCTTCTGGATCGAAATTATTGATGGCACCGTTATTGGGCACAATCAACAACATGCGTTCCTGAGTGTTAAAGGCAATCGCCGCTGCCAGATCGACAATATAAGAAGCATGTTCATCAATCTCCAGCTCACCCGCCGAGGATTTTCCCGCCTGGATGATGGCGTTACAGGAACCAAATACCTGTTTTTCGCGGTGTTCCATTACTTCGTTGGCACGGGTGTGCTGCGGATTGGCATGTTGCACCACATAATCAGGGAACAGATAGTACTTCAGGTAGGTATTTGGCAAAGTGTCGGGATCGAGCGCCCAAACGTCTTTGGCTTTGGCAAAGGTGTCGTTCCAGCTGGCTTCGGTGGTCTGCTGTTTGGTTGGCGGGATATAACCACATTTTGCCACGTGCTCACGGATTTTCGGCATCAAATCGTTGCCTGCCAGATCTTCAACCGCAGTCCACCAGCCGAAGTGATTCAGGCCATAATAGCGGGTGCGCATCTCTTTGCGGTCTTGCAGCCCGGCAATCTGCGCCATACGCCCTTCGATGCCAATCGGCATATCGCAGATATTGAGAATTTTAGCCTGAGGGCGCAGGCGGCGGGTCGCTTCGGCCACAATCGCCGCCGGATTGGAATAATTGAGCATCCAGGCATTGGGCGAGTATTTCGCCATATAGTCAGCGATTTCCAGCACGCCGCCGATAGAGCGCATCCCGTAAGCGATTCCCCCTGGCCCACAGGTTTCTTGCCCCACCACGCCGTGGCGCAGCGGAATTTTTTCGTCTTTTTCTCGCATCGGGTATTTGCCCACCCGAATATGCGCCATGACAAAATCAACGTCGCTGAACGCGGTTTGCGGATGAGTGGTGTAACTGAATTCAATCTCCGGTGCCTGCTCTTGCAGCAGGATTTTACAGGCTTCAGCAATGGTTTCCTGGCGTGCGCCATCGTTGTCGTAGAATTTTATGGCGCGCAGCGGGAAACGATGCTGGTTTGCCAACAGCATTAATACGATGCCTGGCGTAAAAGTGCTGCCGCCACCGGCGACGACGACCGAGAATTTTTTCATAATACTGCCTCTGCTATGGGTGTGTTTTCGAGAGAGGAGAGCTCTTTTATCAGGCTCTCGAGTTGATCCCGGACTTGGGGAACGTGCAGGCCGACAATGACCTGAATACCGTTGCTGCGGCGCACAACGCCATGTGCCCCCAGCGCTTTAAAGTGGCCGTCGCTTTGCGTGAGCGCCATATCGGCCAGCGTGATACGTAGGCGTGTTGCGCAGTTATTGATGCTAAGAATATTGCCGCTGCCGCCAAGCGCCCGCAGGAAACCGATCGCTTGGCCGGTTTGCTGGTTCGGGCTGGCTGCCGCCGTGGTTTGAGCACGCGCCGCCTGGTAATCCGCCTTGCTGTAGAGTCTGATTTCACTCTCTTCGCGGCCCGGAGTTTTCAGGTTGAAGCGCACGATCAGCGTGCGGAAGATAACAAAGTAGAGAGCGGTAAACGCAACGCCGATGCCGATTTGGGTGGCGATCATCGCGCTATGGTTATGGAACATGGGTATCCAATTTTGCGGCAGAAACTGGTCAAGCAGGCCGCCCCCCATGTTGCCGACCACGCCACAGAGATACATCACCGTTGCCATGGTGGCCGCCAGCACGGCGTGTACCGCAAATAACAGCGGCGAGATGAACAAGAAGGTGAATTCCAGCGGTTCGGTGATGCCCACCAACATGGCAGTCAAAGTGGCAGGGATCAGTAAACCAGCTACCTTGGTGCGGTTTTCAGGCGCGGCGGTGAAATAGAGTGCTAACGCAATTCCCACTGAACCGAAGATTTTTGAATTGCCGTACAGCGCAAAGCCGCCTTCTGGGAACAGGTTTTTCAGCGGTTCGGTACTTTGGCTGAATTCTTGCAAATGTTGCGCCCAGTAAACCTGAATTCCACCTTCAACGGCGGCCGGGCCGTAAATAAAGGGGCCGTAAACGAAGTGATGCAGCCCGGTCGGGATCAGAATACGTTCGAGGAAGGTATAAACCCAGACGCCAAGCGCCCCGGCGCTACGCAAAAACCCTTGTAACGATTCAATGCCCAGTTGCACTTTGGGCCAGCCCAGCAGGGTGAGCCAGGCACAGGGGATCATGACCAGAAAAGCGATAATCACCACGAAAGAACTGCCCTGAAAAATCCCCAGAAAGACGGGCAAAGGTTTGTCGAAATAACGGTTATGAATTGCGGTGACCAGCCCGGAAATCACAATCGCACCAATAATGCTGGTATCGAGCGTTTTTATTCCGGCAATGAAGGTTAAACCGCTGCCTGCGCTCGGTTCGGCGCTGAAATCCACGCCAAAGAAATGGCCCCAGGTCATGCCCATGGCATTAATAAAATAGTTCCAAGTGAGAAAGCTGACCAAAACTGCCAGACAGGCGCGCCCAGGCGCTTGTTTAGCCAGGCCAATCGGCAAACCGATGGCAAAAACAAGCGGCATATTGCGGAAAACCGTCCAACCGCCTTCTTCGATAATATGGACAATTTGCGCAAATAAATGATCGGGCGCGGTGAGCGCTTCCCCGACAAACAACGGGTTACGCAGCATGATCGCAAGACCTACCACCATTCCGGCAAACGGAAACAGCAGTACCGGGGTAAACATGGCTCCACCGAAGCGTTGTATTTGACTGAGCATTTTTAAATCCTCATTGATACCCTTTTTATTTGCAGCGGTAGGGAGTTGTGCTGTTTAAATCGGCCACAGACCGATTTGCTCTGCTGCCTACCTGCAACAAGTACTTTGGGATAACAATTTGAAGGGTGACTGATTTTGTTTTTTATATTGGTCTGAGGCTGAGAGTAAGAAGCTTGCTAGCGGCTTGGCTTGGCCCAACATGCCGATTCGTGATCGCTTTCATGGTTTTTCTTTGAGCTAAGTGGTCTATTTTTTATGAATTTCATAGACACGCTAATTGAGGTGTTAACAGATCACATTTTTGTATTTAAATTATTTTTTAATAATCAGCTTATTAATGCTATTACGGGTGATTGATTGAATAAAATACGTAATGTGAAAGAGGTCTACAGATGATCTATAAATCTATTGCCGATCAGTTACGTATTCGGCTGAATTCTGCGGATTACAACATTGGTAGCCCGTTACCCAGTGAAAAAAAGCTGGTGGAGGAATTTGCGGTATCACGGATGACCATTCGTAAAGCGGTGGATCTATTGATTGAATGGGGATTGGTTATCCGCCGCCATGGCAGTGGAACTTATGTGGCAAATAAAGATGTGCATCATGAAACCACTAATCTGACCGGTTTTATTGAGGTGATGAAAAATCAGGGTAAGCAAGTGGTGAGTGAAGTATTGGAGTTTGTCGTCATGCCCGCTCCCCCGGCAATTGCCAGCCAACTGCGGATAAAAATAGATGAACGCATCTATTATTCGCGCCGGGTGCGCTCGGTTGACGGTAAACCCCTGATGGTGGAAGACAGCTATATGCCGATGAAATTATTCCGCAATTTATCGGTTGCTCACTTGGAGGGTTCTAAATTTGCCTACATTGAAGATGAATGTCATATGACGATATGTGGCAACTATGAAAGTCTGACACCGGTATTGGCCGATAAAAAAATGGCGGCATTGCTGAATATTGAACAGCAGACGCCCATTTTGCGAATCACCTCACTTTCTTACAGCGATAATGGTCAATTCCTGAACTATTCGGTGATGTTCCGTAATGCCAGTGAATACCAGGTGGATTACCACTTAAGGCGCGAATCACCCCGTAACCGCCTGCCAGATCCCTGAGCCGTGGCCAGCGTAATATTGGGGCAGCCAGCGGTATTTTCTGCGAGAAATTTATACTTCTGTTATTTAACACCGAGTTGCAAAAAGCAGTCTACACTTGGCATAGGCTTTTGGTTGCTATACCCGTCATACTTCAAGTTGCATGTGTGTCAGCTGCGCTCTTTCATCCTAGTCACCTAGTGAACTAGGTTCCTGGGGATTATGAGCCTCATGCTGAGGTTCCTCCTACGGGCCAGCGCAAGCGCTGTTCAAAAACGCCTTGGCGTTTTTGTCCTGCCACTCGAATTATTTTGGGTAGATTTATCTTCTGGTATTAAACAGAAAAACTCGGATGCAGGAACGCATTAGGAGCTGAAATGAATACAGAATTAACCAATATCAAGATGCCCAGTATTGAAGAAATAAAGAAAAGCGTTATCAGTAAGTTGAGATACAGTTTGTGCCTGGAACTTGAAAGCGCCACCAATGCTGACATTTTTAATGCATTGGCATTAACCCTACGGGATTATCAGCTTGATGGCTTCTTTAATACGCGGAAAGTGCAGAAAGCAACAAAATCCAAACGTCTCTATTATCTCTCCATGGAGTTTTTACTTGGCCAGTCCTTGCGTAATAACCTGACGAATGTCGGATTACTGCAACAGGCCAAACAGGCGATTGAAGAATTAGGGTTTGATTTTGAGCAGATTACGGCGGAAGAGCCGGATGCGGCTTTAGGTAATGGTGGATTAGGGCGTTTGGCGGCCTGTTTTATTGACTCCATGGCAACGCTGGATATCGCCGCTTCTGGTCACGGCATTAAATATGAATATGGTCTGTTTAAACAGGTCATCCAGAATAATAAGCAGGTTGAACAGCCTGATGACTGGCATTCAACACATTCCCCCTGGTTAATCGAACACCATTCACAGTTGATGTTAATTCCTATCGGCGGCCATATTGAAGAAGGCGAAGATAGTGAGGGGAATTACAATCCGATGTGGATGGACTGGAAAGTCCTGGTGGGTATTCCCCATGATTATCTGGTAACGGGGTATGGGGGGAAAACGGTAAATACGCTGCGCTTGTACAGCGCGGGCGCATCTGATTCATTTGACGTGCATATCTTTAACCGCGGTGATTACCTGCGTGCGGTCAGCGAGAAGATTGCTTCAGAGAATATTTCGAAAATACTTTACCCGGCAGATGAGATCCAATCAGGCAAAGAACTGCGGCTGACGCAAGAGTATTTTCTGGTTGCCTGTACGTTGCGTGACATCTTTCACGATTATGCGCAGATTTCTTCGGATATTACCGCGCTGCCTGATTCCGTTGCCATCCAGCTAAACGACACCCACCCGGCGTTGGCTATTGTCGAAATGATGCGGGTTCTGGTGGATGAACATCGTCTGGATTGGGCGGTTGCCTGGGGAATTACGCAAAAAACCTGCGCCTTCACCAACCACACCTTAATGCCTGAAGCGCTGGAAACCTGGCCGGTGGCGTTATTTGAAAAATTGCTGCCGCGTCACCTGCAAATTATTTATGAGATCAACCATCGCTTCCTTGATGAGGTGGCAGAAAAATGGCCTGATAAGCCGCATTTGCTGGCGTCACTGTCGCTGTTTGAAGAAAGAGGCGAGAAAAAGGTCCGCATGGCGAACCTTGCCATCGTTGGCAGCCATAAGGTGAATGGGGTTGCCAAGCTGCATTCTGAATTGATTACCCAAACGCTGGTGCCTGATTTTTATTTCATCACGCCAGAAAAGTTCACCAATCAGACTAACGGCGTTACGCCTCGGCGCTGGCTTCAGCAGGCCAACCCTAACCTGGCCACGTTTTTAACCCGCCAGTTGGGCAACGGTTGGGTCACCGATCTCGACAAGTTGCAACGGCTGAAAAAATTGGCCAAAGACAGCGGGGTGGTAGAAGAAATCCAGGCAATCAAGCTCAAGAACAAACAGGCGCTATGCCGCCAGATTGCCGCCCAGCAAGGGGTTCAGCTTGATCCGTTGGCGATGTTTGACTGCCAGGTGAAGCGTATCCATGAGTACAAACGGCAATTGCTGAATATTCTGCATGTGATACATGCGTACCTGGAAATTGTGGAGTCCGGCCATACGCAAGCGCCTAAAGTACACCTGTTTGCCGGCAAGGCGGCACCGGGTTACGCCATGGCAAAATTGATCATCCAACTGATTAATGAAGTGGCGAGAAAGGTGAATAGCGATCCTCGAACCAAAGGCCAGCTTAGCGTGCTGTTTCTTGAGGATTATAAAGTCTCACTGGCTGAACACATTATTCCCGCTACCGATCTTTCTGAGCAGATTTCCACTGCGGGCACTGAGGCTTCTGGCACCAGTAACATGAAGTTTGCCATGAATGGAGCATTGACGATCGGGACATTGGATGGCGCCAATATTGAGATCCGCGATGCGGTTGGGGAAGAAAATTTTTATCTGTTTGGCGCCAATGCGGATGAAATTAATACCCACCGGCAAGCGGGTTCGCATAATCGGATTTATCAGAATAACGATCCGGCGATTAACCGGGCCGTGGAGGCGCTGATCTCCGGCCGTTTTAATGCGGATACCTCTATTTTCTGGCCGATTTATCACATGCTTACCGAGGGCGATCACTATTGCCACTTGCTGGACTTTGACAGCTATCGCATAGCACAGCAGCAGGCGCAGGCTGATTTCTCCCAGCAGTTGCAATGGCACCAGCGGGCATTGCTGAATATTGCCAATATGGGCAGTTTCTCCAGCGATCGCACGATCAAAGGCTATGCGACGGAAATTTGGGGAATAGGTTCTTGATTTGATTGAGACATAATGGGTTTCAGAATGCAGCGGATACTCCGTTGAGGCAGAATGATTGTCGGCAGAACATTAATGGCGTGGATTTTCACAATAGCCGGTGGAAGCCTTACCACGCCTTCTGAGGCAAAGGATCTCTTATGGAACAGCTTACTGATAGTCATCATTCCGCAGCGATGGAAGTGACGGTACTGATTGTGGATGACTCAAAAAGCTATCGCCATCTGATGGCTACGATGCTGGCTAAATGGGGATTCCGTATCTGCGAAGCGGAGGACGGCGAGTGCGCGCTACGCCTGTTGGAACAGCAATCGGTGCATATCGTGATCAGCGATTGGGAAATGCCGGTAATGAACGGTGTTGATCTGTGCCGGGCGATCCGCAGTAACGATTTTGGTCGTTATATCTATGTCATTCTGGTGACCGCCCGGCAATCTCTTGAGGATCTGCTCACGGGAATGGAGGCCGGGGCCGATGATTTTCTGTCTAAACCGGTAAACCAGAGCCAGCTCCGTGCCCGGTTGCATGCCGCAGAACGCGTACTGCAACTCGAAAACACTCTGGCGGCACGCAATGAAAAAATCTCCTCTGCTTACCGGCAAATCGAGTCCGACTTGCAGGCGGCGGCGAAGCTCCAGAACAGCGTGCTGCCAGCCCATAATCTGTTTTTGTCTGGCTTCGAAGCGGATTGGATGTTTCTGCCTTCCGCTTATGTCTCAGGGGATCTGCTGAATTACTTCTCGCTGAATGAACGGCATATCGCGTTTTTCAGTGTGGATGTTGCAGGCCATGGCGTCAGTGCGGCGATGCTGTCTTTGGCGGTTGCGCGGGAGTTTTTGACGGGCCGGATCAGTAACCAACTGTTGGTCAATCAAAACGGCGCGGGGGAAAGTTCACCAGTGGCACCGCATCAGGTGGTGGGGGAACTGAATCAGCGTTTTTGCCTGGATAATGACGAGGTCTTTAGCTATTACACGCTGATTTATGGCGTGATAGATACCACCAATGGTCAGGGTACGCTTTGCCAGGCTGGGCATCCGACGCCTTTCATTATTCGTACCGGAGGTGAGCTGTTTCCTATCGGGGACGGGGGAATGCCTGTGGGGTTGCTCCCGCAGGCCGAATACCAGGACAGCCACTTTACGCTTGAGATTGGCGATCGCCTTTACCTGTACAGCGACGGCATTACTGAGTGTGAAAACGACCAGCAGGAACTTTACGGCGAACAACGTTTACAACAACTGCTCCGCGAATGTCGGATGCTACCCAAACATCAGGTGTTTGAGCGGGTGGAGAAGGTATTAAGTCTCTGGCGCAGCAGTGAAGTTACCCAGCGTCAGGAACAGGATCTAAAGCAACCTCGGCCTTTTACCGATGATATTTCACTGATGGCCATTGAACGCTGTGCACCGCGCCCATAGCGGCGAGCCATAAAGATGACTCCCTATCGCTGGGGAGTTTAACCACGATATTGTGATTAAGGAGTGATTATGAACTTTGATGTTCAGTCTGAGAACGGGATCGAGATTATTGTTCCTCTGGTACGCCGCCTGGATGCTTCGGTGGCGGTGGTGTTCAAAGAAGAAATCCTGTCTTTCATTCAGCAGGGTAAACACTACATTCTGCTGGATTTCAATCAGGTCGATTTTATTGACAGTAGTTGTCTGGGTGCCCTGGTATCGCTGCTCAAGACGCTTAATGGCCGTGGTGAATTAGCCATGTGCTCATTGAACAGCAATATCCAGCACATGTTCAAACTGACGCGGATGGACAGAATTTTCACTATTGGTGACGACCGTGCGTCGACGCTAAAAACACTGACTCGCTGAAACAGGGTTATAGCCGTATGGCAAGCGTCAGCACTACACTGAGTTTACCAGCATCGCTGGAGAGCCTGGCAGAGCTGAGCAATGCGTTGTATGACTTTGTTGCTCCTTTTGCGCTGGGCTCGGCACTGGTTTATCAGGTTGATCTGGCTTCCTGTGAAGCCTTTACCAACATCGTCAAGCACGCAGTGAACTATGATGATAGTCAGGAGGTTATCATTACGTTGAGTAATGATGGCCATTGCCTGACGTTAACGCTGTCTGATGCGGGTATCGCGATCCCTGATAAGGTTTTACGCGAGTTGGAGCATCCATCAAGCCTTTCGCCCGATCCACTGGTTCACTCCAGTTGGCCGGAGGGGGGAATGGGGCTGATCTTGATTCAGTCCATGATGGATAGCGTCAGCTACGAAACGGAAAATGGGCGCAATATTCTAAGTTTAACCAAACAGTTACCCAGTGAGCACGCGTGAGTATTTTCCTTTTCTCATGCGGGAATGGTCTGGAGCTTTTATGATCGAGCCTTGCCGCTCTGCCAATGAACCGCTGCACCAGCGGGCAGTAGTAGACTCGCTTCTCATTCTGGACAAAAACGCGCAGGGAAAACTGGATCGGATCACGCGGCTTGCCGCTAGCTACTTTGGCGTGCCCGTTGCGCTGGTTTCGCTGATTGATCGCGAACGCCAGTGGTTCTTATCGAGTTTTGGCCTAGAGGTGCAAGAGACATCAAGCAAGGATTCGTTCTGCGTTCACGCCATTTTGCAGAAAGACACCTTGGTGGTGCCGGATACGGCCAGCGATGCGCGTTTTTCCGCTCATCCACAGGTCACCGGCGGGCTCGGGATTGGTTTTTACGCGGGGCAACCTCTGTTGTCACTTGCGGGGGTGCCGCTGGGGACTTTGTGTATCCTTGACCAACAATCTCGCACTTTCTCTGCGGAGCAGGTGGCGGACCTGCGCGATTTTGCGGCGATCGTTGAGGAATATCTGCACGGTATCGAACGCAGTATTTACACCGAAAGCCTTAAGTCGGACCTGGAACGCACCGAAGCTCTGTTTGAGCAGACTTTTTCTCAGGCGGCGGTGGGGATGGCGTTGGTATCACTTAAAGGGCAGTGGCTGCGAGTTAATCCACGCCTGTGCGAGATGTTAGGTTATAGCGAACAGGAATTGCTGGAACGGACGTTTCAGGAGATTACGCATCCTGACGATCTGGACAAGGATTTGGGGGTATTGCGGCGGTTATTGGCAAATGAAATCTCCACCTGCTCAATGGAAAAACGTTATTTCCGTTCTGATGGGGCGATTGTGTGGGTGCAGCTGACGGTTTCCTTAAACCGCCTGCCGGAAGGAACTCATCACCATTTTATTTCCGTGGTGGTGGATATTACGGAGCGCAAAGTCGCGGAAAATAATCTGCGCACGTTGCAGCATGAACTGGAAGATCGGGTCATTCTGCGCACTCAAGAATTAAATGTGGTGGTGAACAAGCTGAATCTGGAAATTGAGAACCGGGTGAGTGCTCAACACCAGCTCAATGCAGAAAAAGAGCGTTTACGCGCCATCACGGACAATATGCCTGCGCTGATCAGCCAAGTCGGCCCTGATGAGATCTATCAGTTTGCCAACAGTGCGTATCAGCGCTGGTTTGGCCTTGATGAAGCCTCACTGAAGAAAATGACATTACGGCAGTTTGTCGGGGAAAGCGCTTACCTTGAGGCTAAGCCGATGATCGAACAGGCGTTGCAGGGGAAGAGTGTCTGTTTTGAGCATGAATTGCAGGCGCTGAGCGGTAAGCTGTTGATTCATACCACGCTGGTGCCTGGTGAAACCCAAGGTTTCTATATTTTGTCGATGGATATCAGCGAGCTTAAACGGTTGCAGCGGCGGCTGGAATATGATGCATCGCACGATATGCTGACCGGTTTACCTAACCGGCGGGCATTTCTCAGTCAGCTGGCGCTGAGCATGGAGGAATGTACCAATACTAAACCCTCAATGGCTTTACTGTTTATCGATCTGGATGGGTTCAAACAGATTAATGATACTTTTGGGCATGATTTTGGCGATGCTGTTTTAAAGACCTTTGCCAAATTGCTCAACGGCTGTATCCGTAACCAGGGCTTTGTTGCCCGTTTGGCTGGGGATGAGTTCACTGCCATTCTTTGGCACCTGACGGAACCACAGGCAGAAGTGGAGCGTTATTGTAAAGAGATATTTATGCAATTGGCAGAGCTGCACAGCATTGCTGAGCGGCAAATCACAATCTCTGTCAGCATTGGCGTTGCGATGTATAGCGGTGATGGCACAACCGCGAAAGAACTGCTGAGGCAAGCTGATACCGCGATGTATCGCGCGAAATTGGCGGGCAAGGGCAGATATTTCATCTATTAAGCAAAGGTTTGCGGTAAACAGGTAAGGGATGGTAGGTATGTTGAGACAACTTAGCAAAGATGAAGAAACTCGGCTGGCATCACTGGATGCTCTGGAAGCCTTGGGGGGCGCGCACGATGATGCCCTCCATAATATTCTTGATATTGCCTGTATGCTGCTCAATCTACCTGGATGTTTTATCTATCTTTTTGGTTCCAAAAGAACATGGATTAAAGCCAAGAGAAACGTTGCGCTTGCAGAGATAAACTATGATAGCCCGCTGTTTAATTTTGTTCGCTACAGCGGCCATGAGCTGATTTGTGAAGATACGTTGAAAGACGATCGTTTTGCCGCCGATCCGATGGTCAGTGGAGCAACGCCGATCCGTCAGTTTATTGCAGCCCCGTTGCGCACCAGTGAAGGGTATGTCATTGGCGCAGTTTGTAAAATCAGCAGCAAGCCTGGCCCTTTCTCCGCGTTCAAAATGGAGCTGCTGAATAATATATCCACGATGGTTATGGAGCGGATCGAAGCGCAGAGCGAAGTGGGTTTAGTTGATGCGGTGACGCATTTTCCTAACCGGCAGCGGTTGATGGGGGATATTAAACAGCTCTCACCGGACCATGGCGAGTTTGTACTTATCCTGATTGATACCCTTGATATCAAATATGTTTATGAGATGGCCCGTTCATTTGGCATGGCCGAGGTAGAAAGTGTTCTGAATGATATAGGCTACTTTCTAAAGACCACGTTTATGAATGAGCAGATGATCTACGCTATTTCATTCGGGCGCTTTGCCATTATATTGAATGCGGGGGAATTAAACCGTTATATGGAATATATGGAGAACTTCGCCGATCGGATACAGCGTGAAGTTCGCAGCATTGTGCCACTGAAACTGGATTTTTATGCTGGCTATGTGTGGTTCTCCGCCTCTAACGCTAACCCGCCTGAACTTTTACGCATGGCGACCAGCGCATTGCATGACTCTATTGATGAACGGGTCACTATTTCCGCCTACAGTGAATCCAAAGATGCGATCCGCAAATTTAAATTCAATATACTGAACGATCTGGCTGAAAGCCTGAATCAGCAAAGCGGGCTGTACCTGGTGTTTCAACCTAAGGTCAGCCTGGCGACGCGCAAAATTATCGGTGTAGAAGCCTTGCTCCGCTGGCAGCATCCTACGCTGGGTGAGGTTCAGCCCGATGATTTTATTCCGATGGCGGAAAGTACATCGCTGATCAAACTGTTGACTGAGTTTGTTATTGTGCGTTCGGTCGCAGAAGCAAAACGATTACGTCAGTTAGGGATCACCATTCCGGTTTCCATTAATATCAGCGCCAACAATTTTGCCGAGCGGAATTTTGCCGAGAAACTGGATCATCTGGTGCGGGACGGCGGCCTGTTACCGCAGGATATTGAGATTGAGTGCTTGGAAACACAGCGAATCCTGGAAAGCACCGAGGCGTTGGCCTGTGTGAAAGCCTTGCGCCGCAAGGGGTATGCGATCGCACTGGATGATTTTGGCACGGGCTACAGCAATCTTAATTACTTACGTAATATTCCGGCCGATCTGATTAAAATCGATCGCTCATTAATCGAGAATCTGAAATCGGATAGTGATAGCCGCATTATTGTCGAAAGCCTGATTAATATGCTGCATATGCTGAACTATACCGTGTTGGCTGAAGGGGTTGAAGATCGGGAAACCCTGAATTATCTGGAGCAATACCAGTGCGATATTATTCAGGGGTATTTCTATTCCCCGCCCATGATGTTGGAGAAATTGATTACGCTGATCGAAGCAGAGCAGAATGGCACCTTGGCATCATGACTCTAAGGTTTTTCGCGCAACCTTAACGTGCTTCTCATCGAGCTGCCGCAAGCGCGGTCTGCAACTGTTGGCATAATGCATCCAGGCCGCTGTTTTGCGCCATAATGCCGGGCAAATTACCGGCCATTGCCGCCTGTTCTATCTGAACCAATCTGTTTTCCAGCGGGCTGCACACAAAGTGCAGGCATTCGCCTTTTAGCTGATGGGCGCTGCGCCGGATCGCATCAAAATCCTGTTTTTCTATCGCGTTATTCAGCGTGGCTAACAGAGACGGTAATTCTTCGATAAAGATGGTCACCAGCTCATTAAATAACGTTTCATCGTCATTTAACTGCGCCAGCGCTTGTGGGTAATCGAAGATGGGCGGTTCGGGCCTTTCCTGGCTGGCATTGCGTACCCGCTGAATTTCCGCCGCCAGATTTTCCAGCAAGATAGGTTTACTGATGTAGCCGTCAAAACCATAGCTTAAACACATTTCCCGGTCGCCTTTCATGGCGTGCGCGGTCATGGCGATGATCGGCTGGTGTTTCCCCGGCTGCTGCTTTTCTTGGGTGCGGATATGTTGGACGGCCTCGATCCCGCCCATTTCCGGCATTTGCAGATCCATCAGAACCACATCGTAATAACCCTGTTCCAATTTTTGCAGAGCCAGTTTGCCATTGCCTACAACGTCGGAAGTATGGCCTAGCTTACGGATGAAATTGATCGCTAATTGTTGATTAATAAGATTATCTTCAGCAATCAGAATATGGTAACCCTGCATCAGCACTGGCGCTGGTTCACCGATCGCTGGCCGGTGTTGTTGGGGATCATCGGGCAGCAGGGTACGGATGATCGCCTCTTGCAGTTCGGCGGCATCAATGGGCTTGGTCAGAAAACTCGATACCCCGACTTTTTTCAGAACGGCGGTATCTATCCGGTTACCCATAGAACTGAGCATGATCAATTTACATTGGCGCAGGCTGGGCGTGGACATAATTTCCAGCGCCAAGGCCATGCCATCCATCTCTGGCATTTGTGAATCCAGCAGGATCAAAGGAAAGCGCTGGCCAGTAGCCAATAATTCCAATGCTGCGCGGCCAGAGTTCACCGTGTGCGGCTTGAACCCCATATTGCGCAGCATGTCGAACAGCAACCGCAGGTTGGTTTCATTGTCATCCACCACCAGAACGGCCGTATCCACCAAGGCTTTCGGCAATGCAATGACCGTGCGTGCGGGGCTCACGTCGGCATCGGCGTTAACCGGCAGGGAAAAGTAAAAGCAACTACCGTGCCCAGGCTGGCTGGATACCTGTAGCTTGCCCCCCATCATGCCAACCAGGCGGGCAGAAATGGTCAGCCCCAGCCCGGTTCCGCCGTATTTGCGCGTTGTTGAACTGTCGGCCTGGCTGAACGATTCGAAGATCAGGGCCTGTTTATCTTCGGCAATGCCAATGCCGGTATCGGTAATACTGAACGTCAGCATACCGGGGGGAGATAATGATGGCGCGATACGCAGCACCACTTCACCCTCGTTTGTGAATTTCAGGGCATTACCAATCAGATTGGTCAGGATTTGCCGCAAACGCAGGGCATCACTGTAGAGCATGGTCGGGACATCTGGATGAACATCCACAATCAGCTCAGGGCCTTTTTCAGTGAATTTGGACATTAAAGGCCGGGTGATTTCATGAATCAACGTCCGTAACGTGAAGAACTCAGGTTCCAGCACGATTTTCCCGGCCTCGATTTTTGAAAAATCAAGAATATCGTCGATGATCTTCAGTAATGCGCGTGCGGATGAATACACCATATTGATGTAATCCCGCTGCTCTTTAGTAAGATTGGTTTCCAGGCACAGTTGTGTCATGCCCAAAATACCGTTCATTGGGGTGCGGATTTCGTGGCTCATATTGGCCAGAAATTCACTTTTGGCCTGATTGGCCGCCTGGGCCAGTTCAACAGATTGCTGAAAGGATACTTCGGCCTGTTTGCGCTCGGTAATATCTTGCAATGTGCCGATTGCCCGTTGCACCTCTCCTTGTATCCCCAGGCTGGTGATCTGCCCTTGAATCAAGGCCCAGCGGTAATCACCGCTGTGATGTTTGATGCGCACCTCACAGTCAAACAGCGGCAAAATGGCATTATTCGCCTGCTGAAGGCAATGCATTAACAGCGGTAAATCATCAGGATGGAGCGCCCGTTGCCACAGGGCAGAGGTAAATTCATTGCTTTTGCGGCCAACGCCTAACAGCAGTAACAGCGCATCGTTAACCTGCAACCGGTCCTGAACGCATTCCCAATCCCAAATCCCAATGTGGGATGTTTCTGCGGCCAGAATGAAATCGTTATGTAATATCTGCCCAACATTGGCGATGTCGAGATAATGGCTGATATCGGTGTGCAGGCTGACAGTACCGCCACCGGGTATCCGGTGATGCTGCACGAACAGAGTGCGCTCTGGCAGCTTGCGGATTTCCTGATGACCATCCTGCCGGTAGTTATTGTGTATGGCATCGGCCAGATGTGACTTTTTCTGCGAGTGTGAAGGCTGATAGCTGGTATCAAGAACGATACTGATCACCTCGTTCATCGACATGCCTAAACGAAGCAGCCCCTGTAAGCCCGGGTAATATTCGGTTACTTTGCTATTCCAGTAGCACAGGCATTCTTCATGATCATAAACCAGCAGCGCGGCTTGGGTGGCATCCAGCGCGGGTAACAGAAGGTTATTTTTCATCATGTTCTTCTTTACTTGGCGTCATGATGCAGTTCTGCCTGGCGCCGCATGAATTCCAACCCTGGAGCCATAAAGATCGCCCATGCCGTGAGAACTTCCTCATCGCACAATGGGTCCAGATCGCGTACGGTTTGCAACACTGCGCGGCGCCAGTAGGCAAAAACGGAAGCCGGCAGGTTGAGACCATGTTCGCTTTGTTCTCGGGCCACGTGTTCTAAATAATCGGAAACAATGTAGGTTGTGGCGACGGACAGCATATAGAAAAAGGACTTATAGATTATTTTCTGTTGTTCCTGATGAAGCTGAGGATCGGGTAAGACATGAAGTTCCTGAGTGCTTTCGATAAACAGCGTATAGAAATGGGAAAAAAACGTATCCCCCTGATCGGCTGTTGTGATCCGGTCATAGCTGTCATTGAATAACGCTTCATAATTTGTGCTCATACCTTCTTCCCTCTGCCTTGACATGGTCCTTCTACGGCAGCTAATGACGTAGCCAACGCCGCTACCGCCAAAAGATCTGCCAAATGAACACGATGAAATCACCGTGTTCGCAAAACGTAAAGATACGCCATGTATTTTTTTACATGTAGAGATGGCGTCAGTTTTTCTTAAAATAGTCTAGTCGACAGCCAAAGATGCGCAAGAAGGGGGAAAATGGCAACGGCATTAGCCGCTGCCAGGTGATGTCAGTTAGTCAACCAGAACACGTTTATTGGTGGCCCCCCAGAGTATCGACATTTCGGTAAACAGCGCACCGCTAATATCTTCAACTTCCTCTGCGGTGATTTCCGCCTTGCCCTGTTTGCCAAAAAAGACGACTTCATCGCCTGGGTTGACATTGTTCAGCCCGGTGACATCCACCATCACGGTGTTCATGGATGTTTTACCCACAACCGGCACGCGCTGCCCCTGGATCAAAACATGGCCTGCATTGCTGAATACCCGACGATAGCCATCAGCATATCCCACCGGAATATTTGCTAGCACCGAGTCGCGTTTCAGGGTGTAGGTACGATCGTAACCCACGGTGTTGCCTTGCGGATAGTGATTCAGCGCGGCGATAGAGGATTTGAACGTCATGACGCGTAAATATTCCGTGCTGGCAATCGTATCGCCGTAAAATACCCCGCCAACGCGCACCAGATCGAGCCAGGATCCCGGCACGGTCAGCGTGGCAAAGGTGTTGGCAACGTGCAGAGTCACCGCATCACGCTTGAGCCCGGTAATATCCAGCACCTGCTTGGCTTGCTTATTGAAGCGGGCGAGATCTTTCTTTACCGCCGCCACATCTTCCTCTGGGTAATGAGACATGATGCCAACAATTTTCAGGTGACTTAAGGCCGAGATCGCTTTGGCTTCATTCAGGCCGGCGGCATTGCTGACCTCCAGCCCATTGCGGGACATACCGCCGGAGTTGAGTGCTAAATGGATGCGCAGCGTTTTCCCCTGCTGAGCGGCAATGGCATCCAGGCGTTTAGCCATATCCAGATTGCCGATCAGTTCTTCAACATCATAATCCGCTGCCTGGCGCATCTCTTGCTCGGTGGCATTTCTGACACGCATGAGGCGCCCGGTGAAACCCAGCTCACGCACGGTTTTCAGTTCCTGATTACTGGCGACGCCGATGCATTGAACATTGTTTTTCAGCATCACCGGCGTGACTAATGAAAGATCATGCCCGTAAGCATCTCCTTTTAAAATGGCACAGAGGGTGGATTTATTGCCCAGCAGTTTCTGAACTTTTTGTGTGTTGTATTCCAGTGCACGTTGTGAAATCTCAATCCTGGCATTATCCACGACTGCCGGTTGTATGCTGGCTGTAATAGGGAGTGAATCTGCAGTGGTAACGTGGGTTGGCTGTTGACAGGCGGTGAGGACTAACAGTGGTATTAACGCTAAATGACGTAAATGTACTGACATGCTAACTCCTAGCATAAATATAAAGACGAATCCCTGAACTGGATCAATGTTTTTAAAGATCATTGATGACAGGTGTTATACCGACAGGTGTTGTAGTGGAGCGTTGAGATATCGGCTTGATGCAATATACCTTAAACAACCTGCTGCGGGAGACTGAGTTTACGGAGGTGATGTCTTATTTTTGTAATAAATATGTGATAAACAAAATTAAGGCTCAATAGATAACGAAAATTTAAGTGACTGGCACCTCATTTGAGAGATCACCAGGTGGGTGATGAATGTTGACAACACCTATGCTTTATTTGGGCATATGGCTTCCATATTTATAATATGGGTAAGTTCTTTATAATAACCGTAGTTTACCAGCAAGAGGATATTTTATGTTTCTTGTGACTAACAGAAAGTTGAACGCCAGGGGCAAGGGGATTAAAAGTTTTGGCCTGACTCCGAATGAGTCGGGGCCAAACGAGCTGCGTTTAGTGTCGGTAGAGAAAAAGGGTGATGACTGGGAGGTGAATATAAGGAAAAGATGAAAATATCACCATCAGGCAGAATAAATATCCAAACAACCTGATTAAGCAGGGCACCCAAAATATGCCATTTATCACTTGTCGATGTTCAAGATAAGGGCGACCAGCTTTGGGCCCCCCTAGTCCTCTACCTTAGTGTGACAGAGTCATCGTGGCTCTTTCGATGTAACTCAGGTCTTTGAGTACAACGATCACCACGATGAGCATTAGCTGTTACACAGTATCAATTTACAGATTTTTGATCATATCGAGAAACAAATACTTCCTTTCTATCTGTGACGTCATAAATATGAATGAAGAAATCTATACCTTTCACTGCTGAAAAAGGTGATACGCCTACTTGTTTTACACCTCTCCCATATTGTGAAGCCGGAGCATATAACGTTTCAAATCCCTCTCTTTTTGATGGCTCTAAGACTTCAGTCGCTGACCCTAAATCAAGAGAATAGAATTGAACAGGTGGCTTTACAGTCTTATAATTAATCGAACCAAACAGCTCAGCTTCTAGTTTACTATTTCCTGATACAGACACTTTAGTGAATATATAATCAATTTTATATTTTTTCCCCGCAGGAATTTTTACATTGAATGAGTCTATTTTCCATTTTCTTGTAATAGTTTCCTCATGTTTTTCATCTGTGGACATAGAGTATTCAATACCAAGTGTATGAGTGACTCCACCTGAGGCAAACAATAGATTAAAATTGACATTTGCTTGAAATCCATAATTAAATACCCATCCTGTTCTATTCGTCGTCGATATCGTATCGCTGTGCGTATATTCATATCCTTGTGCTGGCAATTCAATATCATTGTTAAGTGAATTTTCTAATGTACTGCTGCTAATGGTCAATATGTCTTCTGTGACTTTAATCGTGTCTTGTATGCTCTCTCCTTTTATATCATGTTTAGACACAGTATGTTCCAGGTATTCGCTACCATCATTAAGCCCTTGAGCTGGAGTATTGGTATTTCTCAGCATACGTATCAGTTTATCACTAAGAGTATCACTAGCCTTGGGTGTTGCGGATAGTGTGGACGAATTCAATGCAGTATTAGTTTTCATAAATATCCTTTAAAGTTAATTTGTGTTAAGTGTTTTCGAGATTGCCTATATGCATGATAAAAGGCATACATTCAGCAGTGGGTTGGAACGGTAAGTTATAGATTGATCTCATTCTGAAAATGCATCCATAAGTTATATGATTAATTATGTTAAGTTTTCATTAAAAACCCTCTGTAAATCATAGTTATTGACAAAAACAAATATCTTCGATGTCTCTATATATTAATATTATAAATAATAATCTGCTAATGTTCATGTGATGAGTTTATTAAACGGTTTTTTATTTCATGCTTGATTTTTATAATTTAATATATTTCCTTTTAATTCTAACCTTTAATGTATTTAAGCCTATTTATTTTTTTGCGTTTTTTTAATTATTTTCGTGCTTATGAAATATCCGTTTGCTTTAAAATGTTATATCTTGACTTAAATCAGTGTATTTTTATGAAGTCATGATAATACATGGCAATAGTTATATCTGGTGTTTTTTTCATCAATGGAAGTAATAAAAATCAGAATTCAGTAGCGGTGCGATATTGGGGGGGATATAAATTATTTTTGATCAGTATTATAATGGTTTTAACATAATTGTATTTTTTCAACAGGAAGTGACTGAAAAATTACTCTGTGCGGTTTCTGAAAATTTTTACTTTAAAGTGCTAGTCAACAGATAAAATTGATAATACAGGATGGTTTCTAACCAGTTGTTCCAAATAGTAAATCACTTGAAGAGAACTCAGTCCGATATCAATCGCCTCAGTCAGATCGAGTGCCAGATTGTATTTGTCATCTCAGTCAATAGGTTTTCTCGCTGTTTTTTCCGAGCAGGTGGTGATACATCGGTGTTCTTTTAGCGCAGTATCGCAGCCAACCAACGTATTCTCATCAAGTATCTGAAGTAATATATTGAAAATAGAGTTTATTATTCCAGCCGGGCCATCGATTAAACCGGTCGTAAATCGTTTGCCAGTGACCATAACGTTCAGGTAGGGCCCTTCTAGGTAGAACACCCAAGATATGCCATCCATCATTTGCGGATAAATACAAGATGAGGCGGATTTTGGTGCCCCCGACTGGAATCGAACCAGTAACTAGCCCTTAGGAGGGGCTTGTTATATCCGTTTAACTACGGGGACGCAGTGATAAGGCACTCAACCCGATCGCCGGGCATTATACCTTTTTTTGCCCACAGAATAAGTCGTTAGCGGTGCGTTTGGTTATTCCATCACCAACAGTAGTGAATTTCATCTGATTTGAGGTTGTACCTGCCTTTCTCTAAACGTTAAGAGCCTATCCCAATGGCTCTTAGTGGGGTTATCTCTTTGAGGGTTTTCTCGCCCCTCGCCGCCATCTGCGAAGGCCATTTCCCCGTTCAAAAAAGCAACGCGATGTCAGCGCGGCGGATTTTTTCTACTCAACCTTGATCTGGGACGCAATATTACCTCTTATGGAGTAGATTCGTTGCGGGGTGCGGGCTACGAGCCCCATAGTGCTTATGTTATGATTCGGTATCCCAAAGAAAAGATGAGCCCCCTATGTTGGAAGCCAAAAATCTGAGCTGTGTGCGCGATGAACGCATTCTGTTTAGCGGGTTAAGTTTTGCGGTGAATCCAGGCGACATTATTCAGGTTGAAGGGGCGAACGGGGCGGGAAAAACCAGCCTGTTGCGTATTCTGGCGGGTTTGGCGCAGCCGGAGGGGGGCGAAGTGTTATGGCGTGGGCAAAATACGCTACGCCAGCGTGAACAGTATCATTCGGATCTGCTGTTTCTCGGCCATCAACCGGGGATTAAATCTATGCTGACCCCGTTTGAGAATTTGCAGTTTTATCAGGCGGTGCGCCAGCTTCCCGATCGTCAGGCCATCTGGCAGGCGTTGGAGCAGGTGGGGCTGACGGGGTATGAAGATTTGCCCGTGGCGCAGCTTTCTGCTGGCCAGCAGCGGCGTGTGGCGCTGGCCCGACTGTGGTTGAGCGATAGCCCGCTGTGGATACTGGACGAACCGCTTACGGCGATAGATAAGCAAGGGGTGGTGGAACTGACGGCGCTGTTTGAACAACATGCGCAGCAGGGCGGTCTGGTGCTGTTAACCACCCATCAGGATTTGACCGGGACGAAGCGGCCAGTGGGGAAGATTCGTCTGGCTACCAAAAGCGCGGAGATCGCCTGATGTTTTTCATCATACTGCGCCGGGAACTCAAACTGGCTTTTCGCAAAAGCGCTGAGATTGTGAATCCGCTGTGGTTCTTCCTGATTGTGATCACGTTGTTCCCATTAGGGATTGGCCCAGAGCCGCAATTGCTGGCGCGTATCGCGCCGGGGATCATCTGGGTGGCGGCGCTGCTGGCCTCGTTGCTGGCGCTTGAGCGCCTGTTCCGTGACGATTTTCTGGATGGTTCGCTGGAGCAGTTATTACTGCTACCAACACCGCTACCGATGGCGGTATTAGGCAAAGTCTGTGCGCATTGGCTCGTCACCGGGCTGCCGCTGCTGATCCTGTCGCCGCTGGTGGCGTTGCTGTTATCGCTGGATGTCCAAAGCTGGGTAGCAACGGCGCTGACCCTGTTGCTGGGAACGCCGACGCTGAGCCTGATTGGGGCTATCGGTGTGGCACTGACCGTTGGGCTGCGTAAAGGTGGTGTGCTGCTGAGCCTGCTGGTGCTGCCTTTGTACATCCCGGTGCTGATTTTCGCTACGGCGGCCATCAATGCGGCTTCTATGGGGATGCCGATTGACGGTTATCTGGCGATCCTGGGGGCTATGCTGGCGGGTAGCATAACGTTGGCCCCTTTCGCCACTGCGGCGGCGTTACGTGTGAGTGTGCATTAGTAAAAAATAGCGCGGGCCAATGCCATCAAGAGCCGGTTGCCGCGAGCAAGACTTGCGCTGCTTCGTGTTGAGGAGCAGTCACTGGATGACTTTTTACCATGGGTGATGACGACAATGTGGAAATGGTTACATCAATTTGCCCGGCCTGAACGGTTGTACCATGTTTGTGGCCGCTGGGTTCCCTGGCTGGGGATCGCCGGCGCTGTCTGTTTGCTGGTTGGCTGGATATGGGGCTTTGGCTTTGCTCCGAAAGATTATCAGCAGGGTGACAGTTTCCGCATTATGTACATCCATGTCCCTGCGGCAATCTGGTCAATGGGGGTCTATGCCTCCATGGCGATAGCCGCCTTTATCGGCCTGGTCTGGCAGATGAAAATGTCAGATACGGTGGTCGCCGCCATGGCCCCGGTTGGGGCGGTATTTACCTTTATTGCGCTGGTTACGGGTTCTGCCTGGGGCAAACCCATGTGGGGCACCTGGTGGGTATGGGATGCGCGCCTGACCTCTGAATTAGTGTTGCTGTTCCTCTATATGGGCATCATTGCGCTGTACAACGCCTTTGACGATCGTCGTCTGGCCGGGCGGGCGGCCGGTATTCTGGTGTTGGTCGGGGTGGTCAATCTGCCGATTATCCATTTCTCTGTTGAATGGTGGAACACCCTGCATCAGGGTTCGACCAATATGCAGCAGAGCATCGCACCAAGCATGCGTACTCCACTGCGTTGGGCGATCTTCGGTTATCTGTTGTTCTTTATCACACTGACATTAATGCGCTTGCGCAATCTGATCCTGAACCAGGAATGCCAGCGCCCGTGGGTGGCTGATTTGATCAATAAGGAGCGCCAATCATGAATGCTGCGTTCGATTCCTGGCAGACCTTCTTTGCCATGGGTGGCTATGCTTTTTACGTGTGGCTGGCGGTGGCGGCCACGTTACTGCCGCTGTTAGGGCTGGTTTTTCATACTTTCTGGCAGCGTAAACAGTTGCTGGATGAAGTCAGCCGCCGCCAGGCGCGTGAACAGCGTATTCGCCAGTCACAACGGTCAAAGCAGGCCGCCGATGCGTGGGGGAAATCATCATGAATCCACGTCGTAAAAGCCGCCTTTATCTGGCGATTCTGGTGTTACTCGGGGTAGTGCTGACCGCCACGCTGGTGCTGTATGCGCTGCGTTCCAATATCGATCTGTTTTATACCCCTGGTGAGATCCTGCAAGGCAAAGGCGAGCAGCATGAAAAGCCAGAGGTTGGGCAGCGCCTGCGTATTGGCGGCATGGTGATGCCAGGCTCGGTGAAACGCGATCAACAAAGCTTGCAGGTGAGTTTTAAAGTGTATGACGCCAAAGGGGCGGTTGAGGTGACCTACGAAGGCATTCTGCCGGACTTGTTCCGTGAAGGGCAGGGCGTGGTGGCTCAGGGGGTATTGGGCGCAGGGAATGTGGTGAATGCCCGCGAAGTGTTGGCTAAGCACGATGAAAAATACACGCCGCCAGAAGTCGCTGAGGCAATGAAAGACAATCACCAAGGCCCGGCTGAGATCTATGCTACCCCGCAAAATGGGGGCAACAAGTCATGATGCCAGAAGTCGGGAGCTTTCTGCTGTGTCTGGCGCTGGCGATTTCGCTGTTACTGAGTATTTACCCGCAATGGGGAGCCGTGCGCCGGGATCAGCGCATGATGGCGGTGGCCCGCCCCTTGACTTATGGCCTGTTTGCCGCCATTGCGCTGGCATTTCTCTGCCTGATTCACGCTTTTATCACCCATGATTTCACCGTTGCCTATGTGGCCGCCAACTCCAACACGCAATTGCCGGTGTACTACCGCATTGCCGCTACTTGGGGAGCGCATGAAGGTTCATTACTGCTATGGGTGTTGTTGCTGAGCTGTTGGTCGCTGGCGGTGGCCCTGTGCAGCCGCAGCATACCGCAGGATGCGGTAGCGCGTGTGCTTGCGGTGATGGGGATGATCACCGCCGGCTTTTTGCTGTTCATCATCATGACCTCAAACCCGTTTAGCCGCACGCTGCCAAACTTCCCGATAGATGGCAGCGATCTTAACCCGTTGTTGCAGGATGTCGGGCTGATCTTCCATCCACCACTGCTGTATATGGGCTACGTCGGTTTCTCGGTGGCGTTTGCTTTCGCCATTGCTTCGCTGATGGCCGGGCGGCTCGATACGGTTTGGGCGCGTTGGTCGCGCCCTTGGACGATGGCGGCCTGGGTATTCCTGACCATGGGCATCGTGCTGGGTTCAGCCTGGGCCTATTATGAGCTGGGCTGGGGCGGCTGGTGGTTCTGGGACCCGGTAGAAAACGCCTCCTTTATGCCGTGGCTGGTGGGAACGGCTTTGATTCACTCGCTGGCGGTGACCGAGAAACGCGGCAGTTTCAAAGCCTGGACGGTATTGCTGGCGATTACCGCTTTCTCGCTGTGTCTGTTGGGTACTTTCCTGGTGCGCTCCGGCGTGCTGGTTTCCGTACACTCGTTCGCTTCCGATCCGGCGCGTGGCATGTTTATTCTCGCTTATCTGGTGATTGTCATCGGTGGTTCGTTGTTGCTGTATGCAGTAAAGGGCGGGCAGGTGCGTAGCCGGGTGCAGCATGAAACGTTCTCTCGGGAAACTTTTCTGCTGAGTAACAACGTGTTGCTGATTGCCGCCATGTTGGTGGTATTGCTGGGTACATTGTTACCCTTAGTGCATAAACAGTTGGGCTTGGGCAGTATTTCCATTGGTGAACCGTTCTTCAATACCATGTTCACCTGGCTGATGGCGCCGTTGGCGCTGTTGTTGGGGATTGGCCCGCTGGTGCGCTGGCGCCGTGACGAACCCAGCAAGCTTTGGCGCCGTTTGGGAGCGGCTTTGGTGGTCACATTGTTGCTGTCGATCCTGCTGCCCTGGCTGTTGCAGGACAGCATTGTTGGCATGACGGTGGTTGGGCTGATGATGGCAATCTGGGTGATTGTGCTGACGTTAATGGAACTGCACGAGCGCGCTACCCATCGGCACGGTTTCTGGCGCGGTTTGGCCCAGCTTTCCCGCAGCCACTGGGGCATGGTTTTGGGCCATTTGGGCGTGGCGGTGACGGTGGTTGGCATCGCTTTCAGCCAGAATTACAGCGTAGAACGCGATGTACGCATGAAAGTGGGGGATAGCGTGGCAGTGCGTGATTATCACTTCACTTTTCGCGATGTTCATGACGTTCGCGGCTCAAACTATACCGGCGCGGTCGGGATTATTGATGTGACTCGTCATGGTAAACCAGAAGCAACGCTGCATGCGGAAAAACGCTACTACAACGTGGCACGCAGTATGATGACCGAAGCGGCCATCGACGGTGGCCTGACGCGCGATCTGTACGCCGCATTGGGCGAAGAGTTAAACGACGGCTCATGGGCGGTGCGGCTTTACTACAAGCCTTTTGTCCGCTGGATCTGGTTCGGTGGGGTGTTTATGGCGCTGGGCGGTCTTTTATGTATGCTCGATCCGCGCTACCGCATGAGTAAAAAACGCAAACATGAAGCCCATCGAGAGGAGCAGGCATGAACCGTAAACTGCTGTTTATTCCGTTAGTCTTATTCTTGCTGCTGGTCGCCGCATTGTTGGTGCAACTGACGCGCAATGCCGGTGGCGAAGATCCGACCATGCTGGAGTCAGCGTTGATCGGCAAACCGGTGCCCGTGTTTAAACTGGAATCGCTTGAACAACCTGGTAAAACGTTCGATCAGTCAGCGTTGCATGATGGTAAACCGCTGTTGCTCAACGTGTGGGCGACCTGGTGCCCCACCTGCCGTGCAGAACATGAATATCTTAACACCCTGGCTGCGCAAGGGGTACGGGTTGTCGGGCTGAACTATAAGGACGATCGTGCCAAAGCGATAGCCTGGCTGAATCAGTTAGGGAATCCTTATGCTCTGAGCCTGTTTGACGGCGATGGCATGCTGGGGCTGGATCTCGGTGTTTATGGTGCGCCGGAAACGTTTCTGATCGACGGTGACGGCATTATTCGCTATCGCCACGCTGGGGATATGAACGAACGCGTCTGGCAGCAGGAAGTCTTACCGTTATACCGCCAATACGGGGGGAAAGCATGAGGCTGATGATGCTCATGTTGGCTGCGTTGCTGAGCTGGGGCGCGGCGGCGGCTATCGACACCTACACATTCAGTTCGCTAGAGCAGGAACAGCAGTATCGTGAACTGACAGAGCAGCTACGTTGCCCAAAATGCCAGAACAACAGTATTGCCGATTCCAACGCCATCATCGCAACGGATATGCGTGCCAAAGTGTATGAACTGATGATGCAAGGGCAAAGCAAACAGCAAATTACGGATTATATGGTGGCGCGCTATGGCAACTTTGTCACCTATGAACCCCCAGTGACGCCAGCGACGCTGATCCTGTGGATTGGGCCATTGTTGTTTGTATTGATTGGTGGGGGCGTTGTGGTACTACGTGCTCGCCGCCGGGGAAATGAAGAATTCTCTGAGCAGGAGCAACGGCGCCTTACCGCACTGTTGAAAGAGACGGATAGGGAGAAATCCTAATGGTTTTTTGGCTGATGATTACTGTACTGCTGATCGGAGCTGCTGCTTTGCTGGTGGTGCCGGTACTGCGTCAGGGTAAAGAAAACAGTGCAACCAGCCGTGATGCGCTGAATAAAGCATTTTATCAGGATCGCCTCAGTGAGCTGGAACAAGATGAACAGCAGGGCGTGGTGGCAGAACGGCCTGAACTGATCAAAGAACTGCAACAGAACCTGTTGCAGGATATTCCCGGCCAGCAGGAGGAACAGGCGCAACCGATCAATCGTTGGGCGCTGGTGCCTGGTGTGCTGCTGCTGGCGGTGGTGTCAGTAGGGCTTTATCTGAAAACCGGTGGATGGGTTCAGGTTAATGCTTGGCATCAGGTAGAATCCCAACTGCCTGAATTGCGTAAGCGCGTGGCTGATGAGCGCGCCCAGCCACTGACTCAGGAAGAGATCGCCCGTCTTGGCTTGGGGGTGCGCACTGCGTTACAGACCGATGACAGAAATATCAATGATTGGATGCTGCTTGGCCGTATCGGTATGGTGTTGAATAATGCCACCACCGCTACGCAGGCTTTTGCCCGTGCTTATCGCTTAGATCCCACTAATATGGATGTGCGCCTGGGGTATGCCGATGTGCTAACACGCTCCAGCGATCCGCAAGATAATCAGCAAGCCACTGAGATCTTGCGCAAGATGGCTGCGGAAGATCATACTAATATTCGTGTGTTCAGCTTGTTGGCGTTTAATGCGTTTGAACAGGGCGATTACCCGCAGGCTATCTCTGCCTGGCAGATGATGTTGAAATTGTTACCGGCGGGTGATTCACGCAGTGAAATCATCAAGCGCAGTATTGAACAAGCAAAAATACAGGCAGAAGAATAAACTGTTAAACTTGTTGTTAATATAAGGGAAGGTCAGTGTCCCGATAGGCAAACAGGCCTCTGACAAAAAATTAAACAGGTTTTCATGGAGAAAAATATGAACGTTCGCCTGACTGGGCTGGCTTTCGCAACGGTACTTCTGGTGGGCTGTGCCAGCTCGCCGGGTAATGATCCGCATGAGCGTTCTGATCCCTTTGAAGGTTTCAACCGGGCGATGTTTAATTTCAACTTCAACGTGCTGGATCCTTATGTGCTGCGCCCTGTCGCGGTGGTATGGCGTGATTATGTGCCGATGCCTGCGCGTAATGGCTTGGGTAACTTCACTTCCAACCTGGAAGAACCAGCCAGTATGGTGAACGAATTCCTGCGCGGTAACCCATATCAAGGCATGATCCACTTCAACCGTTTCTTCCTGAACACGTTGCTGGGTATGGGAGGATTGATCGACGTCGCAGGGATGGCGAACCCGAAACTGGCACGTGAAGAGCCGCGCCGCTTCGGTGGGACGCTGGGTAATTACGGTGTGGGTTATGGCCCTTATGTCCACCTGCCGGTTTATGGCAGCTTTACCCTGCGTGAAGATGGTGGGGACTGGGCAGATAGCGTTTATCCGGTGTTAAGTTATCTGACCTTCTGGATGTCGGCAGGTAAATGGGTAGTGGAAGGGGTCGAGACGCGAGCGCAACTGCTGGATTCTGACGGCCTGCTGAGAAACTCTTCCGATCCTTACCTGATGTCGCGTGAAGCCTACTTCCAACGGCATGATTTCCTGGCGCGTGGTGGCGTACTCAAACCGGAAGAAAATCCGAATGCCAAAGCGATTCAGGATGAATTAGGCGAGATTGATTCGTCAAATTAATCAGCGTTTACCTCTCACGCAGTGGGGGTAGCAACCAACGGTATAAAAAAAGCGCCTCTCAAGGCGCTTTTTTTGGTATGGAAGAAGATTAGAAACGGTAGTTGAAGTTAGCACCGTACAACCAGGCTGAACCTTCGGATTCGAAGGTATAAGGGCCTTCGTTGATGGTCACTTTCTGGCCATGCATGTAGGCGATACCAACATCGACAGAAGCATCCTTATTGAATGCGTAGGTGGTACCTGCACTTAACCAGGTGCGGTTCTGATCCGGGATTGAGATAGAACGGTTGGCGGCAGGAACTGGGGTCTGATCGAAGGCGACACCGGTACGGAAGGTCCAGTTATCGTCATAGAAATACGTGGTACCCAGTGCCATACGGTAAGCATCACGGAAACCTTCATGTTTCTGGAACAGAGTCTGACCATTGTTATCAACGGCTCTCAGCTCCTGGAACTGGCTCCAACTGGTGTAAGCCATGCTGTAGTGGATTGCCCACTGTGCAGCCACTTTGTTATAGCCTGAGACTTCCCACATTTCTGGCAGATTGAGTTCAAGAGAACCAGGAACGGTCTGGCCGCTGGTGCCGACAGGTAAACCTACCGGGCCCAGCAGTGGATTGAACTGGGCAGGCAGATTACTTCTGTAATCACCGTCAAAATCGATTTTTATTTTAGAACGATAGGTGAAGCCGTAACGGTTGTTGTCATCCACCTGATACAGAATACCCGCATGCCAGCCGTAGCCCCACTTAGTCCCTTCAAGATGGGTAATCTGAGTGTTGGCCGGGATTGAGGCGATTTGGGCTGCCTGCTGCGGCGTTAATTGCCCGGTTTGTAAACCTTGGCCAGCAATCAGTAGCGGCAGATCACCGGCAGTACGTGAAATTTCCGCATCTGCGTAAACGGCATCAACACCAAGACCGAAGCTGAAGTTCTGGTTCAGACGGTAAGCCGCATTCAGGCTGAGGTTCAGCGTGGTGAGATCGGTTTTTCCCCCAACAGAACCTGCCGGGTAGCTATCACTGAATTCTGTTGACAGACCATAGTTACTGACCACGGAACCACCCACAGCCCATTGTTCATTCAATGGGTGCACATAGTGCAAATTTGGTACCCAAGCGGTTGGTGCGATGTTTTTCGCATCCAGGCTGGCACCTGAGGGTGAAGTGCCGGAAATATCAACATCAGGGTTAATGAAGACGGCGCCCGCAGAAATCGTCGGGCGGTCAAACATCATCATGGTTGCTGGGTTACGGCTGGCAGAGGCTGCTGAATCTGCCATTGCGCCTTCACCAGAATAAGCACGCCCCAGGCCCACTGAAGAAAATTCATTCAGCTGGAATCCTGCGGCATACACGTTTGAAGAGATAATCGCCACTGCAGCTGCAAGAGCTGACTTAGTGAATAGGTTTTTCTGGCTCATGACCAAAACCTCATTTTATGTTTTTAATTAAATTATGTTACAACGCGTAACAATGAAAAATAATTGTAGAGGTCTGTTCGTAATTAGACAAATCAGACCAGTGGTAGAATTATAGGTCCGACCTGTTGGTTTGTTGCAAGTTTGTTTTTTGAATATGTCAAAAATGATATCAAAAAAGAGATCTGCATTACAAAAATGGGATGAATAATAGAAACTCAGCCGTTGTTGAGTGGGACGGGCAGCGATTTATACCTGTAATTTCCATGAGTTAAAGCACTTATAAAAAGTAAGGCTAGTGATTGCTTTACCCTAAGCGTAAAATAACGCCAGTATTTTGTTTATTTACAGCCGGATCATAAACGGTTATTTGGGCAAGCTTGAATGCGGCCCGCGAGGAGAGTGTAAACATGTCAGATGCTAATAAATGCAGTGCTCAGGAAACCGCAGCTTGTTGCTGTATGGACGTTGGAACGGTGATGGATAATACCGATTGTACCGCTTCCTACAGCCAGGTATTTGCGCATCAGCAAGATGCTGAGGAAACTTTGGCCGCCTTGACCGAAAAAGCACGTAGCGTTGAATCCGATCCGTGTGACATCAGCAGTAGCCTGAAACCGGTTAAGGGGGGCGTGCAATTGGATATTGATTTTACTTTCGCCTGCCAGGCTGAAACGCTGATCTTCCAACTCGGCCTGCGTTAATTTCTTTTTCAGACCTGCGCAGGGCCTCCTGCGCGGGTTATCCAGCCTCCATTCCGCCGGAAAGTTGTCCCTGCTCGCAGTTTTCACTTTTGCTGATTTGCCAAGTGTAACCATTTAGTTAACAATTAACTGATCAGGTCAGACCTCTTTTGTCCGTTATTTTGACGGTCTATTTATTCAGGAGCGTTTATGAGTAAGGCATTGCCGCTGATTACCCGTCATGGTGATCGTATCGCTATTATTAATGGATTACGCACACCTTTCGCCAAACAGGCGACCGCTTATCATGGGCTCCCCGCTGTCGATCTCGGCAAAATGGCGGTCAGCGAGTTGTTAGTCCGTAGCGCTGTTGCCCCGGAGTTGATCGAACAACTGGTCTTTGGCCAAGTGGTACAAATGCCCGAAGCGCCCAATATTGCGCGGGAAATTGTCCTCGGTACCGGCATGAGTGTGCATACCGATGCCTATAGCGTTTCGCGTGCTTGCGCCACCAGCTTCCAGGCGATTGCCAATGTGGCCGAAAGCATCCTGGCGGGCAGTATCAGCATCGGGATTGCCGGTGGTGCAGATTCTTCTTCGGTGCTGCCGATTGGCGTTAGCAAAGCATTGGCGCGCACGCTGGTGGACGTCAACAAGGCGCGCACGTTGCCACAACGCCTGAAACTGTTCAGCAAACTTAAATTCCGCGACTTGATGCCGGTGCCACCGGCAGTGGCGGAGTATTCTACCGGCCTGCGCATGGGCGATACCGCAGAGCAAATGGCGAAAACCCACGGCATCAGCCGTGAGCAGCAGGATGCTTTGGCCCATCGTTCACATCAGCTTGCTGCCAAAGCCTGGGAGCAAGGGCTGCTGCGTGATGAGGTGATGACGGCCTACGTTCCCCCTTATAAAACGCCGCTGGCTGAAGACAATAACATTCGCAAAGATTCCAGTCTGGAATCCTATGCCCGGTTGAAACCGGCATTCGACCGCAAACACGGCAGCGTAACGGCGGCCAACAGTACCCCATTGACTGACGGAGCGGCAGCCGTATTGCTGATGAGTGAATCCCGTGCCAAAGAACTCGGGTTACAGCCGCTGGGGTATTTGCGCAGCTTTGCTTTTGCTGCCATTGATGTTTGGGAAGATATGCTGCTTGGCCCCTCTTATGCCACGCCGCTGGCGCTGGATCGCGCTGGGGTTACCTTGGCGGATCTCACCTTGATTGACATGCATGAAGCTTTTGCCGCACAAACGTTGGCTAACCTGAAAATGTTTGCCAGCGTTGAATTTGCCCAACAGAAACTGGGCCGTGAACAGGCGATTGGTGAGGTGGATATGGAAAAATTCAACGTATTGGGCGGTTCGATTGCCTACGGTCACCCGTTTGCTGCCACAGGGGCACGCATGATTACCCAGATGCTGCATGAACTCAAACGGCGCGGCGGTGGCTTGGGGCTGGCAACGGCCTGTGCTGCCGGGGGATTGGGTGCGGCGATGATCGTGGAGGTGGAGTGATGAGCTTCGAGAATGCATTGCACGAACAGCGCGCGGCCACCTCGGCATTTCATTTCATGCTGCGCCCGGACAATATTGGCGTCATCACCATTGATGTTCCTGGGGAAAAGGTCAACACGCTGAAAGCAGAGTTTGTTGCGCAGGTGAATGCGGTATTGCTCAAAGCGCAGCAATTCAGCGCATTGGAAGGGCTGGTGATTGTGT